>JAENYS010000002.1 GCA_016841645.1 Desulfoscipio geothermicus | reverse complement strand
CAGTGTCGCTTTGAATTTATAAAATCGTGTCTTGACATTGGGGACCATTGTAAAATTTCTCATACAATTCACAAATTTTCCTATTAAATTCAGGATTGTCTGTGAAGTAAAAGTAAGGCATACCATTCAAATAAGCAAATATATCTAATATTGCATTTTTAGTATCCGTTGTTGTTTTTTCGTTATATGAAACAGAATAGCTGTGACTATCAGTAGGAATAAATGAAACATCCTTATAATAGACGCGGTCGTTTCTATATCTCATTATTGATGCTGGACCTATATAGGTACTAAAAGTGTTTATATAGTCATCCGGATGATTATCTAAAATATACAATTCATCTTTTATATCAGCTAACTGTTTGAGAATAGCATTTGACATTATTCTTAAACACGATTGATTGAAATTTAAATTCCCGGTGTCATGTAAAAAAGGTTCTATTGCTTTTTGAACAGTCTCTTCACTTTCGTCGTGCAAATTATGATTTATTTCTAATACCCCCGAATTTATATTCGACAAAGTCTTTCTATACATTTTTTTGGCAGAATGATAAATGGCCTTATATATAGTCACAAAAGCAGCCTTCTCATCATATGTTAAGCATTTTTTTCTTAATTTATTTAATTTCACAATAAGCTTCGAGTATTGATGGTATTCAAAATATGCAACTCTCATTACAATTTCATAAGCTTCTGTTCCTGGAATATTTGTTTTATTTGGGTTTATAGAAGACTCAATTATTTCAATTTCGCTTCTGATATCCATACTCTATCCTCCTTCTAAAAAATTATTCCAGTTGTCAAAACTGGTTTCTCAACCTCGAAAATCTAAAAAAAATCTAATCTGCTGTTTCATTAAGCTCTGACATCTAACCTGACCACTTAACTATCAAATCCGCTTCCATGGACATATTCCCACGAAGCGATAAATTTCCAATTTCTATACAATGGAATTATATCACAAATAAGCGAAAAGCCCAGTATCACTAGGCTTTTCGCACACTCGTTAATTTTTCTTTGACATCAATACTACCGTCTCAACATGCCCCGTATGGGGGAACATATCCAACAACTAGACTTTCGCAGATCCGGTAAGGAATTGTTGGCAAGGTACCTGCCTAGCGTACAAGGATGACAGTAACGTACATTAGCTGGGTTACTGTGAAAGCTGGAAAACACCCGGAGAGGTCGCTCCATTTGGTTAGAGGGGATATGTACTTCATGCAGGCTGATTAGGGTAAAGCACCCCCGACCCAGACCTCACAGGACCGGAAGTGCTGAGAGACTGGCTGTGGTCGACTGGAAAATCTTTTGGCTAGGCCCTTTTTTTTTAACCGTCCTTATGGCCTCAGCTCCTTTATTTTCAAACCTCCCGGGATTCTACTTTTCGTCTTGCCCACCACTTTCTATGCCCTGTTATGCATAGATTTTTATTTCCTATTTTTCAGATAAAACCATACAGCCAATACCCCCGTAATAATCATATGTCCCGGTCGCAAGCTGAATATACAATTTAAGTGAATGGCCAACACCCGCGCGTCAAAAACGGGTATTATTTCCAAATCCGGTTTGGGCAGCGGTTTTTTAAGCCGGCGATATAGGTACGCAGTGGAGTTACTTTTTAATGTCCATAATAAACCTACCGCCAACCCGGTTTGATCCGCCTGGTACATGCCCAACCGGGTGCACCAGCTAAACTGTTGCAACTTGATGGTCGATAGCATATAACGAAAGGCAGGATTGGCGGCACGGTAAATTTTCATCACTTGCTTATAAAGATCAATAACCCGGCCGGCCGAAATGCTGGTTTTCTCCCTGGCTAAAACGCCGCCGGAGCGCTTAGCCAACCTTGCCCGCAGCTTAAAGACAGGAGCGAATCTACCAAAAACCAGCCCTATCGAGGAAAACCTCAGTCGCAATTTAAATAAGCCCCACAAAAAGGACAAGCTAATACCGGTACCAGGCGTAGAAACAGCCAAGGTTGTATTGGATAACAGGTCATCTTTTTCTTCAAGTACATAACTTATATGCACTGTAACCGGTGCAATTAGAAGCAATAAAAGCAAAACCGGCACCGGTGCCAATATTAAGTACCACATACTGCACCTCATGCCTTATATTACCGCCACCATAACTAAAATATGCGTATGGCTTAATTAACAAATTTTAAATAAAAAAGCAAGCCCTTTTAGATAATAAAAATGGCCTGCTCCTCGATTAAATTATAAATCTGTTTTAAACCAAAATGAACAATATGGTTGGTTGTTGGCAATAAGAATACCGGCTAAAAACTTTGGTAATCAAGCCCCACATTACGGCGGGCCCGTTCAAGGTATACTGTAGCCGCTTGCCTGGCCTTGCGGGCGCCTTTTTGCATAATTTCCAGTACATATTGCTTATCATTAACCAGAGCGTCCCTTTCTTTTTTGTAGGGAGCGAAGTAATCACGTATAATTTCGAATAGTTCCTTCTTTATATCCCCATACCTCAGGCCCGGCGTAAGAAACCTTTCCTTAAGCGAGGCCTTGCCTTTTTCATCCAGAAACAAAGCATACAGGTCGTAAAGCACATTGCCTTCAATGGGCTTGGGCTCGTCCACCGGTGTGGAATCAGTTTTAATGCCCATGACCTTTTTGCGTAATGATTTTTCATCAGCAAATATTTCTATGGTATTACCATAGGACTTTGACATTTTTTGGCCGTCAAGACCCGGTACAGTGGCAAAATCCTCCTCAATATCCGGCTCAGGCACCACAAAGGTTTCTCCGTAAGTATTATTAAACCTGATAGCCACATCCCTGGCAATTTCCAAGTGCTGTTTCTGGTCTTTGCCCACGGGCACCTTTTCGCCCCCGAACAGCAAAATATCGGCAGCCATCAGCACGGGGTAGGAGAATAATCCATGGCTGGCCGGAATGCCTTTGGCAGTTTTATCCTTAAAGGAGTGAGAGCGCTCCAACAGCCCCATGCCGGTGATATTGGACAGCAACCAGGTTAATTCAGTAACCTCAGGCACATCACCCTGGACCCAGAATACTGATTTATCGGAGTCAAGGCCCAAGGCTAAAAAATCGCAGGCCGCGTCAAAGGTCTGTTTCCTTAACAGATCGGCGTCAAAAACAGAAGTCAGGGCATGGTAATTTACTAAAAAGCAAAATAGCTCATTGTTTTGCTGGTAATTAATCATCCTGTTCATCATACCGTAATAGTTACCCAAATGCAGAGCGCCTGAAGGCTGAATACCGGATAGAATGCGCATGGTAAGTCTCCTTTACAGTAAAATTGTACATATAAATAACAAGTAAAATTATACCGGCGCCTGAAAATTATATTAGTTTGCTTATCATTAAAAATATATTGACCACAAAACTAACCAGAGGCCATAATACCTTGCCCAACACCCCGGTAAAAAGCAATATCATCAGTATTATGGTGCCGTAGGTTTCCATACCATAGATGAATTGAGACTGACCCGGCAATAGCCCCGCCAATATCTTGGATCCGTCCAGCGGAGGCACCGGTATTAGGTTAAAAATGGCCAGGATAACATTAATTTGCATAGTCAGGTATAATATATAATAAACGTAATCAGCGTAAGGAACAAGCTGGAACCCCCCAATACCCAGCAATAGGGAAGCTACCAACGCCAGCACAAAATTGGCGGAGGGGCCGGCCAGCGATACCAGCAGCATGCCCCGTGCCGGGTCGGCACGTAAATTATACGGGTTTACCGGAACCGGCTTGGCCCAGCCAAAATGAAACAATATCATCATTAAAAAGCCCACCGGATCAATGTGGGCCAGGGGATTAAGGGTCAGCCGCCCCTGGTTCCGGGCGGTATTGTCACCTAGCCGGTAGGCCGCCCAGCCATGAGCGAACTCATGAAAAGTCAGGCTAATTAAAATTACCGGTAGTAAAGTTAACAGTTCAGACAGACTGGGTAAATCAAACATTTACTAGCTCCTTTTAGTAACCCGGGCAAGATAATCCCGCACAAAGGCCTGCTCTTCCTCCTCAGTACGCAAATTGCCATCCAGCCTCTCACGCCACAGGGCATCCAAGGCTTCACGGTAAACCGGACCAGGACGGTAGCCCAGGTGTTTAATGTATTTCCCATTGATTAAAGGTTTACTATCCTTAATTATATTGAGTAGATGTCTGAAACGTTCCTTTAATTCATCTTCTTCCAGTATAGCCAGCAACATAGGGTAGCTTTCCCGCGGCATCTGCAGCAGCTCTTGGGCCTGTTGACTGAGCCTAACCTTCTGCGGTGCTTTCAAAATCAAGGCTGCAGACCGGCTCCAGCCCTGCAGCGCAGCCAACACCTTATCGGTAGGGCGCTTACCAATAGCATACTTATCACAGATAGCCCGGGCAACCCCGGCATCGGACAAATGCAAGATAGCAATCAAATAAGTCAACCACCGGGTATTAGCTACTATCATCCCCCAATCGCTAACATGCCGTATAGAACGGTGCAAATCTTTCAGTACGCGTTCAACTTCACAGAAAATAACCCCGGGGAAAACAAATGTCCAAATCTTTAATTCTTCCATGCGCCGCAGCATACTGCCGGCCTCGGGTTCCAGCAATATGTGTTTTAGTTCCTCCCAAATACGTTCATTACTCACCCTGGCCAATACATCCCGGCGCACTGTTTCATTAAGGAACTTCAAGGTCTGCGACTCAATCTTAAAGCCGTACCGCTGTTCAAATCGAATGGCCCGCAATAACCTGGTGGGATCTTCAATAAAACTTAAATTATGCAGCACCCTAACCGTTTGATTTTGCAAATCTTCCCGGCCATCAAAAAAGTCCACCAAGGTACCAAAGCTGTTTTCATTTAAAGCAACGGCCATAGCATTGATAGTAAAATCACGCCGGTATAAATCCTGATGCAGCGTGGAACTCTCCACCTGTGGCAGAGCCGCCGGGTAGGCATAAAACTCCACACGGGCAGTAGCCACGTCTATTTTAAAATCATCGGAAAAAAGTACTTCCGCAGTACCGAAGTTCTGGTATTGTCTGACCCGGACATCATATTTTTTACCCAGTTCTTCTGCCAGAAGTATGCCGTCACCCTCTACCACCAGGTCCACATCCAAGCTTTCCAGACCCAGTAAAATGTCGCGCACCACCCCTCCGGCAGCGTAAATCTTGTATCCCAGTCTATCTGCAATTTGACCGGCCTGTCTTAAAATATTCTGCACAGTACCGGACAGTGTGCTCTCCATCGCCCGACTAATATTGAGGCCGGATAGACCCTCCTGACCTTTATTATAGACTATCCGGTGCCTTGTCTGCACTTCCCCGTGCAATGTGCGCAGTATATCGGTACGGGAAACAATACCCACTATTTTATCATCTTCTACCACAGGCACCCGGCCTATGTCATGATCGATCATCAATTCCTCTAGCTCGGACACAGGTATATTGCTCGGTACAGATATCACCCTGACAGTCATAAAGCCCTTTACCGGGGCGTGTCCCAGGCCGTGGTGGATGGCTTTTTCCACGTCCCGGCGGGAAATGACACCAATTAGTTTTTCACCCTTAACCACGGGGAAACCAGTATGTCCATAACGGAGCATAATTTGTCCCGCCTCTGCAATGCTCATTTCCGGAGCCACAGTTTTTACCGGTGAGGTCATAATATCGGCAGCACAAATAGGAGGCTGTATTTTATCATTAATTACATCAAGTAGTTCACGGGCAACATTGTCAAGCACACCGTTTTTTACGACAGCGGAGGCGGCGGCGGCATGTCCGCCACCACCAAAATGCTTCAATATATCCGCCACATTGGCCTGGGGGATACTGCTTCGTCCGACCATGTGCACCCGGTCCTCCATTCCAGCCAGCACAAAGACCACATCCAGGTGCTCAATTTCAGAAATGGTGTGCGCTATAACCGCCAGGCCAACCACATATTCCGCTGTTTCGGCCTTGGTCAATAACACCCTGACACCATTAACCTGATACCGCCGGGCATTAACCAACAAATCTTTAAGCAGCTCTTTTTGTTCATTGGTCATTGGGCGGCTAAGAAAATCAGCTACCACCGCCAGATTGGCTCCCTTTTGCAATAGAAACGACACAGCATCTACATCGCGGTAAGTGGTATTGGTAAATACCAGTGAACCGGTGTCATTATATATGCCAAGACAAAAAATAGTGGCCTCCAGGGAGTTAAGCGATAAATCATTTTGCCTAATTCGCTCCACCAGCAGGGTAACCGTTGCCCCTACAGTATCCACTACCTCTACGGAGCCCCGTATGTCACCGTCCACCCAGGGATGATGATCGTAAATATGCACGTCTACCCCGGGTTGGTTTAAAATACCGGCTATTTTACCCAACCGTCGAGGGCTTTTGGTATCAACAATAATAACTCGTTTGACTAGTTTTAAATTAATTTGCTTAATACTACGAATATTGATAGTGTCTTTATGCAGTGACATGAACTCTTCCACATTACGGGACATTATGCCGGGCAAAACCAACCTGGCACCGGGATATAACTTTCTGGCCGCCACCATGGCCGCCAGTCCATCCATATCAGTATTGGTGTGGGTTGTAATAATCTCCACTTGTTTGCCTCCGTGTAAAAGCACTTGTTTTTTTACTGCATTAGTTTCATATTATACCATATTTAGCTAACCGGTGTGTAAAAAACATGCCCCGAAAAGCCGGGAAAGCTGTTTCGGGGTGCACTATAAAAACAATATGTTTTTAATATTATCGCACTGCGCCGGCTATCCTAACCACTCTATCATCTAACCGCTCAGGCACCAAGTCGTTTCTAATTAAATCGTCATAAGTTTCCCGGGTCACAATAATATCCGCCACACCATCCCGTACGAGCACCATAGCCGGGCGAGGCAAGCGATTATAGTTCATCGACATTGAGTAGTTATAGGCTCCAGTGGCAGAAACCGCTAGAATATCGCCGGGGACGGGAGCAGGCAGTTCAATATCCCAGATCAACATATCACCTGACTCACAGCATTTTCCTGCTATTGAAACCATTTCCTTCTGCTGCTGGGCCGCCCTGTTGGCTAGTAGCGCTTCATAGCGTGCCTGGTACAATGCCGGCCTGGGGTTATCCCCCATACCACCATCCACCGCCACATATTTGCGAATGCCCGGTATATCTTTGACTGCGCCCACCGTATACAGTGTAGTCCCTGCAGGACCGCTAATCGAACGGCCGGGCTCCACCAGTACCTTGGGCACTGACAAACCATATGATTTTGACAGAGTTTGCACTGCCGGCACCAGCATATCGGCATATTTGATTACCGGCTGGGGTTTATCTGCTGAAGTATAATAAATACCCATACCACCACCAAAGTTCATTTCTTCGGGCTGCCAGCCTGTCTCCTGGTGTACCAGGGCAGTAAAAGCGAGCATTACTTCGGCTGCGTGAGTATAGGACTGCATTTCAAATATCTGCGAACCAATATGGCAGTGCAGACCGGTAAGCTGGATATTCTCTAATGCTAAAGCTTGCTTGATTATTTCCATGGCTTGGCCATTTTCAATGACTATGCCGAATTTGCTGTCAATTTGTCCCGTTTTGATATATTCATGAGTATGGGCTTCCACCCCGGGGGTTAGACGCAGCATTATCTTGGCCTGAACACCCGCCTCACCGGCCAACCTGTTAAGCATGAGCAGTTCATGCCGGTTATCCACAATAATCCGGCCAACCTTGTATTCCAAAGCTAATTTCAGCTCGGCAACTGATTTATTATTTCCGTGAAAATACACCCGCTCCATGGGAAAACGCGCCTTTTTGGCAGTATATAACTCACCGCCCGACACCACATCCAGGCTCAAACCCTCCTCGGCTACTATGTGACAAATAGCCAGAGTAAGTAATGTTTTCGCAGCGTACAGCACCACACCATCGTATTTTTCAGTAAAGGCCCGGTAATAGCTGCGACAGTTTTGCCGGAAGTACTGCTCATCCATTACATATAACGGTGTGCCAAAACTCTCGGCCAGTTCCACGGTATCACAGCTACCTATTTCCAGGTGACCTTTATCGTTTATCTGCATTGTGCCTTGTAACTTCATCAAATTTCCCCCGTTCAGTTCAGAAATAATTAAACCTCCTTCCATGCGGAGTGAAAGGAGGCCATAAAGATTATATCAACCTTTTTCGTTCCCCGGTGATAGCTCTCCACCCGGTGCCGCTTGCCCTTATCAATAACAAGCAGCTGCGGGTGACAGTCCAGCACTTTTTCAATGTTGGACCAGCCCGGTGTTACGGGAATAGTACCGGACTTCGGCAGTGATACCCTTTCACCCCGGTTCATCGAACTCCCGCTCCTTACCGTTGGCTACTTTTGCACACTGCGCCTCTATACCTCCAAGCGGAGATGAGGTCTATTTACTTTTGCACATTTTAACACGGTTTAATTAATTAAGTCAATTGGACATATATTTTGCGGTAAAAATATCTTTACCGCTTAAATATGTCATGTTAAATATTTCATGCAAAGTTATTAAACATATACAGCGTGGCAACATTAACTAATCTTTTCATGCCGTTCCAAAACATTGCTCCAGCGGCCGCAGCGGTCACCCCAGCGAGCAATAACTTGTCCGGACTCCAGAATTTCTACCACCTCGCACACATTTGGACAGCCATCACAGGCAAAACCACCGGCTTTAAAATCCCTGTCCGCAACATCGAAGCCTCTGAATCCTGTACCTTTCCGGTTAGTGGCTTCCCGGGCCAACATGGCTGCGCCCAGCGCTCCCATAACGTCAAAATAGGGAGGCACGTGCACAGGATGGCCCAAAGCTCTTTCAAAGGCGGCTTTCATACCTGCATTAGCAGCCACTCCGCCCTGGAACACAACCGGCTGTAGTATCTCCTTGCCCTTGCCCACATTGTTCAAGTAATTGCGAACCAACGCCTCACACAGCCCCGCTAAAATATCCGGTACATTATATCCCATTTGCTGTTTATGAATCATATCACTTTCAGCAAATACGGCGCAGCGTCCTGCAATGCGCACCGGTACGGAGGATTGCATAGCCAAAGAACCGAATTCTTCTATTTTTATATTCAGGCGAGCAGCCTGCTGGTCTAAAAACGAGCCTGTGCCCGCAGCGCATACCGTATTCATGGCAAAGTCCGCCACTATCCCGTTGCGCAGTATAATTATTTTGGAGTCCTGTCCACCGATTTCCAGTATAGTTTGCACGCCGGGCATTACATTGGAAGCAGCGATAGCATGAGTGGTAATTTCATTTTTAATAATATCGGCACCCGTGATTACCCCGGCCAAATGCCGGCCACTACCTGTGGTGCCCACACCAATCACCTTGATTTTATCAAGCAATGCTGCCTGCATTTGTTTTAAACCCTGCTGCACCATTTCGATGGGTTTTCCTTGTGTACGCAGATATATGCTTTGCTTTATTATGCCGTCCTCACCCGTCAGCACCAGATTGGTGCTCACTGAACCCACATCTATACCCAGATAACCGTACATTAAGCCAACACCTCCCCGGTTTGTTTTCTCCTGGCCAATAAATCCACAAATGCCTCCAGCCTGGTAACCAGGCCGGCTTCCCCGGACTGCTCGTCCACAATTAACGTCATGACTGGAATACCTAATTCAGAGCTTATTCGGGGTAAGATGCTTTGGGCCACTATTTCCGGCATACAGGTAAAAGGTAACATTTGAATCACGCCGTCATAGCCCTGCTTTGCATATAGCACTGTACTGCCCACGGTTTCCAAGCCATGTCCACCTACAAAATGCCTCAGGTATTTAACAGCCTTTTGCTTGGCTAATTTGCTGCTGCCCGTGTTTCTAACCAACCCTAAAAAAAGGTGCTCGTTAACCCACTCGCTAAGGTAAATAGAGCGATCCACCTCTACCCCCATGCTGCCCAGTTTGCGTTCAATATCCTGGTTGGCAAAGGGCTCCAGCAGGGTGTAAATTTCCCCCACCAGGCCAATGCGTAGTACCGGCCTGTGTTTATCCAGCGATACGGCATTCATCATGTCAACAGCTCTGTTTAATGCTACCGGTAGTCCTTCCGGCGCAGACACAGCAATTATCTCTTTCAGGGCGTCCTGCAACACCCGGTCGGTGGCACCGGCTTTGGTTTCCCGTGGCCGGCAATAATGGGCCATCCTTTCCAGCTTATCTACAGCCTCAGCCTTGTTGTAACCAAAACGAATACCGTTAATTACCCGCCGCCAGGACTGCTGTCCAGTGATATGCTTGATCTTGCCCAACAGTTCGCCTATGTGTTTTTGGGGTGGTTCCAAGACCACCAATTCATACCGGTAGCCCAGATCCCGCAGGATGGCGTGCTCTACATGGGCGTAATAGCCAAACCGACAGGGGCCGCACCCTCCGGCCATTACGATGGTGTCAGCTCCCAATTCGGCAGCCTCCATAAAGTTACCTAAATTTAGTTTTAATGGCATGCAAGCAAATTCTGGGGAATGCTTAACTCCCAGCAGCAATGTTTTTTTACTGGAAGGCGGCGGTACCACCACCTCCACGTTTAGATACTCCAGCATGCCCTTAATGCATATCCACATATGCCCCATGTGGGGATAAACTACCTTCACCGGTATCTACACCTTTCTCAATCATCCTAATAATACGTAGCTGCCACGTCATCCAGTTGACGTCGCCATCTAACCATATCCATGAATGCTTCAAGGCGTGTAACCATACCCGCTTCTCCGGTATGTTCATCAATGGTTAAATTAAGCAGAGGCTTGCGCGAGCCCTGGCGGGCAAACCGCTCGATTAATTCGCCGGTCATAGAATCCGGCCCGCACCCGAAGGAGGCCACATGGATCAGCCCGTCCACTTCCGGCCGGTCAAAATAGTAAAAGGCGGCACCCACCATACGCTGGTTTAAAGTCCAAAAAAGCTGCTTGGGCAGTTTCCCTGCTTCGCGGCGAAAAACATTTTCAGGCAAGTGATCTGCAGTTACTACATTGGCCCCATAATCCCACAGCCGTTTAACCATATTCATACTGATATGACGATCGTAAATATTGTATGGATGACCGATTACGGCAATGGTGACGTCCTGAACACCGGCACTCTGGGGCCGGTGTTCATGGTTGTGATTGCCACCGGCTTCAAACGGCAGCCAACCAGCCTCCATTTCCTGGCAATGCATGCGCAGCGATTCTATTGATTTTTTATAAGCCATAAAAATACGTGCCGGGTTGTGGGTAAACTGCCTGCCTACTGTATAAAATAAATTATACAGACTGCTGCCTTTGCGGTATAAATCCATACTATAATCAATTAAAGGCGGCAGGTTATTGATATTGTTACGCACTATATCGGGAAAGCCCAGGAATTTGGGGCAAATATATTCCCTCCGGGCTGTACTGACTATGCGCGGTAAAAATATATAGTCCACTTTATCGTAAAGGTCAAGTACGTGTCCTACAGCCAGTTTGACAGGCAAACAGGCCTCGTCAACGGTAGATTTAATGCCTTTTTCCAATATACCCCGGGTAGTTTCCCGGGATACCAGGGTTTTTACCCCCAGGTGGTCAAAGAAGGTTTTCCACTGTGGATAGTAATAATAGAAAAGTAACGCTCTAGGTATACCCACTGTAACGGACATTATTATATGCCTCCCGTTCCGGAGTTTTCTAACATTAAAGTATTATGAACTAAAAAATAAATTGATATACTAAAACGAATTTTTTTCTGATTAGAAAAGAAACCTGACGCATACCAGGTTTCTCAAGAGCAAACAAAAGCCATACCTGAAAACATTTTGTTATATCGTGTAACAGCTGCGGTTATTTCTTATCCTGCTGCTTATTATTTTTACCTGGTTTGCGAGCCGGCACCGGCACAGCCTGCCGGTCACTATCCCGAGTTTTTAAAATGCTGGGCCGCACATTGCTTACCGGCACCGGGCGGCGCACAATAATATTGTACAGTGCTTTGGCGTTAAAGGGTATCAGAGGCCACATGTAGGGCACCCCGAAGGAGCGAGTGAAAATCAACAACGCCAGCACCAGCGCCAGTCCCACTAACAGTCCGGGCAGTTGGAAGAAGCCTACCATAACCAGCAGAAACAAGCGGATCAGCCGGTTGGCAAATCCCAATTCGTAACTGGGCGTAAGGTAGTTACCCACTACCGCCGCCGCGGTGTACATAATCACTTCAGGGTTGAACAGCCCCACGGTCACCGCCAAATCGCCGATCAACAGCGCTGCAATCAGACCTACTGCGGTAGCCAGTGCCGTGGGAGTATGAATAGTGGCCATGCGCACCATATCCACCGCAGCCTCGGCGAGCAAGAACTGAACAAATATGGGTATTTTACCAACTTTATCGGGGCCAATAAATTTCAAGGCGTCAGGTAATAGGCTGGGCTGCAGCACCGCCAGCAACCATAAGGGCAGCAGAAACACGGAAATAGCTATCCCCATAAGCCTGATTAAGCGCATGTATACCCCTGCCGTAGGATTTTGCCGGTATTCCTCGGCGTGCTGCAGGTGGTGAAAATAAGTTGATGGAGTAATAATCACGCTAGGAGATGTATCCACCAGCACCAGCACGTGTCCCTCTAGCAAGTGACTCGCGGCCACATCCGGCCTTTCCGTATAACGTACTCTGGGCAACGGGTTCCAATAGTTGCCGGGTGTAATAAGTTCCTCTACGGCTTTTTCAGCCATCGGCAGCCCGTCAATATTGATGGCACCAATTTTCTCACGAATACTATCTACCAAATCATTATTGGCAATATCCTCGATATAACAAATAACCATATCGGTTTTGGAACGATTTCCTGCCTGAGCATATTCCATGCGCAGCTTTGGGTCACGGATACGCCGCCTGATCAGGGCTGTATTAAAAACCAGTGTTTCCGTGAAACCGTCCCGGGAACCTCGCACCACCTTCTCTAAATCAGGCTCTTCGGGGTTGCGAGCAGGGTAAGTACGCACATCCAACATAATCGCTTTATCCAGGCCGTCAACAAGCAGTGCCAGGGGTCCTGAAAGCATCTTTTCAATCAAATCCTCAAGATGTTCTGTTGGCTGCACTTCAACATAATTGATATGTTTTAAAAACAGTTTTTGAAAGGCATCCACCGACAGATCTTCCCTGTCCAATTGATGCAAGTTATATAATATTTGCGTCATCAGTTCGGCATTGGCAAAAGCATCAACAAACAGCATCAACGTCTTGCGGCCGCCGATGAACATTTCCCGCCTGACTATATCAAAGTTTTTATCAAAGGCTAATTTTTCAGCCAACAAATCTTTATTAATAGCCAGATCCTTACTTAGCTTGGTCTTCTCTTCAATGGCAGCCGGTGCCATCGTATCCACTCCTCTTGATTATTTCCCTTAATGCCTTGGTGGTTAGCGGTGCGCCTAAGGCATAATCATCAGCATAATCCATTTTTCCCACATCACCGATACCAATAACTACCGGTATGTTTAATTCATCCAGCACTTCCACAGTATCGCCGCAAAGCACCTCACCGGTACACCCGCTCTCCTGTCCCAGCTTGTCTACCGGCCCGTCCACTAAATCTCCGTGACAGTCAACTGATAAATCCACGTGCGCCCCGTGCGTAAACTCGGTATTGGAGGCCACAGCCAGAACGCCTAAAATGCGTATATCCGGGTGACCGGCCAAATAAACCAGCACCGATTCACCACGTCCCATTCCAAGCTTACCCTTGTCATCCAACATTACCACCACTGGCTCATGAGCGGCTTGTTTGATCAAATCCACCAATTGTTCTCCGGTCAAAGTGGTGGGATTGCCGGCCGATGTGGAAATAGTGCGAGCCCCTATATTGTGCGCCGCTGTTTCCACCGTTTTTTTAGCCATCTTGTCCCCATCCGTTACTACTATTACACTGATTGGTTTACCCACCGGTTTGCTCCCCTTATCTGTTCAGTAATTATAGCCTGCTATAATATTATCGCCGGCCGGTATAAGTAAGGGACACCTAATGGTGTCCTCACTTTTAATCGGTGTGGGCTACTTTTAGGTTGGCTTTATACTCAACTACCCTGCCGTTTTGCACATTGGCAGTGAAGTTGACCACTTCCACACCAACAATATTGCTTGTTGTTTTGGATGCCTCGGAAACAGCTGACTGTACAGCACTGCGCCAACCTTCAGTTGATTCTCCCACCATTTCCATAACCTTCATATGCATAATATAATCCCCCTTTGCATGATTAATTCTATATAGCAATTGTATTATTTGTTCCATACAATTTTTTATACAGTCTCAGAACATGTGCTTAGTAACATATAATTTAAAATTATGTTAACAAAATCGCCCTGTAATATCGCTTTGGCCAGCAAATTTTCACAAAATAAAAGAGAGCTTGTTCGCCCTCTTTAATGCATAAGTCTATACTAAGTGTTAAACAATACAAATGGTTACTGAGCGTTTTCCATCATGTCTCGCAGTTTTTGCAAAGCCTGGCGTTCCAAGCGGGAAACTTGTACCTGGGAAAGCCCCAACCGATTAGCAATTTCCCCCTGGGTCTTATCACCAAAAAATCGCCATAGTAATATGAGCCGGTCCCTATCCGGCAATCTTTTTAACACCTCTTTTATGGCAATATTATCCAGCCAGGGTATTTCTTGACCACTACCCTCGCTCAGTTGATCAAGCAAATAAATAGGATCACCATCATCCTGGTGCAGTGTTTCATAAATAGATGCTGGTGATAGAGATGCATCCAATGCCGTCACTACTTCCTCCCTGGGTATGCCTAATTCAACAGCAATTTCGTTAACCGTTGGTTCCCGGCCCATTTTGGCCACCAACATATCCCTGGTCTGCTGCACTTTGTAAGCAGTTTCTTTTATCGAGCGGCTTACTTTGATAAGATTGTCGTCACGCAAAAACCGCCTTATTTCACCCACAATCATGGGCACGGCATAAGTGGAAAATCGCACATTATAGTTCATGTCAAACTTGTCAATGGCCTTCATTAATCCAATGCAGCCGATTTGAAAAAGGTCCTCCAACTCATAGCCTCGGTTTTGAAACCGCTTGACCAGGTTAAATACCAGCTTTAAATTACAATTGACCAAGCGCTCCCTGGCCTGCTCGTCCCCTGCCTGAGCCCGGTACAACAGTTCTTTCATTTCCGTATCCTTAAGTAAGGGAAAGCGGGGCAGGTTCATTTCCATTAACCGGTTACTCATGGTAATTCCCCCTATTGTTCCGACACTGCCTTGCGGCCGGGTGTACCTGCCCTTCTGCTCATCTTCACTCGGGTACCTTTACCTGGTGAGGAAGACACATTTAAATTCTCCATAAATGATTGCATAAAAGCAAAGCCCAATCCCATCCGTTCAGGATCGGTAGAGTAAGCCGGCTCCAATGCTCTGGTAATATCCTTGATACCCTTGCCGGTATCTATGATTTCAATCTCCATAAATTCTTCAACAATTTTAATTTCCAAACGGACCATGCAATCCGGGTGATTTTCGTACCCGTGAATTATGGCATTGGTCACCGCTTCGGAGACCGCTACCTTTATTTCTTCTAAATCAGATAGTGTAAAATCCAACTGGGCAGCAAGAGCAGCGACCGCAATCCGGGAAAAAGCAACATTTTCCCGGCGACTGGAAAATTCAAGAACGGCTTTATTCAATTACTGCAACCTCCTTTTCAGGTTACCTGGTATATCTCTATAAACCAGCTAGTGTATTGGTTAAATTTTTATCCAATCTTGTCCAACAACAAGTCCACAGAAGAGTATATCTCCATCAAATGCGGCAGGCCGGACAGGTCCAGCACTTTTTTTACCTGGGGCTTGGCACCTGCCAGATATACCTTCCCCCCCTTGGCAGTAACTCTTTTGTAACGGCCTAAGATAACCCCTAAACCTGCGCTGTCCACAAAATCAACTTCCGCTAGATCAAAAACAAGCCGGTTGACATCTTTATACTCTGCAAGTGCCCGGTCCACATCTTCACGCAGTGAATCTGTCAAACTGATATCTACATCACCAATAACTGAAACTATTAGGTAATTATTTTCCTTTTTAATTATATAATTCACAATTGACCACCTCAACTCGCCCAGAAATTTAAAGAATGTACCGCTAATCTCATTTCTACATTTTACCATATAAGGCAAACAATATCAACACATCTACATAGGCATAAACAAATGACTTCCGGAATATTTACCGGAAGCCATCTGTAACCATTCAAGGCAATTTAAAACACTTGATCAAGAGCTTTATGCATCTGCCGGAAAATGGAAGCCCGGCTGACTTGGTTTTGGGCCAACAGGGGTATCCGCTGAACTTCTTTTTGCCCTTCCAGCAAAATAAAGTCGCCCACCTTTTGTCCTTTGTTAAGCGGGGCCGTTATTTCTTCCGGCAATAACACTTTACCCCGGTAATTCTGCTTTTGTCCTTTGGGCACGGCTATCGCAATATCCGCTGCAGCAATCACGCCAACCTGATCTATGGTACCCTTGCCAACCTTAATAGTTTTGACCCTTTCACCACGCTGAGCAAAATGCACAGCCTCATAGCGGGAAAAACCGTAATTGAAAATTTTCATGGTCTCCCGAAAATGGCTGCGCGGTTCGGGAGTGCCCAGTACTACTGAAATCAAACGCAACCCGTCCCGTTTGGCTGTAGCTGCCAGGCAATATTTAGCATCGTTGGTCCAGCCTGTTTTGCCCGCATCCACTCCATTGTACCACTTGAGCAGTTTATTGGTATTCCACAAAACAAAGTCCCCACCCCGGATGTCGTACCTGTAAATTGATGAATCTTTGTAAAATTGCTTGTAGGTCAAGGCCTGGCGCAAAATCAACGCCATGTCGTAAGCGGAGGTATAATGATTTTCGGCCGGCAGTCCGGTTGGATTGGCAAACTTGGTATGCCTGCAGCCCAGTTCCCTGGCCCGGTTATTCATCATCTCCACGAAAGCTTCCTCCGAACCGGCTATATGCTCGGCCACTGCTACGCTTGCATCATTGGCCGAACCCACAGCAATGGAAATCAGCATATCTTCCATACTCATTTCCTCGCCAGGTTCCAAGTAAATTTGTGACCCCCCCATACTCCAGGCATTTTCCGAAACCGTAACCCGGTCGTTAAGACTGATTCTACCCTGATCGAGGGCTTCACAGGCCAACAGCAAAGTCATTATTTTAGTCACGCTGGCCATGGGCAACTCTTTATCCTGTTCCTTGACCCAAAGCACCTCGCCAGTGGCAGCATCCATTAGCACGGCTGCTTCCGCGGTAGTCTCCAGTGCCGTAACCGGCACCTCTGCAGCAATTTGCTGCGTCACACCTGGCACCGTACCGCTGAGCGACTGTTGTACCGCACCAGGAATGGCTGTAACGGTTGCCGCCAGTGCCGGCCCGCCACCGGTGGTGGCAACGGACATAACCAACATTAGTGCAAGCATAATCGCATAAACATTTTTGCCTTTCATCGCACTTCCCCCCTGTTTTATCAGTTAAAAATATTATGTGGAGCTGTGTAAAAGTTATACGGGGCGAAAGTTTGCGCTGCACCATCTCAATATATTAAACTAACTTCTTAACACAAGTCTTTTACTCTATCACATCATAAACAAACGGCAATTCCTCCGGCCTTTGAGGTCCTATCATAAATGCTTTGCTTAAAATTTGGCAGTTTTCCGGTTTAATGGCCTGGTTGCTGTGCAAAACAGCCAGCACATCCCCAGGTCCTACCTCATCCCCGGTTTTTTTCTTTAAGGTTATGCCGGCAGCATAATCAATTTGGTCATTTTTAGTTTTTCTTCCGGCACCAAGCAGCATTGCCGCGGTACCCACCGACTCGGCATTAATGTTTTGAATATAACCGGCCAGCGTGGATTTTAATTCAACGTGATTTTGGGCTCGGGGCAAAAGGTCAGGGTTTTCAGCCACTGCCGCCCGGCCGCCCTGCGCTTCAATAAATTGCTTAAACTTATCCAAAGCCCCACCGTTTTGAAGCACCCCGGACAAGATAGTGTAAGCTTGGTTAAAGTCTCCGTATATGCCCCCTGCTACCGACATATAGGCAGCTATTGTTAAACAAACTTGGATAAAACCTGCTTCACCCTTGCCGCCGAGTACTTCGATGGCTTCTTTTACTTCATTGGCGTTGCCTACTTCGTAGCCAAGTGGCTGATTCATGTCCGTGATTATTGCGATAGTCTTTATTTTCAAACCTTGGCCTATCTGCACCATGATTTTAGCCAATTCCCGGGCATCAGCCAGGGTTTTCATAAAAGCGCCGGAGCCCATCTTAACGTCCAGAACGATAGCGTCGGCACCGGAGGCAATTTTTTTACTCATTATAGAGCCGGCAATTAAAGGGATAGAATTAACCGTGGCGGTTACATCCCGCAACGCGTAAAGCTTTTTATCGGCAGGAGTTAAATTACCGGTTTGGCTAACGATGGCTATTTTATGCTTATTTACTTGTTCCACAAACGATTCTTGGGAAAGTTCCACATGAAACCCTTCGATTGATTCCAGCTTATCTATAGTGCCACCGGTATGCCCCAAGCCCCGGCCCGACATTTTGGCCACCGGAACACCCACCGCAGCTACCAGCGGCCCCACGATTAAACTGGTTTTATCCCCCACACCGCCTGTAGAGTGCTTATCCACCTTGATGCCATGTATACCGGATAAATCCATTATATTCCCTGAATTGACCATGGACATCGTTAATTGAGTGGTTTCCCGGATGTCCATGCCCTGAAAATACACCGCCATTAAAAAGGCTGACATTTGATAATCAGGAATTGATCCATTGGTAAAACCGCTTACCAAAAAATCTATTTCCTCACTGGTCAGACAGTATCCATCACGTTTCTTTTGTATCAAATCCACCATTCTCATACCAGTACCCCCTTAAATAAGTAAACTAGCCTCCTTACCGGATAACCTGCAGAGCGGCTGGTAAAACAAAAATGGTACTACTGACTACTTTTTCATGGCCGCTTTATATAATAATTGTACCGGCAAATTCGTCACCGACATTAAAACTCAGCCCAAAAAACCTGGCTACTGTAGCTGCTATATCGCAAAATCCGGCGCGGGTACCCAGGTCCACACCTCTTCTTATACCCTGGCCGGTAACCAACAGCGGTACGTATTCTCTTGAGTGATCGGTACTAGTGGTGGTGGGGTCGCACCCGTGATCTGCAGTTATTATTAGCACGTCATCCGGGCACAGGGCGTTAATTATTTCCGGCACCCTCCGGTCAAAATCCTCCAGCGCACCGGCGTAACCTGCGGGGTCGTTGCGGTGCCCGTACTGCTGGTCAAAATCCACTAGATTGGCAAAAATCAGCCCTTTAAATTCTTCACGCAACAGAGCCAGTATATTGTCCACCCCATCCATGTTGTCGTTGGTATGAACCGAACTGGAGATACCCTGGCCGGCAAAAATATCATTAATCTTGCCCACCGCGGCTACTGTAAAACCATTATCACGCAATACAGTCAGTATCGTAGGTCGGAAAGGTGGAACAGAATAGTCATGGCGATTAGCCGTACGTTTAAAAGAACCCGGCGAACCGACAAACGGCCGGGCAATTACCCGTCCTACCGCGAACTCACCGGTAAGCAGTTCCCTGGCTACCTGGCACATCCTGTACAGCTCCTCCAGGGGCACCACCTCTTCATGGGCGGCAATTTGAAATACACTGTCAGCTGAAGTGTACACAATAGGACGGCCGGTTTGCATATGCTGCACGCCCAGCTCCTCAATGATGGCTGTTCCCGAGGCTACCTTATTGCCCAGGATATCCCTGCCGATATTTTGTTTAAAAGGTTCAATGATTTCAGTTGGAAAACCCTCTGGAAAAACCGGAAAAGGACTGTCCAATACCAGGCCGGCAATTTCCCAATGCCCGGTGGTAGTATCCTTACCCGAAGAGCGCTCGGCCATTTTACCAAAGCAAGCATTAGGGTTGTCCACAGGGGTCACGCCCATTATTTCGGTTAGCCGGCCCAGCCCCATCTGCTCCAGGTGCGGCAGTTTCAGCCCTCCCACGGCCCTGGAGCAATTGCCCAGTGTATTACTGCCGCAGTCGCCGTAGAGGTGGGCATCCGGCAATTCACCAATGCCGGCACTGTCCAGAACAATAATGATTACTTTTCTATTCGGTGGCATTTAATTTGATCACTCCTTATGGAAACACCAACTTTATAAATCATGTTATAAGATTAACCGGATATAAATTTTGCAACCCGAGGCTCCTATGCCCGGGGATGATGTTTATTGTATACCTCTCTTAATTTGGTTTGGGTTAAATGGGTGTAAATTTGAGTGGTAGCTATATCGGCATGACCAAGCATTTCCTGCAATGCCCGAAGGTCGGCACCGTTTTCCAACAAATGAGTGGCAAAGGAATGACGTAATGTATGCGGTGTAATTGTTTTGGTTATACCTGCCGCTAAGGCGTATTTTTTAATAATTTTCCAGAACCCCTGCCTGGTGAGACGCTTGCCATGCATATTTAAGAAAAGTGCCTTTTCCCCTTTACCGGGACTTATTTTAATCCTTCCCCGGGACAAGTATTCCGTTAAAAATTTTCTAGCCACCACGCCTACCGGTATAATGCGCTCCTTGGCACCTTTGCCCAAGCAGCGGACATAACCATACTCACCATTTACCTGGCCCAAATCAAGCGCCAGCAGTTCGGATACCCGCATGCCGGTGGCATACATCAATTCCAGCATAGCCTTGTCCCTAAGCCCGGCTGTGTTGCCAACCCGTGGCTGCTCAAGCAGTTTCTCCACTTCCTCCTGGGCCAGCACGCCGGGCAATTTTTTTTTCAAGGCCGGCGATTCCAAGTTAGCCATGGGGTCGCTACCCAACACCTGCTCGTCAACCAGAAAACGGCAAAAAGTCTTCAGTGTAGCCATGTGACGGGATATAGTGGCCGGAGAACGGCCGGTTTTTTTAAGTTCCAAAAGGTAGTTTAACACTAAATTACGATCCATCCACCCGGCTTGCACCAGCTGCCGACGGTTGCAAAAGGCTTTAAACTGCTTTAAATCCAGGGCATAGGAAATAATCGTGTTTTGAGCAAGGCCCCTTTCCACCGTTAGGTAAGTCAAAAATTGTTGTATTTGTTCCTCCATATTTATACACCACCATTTAATAATGAGCTATTCCACACCCTTTTGCCTATTCCTTTTGGGACAAAAAAAAACCGGGGGACATTTATTGTGTACAGCGAAGCAAGAAGGAAGCAAGGGGACGGTTCTCCTGCTTTCGTTAATGGAAGCAGGAGAACCGTCCCCTTGCTTCCTTTACCACTTGCAATGGCTCACCGGTTGTTTTATTGTGCTCAACTAAGTTGGTCTTTAAAACCCCGTACAACTGCGCAATCAGTAAACACAATATACACATCACCAGTACCAGGCGTGTAAATAATAAAATCTTATCTTTGACCCGGGAAACCACCAAAAATAACATCTCGTGTGCCCCCTTTTTTACAACGAAACAACATTAGCTTAATCGATATTAAGCAAACAATTGCTTAATATTAATGGCATTACCGGGCTTATTTACCATTACATATATATTATTGTTTTTTAGAACAGTTACAGAACAAACTAGTATTTCTTACCAGCCCGCTAGCAGTGATGCCAAAAGCCTGGTTAACTCCGGTGTAATATATCCCTCTGCCAAGGCAGCCAAAGCAAAGGCCGTCAAACAGCCGGCCATGATCAGAGAATAAGCGACAAACTGTGGTCCAATGCGGGTTTGCGAATTATTAAATCTTCTAATTAATTGCATAGAAAAGGAAAGTGATGCTGCGCCACCAATAATTAACGCAGGAATAAAAAGCAGGTTTTGCGGCAACATGGAGGCAAAGACAATAATAAACTCCCGCCAATCGGGGTGCGCAGTTAAAAAGCCCACGGTGAACCCCAGAATAAAACCCCGAAAAAAGATAAACGCCAGCACCAGGGGCAGGCAAATAATAGTTAATCCAAGTATATACATCACCAACCCCACCAGCAGGTTGTCACACAGCGTACTCTTGACCACCTGTAGCCGATCCACTTGAATTTCCGCCGCTTGGGCTATAAAAGACTGCAAGTAACGCTGTAAATCCGAAGTCTGTTGTTCGGGCAATGTATTTACTCCCAGCGAACCTAGTAATATGCCTGTACTAAAAACAACCAAGACAATAAGATAAAGAGGCCAGCTTTGCTGGAAGGAGGCAGTCATTAACCAACGCATGTAACCCATACCACCGCTCCCTTTATAGAACCTGTCCATCTCTATATATATGAGCGGCACTGAGTGGAATATGACCTTAACTCAAATATTCTTCGATAATTGTTCGCGTGATGTATTCTGCGGCCAACACATCCTCCAGTGAATTGCTGCTAGCGGCCACAACGGTAATACCCGTACCTAGCGCCCTTGCTTTTTGAATGGCCCGAACGGCTGCCGTGCGAGCGGGTGCCGCACCCTTTTGACGCAAAGTCCTGGCTACTGTGCCGGTGAGCACCGCCGGAGACCCGGCATTGACCGCGGCATCGTAAGCCACTCCCCCAGTGGCCGTGGCTGCTATCACCACGTGATTTTGCATATCATAAAGCTTGGTCGTTTCAGCACCGATATTGGGCAATACCGCAGCTATTTCCGCTCCGGCCCGGGCCAAACCACCGACCACTCCGCTGACTCTGCCCAGTCTTTCTTCATCCGTGCCCACCCGGGGCTCGGCCACCAAAACAACTCCGGTACCTTTTTCCAGGGCTACCTGCCCGGCCAATAACCCAATGGCGGCCGGATTTATAGCCACAGGCGGCGCAGCACCATCGGGCGCGGCCCCGAACACTGCACAGGCACCGGCATCCATGGCGGCCTCCAATGTTGTGGACATATCAATAACATCCACAATTACCACCACATCTCCTTGCCTGGCAGCCACAGCCGCCCCACTAGCGTTGACGGTCATTTTAACAATGGGAACTTTCATGGTATTTCCTCCGGTATAATCGAAATCCAGCCGCATAAAATAATGGTATATTTTGTATGCGAAGGAGGGTTAATATGCGCTTATTTATTTCCAAAAGCGGTTTTTGTTTCAGCGGCAAGGTTAGCGAGTTAAGGCAACTAGTACGGTTCTGGAGACAATCCAATGCTACATTACAGGAGTTTTTAACCTTGTCCTTACACTAAATACATACCATATATCCATAATGGCCAATACAGTTATTCGCTCGGCAATGCATTGAATTATCAGCGGTCTGCTTCGATATCGAAAGCTAACCTTGCAGCACAAATACCCGCAGCACCGGCGGCCAAGAAAAAAGCCGGATCGTCCGATGGCGAGCGCCCCATAGAAGTAACCCTGATACCCCGGCGTCCCAACTCCTCCAAGGCGGGTTGGCCGTCTTCCAAGGCTAACCGATGCTTACCCTCCGGCCATGCATGGTTAAGTTGATCCTGTATTAAGGCACGTTGCCGTGCATCAGCTAGTTCAGGCAGCACCACCGTACAGGAGGTTAGGGCTATTTTACCCAGGGCGGTTATTGTATGGTGGCTAACACCGTAGTGCCTTTCCCGTGCATCGGCAAAACTAATGCGGGGAATGGCCACCGGCCGGCCGCCCAGTATGTTAACGGCGTTAATTATTTCCCCCTGCTCTACACCAGTAAAACCCAGTGGAGATGCAGTGCCTACAATACCGGGACCCATGGCTACAATTATTGCATCCGCCCGGGCTACTGCTTTTGCCGTAAGTAAAGCGGTATAAATATTGATACATTCCCAGTCACCACCAAAAGCATGACCGCAGGTTATGGTAGCGTCTACAAAGCCTGATGCCTTAAGATCATGCACCAGGTTGCTCAGGGACAGCGGCAGGGCCGCACCGTCAGTCATAACATACACTACCCGGGCTATTCCTTCAGATGCGGTCTTTATACCAGCCGCAGCGGGTGCCAGCATACTGTGCAGCGTACCCACCACCACCGGCACACCATCCAGCGAAGCGGCGTTTTTTATAGTTTCAGCGTCAGGACTGTCGGGCTCTTCCGCAGCTAGAACTTTAACCTGGCAGGGGCTATAGCGCAGTTTCATAATGTGTCCGGCCTGGCCGGCATTATACTCAGGCCTTGATACATTAGCCATTACAAAATGTGCTCCGCCCGTGCCCAGTTTTTTTGCCACTGCGGTAGTATTTAACACCACAATGTCCCCAGTATCCACCGGCCCGGTGAGCAAGTCATAGTTATAGGCTGTCTGTTCATGCTCTCCCGGTATTTGCACGGTTATTTCCGTCAAGTTCCACCGCCGTGCTGAAACTGCCAAGACCCGACCTTGCCGTGTACTGATCAAAATGCCAATTCTCCCTTCCCGGCTGCACAGCGAACCGACGTGTTGATGATGGCCAAAACATATGAGGCATCCAGTACCAGGTCACTGACAGTTATGAATTCATCGACGGTGTGCACCTTTTGCATGGCAATACCCAAATTTGTCGCCGATATACCATGTTTGTTAAATATGTGAGTATCGCTCCCACCGCCCGTACCCTTGACTACCGGTTTTACACCTATCTCCAATGCCGCCTTTTGAGCCAGCTGCACTACCGGGGAATCCGCAGGGACTGACATTGCGGGATAAATGGTTTCCACTTTTACCTGCACCTGTGCACCGCCCTCCCGGGCTGCCTGTTTCAGCGATTTGCACATGGCCCGAGTCTGTATAATTCGTTTTTGTTCCTTGAGGCTTCTCGCTTCACCCTTGATCATTACTTTATCGGGTACAATATTAATAGCCACACCACCGGATATGATCCCTATATTAGCAGTTGTTTCGTGGTCAATGCGGCCAAGCTGCATGTTGGCAATAGCCCGGGAAGCCACCTGTACGGCATTAACCCCTTCCTCGGGGTTGATACCGGCATGGGCCGCCACGCCTAGCATCTCAGCGTATATCTCGTCCTGAGACGGCCCCTGGTTGATAATAGTTCCCGCAGGGCCATTGCTGTCCAGCACGTAACCCATCCGGGCCGTCAGGCTGGAAAAATCTAAATATTTAACGCCAGACAACCCCACTTCTTCACAAACGGTAAAAACCAATTCCAAATCACCATGCGGCAGTTTTTGCTCCTGCAGCACTCGCACTGCCTCCAAAATAGCGGCAATACCGGCTTTATCATCAGCACCCAGCACAGTGGTCCCATCCGAGCGAATCAAGCCGTTTTCTTCCACGGGATTAATACTGCGCCCCGGCGATACAGTATCCATATGAGCTGAGAACATAAGTGCGGGAGCCTTCGCGCTGCCGGACAGCCGGGCTATCAAATTGCCGGTGTCCGAGCCTGTTTTAGACCCGGCATCATCAATATTAATGGTAAATCCCAGCTGTCGCAGCTTCTCCATAAGCAATGCGGACATGTGCGCCTCTCGCCTGCTTTCACTGTCCACACGCACCATTTCCATAAACTCAGCCACCAACCGCTCCCTGTTTATCATTGGAACCCCACCTTTGCAAACTAATGTTACTAATATAATAACCGCCATAAGCCCGGCTGTAAAATACCGGGGTTACCAGCGGTTTATAAATAAGTAGACAGAGTACGTTGAAAATAGTTTAATCTTGATCCCTAATTTATTTCTCCCGCCCCAACATATCTAAATAGTTTAATACAACATTACCTGAAATAATACGGGTAAGCGAGTATTTTTCAGTTATTATATGTATTATCACCAAAGCAGCCAGGTAACCGGCACGAAAATATCCATCGAGCAATGCGGCAGCCGTTAAACCCGTGACTATACCCAATGTATTAGACCCGGCATCTCCCATCATAGCCCTGGCTTTGAAGTCAGCCGGTAAAAAAGCCAGTAAAACACCCAGTGTCATAGTTGACATCACCGCTTCCGGGCTGCCAAGAGACGCAGGCAGCAGTATCAGATAAAGTAATATAAAAACCTTACCGGCCCTGCCCGGCCGCAGGTCAAATAAATTGACCAGGTTAACTGAAAGAGCGATAATCAAAGCACTGTCCAGTATGCGCCATATATTTTCAGGGTACATCTGCACTGCTAAAATAAGCGCCAGTACACCGCCACCCAACGCTTTTAGTGCACCTGTGGTTAAACGTCCATGGAGTAAGGCTTTAAAGTGCCCAATTAACCCGGATGCCTCACGACTGCCCCAAAAATCATCCATCAGCCCTAAAAAAGTAGCCCCTCCCATAGCTAATAAATAAAGTATGGCGTGTTCACGTAAGCCGGGCGGCCATAAAAAAAACAGGGGCAGAACCGCACCCACCATAGAGATAAAAAAAACAACCCCTGCGGCTAGCGGAATTTTTTCCCCTTTAAAATTGGGCCGCACAAAGTCTGCTTCAGCAATCATACCCAGTACTTTTTCCCTAATGAACAAAGCTATTACAAAAGCCAGCCCAAAACCAACCAGTAAGTAATATAATTCCGGCTGCCCATTCAAGTATCTCACCTCGAAACTCATTTCATAGCTGCAGCCCTGGCCAGTACCCGGGCGACATGATAAAATTGCCTGCCCCGGTGCAAGAAGCCTTTCAGATCACGCCCTGTTTCAGCATGAGTCATTTGTACCGGCACTTCCAGCACTTTAAATCCCGACCGAGCCGCTTTGATAGTCAAACCCACCTCCACACCATAACCAGAGGCAAAAGGCAGTAGTTTATCCATTACAGGGCGAGTCATCACTCTCTGGCCGGATAAGGGTGACTGCATTTCCAATCCCGTAAAAAATTTAATTCCCTTCCTGGCCAACCCCTTAACCAAGCCGAAACCGCCCTTTAAACGCGGCGGCGGAAAGTGAGCCACGGTCATATCTGCCCGTCCATCCAGAACGGGCTCTAACAGCAACCGGGCATCTCTGGCTGAATACCCCAGGTCACCGTCCAGCAGCATAACTACATCGGCCTCAATTTGCTTGCTACCCTCGTTAAGCGCGGCACCTTTACCTTTATTACTATACATACTGATTACCCTGGCCCCCGCAGCAACAGCCAGATCGCCCGTTTGATCGGTAGATGCATCGTCCACCACCACAACTTCGTTTACTTCAGATAGTTCGGAAAGAGCCGCTACGGTGGCGGTAATATTTTTTGCTTCATTATAAGCCGGTATCAAAGCCACAACCCGTTTAGCGGACATATAAATACGTTCCTTTCCTAATACTATAATTTGTTTACCGGCAGCCGCCCATTTAAGCTCCCTGGCCTGGCAAATCAGGCATTAATTTTTGAGCTGTTGATTTGATTCCGTAATGGCCCGGCTGTCCACCCAGTGCAAGCACCATGGCCATTTGACCAGGCACGGTATCGATATTGTCTACCGTACTGATATGTTTGCGCTGGTACTCCTTCATGGACGAAAAAATAACGTCCGTTTCCTCTACCCCAACCATAGAGATGTTTAACTCATTAAAATAATCTATTAAAGAGACATCAATTTGTATGTTTCTGTTATCTTCTTTATAACTGCCGCCGACAATAATTATTCCATTTACAGGAACACCATATTCACCGCTGGTTTTAAGCAATTCCTTTTCCACCAAGTAACTGGACACATTGTTATCCCCGGTAGCTATTCTGTTGGCTATTTCAATACCCAACCTTCTATATAATTCATCGCTAGTCTTAACCGGCCAAGCAAGTTCCTGCTGCAATGTTTTTATGGTTTTCTTTTCATCGTCAATAGTGCTGACCGAAGTAACGGAACTAACACTACCCCCGGCAGTTTTAATTATTTCAGATAACTCCGGAGGAAAACCAAAATTATTAAGCTCGACGATGGCAAAATTTTTACCGGTCAACTTACCTGCAGCCAATACCGACAGCACTTGCTTTTCAAATTGTTTATGCATATTAGAGTCTGTTTCTAGAGTATTGGCCCTAGCTTGCACAATTTCATTAGTTTCACGCAGGGATTGCAATTGGTTTTCCAATCCATTGGTAACCTGTTTCTGGTAATCAATCAGCGCATCATTGCCCAACAAGGTGCTGCCAATTAAAATTCCAATTCCTAAAGCTAAAAAAACAGCTACTAGCGAAGCAATATGATATTTATAATCAATAATCATTAACTTTCACCCAAACTCCCATTAAATTCCTACCAATAGACGAAATTGAATAAACCAAAGGCGCAACAATTCCCTGGTTGACGGAGAAATTACTGCTACAGCAACAACCGGCAGCAGCGCGGCAATAAAAATGGGGGCCAAATGTTTGGCGTGCAGTCTGCTTTTGTACAGTTTGCTTACTCCTTTGGCATCAATCAATATAGAACCCACCTTAGCTCTCACTAAAAAAGTGCTGGCCATGCCCTTGCGCCCTTTTTCAAGAAAATCGATCATATTGGAATGAGTACCAACTGCCACAATTAGCTCGGCTCCCTTTTCATAGGCTATCAACATAGCAATATCCTCACTGGTTCCGGGCGCAGCGTAAGTTAACGCCGACAGACCCAGCTCCTGCAGGCGGGCCATACCGGGTGCGCGGCCATCGGGGTAAGCATGAACTACTAGCTCAGCACCACAGAGCAACGTTTTGTCGCTTACACTGTCCATATCACCCACTATAATATCGGGATGTAAGCCAAACTCCATTAAGGCATCAGCCCCACCGTCAACACCGACTAACACAGGTTTTATTTCATCGATATATGATTTTATAGCTCTCAAGTCATCCTTGTAATTCTTACCACGCACAACAATAAGAGTATGTCTTTCACTAAAAGCAGTGGTGACATCCGGTACTTTGTACTCGCCACAAATTAAGCCAATTTCATTTTGGGCGTAATCCATAGTATTTTGTACAAAAAGGGACAACACGTCTTCTATGTTAGCCTTGGTGGCCCCCATTTTTTGTTTAATTTTGTCAACGGTCAGTTCTTCTCCAACAGCCAATACAATATCGGAGAGAAGCACCTCGCCATTTTTTACCTCTATTTCCTGTCCTTCCGTGATTAAGACAAATAAATTACTGTCCGGGCAGTCCACCAGTTTAATACCCGCTTCCACGATAGTTAAAGGCCCGCAATTAGGGTAGACTTCACTCATCGAAGAGCTAACATTAACCACAGCTTTTACATGAGCTTCAACCAAGGCATTAGCGGCCACCTCGTCCAAATCGCGGTGATCAATAACGGCAATATCACCTGGTTGCAAACGCTTAACCAAGTGTTTTGTTTTTTTATCCAGCCGGACTGTACCCTTGATGGCCACATAATCACCGCCTTAACTTTAAATTTTACAGTTTTTGTTTTTTCACGTCAAGACCAAAACTATATTCCAGACTTTTTAAAGTATACCATAACTAAAAATAAATACACCTTTAATTTATTGTGCCTGCAATTAAACAATAAATTATTGGTGTATATTGTAAATATAGATATAATGTTTTTTCATATTTAATTTGCATTTTTCAACTTAACCAGGCATTAACTAACTTTAACCTCAATGCGCAATTTATCCGCTACCATGGCTATAAACTCCGAATTGGTAGGTTTACCGCGTTGCAGGTTGATAGTGTAGCCGAAAAACTTAGTCATCATTTCTATATTGCCCCTGTCCCAGGCCAACTCAATAGCATGCCTAATCGCTCTTTCAACCCGGCTCGGAGTAGTCTGATATTTATGAGCTATCATGGGATACAGCTCTTTTGTTACTGCCCCGAGTAAGCTTACGTCTTCAATGACCTGTAGAATAGCATCTCTTAGATAATGATAGCCTTTAATATGTGCAGGCACACCCATTTCATGAATTATATTAGTAACCGCAACATCAAGATTTTTAGGTTTGGCCACCGAAATATAAGGTGGTGAAACATTAAGCCCTCCAGCCAACTGCCTAATCCTGGTGGCTAAAACCTCAAAATCAAAAGGTTTCAAAATGTAGTAATCAGCGCCCAGTTCAACGGCTCTTTGGGTAATACTTTCCTGGCCAAAAGCTGTTAACATAATTACCCGGGGTCTTACTTTGCTTTCGTTTAGTTTTTCCAACACGCCAATACCATCCAAATGCGGCATAATCACATCCAATACCACGACATCAGGTGCCTCATTTTGAATTAAATCCAATGCTTCCAAGCCATTTTGGGCAACACCTACTAAATTGAATTCATCCTGTTCCCGTAGGAATTCTTTTAATAATTCACAAAATTCCCTGTTATCATCTGCTATTAGGATTTTTATTACCTTTCTCATGAATTTCCCGCCTCCTGGCAAACATCTTTTTTTTATCTAAGTATTTACTTTCGACGTGGAGGGGGGAATACCTTTAAATTTTTTTAACTTTTTGTTAAAATTTTACTTTTTTATTTTATTAATATAAGACTTATCCCGCTTTCTTTTGCTTTAAATTTAACAATTTCGCTTCACTTAACATATTTTCCACCATAACACCATATCCCTTTGCCGGATCATTAATAAATACATGCGTTACAGCTCCCACCAATCTGCCATTTTGTATAATGGGACTACCGCTCATACCCTGAATAATGCCGCCTGTACGCCTTAAAAGATCTTGATCCGTAACTTTAATAACCAATTCTTTGTTATTGCCGGCAGGCAATATATCAATAATATTAATACTAAATGACTCTATTTTATCACTGTCGAGCACGGTTAACATCTTAGCCGGGCCCTCCTGAACCTGATACCTCATGGCTACGGACATAGGTCTGGTGTAATATGGATTTTTGATATCTTTTTGTAATCTGCCAAAAATACCACAGGTCGTATTCTTTTCAATGTTTCCAATAATATCACTATTTCCTTTAAATACACCTAATTTCTCGCCAGGGGCACCTTTTTTACCGGGGTGCAACCCTTTTACCGTTGCTTCAACAATTTTACCATCCACCGGGTTAAATTTATGACCGTTATCAAAATCGGCAATCATGTGACCGAGTGCTCCATAGGTTCTGGATTTTGGCTCATAAAAAGTTAACGTCCCAACACCGGCAGTACTGTTTTTGACAAATAAACCAATACGATAGCGACCGGTTTTTTTACATAGAATAGGGTTAATTCTAGTCAGTATATTCTTATTGCCATGTTGAACAAGTAAAGCAATGTCCTTACCTTGCCTGCCACATTGATCGATCATTTCCTGCAATTGATTTTCACTATTAATTTTAGAACCATTAATTTTTAAGATTAAGTCTCCCACTGCAATACCGGCTGATCTGGCAGGAAATAAAATGTGACCGTCTTTTTCCACTGCGGCTTCGCCAACCACCATTACGCCTTCGGTATGCAATAAAACACCAATAGATTGACCACCTGGTATAACACTTAAAGGTTCAACTACATTAACCATCATCCGGTGTATTGGCAAAAGACCAAACAGCTTAAACTGCATCTCCAATTGTCCCGGTTTTACGGCCACAGGCATTGTGTTTCCAGGACTACAGGTAAACTCCCGGTAATAATTACCACCAATAGTAATAATATCCGACACCGAACGAAAGTTTAAAGTGACGTTTTGAATAACAGGCTCCGGTAAATCAATACCTGACGCAATGTTATCACCCACATTAATATTCTGCCGAACAGGTAGAAAACAATGCCAATAGGAATTAAGGGTAATAAAAGTTGCCATTAAAGCAAATACTAGTACAAACATTGTTCCCAATGATCTGTAAAGATTACCGCGTTTCAGACAACATACCCCCTTAAAAAATTTTTTAAGATACTAAAATTTTTTCGATATAAAATCACCGCCTTGCTTTTTTAATATCTTTAGTCTTTAAATTGGCCTTATTAAGCATCATTTATTCCGCCCTTAAGTACCGCACATTGCCACAGCCAGCCTGCGAGCAGTCTAACTTTGTTTTGTAACATATTGATAACGGGCATAAAAAAAGGTGGTTGGCAACCAACCACTGTCGTTTCAAATCATGAACTTAGAAATGCAGCGTATTCTAATATAAAATAAGTAGATAATATTTTAACAGCCTTTACAAAAGTGGACCTTTTCAATCATTTGATAACCGGTAACGAAGCAGGTCGCGTGCGTGGTATAAGAGAGCTTGTGATTCCTGGTCGCCGCCCAGCATGCGTCTTAGCTCTTTAATGCGCTCTTCTTCTTCCAAAAGGTAGAGAGATGTTACTGTTCTTAGGCTGTCAACTGATTTTTTAACTAAATAATGTTTGGCTGCGCAAGCTGCAACATTAGCGGAGTGAGTCACACAAAGGATTTGCTTGGTCTTGCTTAATTGTTCAAGTTTTTCAGCCACCGCCTGCAATGTGCGACCGCCGATGCCGGAGTCCACTTCGTCAAAAACCATGGTGTTAATTTCATCGGCAGCGGCCAGTGTTGATTTCAAAGCTAGCATAACCCGCGACAATTCGCCGCCGGAGGCGCTTTTGGCCAGCAGGCGCAGCGGTTCACCCGGATTGGGGGAAATAAGAAATTCCACTGCATTTCTGCCACTTGGTCCGGGATCTGCAACTGTTACCTGCACTACAAACTGCACACTACTCATGGCCAGGTCCTTTAGCTCTTGTTCAATGGCCTGTTTAAGTCCTTTAGCTGCTTTTTTCCTGACTGCTTCAAGCTGCTCGGCAAGCGCATAATATTCCGTGGAGCTTTTCCGCAACAGCTCATCAATACCGACCGCATCGGTTTCCATAGCCAGCAATTCCTCCAACTCACTTGCAACTTGCTGTCTATGAGCCAGTATGTCGTTAATAGTCTGCCCGTATTTCTTTTTTAAGCGGTTAATTAAAGTCAGTCTTTCTTCAATATAGTTTAACTCACGTGGATCGGCTTCAACATTATCCTTGCAAGTAGCCAGTTCCCGGACAGTTTCTTCCAGCAAGCACAGAGCCGAAAAAATATTTTCCTGTGCGCTTTTTAACCCGGGCATATACCGGCAAAGTTCATCTAAATTATTATTAGCCCTACCCAAGAGATCCACAGCCGGGGGAAACCTGTCGGCACCACTATGTAAAATAATCAGCGCCTGCTCCGCCAGGAGTGCTATTCTTTCGGCATTGGCTAATACATCGCGCCGTCTGATTAGTTCTTCTTCATCTTCACCGGTCAGTTGCACCGCATCTATTTCTTCCATCTGATATTTAATCATATCTATGCGCTGTTGTCTTTCCCGACTATTACCGGTTATTTTTTCTTTAAGCCGATAGTTTTTACGCCACAGCCTGTAAGCCTGCTCGGTATCCTGCAATAATCTCAGCACCTGGTCACCACCGTACCTGTCCAGCAACTGCAGCTGTTTGTCCGCTAGCAGTAAAGATTGCTGGTCATACTGGCCGTGCATATCCACCAGTAAACCTGCGATTTCCCGGTAAACACCCAGGTTGACTATCCGGCCATTGATACGGCAGGGATTGCGACCCTGGCGGTTGATTTCCCGGCTCATAATTAACATACCGGGCTCTTGCTCATCCATTTCTATACCTGTTTGGGACAGGTGTTCACAAACGCCCGGCAGGCTGCCAATATCAAAGACAACCTGAACCAGTGACCGGTCCTGGTCCGTGCGGATTAGTTCGGTCTGTACCCGGCCGCCTAGCGCTACTCGCAATGCTTCGAGCACAATAGTTTTACCCGCCCCGGTTTCACCCGTAAGCACATTAAGCCCCGAGCCAAATTCTAGTTCCTCTTCGTCAATTAATCCAAAATGTTTTATGTACAAAGATGTTAATATACCATTCACCCCCCGGTTAGAGCAACAAATTTCTTCATAGTGGCGTGAGTGAATTTTTTGGTTTTTATTACAATTAGTATCGTGTCATCTCCGGCTACTGTGCCGATTATTTCGGGCCAACCCACGTTATCAATGGTAGAGGCCACTCCCTGCGCCTCACCAGGTAGGGTTTTAATGATTATCAGGTTTTCACTGTTATCCAAAGAAATTACCGCATCCCTAAAAAGCCTTTTCATTCGGTCTTCATTTCTTGGATTCACTGATTCACCCGCCACTGTATAGCGAGACATGCCGGAATTACCGGGTACCTTAATTAAACCCAATTCCTTGATATCCCTGGATATGGTAGCCTGAGTGACTGAAAACCCGGCATTTTGAAGCGCCTCCACAAGATCTTCCTGGGTGCCGATTTCCTGCTCTTTAATTAATTCAATTATTTTTTTATGGCGCCAGGTTTTCAATTTCTTTTTTCACCCTTTCTATATATATTAAAAAGGGGGCCGAAACCGACCTGTTTACAAAGGCGACCTTAAGAACTCCAAAAAGACGGGGATCAAGCTTGGCTGCCATTTCATCTACCGCCCGGCTTTCTTCTCCTGCACCGGAATGGCCGGTATATACCACCAGGCTGATTCTCCCGCCCGGTTTTAACAGGTTCAAGGCAATTTGCAATGCCCTGGTGGTTGTGGGCGAACGGGTAATTTTGTCATGATCGCCGCCAGGTAAATATCCTAGGTTAAACATGAAGGCATCTACCGGAGAATTAATGTATAAATCCATTTTTTCGTGCCCGTCATGGATCAGCTGCACATTGTTATCGAGGCCGAATTGGGTTAAACGACGGGCTGTGACGTCCAAAGCCGATTGCTGGATATCAAAAGCGTAAACCCGACCTTTTTCTCCCACTAAATTAGCTAAAAAAAGAGTATCGTAGCCATTTCCCGCTGTGGCATCCACCGCAACACAGCCTTTATGCAGCACATCACCTACAAACTGCTGCCCCAAGAGCACCGCGTTGCCCCGTACATTGGCAAAGTTAACGGGCCGTTTGTTATACATTGGTCCCGTCTCCCTCTTTTAATTTTTCCTTCAAAATGTCAAAAAATGTTTGGTTACTTAGCTTTATAAACTTAGCCCGGTGCATGGCTTTGCGTACCTTAATCAAATCCCCAAACCGCAGGCGCATACCATGCTGCCCGTCTATAGTCAGCATCACTTCACCCAGTTTGGAACGCAGTACCACCTGCACCTCGCTGTCCGCTGCTATAACCAGCGGCCTGGCCCATAAGGCATGCGGGCAAATAGGTGTCACCACCATCAGTTCCAAATCCGGTAATACTATCGGCCCCCCGGCCGACAGTGAGTAGGCCGTTGACCCGGTTGGAGTGGAAATAATTATCCCGTCCGCATGATAGGTATTAAACAACTGCCCGTCCACCATAGTATCAAAGCCAATCAAACGGGCAAAGGCCCCTTTGGTAATCACGGCATCATTTAATCCTATAATGGGCTCATAGGTATGTCCATTACGGACAACACTGGCCTGCAGCATCATACGTTCCTCTATAGTATATCTACCGGCCAATAGACACTCCATGGCCTCATACAGCTGAGGTATGGCCACCTCGGTAAGAAACCCCAGGTGCCCCAGATTAACACCAAATATTGGAACACCTAAAGGCGCTGTTAAACGGGCGCTATGCAGCAAAGTACCGTCTCCCCCCAGCGCCATCAGACACTGGACCTGCCGCACCAAATCAAGACGTGTGCAACCAACGGCAGGCCGGTCAACCAACCTGGCGGTTTCATCGTCCAACATTAAGGCAAACCCACGACTGCTTAGCCGGTTATCGATGTCACTAACTAGATGTTTTATTTTTTCTCCTGTCAAATTGGACAGCAGGCCAATGGTGTTCAATGTTCCGCTCCTTCAGACAAATTATGATGCGCCTCAGACACCGCACGGTCGATCAATACTGATAACCCGTCCATCCCAAGGGCGGGTTTTTTAAAATAAATCAAATATTCAATATTGCCTTCCGGTCCCTTGACCGGAGAGTAGTCAACACCTAGCACCCCCATGTCTAAACCTAGAGCCGTATTTACAACTTTTTGCAACACTTCCCGGTGCACCGCCGGATCCTTAACTACCCCTTTCTTACCCACCGCCTCGCGACCAGCCTCAAACTGCGGCTTCACCAGGACTACACCTTCATAATTATCCAACAGGTAATCTACTCGAGGTAGCACAAGCGCCAATGAAATAAATGAAACATCAATAGTGACCAGATCCGGCAGACCGTCTGTAAACACATCCTTGTTCAGATAGCGAATATTGGTACGTTCCAGTACCAGCACCCGGGGATCGGAGCGTAGTAACCAGGCCATCTGACCATAGCCCACGTCTACAGCATATACTAAAGCAGCACCATGCTGCAACGCACAATCAGTAAACCCACCGGTGGATGCACCAATGTCCAAAACCACTCTGCCAAACATATCAATGGGAAAAACCTGCAGCGCCCGGGCCAGTTTGTAACCGCCCCGGCTGACATAGGGCATTTTTTGCTTGATCGTTATATCCTCTTTACAGGCTATCATCTTTTGACCCGGCTTATCCACCAGTACACCTCTTACCAGCACATCCCCAGCCATTAAAGCAGCCCGAGCCTTTTCCCGGCTATCAAAAAAACCCATTTCTACAAGCAGTACATCTATCCTTTTCTTTTCCAACAATTTCTTTACGCGCCTCCGCCCAGGCCAATAATTTTCTTTTCTCCGGCTTGATTTGAATCAATCATTTGCCTGGTAAGGTTAACAATATTTTCCGAATTTAATCCGTACTTTCCACGCAAAAGTGACTGGCTGCCGTGTTCCATGAACATATCCCCGATACCCAGACATTTAACCTGTATACCGGCCATATCTTTAGCCGCCAGCAGTTCCAAAACGGCCGAGCCAAAACCGCCCGCCAGCATATTTTCTTCAACTGTAATTAAACGGCCGGTGCGCGCGGCCCACCGGGTGATGTATTCCTCATCCAAAGGCTTAATAAACCTTGCGTTGATAACAGTGGCCAGTATGCCCAGTTCTTTTAGTATAAGCGCCGCGCGACGGGCCGCCGGCACAGTGTTACCCACGGCCAGCAAGGTAATATCTTTTCCTTCTACAAGCACCTCAGCCCGGCCCACAGGTATTGCCCGGCTGTGCCGGTCCAAAGCTACCCCCAGGCCGGTGCCCCGGGGAAAACGCAATGCACACGGGCCGTTTAATTGCAGTGCGGTATGCAACATATGCTGCAGCTCGTTTTCATCTGCCGGTGCCATAATCGTCAGATTGGGCACGCTGCGCAAGTAGGAAATGTCAAATAAACCGTGGTGGGTGGGACCGTCATCACCTACAATACCGGCGCGGTCTACAACAAAAACCACCGGTAGTTTTTGAAGGCATACATCGTGGATAATCTGGTCATAAGCCCGCTGTAAAAACGTAGAATAAATTGCCACCACGGGCTTTAATCCCTCGCTTGCCAAACCGGCCGCCAGGGTTACAGCATGTTGTTCGGCAATACCCACATCAAAAAACCGGCCGGGGAATTTTTGGGCAAACTCACCAAGTCCGGTGCCACTGCACATGGCAGCGGTAACAGCAACAATGGTGGGGTCTTGTTCAGCAAGGTTAACCAGCGTGCGCCCAAAAACTTCTGTGTATGTGCTGATATCACTTTTTTCCAAGCAGCTGCCGGAGCTGATGTCAAATGGTCCGATGCCGTGAAATTTATCAGCCTTTTCCACCGCGGGCGCATACCCGTGCCCCTTTTCCGTGACTACATGCACCAGCACCGGGCCGCCCAACGATTTGGCCTGCTCCAAGGTATTCAGCATGGAAAGAATATTGTGGCCGTCAATAGGTCCCAGATATGTAAAACCTAATTCTTCGAAGAGCATACCTGGCACTACCAGATATTTAAAGCTGTCCTTAATCCGTTCAGCCACCTTGGCAACAGTGGAACCGATAGACGGTATACGGCGCAATATTTGTTCAATTTCATCCTTGCCTCGTGAATACTTGGGGTCGGTGCGCATACGATTTAAATAGCCGGACATAGCACCCACATTAGCTGATATGCTCATTTTATTATCGTTAAGCACCACAATCAGGTCTTTTTTCAACTGCCCGGCATGATTTAAGGCCTCAAAGGCCATGCCCCCGGTCATTGATCCGTCACCGATCACCGCCACTACAGCATGCCGGTCGCCCTTAAAATCTCTGGCCAGCACCATGCCCAGAGCAGCCGATATGGATGTACTGCTGTGACCGGTACCAAAAGCATCGTGCTCGCTCTCATCCGGCCGTGGAAAGCCGCTTAGCCCATCATAACAGCGCAACGTACCAAATTGTTCCCGCCTGCCGGTAATTAATTTATGAACATAACACTGGTGACCCACATCCCAAATAATTTTATCCCGAGGTGTGTAAAACACCCGGTGCAGTGCCAGGGTCAACTCCACTACCCCCAGATTGGAAGCTAGATGCCCGCCGTTTTTAGCTACGGTAGCAATAATTTCCTCTCTTATTTCACCGGCCAGCTGTTCTAGTTGGTCAAGGGTGAGCATCCGTACATCCTGGGGTGAATTTATTTGTTCCAGATACCTGCCCAAGGTTTCACCTCATCTTGTTGTCAGGTTGTAGTCAGGAATCAAATTATTTTTTGACTAAATTTATACCCGTTATACTACTAATGGCTGCTATTATTCTGCCTACAATGAAAATTACTCCATTAGCATTGCTGAGAGCAATTTTTTTACCATAAGCCTTGCCACCTACGGTAAATGCAGCAATCAGCGCTGTAATTAACATATTCAAAAAAAATTGGTTAAGATCCTTCATCAAGCCGATAATTTGCAAAGCCAACGCAATACCCAGCGCTCCGCTTAACGTGCCGGCAATATCGCCGATGACATCATTGCTGATATTGGCAACCCGGTCGGCGTTGCGAATTAAAAACACACCTTCTTTAGCCCCGGCCACTTTCTTAGCTGCCTTGGCATGAAACGGCGCTTCATCAGCTGCAGCCACCGAAGTACCAACGATATCTGCTGTAATACCAAATAATACAATAAAAAACAGCAGCATAAATGAAAATGTCAGGCTATTGATGGTTACAGATAAAAATTGGGATAGTAAAAAGAAAACCGCGGCAAAGATAAAAGAAACAAAACCGACAATTACCACAAACTTGCCGGAAACCGTAGATTTGTTACTTTTCAACCAATTCACTCCATAAGACGTAGCCATGGTAATATGGCAGAACCCGGGCTTTAAACCCGGCATGCCGTTTGATATGTATAAGAACAAGTGACAACGGTACGGGTAAATGTTGTGGCTTAGGTCTAGCAGGTTTTCCCAATTTCGTACCGGCTGTCGCCATTCCGGCGGTTTCCCATTAAACGAAATTCCGGATATTTCGTATCCGGGGCTAGATTACCACTTAGTCCACACTGTAATCCCCGTACCGTCCCATTCATGGACAGCCTAGGAGTTTTCCTCAGCGGGAGTACCTTTTCCTAGCCTCTTTTGCAATGACGGTTTAAACCCACAATAAATTACGCATGGGCCCATACATAATTTATTGTTAAAGGACCTCCACCGGCATCACTCAAGGCAGGCTACACTGCACGCAGCTTCCCCCACATGCAGGTTTATACCCAAGCCATAGCAACTGCTGCTAGCAAGTTACCACGCACTTGGGTCTCCACGGAGGCAGGGTCAACGCCCGCATGCCATTGCGGATCGCCCCGCCTCCTTAACTCCCAGTACCAACCCCCAACTGGGCGTCGGCAGCCAGCACCAGGAACTTCATCGATGTGCCCTTAACGGATTTTTAGGCCCGTCTTCAAAAAAGGGTTCCCGACTAGGATACTGCATCACCTGTTCGTAAATAACAATAAAACACTTTCAGTGAATAATTATAACATGATTATTCACAATGCGGCAAACACTTATTCCCGCCATCAGGTGTCAATTATGGTCAGATGCTGCTGATTTTTTACTTTATGCTGAGCAGCGTTCGACAATAGCCACGTTTTAGCTAGTTTATCTATACATTTGTTTTTACCTGCATTAATACTTTCTTTAATTATCTCTTTGTAGCACAAAATAAATTAGCCCACGCAAAAAGTCAGCTTCAGAACCAAAGTGGTACAGGGCACCCGTGGCTTGCTCCGCCGCCTGCCGGGCCATTTCCTTGGCCCCCGACAAACCGTGCAGCGCAGGATAAGTGGCCTTTTGGTTTTTAATGTCACTGCCTACAGGCTTGCCCAATTTTTGTTCATCACCTTCAATATCCAATATATCATCAACAATTTGAAAGGCCAGCCCCAGGTTTTCAGCATAAACAGTAAGCTTATTTAGCTGTTCCGGGCTGGCACCGGATATCATGGCCCCAACCCGCACCGACGCCCTGTATAATGCACCGGTCTTACAACTATGGATATACTTAAGCGTTTGTTTATCAACTAACTTTTCGGCAGACAGTATATCCACTACTTGGCCGCCGATTAAACCGGCTGTTCCGGCAGCTTCAGCCACTTCGGTAATTACATGCACTACCCCGCCCGTACCCAAAGGCCCGGTCTGGGGCAACCCGGCCAAAAGCCCAAAAGCCAGAGTTAGCAGCGCATCTCCCACCAATACAGCAATAGCTTCGCCGTACACCTTATGACTGGTGGGCCTGCCCCGGCGCAAATCATCATTATCCATGGCCGGCAAATCATCATGCACCAGCGAGTAAGTGTGCAGAAGCTCAATAGCACAGGCAGCAGGCAACACTTTTTTTTCATCACCGCCTACAGCCTTGGCAGAGGCCAACACCAGAGCAGGCCTAAGACGCTTACCACCGGCGAAAACACTGTAACGCATGGCCTCGTGAATCACGGAGGGATAACTGCCGGCCGGCGGCAGGTACTCATTAAGTGCCTTATCCACAAGGCTCGCCTGCCTGACTAGCTCCTCTTTAAAGCTCATGTTTACAGCTCCTCTTCCCGGATAACAACTTGGCCATCATCGTCCTCCAGCAATAGGCTAATTTGTTTTTCTGCCTGATCCAAATATTTGCCGCACTGTTTAGTTAGCTTAATGCCCTCGGCAAATAGATCAAGCGACTCATCAAGGGGTAAGTTACCCTCTTCCAAACGATTGACCAGAACTTCTAACCGGGCCAGCGCCGCTTCAAAGGTTAACGCCTCTTTATTCATTATTGCCGCAAAACCTCCAGTATACTTAATTAACTATACCTTTTAAATTATATAATAATTTACCGGCAGAAACCATCCTTATAAGAGCTTCCCGGCATAACGGTCATTTACAGGAGCGCTGCACTCGCAGGGTAGATAAACCAGTCCAATCGAAAGTTAGAAAAAAGGAGCCTATCCAGCCCCCTCAAAGTCTTTTATATAATACAATTATTTCATACGCTCGCGTACTACCTCAACAGCCTGTTCTTTTAATACTGCTGCCTTGTTAACCAGCTGATCTTTCTCCAACAATATATTCTTTACGTACTCTTCATCTTTAACCATCGGGATATTAATATCCGCACTTAACAGCACCGCGTTCAGGGCTGCCTCGCACACGTAAGCTGCCACACCGGCATCGCTAATGGCCATTTTATTGCCAAGCCTGGCCAGCCGGTTAGTAATTTCCAGTGCTTCCAGAAGAGCGCGTGCTGTCTCCATGGGAGTATCCGTTGCTGTTTTAAGCGCCTTTTGCATCATTTCTTCTCGCTTAGCCTTTTCTTCGTCAGTATTCTTGGGAAGGCGAAAAACATCCATAAACTTGCCGAATGCAGCTATATCCGCAGCCATTAGTTTTTCCAGCTTATTAATAATAAAATATGCAGCACCGGTAATTTCCTTAACCTCAGGCTCTACTTCCCGGTACTTGGATTTGCCTACGGTTAGGTTGCCCACCATAGCGGTCATGGCCACACCTAAAGTACCAACCAGAGCAGATACGCTGCCACCGCCCGGAGTGGGCGCGTCGGATGCTGATAACGCCACTAACTTGCGAAATGGGAAATCATAAATTTCATTCACGTAATCACCTCATAAAAAAATTGATGGTACGGGTTATAAGTGGAAAACTACGTATTGCTGTCATTTAAGCTAGACCCTGCAGTTTGATGGCCTTAAGCACGTTTTTTTGAACAAGTACAGTAGTCAGGCTACCCACGCCGCCCGGCACAGGGGTGATGGCACCCGCCACTTCTCTGGCGTTTTCAAAATCCACGTCACCGCAGATACCGCCGCCCTCAGCAGGATTAATACCGGCATCCACTACAACGGCGCCCGGTTTAATCATATCAGCAGTAATCATTTTAGCCCGGCCTACAGCCGCAATAACGATATCTGCCTGTTTGGTATGATGGGCTAAGTCTACGGTTTTAGTATGGCAAACAGTAACAGTGGCATTCTGATTGAGCAGCATGAAAACCAGTGGTTTACCCACAGTTTCACCCCGACCCACAATGACGGCGTTTTTACCATTAATTTTAACTCCGGAGCGCAGTAACACCTCAATACAGCTCTGAGGTGTAGCAGGGAACAGGCCTTCACCGCCGCTCAAAATATAACCGCGGTTCATGGGATGGGAGCCGTCCACGTCCTTCTTTGGATCTATCGCTTCCAGCACCACATTTTTGTCCATCCCTTTGGGCAAAGGCAGTTCAATCATAATACCATGAATATTGGCATCTTTATTCCATGCATCTATAACGTCCAGCACTTCCTCTATGGCAGTAGAGCCGGGCATGGTTCTTAATTCAAATTCAATACCTACGCTGCCGCAGGACTTTTCCTTGGAGCGGGCATAGACCACTGAAGCCGGGTCATCACCTACCAGCAATACGTTCAATTTGGGTGTAATACCCAATTCTTTCAGCTGTGTTACTTCAGCCTTTACTTCTTCTCTGATATCCGCAGCTATCGCTTTGCCGTCTATCACAGCCATTTGTCATTTCCCCCCAAGCTGATTATTTAAAATCTACCTCCTTAACCATACACTTTATCGCTCCCAGATGCAAGTGCACCTTCACCGGATCACCTACCTGCACCTGCCATGCGTCCCGCAGCACCTTGCCGGCCGGATCTAGGGCATAACTATACCCCCTGGCCAGCGTGGCCAAGGGGCTAAGAGCATCAAGTCGTCCAGCCAGCAGAGCCAAGCGATTGTTTAAACTATTCGTAATAGTTCGGGTACCACCGAACAACTGTCTTTCCAGCGTGTCTACGATTTGACGTCGTTGCTCAACCAGCCTATCCACAGGTCTGGCCAGCACCCGGCTCTTGGTGCAGTAGTTAAGCCTCTGCTGGTAGTTGTGGATCTGCCGGCCCAGACAGCGGGTTAACCGTGCCTTTTGCATTGCCACCAGTCTTTTAAGCTCATCCCTGTCGGGCACCGCCAATTCTGCAGCCGCCGAGGGAGTGGGTGCTCGCAAATCGGCCGCCAGATCCGCAAGGGTGAAATCTGTTTCGTGCCCCACAGCCGATATCACCGGTATATGGGAAGCCGCAATGCTTCTAACCACCAACTCGTTGTTAAAAGCCCACAGTTCCTCCAGGGAACCGCCTCCCCGGCCCACGATAATCAAATCCACATTATTAAGCCTGTTCAAACGATCCAGCGCCCGGGCCACCTCACGGGGAGCAGCCTCTCCCTGCACCGCCACAGGGGCCAGTATAATATTGATCTGTGGCCAGCGACGTCGCAAAATATGTACCATATCCCGCACTGCCGCCCCCGTAGGTGAGGTCACTATCCCAATATAACGTGGAAAACGCGGCAATGCTATTTTTATACTTTGTTCAAACAGCCCTTCGGCGGCCAGCTGCTGCTTAAGCTTCTCCAGAGCTGCAAAAAGGGCTCCCGTACCATCCGGCTCCACCTGCTCGGCATATAACTGGTACTGGCCGTCCCGTTCATAAACGGTCACATAGCCCCTGACCCGCACGGCCAGGCCATTTCCCGGACTGCATTGCAAATGCCTAGCCCGTGAACGAAACATAACCACCCTGATACAGGAATGATTGTCTTTTAAAGTAAAATAAATATGCCCGGAAGTAGCTTTTTTATAATTGGAGATTTCGCCCTTAACCCAAATATTTGTCAGCCGCCGGTCATTTTCAAGTATTCCTTTAATATGTCCTGTTAATTGCTGCACAGTAAATATTTGCATATATCAGTATCCTTTAATTTTTTCCTAATAGCCCGGTATTAAATAAACACCCGGCACCAGCTCTCTGCCAATGCCGGGTGTTTCAAACAATTCTTACTTATTGCTCAAATATTCGTGAATCGACTTGGCGGCGGTACGTCCGGCACCCATGGCCAAGATAACGGTAGCCGCACCGGTAACTACGTCACCACCGGCGTATACGCCGGTCTTGGAGGTGGCACCGGTTTCCAAGTTGGCTACAATATTACCGCGTTTATTCAATTCCAGTCCTTTGGTGGTTCTGGGCACCAGCGGATTGGGACCCTGGCCGATAGCCACTACCACAGTATCGATATCCATGATAAACTCGGAACCCTCAATGGGTATGGGGCTGCGTCTGCCTGAAGCGTCAGGCTCGCCCAGCTCGTACTTAATGCACTTCATACCGGTGACCCAGCCTTCTTCGTTGCTAATTATTTCCACAGGGCTGGTTAACAGGTCAAATATCACACCCTCTTCCTCGGCATGCTCAGCTTCTTCCTTACGTGCAGGCAGTTCCTCACGAGAGCGCCGGTATACAATATGAGACTCTTCAGCACCCAAGCGCAGAGCGGTGCGTGCACCGTCCATGGCCACGTTGCCACCACCCAGTACGGCAACCTTTTTACCGACCTTAATAGGGGTATCATATTTGGGGAACAGATAGGCTTTCATCAAATTGGTTCGGGTTAAAAATTCGTTGGCTGAGTAAACGCCGCAGGCATTTTCCCCGGGAATGCCCATAAAATAGGGTAGACCGGCACCGGTGCCAATATACACCGCGTCAAAACTCTCTTCTTCCATTAATTCATCGACAGTGGAGAACTTACCTACAACCGAGTTAACCTCTATCTTAACGCCCAATTTTTTAAGGTTTTCCACTTCGGCCTGCACGACTTCTTTAGGCAGACGGAATTGGGGAATACCGTACATCAGCACACCGCCCGCTACGTGCAAGGCCTCAAATATAGTTACTTCGTGCCCCAGCTTGGCCAGGTCGGAAGCACATGTTAAACCGGAAGGACCTGATCCTACCACAGCCACCTTTTTACCGGTGGGCGGGGCCACTTCAGGCACCGTTACACCCTTTTGCAGTTCCCGGTCGGCGCAGAAGCGTTCCAGGCGGCCAATACCAACGGCTTCAAATTTTTTCGCCAAGGTGCAGTATTTCTCGCACTGGTTTTCCTGAGGACATACCCGGCCACATACCGCCGGTAAAGCATTCTTTTCTTTGATTTTTTTAATGGCGCCGTCAAAATCCCTTTCGGCCACCAGCTTGATAAAGTCAGGTATAAATACTTCAACAGGGCAGCCCTGGCGGCAGGGCTCATTTTTACACTGCAGGCAACGCTGGGCTTCAGCTACCGCTGTTTCTTCATCGTAACCCAATGCCACTTCTTCAAAATTATGAGCTCTTACCTTGGCTTCCTGGACCGGCATTTCGTGTTTATGCGGATCAATTTTTTTCTTAGCTTTTTCGTCAGCCATTATTCGGCACCTCCGTTTCTGCATGTGCATTCTTTATATTCCAAGGCTAATTGCTCCTCGGATTTAAAGTAAACCTGGCGCATGGCCAACTCGGACCAGTTCACTTGATGCCCGTCGAAATCCGGACCGTCAACACACACAAATTTGGTTTCGTCACCCACGCTAATCCGGCAGCAGCCGCACATACCGGTGCCATCCACCATCAGCGCGTTCAGGCTAACGATAGTTTTAATGCCGTATTCCTTGGTCATATTGCAGACCGCCCGCATCATCGGCTGCGGCCCAATGGCAATAATCAGGGGGATATTTTCTTTGCCCTTGCTTTCAATAACATCTTTTAAAACGTCGGTAACAAAACCTTGACGCACGTAAGAGCCGTCATCAGTGGTAACCAGCAGCTCAGAGCAGGCTGCTCCCATTTTATCTTCCCAGAACATCAAATCCTGAGTCCTGGTGCCCATAATACCGATAACATGATTGCCGGCTTCTTTAAACGCCCGGGCAATGGGATGCACCGGTGCAATGCCAACGCCGCCGGCCACACAAATCACGGTGCCCAAATTTTCGATATGGGTGGGTTCACCCAGCGGACCTACAAAGTCCTTAATATAATCCCCTGCTTCCATAGCACCTAGCTGGATAGTACTCTTACCCACTTCCTGAAATACAATGGTAATAGTGCCCTTTTCCCGGTCAAAGTCGGCAATAGTTAAGGGGATTCTTTCTCCCTCTTCATTGATACCCAAAATAATAAACTGACCGGCTTTGCAGCTTTTGGCAACCCTGGGTGCATGGATAACAAATTGTTTGATTACTGGCGAAAATACTTGTTTTTCTAAAATTTTGAACATTGAACTCATTCCCCTCCCTCATATTTTTTTCAAGAAACTTCTTGATAAATTATTTCTAGATCGGATATTAAATTCCTGCAAACATTTATATAAATAAACAAAATCTTACTTTTTAATTACCAAAAATAGCCTTAAGTTTGCCTAGCTTTGTATCAAATTTATTAATTAACGAAGTAAATTAATAAATTTACCAACTTTGTTATACCTTGATCTGGCGGGCTACCGCACCTAAGATACCATTGATAAACCTACCTGATTCTTCGCCGCTAAACCTCTTTGCCATTTCTACTGCTTCATTGATAGATACGTTGGGGGGAATTTCCTGGATATACAGCATTTCGTATAAAGCCAACCGGAGGATATTCCTGTCAACGGCTGCCATCCGCTCCACCTGCCATTCACGGCTGTGAACGGACATGGTTTTATCCAGTTCGGCTAGTTTTTCCATAGTTCCATATACCAGCTGGCCGGTAAATTCCAAATCAGGCCCGGTAAGCTCAAACTGTTCCTGAATATTCTGCAGTGCTTCATTAACTGCCATTTTACCCACATCCACCTGGTACAGCACCTGCATGGCAGATTCCCTGGACTGTCTTCTACCCATTTATTTATGTCACCTTTCCCTTTGCAAGCGTAACAGCCGTTCCTTGATATCTTCCTGGTCGTCCAATTGCTTACCGCCTAGATAGCCTAACACAACGCACACTACTATTAAAAGGGTTTTTAATATCCCCCAGAAAATCATAGATAAGCTTAACAATAGGCCCACCAGCACACCAATTATTTTACCCCGGTGCATGAGCATCCATTCCAAAAAAAATTCCAGATTAACCATCGACAGGCCACTCCCTATTATTCCACCCTGGGCTTAGCTGCTTTAAAACTTTCCACCGCTACCCGCACCTCGGACACAGCTAGGCCCACCACACTATATATACCTTCCTTAACCTCACGCTGGATATCTTCCGACACCGAGGGAATATTAATATCCGGAGCAGTGCTTAATTTTAAGTTCAATGCTACACCTTGAGACGATGACACTACCTTGGCCTTGACTTCTTTAATGCCCGGTATAGCGGCAACTGTTTTTTCCGCCAATGCTTCAATGGCCGCAAGAGAAACTCGCACCTGGCCCATACCGCTTTCATGCACCACAGCTTGTTTTTTACGCTCAGTCTTCAAAGCCTTCCATAGTATGCGCAGGCCCATAATGATATATAACACCAGCAAAATCCATAAAACTTCCTGGTAAGCAGGGGCATTGACCTCCTGCCAAAGACGCAGAACCGGACCCGACCAGCCGGCCAGAAAAATACCCAGAGCAATGAAAAACAATGTTAAGGTAAAACTATATAGCAAAAGTATGCCGCGGTCAAATGGTCCCATGTACAACCTCCAGTTTTATTTTACCCGATTGCTGCTTTCTTCTTCATTTAGTTCATTGGCGAAAGTCACTCCCTGTACATTCACGTTTACCTCCACCACCGCCAGGCCGGTCATTCTTTCGATAGCACTTTTTACAGTATCCTGTATTCTTGCTGCTACTTCGGGGATGCTTGAACCATATTCCACCACGATATACAAATCAACGGCTGCTTCTTTCTCCCCTACTTCCACTTTAACACCCTTCGAGAGGTTTTTACGTCCCAATTTTTCAGCAATGCCACCCACCATACCACCGCTCATACTCACCACACCGGAAACCTCGGAAGCCGCCAACCCGGCAATAATGCGCACAACATCATCGGCAATGCGTATGGAACCTAAACCGTTTTTTTCTTCACTTACGACCATTTCCTGCTCTATTTTAAACCCCTCCCTGCAACAATTTAAATTATTATACCAGAAGAGCCAAAATATCGCAATTAACCTTACGGCATTATTCCTTTTTCGTATACTGTCTATTAAGCGGAATGTATAGACAGACACCAAGCCCCACTCAGTAGCCCCACCAGCCAACACAACTAAAAGGGATCAGAAGGGATCACTGAAAAAAAACAGGCCCTTAACAATAGGGCCTGTTTTGAACCTTCAATCATACGCTTAGATAGGATTAACATCAGAGCCTTCATTAGCCTGCTCAAGTTTATTAGCCATTCTGTCCTCCAAGAATTGAGGAGCCACTTGAGGAAATAAAGCTACGGAAACAATGTCTTCGGGTTTTTCCATATAAGATTCGCATGTTTCTTTGGCTGAGGGAAGCTCCGGCTCGATTAAGTCTGCCGGGCGGCATTCGATTGGTTCCTCGTCACCGATAATCTTCTTGCGGACCTCTTCATTCACCGATGCGGGAGGGCGACCATAATAACCACGCATATACATCTTCGATTCATTGGTAGCCATTGCATAACGTTGCCCGAATATCACATTGAATGCCGCCTGAGAACCCACAATTTGACTGGTGGGAGTTACCAACGGCGGGAAGCCAAAGTCTTCCCGGACCCGGGGTACTTCAGCCAGCACCTCAGGCAATTTATCCAGGGCGTTTTGTTCTTTTAGTTGATTAATAAAGTTGGAAATCATACCGCCAGGAATCTGGTAAATCAACACATTAGTATCAGGGCTACAGCTTGCGTTATCGAATTCAGTATAATTCGTGCGCACTTCCTTGAAGTAATCGGCAATTTCCGAAAGCAGTCCAATATCCAGTCCGGTATCATACGGGGTATCCTGAAGCGCACATACCATACTTTCAATGGAAGGCTGTGAGCTTTGTGATGACATAGAGGATATGGCACAGTCAATTACATCCACGCCTGCCTCAGCAGCCTTCAAATAGGCCATTGCAGCCATGCCGCTGGAGTAGTGACAGTGCAGCTGGACCATAATACCCAGATTTTCTTTCCAGCCCTTGACGATATCGTAAGCAGGCTTGGGAGCTAAAATACCCGCCATGTCTTTTAAGCATATTGAATCAACGCCCAGTTCCATTAGTTCTTTACCGGTGCGCATATAAAAATCGTAATCATGTACCGGGCTAATGGTATAAACCACCGTAGCCTGGGCATGAGCGCCTTCCCGCTTGACATACTCGATAGATTTCTCCATGTTGCGGATATCATTTAGCGCATCAAAAATTCTGAAGATATCCATACCGTTATCTACTGCTCTCTTAACAAACTCTTCCAGCACATCATCTGCGTAATGTTTGTAGCCCACCACGTTTTGGGCACGCAGCAGCATTTGCAGTTTGGTGTTTTTCATGTGATACCTGATCGCACGCAACCTTTCCCAGGGATCCTCATTGAGAAAACGCATGCAGGTATCAAATGTAGCGCCTCCCCACATCTCTATAGATTGGAACCCAACCTGATCTACCTTTTCCAAAATGGGCAGCATATGTTCGGTACGCATACGCGTGGCCAGCAAGGATTGATGGCCGTCCCTCATTGTGGTATCCGTAATTTTGACTTTCCTGGTCTCTCCCAAAATAATAAACCTCCTAATCACTTTGCTTTTATACTCTCAGGGACAGTGTCCTTAATAAACTCCGGAGATATTCATTATCATAGCGCGAACATGCATGAAAGGGAGCACATCCCAACGAATTACCTTCATAAAAAAGTCAGGTTGCTATCAGTTAACAACCTAATCATGATACATTATATAACTGCTTTTTGCAAAATTAAATAGATTTACATAAAGTATACAATATAAAAGCAAAATACAATGTATACTATGCTTCATTGCACCACTGCATGCAAATGGCAGGGCATCACCAGGGATTTTGAAGTTAGATTTTAAAAATATTGGCGGCATAAAATTAACCGGGAGCAGATAAATAAATATCCATTCCCGGTTATGTTTCTAAAATTATTGTATAACTTTGCTAATTTTCCCTGGTGATAACAATTACGCCGTCCTCATGCACACCGGTAGATTTAGCCACCAGCCGAGCAATGGCAGTATTATCCGTACCATCTGCCATTTGTTTATCGGGCCGCAGTATCACGGTTACTGTATCGCTGTCCAAAAACACAGCGGCATCCTGATAACCCTTGGCCCGAATCATGTTTTCCAATTCCATCTCCTGGGATACCCGGCCGCTAAGTTGCATCAGCCTTTCCTGAGCGGTTTTACGCACAGTCTCATCTGTTTCCGAGGCCAGCACCTCACGCAAAGTTTCCATCTCTTTACCCCTTGCCTGCTCCAGGCTTATGCGTGCCTCGACAAAATAGGAACCGTCGTCCGCTTGATGAGAATCATAGCTTACCACCTGGTCAGAGGGTGTAGCTTCATCCGGAGCTCTGTCCCCAACTGTGCCAATCCCGCCGTTTTCGGGGTGAGTAAGTGTAATCGAAGTTGCGGTGGAAGACTTGTCCTGCAGTCCCACCACCTTTTGGGCCACCCCTCCGAATCCAACCGCACAAAATGCAATACCTACCAGCACAAGAACTACCAGCAATATTTTTTTGCGTTCTATTTTTATTACAGTGATCAACCCTAATTCCCCTCCTTCATGGGCAGTACGATAATTCTATGCGGCTCTACACCCAAAGCCACCTGCACCGCCCGGAACAAATCGGCCTTGACCCGGGGAGTACCGGCTCCCTGAGCTACCACCAGGATACCTGCCACATCGGGCGCCATTTCTTGCTTCACCACCGGTTCTTCCAGTCCCCGGTCACCTCTGGCAATCACCACTGTGCTGGTGCCGGTGTTTTCAGTAATCTGCCGGGAACCGCCACCCTGGTCACTTTCCTGGGTAGTTTTAAGACCGGTGGTGGTATTGAGAGCATAGTCGTTGTTAGTAGAAGAAGCCAGTTGCACGGTCACTTCCACCCGGCCGGCCCCGGCAACCTGTTCCAGCATCTGGCATAATTCTATTGCTAGTTCCTTTTCCTCCTGGGTCATAAGCGATTTTGCAGCAGTACCGGGTTTAATGGAACCGTTTGTCATATCGTTATCCGGCGAGTTCTTTTCCAAGCTTGAGCTAAACATACTATCACAGCTGCCCACCAACATTAACATAATGCCCAGAAGAAACAACATCAGGGCTATCGACCAGAACTTTTTATTTTTTTGATTAAATAGATCCGAACCGTTCATGCTATCACCTCCGTCTATTATTCTTCAAACTTGTATTTAACTTGATCAGGTTTAAGATTATAGAATTGTGACACCATCTTGGTCAGTTCGGCAGCGGCTTTTTTTTGTTCGGTTGTTGCCGTCTTGGCCGGGCTTTGCTCATCAGCGGGGCTCTTCCTGTCTAAATCAACCACCACCGGCTGCACGCCCAAATCCCCGCCTATGCCGTTAGAGGCTTGTTGTCCCCCGGCACCACTTTCATCCTCAACGTTGAAAATAATGGTAATCTCCCTGATATCACTATTTTCCCCGTCCAGACTTACCTGAGCGTCCACCGCCTGCACCTCCGGATTCATTCCGACCAGCGCCAGCACCTGCCGGGACAGGCCCTCGCTGAATTGCTGCTCAGCCTTGTCCCGGTCTTTACCGGCCAGCTCTTGCCCAACGGCCATGATATCCTCAAGTGGAGGAGCACCGGTGTCGGACACAGTAACCGCGGGCACGTCCTGCATAAACTGGCTGTTCACCACCCCGGCCGCTGCTTGCAGAATCGCCATGATGATCAAAAGCCCCATTACCATTTTGACATATCGGCGCATATCACCGCCGGGCAAAAGCATTTCCACCAGCACGGCCAGCACCACAATAACAATAATGGTTTGAATCAGCTCACGAAGTACCTCCATACCACAGCCCCCCAACTTAATGCAGCATTACCGTGATATTACCCAGACCCAGCACGATGGCCAGAGCAAAAAAGAACAGCAGGCCAACCATCGCCACGGCACCAAAAACTGCGAGCAAACTACCGCCCAACCCGTTTAAACAATCGCTGATCCTTTCCTCGCCTACAGGCTGGATAACCGCCCCGGCCAGCTTATAAATAAACGCAATGGCAACTATTTTTACCAAGGGGACGACCAGCAGCATAATAATAATAAGCACCCCGGCAATACCCACCGCGTTTTTCATTAATAGCGACGAGCGAATCACCGCTTCCAGAGCGTCGCTGAACACGCCACCCACCACAGGGATAAAGGCATGCGTGGCAAACTTGGCTGTGCGAAAAGTTAAGCTGTCCGCCACCGCCCCGGCCACCCCCTGCAGGGCCATGACTCCCAGAAATATAGTGCTCATCAGGCCCATCAGACCCATGGCCACGCTTTTTAATAGACCGGCCAGCTTGGACACCTGAAAATGCTCGGACAGTCCGCTTACTATTTCAAGTACTGCGGCAAAAAATATCAACGGCAAAATAACATTTTTAATCACTGTTCCAAAGGTGGCAATGGTAATAAAAATGATGGGATGAAATATGGCCGCCGAGGCAATTCCGCCGACAGCAACCAGCAAGGTCAGCAGGAGCGGCAACAGAGCCTGCATAAAGACGACCATATTATCTACCACCTCCCGGCCCAATTGAATGGCCAGGCCAAAGGAACCCACAGCGATGGTCACCAGCACCAGGTAAGCCACCATATGCGTGAGCTGCCCGGTAGTGCCCTTTTCAAAGGCGCCGGTAATATTGGTCAACACTGCACAAATTACCGCCAGCACCACCAGTTTACCCAACAGCGCCGAGTTTGCCACCACCTCACGAAATACATAATTAATACACTGGTTAAATATCTCGGTAGGTTGCATGGAAATTTGTCCGGTCGCCAGGCCGGTGACCAGCGCTTTAAAATCGGTTTCCGGCAGGGCACTTTGTAAATCATGGTCCATTCGGTCGACAAACTGCTGGATTTCGCCCATATCCAGCTTGCCCGCCTGCTCGTCCACTTCCACGGCGATATCGGATGCTGCCCAGGCAGCCAGGGGCAAGACAAGGATTAAGCTAATATAAAAAGCTAAAAAAAACAGCGAGCACTGTATGCGGTAATGAAATCTCGTTGGACAGCTCAAGCTTTACCCCTCCCTTACGGTACCAGCCGCAGCAGTGCCTGAAGCACCGCCACCACAATCGGCACCGCCAGCACCAACACCATTATCTTGGCGGCCAGTTCAACTTTAGTGGCAAAGGCTCCTTGATCGGCATCCCGGCATATCTGGGCGATAAAATCGGCGATATATGCAATACCGATAATTTTAAGCAATGTACCCAGGTAAATAGAGCTTATGTCGGCTCTTTCCGACAGCTGCCGCAAGATATCGACAATGGCCCCGATTTTACCGAGGACCAGCAGGAATATGATTACGCCCACTGCAACACTGAGCAGCACCGCCATGGGTGGCGCCTTTTGTTTCAGCACCACAGCCAGCACCGCACCGGTCAGAGCGATACCGGATATCTGTAGAATATCCATACCACCACCGCCTAGAATAATTTAAAAACTGTTTTGACCTCGTCGAAAAGGGTGCCCAGCATTTGGATCACCATGATCAACACCACTGCAATACCCGTAAGAGTTACTGCAAAACCATAGTCTTCTTTACCGGAATTTTTCAGCACCATCGTGGCCACGGCCACTAAAATGCCAATGCCGGCAATTTTAAAGATTAAATCGATATTGGCACCCATTTTGAAATATTCCCCCTTTTTAATAAAGCGCCAGAACGATGACCAGCCCGCCCAACAAACCCATATAATTCCACATTTTTACGTTTTTACCTGCCGCATCTTCCGCCATAGCCATAGCAATTTTTAACTGCTCCCCAGCCAGGCGCAGGTGTTTACTCTGGTCTTCCCGATCTGAAATACCAATGCTGTTGCCCAGTCCCCGCAAGATACCCAAATCGCTTGCCCCAAGAGCACTGCGGGGGCCATAGTAATCCAAGGCTTTATGCCAGGCCTCCCGAGCTGAACAGCCCCGGTGGGCACCGAGATCACCGGCTACTTGCCGGAAAAAGAAGGCCACAGGCACACCGACCTGTTCCGCCACCCCACCCAGCGCCTCGGGCAGCGGTGTGGCCGCGTAAGTGATTTCGGTTTCCAGCACCTGCAGAGCCGCGATAAACTGCCGCAGTTCCACCGGCCGGCGGGCATAACTTCTAGACACCTGCCACCCCCCCAAACCGCTGGCCGCTAATACCAACAGCCCGCCTATCAGCTTAAGCACATTTTCACCCCCAAACTGGGCAGATCATTGCCATTGTAAATTTTTTCTACTGTCCCCACCCCCCGGGAGCGGCCCAGCAGCACAAACCGTTCAATAATATTAAGCTGCAGCAGGTATTTTAGGGCCGGTCGGTTTGCCAATTCCCGCAACGATGAACCGTGGATAGTGACAATAACGCGCACACCCGCGTTAAACACCTCTTCCAACGCATGAATATCTTCCATGCTGCCGATTTCGTCGGTTACAATCACATCCGGTGACATTGCCCGCAGCAGTATCATCATCCCCTGAGCTTTGGGACAGCCGTCCAGCACATCTGTTCTTACCCCCACATCCATTTGAGGCAACCCCCTGTGGCACCCCGCAATTTCCGAACGCTCGTCCACCACACCCACCGTCCGCCCGGCCAACTGCAAACCCGGCAGCCCATTGCTCACCTGGCGTACCAGGTCTCGCAGCAGAGTAGTCTTACCGCAGCGGGGCGGCGATAAGATCACGGTGTGATAAATATTTTGCACTCGCCGGTCAATCAAATGTTTAATTAACCCGTCAGCCGCCCCTTTGATTTCCCGACACACCCGAATGTTCAATCCAGACAGGTACTTTAAGGTTTTTACCCGGCCATTTTCCAGCACAGCCTTGCCGGTAAGCCCCACCCTGTGCCCACCGGGCAGTGTAACATAACCGTTTTTCAGTTCTTCCTCCAGTGCATACATGGAAGAACCGCTGATATTGTGCAATACTTTTTCCAGGTCGACAGCGTTAACCACATAAACTCCGGATGACTCAGACACCGGCGTACCATCCTGACGGATAAAGTAATCACTTCCCCCCAAGCCAAGCATCAACGGCCTGTCCCTCCGCAGCCTGATTTCCTCCAGATCGGCAAGATATCGGAGCGGCACCCGGCCGATCATCTCCGCAAGATTAGACGGCAGGACGGACGCTATCTGCCGCCACGCCCCTGCGGGTACCCCGACAGTGATCCGGGCAGATCCAGCGATAGTATGTACTGATTTAGGTATCACGTATCTGCTCAATTCTTATATCCCTCCAGCTCCGACCGGTAATGTATATTTAATAATTTATTTACCTCATTGGTAATATATGCCTCGAAAAAATAAAAAATAACAGGCTGCTGTAATATGCTAAACAGCAGCCTGTTCCATTACTTCATAATACTCTATATATCTTCCTCAATGGCCGATTTGCGGTTATGCAGTATTTCCGGTTCGTCTGCAGATGTAAAATTCTCATCGTTAACGAAAACTACCTCATCGCAATTGGGGCAGGTCACCTCGATAATATCTTCATCTTCAATGATACTCGGGTCAAAAAGCACTGTTTCGCCGCAGCTAGGGCAGTCCACTTCCATATATTCTTCCATATCCTCATCATGCACATCATTTTCCAGCGCATATAAATCTTCATCCAAAGTTTCAATGTATTCTTCCAATTGCTCCTGGGATTCTTCCAGCTCGCTAAATGAATTGGCAAATTCGTCTAAAACATTGATAATGCCACCCAGTAGCTTGCCTTCTTTACTATCGTCCTCCACATTCATACCGCTGGCCAGTCCTTGCAAGTAAGCCACTTTAGATTTAAGATCAGACATAAAAATACCCCCTTTGTAGTTACTGTCAAAAATAGTATCTCTCGCTTCGGGGGTTTTTAAACATTTATTTCCTTAATAAGGCAAAAGATTATGTATTACGGCCAGATCTTAAGCCCTTTTTATATAATGCCCGGTGCGGGTGTCTACTTGCAATACATCGCCGGTATTTATAAAAAACGGAACCTGTACAACATAGCCGGTTTCCAAGGTGGCCGGTTTCGAGCCACCGGAAGCGGTATCCCCTTTGATACCTGGTGCCGTTTCAACCACTTCCAGCTCCACAACATTGGGTAACTCCACACCGATAGAGCGTCCCTGGTAGGACATAATAGTGATCGTCATGTTTTCTTTGAGAAATTTAATTGCATCGCCGAGTTGTTCTTTAGACATACTAAACTGGTCGTAACTTTCCATGTCCATAAAATTATACTCTTCACCGTCATTATAAAGATATTGCGTTTCACGATGTTCAATCCGCGCCTTGGGCATTTTTTCCCCGGCATTAAAAGTCTTATCAACTACAGCACCGGTACGCAGGTTTCTGAGCTTGGACCGTACAAAAGCCGCACCTTTGCCCGGTTTTACATGTTGGAATTCTACTACTTGGTAAACATCGCCATCCATTTCTATAGTCAGACCGGTACGAAAATCATTAGTTGAAACCAAACTACTCCGCCTCCTTGAATTATTCCGTTATTATATTATTTGAACACCTGGCAAACCAAGCCTTATTTGTAGCGCAGGCAAGATTGATCCGGTGCACTAAAGCTCAATCAGTCTGTTCTTGGGAGAGCTGGTAAGCAGCCGGCAACCATATTGCTCCACAACCACGCTATCCTCAATACGCACTCCCCCTATGCCGGGGAGATAAACACCAGGTTCAACAGTAACCACCATACCTTCCCGCAAAACCGTAGCATCCCTGGAAGAAAGCCCCGGCCCCTCGTGCACCGCCAGGCCCACACCATGCCCGGTGCTGTGGCCGAAATATTCACCGTACCCGTAAGATGTAATGACATCCCTGGCTGCTTTGTCCACCGCGCTTGCCGGCACACCTGCTTTTACCGCCGCCAAGCCGGCTAGCTGGGCTTTCAGCACAATACCGTATATTTCTCTGATTTTGGCACTTGGCGCCCCAAGCGACACTGTCCTGGTCATATCTGAATGATAATTATCCACTACCACACCGAAATCCAGCGTGATAGCCTCACCCTGGCCGATAGCTTTAACTGAAGCCTCGCCATGCGGTAGCGCGGCCCGAGCACCGGAAGCTACAATAAAAGGAAAGGCAGTTTTCTCCGCACCCCGGAGGCGCATAAACATTTCCAATTCCAGCGCCACTGTTCTTTCGCTAACCCCGGGCTTAATAAAGCCGCAGATATGCTGGAAGCCTTCATCCAAAAGGGACATGGCTTTCACTATAGCTACCAGCTCATCTTTATCCTTAATCAGCCGTAATTGTTCGACCATACCTTCCACCGGGCGCAGGATAACTTCACCCAATTTGTCACGTAGTGTATCGTAAAACTTAAAACTTATGTAATCCGCCTCAAAGCCCAGTACATGCAAATTTAAACGGCCGGTCAGGTTCGCCAGCGCATCTTCCAAGGTGGTATCTATTTTTATTATTTCCAGATGTGGGCTTTGTTCTCGTGCCTGTTCAATATACCGAAAGTCCGTTATGATATAAGATTGTCCGGCCGTAACCAGCAGTGCACCTGCATCACCGGTGAAACCGCTCAAGTAAAAACGGTTTTCAAGCTGCAGCACCAGCAGTGCGTCTACAGCCTTATCTTGGAGAGCCGCGGCTATTTTATTTACACGCGTTTGCATATTATTCCTCCACCGGCCTCAAAAAAACCGTACGGTTAAAATGTCCAGCTTATTCATATACCTTTACCAGCTTTGGGGTAATTTATTTACCAATGTACTGATGAGGCAACTGCCAAGTACAATTCAACTTCAAAAATTATAGAGACTAACCCCCCTGGTGAGCTCGGGCCAAATCCACCGCAGCTCGCAGGGCCAGATGATAACCCATCACCCCAAACCCGGAAATCTGCCCTGCTGCCACTGGGGCAATCACGGAAAGACGGCGAAAATCCTCCCGGGCGTGAATGTTTGAAATATGCACTTCCACCACCGGTATGGCAATGGCGGCCACCGCATCACGCAAGGCGTAACTGTAATGGGCAAAGGCGCCCGGGTTAAAGATAACCGCGCCATATTCAGCACCGGAGGAATGAAGGCAATCGATAAGCGCACCCTCGTGGTTGGACTGCATAAAACCGATACCCACTCCCAGCGTCCGGGCAAGTTCCTGCAGGGAAACGTTTATTTCCTCCAATGACCCGGTACCATACACACCGGGTTCCCGTTTCCCCAGCAGGTTCAGGTTTGGGCCATTCATGACCAGTATTTTCACCCGCATCACCTCAAAAAGATGGGATTATTTTAACATAAATGACCTTAGTTGCATAGTCCTGACGCAGGTACAGGTAACACATATAATGGAGCATTGAGCATTTAAGTTATTTACATTATGTCCGTTATGTCAAATGTCAAGGTCTGACCCCGGCACCGCTGATGCTCATGCGGGATACTCTGATGGTGGGAGCGCCCCGTCCGCCGAAAAATTGCAGGTCACTGCCAACGGCGTCAACTTGTCCCAGCATTTCCATTATATTGCCGGCAATAGCCAAGCCCCGCACCGGGTAGGCCAGTTTGCCGTTTTCAATCCACAAACCGCCGGCTCCCAGGGAAAAGTCACCGGAAATTGGATTAGCGGTGTGCAGGCCCATCACCTCGGTTACATAAAGACCGCTTGAAATTTCGCCAATAATTTGTTCGGCTGTTTGATCACCCGGTTCAATAAAAAAGTTAGTGGTGCCCACCTCGGGCGTTCCTTTGAATGAGCCGCGCATACCATTACCTGTAGATAGCACTCCTTCTTTGGCGGAAGTATAGATATTATGTAAAAAGCCTTGCAGCTTACCGTCCTGCACAAGCACCGTCCTGGAGGTGGGCACCCCCTCACCGTCGAAAGGCGCCGAGGCAATACCGCCGGGCAGAGTGCCGTCATCAATAATGTTGATTTGATCGGATGCCACCTGCCGGCCTACTTTACCGGCCAAAAGGGAACGTCCCTTTTGCACCGCCTCGGCGGACAGTGAAGACGCTAGTAAACCCAAAATACCGGTGGCCACATAAGGCTCCAGCACCACAGCCGCATGCCGGGTCACCCCGGGCCTGGCCCCCAGCATACGTACCGCCCGTCCCGCCGCCCGCTTGCCCAGAATTGTGGGATCAAGATCAGCATAGCGCAGGCTGAAATTCATAGCAAACCCGGTTTGGCTGTCCTCTCCCTCGCCTGCTACCAATGTAATGTACATACCGCAATAAGATCCCCCGTAAAATATTGATAAACCATGTGAGTTCACCAGGGTCACTTCAGCCTCGCCGTCCTGGTAAGTGGAACTCTCAATAATATTGACCCGTGCATCAGCGGCCCTGGCTTCACTTTCCATGGTACGGGCCATGTCGATTTTTTCTTCCACAGTAGCGGCCCGAATAGCCGGGTCGTATAAATCCATTGCCGGGTAACTTGGAGCAGGGCGGGGCAGCAGCCGGTACGGGTCGGGCTCAGCCAGTCGAGCATTGGCCAGGGCCTGCATTATCGCATTATCCACAGCCGCAGAACCCAAATCAGTGGTAAAAGAAAAACCTGTTTTGCCGTCCTGGAAAACCCGTATACCCATGCCCCGGTCTTCGGCTAATTTCATAGTCTCCACCTTGCTGTTGCGCACTTCAATATCTAAATCTTTGCTGTTGCCGATATATGCTTCGGCCATAGCGGCGCCTGCTTGCAAAGCCTTATGTACCGCGTTTTCCCCATATGTTTTATATTTGGCATCCATATTGCTGAATCTCTCCTTTCAGTTAAGTTATTATAATTCACTAAAAAACAAACTATTCCTTTAAGTACCAATATTAATAAGGGTAGTCTTTTAACAAGCGACAATCCCGGTTCACAATTCATTTATAACAGGGCAAAAAAAACTGCCTGAATGGCAGTTAATGCATAAAACTCGAATTGGCAGTCAAGGCAATCAGGTCTTTAAATGTAACCGGGGCCAGCTCCCGGACGGAAACCTGAACCACCAGATTGGGATCCAGCATTGCCACTATTGCTAACCTTTGACCGGTTTGCTGATCAGTACAAAAACCAATCACGCAAAACTGGGCCTCCTCTCCGGCAACTTTCCTGGTTACAATATCGCCAATTTTCATTAAAAATACCTCCTAGCGGAAGTACCCCAGCGGGATAAGATTCCAAACATCGTGGCAGCATAATATCAAACAAGCATTCTATACACTTGTGCTACAACATATGCCTCTTTATTTGCAGTTGTGCTTATGGTTGAATTTGAAAATATTTACTTAATTTTGCACATAACTTTTAGCCGCTTCGGTAAAAATAAAAAAAGCATTTTGATTACATAATATATATATAAACTCGAAAGGTGGTGCTAAATTATGGACTTTAACTTCAGACAGAATATCAATACCGATTGGCCAACCTGGAAGAATTATTTAAAAAATGCTATGGAATTCGCTGAGGAGTTGGGTATTCCCCGGGACAAAGTCAATTCCCTGGCCTATCAAGTGGGGGATCTGCTGGCCCAAAGCGTACCCCCTGCCAACCCCGAACAACAGGCCATTAAAGAGCTGTGGCAGGTAGCCGACCAAAACGAGCGGCAAACCCTGGCCCGTTTAATGACCAAGCTGGTAAATCAGTAATACTCAGGCAAAAAGCCTGACAAACCGCATAAAGCGCCCGGCACTCAGGGCGCTTTACTTTTATTATAGTGCAGGATGCATACCTCATGAACGCAATGACCCAATACACTACAACCCGGAAATATCAATATACCACTTAATTATTGGATCAGAGTAAAAAGCCGCCACCACACCGCCAATGGCCATGAAAGGCCCAAAAGGTACAGCGTCTTTCATTCCTTTTCGCCTCAGTGCCATCAACATAATACCCGATAAACCGCCAAATAGAAAAGAGCCGAACAAGGCGACAAAAATACCAGGGCTACCTAAATACAACCCCATGAGCGCACTTAGCTTAATATCACCGCCGCCCATACCCCCGTTGGATCCCACGGCAATAAATAAAAATAACAATCCGGCAACTAAAAATCCAATTAAACCGTCAACTAATTTACCGGATAAAAAAACAAAAAGCAGGCCAAATACGCAGCCCGGGATGATTATCTCATCAGGGATAATTTTATGCCGGTAATCTATCACTGCTGCAGTGATCAGCACGGCAAAGAATATCCACATGGCTACGGTTTGCCATTGCCAGCCCCAAAATTGATAGGCGGCCACAAACAACAGCGCCGTGACCAATTCCACCAGAGGATACCGCGCGGATATTTTTTCGCCGCAATAACGACAACGCCCTTTCAGCAGCACATAACTTAACAACGGTATTAAATCTAACACCCCGAGCCGCCGGCCGCAGCCGGGACAATGAGATGGGTTATATACCACCGACTGTCCCAAAGGCAACCGGTATATGCACACATTAAGAAAACTGCCAATGCAAGCGCCGGTAATAAATACGATAACTTGAGCGATATGCATAGTATTCTACATAGTGCCCCCCTTCGCTTGGCTCGGTAAAACCAATCTATTGCAGTTGCCTTTTAAGGAGCTAATGTCATGAGTGGATATGTATTATTTCCGTTTACTCCCCTTGGCCGGTACCACCGACCACAAGTTCCTTGATCCTGATGGTAGGCTGAGCGTCGCCCACCGGCACTCCCTGACCATCTTTGCCGCAGGTGCCAATAGTAAAGCCCAAATCGTCGCCCACCGCCTCGATAAGCCCGAGCACCTCCGGACCGTTGCCGGTCAGCGTAGCGCCACGCACCAGAGGTCCGACAACGCCGTTTTCAATTAGGTAGCCCTCGGCTACATCAAAAACAAAATCCCCGGTGGTGGTATTAACCTGCCCCCCGCCCATTTTTTTCACAAGCAAACCGTTACCAGTATCCCGAATAATCTTTTCCGGGTCATCCTTGCCGGAAGCGATATAGGTATTACCCATGCGTGGAATAGGCTTATGCTGGTAAGATTCCCGGCGGCCATGACCGTTGGACTCCACCCCGTCCCGGTGAGCGGTAAGGCGGTCGTAAAGAAAATCTTTCAGTATACCGTTCTCTATTAAAACCACTTTACGTGCCGGCACACCCTCATCATCATAACTATATGAGCCATAGCGGTTAGGCATGGCAGCGTCATCCACAACAGTCACACACTGTGCCGCCACCTGCCGGCCTTTTTTCCCGGCATACACGGAAAGCCCCTTTTGTACCAGATCGGCCTCCAACCCATGGCCGCAGGCCTCGTGCACCATAGTACCGCCTGCTTCCCCGGCCAGCACTACCGGCATTTTTCCGGCCGGCGCCGGCCTGGCGGTCAGCATCTGCACCGCTCGCCGGCCTGCCGCAGCGCCGACTTCCTCCGGCTTGTGGCGCTCCAGCAGCTCGAAACCGCTGTGACTGCCCACGGCTTCATAGCCTGTTTGAATGACTTCGCCTTCCGAAGCCACCGCGTGCACCATCAACCGGGTGCGAATCCTCTCGTCCTCAACAAAATATCCTCTGCTATTGGCCACGGTCACTTGCTGCACAATATCGCTGTAACCAACCATCACCTGCTTTATTTTTGACCGATCCACCGCCCGGGCCGCCTCATTCGCCGCCTTCACCGCTTGAACCTTTTGCTCGGTGGTCACCTGATCGGGCCGCTGCAGCACATCAAATTTAACCGGCGATTCCACCCTCTGCAGCTCAATAGATTTTTCACTACCACCCTGGCCCGCCACGGCATGACTGACAATACGGGCCGCCTCCAGCAAGCCCTCCCTGCTCAAATCATTGGTATAGGCATAAGAGGTTATGTCACCTAGTAAAACCCTGATTCCTGCCCCGGACTCAATACCCGAGTGGATTCGCTCAATTTTCCCGTCCTCGCAGCCGATACCGGTCATTTTTTTATACTCCACATAAACATCGGCAAAATCGCCGCCATTGGTTAACGCGGCGGCAATTACCTTACTTAAAGCATTCTTATCCAGCACACCGTTCACCGTCCAGTTCTTATTTAATATAGCTAAGGCAATCCAAATAACCTGCTGCACAAAAATATATCGTGCAGGTGTCTATGAACTACCCATATTTTATTCCAAAGAATTATTTTTATTATATTTTTGCTCACCGGTATTATATCACGAGGATAATTACCCTTCCATATTAAAATACAGTACGTGATTCCTCCCATAATTTCGTATCAACATTAACCGTTAAAGCACCATCCGCCGGCTCAGGTCCGCAATCATGGCATATTTCAAATAAACACTCCCCCACAGGTTCATACGTTAAGCCGCCAACACAAGCCGCACCATGAAGCGATGCGCCACCTTGAACAAATAAAGAACCTCTAGCTATAATATTTGTATATGCAAAAAAATTATAGATATTTACATCTCCAAGAGCAATCAGAGTTAAGCTTCCATTTCCGGAACCCCCGTTTTCCAAATTTCCCAATACATTAATATTACCGGTGGAAAAGATCAGTGCCGCCCCTTGGTAAACACCGGAAATATTCACATTACCGTCTACATAGTAAAAACCGTTATATTCTGTTATAACCCCGCCGGCGCCAAATTCCTTATCATGATAAAAAACATGACCGTCTTCCAATGCTCTCTGTAAGTAATAGCTTTCATTAAGTTCCGGGAAAGATGGTATGTATTCGTAATTGCTATATATTTCTCCGCCGCAATCACCCGTAGCATTACCGCCGGCATAGATATCGCCACTGACCGGTACAGTGTCCGGTAAGTCAATACTGCCATTTAAGATCATACTACCGTCTACTGTTATATTACCGGGAATATCAATAAAAACCGGTTGGTCGGGCAGGACAGCAAGTCCCTTTAAATAATCTTCAATAGCATAAACGGCGACCGTACACCGTAATGTTTTTTGGGCCAGCAATTCACCGGCATCGTTTTTACATTGCCCCAGGGAACTAATTGATAAAGAATTGCCAATATATTGGATTTGCTTTATAGCCTTAACTGAATATGTAACATCATCACTTATTGATGTTTCAGGGAAAACATCGGTAACAACTCCATCATTGAAGCAAAGGAAGTTATTCCAACAATCGGCGTCCTCTTTAATAGCGGCTATTGTTTTTTCAATACCGGCATCGGCTGCACACTGTACCTTAATATACTCTTCTTCCCTAACTACATTCACATAACTCCTTAAGGTCATAGCTCCTACAGCAGAGATTAATATTAATAGGATGGTGGTAATCATCATTACCAAAATTAAGGTTTGTCCCTCTCCTCTGCCGAGGTACTCTTTCACAGCCCAGCCCCCCGATCTAATTTCTAAGCGTAACAGTTGTGCTTACATCCATTGTACCGCTATCTCCCTTTTCCCCGGTTATTTTTAGATGCACTACCCGAACCTCCGTACCTGTATTTTCAGGTTCTACATAGAGCCTTGTGACATACCTGGCTACAGGATTATGGCCGGACCCGTTTTTGGAACGAATTAATTGATATGCCGCTTCAGTATCACCACTTAAACTTATCCGATAAGAAATCATATCACCACGTAGATCTTTAAAAACAAGCCGGCCATTTCCATTATTATCAATAAATGTAATTTCATCCGCCTGGCGAACTTCCCTGGAAACTCTGTCAATCCCAATGCGCAAGTTTTCTTGCACTTCCAGCCTGTTCAGGTTCCAATAGCATGTTCTTACACCAAAAGCAAATAAAGAGTTGGCAATACCAAGAACAATAACAGTTAACAACATAGCAACTAACAAGCCAACCAAAGTAAAACCACCACATTGGGATACCTTAAACATAACACATCATCTTTTAGCTCTAGCACCGGCAACCGTTACAGATTTCTCAATTCCTGATACCGGTTCGGTAAAATAAACCGTAACATGGATATTCTTTAAAAATTCACTGTATTCGTCATCGTTTTGTACGTCCACAGCATATTGATAATCACCATAAGTAGGCGGAAAATTTGTTTTGGGCACCGGTGCAATACTGTCAAATTCCATGCCTATTATTTCGTCAAGCTTCCCATGGGCCATTTCTATTGCTTTAAGCCGCTGCAAAGACCCCGCCAACTGATTTGATTGAGTTGTAACAGCAAATAATACAACAACAGAGCAAATGCTCAATATTAATACCGAGCTTACCACTTCCATGAGGATAAATCCCCGCTTATCAGTAAGCATATACATCCCCTCCAAACTAATTAATGACCTAATTGCTACCATTACTCCATATTATTAGAAGATATTTTTCGCCATCAATTTCCTTTATGATTAAATTTATACAATTATATTAAATTACCTGCCAATATAGAAAAATTTTTCAATAAAATTACATATTATTGAAAAATTTATTATAAAATTAATTGATAAATTACAAACAATACAATCGATAGATAAAGATATTATAAACAATAAATCCGGAAGGCTATTTTAACCTTCCGGATTCTACAATTCATGAATTAATCTAGAGAGTTTATACGATCCCCGATAATATCTGCAATTCTGTCATCATCTCCAAGATGCTTGCACATTTTCACTTCTAGCCCGGGATGTTTTGCCATAATCATGCCCAACTCCTGCGGAATATCCTGGGTTACATGAATTCCGTCAAATAAGAACAGTGGAATGACCTTTATTTTATCGGCTCCTTTTTCTATAAGGTATTCAATGCCCACTTCCAGGTTTTGTTGGGAAAACTGCAGATATGCCGGATAAATCAGCTGTTCACCGGTTTTATCTTTTACTTTCTGCGTTAATGACTTGAGAATTCTGTCTGTTTCCTGTCTTCTGCTTCCATGTGCCAGTATTAATATGCCGTTCATTATGTTCATCCTCTCGTTGTATCATTGTCTATATGCCTTGATCCAAAACATTATATATTACGTTATGATCCAATGTTTTATTGTTGTAGAGGTTGAAGCCAATAATGCTTCATAGCAGCGGCTTACCTTCTATTGCATATACTTCTTTACAAATTTTACCACTTCATCGACCGTGCTCACTTTTCGTATGTATACTACCTCAGGGCGTTCCACTAATACGACAGAAATTCCTAATTTTGCAGCTGCATTCAACTTTTGGTCCGTCCCGCCTGTCTCCCCGCTTTCTTTGGTAACCATCACTGCCGCTTTGCAATGCTTTAACATTTCAATATTCAACTCTTCAGCAAAGGGGCCTTTTAATGCAATGATATTACCTGCCGATAAACCGACTTCTTCACATTTGGCAATCATACGACTGTCGGGTAAAATCCTTGCAAAAAGCCTCTTTTTATAATCCGGAATTCTTTTAGTAAACACATTGATATGCTTGCTTCCAATGGTCAGTAAAATATTCCCTCCGAATTTACTAGCTGCTTCTGCCGCCTCTTCAAAACTCTTCACTCGTATAACACCGTCGTTTTCTACTGACCCATTGCTTTTTACCGCCGTATTTTCACGTTCAAATCTCAAATACGCTGTACCCGTCTCCTCACAGGAGCGCATAGCATTAGCGGACACTTCCTTGGCAAAAGGATGTGAAGCATCCACAATACAAGATATGTTGTTCTTCTGAACCAGCCCGGTTATGCCCGACGAATCCAATTTTCCCTCATACACCTTAATTCCAGGGTAAGTTTCCAACAGTTCTCTGCCAAAGCTGGTCATGACAGTAGCAACTACATCTGCTTGGATCTTTAACAGTTGATCAATAATATCCCTTGCATCCTTTGTACCTGCAATCACCAGGATACACTTAATAATTTTCACCTTCACTTTACCCTTTTCTGCAAATCATATCCCCTCGGCGTAATTATGCGGCCTTTTTCAATATAAGTTTTAGAATTTCCGATAATCACAACCGTAAACATATCTATGGGAAAGTCAAGCATATTCGCCAAGGTAGCAATGTCATATGCTTCATTTTCCCTTCCGGCATTACGAACAATACCGACCGGAGTATCTGGGCTTTTATATTTAAGCACGATATCACGGGCCTTAACAATATAGTCTGACCGCCCTTTACTTTTGGGATTATACAGACAAAGGACAAAATCCCCTTGAGCAGCACATTCCACTCGCTTGTAGATCTGCTCCAATGGCGTCATCAGGTCGCTTAAGCTGATCACGGCAAAGTCATGCATAAGGGGCGCTCCAAGAATTGCTGCCGCTGCATTGGCTGCCGTTATGCCCGGGATCACCTCCACCGGTACTCCACTTTCCGAATCGTTAACAACTTCCAGCATAATGCCTGCCATCCCGTAGATACCGCTATCCCCGCTGCTGATGAGGGCAACGGATTTTCCTTCCAGCGCCTTTTGCAGAGCCAACCGGCATCTTTCGATTTCGCGGGTCATTCCCGAACTTAAAAACTCCTTACCGTGAAAATACTTCTCAACAAGCTCAATGTATGTACTGTATCCCATAATAATATCGGCGTTCTCCATGGCAGCTATTGCCCGTTGAGTCATATCCTCAAGGTTCCCCGGCCCGATACCTATTACTGTTATCTTGGACATGATTTACGCGATCTCCTTTATCTTGATGATGTTCATAATGTAAAAACCTTCTCTTCCTCTGCCAGTGCAAGAGTGATGCCGCTGTATACTGTCTTCGGGCAAACAAGCTTTGGCTGGTTACCGGCCATTATTGCGCATGCCTCCGCTACACATCCAACTCCTGTTATGCTTTTTACAAACTCTGAAGACGAAAACCGGTGCTCAACTGTTTTAATCACCTCAGCCGAAAAGGTTTGAAAAGGAATATTTTTCTCACTGCAAAAGTCCAGAATCCCCTGCTCATTTGCTTTTATTGAGATGGAGGCAATGCATTTTATTGAAAGCATGCTTTTGTTATTAATCCTCATGAAATGCGCCAAAGCCTCTTCTATTTCCTGCTTTGATTTGCCCTTCTTACAGCCAAGGCCGATAATGAGATTACGGGGTCTCAAATATAGTATCTTTTCAGCTGTTACCGGCACCATTGTGGAATTGGTCAAGGCAACGGCAAGCCGGCAATGCTGACCGAAACCGGGGGTATCGATATTGTGGGGTAGGACTCCAACGATCTTACAATCGCTAATAAGACTTACCTTACCGCCATTGATAAGCTCGGAACTTATATATTTCAAAACACCGATGTTCTCAATGGCACAGTCATTATCAGTGGCTAGTTCATCAAAAGCAATCACGCCGTTAATATCTGTGGCGGTCGTAATGACCGGAGTTCCTCCCATAATAGCGGCCACCCTCGCCGCCAGGCGGTTTGCGCCACCGATATGTCCGGATAACAGGCTGATGGCAAATCGTCCCAGTTCATCCACTACCACCACTGCGGGGTCAGACTGTTTATCCTTGATATAAGGCGCAATACTTCGGACTACAATCCCGCAGGCCATAATAAAAATCAAAGAGTCATAAGAAAAGAATATTATTTCAATTAGCCCGCGGAAATCATCCTTTTTCGCATAGATATCAGCGTCCAACTCTCGCCCTATTTTCTCAGCCAACCCAACTCCGTTTTTGGTAAGAGCAATTACTGCCGTCTTCATGCGCTGCCATTCCTAAACTCATGAGTAAAATGTCTGTCGTAAAGCTTGGACAACTCATATTCATCTCCCAGGAAGTCACCGACGACCACCAGAGCTGTTTTCCTGATACCTTTTTTTTTCACTTTTTCTGCAATATCCTGAAGCGTCCCATGGATAATTAGCTGTTCCGGCCAGGATGCTTTGTAAACAACTGCCACCGGTGTGTTTTCTGTGTAGCCACATTTAAGCCTGTCCACCATTTCATCCAGCATACCGGCGCTTAAGAATATGATCATGGTCGCTTGGTGCGCAGCTAAAGCTTCTATTTTTTCCGAAGCAGGCACCTCGGTCCTTCCCTCCATGCGGGTCAGTATCACAGTCTGAGAGACCCCGGGCAGGGTATATTCTTTTTTTAGCGCAGCCGCTGCCGCTAAAAAAGAGCTGACTCCGGGAACAATTTCGTATGCTATGTCATATCTATCCAGCGCATCCATTTGTTCACGGATAGCGCCAAAAATCGAAGGATCTCCCGTATGCACCCTGGCAATTTTTTTTCCTGCCATGGTCCCTTTAACCATTACATCCAGCACCTCTTCCAAAGTCATACCGGCGCTGTCATATACCTCAGCCCCTTTTAGGGCATTTGCCAAAAGCGCTTTATTCACCAGAGAACCGGCGTAGATAATAATATCCGCCTCTTCAATGTATCTCTTTCCTTTCACCGTTATCAAATCAGGATCTCCGGGGCCTGCACCAATAAAATAAACCATTTTACCTGACACCGCCCTTTTTCACAATCATGGTAGAAAAATAACTTATTTTTTCGCCGTTAAGCAAGCTCAAGTCATAGGTGACCCTTTCATCCTTCATCCCACACTTGCTGACCAAAACAGCTCTTTCAGACAAGCCTTCCGCCTTAAGCAACTCCTTTAGTTTCGGAAAGCTTTTGGATAATTTCATTAAAACGATATTATCGAAGCTTTGTAATATATTTTCCAGATTATCGCACTCATACGCTGAAGGCACGATCGCTATGGCTTCCCTGTTCTCTCCCAGGCTGACTCCTGCTCTGGCAGCAACAGCACAAAAGGATGTAATGCCTGGAATGATCTCTGCAGCATATCCTTCTTTGTGAAGCTGCTTGTGGATATACATATAAGTACTGTATACTGTTGGGTCACCCAGGGTTATAAACGCAACACACTTGCCCTGATCAAGCTTCTCTTGGATTTTTCCGATCGCTTCATTCCAACTTCTCTCCAGCACCTTTTCATCAAAACTCATTGGGAATAACAGTTCAAGAATTTCTTTGCCTTTTTCCAAGGCATCCTCGGCAATGGTCCGGGCCAGACTTTCCTTTTCCGCCGCGGTTTTCGGAACTGCCACTACATCCGCCTCGGCGAGAATGCGCTTAGCCTTAACTGTGATTAACTCCGGATCACCCGGTCCAATTCCAACACCATATAGTTTTCCTGCCATCTTCTTCCTCCACCAATTGTGTGCTTTACTTCTCCGCACTAATGATATAAATGGGATTTAGAGCCTGCATCATATGCTTCTTTCCCACCAACCGCCCCTTTGTTACTGAAACACCGGTAATATCAATATCCCTGAATCCCCTACTGTTCAAGCCTGCAATCGCTTCACAAGCTGTTTCAATCGCTACTGCATTCACCACAATTCTAATCCGGTGATTCATTGCAGCTGCCCAGCCCAATATACTGTCCATTCGGCCATCTGTTCCTCCGATAAAAATACGGTCCGGCTTAGTTAGACCCATTAGTACATCAGGAGCCACTCCTTCTACCACAGTAACATTACCGGGTCCAAACTTCCTCACATTCTCCCTGACCAGTGCCAGGGCATCCTTTTCCTTTTCAATGGCGTATACCCTGCCCTTTTTCGCGATCAAGCCGCATTCAATGGAAACCGAACCCGTACCCGCGCCAATATCATAAACGACGGAATCTTCCCGGAGTCTCAGTTTGGATAATACTACAGTCCTAACTTCTTCCTTGGTCATGGGCACATCTCCCCGGACAAACAGCTCGTCCGGTATACCGGGTGTGGCAATCTCCCAGACTTGATTAGTGGCAAAACCTTGGCCGGGATTCTCCACCAGCATAATCGAAAGACTGTCAAACTCCAGCTTCGCCATTTCTTCCGGTGACCCTGTGACAATTCTTTCTTCCGGATAGGAGAGTTTTTCCCCAATAGTAACCGTAACATCCCCTAATCCATTACTAATAAGCTCCCTGCATACATGAAAAGGCGAAGAGGTGCCACCGGTAAAAAGTATCACCTTGCCGTGATTTTTGACTATACCGGTTAGATTGTTCAGTTCCCTGCCATGGAGGCTGGTGATAAAAATATCATCCCAGCTTTTATTGATTCCGGCACATAAATATTGCATTGAGCTGATGCCGGGATAGACTAGCAGTTCTATATCGACAAGCCTGTTCTTTAGGTATTCGGAGATACTGAAAACTCCCGGATCCCCGGAGGCAAGCACCGCCATTTTCTTTTTGCCGATATGCTCAATTATATATCGTTCTACGTCGGCCAATTTATTGCCGATCACGACTTCTTCCTTTTCTAAATGCAGGAAAAGGTCCAGATTCCGCCTTCCCCCAATCAACACACCGCTTGCTTCAATTACTTTATTTGCGGCAGGATAAATATAATTTTTATCTCCCGGTCCAATGCCGATAATATAAAGCTTTTTGTCCATAACCGCTCCCTGCCTCATTTAGCATTATTCGTGCATTTTCATCCATGGCAAGCAAAGTATGCTCCCGATGAAAAAGAATACAGCCAATTTGTATTTTATCTTTAACGTAATCCATGCATCGCTTGGATACATTGTCAACAATTCTGTCATATACGCCCCGTAAGCCATTCAGGTTAATAATTTCCGCCGCTGCTTCCGTGGTCCGGCATGCATATATCTCGGCAACAGTTACAGCCGCCGCTCCCTCTAAAGCTGTATAGGCAGCCATGATTTCATTTCTGGCGTCCGCAACCCTGCTGTGGGTCTGAAATATGCCGGCAGCCACTTTGACAAGTTTGCCCAGGTGCCCGGCAACTAAAATCTTCTCCAGCCCGCACTCCACCGCTTGATCCAGCATGAATCCCATAAAATTACTGACCTTTACAAGATTTTCTTTATTCAAGCCGATTTCTTTGGCAACAAAATTCTCTCCATAATTACCGAAGATATAAACGGCAAACTTTTTCCCTTTAGCAGCCAATACACGAAGCTCCAAAGCCAGAGACTCTTTCCAAGCATCCTCAGACATGGGATTGACAATGCCGGAAGTGCCTAGGATAGAAATGCCGCCAACAATTCCCAGCTTAGGATTGAACGTTTTTCGCGCCGCTTCTGCGCCTCCCGGGACGGATAACAAAATCTCCACGCCAACGTTCTCCGGTAAAACTTCCCCAACTTCTTTTAAGATCATCTGCTCAGGCACGGGGTTTATCGCCGGTTTACCTACTTCCACCTTTAATCCGGGCAAGGTGACCATGCCAATCCCTTCTCCCGAACGAATATCAACACCCGATTTACTTCTTTTCTTTGCCGCTGCAAATATTTTCAGCCCCGATGTCATATCCGGATCATCTCCACCATCTTTGACCACAGAACACCCGGCGCTCTCGGATGTAATAGAAACATCCGTTACAGGCAATGTCAGTCTGACCCCCGCAGGTGTATCAATACAGCTTTCTTCAACAGCGGAACCTGAAAGCAGCATTAGCACGGAGGCTTTTGCAGCAGCAGCGGCACAAGAGCCTGTTGTATATCCTTTTCTAAATTTCCTGCCATTTACAAAAACATACTCATCCTTCATTAGCTTCACCTGTTGACTTATATCATTAACAATATGGCATTTACGATGGCAGCAGCGATATTGCTACCGCCTTTTCTGCCTTCCGAAAGGATGTAGGGGACTCCCGCCGTCTTCAATAACTCTTTAGATTCCACCACATTTACAAAGCCAACCGGAACGCCTATCACCAGTGCAGGCGATATAGCCCCTGCTTTAATCATTTCTACCAGCCGGATTAGAGCAGTAGGAGCATTCCCCAAGGCAAAAATTTGGTTATTCCCATCCTTGGCTGCTTTTTCCATACACACCGAAGCCCGGGTAACATTTCTTTGCTTCGCCTCCCAAGCAACCGCTTCATCATCCATATAACAAACAATCTGCCCGCCAAATCTGGAAAAAGACTTTCTATTAATGCCTACCGAAGCCATTTTTGTATCCGTTACGATATTGCAGCCGGCTTTTATGGCTGCAAAAGCTTTTGGAACTGCCGTTTCACTGATTTTCATAATCTCTGCAAATTCGAAATCAGCTGTTGTATGGATGACTCTTTTTATTATATTTTCATGCAAAGGTTGGAATTTTTTTTCACCCAATATTTCAGCAATCATAGCAAAGCTTTTTTTTTCTATATCTCCGGGATCCACAATATCAATTCCGTCTAACATGCTTCAATACTCCCTCCGCACTTTTGTCTTGACTTGTTTTCCAATCCCTTAGCAACCTGCGGGCTTCAGAAATGGTGTTTGCCGTATCGTTAAATGCAAAGCCGTCTTTGTCTTTTAAAATTTCTATCAAATGCCCGATTCTAGGCAGTCTTAAATTTACCTTCCTCAGGCCACCAGGTTGACCGAACACCTCTTTAGGCGTGCCTGACAGCACAATCTTCCCCTGGTTCATAACATACGTATAGTCACAGTAAAGCGGTATGATATCAATATCATGCGTGGCAATAACCACGGACAATCCCAATTCCTGCTGGATCTCTCTGAGCAGCTTCATAATTTCACTTACCCCTATGGGGTCAAGCCCTGCCGTTGGCTCATCCAACACCAGCACCTCCGGCTCCATAGCCAGCACCCCTGCAATGGCCACTCTCCTTTTTTGTCCGAAGCTGAGACAATGCGTAGGCTTATCTTTAAGGTGGGTTATGCCTGTCTGCTCCATTGCCATATTTACTCTCTTGCGGACTTCCTCTTTATTCAATTTAATATTTACTGCACCAAAGGATATATCCTGGAATACACTGGCTGAAAATAACTGGCTGTCGGGATCTTGAAATACGATTCCGACAGATTTGCGCAGGTTTTTAAGACCCTTTCTGGAATAATCCAGCGGAAGTCCCTTAAAAAAAACCTCACCGGTTACCGGCTTTAATATTCCATTAAGAGAAAGAAATAAGGTTGACTTCCCGGCCCCATTGCCTCCCAATACAGCAGTTGTCTTTCCTTGCTTAATGCCAAGTGTCAAGCCCTTTAATGCCTGTGTCCCGTCGTTATACGTATAATAAAGGTTCCGCGCTTCCAGTATATTCTCAATCATCAAAGCACCCCTCCTGTGTACCGTTTCAAAAGCAATGCGATGAAAACAAGGACAAGATTTATCGTCACCGGAGGGATATATTCTGTCCAATGGGTTTCAAAAGGCTCTTCCAGCACACTGAGTTCACCGTCATACCCCCTGGACTCAAGAGCTGTGTAAAGCTCATCGGACCTTTTGTAAGCGCGGATAAAAAGTGATGATGCCAGAACTGCCAGTGAGCGGTAGGCCGAAATAAGATTCGCATAACCCAAGCGTGAACTTTGTGCTGTATATATAGTGTCTGCCGTCTCAAGTAATACGAAAATAAGCCGGTAGATCAGTCCCATCAGTTCAATCATCATTTTGGGTACTTTAAGTCTGCGCAGAACCGCCAATAAATCCACTATGGGTGTGCTAAGCGATAAAAAATACAGGCAGGAAACCGCTCCCGTTGATTTAAAAAATAAAAGTGCTGCTTGTTGCATCCCCGACTGCGACACACCTAAATGCGTGCCAAAAGCAGCTATTGAAAACAGAAATATATCCTTATTACCGGAAGCATTGATCGCAATCGTTAAAACACCGATAATTAAAAAGGTTACCGGCACCAACATCAGCTTAATAAATAATGCAACAGGTGTACCGCCTTTGTAAACAGTGCACCACCCCATAATAAAAAGCACTAAAACAGATACCGGAACAGAATCTGCCCAAAGACATACCGCAAGAGCAAGCATGGCAAAGATAAGCTTTTTTAAAGGGGCCGTATGCTTCAGTTTTGAACTATATGCATATTTATCGATGTTTGTCATTGATTAGCTACTTCTTCCTTCTTTTTTTTCCCCCTCATGTAGCCCAATCCGTAGAATAGGATTCCTGACCCGATAGCTGCCTGGAAAGAAAAAAGCAAGCTTTCGATTTCACCGCTTTTCGGTTCAATAAGTGGTGAAAACCAAGGTTTATAATCAGCATTGATCTCAGTAATAGCCTTTTCCGCCTCGCCATCGGCACCACCAAATTCGGCGTCCTTTTGAATAAAAAGCGGTAAAACGATAAGCACGATAACAATGGCGATCAATAATAGATTTTTTATAACACCTGCCGCGGACATATTTACGCCTCCTTCGAAAGTATTTTCAAATCTTGGAGTTCATCCTTGCCGTAAGCAGCAATTGCATTAAATACCAGTACTGTCAATATGCCTTCACTTATAGCCAATGGTATCTGCGTAACAGCGAATATGCCCATAAACTTAGCAAGTGATGCCATGAAACCACCTGTTTCTGCAGGGAAAGCAAGGGCTAACTGTATCGAAGTCATCACATAAGTCATTAAATCGCCAAGTGCTGCCGCTAAAAACACAGCCAACCCCTGCGGTCCCTTCGCCTGCTTAATAATTTTATAGGTAGCAAAGGCCAATATAGGACCTACCACCGCCATGGAAAAAGTATTTGCCCCCAAAGTCGCAATACCTCCATGGGCAAGCAAAAGAGCCTGGAACAACAGAACAATCAATCCCAACACAGTCATTGCCGTAGGCCCGAACAAAATAGTTCCAAGACCTATACCGGTTAGATGAGAGCAGCTTCCCGTAACCGAAGGTAATTTAAGCGCTGAAAGTACAAAAACAAAAGCGCCTGCCATTGCCAGAAGCATTTTAGTTCTAGGATGCTCATTGACTGTTTTCTGAATTGAAAATAATCCTAATATGATAAAGGGAATTGTTAAAACTCCCCAAGATATACACCATCCGGGCGGCAGAAAACCTTCCATTATATGCATGGCAAAAGCTGTCCGGGGTAATAGTGTAAACATAACTATTAAGCTAAGTATCCATATTCTTTTCTTTAACACGAATCATCTTCCTTTACACAAAAATTAGAAACCTCTCAACGTAAATCGTTAAGAGGTTATGTACAACGGCGATATTTTAAACAGCCATAAGCAACACCCCTCTATCAATCGTAGAGTTCACGGTGATAAAAATACAGGCAGGTCTTCTGGCTCAAGCATCATCACTCTCCAAACCTTCCCAGTTTCCCAGTGGTATATCTTGAAGAGCTCAACTTTTACAGCGGCGGGACCGCGTGGGATTTTACCCAACTTTCCTTTTCACCGTTAGGTGATTATACCATAACAACCTAACAGCACCTGTATTTTAAGTATGAAATTGTCAATTTAAGAGGTTTCCCTGCATCAGTTATCATATATACATTCTCTAAATTCTAAGAAAATCCTGTATATATTATATTACTAAAGTAAATATCTTCTATATTGCTAATACTAAAGATAATGGGGTAGCCAATTTACATCTTAGGGCAGGAAAATGCCTTCAGGATCTACAACATTATATAATATTTCCAGCAATTCTTTCATTGAGGGCTCTTCCAACATAAAAACAATTTTACTCATCGAGGACCGGCTTTTTCAAAAAAGACTTGTTTCCACAGTGGGCCGGGTAAATCCCCTTCTTCTATAAGGCTTTTTACCAATTCACTCTTAGGGGCCTTTGAATGTTACTAAAGCCTTCCCGGTGTGTGGCCGACATGCACACCTCTCATATCACCCTCTTTCTTTTAGGCAAGGTGTGGGCGGTGTTAACCCGTATGAATAACCCCATTTAATTCATTATTACTCCTGCTTCCTCAAATGTGGCCATTTCACTCATTATCCGGGTAGCCGCTTCAATAATATTGAAAGCCAAGGCAGCGCCGGTTCCCTCTCCGAGACGTAAACGCATCCTCAACATCGGCTCCTTCCCAATGACCTCCAGCACTAACTTATGACCCGGTTCTTCCGACAAATGGGATGCTATCATATAATCCTTAACCAGGGGGGCTATCTTATAGGCAATTAAAGCAGCAGCTCCTGAAATGAATCCGTCTATTACTATTGGAACTTTTCTTACTGCCGCGCCTAAAAATAATCCTGTCATACCTGCTATTTCAAGTCCGCCTACCTTCGATAATACATCTATTGGATCAGCTGGATTTGGCTTGTTTACCATTAAAGCGGTTTCAATTACTTTTATTTTATTAAGCACTCCCTCATCATTTAACCCTACGCCCCGTCCAACAATCGTAGATAAGGTTACATCGGAATAAACCCCAAGGATGGCACTGCTTGGAGTTGTGTTGCCTATTCCCATTTCACCGGTAGCCAACAAATTTATACCACTGTCTATTTCCCCTTCGGCTACTTCTATTCCTACTTGGATAGCCTGAAGAGCTTCTTCCCTGGACATAGCCGGCCCTTTGGCCATATTAGCCGTACCTAGCCTTACTTTTCGAGAAATCAAGTTTGCGTTATTCAAAGTTGGATCTGCAACCCCTACATCAATAACTTTTACTTGAGCCCCGGCACAACGAGACAATACATTTATACCGGCTCCTCCATTTAAAAAATTATATACCATCTGAGGTGTTACCGACTGAGGGGCACAACTAACCCCCTCCTCCACTACGCCATGGTCACCAGCCATAACAATTACCATTTTGTTTTCTACTTTGGGTATGACATCGCCGGTAATTCCAGCCAGTTGAATAACCAGGTCCTCCAGAACTCCAAGGCTTCCTATAGGTTTGGTCAAGTTGTTAAGCCTAGCTACTGCCTTTTGCATAGCATCGCCATCTAAAGGCCCTATGTTTTTTATTAACTGATCAATATTCATTAAATTTCCCCCTTAATATTTTAATATCTGACCCATACTGACCATGTTAAATGGGGATTTGGTTGATAGAATGAACGCAAAAAGCCCGCATCCCAAACGGGTGCGGACTTTACCATCATCCTTCACAACTGCCGGCTTAGGCGAGAAGCCAACAATATAATCTTACAGGCAGGTCTCCTGACTCAGGTTCATAGCAGATTTGTCCCTTCCCCTTAAAAAGAGTGGTATGACAATTGCTCCCCAATACAGTGGCGGGTCCGCCCGGGAATCTCACCCGGTTCCCTATTCTCCAACAAGGTTGGCACCTGTAAAACTAATTATTTAATTATTAAGAACTATAAACCCCTTTTCCCGGTTATGTCAACTGTAATTTGTGTCAGTCAGTCGATTTTACCGTCATTATACTGGCGGCACCTGCCCCGGCGCAAGATGACTGCAATCGTTATAAAGCATCAATATGGCCTTATCCCATTGGTAAAAATCAATTATCGAAAGAGAAGCATTGTCTTGACGCAGGCGCCAGTACTGGTTTAAATCAATACCAAGCGCCGCTGCCACGATACATCTGATAACCCCTCCATGGGTCACCAACAGCACCTGTTCCTCCGGGTATTGTTGTACGATAGTTTTAACGGCTCGAACTGATCGTTCCGCTAATTCAATAAGCGTTTCGCCCCCCGGCACCCTGTTCTCGAGCGGCCTGGACCACCAATCTGCCGACTCACGGTCGTATTTTTGGCGGATTTCCTCGACGGTTAGCCCTTCCCAGTACCCAAAATTCATCTCTTGCAAATCCGGTACCGCCTTTACGGGAATATTGTGAGGTTTAGCTACTATGGCGGCCGTTTCCCGGGCCCGGGAAAGATTGCTTGAAAAGCAGGCGGCAAATTGGCGCCCCGCTAAACGTTTGCTTAATGCCTCGGCCTGTTCAATGCCTCTTTCGCTTAATAGAATATCTACCTGGCCCTGGAAGCGGGTTTCTTTATTCCAGCTAGTTTCGCCATGCCTGATTAAATATAAACGACTACCCATTGGCCGCCCCTTTCATGACCTCTCTGAGCACCTTCAATAGCACCACGTTTTCAGCTCTTGTTTTAACTGCCACCCGTATATATTTGTCGCTCAAACCGCTGAAATTGGCGCAATCCCGCACCAGCACACCTTGCTTGGCAGTTTGGGCCGCCAGTTGTGCAGAGGATATAGAAGTGCTTTCAATTTTAACTAATAAAAAATTGGCTTCCCCGGCAAAGGTATTAAGGCCGGGTATTAGTGAAATTGCCCGGTGCAAAAAATCCCTTTCCCGCCAAATTAGCTGCCGGGTTTGAGCCATGTACTCTTCATCCGCCAGTGCCGCCTCGCCCGCGATTTGTGCCAGGCTATTTACATTCCACGGGTCCTTGGCCGCTTCAATTTTATTAATGATTGGTTCACCGGCCATCAATACGCCCAACCGCAAGCCGGGAATGCCAAAAAATTTAGTCAGAGAATAAAGTACAATTAAATTAGAGTAATTATCCAGCATGTGCAATACTGAATACTGTTCCTGATGGTAAACAAAATCCATGAAAGCCTCATCCACCACTACAGTGGTACCATAGGTACGAGCCATATCTATAATTGATTGGATAATATACCGCTTAACCGCCCCGCCGGTAGGATTGTTGGGATTACAAATAAATAATACGTCGGCATTGCATAGTATCTTCTTAACCCGGGGCACCGGTAACGCAAATCCTTCCTCCTCCAACAAAGGTATTTCGCTAACTACGCCCCCGGCTGCAGTAACCGCCGCACCGTACTCCACAAAGGCGGGGGCAGTAACCACCGCCCGGCGGAAACCCATAACCCGTGCCAAAAGATAGATCAACTCCGAAGCGCCATTGCCAAACACCATTTTTTCGGACGCTACCTTAAGGTATCCGGATAAAACCGCCCGCAGCTCCGCGCAAAGCGGGTCGGGATAATGTCTAATCAGATCCAGATTATCTTTTATTGCCGCCAGGGCCAAGGGTGAAGGGCCCAACGGGTTGATGTTGGCACTGAAATCGTATATATTCCGGGGGTTACATTGCAAACTGCGGGCTGCGCCAAATACATCCCCACCATGTTTATATGCCGTGTGTGTCATTCACATTGCTCCTTAATGTTTTTTTATAACCACGGGGCACTAAACAGCCGGGACCAGCAGCCATACAAGGGGAACACCGCCATGTAAATTAACAGCTCGGTGGTTTCCGCCGCGGCACCGTATATATCACCGGTCAGGCCACCCAGTTCGCCCGTCAGCTTGCTGCCCACGAAGTGCACCCAACCCCACGCAGCCAATAATAATATCAAGCCCGCAGCCCAGGCCACCAGAGCAGCTAGTATTATTGTACTGCCGGTGGCCCAGATTAATTCCCGCTTTCCCGTGTAACTGTTGTAAAGCGTACCCAGTCCTTCCCGGCGCGCATAGGGGAAACAAGCAATGGCGTATACCATGGACCACCGGCTGATTAACGCAGCCAGCAATATGGTCTGGTATATCAGGGGTGCCGTTAAAGTAAAAAAAGCATTATACTTTAATAGTATCAGGCAAACCAACCCTAAAACCCCAAAGGCACCCACCCTGCTGTCACGCATAATTTCCAGTTTTCTTTCCCGCGACCGCCCGCTAAAAACACCGTCCACGGTATCCATAAAACCGTCCAGGTGCATACCCCCGGTCATCACTACCATCAGCACCACCAGCAGCGCTGCCACCAGCGGCACCGGGAAAATATACGTCAATAACTGTTGGGCCAGTAGCAGCAAGGCACCAAGCAGCAGCCCCACGATGGGGAAAAATACCGATGCCCGGCCAAAGGCCATCTCATCAAACTCGCCTTTATAGAGGTTGATCCTGGTCAAATGCTGTAGGGCAAAACAAAAAGTTTTCAAATTCACACCGTCTCTCTTACTCGCCTAAACCGGGCGCAGGAGTATAAAAATCCCCGGGCAGCGCCCGGCATACCGGCAAAATGGACATGCAGATAAGTAGCCAATACATTGCCGCCGGCATAACCGTCCGGTCGTCCCGCAAGATCCCCGGGTTTGCGCAGCGTAAATGCGGGAGCTAAATTCTGTTCAGTGACGCTTGAGTAATGAAACTCATGGCCAGGTAATTCGGTGCCTTTTTTAACCATTACGTTGTCCCGCAATGCCTCGGCTTTAACATAACCCAGAGCCACCCGTTTTTTCTCCATCCGGCAGTGCACCGGCAGTATACCGGCGCCGTTAAACTCGTGCCCGGAAAAATCTGTTATTGTATTACAGAGATACATTAAACCGCCACATTCGGCATACACAGGCATACCACCGGCCACCCGACGCCTTAAATCGTTCATAAAAGTGGTATTGGCAGATAACTGCTCCATAAACATTTCAGGAAAGCCGCCCCCTATATACAGCCCGTCCAGTGCCTCAGGCAGAGTTAGATCCTCCAGGGCGTTACAGTATACCAGCTCAGCGCCCATAGCGGCCATTAAATCCAGCCCATCCTGATAATAAAAATTAAAGGCGCTATCTCTGACAATGCCCAATCGTACGGGCTCGCCTGGTTCCACCACAAAAATATGCCGCCGGTCTGTCAGCGCGGGGGCACTGCGGGCCAGGTTAACCAGCTTTTCCCCGGATACCTCCCCGGCCACTCGCTGCCCTAATGCCATCATTACCTTATGTAAATGAAAGTTCTCCACACTGGGCACCAACCCCAAATGACGCTGGGGCAAATGTAAATCGTTATCCTGTAGTATGCCCCCCAGCACCGGCACACCCGTTTTAGCCTCGATAGACTCGGTTAAAATGGCCAGGTGCCGGGTACTGCCCACCCGGTTTAAAATAACGCCGGCCAAAGGGGTACCGCCAGGTAAATCCGCATAACCCCACACCACCGCAGCGGCACTACCGGCCATCGACCGGGCGTCCATAACCAACACCACCGGGCACTGCAGTATTTGAGCCACCCGGGCCGAACTACCCTCTGCCGTGGAGCCAATCCCGTCATACAAACCCATGACTCCTTCAATGACACTGATATCCGCACCCACTGCCGAGCGAGTAAACACCTCTTGAATACCGGCTTCCCCCAGAAAAAAGGTATCCAGGTTTCTGGAAACCCGCCCGGTAGCTACCTGATGAAAGCCGGGATCAATATAGTCAGGCCCCACTTTATACGGCTGGACCCGCATACCTGCTGCGCTAAACATAGCCATTACCGCCACGGCAATGGTGGTCTTACCGGCACCGCTATGTGTACCGGCAATCATAAGGCGGGGGAAATTGGGCATTACTATCACCTTACCCTTCGGGCACACAGTTAATTAATTAATTTTTGTACCGCCCAGACCAGGACGGATAAACACAGCGTAGCCAAGACTGAAGCTAAATAAAGCATATCAACCGCCCGGGCAATATGATCGGGCCTGAGTTCTTCCAGCGGTTCACCCATATACTGGCGAAAAGAGGCCACTCCACCATAAATATTGCGTCCCCCCAGCCTGACATGGATTGCCCCGGCCATGACCGATTCAGGAATACCGCTGTTGGGACTGGGATGCCGGGCCGCATCCCTGCGCCAGGTACTTAAACCTCGCCGCCAATCACGGCCCGACACCCAGGCAGCCAGCAGCAGTGCCAGACCCGTAATACGGGCCGGTATATAGCCCGCCACATCATCCAGCCGGGCCGATGCCCACCCTAAATGCAGGTATTGCTCATTTTTATATCCCAGCATAGAGTCTAGTGTATTTACCGCCCGGTAAACCATAGCCAGGGCCGGTCCACCAAGGCAAGCATAAAAAAGCGGCGCAACTACGGCATCATTGATGTTTTCCGCCACGGTTTCCACAGTAGCCCGTACCATCTGTTCACTGTCCATTGTTTCCGTGTCCCGGCCCACTATCCAGCCAACCCGCCGGCGAGCTGCCGATAGATCACCCGCCAACAGCAGCTGCCTTATGGCTCCGGCCGCCTCAGCCAGACCCCGGGCTGCCACGGTGGTGGAAACAATCCAGGCTCCCAATAGCAAGTATAGGTAATAATTGGCCTGCCAGGCCACCCACATAATTAGCGCGGTAACGCTGTAGCTCACCGCGACAACCACTATAGCTATTCCCACACCCGCCGTTTTCAGCCCACCCGGCGACGCGGCAATGCTCCGGGCCGCCTTTTCCAGGCGGGTTATGCCCCGGCCGATCAGCACTACAGGGTGAGGCAAGCGGGGCGGATCGCCCATCAATAAATCTATAATAAAGCCAAATAAGGTATGTAAAAAAAATGCATGCATCATATTACAATTCCATTAAGTGATAGATTAGCTGCATATCCAGGCTATGTCGCACCAGTTCAGCCAGACGATCGTAACCCGCTTGTTTTTTTTGCTCTGTATTAATTACCGAAGCTTGTCCCTCGGTGGTCAAGCCCTTTTTCTTTTTTAGCCAATTAATTAGGTGGCGCCGAAAAGCATCGTTATCAAAAATACCGTGTATATAGGTGCCCCAAACAGTGCCGGCAGCGTTTTGTGCCCCGTCCGGCACGTCAACCCGGCAACCCGAACGGATATTAATCATAAAAGCAGGCCTGGAACCGATGCCCAATTCGGTGAGACCCATATGGATCTCGTAACCTATCAAGGGCCAACTGTAACTGCCTAGAAAGTTACTTTCTCCGGACACCGTAGCCTGCACCTGACTGGTCACCTTTTCCCGGTAAAATTTGGTTTGCATATCCAATAACCCCAGCCCTAACATGCGTTCAATGTCCGATTCGGTTTTTTCGGGGTCATGAAGCTCCCGGCCCAGCATTTGAAAGCCGCCGCAAATACCGATCACCGGCACCTCCTGGCGAGCCAAACGCACTATGGCGCCCGCCAGTCCGGTTTCCTTGAGATACAGCAGGTCATCAATGGTATTTTTACTGCCCGGGATAATTACCAGATCTGGCCGCCCCAAGACGTCATCCGTGCCCACATACCACAAATGCACGTCGGGTTCGCTTTCCAAGGGGTCAAAATCAGTAAAATTGGAAATGCGGGGCAGGCGCAACACAGCAATTTCCACCTTGCCGGCACCGCTACCTGCCCGGTAATTCTTTCTCTCCATAGCCACCGAATCCTCATCCTGGATGTACAAATCATCAAAATATGGTACTACACCACATACCGGCACACCCGTTTTTTCTTCCAAAAAATCAATAGCAGGCAAAAACAAGCTCACATCACCGCGAAATTTATTAATAATAATGCCTTTAACCCTTTTCCTGTCTCCGGGGGGAAGTAATTCCAGGGTGCCCACCACAGCTGCAAGAGCGCCGCCCCGGTCTATATCGGCCACCAACAGCACGGGTGCCTCAGCCTGACGGGCCACCTTCATATTTACAATGTCGGTGTCCTGCAGGTTCACCTCTGCCGGACTGCCGGCCCCTTCAATAACCACTATATCAAACTTACCGCGCAACCTTTCCAGCGCCGCAGTGACTACATCCCACAATTTGCCCGCCAGTTCTTGGTGATAATTCCAGGCAGTATAATTATCCAGCGGCCGGCCCAGCACTACCACCTGAGAGGATGCGTTGCCCGTAGGCTTTAGCAGCACGGGATTCATATCCACACTGGGCGGTATCCCGGCCGCTTCAGCCTGAACCACCTGGGCACGGCCCATTTCTCCACCATCGGCAGTAACAAAAGAATTTAAAGCCATATTTTGTGATTTAAAAGGAGCCACCCTGTAACCGTCCTGGTAAAAAATACGACACAAAGCCGCGGTTAAAGCACTTTTTCCAACATGGGAAGCCGTACCTTGCACCATAATTGTTCTAGCCGGCATGATCATATCTCCTTTGAGGCATTGCCTGCCGCCAGTGATTTTAATTCCAGTGGCAAGCCCGCCACCACATAAAAAACCCGGTCTGAGAGTTCGGCCAGCAGTTGGTTGACCCGTCCGGCAATATCACGATATACCCTGCCTAATTCATACTCGGGCACCAGGCCGCAGCCCACCTCATTGCCGACCATAAGCAAATGCAATTCTCTATCGCGCGCCACCTGGACCATTTCCCTGGCCTGGTCAATAATATACTTTTCCTTTTCCACCATATCCGCTGCCGGCCGGGGAACGTTATTGTCAAGCAGTAAATTAGACATCCAGAGCGTTAAACAATCAATCAACACAACCGCTCCCTGTGGGAGCGAAAGCAACACACCGGTCAGATTATGGGTTTCCTCCACCGTACACCATCCGACCGGCCGGCGCATGCGATGCTGCTTAACCCGCTCGGCCATTTCATCATCGTACACACCGGCGGTGGCCACGTAAACCACAACCTCGCCCGCCGCCGCGGCCAGCTTCTCGGCATATCTGCTTTTGCCGCTGCGAGCACCGCCGATAACAAAGGTTATTTGTCCATTTGTCAAGTGCGTTTCACCCTCACTAAATTAAACTATAAACGACTAGACTGTTTGTTCAGCTTATGGTAAACGTTTTATACTTAATAGCCCGGCTTGTCAAGATACGAACTTGGATTTGACAATAATTAAGACCAAGTTAAGTCCAATGCAGCCCACTAAGTTACTATTGCAAAATAAGTGCCAGTCAGTTACTTAATTGATTGCCTGAGTAATCTTATGATAAAATAACAATAACGGCAGCATATCTGCATAGATATTCCCATTTCCAACAGCGAGGCAATCCGAAAGGCCTACCCCCAGGCCCGTTTATGGCGGGTACCGGAAGCCAAGCATGTTAAAGCTTACAAAGTCGCCGGGGATTTGTATCTGGAGAAAGTCGCAGGGTTTTTGGATGAGGTAAAGGCACTGCCAGTGCCCTGATGTATAGTCAACCAGGATAAAGATCAACATAATTACAAAAACGGAGGCGAAAAAAATGCATGAATTGGCCGGTTTTATACTTTCCGAACCTCAAATTCTGGAGATCGCCAGCCGTTTTCAAAAAGCCATGACGGATGGTCTTGCAGGAAAAAGCAGTTCATTAAAAATGCTGCCTTCCTTTTTAACCAAGCCTACCGGACAAGAAAAAGGTACCTACCTGGCCGTAGATTTCGGCGGCACCAATGTGCGCGTAATAACGGTGGAAATCCAAGGTAACGGGGCATACCGAACTCTCCGGCGGCTGTCGTTTCCGTTGCAAGACCGGTCCAAAGGCTACGACTTGACTACCCGGGAGACTGCCGGCAGCGATTTGTTCCAGTTTATTGCCGGACAAATGAATGCCATACTGGAACCCGGCCAAACTTACCCTCTCGGCTTTACCTTTTCTTTCCCCAGCCGGCAAACAGGAGTTAACCAGGCTGTATTGATCAAATGGACCAAAGAAATTCAAACCTCGGGTGTAGAAGGTCATGACGTTGCAGAGCTGCTGCAAAAGGCACTGGTCCGTAAAAATATTATACAGGTTATTCCCAGAGCCATTATCAACGACACAGTGGGCACATTACTAACCGCGTCATATAGTGACCGGTATGCTGATATAGGGTCAATATGCGGCACCGGTCACAACACTTGTTATCTTGAGCCCGGTTACCCCATGACAGGCAAACCTATGATTATCAATATCGAGTCGGGTAATTTTAGTGAGCTTCCGGCCACTGGTTATGACCTGCAGCTTGACAGGCAAAGCCAAATACCCGGAGAACAGCGCCTGGAAAAAATGGTCGGAGGCCAATATATAGGTGAATTAACCAGAATAATCATTCAGGACTTCATAAATAAAAAACTACTGTTTACGTACGGCAGGCCGGAAATATTTTTTACGCCAAATGAAATAAAGTGTGAAATTATGGCCCGACAACTTGCGGACAAAAGCCCGGAATTAACTGATATAGCGCAATGGCTAAAAACAACTTGTCAAATACACCATTCCCTATTAGAAGAGCGAAGAACCCTGCGCACCGTTGCATCCATTGTAATTATACGTTCCATACAGCTTATCGCAGCAACTTACATCGGAATGTTAAAACATATTGACCCTAATCTTGAAAAACGTCACACTATAGCAATAGATGGCTCTCTTTATGAATTAATGCCCGGGTATGCAAATATGCTAAGCATCACCATTAAAAATATATTAAAAGATAAATCCAACTTAATTACAACAAAACTCACTAAAAATGGCTCAGGAGTTGGAGCAGCTATAGCAGCAGCAATAGTTGACGATGCCCGAGTCGATTAATTTTTCAATATGCAAAAGACCAAACCCGCCGTTTTCAGATAGCATCACGACGGGTTGGTTATTTTGCTTATGGTTATTTTGTAATAACTACTGCCCCGTTAACCAGTTCAATTACAGCCCCTAATTCCTCATTAATAAGGCTGGACGGAATCATAGTGCGATCTGTTTCAAGGTAGGCCGGTACACTTAAAGTTTTTTCCAGCCCATTTGCCTTATAGTTGCTTTCATTGATAAATACTAAAATTGTTTTGTCACCGGCGGTGATGTGCACCTCATTGGGAGCATACCACTGAACCTCACAACCCATTGCTTCCAATACAGCTCTGGCCGGCACTATGGATTGTTCGTTGTCTTTAATTGTAGGTTTCACATCAGTCTCGATAATATGTCCGTTTACCACTACTATTAAACCGATTTCCTCAGCAATGGGTGGTGTCATTTCCTGTACCTGCTCCGGGCCAGGAATTAAATATGTTATATCGGTACTGTTAGCGGTATTTAATTCCGGGGCATTTACAACCAAGTTTCGATCTACTTTAGTAGTGGAATCAGCTGTGGCACCAAAGTTTAATAATAATTCCCCGGTAGTATTATCTTTAGCTGTCGCTTTGACAGTAGTATCGGCATAAGCGGTCTCTACTCCGTAATTATACAAACAATTTAATGAAAAATTAAACTGGGGACCGTTTAGAGCATTAAAGTTACCTGAAATACTGTAAGTCCCTTCCAGGTTATCTTTAATTCCGACATTGTCTATAACCACAGCGAGCTGTCCGCCCACTGAGCCATCGGGTGATTTAAAGCCCAGGTCAAGATTAAAGTTTTTCGGCCCGCCGGGTAAAAGAGCGGCCTCATAAATAAAATCATTGACTTCCACGAAGCTGCTAAACAGCTTTATTTGCTCCCGGGATATCACCGGCATGCTGTCAATGCCGGTGATAATATCTTGTTTTATTTGCTCTGGATTAATTCCCATCTGTTCGTAATTGTATTTGTTTAAATTAACTACAATTTCGGCTGCTCTTTCTTTCTCAGTTTTTATTTTAACCAATAGATTATATATAACATCTTCAAAACCGTTTTGGTCCAATTCTAAAGTAACCTTGCTGGTGGATAGGCTAAAGTACTGCTCCGGTATGGCTTCCACCAGGAAAAGCAGTAAATCTTTGTATTCGTCGGGCAGTTGCCGATTTTGATAGCTGAGCATCTGTTCCCAAATACTCTTAAACTGTTCATTAGATAAATACAGGTATTCGGGGCTTTGATTTAAAAAATTAGGGTTATCCTTGAATGCATCAAGCCCGAATTCTTTCAATAAAAAAAAGATATCTTTGGTTAAGATAACCTTATCATCTTTTAAGTAGATATCGCCGTTGTGTTTGTTGCCTTCAATATTCGTAGTATAGCTTACTTTAATAACATTATTAGTTGCATCTAGTTGTGATAAAAGGTCAATAGAAGCACCTTTTAAATGGCTTAACTCTTTTGTAACACTCCCTTCAAACTCAGTAATCTTAATACTGGTTACATCCTGAGACTTTTCGTAAAATCCTTTGTCAATACCCATATCGAAGTTTTTAATGCCGGCTACGACCAGATCTTTCCCAGTTGGTTGTGCCGCATTGGTAGACAAAACTAAACTAAAACACAAAAATAAAGACAGTAATACATTTAATAAGGTTTTTTTAAACAAGCGACCACCTCCGTAAATAATTACACGTACCTAATGTGATTATATCATATTAAATAGTTAATTATAAAAAATGGACATTAACTTGCAAACGAGCAAAAACTGAAATTATACACTTTTCCAGATTTTCTTTGAGGATCAGCCGGCCGGAAATATTTTTTACGCCAAAAGAAATAAAAGCCGAGGATCTGGTCATATTAGCAGCCGACGAAAGTACGGACTTAACTGAAGTCTCGCAATGGCTGAAAACAAACTGCCAAATCCCCTGCTCACTGTTAGAAGAGCGAACAATCCTGCGCAACATTGCATCCACAGTAATTACCCGTTCAATCCAGCTTATGCAACATTTACCGGTGTATTGAAACATATCGACCCGGCCCTTGAGAAACAACACACTATAGCCATAGACGGTTCTTTGTTTGAATTAATGCCCGGTTATGCAAATAAGTTAAACAGCACTCTTAAAAACATATTCAAACATAATCTTGACTTAATTACAACAAAACTTACCAAAGACGGCTCAGGAATTGGAGCGACCATAGCGGCCACTATTATTGAAGATTAAACATAGTAATATCCATTTTTTTATAGGCTGATGTCGTATTTATTAGTAAGTTAATAAGTTGGGTGCCAGGCACCCTTGTCCACGAATTCTTCCATAATTATTTTTTCTCTTAGAAGTCCTGTTTCCAGCATAATTTCCTGATATTGATCAAATTGATCAAGGTCCGGTTCCAAATTATCGTAACTGATTATTTTTTCCCGTAAAATATTAATCACTAAATCCTGGGGCAACCCAATATGTTTTTTTGATATGCGGGGTGCCAATTGCTTGTCTGCATGTAAAAGCTCTCCCGCTCTACTCAAACTGTTAACCAGTTGAGCGGCCGCTTCAGGATGCTCATTTAAAAACTGCATGGTTAGTACCAATACGCAGCACATGTGACCGGGCCAAATTTCGCCGCTTCTTGCCAATATTTGACCTTCTCCTTTTAAAGCCGCTTCCGTAACATAAGGCTCCGGTCCCAGAAAACCGTCTATCTCACCAAAAACCACGTTATTTAGCATAAGATCAGCGGGCACGGAAACTATCTTAAGCAATGCTTGGCCTTCCATTTGTAATTCTTTCAACCATTTATAATGCAATATACTTTCAGTAGAATATCTATATGCTACGGCAAGCAAGGATGCGCTGGCAAAAAAATCCCGTGGTGTTTCTAAACCTGCCTTATTTTTTATTACCAAACCGGTTCCTTCCCGGTGACCCAGCGCCACAACCTTGATCGGCACCCCTTCTTCCCGAAGTCGCATGGCCAACGGAGCCATGACCATGGCTCCGTCTAACTTACCATGCCGCAAAGAATTCGATAGCTCTGTCCATGAATGATTTTTAACCAATTCAAGATTAATAATTCTTGAATCCAGTAATTCCAAATCATTTGCCGCCAGCAGAGGCAGGTGATGTAAAGAGGGGATAAAGCCTATTTTCCCGGTTACCTGAGTTATTTTTCTTAAATGATATCTTTCCGCTTCACGAGCCGTATCAACAATAAAAGTACATCTATCATCACCCTTGGCAATACAGGTCATTTCTTCGCAAATGGCATCAACTCCCGCCAACCTGCCCACCAGTCCCGATAAGAAACCCTTGGTGAAACTATCCACTGCCTCATCCATTTTCCTTGCGCTACCCTGAAGCAAGCCTTCTCCGGAAAAGAACGCCTTATTATTTGTTAGATCCAATTTTTCAAGAGTTAAATTACCCAGCCCGGTGCGATTAAATTCAGCCAGACTCTCAGCAAGATCGCCTGTAATTTTCTCGGCAAAATTCTTACCCGTCCGTTCTATTAATCCCGGCATAGATGCCTCAGCTTCGTCTGTAAAAGTTTGTAACAAATTGATTACTTGTTTTTTAGTAAATATGCTCTTATTAACTCTGTTACTGCTGGGCTTAAGCAAAAACCGGCAACCTTCTTTTTCGCTGACCTTTTGTAAACTATATTCATAATCCAAGCCGGTACAGCGTTTTATGATGGAAATGAGCATTAGAGCCTGTTTGCATACCGACGTATCACGTTCAGGACCAAAAGGACAATTCTCGGAAATTTCAACTTCAATTATTCCCTCTTCTTTACCGGAAAGCTTAATGGCATCTGAGCCAATAAACTCAACCACTTGATGGTTTCGAATGTACCATTCACACGCATCAATGGCACAATCAAACAAACGCCACTTTAAACCCCATCGGGATAAGATATATTCCATGTTTATATTGGCAGTCAATTCCATTAAACCGTAGTCTTCAACTAATTGTTCGCTTAATTTTTCCAGTGAATAAAGCCACGAACTTAAAACTTCTTTATATAATGACAGTTGTTTCCGTAAGTTATCATTATCTCCACGGGACGTACAGTCTGACATATATAGCACCCCTTTTACCTGGAATAAAATTTTTTGTCCACCACTAAACCCTGTCCCGTTCTAATAGAAAAGGGAAAAGGCCTTGGGTCGAAATCGGTTGACCTTATTTTATGAACTCTCATGTTCCGTTGGGGTACACCGCCCTTTTCCTCCGGGTAATACAGGTCAATACAAACATCGTAAGCATTTGCCAGGCCATACATGCCGGTTTCTTCCAGGGTACCCTTTAAATAAAGATCCAGCATTACCACGCCTTCTTTTCTTAAAAGCCGGTTTTTTTCATGCACCATGGCCACAAGATCTTGTGTTGAGTAGTTTACCGCTACAGCAGTCATGGAATCAATGATTACTCGACAAGGTTTGGCCATTTGATCAATTAGTTGTGCAAGAACATAAATAAATTCTTGCACATCGGAGGCATCCTTTATAAAATCCACTCCAGACTCTTCCGACTCATATGACTCGACAAATTTTAATTGCCCGGCTTCCTCATACTGGCTGATAACAAATCCAAAAGAAGTAAAATCATTTCTTAAATTTCTTACCGGAGTATCACATGCCAAATAAATGACGGATTCACCCCTTCTAAGACCACCCATCGTAAATTGGAAGGCAAAAGTGCTTTTACCGGTTCCTGATTCGCCTCGTAATTGCCAGGTAGTACGATAAGGAAGGCTATTCTTTACAATACCGTCCAACAAACCAAATCTTACTACTTCAAGCTCCTGCACTATTTTTTGCCCCCTTTTCCTACGTAAAACACTCTAATTCCGTTATCCGTTATATCCATACCGCATTCCCCGGTTACATGTTTTTGGTTGCGCAATTTATAAACTTCAATACTTCTTCTACGTGTATGGCCATATTTTTTAGAATTTAGAATTACTATACCATCACACAAAGCCTCTTCCTCACCGTAACTGCTTATCTGGTCGGTTCCCAGAAGGGTACGTACGATTAAAAATGAAACACAACGGTGCGCTTTAAACAAATTATTTAATTGATATATTTTTTCAGTTATTAATTTTGAGTTATCATTTAAGTTGTGTAACATAGGCGGTAGAGAATCAACCGATACAACTGCCGGTTTCAGCTCACGAAGTACGAGGTCAATCTCTCTGATATGTTCTTCCAAATTTAACTTTGTAAAATCATGATAAACCAGCTTAAATAATCCCTTGTCCTGCAAGTCCTGCATGTCCCAGCCATACCCGCTGGCTAAGCGAAGCACACTATCCGGCGACTCCCCGGTGAGAAAAAGAACGGCCTTATTTCCGTTTTTAACCATGGAGTTATACATGCTTTGCATTGCCAGGGTAGTCTTACCAGTACCTGCCGGGCCACTAAGTAATATACTGGTACCTGGTGTAATCCCACCTCCGACCATCCTGTCTAAACCGGAAATGCCACTGGGTATGTAATCTGCAAAAGGAGTAGGGTTGTCTACTTCAATAATAAACTGACGGGGATAAATTGTTATACCATCTGTATTAAACTTTATATAGTGTTTCCCCGATATATGATCATGTCCTCTTGTTTTGATTACCTCTATAGTTCTCGTCCTGGATTCACCAAAATGCTCGTAAGATAAATTAATTATGCTATCTACAACATACTCTTCAAAAGACGGTTCTTCTTTAAGGCCCATTTCTTTAGTCAGGGTAACAGTAATATTTTTCTGCTTAAGTGCATTTATTAGGCTAAAAAGAAGCTCCCTTAAAGGTCCTTCTTTTTCGGTTATCCGGCTAAAATGTGATATACTGTCAATAAGCACCCTTTTTACTCCCATTCGGTTAATCAAGTTATGTATTATGCCTTCCGACTGTAGTAAATGATCCTTGATTGTGGACGGGGAAGTGCAGATTATACGCAGCATTTTTTTTCTTTCCATATCTTTAAGATCCCAACCGTAATTATAGGCATCTTTGTATAACTGATCGGCGAACTGTTCAAATGTAATGACAAGGCCCGGCTCGCCTTGCTGAATACCGTTAACAATAAACTGAACCCCCAGTGTTGTTTTGCCACACCCCGGAGGGCCTTCGATTAACATCGCGCTGGCCGGTATAAGCCCCCCGCAAAGAATGACGTCCAATCCGTTAATACCCGTTAAAATCTGATGCATTTATTTTCCACCTCCCAAAAGACTCATAGCTTTGTTTAACGGACCGTTTTCCCGAGATAATCCGTTAATAAATTGTTCAATCACTTGCAATATACATTCGTCCTGGGTGTATGAGTAAATTGCCGATGGACCTTCTCCGAATATTTCTACTATACCTACATTAACCAACTCATCTAAAGCATGTTTCACTTCTTTTTCTGTTTTTCCCAGCCAGCGGGACAAACCTTCCGCAGTATCCAAAGCTCCCTGATTCTGGTGTAAAAAAATTACAAGCCCAATTTTAATAATCGAGTCACAAATTGAGTTTAGTATCTCTTCTATACCTTTCGTGTCTTTCATTTACCTACTCTCCCCATCCTTTATTTAGGACTTGCTGAACAATTCTATTTCAACCAAAACACCAAAATGACGGTCTCCCAAAAGTCAGATTATGCCGGAATAAGTGTCACAGAAAGCAGTATAAATTCTTCAAGATAATATTGGTTTTCCACTTTACGGAACATGTTTTTGCCTCCAGGTGCACGTTTTTTGCAATCTTTACCGCATTTTCCATGCATCTTATTTCGACAGATATTCGCCTAAATCCATGATTTTGTTAGGTTTTTGTTCCGATCAGCAGCTCCTATTTAGAAGGGACAATAACATAAGCATATCTATTAATAAGATTTTATCTCAAAAAAAATATCAAACAACATCGTATCCAACACTACTTCCACTATATCGGGGTCGAATTGGATACCTCTGAAAATTTTTAACTGTTCAATCACACATGATAAATCCAACGCTTTTCGATAGGCGCGGTTACTGGTCATAGCGTCGACAGCGTCAGCTATGTGCAAAATACGGGCACTTACAGGTATTTGATCTCCCTTAAGGCCGTCCGGATATCCGTTACCGTTATACCATTCATGATGATGCATAACTATGGGCAGAACAACATCCAACTGGTTAATTGATTTTAAAATTTCATTGCCAATGACAGGATGTTTGCGTATAATATTATACTCATCCTTGGTTAGATTACCCGGCTTGCTTAATATCGCTTCCGGAACACCGATTTTACCAATATCATGCAGCCAACCGCCATAGCGCAAGATATCCAATTCTGTCTTCGATAGTCCCATTTTTTCACCAATAAGCAATGCAAAAAAAGCAACTCTTTCAGAATGCCCACCGGTATAAGGATCCTTTAATTCAATTATTTTGTTAAGAGTCTTAAGTATCCCATTGTTTATAACCTTAATACTTTCGTAAAGTGAAGCATTTTGCATACCCACCGCTACATGATTAGTAAGATTGATTAACCATTTCATATCTTCTTGCGTAAAGCTTCCACCCATTACTTTATCGGCAACATGAATAACACCTTTAACTTTATTTTGCAAAAATATGGCCGCCGCAATATAAGAACCCTTCTTGTACAACCTGCGATCCAGTGGCCCAAGCCGTTCGTCATCTTCTACGTTCGAGGTGAGAAACGGTTCCTTAGTTTGAAAAACATAACCGGCAATTCCTTCGTAATATTTTAACAACGCGTGTCTTTGGTCAACCGGTTCCAAACCCCATGAGGATTTAATAGATAATGACGTTTTTGATTCATCCTCCATAACAACCCAACACTTTCTTGCTCTGAGCGCTTTGGCTACAATATTAACCAAAATTGGTAGCAATTCCGACATATAAAGCTTTGAATAGATAGTTTTAGCCACCATGTTTATTGTAACCAATTCCACCATTCTTTTTTTCATTTCAGTTCGCATGAGAGAGTTGCCCAGCAATAAAGCAAAATAGCTTGATAAATTTACTATTATCTCTTCATCTTCTATATTAAAATAAGGCTGATACTCCTTGGATTTATCTAACAAAATTATAGATCCTTCAATTGTATCCAAGTATTTTATGGGTACAATTAAAACACAATTTATTTCTAATACAGTAAGTATATCTTTAAAATCACCGGTCAGCCCAAAGACAGCATCCGGCATGTTTATATTTCGCGGTTGGTTACCGAAAAAATAGTCCCGGTCTGTGATTCTTTGAAAAAAAAGAAGTTCTTGATCGTCAAAGCCGCAGTGTCCCAAGATAGTACATTTTCCGGTTGATTTTTCGTTAATAATAATTAACGATTTATCTGCATTTACTACCTTCCGAGCTTGCTGCGCCACATTGTAAGCAAGTATTTCCTTATCGACAATAGTGTTGATTTTATTGGCTTTGGACATAAATTCCTGATACCGGTTCATTGTTTGTATGCCGGCAGCATAGGGATTGAAACAATCAAATAAATACCTAACTTCTGAAAGAATAAATTTCAATGCTGTCAATTCATTATTTGACAAGTTTTGCTGTTTTTGTATACCCAGTATTGCAAAACCGGTAGGCAAAGACATCTCCATTGACAATAGCTCACCGGCAAAATTCAAATCGGTTTGTAAAAAAGTTATTATTTCAGAATAATTTTCTACATTAACTTGATAGGTATTTATTTCTCCCCGGAGTATTTGATAAATAATATAGCCGTTCTTTTGCGGTATAGATAATACGGAGGATTGGGCATCAAGGATATAATAAATAATTTCTATTATAGATTTCATAATTGTATTTAAATCCCCGGGCCGGTCAATGCTATTGGCAGTAAAGTGTAAATAATTCACCAGCAGATGTATTCTTGCTTTAAAAACATTGATCTGTCCGTATTTTTTTTCAAACAGCGCCACCCCGGCAACGACACCACAATAAAACAAAGCATTTTCCAACACGGGAGTAATATTTTGTTTATCAAAATCGATCAATATTATGATCCCGTATGCGTTTTGACCGTTTGTCAGTGGAACAATAATGCACTCTTCAATTTCTTTTTCAAAAATTACAGAGAGGCTGGCGCGAAATGACATTTCAGTTCCATAATTCAGTAACATAGGATAGTTGAATTTTGCAGGAAGCAGGTTTGTTATATTTAATCTACCGACCTTTTCTACAATACTTTCAGAAACATTATCCCAGGCAACTAGATGATAATCATCGTTAAAATAATAAAAACCCAGGCCGGTTTTAATATTACTGGCACTAAGCATTACATCTATCGTAGCTTTATAAACATTTTTAACTTCGCCCGTTTCTTTTAAAATACGCAATATTTCATTTAAAGATATACAGTCCATAAAACTTTTCTTATATATATTATTCATTGTTATATATAACACTCCATCCATAACGAAAAAACCTATTAAGAATACAGGTTCGCCTTTTACAGAAACCACTATTTAAACATCTATGAATGAAACCAAATTTTTACCTTTCTCTTTACTTATATATAACGCTTTATCCGCAATGTTTACCAATTCACCAACAGTTTTAGCATCTTCGGGAAAACTGGATACTCCAATGCTAACAGTTACCTGTCCACAGACTTCATTTGTATTAAAATTACTTCCCAAATCAATTGACTCTCTGATACGCTCGGCTATTTTACAGGCAACTTTTTTAGCAACTCCCGTCAACAAAACTGCGAATTCTTCTCCACCATAGCGGGCTATGATATCTTCGTCCCTAGTGCAAAACCTTAATATATCGGCAATAACTTTCAGCATTTTATCTCCGGCAACGTGCCCGTAAGTGTCATTATATTTTTTAAAATTATCTATATCGATCATAAGCAAGGAAAGGGGCAACTGATGATGTTTAGACCAATCAAGTTCTCTCTTAAAACGTTCATAGAAATAATTGTGATTGAAGACGCCGGTTAAACCGTCGGTAATTGCAGTTTTTTTGACATATTCATAATCGGTGGCATTCTTAACGGCTATAGCCACGTGAGAAACTACTATAGAGAGCATTTTGAGCAACTCGTCAATCATTTCTTTTTTTTGATCGATAATTAAATTTAAAATACCCAAAATTTTGTTCTCCACCAGCATGGGAATGGCCAATAGTATACCGCTACCGGCAAAATTTTGTTCCCAAGTCCGGGTTTCTAAGTCAACCACCTGGTGTTCCTTTTTGTTCATTACCTCTTGATTTACTTGCTGCAGAATACTACTCTTAGCTTCACCCTGACCGATAGTACTTTCATAGTGTTTTATTAATGCTAAATTGCCTGTTTGATCATCCATCAAAAAGATATAACAATCTTCATAATCGATAATTTCTTTGACACAGACCAAAATTTGATCCAATAAATTATTAAAGTTCAGATCGGAGTTAATAACCTTACTGATTTTATGTAACGTTCCCAGTTCCATTACTTTTGTATCAAGTTCTTCGTTTATTGAAGCCAATCTTTTGGTTATAAATTCAATTTCATCTACGTAAACCTGAAGTCTCTTGTAAGCTACTTGCATAGACATAGCCTGCAGCAAATTATCTTTTAGATCTAGATATTCTTTATAGGCATTACCGTAAAAGGTCATGATTTCAATTAATAAGCTAAATGATTTATAGATCTTTTGTACCCATTCATTAAAGGAATAAGGTTTAAGCACTTCTTTAAAAGATTTTAGATGCATTTCTACAACTTCCTCGGGCCTTATTCCACTATTAACCAACTCTTTACTTAATAGAGAGGCCTTATATAAACAAGACTCGCTCTCATCTTCTAAAAAATCTTTTAAAATCTTAATATATCGCTCTACAAAGTCTTTTGACAAAAGGTCGCCCCCTTTAATAAATAGTCACTCTATCTTAATAACCATTATTGTTCTGTCGTCATTTTTCTTATGCTCTTTTTCAATTTCTCGGGCCATTTCCCAAGGTTCCCGGTCTAAAAGAGCATTTTCATTGATAAAATCACGTGATACTCCATCAGAAAAAATAAAAATATAATCGCCACTTTGGACCGTACCTTTATTCACATAAGGTGAATATGGTATTGTACGGCCTAGTGTACCGTTATTATTTACTAAACTCATGGGTCTGTCTCCCCATATATAACCTTCGACATTGCCAATTCCAATATATTCAAAGGCACCTGAAACCAGGTTTAACCGCAATACACTTGCCGCAGCACCGCGTTCACCTTTAATCTTAAGATGACAACTTAACAACAAATCTTTCACATTCAAATGGGTATGTTCTTTTAAAAAGCCAATTACTTTTTCACCGGCCCGGTAGGCATCTGCACCACTGCCCAGACCGTCGATAACGGCAAAAAAGGCATAGTCCCTCTCGAAAAAGGTCAGATAAGCGTCACCGTTCAAGTTACCCTGATGCTTGGGCAACGAAACCACCCCGTAATCTACCTTAACCATTTACGCACAACCACCTGTGTTCCTTCACCCAAACTAGACCGAATACTAAATTCATCCATTAATCTTTTAGTGCCGGGAAGCCCGGTACCCAGACCGCGTGAAGTAGTATAACCGTCTTGCATGGCTAGTTTAATATCAGCAATGCCGGGGCCATCATCCGAAGCCAATATTTCGATACCGTTCTGGCAACCGTCATGAACTGACCGGAGGTATATAGAGCCTTCTCCTGCATAAAGAACAATATTGCGGGCCAATTCAGATATAGCCGTGGTGATCCTGGTTTGGTCCACCAACCCAAAGCCCATTAATTTGGAAAGATTTCGCGCCGCCTGCCTGGCTGCGACGATATCAAATTCATTTTTAAGATGCACATTTATTTCTTGCATACTTTCCATATTTTACACTCCTCACTTATACGAGGCACGGAGAAAGTCTATACCTTTTTGTAAATTCAGTGCTGTACGAATACTATCCAAGGTTAAGCCCAATTCTATTAAAGTAATCGCCACACCCGGTTGAATTCCGGTTACTACCACATTAACCCCCATTAGCTTGGACATGGAAGAAATATCGCTTAATACTTTAGCTACAAAGCTATCTACAATTTCCACCGCCGTCAGGTCAACCAATACTCCCACGGGTTCTTGTTGTGATATATCCCGGGCTAGGTTTTCTTGAAGCTCAAGGGCCGCAGTGTCGGTTAAGCTGCCCTGGATGGATACGACTAAGCAGTTGTCTATTTTTAAAATAGGAATTTCCATTTTTATATTCACCTACCCCTTTTACCTGGATGTTATTTCCAGGCCAATCATATTTAGTGCTGTTTCCAGACCTTTTTTCAAGTTGGTATTGGTTATGATATCACTAAATAGGTTCACATCTAGTTTAATTATGGTTTGAGCCATATCAGGGCTTATCCCTACCAAAATACATGTGCTCCCCAACAACCTGGATGCCTTGGCGGCATTAAGAAGGTTTTGGGCAACTGCCGTATCAATAATAGGTACCCCGGTGACATCAATGATTACAATTTCCGCACGCTCAGAGACTATAGCATTTAGTAACCGCTCTATAGTTTGTTTTGCCCGAAAAGTATCAATAGTACCAACCAGTGGTACCACCACAATTTTATCAAAAAGCGGTATTATTGGGGTTGACAACTCGTTTAGAGCTTGCTGCTGCTGTATGATTGTATTCTCCCGTATCTTCATGTAAACTTTGGCCATGCTAATCCTGGACTCGCTGATAATTTTGGTTATTATTTTTAAGTACTTGATAATCTTGTCCGGTTGATCATAATATTCATTTTCAATTACGTTAATTAACTTATCCTTTAATATTGTAATTATTTTTTGAATATCATTAATGCTGTAGCTTTCGCCGACTTTATGCCAGCTTAAATTGTAAAGAAAATTGATAAAGTCTTCATCTACACCCGATTTAATTGCTATTACTAATTGGTTAATCATTTCGCGCATTTGTTGCGTCAAGACAGAATATTCAAGCTCATTAATTAAAGGAATATCTAAATTCTTTAAAACCGTTGCTGTTTCATGTGCAATCTCATCAACATTATTCTTTAAGGTTTGGGTCAATCCCATTTACACACCTCCCGATATATCAATATATGACATATTTACCGCATATCGTTAATTTTATTTCTAATTAAGCCCATTTTTAGCTAAATTTTATCATAAAACGATTTAAATATCTACCTGTAATACGTTGGAATCGTTAACAATGTAATTGCTGACGAACAGCTTTAACTTTACTGATTATTTAAATAACGCGACATAGCCTCCAAATCCGATGCATGCTCCATAACATCCCTAGCGCTGACCTGACCCCTGCCGTGCAGTTCCAATAGATGATTGTCCATTGTCTGCATGCCGTACTTGCCGCCGGTTTGCATGTAAGAGTAAATCTGATGTATCTTTTTCTCCCGGATCAAATTACGCACCGCCGGGGTGCATACCAGCACCTCCACGGCCGGTATCCGTCCCCGCCCGTCTTTACTTGGCAAAAGGCGCTGGGAAACCACTCCTACCAGTGTATTGGCCAACTGCACCCTTATCTGCTGCTGCTGATTGGAGGGGAACACATCAATGATCCTTTCCACCGTCTGGGGAGCATCCATAGTATGCAAGGTGGCCAGCACTAGATGGCCCGTTTCAGCGGCAGTTATAGCAATAGAAATAGTTTCCAAGTCCCGCATCTCGCCCACCAGTATTACATCGGGATCTTGCCGCAACGCCGCTCGCAGCGCACTGGGGAAAGATTTGCTGTCTCTGCCGATTTCCCTTTGGCTGATAATGCTCTTTTTATTAATATGCCTGTATTCAATAGGATCTTCCAGCGTAATTATATGGTATAGTTTTTCATCATTAATAAGATTAATCATCGCAGCCAGCGTCGTTGACTTACCGCTGCCCGTCGGTCCTGTGATAATGACCAAACCACGGGTACGCCTAGCCAGAGCTTTAATAGAGCCGGGTAAATTTAGTTCATCAATAGTAGGAATCCGGGTACTGACCACCCGGCAGGCAATACCCACGGTGCCCCGCTGGTAATAAACATTTACCCTAAAATAACCCAGACCCCGGCATTCAGTGGACAAGTCAACTTCACCAAGCTGCTCCAGCATTTTTAGTTTTTCCGGGTTTAGTATTTGCCTGGCTAATTCCAGAGTATCACCCGCCGTAAACGGTGGAAAATTTAATGCAGTCAGCTCACCATTTATCCTTAGCAGAGGCGCAACCCCCGCCATAATATGCAAGTCGGAGGCACGCCGGACAACTGCTTGTTCAAGTAAATCATTGATGTGCATTAATTATAGTCATCCTTCTTGATTTTTTTACAATTTACATTTAATCAAATTATAGTATAGATAACACCATAGTCCAAGATGATAACATGCAAGGATATTTCATGACACCCTGTGCAAGTTCTTATATAGTTCCCTTAGCAAGCATATAATTCCATGTTATAATGAAGTCATCTAAAATAACAAAATCCTATACTTTAGATATTTGGTTTTTCTCAATGAAAGGGGTTTGACAGTTGTCACCAATTTTTAAAACCAAATTCATTACGACATTCATACTTGCAATAATGTTTTGGGGCATGCCTTATATTTACAACGCTTGGGCTGTTCCTAAATTAGTAGTTGATGTTGAAAGTATAGCAGGTGATAAACAAAATGACCGGGGGTTTTTCGCCCAACCGACAAATGACGGCGGCTATATAATTGCCGGAGAATCCCAATCATACTATATGCACGGTAATGGTGGTTACGATGCCTACCTGGTAAAGCTTGATGCAAAAGGGCATTTCAAGTGGAAAAACACATATGGCGGCGTTAAAAACGATCGGGGTTATTCCGTACGGCAGACCGGCGACGGGGGATACATAATTGCCGGTACCACACAGCCCGTTTTCGGGTCGGGAGACAACAATGTTTACCTTGTTAAAACAGACGCAGCGGGCCGCGAAGAGTGGAACAGAGAATTCGGCGGAACCGGTGAAGATACCGGAGTCTGTGTGCTGCAAACTGCGGACGGAGGCTTTATTATCGCCGGCGCGACCTCTTCATCAGGCGGCGGTGACACCGATGTATACCTTATAAAAACCAATACCGCGGGTAAAAAAGAGTGGGAAAGAACTTTCGGCGGCAAGGAAACCGATTTTGCCACTACCGTCCGGCAAACCAGTGACGGCGGATATATTGTGGCCGGGCAGACATATTCCTTCGGGGCCGGCGGTTATGACGCATTCCTGGTCAAAACGGACACCCTGGGTAATCAAGTTTGGGCTCAAACCTTCGGCGGTGTGGACTGGGATACGGCTGCCTCCGTGGAACAGATCAACGACGGCGGGTACATAGTGGCCGGGCAGACAGCTTCTTTTGGTGCCGGGAATAATGACATCTACCTTATCAAAACAAACTATGCCGGGAAAAAGATCTGGGAAAAAACTTTTGGCGACGCTGATTTGGAAATTGGCAAAACTGTTCAGCAAACCAATGACGGTGGTTTTTTGGTGACGGGCTGGTCAAATTCCTTTGACAGTGGGGAATTATGTTTATACTTGGTGAAAACCGATGCCAGTGGGAAAAAACTTTGGGAAAAAACTTGGGCTAATGATAAACTTGACCAGGGGTTTTCCATTGTGCCGAATCTGGATAAGGGGTATATCGTGACCGGTTGGTGGGAAGAGAGGCTGGGTACTACGCAGGAACGTAATGATGGGCTTGAGGTGTATTTGGTGGAGGTTGGGGTTAGGTAGGGTTATCTACAGCATCATTGAAACATCTATTAAGAATGAGCAAAATCCCTTATGTATCTTAGCTATCTCTTCGAGAAGCTTCCCGACCCCTAGATACTAAGAACCAGAGCAACTTAGATGGATTACTCCCCTGGTCGGACAGTTTCACCATTGTTTGTCGGGTATACAAATAAGCATATTTAATCCCCACTTTATAATGGTGAGGATTATTTAAGCTTAGTGTGTCCTGAAGAATTGCTATAACGAAAGGAATGTTTTTAAAGAGCATCATTCATGCTTTGTAAGAGATGAGGGAAGGCCCCCGTGCAAAATAAATACCCGGCATTAGTCGGGCCTTTGTTTGCATTGCTAAACACTTTCCCATGTTGACACGGTTATATTGTTATTATCCTCCTGTTCATCTGTGCCTGGGAAGAATCCATCTACAACCGTGCTACTATAGGTATAATTGCCTCTCCCCTTAAATGTAGCTTGACCTACTACCCATACCGCACCACTATTAAAGTTTTCCCCGCCTATTGAGGTAAATTCTCCGTAACAAATAATAACACTTGTTCCAAAGCTAGCATGATTTGTAATATCACTATTGGAAACAACCAGACATCCGTTAAAATTTTGCCCTCCACTATTTCTTGTAGTTATAATTCCTCTAGCAAAAATAATACAATTATTCGGGTTTATATTTTGTCCACCCATATCAATATCTGCATCAGAAATAAGAGTTATATTATTAAGGCTTACATTATTGTCAATTATTATGTTACCCTTAGAGTTAATTGTTGCATTACTAAGGCTTACATTTTGTTGTATATATACATCATCTTCAGTTGTAAATATATAGTTTTCATTACTGATATCTGAAGATATAATATATTTACTATTTATTGATTGGTATAAACTTGAACTATGGTCAATATTAACTAACGTCTCACCTGGCTGATCAGTATTCGATAATAAACTATCAAAAGAGGGAAAATTTAAGTCCACACCCTCAATAAATTCATTATTTCCATTTATTCTACCATGTGTGTTTATTGAGTCTTCCGGTTTTGCCGCTACTATACCGTTTATACAACTGGCTCCATCGATAGTTATCCCGGTTTTTGAATAAATAACATAATATTCTAAAGAATTGGGATCGCTTGAATCAAAACTACTACTTCCACTACCCTCATCATCTCCACTTTCCACCGTAACCTTTGCCGATACCATTTTCGTAGCATCGTTAACTTCCCCGGTGGATGTGACATAATACACATTGGCAACTGCTGGCGCATCTAGCGCAATAAGATCACCGTCCTTACTCAAGGATACTTTAACGTGATACCTCTCGTTTTCATTGTCATTTAGCATGTGCCAGGTCGGGGTACTTTCGTCTGTATCCAGCCAACTCCAATCCTGGCTGCTTTGATAAAACATAGCAACTGCCCTTTTAGCCCCAGCTTCGGCAGCATATTGAGCAGCAACATCATCTCTATTGCCAACACTTTGGTTTAGTCCATTTGTCACTAATGGGTAAAATGCAGCTATCATTATACCGGTAATCAGCGTTATGCATAATGCAATAATTACCATGTTTCCTTTTTTATCCATTATGATTACCTCACTTTAAGACATAGGATTCTTTGTCATTACCATGGTTGTTATGCTGTCGCCACTTACAAATATAATAGTAATTTTAACTTCTACTTTACTTATGCCTTCCGGCGTAATATCTTGGAAGCTTATCGAAGAAATATTATCCGGGCCTAAAGTTAAGAAAAGTGTTCCGTCTTTATATACTTCGACTGCCTTTACTGTGCTATTGTATGATATTAATTTACTGTTGTAGTTTTTGTCTGTGTACTGTAATTGGTTTTCTGAAACAATAACCGCTTTTGCGTCACTGATTTCCTCGGTTATATAATTTAATATCAACTTAGTATCTTGTGCGTTAAATGTTTGTGTGTACGAAAAATTGTCCATTTTATGTATGAGCATATAAATATTGTAGGCTATTGGTATAGCTATTAGCATTATGGCCAAGCCTATTATTAAGTCAATTAACGTGTATCCTTTGTTATTCATCTTAACTACTCCATATAGTAATAGGCGGTAAATTGCGGTGATCTGGTATGTGTTCCTTCTGTCCATGATACCGTAACTAAAACTATAATCGTACCTTCGCCTAAATTAACCGGATCGCCTTGTGAGATGGTATACTCTACGCCGTTGATTATTTGCGGGCTTTCAATTCTTGTGGTTGAATCGAAATCACCAAAAGCTGCTATACCATCGTTTTTCTTTAACTCCTCCAACACCTGTTGAGCCAGGTATGTAGCGGTATTATAATTTCTGGTTGATATAGACATAACAACAGCTTGGCGGGAAGCTTCTAATGTCGCAAGCAGGGCAACTGATATTATAAAAATTGCAACTAACGCCTCGACAATACCCATGCCTTTATTGTTTTTAAGCATTGTCAACATCCTTTGAGGTAAAAGTAAAAATAAACTCTATAAATATTTATAGTAAACCAAGTTTTAGAGGAATGATAATCCCTCTAGCCCGTCAGTTGCTTTTGAATATGAAATCACCCTTCAAATTAAACATTTATATTGTATTTTTATTATACCTGTTAAAATAGCTCATGGAAAGAAATTAGCGGTTTCAATAAAAAATTTTTCCTTAAAATCTTTAGTTTAGAAGGTTTTCAATTATTTATGGTGGAAATTACCTGTAATTAGGAATGGTTTTTATAATGTGGATTCAAAGGAATACTTTGATATGAAACAGGGATTCTCATTAATCGAGCTAATCATTATTATACTGATTATGGGCATTATCATGGCCATAGCTGTCCCGTCCATGGATAACTGCCTGGCAAATTATCAACTGCATACCGAATGCCTAAAGTTGCAGCAGTATATCCGGTCAGTATCTCAAGAAGCTTTAGTTAAGGATTGTGATGATTACTATATCTTGCTATATTGTGATAAAGATAAATATAAAATTGTTGCTCCGTCAGACAATGGTAATGCCATGATGATACAATTACCAGACGGGGTAGATTTAGCTTTTTCCAATTTTACATACAATAGAATTAATTTTTCCGCTAAGGGCAAACCGGTCATGGGTGGGTGCATTAGATTGGAAAGTAAAAAGACAGACAAAATGCAGTATGTTATAGTTGCTGCCATAACTGGGCGAACCAGGATTAGCGATAAGCCGCCCTCGTCAAACGAAACGAAATGAACTAACTAATTATTAAGATACCATGCACCAAATTTATAAACTTATCGTAGCGGCCATCATATACATGCCCTGTACGATTATGTTCGCGGTTGTAATAGCGGCCATAGCTACTGTTGATTAGGTGCATCAGCTTGCTTAAAGGGTCATCTACTACAACCTGCAAAACTAGATGGTAATCGCGAGTATCATATTGAGAATTGTTATATAGCTGCTACAGCTATATATTATAGAATTCCTTTATATACCAGAAACCCGGGGGACTTTAAATATGTTCCTCATAAAAATTTAAACATTAATGTACCATACAATTATAAAACCTTCCACAAGCCACAGTTATAACTATTGTGTTTAAATGCCAACATTATTTTTTAATTGCATAATGATGCTTAGCTCCGATAATGAACATTATGTAAAAAATATCTCCTGCTTGGTTCACACCGGGCAGGAGGTCTATTTGTCCTAAGCGCTTCAGTATATTAATGTGTTGATTTAGTGAGGGACTGTCCTTTTTTGGTAGTTTCTGGGAATGGCGCAAGCCAAGCCTAAAAACTACCCGAACACACTGTACGATTATGTTCGCGGTTGTAATAGCGGCCATAGCTACTGTTGATTAGGTGCATCAGCTTGCTTAAAGGGTCATCTCCAACCTGCAAAACTAGATGGTAATGATTATTCATAATTACATAACCGTAAAGCTTTAACCCTGTGTTCGTTTTTCTTCCTTTAATTTCCTTTAGCAGAAACATCTTATCTGCAGTTTTCTCAAATATGAACTCCCTATTGTTCCCATGCTGTATCACATGGTATAAAGTTCCTGAATATTCTACTTGTGGTTTTCTACCCACAAATTGACATATCCTGAATATTTTAACAGAAGATGTTTCTATTCTCAACAATAAGTTAATAAGTTGGTTGCTTGGCACCCTATGTTCTAATTCTACCAAGTAATTGGTAGAGATGCTGCAGTTTGTATTACATGCGTCCCAAATGTATTTGCAGGAATAGTAACAGCTCCTCTATAAGGTGTTGCTGATGAGCCATCTCCCACTATAGTATAGCTTGTTACTCCAGTCGGTCCCGTAGGCCACGATTGTATATAATTACCAACTAAGTTCGTTGTTGTTGGTGCTGTTCCTAGATTATCAACTTGATGCATCATAATTGCACCATCAATTATTCTTAAATTAGCTTCTACTGCATTTCTATTTGCAGTATCCTGTACATTACTATAAACCGGCACTGCAATCGCCGCCAAAATACCAATAATAACCACAACCACCATCAGTTCCACCAAAGTAAAGCCTTTCCGGTTCTTCAGCGCATAGCTAATTTTTCTAAACATTCTTTTCACCTCCCCACGTACAAAATTCCAAAATCCCCAACACAAAAAGCTTATGCATTCAAACTTAATTGTCTAATTGTATAACCATGTTATACCTGTCAAACCACATTTTAGACACAATCCGCATTATTTTTTCAACAAATTATTCCACTAATCAATTTCGTCCCCTAATCTCCACCAGTCTCGCCTTCCCCGCTACTTGACCCACAATCCATCTCCCCAATCAAGTCCTTCACCAGCTGCACATTATCTGGCGTCTCCTCAACCCACAGCACATATTCCGGGTTATCGTTATCGCCCGACAGGTTATTGGAAACATGAAAGTTAGCCAGTGAAATGCCGGACAGTTCACTCAGCAGGTTTCGTTTGGCGTACAGACTCTGGCGCGCTCTCTCACCGGTTGCCGTTAGCACGGGTACCCTGGTTTTCTGGCGCGTAGTGTCCAGGCTGACCAGCGCACTGCGCACCGGAGTCACCAAATGTGAGGGGCAAATGACCAGCAACTCCTTGCCGAATTTTTCGTAGTTATAGGTTATCGTTTTAACCTCGTCACCGAAGTTAAACGATGTCAATCTCTCCGCCGCATAACCGGCAGTAATATTCTTAAACTGGTAAACAAACACCTTTCGCTTGCTTGCTGCCGTTATATCCAGTTCCTTGACCAGCGTCTCAATTTTATCCCAGCGGGAGAAAAGCTCGCTGTCAAACACCAAAAGCCTGTTATCAAGCTGCACGAAACGTTTTAGTTCAATGCCGACGCCCTTAAGCAATTCCACCGCTTGGTCAGTGGGTATCTGGGTCAGCGTGAGGGTTTTATATTCCAGAGAAAGCCGGCTGTCCTCGGTGTCTACCGCGTAAATCAGCTCCCGCACTTTTTTCAAAACCTGGGCGGTGCCCTGCACCCAGATCAGGTTCTGGTTGGTATCCACAGTGACGCTGACCTGCTCAACTCCCAGAGTTCCAATAAGCTCCTTTATCTTATCCGCCGGCACGTAATAAAGGCTGAACCTCGTCAAGATCATCTGGTCAAAAAAATTATTCTGCAATATACCCGGGGTGCCCACCAGCATGATTTGGCCGTTTTGCAGGTAGGTCAGCCCCTGCCCTTCAATGATCAGCTCCATCGCCTGTAGGGGAGTAATATTGTTGGCTTTAAAGTTAATCTCCACAGGCTCCGCATCCACCAGTATAATATCCACGCCCATTTTAATAGCCAGCGCGGACAACACGTCCCGGATATCCACACCCCGAAAATCCAGGGATATCCGTTCATTGTTTATTGTAAAAGCCGAGTCCACCGGGTAGGCGGTGGCAGCCAAGGCCGGTAATGCATTGCTTTTGCCGGCGCTGCCGGGGGAACCGTAACCGGCAGCCGGACCGTCGGCAAAGGCCGGACATAAATAGAACAACAGTGCAAAAACCAAAACTGGGGTTATTATATTCACCAGTCCTTTACATGCACGACCATTGTCTTGAATTTTACCGGTCATTCGTCAACACCTTCTTCGCCTGTCGTGTCAGATGACTGGTTATCCATTTTTGCTGTTGGTTCAGACGTTTGTTTAGAGATTTGTTCACTGCCTTGCCCGGACGTTTCACCGGACGCCTCAGTGGATGATTGCTCTTCTGTGTCTCCGAACGCTGTCTTGTCCATCGCCGTAGTATCATTTGCAGAGTCGTCTGCCCCGGTTTTATTCTGTCCTACCGCTGCAGTCTTTTCTGAGGATTTATTAGCTGCCGGCTTAGCCTGGACTGCCCGGGGGGTTAAATCCTTGACCCGACCGTTAAATTCCAACTGCAATTTATGTATACCCATTTTTATAATAACGGCACTGCGTTTTATTTCCGTAACCGTCCAACCCCCGGCTATTTCCTCGCCGGGGCCGGCCACAAAAGCTGTGTTTCCAGATTCAATAATGGCCAAGTTGCCACCGCTGCCGCCTGTAATGATACCTTTTAAAACCATGCCACTGCTGAAAGGATCACGAATCTCATTGCTGTCTTCCAGTTTACGGCCGGTGTCCGGCAAGTATGTACTCACAGTCCCGGAGTCCGGGCTTTTGGCAGTCTCGCTGCCGGTCTGCTGCTGAATATCAACGTCCCGGTTTTTATTAATAAAGTTGTAGTTCAATCTAAATAGCACAACCAGAATGATAATACCAACCAGCAATATAACGCCGCCGATGATCAGATTTTTTTTATTGTTAACAACAAATTGGGTTAGTTGCTCCCGGTTGATGTTAATCTTTGGCATGGGCACGCTTTACTACTCCTTCCGCATCGTTAAAATATTATAAAACGAACCCTATTCTGTATAAAATGCGGTAGTCATGATGTTGGCGCTGATACCCGGTGACATCTGATTACCCCCGCTCATGGCAAATTCCTCTATACGCAGCGCCCGGGGACCGTTTTGCAAGTAGTCCAACAAATCAATCATACCATGATAATTTGCCTTCAAGGCAATGGTCACAGGCATTTCCACGTATTTCTTTTGGGGCGTGCGCTCGGCAAATTGCACTTGCAGCAGATCGCTGCCGGTAGCCATGGTAATATTGCCGATATCATTAATCAATAAATCTTCCGCGGGATACTCGGGAAACGCTTTATTGAGCTCGTTCAATCGCTCCTGCATTTGTTTGGCCCGGCTTTCCAACTGTTTCAATCCCTGGTAAGATGCTTGCGTTTGGTTCAGGGTAGCACGTTCCCGGGCAATAGCAGCATATCCTCCCTTCAGTTCATTCAACTGGTTGTATAGTAAAAACACCATTAATATGATTGCGGCGGTCCCCAGGCCAATAGCCAGCATTTCCTCACGGGAGTAATTTGATTTGTTCACTTAACCATCACCTACTTTTGCTGCTATATGAATATCATGATCGATTAACCGGCGGGTTGCCCTGAAAGCACCTGGGCTTTAATTTCAAAATGAATTACCGGTTCCCTATTCAATTCCTCCTTGGAGGAAAACTGACAGTTAACATTGGTCAACTCCGGTATTTGGCGGATTTGCTCCAGCCACTGCGTTACCGCGGCGTATTCAAAAGCATAACCCCGGATGGTCAACTCGCCTCCGAGCTCGGGTGCTGCCTGCTGTTTTGTCCCGTTTTTTACCCCCTGGATAGCCTTTGCTACATCCTGCACGCTCTTCGCCAGGTCGTTTGCAGCCTGGTTGTTTGCCATATTATTGTTGATATTGGTACTTTTTTGTTTGTCTTCATTCTTTTCATTGGTGTACGAAAGGTCTGTCAACCACACGTTCACGGGTATATACAGCCCAATGTTTTCCAAAATTGACTTCCACGCCGGTGGAGTACCTACCGCTTCTTTAATTAACCCCTCGGCTTGCTCAACCTGGTTCTGCAATTGGGCATATTGCTGCAAAGCGGGGATTTTGCTTTCCAACTCCGTACGCTCCTTCTGCAACCTGGCCACCCCGGCCCGCACTTGAAACGTAGCCAGCACCAGTACGCTGTATATCACGATAAAAATCGCCAGCACAACACCTGCCGTTAACAGCGCGGTGCGCTTTTTACGCTCGCGTTCCCATCGGGCCTTTATCTCCGGCGGCAATAGATTTATTTTGATATACAAACGTTATTCCTCCAGTCCACGCAAAGCCAGGCCGGTAGTTACGGCAAAATCCGGTCCTTTGCGCCGCAAATCCACACCTTTGACCCGGGCGGAATCTTTGATATTAACCAGCGGGTCAATAATCTCCACCGGCACATCAATTTCCGCCTGCAAATACCCGGTCAGCCCCGCCAACCGGGCGCCCCGTCCGCTGATAATCACCGCGTCCACTGCGACCTCTCCGGTTTGGGTCATGTAATAGCTGATTGAAGAGCGTATTTCATTGGCCAGCGTCAATTCCCATGCGCCCGGCGGCTCGACAGCCGCATGACCGGCACCCGGGGTATGCTCGCTTGGCGACAGGTCTTCCTGAGCCGCCGCAGCCGCCTGGCGCACTGCCTGAAGCAGTTCTTCCAACGGCCTGTCCAGTTCACGTGCGTATGATTTTAGAGAGTGCGGTATCACCCGGGCAAAGCGCGGTATACCGCCCGCCACCAGAAGCAGCGTGGTAAGCCCGTTGGATATGTCAACCAGCAACACGGAACTTTCCAGCCGTTCCGCGGGCAGCGTACGCAACAGAGCTAGAGAGGCAGCATCCACCACCCGAGGCACCAGGGCCGCCTTCTGCACCGCCTGCAGGCTTTTATCAAGTAAATCCCGTCTGGCCGCCACCAGCAATATTTGTAGTTGGAGACCGTTATCACCATCCACTTCGCCCATTACCGCGTGGTCAAACACCATTTCCTCAAGCGGTATGGGAAAGTATTCACCGGCTTGAAAACGTAGCGCCTGGGCAAGTTTATTGTACGGAATTTTAGGAAAGTTGGCCAGCCGCATCAGCACGCCTTGGTTGGATATGCCCAGCGTCACCTCACGGCTGCCTATGCGTGTTTTAGCCCATAGCTCTTCCAATGCCCGGGCAACTGCGTCAACATCATCCACCACCCCCTCGGACACGGCATCTTCAGGGATGGTTATTTCTCCTGCCGCTACCAGGGATGGCGCATGCTTAACGCCACTTAGGCCCACCACACGGATAATCCCCGTGTCCAGTTCCAGGCCTACCGCGCCGGAAGACTTTAAAAATTGCATAAGCACTACCAACTCCCTTTAATTGGCTTGGTAATTTCCTGCTCCTTATTCAACAAGCAAACAATATTATCAAGGCCGTTTGCGGAACACCGATATAAATTCTGCCATTATTTTAAGGCTTTTATTTAAAATCCTGGATACCTTGCGCTGGCTTATGCCCAGTTCTTCTGCCACCTCGTTCTGGGTCATATCCCGGTAAAACAGCAGCCCGATCACCCTGCGCTGTAATGCAGACAATTTTTCCAGGGCCTGCCCGAGAACGATAATATCCTCAATTGGCAAGTGAAAACTTTCATATCGCAAGCTATGAATTTTGGATATATCAATATCCTCTAAGGAAACCAAACCCGCCCGCATGGCCTGGATAACGCCTTCTTCCCGCACGTTTAATGCCGCGGCAATTTCGCTGACTGCAGGCACATTACCGGTTTGTTTAAGGCACTCTTCAATAAACCGGTCTACCCTGCCCTGTAAATCAGCGGCCCAACCCGGCCGGTAAAAAGCGGCCTCTTTGCGAATATAGTGCCGGATCTCACCCATAATGCAATGACTAGCGTAGGTGGCAAAGGCAACACCGCGCTCCGGGTCATACCGTTTAACCGACTTGATCAAACCTTCAAAACCTGCCTGCAACACATCCTCTTTTGGACGATCCAGGGCATATAGATTGGCAAAATGGTGCACCAGACGGGAACCATCCCGCACTACTCGCTGCAGGTGCCACTCATCCGGGCAGCGGAGGTAATCCGCTATGGCCGCTTCCATATTATTATTTGCCGCGTCCCGGGTTATTCCCTCCTCAATCATCATTTTACCTCCCTACCGAGGTTACGGCAGTAAATATAGGCAGGTAAATGGAAATTACCATCCCCCCGATGATACAGCCAATTACTATCAGCAGCACCGGCTCCAGCAGCGATGTCAGCCCCTTGGTGGTGATAGCTACTTCTTCTTCGTAAAACTCGGCAACCTTGCCCAGCAGAGCGGACAATTCACCTGTTTCCTCACCAATGGCCACCATATTGACCAACATGGGAGGGAAAAAGCCGCTTTTCTGAAGCAGTACCGCAATTCCCCGCCCCTCTTGAAGGCCAACCCCGGTCTGCTGGACCGCTTTTGTGATTTGCATACTGCCTGTCGCCGGGCCTGCCGTCTCCAACGCCTGCAAAACCGGGATACCCCCGGCCAGCAATGTGGATAGAGTACGGGAAAAGCTCGCCACAGCGGCCTTTTTAAATATATCACCAAAAACCGGCAACCAAAATTTAATACTGTCCCAGGCTTTTTTACCCGCGTCACTCGCCAGGTAAAATCGCATTCCCAGCACAAAGGCTATAAGCAAACATAAATGTATATACCAGTAATAGCGCAGGGAATTGCTTAGAGCAATAACTATTTTAGTGGGCAGGGGCAGGGGGGTGCCGGGTGGGAAAAAACCAATAAATACCGGCACAACAAAAAACAGCATGGCAGTTACAACAAAGCCGGCGAATAAAATTACCACGGTAGGGTAAAAAGTAGCGGCACGGATATTGTCCCGCAGTATCTTATTGCGCTCCAATTGTTCTGAAAGGCGCTTAAGCATTTCTTCCATAGCGCCGCCCACTTCCCCGGCTCTGATCATGTCTACGAACATAGGAGAAAACACATCCGGATACGCCCGCAGCGACTCGGATAAACTCATGCCTCCCTCCACATTGCGAGCAATTTCGCCTATAATGCCGCGCAATTTGGCGTTGTTGGTTTGTTCGTGCAAAGTATATAAACAACGCGTCAGCGGTATACCGGCCGAAATCATGGCAGCCAGTTGCCTGCTGAAAAAAGTAATATCTCCTACTTTAATTTTGCGTTGTCTGCTGAAGGTTTTTCTTAATGATGTTTCCTTGACCTCGGCTATTTCAACAACGATGTAGCCCATTTTGCGCAGCCGCCCGGCGGCCGACTGCTCATGCTCGGCCTCCAGTTTACCGCTTACCGGAACCCCGGCATTGTCAAACGCCTCGTAAGCGTACATAGGCATGCTATCATACCTTTCTCGGCTATAACCAACCGGATAACTATAACATAAAATTCTGCTTGCGCAGCGCCCTCTCCAACTCAACCTTATCCACAGACCGCTCAAGGGCATTTTCCCTGGTGATGGCACCCGCCAGGCACAATTCGGCCAGAGCCTGATCCATAGTCTGCATGCCCGCGCCGCGCCCGGTTTGCATAACACTGTATAGCTGGTGTTCCTTGGCCTCGCGAATTAAATTTCGCACCGCCGGATTGGTAAGCAGCAATTCCACCGCCGCTACCCGCCCCCGGCCGTCTTTGCGCGTTATTAATTGCTGGGCCAGCACTCCTTGCAAAGAGTCGGCCAGCTGCTGCCTGATCTGGCTGCGCATGCCCTCGGTAAATACATCCACTATACGGTGCACGGCCAGAGCCGCCGTCTGAGTGTGCAGCGTTGAGAAAACCAAATGTCCTGTTTCCGCGGCGGTAAGGGCAATGGCAATACTTTCGGTATCCCGCATTTCACCGATTAAAATAACATCGGGGTCGTGACGCAGCGCATGCCTTAAAGCAGCAGCGAAGGAGTGAGTGTCGCTGCCCACCTCGCGCTGCTTGACAATTGATTTTTGGTGGCTGTGCAAATACTCGATTGGGTCCTCCACCGTCAATATGTTTAAACTGCGCTGTTCATTTATAGTATTAATTAACGCGGCCAGAGTGGTAGATTTGCCGCTGCCGGTTGGACCGGTAACCAATACCAGCCCGCGGGGCAGCATGGCCAAATTCCTCACAGCCTCCGGCAGGCCCAACTCTCCCAGGCGGGGTATTTGCATAGATACCACCCGAAAGTTGACCCCCAGGGAACCGCGCTGCCACATAATATTACCCCGGAAGCGGCTGACTCCCGGTAATGAATAGGAAAAATCCAACTCCTTGTTTTGTTCCAGATGCTCCCGCTGTATGGGTTGAAGCAAGGGGAAAACCAGTTCTTCAATATCAGACGGCATCAAACGGGGCATAGAAAGTCTAACCAACTCCCCGTTGACACGCACCACGGGAGGTATACCGGCCGCCAGGTGCAGGTCTGAGCCGTACATTTTAACTGTTTGAATAAGTATTTCATTTAAATCCATCTAAACCACCACCCGAACCAATTCCTCCAATGAAGTGATACCCTGTTTGACCTTAATCAAACCGTCTCGGCGCAGTGTCACCATACCCTCGGCAATAGCTGCATTTCTGATTTCCCGGGACGATTTTCGCTCCAAGGTCATGTTTTGTATTCTTTCGCTAACAAAAAGCAATTCATAAATGCCGGTCCTGCCCCGGTAACCCGTGTTGCTGCAACGCATGCACCCCGCCGGGCGGTACAGCCTGACCTCGGTTTCATTTTCCTCGAAGGGGAAGTCGGGAAAATCCTGCATTTTATCTCTCTGCATAATATAGGGCTCTTTGCAATTGGGACATAGTACCCTCGCCAAACGCTGAGCCAGCACACACAACAGCGAAGATGCGGTTAAAAACGGCTCAATGCCCATTTCCGTCAGGCGAGTGATGGAACCCGGCGCGTCATTGGTATGCAGAGTGGAAAAAACCAGGTGCCCCGTAAGGGCCGACTCAATAGCCAGTTTTGCTGTCTCCTGGTCCCTAATTTCACCAACCATAATGATGTCGGGGTCGCTGCGCAGTATGGAACGCAAGCCGGAAGCAAAGGTAAGGCCGGCCTTGGGATTGATTTGCACCTGGTTGATACCATCCATGCGATACTCAACCGGATCTTCCACGGTAATAATATTTTTGGCAATCTTGTCAAGCGTAGCCAGGCCGGCGTAAAGCGTTGTACTTTTGCCGCTGCCCGTAGGGCCTGTAACCAGAATGCAACCATAGGGTCGACTAATGGCTTCGCGGTATTTATCCAGCATCCCGGGGGAAACGCCCAGTTCACCAAGAGTTATTATATTAGACGACCGGTTGAGCAGCCGTAAAGTCAACCGCTCGCCATAGCTGGCGGGCAGTGAGGCAACCCGCACGTCAATAGTTTGGCCTTCAATTTTCAAGGACATTCGACCATCCTGAGGGACCCGACGCTCGGCTATATTCATATTGGCCATAATTTTTATCCTGGATATTAAAGAGCCATGCATTACTCTGGGCAGCTGCATAATGTCGTGCAGCACGCCATCAATGCGGAAACGAACCCGCAGGTTATTTTCGTACAACTCAATATGCACATCACTGGCATTGGCACCCACCGCCTGGGCCATGATCATATTGGCCAATTGCACTGCAGGCTTGGTCGTTTGCTCTTCAGTTTCAATGGTTATATGCTCGTCTTCCTGCGGATCATCCTTAACCTGTTCAAAATCCATATTAGCCCGGCTGTATTTTTCAATCATGGCGTCAAGTTCACTGTCGGGAGCTACTACCACTTTTATATCAAAGCCGGAAAGAATGCGCAGGTCGTCGATGGCCATAATGTTGCTGGGGTGCTGCATGGCCACCACCAGTTTATTATCGCTGAAACCAATGGGCAGCGCCCTGTAACGTTTATACGCCTCAACCGGCAGAGTGGCCACGGCAGCGCTGTCAATAACGGTTTTCTCAAGTGATATAAAAGCGACGCCTGAACGTTTGGCAATCACTCCGGCAATGTCATCCTCTGTACAAAACCTCAACTTCACCAATGTCTTACCTAAAAAACTTTTCTCTTTTCTTTGAACATCCAGCGCCTCGGCCAACTGAGCTTCAGTTATTATTTTTTCATTAACTAACCAGGTACCGAGAAAATTTTTATTGAGCTTCATAACACTATACCCCAACGATATCAGTAAGTTTTTTCCTGCTTATATTAGGTATTAAGAGTAAAAGAAAAGTGCGTGAACCGGTAGGATCCCGCACCTGGCTGCCCGGCCGTCATTGTATATACTAAAGAGAGATATATACTTTAGACCCGTAACTTTGCGTATACTTCTTTCGAAGTAGTTGCTTTTTTCAGGTTTTGTATGTTATTAATCTTAGTTGTAAACATATTCAAATTATAAAAAAAATAAATGTAAATAACAACATAATTATTGTAAAAAAAGGCGAAAAATCTACCAGCAAATTTCGCACAAAACATGGGGTATTCCGCTTCTGCATATTCCTTCTAGTTACTATGACCGTGCTGCAGCAATAGCCCGTCTGATGTCTTCCTCCGCTGTATTGGGGTATATGATCGCCCGGCCTGTGTCCACCGGCACAACGAACGTTATTGCTCCGCCAACAGTCTTTTTATCTCCATACATAGCAGTTATAATGTCCGCTGCAGCCGGCTCCACCGGTATGGTGGTTGGCAGGCCCGTCTGGCGCAGCAGGCCGGTGATTCTTTCAGCCGCCTCCCGGGACAGCATGCCCAGCTGCACTCCCAGCTGCGCAGCTACGACAGTGCCTATGGCTACAGCCTCGCCGTGAGTATAGTGTCCAAAGCCGGCCAGGGCCTCGATGGCGTGGCCGGCTGTATGGCCAAGGTTTAACAGGGCACGAGCGCCTTGTTCGGTTTCATCCTGTTCCACCACCCGGGCTTTGTTGCTGCAAGACTGCTCGATAACCCGCGCCAGCGCCTCCGGTTCCAGCGCCAAAACCTGATGCATATTTTGCTCCAGCCAGTTAAAAAACCGGCCATCACCGATAATACCGTATTTAATCACTTCGGCCAGCCCGGAGCGCAGTTCACGACTGTTTAAAGTGGACAGCGTGGCCGTGTCCGAAAGAACCAGCGACGGCTGGTAAAAAGCACCGATAATGTTTTTGCCCCGCGGGTGGTTCACGGCCACCTTGCCACCTACACTGCTGTCCACCTGAGCCAGCAAGGTAGTGGGCAGCTGCACAAAAGGCACTCCCCGCATGTAGGTGGCCGCCACAAAGCCGGCCAGGTCGCCTACTACCCCGCCGCCCAGAGCCACCACCATCGAGCGCCGGTCCAGGCCTGCGGCAAAAGCACGGTCATAAAGCAGCTCGGCGCTGGAGAGGGATTTATACTGCTCCCCGTCGGGCACCTCGGCAAGGTTTACTTCCAAGCCCGCCCGGGCCAGACTGTCGGTCACCCGCCCGGCGTAAAGCGGGCCTACCGTGGTATTGGTGACTAAAAGGACTTTGCGGCCCACAGACAGCCCGGCAACCAACTCGCCGGCGTGGTCCAATAAGCCGCTGCCAATCACAATGCGGTAGGAACGGCTGTCTAAATCGATCCTTACTTCCGTCATTATATATATCCTTTTTGCTCTAAGAATCTTTTTATTTGATTAAGTACCTCTTCATAATTATGCTTGCCGGTGTCCACTGTCAACTCTGCTATTGCGTAGGCGCTTTCCCGTTCCTTGCTTAATCTGATGATGTTTTCGAGTAGATTCCCTTTGCTGAGCAAGGGCCGGCGTTTTTTGCTTCTCACCCGCTGCAGAATAATTTTGGGATCAGCCCGCAGGCAAATAAGCGCACCGTTTTGTTTTAATAATTCCACGTTCTCCGGGTTCAGCACAAGGCCGCCGCCCGTAGCGATCACCAGCCCGGACCGATCGGACAGTTTACGCGCCAGCAGCTTTTCCTCCGAGCGAAACCTGATCTCACCATCTTTGCGAAATATTTGCTCCACTGTTTTACCGGTTACCTGTTCTATTGCACTGTCCGTATCGATAAACTTATAGCCAAGCCGCTTGGCCAGCCGCCGACCCAGCGTTGATTTACCCGAGCCCATAAAACCAATTAGCACTATATTTTTTTTCATTGGTATCCTTTCCGGTTAGATCAAGCAGATTACAGCCATCCAACGAACGCTTAGATATTTTTTTGATACTCACGGTAAGCTGCAACTCTCTCCTTGATTTCCCGCATCGTATCTCCGCCGAATTTTTCCAGCAGCGCCACTGCCAGTTCCCATGCCACGACAGCCTCGCCCACTACGCTGGCCGCAGACACGGCACAGGTATCCGAACGCTCCACCGTTGCGCCGGCGGGCATTTTGGTTTTTATATCCACGGTGTACAGCGGTCTGTACAGAGTGGGAATGGGTTTCATGGCCGCTCGCAGCACCAGCGGCGCACCGTTGGACATACCGCCCTCAATACCCCCGGCGTTATTGGTCTGCCGGTAAAATCCCTCTTCGAAGTTGTAAAAAATCTCGTCGTGCAGCTCGGAGCCCTTGGCGGCCGCCGCGGCAAAACCGGCTCCAATCTCAACGCCCTTGATGGCTTGAATGCTCATCAGAGCTCCGGCCAGCCGCCCGTCCAGCGTGCGATCCCTCTGGGTATAGCTACCCAGGCCTACAGGCAGGCCGAAAACATTTATTTCAAAGATCCCTCCCAGCGAATCTCCCGTAGCCCTGGCTTGGCTTATTTCCTTCCTCATGGCCTCGGTAGCCTCTGCATCGGCGCAGTATACCGGAGATCTGAGCATCGCTAACTCTAGTTGTTCCGCATCCAGTTCGGTTTCAGGAGCCCTGACGCTGCCTATCTGCACAACGTGGCCCACCAGCTTGATGCCCAGTTCCTCCAGCAGCAGGCGGGCTACCGAGCCTGCTGCCACCCGGGCCGCTGTTTCCCGGGCGCTGGAACGTTCCAGCACGTTGCGTATATCCCGGTGCCCATACTTTATGGCTCCGGTTAGGTCAGCATGACCGGGCCGAGGGCGCGTGACATTGTTTGATTCCAGGTCGGCTTCAGGACCCGGTGCCATTACTTGGCTCCAGTTATCCCAGTCCTTATTGGTTATCACCAGGGTTACCGGGGCACCCGTGGTCAGCCCGCCCCGGACTCCGGAGTTGATAATGACATAATCATATTCAATGCCCATTCTGCCGCCCCGCCCGTAACCACCCTGGCGCCTGCCCAGATGTAAATCTATGCAATTAGCCTGAATGTTCAGACCCGCCGGGATACCGTCCAATATAGTGGTAAGAGTAGGGCCGTGGGATTCCCCGGCCGTAAGGTATCGCAGCAATTAAATCATCCGTCCTTTCGCAATTAAGCTTGTTATGTTAAATACCCGCCTGCCGCTGCAAGGCTTGCCGCATTATGACAAGGGGGGCCGGCAAACCGGTCCACGCTTCCAATGCAAGCACGCCTTGGTGCAATAGCATGCCCAAGCCGTTGGCGACCGCCGCCCCGTTACCGGCCGCCCTGGTGATAAAAGGTGTCACGGGCGGGTTATAAACCAGGTCGTAAGCCAGCTGGCCACTGCCGGGGATCCCGCCGGGCAGCGGCCAGTCGCCCACGCTGTGTCCGGACATGCCCAGCGGAGTGGTATTGACCACCAGCGCAGCCTGCCGGGCAAAATCCGCCAGGCTGCGGTCACCGGCATTCCACTCCAGAACGCGCGCCCGCAAGCCGGCCTTAACACGCACAGCCTCAGCCAGTGCCCGGGCCCGGTCCCTGTGGCGATTGACCAGCGCTAGCTCCGGGCAGCCGGCTTGCGCCAGGGCCAGCAATACCGCACGGGCCGCGCCTCCCGCCCCCAGAATCAGGGCAGGGCCCCGAGAGGGGTCAAAGCCCTGGTTTTCCTGCAAAGCCCTAATAAAACCCGGCCCGTCGGTATTGTGACCAACCAGCCGGCCCTGCCGGTTAACAATGGTGTTCACTGCTCCATAAAACAAGGCGGTTTCGGACAGTTCATCAAGATATGGCATAACAGCCTCTTTGTACGGTACTGTCACATTAGCCCCGGCAATGCCCATCGCCCGCAGGCCCGCTACGGCCTCGGCCAGGTTTTCCGGCGACGGGGAAAAGGGCACGTATACGCCGTTTAACCCCATGCCGCGTAGCGCCGCATTTTGCATGACCGGTGAATAACTTTGGGCCACCGGGTGACCAATAATACAAAACACAATGGTCCGGCCGTCGATAGCGACTGTAACGCCTTTATTAACCTGCCCTGTAATTAGCTTACCGTCATCCATCTAGCGCTGCCCCTTTCACCTGACATAATACTGTTTATCCTTATGGGACACCAGGCGGGCTATGCGGGCCAGTACCACTTTTTCCAAGCGCCGGTTGATTAACTTGGTACCCCAGAATTCTTTGCCGGGCATAGGCACTACAAGTATGGTAAACATGCCCAGCATGTTTCCACCCAATATATCGGTAAATATTTGATCGCCCACCACCACGGTTTCCTCAGGGGTGGCATCAACCAAACGTATGGCTCGCACAAAAGCCCGCCGCAGGGGTTTTAACGCTCTAACCACCCAGGGTATCTTAAGCGGCCCGGCCAGTGCGCTTACCCTGGCCGTACTGTTGTTGGATACGATACAGAGCTTAAAGCCTCTTTGCTGCATACCGGTAAGCCAGGTCTTTATTTCATTGGATAACTTATCGAGGTCCCGGGGCACTATGGTGTTATCCAAATCCAGCAGTATTGTAGTGATGCCTTGTTTATGCAATTCATCCGGGCTAATATCCAAAATTGAGGGTACATACATATTTGGGTAAAAAATACGCAGCATCCAGCTCTCCTTAACGGCATTAACAAGCCATAATATTCCATATGTATTCTATATATTGTTACCCTATTTTTTAAGTTCAGCACTCCATGCTTGAGCCTTAATTATATCATCAGGTGTGTTTAAATTAAAAAAAACACGTTCCAGGTGCGGCTCCACCTTTGACATTTCTTCTTCCTCAAGGCACCTGGCATTTAACTCTTCGTATAAGCGAGTTATTTTAATTAGCCTTCGGGTTAGGTGCTGTTCAAAGACTTTTATACAGCTCTTATTGTACAGGGCATACAGCGGTTCAAAATATCCCCTATAGCAGGGTACTACTACATCGTAATCCGCCGCGTTTTGAATCATCAAACGTCCCACCGGGGTGCTGATAAAAGGAAGGTCGCAGGCTGTCACCAGCACCCGGGGATAGGTTGCCTGCACCAGTCCGGCGTGTATGCCTCCCATCGGCCCGTTCCCGGGCATAATATCACCGGTGGTTCTATCCCCATACTTAGCATACCTTTCCGGACGATCGGTTACAATAATTATTTCATCCACCAGCGTTCTTAAAACACCGGCAATGCGCTCGATAATATAATACGTTCCTACCTTAAGCAATGCCTTGTCGGTACCCATTCGGGCACTTTTGCCACCCGCCAGTATTATTCCGGAAATAGCTGCCGCTTGATGTGACAACGGGGTCATCAACTCCTATCGTTAGTGCTTATTCAACAAACTCCGGTGCTGCATACTTTGTTATTCACATTTTATTCTACACATTAAATCATTTTCCTTTCATTTTCAATTTTTCCCGTCAATGTCTTATTTATTTACCCAATAAAAAATCCCCGGCTGCCTGACCAGAGATCAGCGCATAGGAGCACATTCTTTATCATCAAGCGTTCTAGTAAATAATTAAACCGGCCCACGACCGGTTTAATGTTGTATTCCTCAGCCACCGCCAAAACCACCACCGGCGCCCGGCATACCGCAGCCAAAGTCGCAGCCGATGTCACTAGCACCACCGGTGCTCACCATACAACCCGTGAATAACTGCTCCACTTTTTTACCACTACAGCCGGGACAGGTAACCTTGTCTTTATCGCTCATACTTACCTGTACGGAGAATTTGTGTCCGCACTCGGTACAGCGGAAATCATAGTTAGGCATCTGCTTCCACCTCCTTATCAGCTATCACAACCTCATCGCATAACAAGCTGTCCACATTGGCAACCCTTTGCCATATATATTTATATATTAATATATAGATGTTTTTTTGGCAAGCAGCTAAATATACACCAACTAAATAGATATCCCGGACCGTTTGAACAGCTGGATAAAATTCAAAATAAACTGCAGTTCCTTCTCATTAAGGTTACACACCAAATTTAAAATAGCTTGCACATTAGGATGCATCATTAATTCACGGAGCTCCGGGTTCATTATGCTGAGCAGCTCGTCCACTGCGCCCGGTTCCATAATGAAATAGCAGGGAGATACTCCCATCACTTGGGCTAATTTATCCAGCGTTTTTAAAGAAGGCTGCACCTTGCCATGTTCAATTTGACCGATCAGCCCGGCGGTAACACCGGCCAAGTTGGCCAGCTGGGCCTGGGTAAGCCCGTGTTCTTCCCGCAACGCTTTTAGTCTATAACCCAACGTGCCCACCTGGCCCATAATTGAATACACCGGCACTTCCAAATCTTCGGCTATACGTTTTAAGGTATTCAGCGCGGGAACAACGGTACCCCTTTCTATTTCGCTTAAATAAGAATTAGATATATCCACCCGCCGAGACAGATCATTCGAGGATAATTTTTTTTCTGCCCGAAGCATACGGATTTTATCTCCGATGGAGAGGCTTGTGTCGGTAACATCCCCGATAATAAACTGGGTTTTGGAAACATCCAGAGCGTTGGCAAGCTTATCTATAGTTTTAAGCGAAGGCCTCTTGGAGTCCCTCTCTATTTCGCTGAGATAAGAAAGAGACAGATTAGCCCGTCCGGCTAATTCTTGCAATGTATAACCACGCTCTTCCCGCAATGCCCGAATTTGTTCTCCTCTCACAATCATTTTAAACACTCCTGTATTAGAACAAATTACTGCAATATCTATTAACGGTAACATATTTTAACTAATATTCTACTCTAATGCAACTAACTAGTCAATCTGCACAGAGGATCTCATCAGTCTCCAACCGGTCGCGCATTCTATTCTATATCCATGCTCCGGGCTGCTATTTCTCGAAACAGAGGTGCTGCAGTATCACCACCACTTTGGCCGCCACGCACCAGCACGGTTATGACATACCTTGGGTTGTCGTCGGGCACATATCCGGCAAACCAGGCATCCACCTTTTCCTCGTCGTACGCGTTCACCTGGGCGGAACCCGTCTTACCGGCACTGCCAACACCGGGCAAGGCAGCTTTTTGACCCACGCCGGATTCGGTAACTTCGTGCAATAATGCCCGCAGCTGGGCGACCGTAGCCGGGGAAACCGCTTGCTCAGGCTGGTCCGCGCTAAATTGCCGCACTAGCCGGCCGCTGTCATCGCTCATACTGGTCACCAGGCGGGGAGTGTAATAACTGCCACCGCTGGCTATAGTATTCATCATCGCCGTTACCTGCACCGGTGTAACCAGCACCGGCCCCTGGCCGACGCTGCTGTTGGCCAGGCTGTATTGCCCGGCAATGAGCGATAAATCCTGGTGCATATCTACCGGTACCGGGTAGCCGGATATTTTTTGTTTGTCCAGACCAAAGGCCGCAGCATACCTGATAATGGTACCGGCTCCCAGCCGGTTCCCGATTTCCACAAAAGCAGGGTTGCAAGAACCGGCAAAGGCCTGCTCAAAACTTATCCTGCCGTGCCCGGCAGCATTCCAGCAGCGCACCGGCTGCGCGGCAGCACCCGCGCAGTCAAAAACGGTAGCCGGCTGCACCAGGCCTTCTTCCAGGGCAGCAGCTGCCAAAACCACTTTAAAAACAGAACCTGGCTGGAACAACGCAGTGCAGTGATCCACAAATAATTCGCCGGGCATTTCGTCAATACTTGATACGTCCCGGAAGAATTCCGGGTGATAACCGGGGCGGCTGGCCATAGCCAGGATATCTCCGGTGCCTGCCTGCATAACTACTACCGCCCCGTTCGCAATATGCCGGTCCATGACATCCTCGACAATACGCTGCACCCGCACGTCAATAGTAGTAACTACGTTCAGGCGACCAGGATCGCTGTCCGAGCTATCTACAAGCACCCCCGGCCCCTGGATCACTCTGCCTAGGGCATCCACCTGGACTCCGGCCCAGCGTTTGGCCAGCGTGCCCTTAAGCTGCTGTTCATAGAAATACTCCAGGCCGGACTGGCCTACCCAGTCCCCCAGCTGATACGCTTTGTTACCTGCGCTTTGCAGCCGGGCAAACTGTTCACGGCTGCAAATTTTACCGATTTGTCCGGTGATATGTACAGCCAGCGGCTTGCTTCCATAACGCCGGTATACAGGCAGTATTTTTATGCCCGACAGCTCAGCCTGCTGCAACGCCTTGCAGGTGCTGTCCGGCAAGGTTTTGTCAATATAAAATGCGCCACGCTGGGCCCGCTCTTTTAACTGCTTCGCGTCCAAGTTTAAAATAGCTGCCAATTGCTGCAGCAAGCGCTCTTTTTCATTCATCAGTGCGGGAAAAACAACCACCCGGTTGGCATAGTTACTACCGGTCAGTGAAAGACCCTGCCGGTCAGTTATTTCACCCCGGATGAATTGTTCCAGGGCTACCCCCTGGGCACCCGTTTCGAAGGCTTGCCGGGCATATTTATAGCTCTGTAGCTGAATTTGGTAAAGATGCGCCAGAACCAGCCCAAATGCCAGCACCATAAACCAAAAGGAAGCTGCCATGCGACGCTTTTGTGAGGGCAGCAAAAATTAAAACCCCTTTCCAAGAATCCCCATTATTAATATGGTGACCCTTGGCACAGGGGTTTTATACATGCTCTGCCCGGCGCAGCAGCGACCTTTTTGGTAACGGGCGCGGCCAGGGCAGGTAAACTGACTGGCGCGGGTGTGGTGCCGCCTCCTGTGGACGGCCTTCAACATCTAATATCTCAGTAATATCCATGGTGAACACTTCCCGACCCGGGGTCAGTATTTCCAGCGTCTCCCCCCGCATGAAGCGGTTGCGCTGCTCCACCAGCAGCATACCCCGGTGCTCGTCATAGCCCAGCACTACGCCTACAAAAGTATACGGGCGCCGGTAGATGGAAAAGACGGGCGGGGTTTCGCCGGGCCGAATGCCTGTAATAAAACCGGTGGTATACTCGCGATTGCTGACTTTGCTGATCTCCTCCAGCCACTCGGTACGGACTCGATAATTTTCCGGGTCGTTCCAATAGGTGTCCAGCGCCTGGCGGTAAACCCTGGTGATGGTGGCCACATAATGAATGCTCTTCACCCGCCCCTCAATTTTAAAGGAGGTGACCCCGGCCTTAACCAGGGCGGGAAGGTATTCCAGCAGGCATAAGTCGCGTGAACTTAGGATATATGTGCCTCGCTCGTCTTCCATCACCGGGAAATATTCCCCCGGCCTTTTTTCCTCCACCAGCCGGTATTTCCAACGGCAAGACTGCGCACAATCCCCCTGGTTGGCATCTCTGCCCGTCATATAATTGCTTAGCAAGCAGCGCCCCGAATAGGAAACACACATAGCCCCGTGCACAAACGCCTCAAGTTCTACACCGGTGCGGCTGTGCAGGGTTTTTATTTCCTCCAGGCTGAGCTCCCGGGCCAGTACTATACGCTTGGCCCCCAGTGTTTCCCAAAGCCTGGCGGTACTCCAGTTAGTGGTATTGGCCTGGGTGCTGATGTGTATTTTTAATTCCGGGGCCAGCTCTCGCACCAGGGTTACTACACCCGGGTCGGATACTATCACTGCGTCCACGCCCAGGCGGTTTAATTCATGAATGTACGGGGGCAGGGCCTCTAAATCACGATTGTGGGCTAATACATTTAAAGCAACATAAACCCTCACCCCGTAACTGTGGGCATATTCTACGGCCCGGGCCATGGAGGTTTGGTCGAAGGTAGCCGCAGCCGCCCGCAGCCCAAAATCCGTACCTCCCAGGTAAACAGCATCGGCCCCGTAAGCAATAGCATATACTAATTTCTCCGGGCTGCCGGCCGGTGCCAATATTTCCGGTTTAACCATCAATATCATCTCCATGCTGCAATCTATATCAGACCTGTACTCTTTATTGGTATTTACGTACATTGGCATTGTGGCCGGCTAGTGATTTGGCAAAGGCATGAGTGCCATCAGGTTTGGCCACGTAATACAGATAATCGTGGTTCTCCGGCTGAATAGCCGCCTGCATGGAAGGCCAGCCGGGGTTGGCGATAGGACCGGGAGGCAGCCCGTTTATCAGGTAAGTATTATATGGTGAGTCCACCTGTAAATCCTTGATCAACAGCTTCTCCTTGGTCTCGCCCAGAGCATACTGCACGGTGGCGTCTATCTGTAAAGGCATGCCCAGCTTCAGCCGGTTGAAGATCACCCCGGCGATGCGGGGTCTTTCCGAAGCCACCCGGGCCTCGCGCTCCACCATTGAGGCAATGGTCACTGCCTCGTGCAGCGTCAGCCCCCTGGCCTCGGCCTGCCGGATATAGTTATGTTCTGCGATCACCCGGCCAAAATTATTCAACATCATTTCAGCAATTTTTTCGGCCTTAGTTTGTGAACTCAGATAGTAGGTGTCCGGGTAAAGATAGCCTTCCAACCCCCAACGGTAAACCGGTACTCCTTGCAAAAAAACCAACTGCCAGGGTCCGCGCAGGGTCTCCAAAAAATCGTCCCGCCGGACAATCCCTTGCTGCTCCAATAAATCAGCTATTTGAGCTATAGTATAACCTTCCGGTATAGTAATTTTAACCCTGTCCGGCAGACCCTTGGTCAAAGCTTCAGTAACGTCCGACAAGGGCATTGCAGTGTTCAATTTATACACCCCGGGCTTCATCGACCCGTCCAGCCCATGCAGCCTGGCATACAGGCAAAAAACCCTAGAGCTGCGAATTACGCCTTTTTCCTCTAGCATAGCGGCAATTTGAGCTGTGGAAGCATTGCGGGGTATCGTCACCGAAATGTCCTCTGTTTTTTCCACATTAACGGGCACTTGCGAGTACCATAGCGCCAACCAGCCCATCACCAGCAGCATAACCACTATCAGCCTGGTGACCTGCCTCACCTTACGTCTTCTCCTGCGAATACTATTAACTGTTGAGTAATTATATAACATTACTACAGCCTTTCTATGGTAATTTCTTATGCACGTTGAGTTTTCAGACCGCTAGGTATTTCACTCCGCGAGCTCCGGGTCCGAAGCAATGTCAGACAAACCGGCCGCCGGATCCGGTACCGGGCCAGGCAACGCTTCCTCCTCAATGTCCTGATGCTCATCAGTCACCGGCGGCACCCCGGGGTCAGATTCCTCCTCAATGTCCTGGTTCTCGCCGGCCACCGGCGGCACCCCATGGTCAGCCGGGATGTTGTTATCAGGCACCGGCAATGCCGGCTCATTTGTTGCGTCGGGGCTGACCGGGGTAACATCATTGTCCGGTGGGACTACTATCGAAGGTTTAGCTTGGCCGGTACCCACTGCCACAATGCGGTTAACTGCATGGTAAAAACTTTCCGGCATCTGCTCGGTCCTTTTTCCGCCGTTTACCCATATATACCTAGCCGTAGCCACCTTAAAACCATTGTTTCCCTTTTGCTTAACCACCTGTTCTCCAGATGCCAAATTTGGATCATTTTCATAGACGATCTTCTGTGGAATGGTTTCGGTTATCCAGCTGGCCACCTCCACCCGTGGGCCGGCCTTCTTGTTACCGAATATTTTAAAGGTTATGGTGCTTCCTTCCACCAGCGATTTGATATAAATATAGCTTTCCTTATTGTTGGCAAATCTAAAATCGATGGCTCCGTAAACCACTGTAGCATCCTGACCAATGGGCACATAGCTCACCGGCAGTGTGTGATTATTGCGCTCGATTATTTTCAAATTAGCCAACAGCACGGCATTATACAACGTTGAGGAAACTTGGCACACGCCGCCTCCCAGGCCCTGGACCAGTTCGTTATTAACTATCACATTTGCACTTTTGTAACCGGCTTCCGAGCTGCGCGGCCCCACCACTCGGTTGAAGGAAAAATTTTCCCCGGGCGCCAGCAGCACTCCGTCCAGGGCAGCCGCAGCTACTTTGATATTGTAGGTGCGCCCCACCTGAAGTGCATCAAACCGGGTGGTATACCGGGCAATAAGGCCATTGACCTGCATAGCCTCGATGTCTTCATTAGTACGCTTCGGCTGTACAGTTACTACGGGCAACTCGACGGCGCCAACCGCAGCCTCATTATTATCCTCGCCTTTTTCGGCTGTCTCGGTTACCAGCTCGGAAATTTCTCCGGCCAACGCGTTAAAGTCGATACCGGCACCTGTTTGAGCAAGTACTATTTCCACCTGGTCACCGGGTGTTATTCGAAAACCCGCATCTACCGGCTCGACAATTATTTGACCCATCTCGGTCAATATCTTTTTTTCCAACACGCCCCAGTCAATAGCCAGCTCGGGCTGGATCCGCATGCCTTTTTTTTTGACCCAGAGCTGTTCGCGCCACTGTTTGATAATTGAGCCGGTATGCCCGATAGCTACCGCCTGTTTCAGCGTTTTTTCGCTATCCAGTGTTACCCCCAGCGACCCGGCCGCCATCGTCCAGGTATTGCCCCCGTGTTTAATGGCCACCAGGCAACGGGCCAGTTTATCCTCCATAAATATTAATTGTTCACTGGCCTGTTCCCGGGTCAGGCCGCCCAAATTTAAGTCACCTACATACACACCGGGGGTAATTTTATTGTTCGCAAAAGAAACGCCCGAACAACCAAACAACACGCCGACCACCAGCAATGCAAAAAAACCGATCAGCCAACCAATACGACGCACCGGAAAGCCCCCTCAAAAAAAAAATAATAAAGCTGGCCACGAATATAAATATTCGTCCAGCTTTATGTCTAACTTTACCTGGAATTAATCTTCATCCCCATCTGACTCCAATACCTCCATACAGGCACCTTGAACCTTTTCCCATTCATCGTCATCAATTTCCACTAGCATTTCTTCGCCGTCTTCATCCTGTATAATTTTGAGCACAAACGCATCCCCGTCAGCCTCGTCTTCAAAATCCTCCGGATCATCCAGATCCTCCAAATCCTCCTCGTCATCGACCAGCGGTACTACAATAGCATACCTCTGACCATCCAATTCTAGAATATCATAAATAACTACCTCGTGCTCGTTATTTTCCTCATCAATAATTGTAATCACTTCATCCTGGTCAGGCAAAAAAAACACCTCTTTCCACAAGTTAGAGCTATTCTATATAAAAAAAGCTAAAATGTCAATAAACCTGCATGGGCATCCAGGTAACCCTGCAATATTATGGCTGCAGCCATTTTGTCAATTACTTGGCGACGTTTGGCTCTGCGCACATCTGCGCTGATCAGCAAGCGCTCGGCCGCCGCCGTGGTTAACCGCTCATCCCAGGTCTCCACCGGCAGTTTCAGGTGCCGGCGCACTTTTTCCGCAAAGGCCAGCGCCTTTTCCCCTTGTGGCCCGGTAGACCCATTCATATTGCGAGGTAATCCCACCACTATTTTTTCTACTTCATATTTTTTCGCTATTGCTTTTATTTTATTCAGATCTTTCTCCAAACCCGGCTGGCGAACTATCGTCTCAACGCCCTGGGCCGTCCAGCCGAGCAGGTCGCTAACTGCTATGCCAATTTTTCGATCACCAAAATCTATGCCCATAATGCGCAAGCTTGCTTCAACCTTTCATTGCAATATACCAAGCACCATTAAATCACTTTGATGCAAAAATCAGGGCAAACGGACGCGCAATAACCGCACAGGCGGCAGAGTCGGTCGTTCACCTGCGCCCGCCCGTTTACAATGGACAGCGCCCCGGAGGTACACCTTGCCACACATCGCCCGCAACCCAGGCAGTATTCTTCCACGAGCAGGCGGCGCTTTTTCCTTTTGAGCTGCTCGGCCAGTTGACGATCGGGCAAATCACCGGAAAACCTCCTGATATTATAGTTGATTTCTTCCGGAGACTGCATACCGACGGCCACCGAGGCCAGCTCAGGCACAGCCAGGATAAAATCCATGGCCTTGTCCAGGTCAGGGATCAAATGGCCGCCACCAAGGCATTTCATGCCGTAAATGCCCTTGCCCATGATCGCGGCAAAGGAAATGGCTTCCAGCATATCACTGGCCCCGCCATCGGCAATGCCAATGCCCGCCTGGTTGATAAGGGGATGAATAATATCAAACTCGGGAACCGATGCGGCAGCCCGCACCCCCGCCACATGATGCGTGGAGATGCCAATGGCTCTGACCAGTCCCTTTTCCCGGGCTTTAACCAGATATTCCACTGCTCCCCAGTGCCCTTTGATGGTAAAGAACGATTCTTGTTCGTGCAACAAGAAAATATCAATGTAATCCCGGCCAATGGATTCGAGACAGTGCTGCAGGCTTTTGGCCATCTCCGGCCCGGTAGATGCGTATGATTTGGAAGCCACCACCGCCTCCGGAAAGTCCCGCAGGGCTTCTTTAATGTAAGGATAGCAGCCGTATAATTCTGCTGTATCCATAAAATTGACCCCTGCTTCCAGGGCCAAACGTATTAACCCGGCTCCGGCTTCAACAGCCAGGTTTTTTTGCAGAGGGCCTATGGTCAGGGTACCGAAACAAAGCCTGGATACTGTGATATCCGTATGACCCAGTTTTTTATACTGCAAGGCTACATGTACTCTCTTTCTAAGCTTCGGTTAAGAAGCCAGGTACTTTTTAACCAGTTCCTCAAGTAACTCATCCCGCTCCAACTGCCGTATCAAACTTCTGGCATTATTGTGGCTGGTTATATAGGCAGGGTCACCTGAAAGCAAATAGCCCACCAGCTGGTTAATGGGATTGTATCCCTTTTCTTTAAGAGCTGCGTAAACCTTGAGCAGGATTTCCCTGGCTTTGTTTTCTTCTGCCTGCACCTTAAACATGACGGTATGCTCAAATATTTCATTAGATATGAGAAATACCCCCCCAAAATATTTATCCGTACCGTACTTTTAATGATAGATATATTCCTATTATACTGTGGCACAATAGATAAAAGCAAATAATGGATTACTATTCTTTACCGCGAAGGAGCCTTAATTGGCAGCCTGCCTGGTAACCAACGCGTTTACTTTTTCCAGCGCATTATCCAGCCCCGCCGGGTCTTTGCCCCCGGCCTGGGCCATGTCCGGCCTGCCACCGCCGCCACCGCCCACCAGAGGGGCGATTTCTTTGATGATCTTGCCGGCGTGTAATCCCCTGGCCACCAGGTCTTTACTTATTCCTGCCACCAGGTTAACTTTGCCGCCGGACTCCGCACCCAGCACAATAACCCCGGAGCCCATTTTATCCCGCAGTAAATCCAGCATGGCCCGAAGGCTGTCCATGTCGGAAGCATCGGAGCGAGCCGCCAGCACTTTAATACCGTTCATTTCCTTGGCGGTATGCAACAGGCTTTGCACTTCATAGCGGGCTAAGCGTGCCCGCAGCACTTCGGTTTCTCTTTCCAGGCCGCGCAAGTCCTGTACCAACGCTTCCACCCGGTGTACTAATTCATGGGCGGGCGCTTTGACTGCTCGGGCAATCAAGCCGAGCTGGTCTTCTTTGGCATGCAGGTAATCCATCGCTCCCTGGCCGGTGACCGCCTCCACCCGGCGCAAACCGGAGCCCACACTGCTCTCGCTCAACAGCTTGAACATACCCACTTCGGCAGTGGAAGTGATATGCGTACCGCCACAAAGTTCCATGCTAAAGTCTCCCATTTTGACTACTCTGACCTTGTCCCCGTATTTCTCATCAAACAGCGCCGTGGCACCCATCTGCCTGGCCTCATCCAGGGTGGACACCACAGTTTGCACCTTTAAATTATTCAGGATGGCTTCGTTAACTATATACTCCACCTGCTCCAGCTCCTCCGGGGCAATAGCGGTAAAATGGGTAAAATCAAACCGCAGCCGGTCCGGGGACACCAGTGATCCTGCCTGGTTAACATGCTCACCCAGTACCTCCCTGAGGGCTTTATGCAGCAGGTGGGTGGCTGAGTGATTGCGGGCAATATTCATCCGCCGTTTGGCGTCAACCTGCACGGTGATTTTATCATTGACCCGGATAATCCCGCTGAGTACCCGTCCCCGGTGCAGGTGCAGACCCTCCACCGGCTTGGTCACCATTTCAACAGCCACCTCGGTGCTCTCCGCGCTTAGCCCGGCATGATCGCTCAACTGGCCGCCGGATTCGGCGTAGCAGGGGGTGATATCAAGTACCACTTCCACTTCCTGGCCGGCCGCGGCCTGCTCCACCTGCCGGTCATCAACAAATATGGCTTTGATTGTAGACTTGCTGGTCAGGGATTCATAACCGACAAATTCGGTTTCGCCGGTCCGTTCGATGACAGTTTTCAAACGGGCAGCCTTTTCAGTAATATACTCTGTTTCCTGCCGGGCCCTGCGCGCTCTGCTGCGCTGCTGCTCCATCGCCCTGGTGAAACCCTCTTGTTCCACGGCCAGACCGTTTTCCCCGGCAATTTCCTCAGTTAGTTCCAGAGGGAAGCCGTATGTATCGTAAAGCCGGAAAGCTTGCTCGCCGTCAATGTAATTCAGTCCGGCCTCTTTGGCTGTCTGGATCAGCCCGCTAAGCATATCGGTGCCCAGGGCCAGGGTTTCACCAAACCTTTCCTCCTCGGTTCTAATCACTTTGGTGACCAGCTCGCGGTTTTTTACCAGATCCTGATAGGTATCGCCCATTTTATCAATCACCGCTCCGGCTACCCGGTACAGAAAGGGCTCCGTCACACCCAGCACCCGGCCAAAGCGCACGGCCCGGCGCAGCAAACGACGCAGCACATAACCACGGCCCTCGTTGGAAGGCAAGGCACCGTCGGAAATGGCAAAAGTCACCGCCCGGACATGGTCCGCGATCACCTTCAGCGCCAAATCCAGGTCGTCGCTCACGCCATAACGCTTACCGGTCAGCTCACCGGTAAAGTCCATGATATCCCGCAGAAGGTCGGTATCAAAATTGGTCTTGACCTTTTGCAGTACCGAAGCCACCCGTTCCAGGCCCATACCGGTGTCAATGCCTTTATTTTGCAGAGGTGTGTAGTTTCCCTCTTCATCCCGGAAAAATTGGATAAACACCAGGTTCCATATCTCCAGGTAGCGGTCGCAATCACAGCCAACAATACAATCCGGGGAACCACAGCCCCGTTCGGGACCCAGGTCATAGTGAATTTCCGAACAGGGGCCGCAGGGGCCAACCCCTATTTCCCAAAAGTTAGTGTCCTTGCCCAGGCGTACAATCCTGTTTTCCGGAATGCCCACTTCTTTGTGCCAAATCTCAAAGGCCTCATCATCATCTTCGTATACGGTGACCCACAGCTTTTCGGCCGCCATGCCCAGGTGCTCCGTGACAAACTCCCAGGCCCAGTGAATGGCTTCCTTTTTAAAATAATCGCCAAAGGAAAAGTTGCCCAGCATTTCAAAAAAGGTATGGTGCCGGGCAGTATGCCCTACTTCATCTATATCGGGCGTGCGCAAACATTTCTGGCAGGTGGTGGCCCGCGTCACTTCGGGCTTGGCAGCACCGGTGAAATAAGGCTTAAAGGGCACCATGCCGGCCGCCGTCCATAAAATACTTGGGTCGTTATGGGGAATTAAAGAAGCGCTGGGTAATATTTTATGGCCCTTGCTTTTAAAAAATTTAAGATACTTTTCCCTAATTTCCTTGCCCGTCAAAAAACTATACCCCCTCGAATTGCAAGTTGTTGTGTAGCATATCGAGTAGTAAAAAAACCTTTCATCCCCGGCCAGGGACAGAAAGGCTCCGCGGTACCACCCTGATAAAAAATTGCTATTAAAACTATAACGCTGTTTGGCGGCGAAATTTAGCTTGTTGCTATCTCGCTTTTCCCATATTACGGTTATTCATATGCGTTATAATTATACAAAATTAGTACAAATCATGTCAAGAACCGCAATCGACCCGTGAGCTTGCCCTATGCATGATACTCGGACCAGAGCCTATTTATGGCAAAAATGATCACCACCCGCAGCACTGCAGCGACAGGCACGGATAATATTAACCCGGTGAGCCCGAAAAGCTGTCCCCCGGCCAGCAGCACCAAGATGACCAGCAACGGGTGCAAGCCCACCCGGTCCCCCAATATTTTGGGTGAAATAATGCTGGATTCCACCTGCTGGATTACTAAAAAGGCAATGATCACTTTGATCGCCAACCACTTTGATACCAGCATGGCAAGGGCTACGGCCGGCACGGCCCCAATCAGCGGGCCAAAGTAGGGTATTAAGTTGGTAATTCCCGCGAATATGCCCAACATCAGGGCAAAATCCATACCTAGCAAAGCCAGAGCAAAACCGGTCATAATACCTGTGATCACACTTACCAGCAGGTAGCCTCGGATAAAACTGTCCACAACTCTGCTTATTTCACTGCCTAGTTCCAGCACATCCTCCCGCCATTGGTATGGAATGAGCAAAACCGCCCGTTCGGTAAACATCTCCACATCTTTGAGCAAATAATAGGCAAAAATCGGGGCCAGGATAAGGTTGAAAATATAACCGGCCAGGCCAATGATTACCTGAACCACTTGTTCGGCCATTTGGAGCAACATTTGTTCCACCCAGGTAATGCGCTCGTCAATAATCCGGCGCACGGCATCGGGAATACCCGCCCGGGCATATTCAACCTGCAGCGATGAGGTAAATTCTTGCGCCTGGGCGGTATATCCGGGTACCACTTCCGCCAGCAGATACAGCTGGGCGATAATATGCGGCATACCGTGCAGTACCAGACCGGCCAAGATAAAGAACATAGCGCAGTACACGATTAATATAGATGAGGTCCGCGACATGCTCCGGTTCTCCACCAAGCGTACCAACGGGTATAAAAGATAGGCCAGTACTACCGCCAGTAACAGTGATAAAAAGATACCTCGAATCAGGTAAATAAAGTACAGTACCACAACCAGCAGCAATATATTTAAAACCAGGCGAAAATATACTGTTTTTTTATCCCTCCAGGACAAACTAGCCACCACCCGACAAAAAAGTGAGGATTAGTTTTCCCCACTTATATTGACCTGCTATTTCTTTTTAATCAATCCGCTTACCGTACGGGATACTTCTTTGATCACGCGGTCGGAAGTCCTGCTGGGATATTTGCGCCTGAATTTATTCATATCAAATATACTGGATGATAACTTGCGCTGCGGTGTCTTAATCATTGACATAACCGCGCCTAAAACACTGCCGGCGATCAAACCCCGCCAAAAACCACTCTGCATCAATTTTCACCCCCTAAGCTAGGCCGTTATAGGAGCATTTGATTATTCGGGTCAAAGGCCACCAGGCTGCCATCCTCCGCTACCTCGTAGATACTGACCCCTTCTTTATTTAAACGGTATTCAACACAGCAATCCCAGCAATAATACTGTTCCACACCCACCTTGCCGGTGGCTTTACCGCCACATATCGGGCACTGCAAACTATCGCCTCCTGTTAATCTCTTACTAAGATAAATTAATTATACCCATTTTCGTTCAATAAAATGCTGGTCAACCACATGCTTTTTACAACAAAAGCCCGGTTTAACAACCGAGCCGCCGCTACAATCCATTTATTCAGATATTGCAGTTAGTTTATGAAGGTTTAAGTCTGACCCCGTTATGGTTCCCCCGCCCAGCAGGTGGTCATCTCGATAAAATACCACTGCCTGGCCCGGCGCGATAGCCCGCTGGGGCGCGGCAAAGTCTACTTGCACACGGCCGCCCGGCAATGGAGTAATGGTTGCAGGGGCAGGTGGGCTATTGTAGCGAATTTTGGCCTGCACTTGCTCGGGGCCGGTTAGGCCCGCAATAGATACAAAATTCAAGTCTTCTGCTACCAGCGTGGTTTTATCCAGTGCCTTTTCCGGGCCTATTACCACAGCGTTGCGGGCGGGGTCGATATCCACCACATACACCCGCTCACCCATGGCCAACCCCAGGCCTCGCCGCTGGCCGACGGTGTAAAAGGCAATGCCCTCATGCCTGCCTACCTCCCGACCCGCCAGGTCCAGAAAAGGACCGGGTTTGATGGCGCTGCCATCCACCTTTTCCCTCAGGAATTTACGATAATTATTGTCAGGCACAAAACAGATTTCCTGGCTCTCCGGCTTCGCAGCCACCTTTAGGTCACGCTCGGCAGCCATGCGCCGCACCTCGTCTTTGGTGTATTCGCCCAGAGGCATTAGTGTATGAGCTAACTGCTGCTGGGTCAGGTTATAAAGAAAATAAGTTTGATCCTTATGAGAGTCCCGGGCCTTTTGTAAAGTATAGCGACCGGCTCCCTCCTCGTAGATAATCCGTGCGTAATGGCCCGTAGCCATGTATCCGGCACCCAAGGCTAAGGCTTTACCCAGCAGCGCCTCAAACTTAATTTTGCGGTTGCATACCACGCATGGATTTGGAGTGCGGCCAATCAGGTACTCCCGGCAAAAGTTTTCCACCACCGATTGTCGGAAGAGATCATAAAAATTAAGCACGTAATAAGGTATCCCCAGTTTATCGGCCACCAACCGGGCATCTTCCACCGCTTTCAGTGAGCAGCAGCCTACAAAATCTCCGGCAACTTCGGTAATCACCGGATCCCATACCTGCATGGTAACGCCAATAACTTCATAACCCTGCTCAATTAAAAGGGCGGCGGTGACAGAGCTGTCCACGCCGCCGCTCATAGCTACTACTACCATTTTATTATCGTTAGCCAAGGTATCCACCTGCATTTTATTTTTGTTTTTCCCGGTAATTTTCAATAGCTGCATGCAGTGCGTCAGCCGCCAAGTTGGAGCAGTGCATTTTCTGAGGAGGTAGACCGTCCAGAGCCTCGGCCACAGCTTGATTGCTCAGCCGCAGTGCTTCCTCGATAGTCTTGCCTTTAGCCATCTCCGTAACCATGCTGCTGGTGGCAATGGCGGCACCGCAACCAAATGTTTTGAATTTAATATCGGTGATCACATCATTATCAACTTTGAGATATATTTTCATAATATCCCCACAAGTAGGGTTACCCACCTGACCTATTCCATTAGCGTCTGAAATTTCCCCCACGTTACGCGGATTCTCAAAGTGATCCATAACCTTATCGGTATACATGCTCCGCATCCTCTCAAATATTTTTTACCGGCGGCATACCTTTATACCTTGCTAGCAGTTATCTCCGCTGGTATTAAATGGTATAACCCGGCGCCCATATCGACCAGTTAGCGTATCATTTTAACTAACGTCCATGATCATTTGATCATAACCCGCTTATGAAAATTTGGCTGCCAGCAATTGGCAACCATTTTCTCATTAAATGTTAACAAAATGCATTATAATTGCTTACAGGTGGCAGGAACCGCTCACTTTACAGTCCGCACAACTGTCTTCAAAATCAAATTCGTTTTCCGAATTCAGCGGCGACATCGCTCGCAAGCGCTCCACGATGGGCACCATATTTTCGATAAAATAATCAACATCCTCCGCAATGTTATCCCGGCCTAAAGTAAGCCGGATGGAACCATGAGCCAATTCATGGGGAATACCCATGGCCAACAGCACATGGGACGGCTCAAGAGATCCCGAGGTACAGGCCGATCCGCTGGAGGCGGCAATACCCTTCATATCCATGCTGAGCAGCATGGACTCGCCCTCAATAAACTCAAAGCAAAAACTGACATGGTTGGGCAGACGCTTGGTAGGATGCCCGGTTAGCCGTACGTCGGGGATCTTATTCATAACCTCCTCGATTAACTTGTCCCGCAAGCCGGTCAGGCGAACAGATTCCCCGGCTAATTCCTGCACGGTCAGTTCGCAGGCCTTGCCCAGGGCAACAATTCCGGGCACATTCTCGGTGCCGGCACGGCGCAACCTTTCTTGGGCACCGCCATGGAACAGAGATTGTCTCCAGCGGGTGCCTTTGCGGATATACAGCGCACCTACACCCTTGGGACCGTATATTTTATGACCGCTAATTGTAAGCAAATCCACGCCCAGTTCATCTACGTTAACCGGAATTTTGCCCATGCTCTGCACCGCGTCGGTATGAAACAGGATGCCTTTGGCCCGGGCCAGCGCGGCCATTTCTTTAATGGGCTGAACAGTGCCCACCTCATTGTTGGCGTGCATGATGGAGATTAATATTGTTTTATCGGTAATCGCATTGGTCAGGTCCTCCACGCTAACCATGCCGTATTTGTCCACCGGTAAAATGGTAACCGTAAAACCCTGCTTGCCCAGCGCTTTAACCGTATTTAATACAGCGTGGTGCTCCACGGCAGAGGTAATGATATGGTTGCCGCGGTTTTGGTTAAGCATGGCCACACCGTGGATAGCCATATTATCTGCCTCGGTGCCGCCGCTGGTAAACACAATTTCCTCCGGCTTGGCACCGATGGCACTAGCCACCTTTTCCCGGGCCTCATCCAGGGCTCTACGCCCCTGGCGCCCAAAATAATGCAAGCTGGAGGGGTTACCGAATTGGTCCGCCAGGCAATTCAGCATTACCTCCACAACTTCCGAACGAACCGGCGTGGTAGCACTATGATCCATATAAACTCTGCGCACCGCTATATTCCTCCTTATGACCTTATTACACTGGGTCTTATCATACTTTTTTAGCAATGGAAAGATTTTCGGCATCACGCAACATATCAGCCAGGCTGATGGAATCCATCACCTCAGCCAGTTTATCCCGCACCCGGGTCCAGACCAGCCTGGTAATACAGGAATCCGCCTGGTCACATTCCGCCGGTTCAACTTCGCTTACGCAATCTACCGGCGCAATCGGCCCTTCCATAGCCCTAATGATGTCACCCACTGTTATGCTGCCCGGCTCCCGGGCTAATATATAACCCCCCTGGGCGCCGCGCACGCTTCTCACCAGACCGGCCTTGCGCAAAACAGCGATTAATTGCTCCAGGTAATTATCTGAGATATTTTGACGCTCAGCCACTGTTTTCAACGGGATGGGCCCGGAGCCATAATGTTCTGCCAGGTCAAACATGGCCAACAGCCCGTAATGTCCTCGTGTGGACAAGTGCAATTTCCCACCCCCCATTTAATCCGCACTAATTAACTCGGAATTAATTCAAAAATATATTAGCATTCCGCTCGGAATTTGTCAATAAGGGGTCAGATAAAAATTTTTAACCTGACTAACTTGGCGTAAGTCTCCCGCCTCTTTAGGCGGGAGTCAAACGCCAATTAAATCATGCATTTGCAGTTCTAAAATTCAGATGGAGTAAAAGAATCTCCATCTGAATTAAGAACTTGCTTCAATGTTTATGTTTGATCTCCTGCAACCGCTGCCACAAGGACTTTTCCCGCTCCTGCTCCGATGGCCGGTAAAATTCCGCGTTTCGCATATTATCCGGTAAATACTGCTGTTTTACCCAGTGCTTTGCGTAATTATGCGGGTACAGGTAATCCTGTCCGTGCCCTAAGGTTTTGGCCCCGCTATAACTGGTGTCCCGCAGGTGCAGGGGCACAGGACCGGTCTCTTCCTGGCGCACTGCCTGCAGTGCCGCATCAATACCTATGCAGGCAGCATTGCTTTTAGGTGCCATGGCAATATACAGCGCGGCTTCGGACAGAATAATCCGCGCTTCGGGCATACCAATCCGCTCCACCGCCTGGGCCGCTGCAGAAGCCACTACCAGTGCCTGGGGGTCGGCCAGGCCCACATCTTCCGCTGCGTGAATCATGATGCGGCGGGCGATAAAGGCGGGGTCGTCGCCGGCATATAACAGCCGGGCCAACCAGTATAAAGTCGCCTGGGGATCTGAGCCCCGCATACTTTTAATAAACGCAGATGTAACATCATAGTGTTCATCCGCCCGGTTAAACTGGATAATCCTATTCTGGCAAACACTTTGCACCACTTCATTTGTTATCCGCCGCTGCCCGTCCTCGCCAGGCGGAGTAGTCAATACGGCCATTTCCAGTACATTTAACGCAGCCCGGGCGTCGCCGTTAGCAAAGCCGGCAATCTTTTGTAAAACCTCACCTGGCAGTTCCACCCGGTAGCCGCCCAATCCCCGTTCTTCATCCTCCAACGCCCGGCGAACAATATTATCCAGCGCTTTCGTGGAAAGCGGCTCCAGCCGGTACAGCAACGAGCGGGAAAGCAGCGGGCGATTCACCGCAAACATAGGATTTTCAGTAGTTGAACCGATCAGAATAACCGTGCCATCCTCCACAAAGGGCAGCAGCGCATCCTGCTGGGCCTTGTTGAAACGGTGGATTTCGTCAATAAACAGCACGGTACGCTTGCCGTACAAAGCCAGGCGGTCTTTAGCCTGTTCCACAACTTTGCGAATATCCGCCACCCCGGCCATGACAGCGTTTATTTTTTCAAAATGCGCGCTGGTCATACCGGCGATAATGTGTGCCAGAGTAGTTTTACCGGTGCCCGGCGGCCCGAAAAATATCAGCGACTGCAAACCGTCATTGGTGATCAACTGCCTTAATGGCCGCCCGTTGCCCACCAAACAGTTTTGTTCTTCAAATTCTTCCAGCGTACGTGGCCGCATGCGCACGGCCAGCGGTGCCGAGCGGCTCATTTGGCGGCGCGCGGCTTGTTGGAACATATCTTCCATAATGATATCACCCCATTAAAAAAGCCAGGAAACATCCCCGTCCCTGGCTCGTTCGGTTATCTAGTTATATATGCTTGTCAAGTATATTTTTCAATTCTTTTTTGCTCCGGAAGCCGACTATCCTTTCGGCTTCGCTGCCGTCCTTGAAAACAAGTAATGTGGGTATACTCGCCACGCTGTAGCTGGCTGCAATGGAACTGTTTTCATCGACATTCAGCTTGGCCACCTGCACCTTGCCCTCGTATTCCGCCGCTACTTCTTCAACTACAGGAGCAATCATCTTGCATGGCCCGCACCACTCGGCCCAAAAATCTACCAGCACGGGTGTTTTTGCATTGTTGATTGTGTCGCTAAAATTAGCTTCCCCTAACATGCTAATTTTTTCACTGGCCATCAGCATCTCTCCTTTAACTTTAATCATGGACCTTAAGCGGTAGTATGTAAATCTTTAATTTATCTATGCATATACAACATGTCCCTCAAAATAATAATATCTGCGAGATGAAAAAATGTCAATTCATGTTCCGGGGAAAACATCCAAAGCAAGTAATTTGTCGGTAACATAAGCTGCCATAATCAATCCCGCCACCGAGGGCACAAAAGCAATACTGCCGGTAGTGTCTCCTGCAGCCGGGCTGACAGGCCGAGCGGTTGAATAAACTACCGGGACATCGGCTGAAATTCCGGCAGCCCGCAATTTTTTACGCATCACCCGGGCCAGCGGGCAAACCGAAGTTTTCCATATGCTGGCAACCTTAAACGAGGTAGGGTCAAATTTATTTCCGGCCCCCATGGCGGAGATCACCGGTAAACTACGCCCGACACACCCGGCAATTAAAGCCGCCTTGTTATCAACGTCATCAATAGCGTCCACTACAAAGTCCAGGTCCTTGTTATCCAACAAGGCGGAAGCCTGGTCCGGGGTGAATTTTTGCTGCCTGGTCTGTACCCGTAGAGCAGGGTTAATTTGACGCAAGCGTTCCTCCATGACCTGTGTTTTAGGCCGGCCTACCGTGCCGGAAAGCGCGTGCAGCTGGCGGTTGATATTGGTAATATCTATGTTATCATAATCCACCAGTAAAAGATCCCCCACTCCGGAGCGGGCCAGCGCCTCCGCTGCAAAAGAGCCCACCCCGCCAAGGCCAAAAACAGCCACCTTACAGGCAGCCAATCTTTCCAGGCCCGCGCTGCCAATCAACAGCGCCGTTCTGGCAAATCTAACCGGCATTTTTGATACACCTCCTTACTGCTCACTAAGCATAGGCTCGCCATAGTTGTTGCAATAATGCAAAGTTTCCAGTAGTCAATTGCTGTGTCGCAACTGCCCGCTGGAAACTGTATAATAAACCTTATAACCCCGTAATGCCGCCAATCCCCCAAGTTTACTGAACCTGTTCTCACAGGTGGGTGCCCTCCTGCATGTTTCGCGTTTCCTCAATGAAGAGTCTAACAATCCACATCCAGAGACTTAGCTCCCTTTACATAAGTGTTGGCTCACAACCTCAGGAGACCTCGCACACCACAGGGTATGTTCATAAAATCAATGTCAAGTGTATGGTAACATAAAGTACAGCTTTATGGCAAGTGAAAACACCTAATAGTCACAATTATCTTACTTATTCATAAAACGTTATTTTTGCCCGGCTGATATTTTAACTGTACTTTTAACATGCAGTTCCCTGAGCTGGCGCTCATCTACTGTACCCGGAGCCATGGTCATTAGATCGTTGGCACTTTGGGTCTTGGGGAACGGTATGACGTCACGAATCGTCTTTTTGCCGGCCAGTAGCATAATCAGCCGGTCAAACCCGAAGGCTATGCCCCCGTGCGGCGGTGTACCGTATTCAAAGGCCTCCAGCATGTAGAAAAACTTTTCGCGGGCCTCTTCCTTGGTCAGACCGATGGCGTCAAACATTAGTTCCTGCACATCCCGGCGGTGAATTCTAATGCTACCGCCCCCTATTTCAATGCCGTTTAATACTATGTCATAGGCCCGCGCCCGCACCCGGCCCGGATCGGTTTTCAATAAGGGCAGGTCTTCCTCCCGCGGCGAGGTGAACGGGTGATGCATGGCCACCCAGCGTTCTTCTTCATCATCATATTCCAACAAGGGGAAATCAGTAATCCACAGGAAGTTAAACTTATCCCGGGGGATTATATCCAGCTGCTCGGCCAAGTGCACGCGGAGTGCCCCCAGAGAGGCCGCGACCACATTCGGTTGATCGGCGACAAAAAGCAACAAATCACCTTCATGGGCGTTAAAACGATCTAAAATAATTGCAATTTCCCGCTCATTGAAGAATTTAGCGATGGGGGACTTTACGCCATCAGCGGTGACGATAAAATAAGCCAAACCGCGAGCCCGGTAAATAGAGGCAAACTTGGTAAGATCGTCTATATCCTTACGACTATAAACGCCACAGCCAACGGCGTTTATGCCGCGAACCTGCCCGCCACCTTCTGCTGCCGCGGTAAACACCTTGAAGCCACATCCTATGGCTATATCGGTGATATCCACTAATTCCATGCCAAACCGGGTGTCGGGCTTGTCCGAGCCGAAACGATCCATGGCTTCCTGGTAAGTCAGGCGCAGCAGCGGTGTAACCACCTCAAGTCCTACCATTTCCCGGCACAGCCTGGCCACCATTTTTTCCATCAGTGAAAGTACATCTTCAACATCCACAAAGGACAATTCCATGTCTATTTGAGTGAACTCAGGCTGCCGGTCGGCCCGCAAATCTTCATCCCTGAAGCATCGTACAATTTGGAAGTACCGGTCCATGCCCGATACCATTAAAAGTTGTTTAAACAATTGGGGTGATTGGGGCAAGGCATAGAAACGTCCCGGGTTTAAGCGGCTGGGCACTAAAAAGTCCCTGGCCCCCTCGGGAGTGCTGCGGGTCAACATGGGCGTCTCTATTTCCCAAAAATCGTGCTCATCCAGGAAATCCCGCGCTGCTTTAGCGGCCCGGTGGCGCATTCGCAAGGCCTTCTGCATTTCCGACCGGCGCAGGTCCAGATAGCGGTAGCGCAGGCGCAGGTTTTCGTCCACCTCCACACCGTCCTCAATGTAAAAGGGCGGTGTTTTAGCCTGGCTTAACACGCGCAGTTCATCTACCATCACTTCAATTTCCCCGGTGTCCAAGTTAGGGTTGGCCGTTCCCTCGGGCCTTATCGATACCCGCCCGGTAACTGCCAACACATATTCACTGCGTACTCCCCCGGCCTTGGCAAAGGACGCGCCGTTAATATCGGGACTAAATACCACCTGCACCAGCCCGGTGCGATCACGCAAATCAACAAAAATCAGACCGCCGTGATCACGGCGGGTATTTACCCAACCCATTAAAGTAACCGCATGACCATTATCCGCGGCGGTTAACTCTCCGCAATAGTGGCTGCGTTTCATCCCCTGCATAGATTCCGACATAAGCAATAACCTCCCTGCCATTATACCGGTGGTTTTTTATCTGCGATTGTTTTTGACGCCACCGGCAATTATGTCTTAATAATTAAAGTGGCTCAATTATCTTTTAATGCGCCGATCACTTCACCTGCGGGAATTTCACGCTGTCCGCCCGCGTCCATATCCCGCAGCATAACGCTGCCTCTCTTTAGCTCGTCCTCACCGATAATCACTGCATAACGCACACCAAGCTTGCCGGCGTATTTCATCTGGGCTTTGAGACTGCGCCCCTGATAATCCATGTCGGCGGCAACCCCGGCAGCCCGCAACCGGGCCAGCAGCGAGAAACTTTCCCGGACCGCCCGGTCTCCGACCGCTACCAAAAATACCACGGGGCCGGCTTGAATGTTCGGTAGTTTCCCCCGTTTTTGCAAGGTTAGCAAAATTCTTTCCAGCCCCAAGGCAAAACCGATCCCCGGGGTGGGCGGCCCGCCGCAAGCTTCAATTAAGCCATTATAGCGCCCGCCCCCGCCAACGGAACTCTGGGCGCCAATATCGGGGGACATTATTTCAAAGGCGGTGTGAGTATAATAATCAAGACCACGTACCAATTGCTTATCCAGCACATATGGTATACCAAGATCCAGCATATACTGCTGCACCTGCTCAAAATGGGTCCGGCATTCCGGGCACAAGCAATCTACCGTTGTAGGCGCCTCCAGAGCCAGCTCGGTGCATCGGGTTGACTTGCAATCCAGTATTCGCAAGGGATTTCTGGCATACCTGCTTTGACAGTTGGGACATAATTCGCCAAGCACGGGCTTGAAAAATTGCTGCAGCTTTTCCCGCACTACAATTCGGCAGGTAGGACAACCCAAACTGTTGATGTGCAGCTCCAAGTCATTTAAACCCAACCGGCCGTAAAAATCCATGGCCAGAGCCATTACTTCCGCATCAACCGCAGGCTGCTGCGCCCCAAACACCTCTACCCCGAACTGGTGAAACTGCCGGTAACGCCCGGCCTGTGGGCGGTCATACCTGAACATGGGCCCTATGTAATAGGCTTTCACGGGCTGCGGCCCTGCGTACAGTTTATTCTCCAGGTAGGCACGCACCACGGAGGCCGTTCCCTCGGGGCGCAGGGTGATGCTCCGCTCGCCCCGGTCCTGGAAGGTGTACATTTCCTTTTCTACTATATCGGTGCTTTCCCCCACCCCGCGCACAAACAATTCCGTATGCTCAAAAATAGGGGTGCGGATTTCCCGGTAACCGTACTCCCGACACACCCGGACCGCCATATCCTCTATGTACTGCCAATGTTCAACCTGGCCCGGAAGAATATCCGCAGTCCCCCGCGGCCGTGTAGTCAGCATGTTTATAAGTTCCTCCTTCAATTTATTACAACAGAAAACTCCCGCAACCGGTAAACGGAAACGGGAGGGTATAGCAGTAGTCCGCTGTACATACCTGAAACCAATTCTATGTAAAATATCAAGTTTTGTCAACCTGCATCACGGCTCCCAACAACGCATATAACACCGGACGAAGTTGCCTCGCTGGCAGTTGACCGGCTAAAATGCTATAATTAAGCAGAGGTGATAGCTAGGTGATAACCGCAGAATTAGTAGAAAAAATCAATTATTTGGCCCGCAAAGAGCGCTATGAGGGACTAACCGATGAGGAAAAAAATGAGCAGCAAAAAGTGCGAAGGCAATACCTGGACGGTATCCGGCAGCAAATAGTGGACGCCATGGAAGGTGCCGGGTATACCAAAAAACACGATAACCATTGCGAGTGCTCGGAATGCAAGTCCCGGTATGATAGCTAATCCATACCGGGACTATAATTTGCCTTGCGCCTCTTAAAGAAAAGGATTGTATCTTTTTTCGTGACCAATTGTAGTGGCCGGCCCGTGGCCCGAATAAACTTTTGTGTCGTCGGGGAAAACCAGCAATTTGGTTTTAATGGAATTGATCAGCGTATTATGACTACCACCGGGAAAATCGGAACGCCCCACCGAACCTGCAAACAAGGTATCCCCCGTGATTAATAAATTCCCTACTTTCAAGGAAATACCGCCCAGGGTGTGACCGGGGGTATGAATAACTTCAAGGGTGATTTCGCCTACCTGTATTTTGTCCCCTTCCTCCAGCAAGCGTTCAGCTGCCTCGAACTTTAGGACCATCCCCAGCATCATAGACAAGTTTAATTTTGGGTTGGTAAGCATATCGGCATCCTTGGTGTGGATGAGCACCTCGGCACCGGTAGCCTCGCGCACTTGCTTCAGCGCGGTAATGTGGTCCGCATGCCCGTGAGTAAGAATAATATATTTGCAATTAAGGCCCAGGGCTTCCAGTCGCTTTAAAATGCGCCCGCCCTCGTCACCGGGATCCACCACCGCTCCCTCCTTGGTTTTATCACAACCGATGATATAACAATTGGCCTCAATAGGACCAACCCCAAATCCTTCAAATATCAAAAATAACGACCTCCCGTTTTAAATTTATCAGCCTTCAACGCTTGTTCTTTATAAGAATGGGTTAAATCTCTTTTCAGCGCCAATGGTAGAAACAGGACCATGGCCGGGGAAAATCCTCGTTTCATCGGCAAAGCCCAGCAGTCTGGTCTTTATAGAATTTATCAATACCTGGTGACTGCCCCCGGGCAGGTCGGAACGTCCCACTGAGAAAGCAAACAGGGTATCTCCCGTTATTAACAGGTTGCCACTCTTAAGGCAAATGCCGCCAGGTGTATGGCCCGGCGTATGTATAACCTCCCAGGTTATATTACCCACATGTATTGTATCCCCGTCCTCCAGCAGCCGGTCGGCTGTGGGAAGTTTAAAGTTAACGGACAAGAAATATGAATACCGGTTCGGGTTGACCAGCCTTGCGGCATCGGCCGAGTGGATCAGCACGTCTGCACCGGTAGCTGCATGTACTTCAGCCAGCGCGCCGATATGATCAATATGTCCGTGAGTGAGGATTATGTATTTGCACTGCAATTGCAAACTGTTTAGTTTGTCCAAAATAAAATCGCCCTCATCACCAGGGTCCACTACCGCCCCAATCCTGGTTTCAGAACAACCAATGATATAGCAATTCGTAGCAAAGGAACCTAACTCCAGTTGTTCAAAAATCAAAAGATATCCCTCCAATTTATCAGTTTATCTAAATATTATAGCAGTTTAAACAGTCTTAAGCTGACCCCGGCGGTGAACGCTATATACCTTCTGAACGCGACTGATGCGGTTGACTATATAATCAAGCTGCTCCTTGTTTTTTATATTCAGGATGATTTCTACTACCCCGGTATTATCCTTGCGCCCCCGGGCAGTTACCCAGTTGGCGCTAATTTTCAAATCCATCAGCACCGCCATAATATCGTTAAGCAGCCCGGCCCGGTCCGCACCCACGATTTCTAGGTGTACCTGGAAAGGGGAATGAAAATCTTCGTCCCAGGCCACTTCCACCAAACGCTCGGGCTCATCAAGCATCTGTTCGACATTGGGACAATCTTCCCGGTGAATTGAAACCCCTCTGCCGCGGGTGATATAGCCCACAATATCGTCACCGGGCACCGGATTACAGCAATGGGCCAGCCTGATCAACAGGTTATCTACGCCGCGCACCCGAATGCCATGGGTTGGCTTGCCCCAGGAAGATAAGGACCGGGACTCCGACAGCTGCAGCAGCTCCTCAAGGCCCTCACTGATTAGTTTCTTCTTATTCTCCCGTTCTGCTTTCTCACGCAGCTTATTTACCAGGCCGGTCGCCGAAACAATGCCGTCACCCACTGCGGCATAGAGGTCATCCAGGCCGGCTAGATTCATTTTTTTGCACTGTTCAAGCAGCTGGTCGCTTTTAATGGAATCTGGTTCCAGACCGTACTTTTTAATCTCCCGATCCATCAAATCCCGGCCCCTGACTATATTGTCTTCCCGGTGTTCTTTTTTAAACCATTGCCTAATCTTAGTTTTTGCTTGGGATGTTTTCGCAACCTTCAACCAATCACGACTGGGTCCGCGACTCTGTTTAGAAGTTAATATCTCCACCCGGTCACCGTTTTTCAGAACATAATCCAGAGGCACAATTTTATCGTTCACCATGGCCCCTATACAATTATGCCCTACTTGAGTGTGTACCCTGTAAGCAAAGTCCAGCGGCGTAGACCCGGCGGGAAATTCTATCACATCGCCCTTGGGGGTAAACACGAACACTACATCGTCAAAAAGATCTATTTTCAGACCTTCCATAAACTCGCGAGCGTCTTTAAGGTCCTTCTGCCAATCTAATATCTGCCGCAGCCAGCTAAGTTTACGATCTAAATCACCTTCCTTGCCCCCGCCTTCCTTATAGCGCCAATGAGCAGCAATTCCGTACTCGGAAGTCCGGTGCATTTCCCAGGTTCTAATTTGTATCTCCAGGGGACCGCCCTGGGGGCTAACCACAGTAGTATGCAGGGACTGGTACATATTAGACTTGGGCATAGCTATGTAATCTTTAAAACGGCCTGGAATGGGCACCCACAAGGTGTGCACCGTACCCAATACGGCATAGCAATCTCGTACCGAATCTACCAGCACCCTGACTGCCATAACGTCATAAATCTGGTTGAACTCCAGCTGCTGCTTTTGCATTTTCGTGTAAATGCTATAAAGATTTTTGGGTCGCCCCTGGATTTCCGCTTTAATGTTCACTTCTTGCATTTTATTCTGCAATATGGCAACAATTGTGCGGATAGTTTCCTCCCGTTTTTCGCGGGTGCTGGCGACCAGATCAGATAGCTCATAATATTTTTCCGGGTTGCTGAAGCGAAAGGACAGGTCCTCCAACTCCCACTTTAACCTGAAAATGCCAAGCCGGTGGGCCAGGGGCGCAAAGATTTCCAGCGTTTCCAGCGCCACTTCGCGCTGTTTGCGCTCCTGTTGGTATTGCAGCGTACGCATGTTATGCAGCCGGTCAGCCAGTTTGATGATGATCACCCGAATATCCCGCGCCATGGCCAAAAACATCTTGCGCAGGTTTTCCACCTGGCGCTCTTCCTTTGAGCGATATTCCAAACGGCTTAACTTAGTTACTCCATCCACCAGCTGCACTACTTCACTGCCAAAATTATTTTCGATATCCTCTAAGGTAATCCCGGTATCCTCCACCGTATCATGCAGCAAACCGGCCACCAGTACATCCATATCCATATTTAGGCTAGCCAAAATGTAAGCAACGGACACCGGATGAGTAATATATGGATCCCCGGAATTGCGCTTTTGCCCGGCATGGGCTTCGCTCGCAAAAGCAAAGGCCCGTTTGAGTAACTGCAGGTCGGCATGGGGATTGTATTGTATTACTTTTTGAATTACATCTTCCATCGGCATAGTCTACGCCCCGCTTGCTTTTACATTCAGGTTTATCCAGTGCATATCATTTGATTTTATATTATGTACCCAGTTAAAAGTAGGTGATGCGGTCAGATTCATCTTTCTACCTTTTAAAGGCAATAATTTATATCTTAGCATATCCTCTTCCCAGTAAAATTGCAACAATTCCAGGTCTGCGAATACCGCCACAGCCACAAGCAGCGATATAGATGAATACATATTGTAGCCCGCCCCGGCCATGTGCTCCAGGATAACAGCCTTGCTGCACGCACCTGAACCACCGGGGGCTAAAGAACGCAGCAGTGCATAATAATGGGCCAGCACATCCCTTTCCGGTGCCAATTCCTCCAGATGACTACGATTTTCCTCCCAGTCCTCCGCACCATAAAGGGACTCTAATTTAAACGGAGTCCGGGCAGCACCCAAGGCCCTAAGGCGCTGCCAGTCTGCTGCCGTAGCCGGGGGACGCACCAGCAAAACCCTGTCAAAGGAGACTTCCAAACTTTCCCCAAAACAGGCCGGTGTAACCACGGCCAGCTTAATGATTTGCCGGTTTATTTTAGAAAACTGTTCTTTTATGTAATCACGGGACATATAACCATGTAAATAGGTGGCCACACCGTTGAACCGAGCGTTATGCTCCTCAATGTAACGGTATACTTGCAAGGCATTACAGGCACAGTTGGCTACCAGTAGTGTACAGCCTGGCGAAGGACTCAGGCGGGCCAGTCTTTTTTCCCTGAACGCGCCTGCCGGAGTTGAGCACGGCTGCCCGCCGGCTATCGTAATAGGCACTGACGCACAGACCGTCTCTTCGCCCGGATGGACTGCTTGGACTGCGGTCGGACGTTCCGTAGCTGCCGGCCATAGAGTATGCATTTCGAACGGTACCGGGTAGCCCCGGCCGCTTAAAAAATGCTGCAGCAGGCCGGTTATGGTTTCCGGCACTAAAATGAGATCACCGGCACAGCGCCAGCTATCCTCCTGCCGCTGACCACCCTGCTGTCCAATGGATTCCTGCCAAGGCTCCAAATGGACATCCTGCACTTTAACCTGCAATGTTTGACGGCCCTGCCAAGTATTCACCTCAGGCGTAAAAGCAACGCTAACTTCCCTGGCCGCAGCCAGCTCCCCGGCAAATTGACCCAGGTTGAAACCGATTCCGTCCATAACTACGCTGTGTTCGCTGAGCAGCATTTTTAGATGCGCGTTATTTTTGCCGACCCCGCGGCAATTAACCAGCCTGGCCTGCTGCAGAGCAAATACCGGCCCCGGATTGCCATGCCCGTAAGGGGCCAGCTGTTCTATTTCGTTAATCAGTTCATAAGTAATATCCTGCAAGGAAACTTGTGCATCCAGTTCCATAACCGGCTCAGTGTCCGCTGCGCGCAAGTGAGCAGCGGCATAGTCGTTGATTTTTTCCCGGAGTATATCTACCTGTTCCACCGGCAGCGAAAAGCCGGCCGCCATGGCATGGCCCCCGTAACCGGTCAGGCAATCAGCACAATACTCCAGGGCGTTATATAAATGAAAGCCGCTGGTGCTCCGGGCAGAGCCTTTGCCCAGTTCCTGGTCGAAGGCAACCAGCAGCACCGGCTTGTAAAAGCGGTCCACCAGCCGGGACGCCACAATGCCAATTACGCCCGGATGCCAGTTAGCGGATGCCAGCACCAGTACATCCCGGTCGGCCAGCTCAAGATCTTCCAGCATACCCAGCGCCTCTGATAAGGTAACAGCCTCCAGGTTTTGCCGCTCCTGGTTAGCTTTGTTTAACAGGCGGGCCATTTCCAGGGCCGCGTCATAATCGTCACTCAGTAACATTTCCACGGCCAAACCGGCATCGTCTAAACGTCCTGCCGCATTAATGCGAGGGGCCAGCAAAAATCCTACTTCCCAGGCGGTGATGGTGTTTTGCTGAATGCTGCAGGCCTTGCAAAGAGCCTGCAGGCCGGGCCTGGCTGAATTACCCAAATACGACAGCCCGTGTCTGACCAATATGCGGTTTTCTCCCTGCAACGGCACAATATCTGCAATCGTGCCCAAACAAACCAAGTCCAGATATTCCTTCCAACTAAAAGGATTGTCTCTAACGGCCAGCAGCGCCTGTACCAGCTTAAAGGCCACCCCCACCCCGGCCAGATCACCAAAGGGGTATCTGCAGCCTTTGCGCTTAGGGTTGACCACTGCTGCGGCTCTGGGTAACTCGGGAGGTGGCTCGTGGTGATCGGTGATGATAATAGCAGGACCACCGCTGCGGTTGGCTTCGTCCACTTCAGCGACCGAGCTAATACCGCAATCCACGGTGAGCACAAGCTGCACACCGGATTCCCTGGCCATTTGCAACACCGGCGTATGCAGTCCATACCCTTCGCTCAGGCGGTGCGGTATATAATACTCCACATTGCCCCCCAGCCGGCGCAAAACATGTACCAACAGGGCGGTTCCGGTAACCCCGTCAACATCATAATCACCATAAACCCAAATCTTGCCCGCCCGGTCTAGGGTTCCAGATATAATTTCCACCGCTTCAGGCAGGTCACGCATTAACTCAGGTGCATGCAACTCTTCAAAAGATACATTTATAAATTCCCGGGCCGCCCTGACAGTATATATGCCACGATTAATTAAAAGCTGGGCCATCAATGGGGAAACGCCCAGCTTCTTGACCAGTATAGGTTGCAATACCGGCTCGGATGCCTTGATTAACCATTTTTTGCGCTTGCGCATGGTGCCTCCATCATTAAGTAGTACTTATCATCCATTATAATAAAGAGCCGGATTTATGGCAACAAATGCCTCTTTAAGTTACCTAACCAAATCCAATGGATGTACCACCGCAATATCTGCATCTATACCCTGCAGCAGCCGCGCCAGTTGCAGGCGGCAGGAAGGACAGCCCGTAGCGACAACCCGGGCACCGGTTGCCAGAATACTGTTTATTTTGCGTTCACCAATCCGGGCTGCCACATCCTGGTGTTCCAGTTGAAAAGAGCCCGAAGCACCGCAGCAGCGGTCCGCCTCTCTCATCTCAGTAAATTCTACGCCAGAAATACCGCGTAACAGCACCCTGGGTTCTTCCCGCACTTGCATGTACCTGGCCAGGTGGCACGGGTCGTGATAGGTGACCGGTACGGGGGCCTGAGGCAGGCCGAAGGTTTCCGGCAAACCCCATTGGGCCAGGAACTGGCTGATATCCATTGCCCTAAATGGCAGTTCCTCACCCAACAGTTCAGGATATTTATTTTGCCACGCTGAGCCGCAGGTGGCGCAGTCCGTAATGACCACCTCCACCCCGGCGTCCTGAAAAGCAGTTATGTTCATCCGGGCCAGAGCCGCAGTATTCATCCTATCACCCGCCGTTAAAGCAGGCATGCCGCAGCAATACTGTTCAGGGATTAGCACCTGTGCTCCAGCTCGGCTTAATATACGGGCCACGTTTTTACCGGTTTCGGTAAAAACGTACTGGCTTAAGCACCCGGTAAAATAGCCTACTTTAATTTTAACCCGGCCCGGTGGGTTGATTACCGCGGGCAGTTGACTGCGCAGCGGTCTGGCGGCAAAGGCAGGCAACAGTTGCTCCATGTTTTTTAACGGACCGGGCAGTAAGCCTGTTTTCCGTACCAGACTGCGGAGACCCAAGCGCTGAAAAAGGTATAACATACCGGCGGCCCGGTTAAGCCGGCCATTGTTTTTCAGCATATGCTGGAAAACATTTCTTTTGATAAAGGGCAGCCCCCGGCTGTCAACCAGTTTGTTTCTGGCCCGGAGCACTATTTTCTCGGTTTCGACGCCATTTGGGCAGTTTTCAGTGCATTGGCCACAGAGTAGGCAAAACGAGATCAATTCCCGGTACCTTTCCGTTGCCTCAAGTGTGCCGTTTAACAATGCTTTGTAAAGCTGCACCTTGCCCCGGGCCACATAAGGCTCCGCGCGCAACTCCTTAAAAACAGGGCAGACAGATCGGCATTTGCCACACCGGCCGCATTGGGCCACCAGGTTGTCTTCTAATACCTTGTTACAATTTTCCAGGCACATTTTCGATCAACTGCCTTATCATCTAATTGCTGCCGGTCACTCCGGGAAAATTTTCCCCGGGTTGAGAATATTATTGGGATCCAAACTCCTTTTTATCCTGCGCATGTAAGCCAGGCCCCGGGTACCGAATTCCGCTTGCATATAAGGGGCTTTCATCATGCCGATGCCATGCTCCCCGCTCAATGTGCCGCCCAGTTCCAGGGCTGCCTGGAATATTTCCCCTACAGCCGCTTCTACCCGGGTCATTTCACCGGCATCACGTTCATCAGCAATAATATTGGGATGCAGGTTGCCGTCCCCGGCATGCCCAAAGATAACCAGCTTTAGGTCATACTTTTCCCGGATTTGCTGCAGCCGCCTGATCATGGCCGGCACCTGCGCCCTGGGCACCGTGGCGTCCTCGGAAATTTTAGTAGGCTTTAGCTTGACCAAGGCCGGAGACACAGCCCGCCTGGCTTGCCACAGCCGGTTCCGCTCTTCCGGCGTGCCGGCTGTTTCCACACTGCGGGCTTGATACCGCAGGCAGGCCTCGGCCACTGCAGTCACTTCCTCTTCAACAGCGGCAGGCCGGCCGTCCACTTCAATCAAAAGAATCGCCTCGGAATCCACGGGCAGCCGGGCACCGGCCTGCTCAACCACGCATTTGATAGCCTCGGCATCCATAATCTCCATAGTGGCCGGCGTTACCCCGCTATGAAAAACGTTTAAAATAGCCTCGCTGGCCTGAAGCAAATCATCAAACACGGCCAGAACTGTTTTTATGGCCTTTGGCTGGGGAATTAACCGCAACAGCGCTTTAGTAACGATACCTAGTGTGCCCTCCGAACCTACTATTAGCCGGGTTAAATCGTAGCCGGTTACGTTTTTGATGGTTTTTCCCCCGGTGTGGATCAAATCCCCGGTAGGAGTAACCAGCTCCAAACCCAGCACATAATCCCGGGTAACCCCGTATTTGACCCCGCGGGGTCCCCCGGCGCACTCGGCAATATTCCCCCCGATGGTGCAGACCTCCAGACTGCCCGGGTCAGGCGGGTAAAACAGGCCTTGCTCCTCCACCGCCGCCTGCAGCTGCCCGGTAATAACACCCGGCTCCACTACCGCCACCTGATTGGCAGCATCAATTTCAAGTATGCAATCCATGTCGATCAGCACCATGGCGATACCGCCCCGGACAGGCAGTGAGCCTCCGCTCAGGCCCGTGCCCGCCCCACGGGGAAACACGGGGGTGCCGTTATCGTTGGCCAGCTTGATGATCCGGGCTACCTGCTCGGCATTTTGCGGTTTAACCACTACATCAGGCAAATGAAAATGGAAGGTGCCGTCATAGGAATAACAAAACCTTTCTTCCCGGGAACTAAAAACATTATGCTCACCAGCAATTCTGCCCAGCTGAGTTATTAATGGCATATTATTCGCCTCTCCGGATTAAAACATTGTAAAATGGGCCGTGCTGCCTTGTTTGGTGGACTGTACCTCCAGCCGGGCTTCAATGATTTCCTTAAGCTCGGGCACATGGGAGATAATGCCTACCAGGCGGCCGCCCTTTTGCAGGTCCATCAAAGCCCGCATGGCTAAATCCAGGGATTCGGGATCCAGGGTGCCGAATCCTTCATCGACAAAAATGGTATCCAGGTGTATACCGCCCGCATAGGACTGTACCACATCAGCCAGTCCCAGGGCCAGGGACAGCGAAGCTAGGAAGGTTTCCCCGCCGGATAAAGTGGCCACTCCCCGCGCCACACCGGTATAGGTATCAAAAACCTCCAAATCCAGCCCCCCGGCGGCATTGCTGCGGGCCCGCTCCAGGGTGCGCTGCAACTGATAACGCCCGCTGCTCATCAGCTTCAGCCGCTCGGTGGCGGCCACGGTTACATCGTCCAACAGCGCTCCCAGCACAAAGCGTTGAAAAGTCAGCCCGTATTTATTCTTACCGTTGGCCACTTCAGCCAGATGACCCCATAACGCATATTGCTGTTCCAAGCAATTAATTTCGGCTGTCAAGCCGGCCATTGATTGCAGCCAGTTTTGTTCTTGTTTAATCACCGAGCGCAGTTGGGTATCTTGCTGTAACAGGTTATCCCTGTTTTTTTCTGCCTTCAGCAATATACCGGCCAGCTTAGCCAAATCAGACTCGACTAAACCCGCTGCCCGCTGCACCGCCCGGTCCCGGCGGTCCCGGGCAGCCCCAAGTTTGGTATCGTATTCATTAATGAACTTTTCCAACCGCTGTATTTGCTCCGGGGTTCGCTTGGCCTGTACATATTCCGTGCTAGCGGAAAAACCGGCTGTTTTTAGGCGGGCACGGAAAAGCTCAACCGCCTCGGCAGCCCTGATCCGGGCTACCTGCCAGGCGCTTTGGGCTTCAGCTGCCGCGGTCTCGGCCTTGACAAGCTCCTGGCCGGCCGCCTCCGCCTTTTGCCTGGCTTGTTCCAGCACGGCCACCAACCGATCCCGCTTGTTCAGCGCTGCCTGCCGGGCTGTTCTTAGCGCCTCCGGATCACGCACTTCCCCTGGTACGGCGTATTCCCGCTCTTGCATGACCGCCTGGGCGAACTTTAAGGCCGTACAGGCCTCCTGCAGCTCCTTTTCCAGTACTTCCAACTGCTCCCGGGCGGTTTTTTCCCCGGCCTTAAGTACTTCCAGTTCCCTGCCCAAGGCTGCCGCTGTTGCCTCAGCTTGCCTGGCCTGGTCCCACATTTGCTTAGTTTTTCCGGCGGCAGCGACAAGAGCGGCCGGCTCAGCATCGGCGCGCTCACCCAACTCGTTTACCAAGTCCGCTACTTTGCTTTCCACAGTAGCTTTTTCAGTGGCAACAAGGTTGGCTTTATTAATTACCTTATCCCGGTAACTCTCCAGCTTACTTAATTGCTGCTGTTTAGCCTTGACTTCTTCTTCGGAGGGTACATGACCGGCGTTCCCGGCCGGAGCAGGGTGTTCCAGGGAACCGCACACAGGGCACGGCCTGCCCGCAGTTAAACCGCCCGCCAGCAAAGCAGCCTGTCCACTATGCCAGGCTTGCTGCAATAGAGACAGTTCTCCCTTGGCCCCGGTATAATTTTCTTCCACCTGCCGGCAGGTTTGCTCAGCTACAGCAAAGGTCCGGCGAATTGAATACAGCCGCTCGCGCCATGTCTCCAAGCTTTGCCTCTTGACGCTTATTTGTTCTGCTTCCCGACAGGCTGCTTCCAGCGCTCCGGCCTGGGCAGCCTGACCGGCTACGTCATCGCACAATTTGGCTTTTTCTTCGAGGGCAGACTGTTTGGCAGTTAGAACAGCTTTGGCTTCGGTGCAGGTAGCTTCCAGTGCTTTGGCCCGCTGCCATGCCTCCTTAACATCATTTCGGGCCAAGGCAAGAGATTTTACCTTGCCGGATAGTTCATCCAGGCAATTGACCTCACGTACCGCCGCCTCCCGCTCCGGTTCTCTGTCCTTGGCCATGCTCCAGCTTTGCACGGCCTTTTCCCTGGCCTGGCGGGTTTCCAGCAGCACAGCCTGCCGGGCGGCCAGGTTTTGCTCCGCTGCAACAGCTTCACTCCGGCGGGTCTGCCAAACACTTTCCGCATCAACTAAACCGGCGGCCAATCGGGCACCAGACAGTTCTTGCCGGGCCTCCTCAACATTTTGTGTCTTTTCCTCCAGCGCTGCCACTGCAGCCAGAGCCTGATTTTGCTCATCCAGTAATTCCCGGGCCTTTTGCCCGGCGGTCAACTGTTCCTGCGCTTTTTTAACCGCCAGGCGGCTATTAACTACCTTTTCCTCCATAGCCGCCAGTTCCAGCCCGTGGCCTTGTAACCGCAGGTTAAGCTCCTCTATGTCCTTTACCCCGGCTTCCAGCAACACCCATTTTCTTTGTTCCTGAACATTGCCTACTTTTTTTTTAAGCTCCAGGGCTGCATTCTTAAGACGTTCCTCCACTAAACGGTACAACTCAATGTGAAAAAGGGTTTCTAAGATAACCTGGCGTTCTTTGGAGTCTGCTACCAACAGCTTTCGAAATTCGCCCTGGGGCAGCATAACCACCTGCCGGAACTGTCCGCTTTTAAAGCCCATCAGGTTTTCCACCGCTGCATTAACCTTGGTTCCTCCACTAGCCAGCACCGTACCTTCCCGGGCGTCATGGGCGGCCAGGCCTGCTCTTCTCCAAAGGGTGGCATCGGCCCGCATAAGCGTGGTCCCCATACCATGTTTTTTGGGCCGTAACTGCTCCGGGCGGCGCTTAACCCGGTAAACTTCGGATCCAATGGCAAAATCAAAGGTCACGCCGGTCAGTACCTCAGGGTCGGCGTGGTCACTGCGCATTTGTTTGCCGTCCCGCAGGGCACCGCTGGTGTCACCGTACAAAGCAAAGCACATGGCGTCAAGAATGGTGGTTTTACCCGCACCGGTGGGACCGTGGATTAAAAAGAAAGAACGGTCGCCCAGTTCCGTAAAATCAAGCGCCTGCAATCCGGCGTAGGGTCCGAAAGCGCTCATCACTAATTGCAGCGGTTTCATGACTGCACCCCTTTTTCTCGCCGGGGCGGATAAAGAGCATCTCGGGTCCCCTGCTCCGGCTCGTAATCTTGCCGGTAAATTTGTTCCACCGTGTCCGCCAGCACCCTTTGCTGCTCAAGGGACAGTTCCTCCCCGACCACCTGTTGGAAAAAGGAGGCAAATAAATCCATCTCGCTCAAGCGGCGGTGGTCGCTCCCCGGCCCGCGCAAAACACCGCCCGAGGTTAAATAAGGGCGCTCGATGTGCAGCACATTGGGGTAAACCTCCCGCAGCTTACCGATGGGGTCCAGTATCGCGCCCGAGTCCCGCAAGGTCACCATTAAATAATCCTCCTTACCGGCCTCGCCGGGCAGATCGGCCAGTATATCGTTTAAATAGCCGTCCAGGCAGCGCACATCCCGGCGCGGACACAAGGAAACAGCTTCCCAGTTAACGGTCCCCGAGGCATCCATTTCCACCAGGGTGACCGATTTATGATGAACTGCCTCGGAGAAGGAATATTTCATCAGCGAACCGGCGTAACGAATGTGCTCCCCACCGGCCGACTGTGGTTTGTGCAAATGTCCCAGGGCTGTATAGTTAAAGGACTGAAAGTGGGCAGCCAGCACTTGGTCCGCCCCGCCCATGGAAAGCGGTCGCTCTGATTCGCTTTCCTCGCCGCCCGCCACAAAGGCATGAGCCAGAGCCACCTTACGCGCCCTCGCAGTGACTCGGGTTGCCCATTGACCGGCCAGTGCCGCCATAGCACCGTCGTGCTCCTGCACCTCCTGCGTCCCCAGGAGTTCCCGCACCACGGGTGGCTCGGCATAGGGCACGGGACAAAAATACACCGGACCGTAAGCATCTTCAAGCACCACCGGCATAAAGCTGTTAGTCAACCGACCAATTATGTAGAGACCCTGACGGGCCAGCAAGCGGTGTCCAAATCCCAACCGCTGGGGACTATCGTGGTTACCGGCTATGATTAAAACGGGCACCCGGCAATCCAGGATTACCCGGTAAAGCACTTCATCCAACAGCTGCACCGCTTCGTGCGGCGGCACCGAGCGGTCATAAATATCACCGGCAATTAAAACCGCATCCGGCTTGACGTCACTCACCAGCTTGACGAATTGCTCCAAAATATAGGCCTGGTCATCCGTTAAATGCACACCATGAAAAATACGGCCCAAATGCCAATCTGCTGTATGGATAAACCGCATCCTTCACATCACCTCTTCAATGATACTAATACATCCACCTGTTATTTCGCCATTTTTTTACTTTTACCTTTTTTTTTGCAAACCACCCGGCCTATTGAGTATATTAAAATGTACCATTTTTAACCTATTGACATAACCCGGTATTAATAATACAATAAGGCAAACATATGTTTGTATGGTAAAATAGCAAGGTGGTAAATAATTATGGAAAATAACAACATTATATGGGAAAAGCACCGAATCTACCTGCCCGAAATGCGCATGCGGGCGGTGCACCGCTGCAAGAACTGTATGTTTTTTGTGGCCATTAAAGGTAAGGAGGAAACCCGCCAAGGCTGCATTGCACACATCAAGGCTTATGGGAAATTGGCCAAGCGGATCCCAACTGTTTTGCCAATCATGGATATTATTAAGTATGTGGGACTTGAGGGACTGGAGGAATGTTTAAAACACGGTAATCCAGAGGCCCAATGTTGCGGGAGATTTAGGTTGAAAGGCTAATTAACGAATGCCTTTTTACAATATATTACACATGCTTTACCTAATTTATAGCAGGACTTGTTCCTAAATGGACTAAGGACGCATTATCAAAATAGATGACCACAAAACATTTACGTCTTGTTTATAATTATCCAGTAAATAATGACGGGAAAAAATAACGCCTTGCAGAAGCTACGCAAGGCGTTATTATTACTCCAGCATTATTTTATTGCAGAATCTGCTCCTGTTGCTGCTCCCGGTAGGGCTGCTGCACGTAGAATGATCGGTACGGCCGGGTTAGTGTCTCCTCCTGGATAATACGGTGCGCCGTTAAAAAGCCGTCACTGATAGCATTATTCAACCGGCGCGGGTGTTTGGCATCACCAACGACAAACACCCGCACACCCCTTTGTCTTAACTCCTCGGCCAGGTGGTTAAAAGGTTGCGCCCCCACAGAAAGCACCACGTGAGTGCAGGGAATCCATTGCTCCCGCCATTCGCTGTCAACAGCCACCACACCATCAGTCTTAATCTCCCGGACATTATGACCGGTAATGGCACACACGCCGTTTTTACGCAACTCCTCCAACAATACCTGCCTGGAAATGGGCTCCTCGTCTACAGCCAGGTCTTCACTCATTTCCACAATGGTTACATCGACCCCGCGCTTCTTCAGGTAAAGTCCCGTCTCGCATCCTACATTACCGCCACCTATCACGACCACCTGATTACCGACTTCATACCTGCCGGCCAGTAAATCCCAGGCCGTGGTAACGGTCGGATTGTGCACACCTGGGATATTCGGTATCAGCGGGGCCGCCCCCGTAGCAACTAAGACAGCATCCACATTCATACCATGCAGCATATCGGCGTTGGCCTCGGTGTTTAAATGAATTTCCACGCCTAATTTATGAATCTGTGTTTTCAGGTAATCAATGGACCATTTTATTTTGTCTTTGCCCGGCGGCACACAAGCCATCAGTATTTGGCCACCCAGCTCAGGCTGTCTTTCAAACAACGACACCCGGTGTCCCGCAGTAGCCAACACCCGGGCCGCTTCCATGCCGGCAGGTCCCCCCCCTACCACCGCAAAATGCATAGGTGAAAGGGTGGAAGTAACCTGCGGGTACTCCAACTCCCGCCCGGCTACCGGGTTTACTGTGCAGCGTATATGCAGGTTTCTAAACACCCGTTCGCCAATACACCAGATATTACAGGTAATACACTTCCTAATATCCTCAGTTCGCCCTTCCAACGCCTTAAACGGCCATTCCGGGTCGGCAATGAGAGTGCGGCCCAAAGCCACAAAGTCCGCCCGGTTATCGGCGACAATACCTTCAGCCACTTCAGGGCTGCGGATGACGCCCACGGCAATCACAGGTATATGCACTTCTTTTTTAATATTTTCCGCCAGGTAAACCCGCCAGCCCTCGGGGTAGCCCATCGTTTCCAATATAGTGGGCATGGAAGCGTATACTCCGGAGGACACATCCAGAGCATCCGCACCGGCGTCTTGGAGCAAGCGGGCCATTTGTTTAGCCTCGTCAAGATGTACGCCGCCTTCCACGAATTCATCGGCGCTCATACGAAATACCACGGGGAAACTACTGCCGACCTCCCGCTTAATGCCTCGCAAAATTTCCAGCGGAAAGCGCATCCTACCGGTCAAGTCACCGCCGTAGAGGTCGGTGCGCCTGTTGCTGAACGGTGACATAAACTGGCCGATCAGGTAGCCATGGGCACCATGCAGTTCCACACCGTCATAACCTGCATTGTGCGCGCGGGCGGCTGCTTTGATAAACATTTCAATAATGTTTTCTATTTCCCCGGCCGTAAGCTCCCTGGGCAGCACCTGCAGGTGCGGGTCCGGTATGGCTGAAGGAGCCACCGGTTGCAAACCGTAAGTATTTGCAGGAGTAGTCTGGCGACCGGCATGATGCAGTTGGGTGATTATTTTGGCACCGTGCTCTTTGACGGCTTCCACCAGCTCATTATGTCCGGCAATGTAGGAGTCATCGGCAATGCTCAACTCATTAGCAATAGCATTGCCCTGGGGCGCATCCACGCAGTTAATCTCGGTAATGATTAATCCCACGCCACCCTTGGCCCGCTCCCGGTAATAATGAATCATCGCCGGCGTAACGGCGCCGTTTTCATTGGCCAGATTTGTACCCATTGGGGGCATCACTGTCCGGTTGCGAATGGCCATATGGCCAATTTGACCTTCTTTAAAAAGATTGGGAAACCTCAATATATATTCCTCCTTCCAAGTATTTGATGGTAGTATTATTAGTTGGAGGAATATTTAAACATGATTTTAAAAATAAATTATGCGTATAGTGACAGCACAGGCACATAACGCAAAAAGCCAGAGCAGCAGATGCCCTGGCTAAGAGTTTAACAATTTTACCAACTATTGCGAGATCTGTAGCAATCACGGCAATACACGGGTTTATCACCGCGAGGTTGGAAAGGGACCTGGGTCTCTTTGCCGCAGGCAGAGCAAACTGCATCATACATTTGGCGTCTTTCACGGCCAAAACTACTACCACCACGGTTGTTGGCAGCCTTACGTGCCGCGCGGCACTCGGGGCAACGACCGGGTTCATTGGCAAAGCCCTTGTCAGCATAGAACTGTTGCTCGGAAGCGGTAAAAACAAAGTCGGCACCGCATTCCTTACAATTTAAAGTTTTGTCTTCAAACATTAAAAAACCTCCTCTAATAATTGATTGCCCGTGCTGGGATTAACAGGTTTATTCTTCCCCAGGCAATCTACAATAGAGAAAGCTACACCGAATCTCCAAGCATTTTATCGAGCTTCATATCATTATAACTTGAGTTTTAAAAATTTGCAATATATTACCCAAAAATAAGTTATAATTTACAATATTATTTGACTATTTTCTTTCAGCTAGAAAAGTTGCAGTGAGTAAGGCAAATATATTTATATAGTTTTAGGCCCTGTACAAACTACTAAAGGTTATCTGTATATCTAAAATCTCTGACCGGCTACCCACTCTGATGGGCGGTCCCCATGTACCAAACCCGGTGGAGACAATTACCTGCAAATCCCCTTTGCGTAAATATCCCTGGTCAACCTCGAAAATGCGATCTGTTACCATGTTAAAAGGAAAGAATTGGCCATGGTGCGTGTGTCCGGAGATTTGTAAATCCATGTCCTGTCCCCCGGGTTCGTCTAAATTTACAGGTTGATGGTCTAGTACAATAATAGGCAATGCATTATTTTCTGCAATCCCCCCAACAACACTTTGCAGGTCTTTTCGCCCGATACCGGTATAGTATTTGCCATATATGTCGTCTCTGCCCACCAGATAAAAGCTATCCTCCACCAGGACAACTTCATCCCGCAGCACCTCGATACCGGTTTTTTTCAGGTTGGTGATAATTTCAGCGAAATTGCCACCTAAATACTCATGGTTTCCAGGCACTGCATAAATACCGTAGCGGGGTGCCAATCTGCACAAAGTATTATCCATATCCTGCTTAATAAAAGGTTGCGGGTCTCCATCCACTATATCACCGGGCAGCAGTATGATATCCGGATTTAAAGTTATAATCATGTCGACCAACCCGGCTAACCGCTTATTGTCCACAATGTTTCCAAGATGTAAGTCGGAGACTGCCACCACATGTAATTGTTCAAGAATGCCCGCTTGTTTGGGAATATTAATGTCATAATGAATTACCTGTGGGTTCCTGGCATTCCACCAGCCGTAACCTACAACAACTAAAACAATCATTATTACACCCAAGCCAAGCACAGGTGCGGCAGGAAATTGACCGAAGACTCCCCGGGGTAAAAAGGCTAGTCGCTGATCTGCCAAACGTACCAATTCCAATAAGCTTAGTACGATAGCTAAATAAACCATGGTAGCCATCCAATAATAACCCAGTAGAGTTAAAAACAGGAATATTTTCTGGGAAAAATACTTTTCACCTAAACGGCCTGTTATAAAGGACATTGCAATAAACCAGAATACAAACCAATATAAAGCATTGGGCAAGTATGGTATAAACTTACCAATCAACTGCCACATGCGTAATCCGACCCAGTAATTGAGCATGCCATACAGTAAGATAGTTAACGAAAAGACCAGAGTTCGAAGCATACTGGGAATACCACCTTTTTAATGTCCTTTCTATCTTGACAAATATATAATATCGCATTACATTATTTTATTGGATAAATATAACCAAATCAATCCGGAGGGAATCCATGACCCAACAAACTATCAAGGTTAACGACAATGAACTGGAATATGAGGTAGCCAGAAGGCGTACCTTTGCTATTATTTCTCACCCTGATGCCGGGAAAACCACATTGACAGAAAAATTGTTGCTTTATGCAGGCGCAGTTGAGCTGGCCGGCTCAGTACGAGCCCGCAAGAAACAGCATCACGCCACCGCCGATTGGATGGAAATGGAACAGCAGAGGGGCATCTCTATCACCACAGCCGCCCTTCAGTTCGACTGCCGGGGCTACCAAATCAATCTTTTAGACACCCCCGGTCACCAGGATTTCAGCGAAGATACCTACCGAACCCTCATGGTAACAGACAGCGCAGTGATGGTATTGGACAGCGCCAAAGGCATAGAACCGCAGACCCGCAAACTCTTTCAAGTATGTCGGCTGCGGCGCACTCCTATTCTCACTTTCATTAACAAATTGGATCGCCCGGGTCGTGACCCACTGGGTCTGCTGGACGAAATCGAACAAGAATTAGGTATCGGACCGGTACCCATGAACTGGCCCATTGGAAACGGGCCAACATTCAAAGGAGTATACGACCTCTCCAAACAGCAGGTACTGCTCTTTGAGCGGACCTACCACGGCCAGCACCGGGCACCTGTTCAGGTACATGACCTATACGACCCGAAACTTGCGGATTTAATAGGCCTGGATGAATACAGACAGCTAGTGGATGAAATTGAGCTTCTGTTTGCAGCGGGTGCTTCCTTTAGCCGGGAGGATTTTCTGGGCGGTGATATTACCCCGGTATTTTTCGGCAGCGCCATCAATAATTTTGGGCTGGAACCTTTTTTACAAACACTCCTTGACCTGGCTCCAGCACCTGGCCCGCGCATGAGTAGTGAAGGTCTTATTGAACCAACCAGACAGGGGTTTACCGGACAAATTTTTAAAATTCAGGCCAATATGGACCCGCAGCACCGGGACCGGGTAGCCTTCCTGCGGGTATGTTCCGGCCGTTTCGAAAAGGATATGCAGATTTATCATTCCCGTCTGCAGAGGAAAGTTCGCATGACCAGAGCTTACCGGTTTTTCGCCCGGGAAAGGGAAATAGTAGAGGAAGCTTTTCCCGGTGATGTGGTGGGCTTAGCAAACCCGGGTCTCTTTAATATCGGCGATACGCTTTGCGAGGGAAAAATTATTAAATTTGATAATATTCCCCGTTTTTCACCTGAACACTTCTGCATCCTGCATAACGGGCAAGTAGCTAAATATAAGCAGTTTAACAAAGGGATTGAACAATTAGAAGAAGAAGGCGCTACCCAAGTGCTTTTCTTTACCGACAGTTTGCGCAAGGAGCCTGTACTGGCAGTGGTTGGAGAACTGCAATTCGATGTGGTAGTTGCGCGGCTTAGCTCAGAATACAGGGTGGAAGCTACCATAGAAAAACTGCCGTTCACTTGTGCCCGCTGGGTTGAGTGCAGCCCGGAGAAACTGGATGGTATCATCTGGCCCAGCCGGAGTAGGCTTGCCCGAGACCGGGAAGGTCGGCTGGTGGCACTGTTTTCTTCTGGCTGGGAACTGACCTTCTGCATGGATAAAAACCCCGGACTAGTATTAAATGAATTGGGTTAAATATCCCAATACTTCCTCTCCATACCGCGGTACTGAACAGCTTCAGCCACATGCTCCACCTTTATTTCAGAGCACCCGGCAAGATCCGCCAGGGTACGAGCAACCTTGATTATTTTGTTGTGGGCGCGAGCGCTTAGCTTCAGGCGACTAAAGGCCGTACGCAATAAATCCATAGCTTCCCTATTCAACCGGCAATATTTATTTAATTGCAACGGCGACATATCAGCATTGCACATATCTTTGCCAAAACGGGCCGACTGCGTTTCCCTGGCCATCTGCACCCTTTGGCGAATGGTTTCAGAAGTTTCACCAGGCGGGCTGATTTCCAAATCATTAAAAGTGATGCGGGGCACATCTATCTGAATATCAAATCTATCCAGTAGCGGCCCGGAGAGGCGATTTAAATAGCGCTGTACTTGCAGGGGGGTGCACGTACACTCCCGCTCCTCGTCACCCAAAAAACCGCACGGGCAAGGGTTCATAGAAGCTATCAGCATGATTCTGGCGGGATAAGTAATCGAGGCATGAACCCTGGATATAGACACCACACCATCCTCCAGGGGTTGGCGCAACGCTTCCAGGGCATCTCTTTTAAATTCGGCAACCTCGTCAAGGAAAAGCACTCCAAGGTGAGCCAGGCTAATTTCACCCGGCTTCGGATATTTGCCCCCTCCTACCAACGCTGATGTTGAAGTATTGTGATGCGGGGATCGAAAAGGACGCTCCGTAACCAGCGGCTGGCCAGACTGCAGCAACCCTGCCAGGCTGTACAGATTAGTTACTTCCAGTGCTTCGGCCAGTGACAGCTCAGGCAATATGCCGGGCAACCGGCGGGCCAGCATCGTTTTTCCCGAACCGGGAGACCCTAGCATTAAGACATTATGCCCACCGGCGGCCGCCACTTCCAGACTACGTTTTACAGTCATTTGTCCACGTACCTCGGACATATCCCCTGTAATTTTACGGCCTGTCCAGAATTTATTGATATCCACCATATGAGAGCTGATGGGCTCTTCACCTTGTAATTGGCGTATTAATTGGTTCAGGTTGGCCGCGGGGTATACTTTTATGCTCTGAATTAGAGCTGCCTCGTCGGCATTTTCAACCGGCACGAAAACCTGGTCGTAATCATCACATGGCAGTTGCGAAACCCGGGGCAATACCCCGTTTATACTTCGTATCGACCCGTCCAGAGATAATTCACCAATAAATATATAACCATTAACCAACCCGGAGTCTATTTGTTCTGTTGAAGCGAGTATGCCCAAGGATATCGCGAGGTCATAGACCGGACCTTCCTTTTTTAGGTCGGCTGGCGCGAGATTCACTGTGATGCGCCTGGCCGGAAAATCAAACCCAGAGTTTTTTATCGCCGCGCGAACCCGGTCTTTAGCTTCCCGCACGGCGGCATCCGGCAAGCCGACAAGTTCAAAACCGGGTAGCCCGCTCGATACATCCACCTCTACCCGGACGATATAACCTTCAAGACCATTTAAGGCTAAACTTCTGACAATGGTTAACATGTTTAGATACCTCCGCCCTTTTTTTCAATAAAACCATTTAAACCATTGCCAATCCCTGTTAATTGTTTGGTTTTCATTGTTGGCAAACAAAAGCCAGCATCTCCAATAGATGCTGGCACAAGATGATAATATATTAATTCGCTAAAATTTAGTTTTATCCTGTATGTTTTCTAAAAATATCATTATTAATTGGATTACTAAAAGGTACAAAGTAAACATCTAACATTTGGTTCCCCATGGTAACACCTTAATATTTTATTCTTCCGCTTGCCCCGAGACCTTTCTTAACTCATTGGCCAACCGGTGAAATTCGTCCCGTGCTGCTAGGCATTCCGTAGCACGCCAGGCAGCGCTAAGGAATGCGATGATTTTGTTTGCGTCTTCCGCGCTCATCTTCTTTTTTACCTCCGTATTCCAAAAACCTTCATTCCCAAAAGACTCATTCAGGTCAATACAAATACCAACCATAGAAACGTCATTTTTATATTGATAGACGTTTGTTTTCTGGCTCTTTTGCCCACAGCTCCAAGCATAAGTTTGCCAGAAATGCTTAGCGACTTCCCAACGCGCCATCTCTTCAATAACAGCATAAGAACCGTATACGCCCACCGCATAACCCGGTATTTGTTCTCCTGCGGCTCTCAGATAGGTCTCGATAGCATTGTAATCGGCCGGCTGCGCATCGTAATCCACGGCGAAATAGATAGCCGTACCTATTGGCTGGCCGATTAATTGAGCCTCTTTATATGCCGCGGCCCCATCTTCTTGACCCGCAGCAGCGCCACCGATCGGTCGGCTTGCGCTGGTCTCGAACACAGACATAATCTGCATGCCAGCTGCGGTAATACACTCTGCCTCGGAACGTGTCAGCCGTTTCCAAGCGTACTGCTCCGGTACTAAATAACGGCAAGCGAATCCTATACCCGCGGCAACCAGAGACTTGATTGTAGCGGCATTAAGAGGTGTAGAGCAGTCAATTCCCTTCATTTTTTACCATCACCTTTCTGTTTCAATATCACGACCGCCTGGCTCTAATTCCAGGTGGAATAGGTATGCCAATCCGCCCGGCATTTTTAATAATATAAAGTAATTCATTCGCTAAGTAAAAGAATATTGCGGCCTCCCTGAAAATATGAGAATTTACTATCACAGTGTCTACCAAGTGGACCACGGCCACTATGACAATTATTGTAATATGCATATTAACCTGCAAGCGTAAACTCGCAAAATAAGTAAATCGGTCCCCTTAATTCTTTCTATAATAATATTACTCCCCCCAAATAATTCTTTTCTTTTTATTATTTGAATGGTATAATTCTATTTACTTAACTGGTACTGGTAAAGTACCAGTTAAGCATAGATTATTATAGTCCAGTTGGAGATAGTATGTGGGGTATAGAACTAAACAGACGAAGTGAATTGCCGTTATGGCGTCAAATATATCAGTCGCTGAGGGATCGGACAATAAATGGGAAGTTAAAAGCAGGTGAGGCACTTCCTTCCACGCGAGAATTGGCCAAGGAACTGAATGTTTCGCGCAACTCCGTCTGCCAGGCATATGATATGTTGGTTGCCGAAGGATTCGTTATAAGCCGGCAGGGAGCTCCTACTCGCGTTGCGGAAGGACTGTGCGTGGAAAGATTGTCCGGTTCTGTAACGTATGAAAACATCGAGCCTGTGCGTACATTCGCTGCAGACTTTCGTACGGGACGACCGGATTTGAGACAATTTCCCCGTTTCTTATGGCAGCAAATGCTTCATAAAACTTCCGGGGAAATACAACTTGAACGGTATGGCTATACCGGCCCGCAGGGTCTTCCGGAATTGCGCAAAGAGATATCCTCATGGCTTTTTAGAAACCGCGGCCTTACAGCAGATCCTCAGGATGTTTTCATTACGGCAGGTGCAACCCATGCCCTGCACTTGATTGCCGATCTTTTGTGTGTGGAGGGGCGGAAAGTTCTGATGGAGGACCCGTGCCATACAGGTATGCTGCGGACGTTTCATAATAAAGGTTGCCCTATCATTCCCATTCCCGTGGATGAGCAGGGGCTGCAAACGGAGTATTTAACAAGCGAGGGGACGGCCTGTATTGTCTATGTTACGCCGTCCCACCAGTTTCCATTGGGAGGCATCCTTCCAGCTTCGCGCCGCGCTTCACTTATTCGTTTTGCCAGAGAGAACGAAGTCTATATTGTTGAAGATGGTTATGACAGCGAGTTTAGGTATTGCGGCGAACCTATTATGCCGCTGCATTCCATGGACCCACAGCGTGTAATTTATGTCGGAACCTTCAGTAAGGCGCTTTTCCCGGCACTCCGGATTGGTTATGTCATCCTGCCCCGGCAGCTTCAGAAACAGTGGCGCGATCTGCGTACCTATGCGGATGTTCAAAATCCTCCCTTTGAACAGGCGGCTCTAGCTGAGTTATTACGTACGCGAAAGTTTGACAGGTATATTCAGAAAATGCGGAGAATTTACGGCGAACGGCGACGCGTGCTGCTGGAGTCGTTAAACCAAACATTTGGCAGCGGATGGTGCGCATATGGAGACGCTGCTGGGCTGCATCTTACCGTAAAATTTCCGGGCATGCGATTTGATGATGCCTTCAGGAAAAACTGCCTTGAAAGCGGGATTTCTATAACCCCGGTGGAACACCATTGCATCCAAAAAGAGCGACATCTTAACAAGCTGCTAATTGGATACGGTCACCTGGAACCGGAAGAAATCCGAAATAGTATTAGGTTATTGTATAATTTTATAAACAGCAGTTATGCAGTTACAGGTTAATACTCCCGATTCTCCCGATTCCATAACTACTCTATAACTGAAGAGTTACCAGAAAATAATGATGAATCTTGAGCAGTCTTTGCTACTTTGTAAATAAATAACATTGACCGAGACTTATTGCTTTGATAACCTTTAAATGGAATGCACAATACTGGAGGTACATATGCTGGATATAGAAAAAGAAATGATTGATAATTATACTGAAAATTACGGCAAGATCTGTAATGACAAAGGCTTAATCGACAAAAGCCTGTTTGACCTGTATGACGTAAAGCGAGGCCTTAGAGACATAAACGGGAAGGGCGTCCTGGCAGGTATCACCAAGGTTTCTTTGATCAAAGGCTTTGAAGAGCAGGATGGCAATAGAGTACCTTGTGAGGGGAAACTTTATTACCGTGGCTACGATATCAACGATTTAGTCAAGGGATTCACAACCCACAATCGGTTTGGCTTTGAAGAGATAACCTATCTGCTGCTATTCAGTGCGCTGCCCAATAAAGAGCAACTGGCAGAATTTACGGAAATCCTGGGAGCCAGCCGAGATCTACCCAAAAATTTTGTCAGAGATGTAATCATGAAAGCTCCCAGTAAAGATATTATGAATTCCATGACTAAAAGTATCCTTACCTTGGCTTCCTATGATGATAGAATAGATGATCTGTCAACGGATAATGTATTGAGACAATGCCTCAACCTGATCACCATTTTTCCGAGGCTGGCCGTTTATGGTTTCCATGCCTATAATCATTATGAACTTAATGATAGTTTATATATCCATAGACCTGATAATAGCCTGTCCATGGCTGAAAATATACTGAGAATGTTAAGGCCGGATACGGGATATACAGAGCTTGAAGCCAGGATACTGGACGCTGCTTTGGTGCTCCATATGGAACATGGCGGCGGTAATAATTCAACATTTACCACCAGAGTTATCTCCTCCGCAGGTTCTGATACTTATTCAGCCATAGCTGCAGCTATATTATCTCTCAAAGGCCCTAAACATGGAGGGGCCAGCAATAAGGTACCGGATATGATGCAAGATATTAAAGATAATGTTGCAGACATAACGGATGAAGAAGAAGTAAGACGCTATTTGTCAAAAATCTTGGATAAGGATGCTTTTGACCGGAGAGGCTTGATTTATGGCATGGGACATGCTGTATATACCCTTTCTGATCCCAGGGCTTTAATATTTAAAGGATTTGTTGAACAGCTGGCTGAAGCTAAAGGAAGGAAAGCTGATTTTGATCTTTATTCACTGATTGCAAGACTAGCACCCGAAGTGATCGGCACAAAACGGCGAATCTATAAGGGAGTCTGTTTTAATATTGATTTTTACAGCGGTTTTGTCTACAGCATGTTAGATATACCTATGCAGCTATACACACCTATGTTTGCTATGGCCAGAATCGTAGGGTGGAGCGCCCACCGTTTGGAGGAGCTTATCAATGCCGATAAAATAATCAGACCGGCATATAAGAGCATTGGAGCACTCAATGAATATTTGGATATTGAACAGCGGTAATTATAAAAAATTGAATTATAACCGGAATTATTAAACCTTAGGATGGGTACGCCAATTCTTTACGAGGCGTTCTCATCCTGCGTTTTACTATAGGGTGCCGGCGCGCAGAGCTATATTGATTATGGCTAGCATTGGGCAGGGGAATAAGCTCTTTCATGAATTTCATATCCCGCACGGTAGTTGCCGATGCGTAGCGCAAAGGCAAACGATGCTACGGCATGGGCAGCCGAAAGCTTGATCTGTCAGCGGTTCCTGGTAGTAGATTTGAAACACAGACTCCCTGTTCTTTTGTTCTTTTGTTCATTTTCGCTATCATCCCATTCAAACCTAATGAGATTATATGCTAAGAAATTAACATTTAAGTATCGAACCTAACATAAAACGTTGTCCCAGTGGCACCAGTCTCAATGTCTAATTTCGCATTATGTCTCTGAGCAATGCTATAGCAAACAGCAAGCCCGAGTCCAGTACCATTATCTTTAGTCGTAAAGAAAGGTGTGCCTATTTTATCCAGGACTTCTGGTGCAATCCCTGTGCCATGGTCTTGCACAGCCAGGACAACTCCGCCATCATCATTAAATGTTTTGATGGTCAATAATCCGCCTGATGACATTGCTTCAAGGCCATTACGGACCAGGTTTACGAGAAGTTGTGTAATCTCATTTATATCAATGGTTATGTTTGGGATATCACTAAGTTCCATTTCGATACTTTTTTCCTGTTTCATGGCATCAGCCTGGAGCAAAGGTAGGATAGTCTTAATCCTTTTATTTAGACAATGCCTTTTCTTTTCAACAGCCTTGTTTTTTGCAAGTGAAATAAACTCTGTAATAATTGAATTAGCATTATCTAGTTCGTTAATCATTAAATCCATATATTCCTTGTCCTGAGCATACCTGTCTTTTCCACTTAGATATTGAATAAAGCCTCTGACAGTGGTCATGGGATTGCGAATTTCATGGCCGAGTCCGGCAGACATTTCTCCTACAAGATGCAAACGATCTAAACGTGCAATTTCATTCTGGTATTGTCTTAACTCTGTAATATCATTAAATATTGTAAGAATACATCTCTTATTATTCCATGTTATGGCAACTCCTGACAGTAAAACTATCGATATCTCACCAGATTTGCTACGAAACCTTGTTTCAAAGTTTTCTACAAAGCCATCTTTATCAATCCCTGCTATATATTTAAGGCGTTCGTTTATATCTACCCAAAGATTAATATCAGCTATCGTTAACCCAATCGATTGTTTCCTGGTATAACCATATCTCTTCACGAAGGTTTCATTAACTTCCATTAACATACCATTTTTTATTGTTATAACCATTGAAAGTGGGTTAGCATTAAAGGTTTTATAGAATAGTTTTTCTGATTTACGTAAATCCTCTACTGCATTCTTACGTTCAGTTATATCTATTGCAGAAATAAGTATATACTTTTCATCATCAATATCTAAAAGATTTGCAGTCAAAACCGCATAGCCATTTTCCTCTGACTTTCTTCTGAATTTATATTCATAATTCCTGACATAACCATTTTTAACAAGTTGTTTCTCCATTTTTTGCCATTCTTTCAGGTCAACCCAGAGATTTAACTCAATAACACTTTTACCTATAATCTCTTCCCGATTATAACCCAATAATTCTGCGAAGCTATTGTTCACATCTACATATACACCGTCTTTAAGCCTTCTAATAGCCATCATCGTTTGATTATTATGAAAGGCTTTATGAAATTTATCCTCAGATAAGCGAAGTGCTTCTTCTGTCTTTTTACGTTCAGTAATATCTCGAACAAATACACTATTTAAGATGTTACCTTTATAACCTTTATAAAGATTTGAGGTAACTTCAGCAGGAAATTTAGTTCCATCTTTCCGTATAAATATCATCTCACCTTTATAGCTTCCTGTCTTTTCTATTTCCCTACTAATACTCCTAACTATTGAGTCCAATTCAACAACTTCATTCATCCCAACATCACACAATTCCTCTTCTGTTCTACCAAGCATGTGACAAGCTGAAGAGTTGGCCGATAGTATTATATTGTCTTTATTAGTCAATAAAATACCATCAAGACACGTATCAAATATGGTACGGTAACGTTCTTTACTTTCAACCAGTTTTTCTTTAGTTCCGATATTTTTAGTTACGTCATTTAATGTATAAATCAGTAAATCAATCTCTCCGGATAAATCAAGCACTGGTTCAAGTGTCCAGTCCCAATAAGTAAGTCCCCATTCCGGGTGGTCAAAGAATGTGAAGGGGCTGGCAAATGCCTTATAGATTTCTTTTGTCTTGACGACATAATCAAATATTTCTTTATAATCGGAAGGGTAGAATTCAAAGTGATTATGGCCTGGATAATCAGAAACATCGCGGGAACATGCTTTAGCAAATGCCTCATTTACGCGGATATAATTATAATTTCTATCCAGGATAACCACTGATGAAACTGTATTATTAAAGAAGGCTTCTAAAACTGCTTCTGATTTTTTTCTTTTTTCAACTTCCAATCTAAGCTTAATAATTTCTGTTTCAAGCTCTTGGATACGTGATGTTTTATCCTCGGTTAACTGGGAACTATTTTTGTTGACTGTGCTGGAAGGGACATCGGATTTTAAAAATTGCCCGGATATTTCACCTTTGGTAATAGTCAAAGTATTCATCCTCTCGTTTGGGGAATCTTAAAGCTATTCGTTATTTAAACAGTAGATCCTTTTTCACTTCGGTAATAATGTAATATATTGTCGAACAATGGAAAATTTCTATGAGATTATGTTATAAGTAACGCTATATGACGGCAATATAGGAACCGACATTGAACAACTGCGTTTGTCAATCTGACTATGGTTAATATATTTATAGATACCTCCGATTATTTTTAGTAAAATTAATGCCAATCGCTGCTAATAAATTTGAGGAATAGGTTTATCCGGTATATAATCAATTTAACGATAACAATATTGTTATTTGATCAACAGAGGTGATGTAAAGGATGGGTGCGCAACTTGGAAAGCTGTTTTTGAAGGGCCTGGTGAGGCAGTAAAAATAATAATTGACTGGTGTTACGAGGGTTCACCCCGTGCTAGAGAAGTAGCGGATGTTAGCAACAACGAATTAAATGAAAATTTCAAATATATTATACGAGGTGATCAAATCTAATGAGTGCTCCTTTATTGATGGTCCAAATACCTCCCAAAGATGTTCAACAACCAGAAACAACCTGCACTATCATTGAGACAGAAATTATTGCCATTGCAGTTTACGGTAAGGATAATGATGTACCCCCATCGGTATCAACTCAACGGGTATTCGACTCAGAAAAACCCTTCCGGTTTCCCACCGATATCTCCAAAGGGGCGACCAAAACCAGAATTGTTTACCGTTACACTCTGGTACAATGGCACGAATTACTGGAAACCACCAATATGCCCAATACTGCTGAATCTATAAAGCAAATCATGATTCCCATGTTATTATACTTAAAGCAGCTTTACCCGGATATCTTTGACGACATTGAATATGACCGCGATTTTGGCGCTGATCGATATGCTGAATTAATCCCTATGGAATAACAACAGTAAAATGAAGCAGCTGAAACCAATAATGGCTCAGCTGCTTTCTTAAAATGCATTTTCAATATGGGTAATGGTTGTTTCCCCGGCATAGTATACCGCCACCACATCAAAACGCACATCAACGTTATATAATGCCCGTTGAGCCATGTATACCTGAGCCAGACGCCGTAGTTTTTTGATTTTGTTAGCCGTAATGCTTTCCTGGGGCAAGCCGCACAACGCGCTGCTTCTAGTACGGACCTCAACAAAAACCAGGTAGCCGCCCTGCCGGGCAATAATATCAAGTTCACCCAAGCGGCACCTAAAATTGCGCTCAATAATCTGGAAACCTTTTTTTTGCAAATAGTCAGCGGCGATATTTTCACCTAAAATACCCAGGCTGCGTCTCTGTACAGTCACGCTAATTACCTGCTCTTCCTGCGGCAATTTTCCCGGTCTTATGGCTACGACTTTAATAAAACCCCTTAACAAATTCCCAAAACGGTCCTTCGAGGCTATTTTTTAACCTTAAGCTTTTTAACGGCCGCATTCAGGCCATCTATAGTTAATTCAAACATGGGGAACACTTCGCGAACCAAACTAATAGTGTAACTCCCCTCCACCATGCCCCAGTATTTTTCAGGGATGGGATTTAGCCACACACTGTGTTCAAAATGGCCCGCCAGTCTCTGCATCCATTTCTGGCCGGGTTCCTCGTTAGTCGCCCACCAGCTTAGCGCCCCGTAGGGCATCAAAATTTCACTGGCTGCCATACTAGCGTCCCCTACAATGATCAGCCGGTAATCATAACCATATTGACGTAAAAAGTCATACGTGCTTATCGAGTTGCGATCCGAACAATAGGGATCGTTATAAATAGTTTCATACCAACAGTTATGGAAAAAGTAAAACTGCAGATCATGAAAATGCGTCGATTTATTAGCAGCGTTAAATAATTGGCTGCACAACCTCTGGTACGCATTCATGGAGCCGCCGGAATCCATGAGCAGAATTAGTTTTATTTTATTCTTACGCTCCCTGTCCCACACCAACTCCAGCATACCGGCATTGCGCCCGGTAGCATCCACGGTGGCATCCAGATCAAGCACATCACGTTCACCATCTACCGACGTACTCAGCAGACGCAGTTTCCGCAGAGCCATTTCAAACTGTCGAGTAGTTAATGTTTCATCCGTACGAAAATCCCGGTAGTGACGTTCAGCAGCCACTTTAACTGCTGAACGATTAAGTGATTCCCCGCCAATGCGCACACCGGCCGGGTTATAACCGGAATGCCCGAAAGGCGAGGTGCCTCCCGTACCTACCCAATTGCCACCCCCATGATGCTCTTCCGTCTGCTGCGCCAGGCGCTCGGCCAGTTTTCTTTTTAATTCGTCCAAATCCCAATTTAAATCCGGTCTTTTATCTTCCTGCTCCATCAACCGCGCCGGTGCAGAATGTTCCAGCCATTTCAGTGCTTCTGCAATTATTTCCGGTGGCGTTTCAATATCCTTAAAGATTTCTAGAAAAGCCCGGTCATAGGCATCATACTGGGATTCACTTTTAATCAACAGCGAGCGTGCCAAAAAATAAAAACTTATCAAGCTGCTATTGGCAAGCCCACGCTGCAGCGCCTCCATCAATGTTAACCATTCTATAAGAGAAACGTTAACACCCTCCCGGCGCAAGCCATAGAATAGGCTGGTAAACATTTTATCAACTCCGCCAGTAACCAGTTATATTTTTCTTCGCTGCCGCCCGAGCATCAGCGGCACCACCACCAAACTTGCGCTTCCATATCTCCATATCGTTGTCCTTTTTCAGAAGTACCCCGGGCATAGGCATTTCTTTTTCAATTAAATGAGGATCAATACCACCAATCGCCAGCGCCTGAACCCAGTCCAATAACTCACTGGTGCTGGGCTTTTTCTGTATTCCCGGCAGGCTCCGGATGCTGTAAAAAGCATTAACCGCCGCACGCACTAGGTTATTTTCCAATTCCGGGTAATGTACTTTGATAATTTGTTTCATCATTTCTTGGTCCGGGAAAGCAATGTAATGGAATACACACCTGCGCAAGAAGGCATCCGGCAGTTCCTTCTCGGCATTGCTGGTAATAACCACAATGGGACGCCGCTTAGCTGTAACTATTTCGCCGGTCTCGGGAATATAAAAGTTCATCTGGTCCAATTCCCAAAGTAAGTCATTGGGAAATTCAATGTCAGCTTTATCAATTTCATCAATCAACAAAACAACCCGCTCTTCCGAAGTAAATGCATCTCCCAGCTTGCCCAGTTTTATATATTGTTTAATATCGCGCACGTCTCCTTCGCCAAACTGACTGTCGTACAAACGCTGCACGGTATCGTAGACATATAAGCCGTCCTGAGCTTTAGTAGTTGATTTAATGTTCCAGATGATTAGCTTCATCTTTAAATTTTCAGCAACGCTAAGGGCCAGCATGGTTTTACCTGTACCCGGTTCGCCCTTGATTAAAAGCGGCCGGTTAAGCGACGCCGCCACATTAACAGAACTAATTAATTCGTCTGAGGCAATATATTTCTCAGATCCAAGATATGCCTTGTTGTTCTCCATAATATCCTCCCCAACTATTGAATGTAACATTATTATATCACGAATTATAGACTAACTGCAGCAAAAAAAAAAGCCCCTCACTTACAAGTAAGAGGCTTTTTTTTTTAATAATTATACTAATGTAAGAAGAATGTATGAGCAGCGCCATTAACTATTTCGGAAAGCGGTCCAGGGCAAATACCAATGACCAGTGTAGCTATAGTGGCAAAAACCAGCGTCACAGCTACAGGGCTGGATACACTAATCGGTGTTGCGTCAACAGGATCATCGCGATACATGACCAGTGCCACCCGCAGGTAATAATACACTGACACCATACTCATTATCAAACCAACAAATACTAGCCACAGGTACCCGTCTACGATAGTCTTGAACAAGTAGAATTTACCTGCGAAGCCGGCAAGCGGAGGTATTCCAGCCATGCTCAGCAACGCCACCAGCATAACCGCAGCCAATAAAGGAGAACGCTGGGCCAAACCGGCATAATCCTTCAACTCATCACTGCCGGCGACGTTATAATAGTACGCTACCACAACAAAGGCTGCCATAGTAGCAAATACATATAGGAACGCATAGAACATGACACCTTTGATACCGGCTTCGGTTGCAGTAACTAAACCTACTAGTATATAACCCGCCTGAGCAATACTGGAGTACGCCAGCATCCTTTTGATGTTGGTTTGCGGGATAGCCACCAAGTTACCCACAATAATGGTCACTGCAGCCAGAATGGCCATTACCATCGCCCAGTTTTCCCAAATACCAGGCAGCCCGGAAATGAACAACCGCATAATAATCGCAAACGATGCAGCCTTAGAACCTACGGCCAAATACGCTGTCACCGGAGTTGGAGCACCTTCGTAAACGTCGGGTGACCACATGTGGAACGGCACAGCCGATATTTTGAAACCGAGTCCGGCGATAACCAGCACAACAGCCAGCACTAGAGCAGGCGATAACGGTTGCATAGCTATAATCCTACCTATTTCAAGTATGGTAATGCTGCCGGTCAGGCCATATATCAGTGTTAAACCATAGAGTAGTACTGCTGAGCTCATCCCAGCCAGCAATAAATACTTAATGCCCGCCTCCACTGATTTGGCATCTGTCTTGCGAAAGCATACCAAAATGACAAATGACAGTGTCATTAATTCTAGGCCTAGGTAGAAAGTGATAAAGTCTCCCGCTGAGGCCATGACCATCATGCCTAAGGTAGCAAATAAAGTAAGGCTGTAATACTCGGCCTGGTTGCCCATATTATCGATAAACCGCATGCAACCCAGTATCACTAGCGCCGCCGCCGTCATGAAAGTGATCTTCCAAAACAGCGCATAATTGTCCAGCAGGTACATACCATTTAGCAGTTCCCGTTTTTCACCCCATAGTGACACGGCCACCGCCAGTATGCCCAGTATGCCCAGTAAGCTGACCCAACCAAGACCATGCCTGGAGCCTTTGGGTACGATAATACCCATTATGAGCACTAGCGTAGCCAACACTGCCATCAACATTTCCAAGGTCAATGCAGAAGGGTCAAAAGGTAACGTTAAAACAAACATATCAGCTGGCATTTATAACTTCCCCCCTAACTGGAGCGCGTCGCTTATCGCAGCATGCAGGGGCACGACGCCACTGTTAATCATGTCAAATAACAAGGAGGGGAGGCAACCTCCAACAACCAGTACGGTACCCAGTACAACCAAAGGCACCATTTCCGGTCCCTTGATATCTTCCAGGTGATCATATTCTGGACGCGGCGGACCAAAAAGAGTATTGGCACCGGCACGCAGAACATAAAGAGCCGTTATAATGATACCCGCAATACCTATAACCGCCACACCGCCATATACATCGAAACTGGCAATGAAGATGGTAAATTCAGGTACGAAGCTGACTAATCCGGGTAATCCCAGAGAAGCCATCGCCGCCAGCATAAATCCCACAGCCAGCCGCGGCGTTTGGCGAGCCAGACCGCCCATATCCGGAATCCAGCGGGTATGTGTTTTTTCGTAAATAAAGCCGATCATGGAGAAGAACAGAGCCGCCATTACACCATGCGCGAACATATTGGCCACGGCACCGTTTATACCAATAACATTTAAGCAGGCTACGGCCAAAATAACATAGCCCATGTGACTGACACTGGAATAACCGACGACATATTTAAGGTCTTTCTGAGCCATAGCGCCCATGGCTGCGTAGGCTACACCGATAACACCCAATACGGCCATGTAGGGGGCAAAGAATGAAGCACCTAGGGGCAGCATATAAACGGCAATCTTAATTAAACCGTAGCCACCAATTTTTTTCAATACACCGGCGTGAATCATACTTACCGCAGTAGGTGCGCCGGCATAGCCGTCGGGTGACCAGGAGTGGAATGGCCACATTGAGATCAGTGAACCAAAACCAAACAGCATCAGCGCAAACAGCCAAATTTGATCAAACTCTCCTAACTGCTGGGCCGCCATAGCCATTCCGGTAAAGCTCATATCCGGGTGGCCGGCAATAGCGGTTGTTTTAACAAACAGGGCAATAACGCCGACTAACAGGAACCCACTCCCGATGAGCAGGTACATAGTCAGTTTCATACCGGCATATTCCTTAGTAACCCGTTTGGAGCTACCCCAGATAATCACCAGAATGTAAATGGGGATAACCACCACTTCATAGAACAGCAGGAATATAAACAAGTCATGAGCGATAAAGGTACCCATAACACCGGCAATCAACATTAATAGCAGGATAAAAAATTCCTTGGGCCGGTTATTGATATTCCAGGAAGCAAATATAGCTGAAAAACCAATTAAGTTGGTCAGCAGCAGCATGGGTAAGCTAATGCCGTCCACGGCCAGGAAAAACGTGACGCCTAAATCACTAATCCAGGGCATATCATGCCCGAAAACGAACTGCAAACCGCCGATATCCTGGTTATAAGTAAAGTAGGCATACAGGCTTAAGGCCAGGGAAACAAACATACCTGCAGCGGAAATACTCTTAATCAGGATGTTTTCTTCCTTTGGAATAAACATCAGCACTAAAGACGCAACCAGCGGTGCCAGTAAAATGGTTAACAGGATCGGAAAATCCATTACTTAACACCTCCTAAAACCGGAACGGCGTTAGACGGACCGACAAAGGCCATTAATACGGCCACAACCAGCACACCAATAAAGAATATCAACACATAGTTCTGCAGCCGGCCGGTTTGGAACACACGCAAACCTTCCCCGGAAACCTTGGCGAAGGCGCCTATGCCATTAACAATGCTATCCACGATATAAATATCAAACAGGTAAAAGATTTTAGCAGCACCATCTACCAGCGCGTGGTTGAACCACAGGTACAGCTCATCAATGTAGTATTTATTAACGAGCACCCGGTACGCAGTACTGTACTGTTCGGCCATAGCTTTGGCCTTTACCTTTTCAGTATCTTTCAAATACATCGTATAGGCTAGACCAATACCGGCGACAGCCAACACTACCGACAACAGCATGGCACCATAGTTAGCTGCAGCATGGTGCGGATGACCGAAGTAAATCCATTCCGCCCATACATTGTGCCAAGGAGTACCCAGCCAACCGGCTCCTATAGCACCCACGGCTAGAACTATCAGGGGAACAGTCATTGTCCACGGTGACTCTTTGGGATGATTGGCAGGGTTTTCTTTGCCAAAGAAAGCAAGGAAAATCAACCGCCACATATAAAACGCGGTTAAAAACGCGGTAAACGCCGCCATGGCAAACAGTACATAGTGCCCTTCGGCCAGTGTAGCAACTAAAATTTCATCCTTACTCCAAAAGCCCGCAAAAGGAGGGATACCGGCAATGGCCAGACCGCCAATGACAAACGTCCAGGCAGTGATGGGCATTTTCTTAACCAGTCCACCCATATCCCATACATCGGCCTTGTGATGCAGGGCAACCAACACACTACCGGCGCCAAGGAACATCAGGGCTTTGAAGAAAGCGTGGGTCCACATATGGAACATACCAGCAGTTAGACTTCCTACGCCCAGAGCCAGCATCATATAACCCAGCTGGCTGACCGTGGAATACGCCAGGATCTTTTTAATTTCACGCTGCGTAAGAGCAATGGTAGCGGCAAACAGTGCGGTAAAGGCACCGGTGACAGCCACCAACAGCATGGCCGATTCCACTTCGTGGAACAGGAACATGGTGCGGCCCACCAAATAAACACCAGCCACAACCATGGTGGCAGCATGGATCAGCGCACTGACCGGAGTGGGACCTTCCATAGCATCCGGCAACCACACGTGCAATGGAAACTGACCGGATTTAGCGATCGGGCCCATAAATACAAGCACGGCAATCATGGTCAGGATGCCAAAGTTTGTATAATCCTCAAAGTGGGAAATTTTTTCCCCAAGCTCAGTCAGGTTCAGCGTGCCAAATACTATCTGCAGCGACAAAAGACCCAGCAACAGACCAAAATCCGCTATTCTGCAGGTAACAAAGGCTTTTTTGGCCGCCTCTCGGGCTGATATTTTATGCGTATAAAAGCCTATCAGCAGGTAGGAACATAGTCCCACCAGTTCCCAACCGACAAACATCTGCAGCAGATTGCTGGAAAGGGTCAGCAGGAGCATGGAAGCACCGAACAGTGACAGGTATGAAAAGAATACTGAATAACCATCTTCACCATTCATATAGCCCATAGAGTATAAAAATATAAATGTAGAGATAAACGAAACCATGACCAACATCATGGCCGATACAGGGTCTAACTGTACGCCTACGTCTATTTGTAAATCAGGCATTCCCGCTAATCCCAGGGAAAACCATCGCGTGGCGTAAACTAACGGTTTTTCCGCATATTCATGATTGGTAAAAATCCCGTACGCCGCCAGTGTGGCAATGACACAGGATAAGGCCATTGATCCCACCGCCAAGATAGCACTTAGCTTTTGCCATGGGCGGGTGAGGAATACTATCGCCACAAAGGCAAGGGCGGGAAGGAGCGGTACCAACCATGCATGCTGCATTGCAAATTCAACATACATTATTTAAAAGCACCTACCTTCTTTAAAGTCCTACCATTTAAGCCAGTCGAAATCGTCAAGATTTACGGACAGCTTATTGCGGTAGATGGCTATGATAATGGCCAACCCTATACCCACTTCGGCGGCGGCCACAGTGATGACAAACAAGGAAAATATTTGTCCGGTAAAATCCATTGGGGTAATGTACTTGCTAAAAGCCACCAAATTGATATTTACCGCGTTAAGCATAATCTCGATACAAATCAAGACAGCCACAGCATTGCGCTTGGTTATAACACCAAACAGGCCGATACTGAATAAAAGGGCCGAAAGCACCACATAATGAGTCAAGCTAATCGTGAGCATTGGCCTTCACCCCCTCATCCACGGCAATTGCACTGGACTCATCCCTGGCTATGACAATGGCACCAATCAGCGCCACCAGCAAAAGAATGGCCACTACTTCAAACGGAATGACATATTTGCTCATCAATAATGCGCCGATAACCTGTATAGTATTTTCAGGTACCGCTTGCGTTGCTACCAGATCAGTCCAGGCGGTGCGGCCGGCAAGAATAGCGCACAAAGCAAACACCAGAGCCACAACACCGGTACCGGCTATCAATTGAGTGTTAAACAGATTAGTATCCTTCATATCAGGCCGCTGAATCAGCATAATACCAAATACCACCATAATACACACAGCACCGGCGTATACCAGCACCTGTATAGCAGCGATAAAGTCGGCATCCAGCAGCAAGAACAGCCCGGCCATGGATATAAAGGTTATAGCTAGAAACAACACAGAGTGCACAATATTGCGTGCAAATACCACCAGAGCGGCATTACCCAGAATAGTTATTGCCAAGGCGTAAAAAGCAATTACACTATATATACTGGTTTCCATCGGTTACTCACCCTCCTTATCGGAAGCCTTGCTGGCGGCAACCTCGGATTTGGCAGTAGGCGCAGATTTATCAGCCTTAGGCTGAGATGTCGGCTTGGCTGCCGGTTTTTCCTTTTCCACCGGTTCAGCGGGTGCTTCACGCTGTACCAAAACTAATGGGATGTTATTGTAAAAATACTGGTTCATATTGATTACCTTGGAAAAATGCAGTGCATCTTTTGGACAGCTTTCAACACACAACCCGCAGAACATGCAATACTGGATATTCATTACATAATTAGTGAGAAACTGTTTAGTGCCAACCTTTTGTTTTCGTAAACTAATCACCTTGTTTGGACAAGCATTGGCACACATACCGCAGGCAATACAATTATTCAGGTCCAAAACAAACCGGCCATGGAAGCGATCCGGGATCGGGTTCTGATGTTCGGGGTACTGAATAGTCGCCTTGGGTGCCCAAAACTCTTTCCAAGTAATTTGCATACCTTTTACTAACCCTTTACCAAACATGCAATCACCACCCTATCGCCCGGTAAATGTACATACCTATACCGGTTACAAAGATATTGGCCAGAGAAAGGGGCACTAGCACCTTCCAGCCAAAACCCATAAGCTGGTCCACCCTGATACGGGGATAAGTCCAGCGAAGCTGCATAATAACAAACATCACGACATACATCTTGATAAAAAACCATAACCAGGATGGAATAAAGTCCAAACCAAATGGTGCAAGCCAGCCACCCAAAAATAAAATTGTGACCATGGCACAACACACCAGCATATTAGCGTATTCAGCCAAGTAAAACATAGCAAAAGCCATACCGCTGTATTCAGTGTTAAACCCGTTGACCAGCTCGGATTCAGCTTCTATCAGGTCAAACGGGGCACGGTTGCATTCTGACACAGATGCGATAAAGAAAATTAAAAAGGCGATCGGCTGGGTGAAAATAAACCAGGTGTGCTCCTGTGCAGCAATAATATCGGACATCTTCAAACTTCCCGTAATCATGATCACACCCAGAATAGCCAGTACCATCGGTAATTCGTAACTAACCATCTGAGCTACCGAACGCATACTACCGAGCAATGAATACTTATTGTTGGATGCCCAACCGGCCATCCAAAATATTACAGTAGACAATGAGGCAATAGCTAAAAGGTACAACAAACCAATATTCATATCAATGGCCGCCATGTTTTTGCCGAAGGGAATCACCGCAAACACCATCAAAGTAGGCACGAAAACCAGCACCGGAGCAAGCATAAATACCACTTTGTCCGTATCCTTGTGGATAATAATCTCTTTGCAGATTAATTTGCCTATATCCGCCGATGTTTGCAAAAGTCCCTTAGGACCGACCCGGTTGGGGCCAATACGGGCCTGCATGTAGCCGGCAACCTTACGCTCCATGTACACCAGCCACAGTGCATTAACTAAGATAAACACGAGGATAGCCACAAGCTTGACTAGCATTACGATGGCCTCGTTGATTTCCAGGGGTAGGCCACCGAGAAGAGATCTTAGCCCATCGGCTATGCCTACAAATAAATTTTCGAACATGCCTCTTCTCCCCTATGATCCCGTATTTGTTAACAATCCACTTCACCTAACATTATGTCGATACTACCCAGGATGGCTACTACGTCAGCTACCAAGTAGCCACGCAGCATTTCATCAAGATAACCCAAATTAATAAAGGAAGGCCTGCGCACATGGACACGATATGGCTTAGTACTGCCATCACTGACCACATAGTAACCTATGATGCCCTTGGAAGTTTCAATTTCCTCGTAAGCATCTCCTTTGGGCGGCTTAAGCACTTTAGGCACTTTAGCGATAACCGGACCATCGATTTCTTTAATTTGTTCGATAGCTTGTTTGACAATCCTTATTATCTGACGCATCTCCCGCATCCGACAGTCAAACCGGTCAAAGCAGTCGCCGTTCTTGCCCAGTGGCACTTCAAAATCAAACCGGTCATAAATACCGTAAGGCTTGGCCTTGCGCAGGTCATAGTCAACCCCGCTGCCTCTTAAAGTCGGACCACTGATGCTGTAATTGATGGCCGTTTCCGGTTTAAGCACCCCCACATCCCTGGTTCGGGCCTGGAATATTTCATTGCCGGTAATCAAACCGTCATACTCATCTATACAATCCGGCAATTTATCCATGAATTTATCCACTTTATCTAACCAGCCCTCGGGTGCATCAGCCGCCACACCGCCAATACGAGCAAAACTCAAGGTCATCCGGGAACCGGTTAATTCCTCAAGCAAGTCCATAGTTGTTTCACGCTCACGGAAGGCAAGCAGGAACCCTGTAAAAGCACCGATATCCAATGAGTATGTGCCTATTGCAATCAAGTGACTGGCCAGACGAGAAAGCTCACCGGAAATAACCCTCATGTATTCGGCCTTTTCCGGCACTTCTACACCCATCAGTTTTTCCACAGCCATCACATAGCCCCAGTTTTGGAGCATTGCTGCCAGGTAATCCATGCGGTCGGTATAAGGAATTATCTGGGTATAGGTGCGAGATTCCGCGAGTTTTTCAATACCACGATGCAGGTAACCGCAAATTGGCTCGGCTTTGACCACTCTTTCTCCATCTAGAGTAAGGAGCAACCGAAACACACCGTGAGTACTGGGGTGCTGTGGGCCAAAGTTTAGATTATATTCTTGCGTCCTTATCATGAGTTACTCCCTGCCACCTTTCCATTGGAAATCCTTGCGCAGCGGATGTCCTTCATAATCATAATCCAGCAGAATGCGCTTAAGGTAGGGATGGCCGGTGAAAATGATACCCATTAAGTCATATACTTCCCGCTCCTGCCAGTTTGCCCCGCCCCAGATAGGAAATACCGAAGGTAATTCCGGATTGTCCCTATCTACAGAGGTCTTAACCATGATGGTGAAACCCTTTTCTATAGAACTGATATTATACACAACTTCGAATTTGTTTTCGCTTGGATAATCCGCAGCCGTCTCGTTGGTTAAGAAGTCCATACCATAGTCATCTTTTAGTGCCTGCATAAACTCCAACAGTTTATCTGCGGGAACGATGACGGACGACTGCTCGTTTACTTCAATATAGTCAAACTTTTTACCAAGCTCCTCTACCAGCGCAGTTGCATTCTCTATCATATCAACCCGTCACCACCCTACCTTTGAAGTTCTCTAGGTATTCCCTGTTATCAAGAATTTTAGCCCTTAACATGAGGAATCCTTCTATTACTGCTTCGGGCCTGGGCGGGCAGCCGGGCACATAAACATCCACAGGTATCAGTTTATTGACGCCGGGCACCACATGGTAGGAATCCACAAAGGGCCCGCCGGATATGGCACAACCGCCAATAGCTATACACCACTTGGGCTCAGACATCTGTTCCCATAACCGCACTACGAAATCCGCCGCTTTGGTGGTTATGGTACCGGCCACCATCATCACATCAGCCTGGCGGGCGGTATTACGCAAAACCTCGTACCCAAAACGGGATAAGTCATAACGAGGACCCTGGGCCGCCATTAACCCCTCAATGGCACAGCAGGCCAAACCAAAACCCAGCGGCCAAATAGAATGCGCCCGGGCTAGATTCAATACTTTTTCCACCGGAGCCAGGTGAATTAACCTTTTTAGCTCAGGCGGACAGTTGTAATCCGGGTTATCCCCAAAATATTCAGGCGCCCAAATGTCTTTTTGGGCTGTTTCTATTTGTTTCCCCTTGTTTACTGCCATTCCAACGCACCTTCCTTCCAGGCGTACCACAAGCCAACGATTAAAATAAAGACAAATATGAGCATTTCAATAAATGCAAACAATCCCAGGCTTTGGAATTTAACCGCCCAGGCATACAGATAAATAGTTTCCACGTCAAATATTACAAAAAGCAATGCATAAAGGAAATAACTAGTTCTAAACTGTATCCATGTGGGCCCCTGGGTCGGCATACCGCATTCATACGGTTCCAGTTTTAATGGGGTATCCCGTCTCGGTTGAATAAGAAAACTGGTGGCAATACCACCTGCGCCAAAAATAAGTGCCACTACAAAAAATATAAATACTCCCGCCCAGTCTGACATTTTTCCTCCCCCCTTTCTAAATAAATTTTAGCTAGTTAAAAAGTAATTTATTATAAAACCAGGAGCTAACGAAATTATGATTTTGAATTTTCCGTAGTTCCTTGGTACATAACTATATCTAAACAAAATTAAAATAGGTATCTCGACATTTTTTCACAAATGTGTACGTTAAATTACAATTATTAAATGCCATTTTTATTAGTAAGTCAATAAAGACCTTTAGCAAACTGTTTAACGGGAGCAAAATCACGCCTGTGTAACGGGCATGGACCAAATACCGATAGAGCGGTCATATGGGCAGCGGTACCGTAACCTTTATGCGCATCAAAACCATATTCCGGGTATAACAAATGGCAAATATGCATCAACCTGTCTCTGGTTACTTTGGCCACCACTGATGCTGCAGCAATTGAAGGGCACAACCCGTCACCGCCTACCACCGCCTTTTGAGCAAGATTGCTAACAGGCATGGTAAACCGACCATCTATCAGTACAAGTTCAGGTTGTGTGTCTAAATTGTTTACTGCCCGCAGCATGGCCAACATAGTGGCCTGGTGAATATTATGAAGTTCTATCTCAGCCACAGTAGCTATACCCACCGCCCAGGCAATAGCAGTCTTTTTAATGCTCGTATCTAGCTTGGCACGTTTGGCAGAAGCTATCTTTTTGGAGTCGTCCAAATCCTCCAATAAAAACACATCAGGCAATATCACAGCTGCCGCCACAACCGGTCCGGCCAACGGACCCCTGCCTGCCTCATCCACACCTGCCACAACATCACAATACGGCTTTCTTAAAGACCGCTCATACTCTTTCATCTTTTCCAGACGACTAAAATTAGCCTCCTTTTTTTGCCGGATGGCTACATAATGCCTGTACAGCGATTGCACTGAAGAACGCTTATCCAGTGCCATAGCCTGCAGCAGTTCAACAGTGGGTCCGCCATTTCGACCAACCAGCTCTTTAATTTGCGCCACGGTGAACGAATTTATATCCACGCAATTACTCCGACATAAAATATGAGCTTATATTTTTTTTCGCGATTTGGTTTGAAATCCCTGCCTATAGCAAAATATTTTTATGGGAATTCGAGGCTATACTTCCCCAATCTACCCTCGCGAAATTCTTTGATAATAAAAACTGCTGTTTTATAACCGTCAATTTTCCCGCCAGTCAAGTAAAAACCCCTGTAAATACCAATTTTTTCAATAACTTCCCATGTATTTTCCTGTATATCTCCTAGTTTATAACGACTGGTCAACACACCGGATGCCTTGTCCAATAGCCACTGCACCAGTTTTATACAAATTTCCTCGGGATTATATATTTGCTCTTTAATGGCCCCGGTAACCGCCAATTTATATGCCGTCTCGGGATCCTCAAATTTAGGCCAGAGAATGCCGGGTGTATCCAATAATTCCAACTTTCCCCCCAGCTTAATCCATTGCTCGCCCCTTGTTACCCCCGGGCGGTTGCCCGTACGGGCCGCTTTTTTGCCGGCCAGTCTGTTGATAAGCATAGACTTACCCACATTAGGCACCCCTACTACCATACAGCGGGCTAATCTTGCGAGACGGCCCCTGGCCATATATTTTTGCACAGCCGGTCTGGCCTGCTGCTCAGCTAGCGCGATCATTTTTTTAATTCCGGCGCCATGATGGGCATCCACAGCCACAGCCGGAAAACCATTACGGCTAAAATAATCCAGCCAGGCTACCGTGGCATCAGGGTCAGCAAGATCAGACTTGTTCAGTACCACCAGTCTTGGCTTTTCTTTTAAAATTGCATTTATATCGGGGTTTCTGCTGCTGGCAGGAATGCGGGCATCCAGCAACTCAATGACTACATCCACCATCTGCAGATTCTGCTGAACCTGCTTGCGAGCTTTGGCCATATGCCCCGGGTACCATTGGATATCCATTTTTTCATAGTCCTTTATATTACCTAGCTTATTCCTTCCAATGGCACTTATGCATTATGACCATATTGAAAGGTCTGAAGTAGGTTGATAATTTCTTTTATAATAATCTAATCCGATTTATAGGCCAGTAAATCAATACTGCTTTGCCGATAATATTTTCTTCCGGCATTTCTCCCCAGACTCTGCTATCATCGCTGTTATTGCGGTTATCCCCCATCATGAAATAACTGCCGGTCGGAACCTCTACCGGCCCGAAATCAGCGAAGGCAAGCTCCTCCGGTAGATAATCCTCCTGCACCGGCTTGCCGTTAACATACAATTGACTATTGCGGATAGACAAACTTTCACCACCGACACCAATGGTTCGCTTCACAAAATCCCGACTAGGGTCAAGGGGAAACTTAAACACCATCACATCGCCTCGTTTTGGTTCGCTGAAATGGTAGTTCAATTTACTAACGATAATTCTATCCCCCACTAGCAAACTGGGAACCATAGATTCGGAAGGGATATAAAAAGGCTGAAACACGAACGTCCTTATAAGAACTGCCAACAATATAGCTATGGCTACCGACTCAAAAATTTCCATTATTGCAGACTTACCTTTTGCCTTTTTTTCTGCCAGTTGATCCTGACCCGAATTTCCCATCTCAATCCCCTCGATTAATCATCATTAATTTCATTTAAAAAGGGACTGTCTTATCAGCAGTCCCTGTAATACTAGCGGCGAATTTCTTTAATACGAGCGGCTTTGCCGCGCAGTTTGCGCAAGTAGTAAAGTCTGGCTCTGCGGACACGCCCTCGCCTGGTAACTTCTATTTTATCAACACGTGGTGAATGCAGTGGAAAAGTTCTTTCTACACCAACTCCGTAAGATACACGGCGCACGGTGAATGTTTCACCAAGACCACCGCCGCGGCGCCTAATTACCACACCTTCAAACACCTGAATCCTTTCCCGACTGCCTTCTACTACTTTGACGTGCACTTTAACAGTATCACCAGGGCTAAAATCAGGAATATTCTCTTTAAATTGATCTTGTTCAATCACTTTAATTAAATCCATCTCTATAACCTCCTCCCCCCAGATGTTCATACCCCGTCATTATCGGGATAGCGGACCACCGTAATAAACAAGAAAAATTATACCACAATACCTCCGGCGGCGCAACAACCCTTAAAGTTGCCTATCTACGCCTTCTGCAACCTTTTATTTACTCTTTGCGCCTGTTCAATTGGTCGACTTTATTAAGTAGGTACTCTTTAACTTTATTTGCCGGGTTATTGATAAATATATAAATTACACCGCCTGCCACAACTAATAACCCGATAAAAAGTGCAGTTTTCCAGCCCTGACGCCCGGCTTCCGGCGACTTGGTTAACTCCGGTTGGGACGGTGGCGTTAAGCCAAGCATTTCCGGGACAGCATTTGCCAATAGAGCAACCCCGCTTTCCGCCTGCGGTTTTTCATTGGTATATGTGCCGGCTTCAATCAACAGCGCCGTGGCAATTAAATCCTGGTTGTAATTACCCCTAGCCATATATATTTCCTTTACCAACTCGGGATTTTTTTTGTTAACATAAGCCATTAAACGCTTGGCAAAGTCCAGGTTGGCAGACATTTTAGGATTCTGCCTGCCCACCACCAAGCGAATTTGGGTGACATCCTGGTTTGATATAATCTGGCGATAGAACTCGGGATCGTCTATACCATCCCGGTGCACATCAAAAATAGCCACCGGGTTCTGTTTCAATATCTTAAGAGCCGTCCGCCGAGATCGGTAATATGCATTGGCATCGTGGGGATCATGGGGTGTTTTATTATAATTCACCTTAACTTTTTGTTCCTTAAGTGTATTGTTAAAAATATCCCCTACTTGAAAAATACCTCCTTTAAAAGGTATAGAGGCTGCCCCATCGGTAGGCAAATAGGATTCATCCGTGTGAGTATGATAGATACCTACAGGGCGTTCGTCCCATGACTGGCTCGATGTAACTACCACAGCTTTGATTTGATCGTAATAATCCATATACGACAGCAAAATTTCATCTTTACCAATAAAACTAACCTTGGCCGTGTTGCCTTGCACACTGATTACTTTATAGTGATCACCTTTACTATTGATTATTTCATCGCCCCTGGCGGGCTCGCGAGATGTAAGAGTCACTACACTTCCATGCCGGTCAATATATTCATAACACACCCCGGCCACATGGTCTGCCTGATGCTCAGCCAGCACCGGCATGGGGCATATGGCACAAACCAAATAAATACTAACTATCCTTAATACTGCACGCAATGGTATCACGACAAGGCCCTCCATTATAAAACGTAATATATAAAAACGTATTAATTTTATAATGGCCTTATCTAATATAAACTAGACATAGGAAAGCAAGTTAATTCATTAGCACTTTTTATCAAGACATATCATAAAATATAAAAAGGCCAGTATATAATTTTATATAGGGAGAGTAAGTCAATGTCAACATCATTAGCCTTGACGCCGGCCGCAGTGCCGGTTGGGCAGGCGTGATAAAGCCATGCCCGATTCAACCAATCAAATACCCTGCCATTCCGGCCGTTTTTGGATAGTCAAGCCGGGGGATACATTTAATATCATAGCATCATTTGTGGGTACTACAATTGCCGAACTTAAGCGGCTTAATCCCGGCAGCGACCCCGCCAACCTGCAAATCGGCCAACAAATTTGTTTACCCCCTGAGAAAGTTTGTCCCTCGGGGGTATTTTGGCTGGTATCCAAGGGTGACACCTTGTACACCATCGCCCTGGCCACAGGAACCACCCTGGAAAAGCTACTGGAGCTGAATCCATATGTAGACCCATTAAAACTTCTGCCTGGACAAACTATATGTCTGCCGGGATAAGCACACCAGCCCTAACCATTGATGAACCTCTGGATGTTTTCAACTATTTCACGTAAAATTTTCCGGTCCTCTGTAGCCAGCACTTCTTCCCGCAGCAGGTCGGGGCGACGTTCCAACGTTTTGAGCAAAGCTTGGCGACGGCGCCAGCGCCTGATTTTTTCGTGATGCCCGCTCATCAAAATCTCCGGCACGGATAAATCCTCATAATCACGCGGCCGGGTATACTGCGGGTACTCTAATAATCCCTGGCAAAAGGAATCATCTTCGGCGGAGGCCTTTTCGCCCAGCACACCGGGAATCATCCGGGAAACGGCGTCAACCACCACCATCGCAGGCAGCTCACCACCGGTGAGCACATAATCACCTATGGACAACTCGTCCGTTACGACTAACTCGCGCACTCGTTCGTCGATACCCTCGTAATGGCCGCAAATAATTACCAGGTGTTCCTCCTGGGCTAAATCCCGGGCCCAGTATTGATCAAAAGTCAAACCGGTAGGGCACATTAATATCACTCTGGACAGCACACCGCCCCTTTTGTTACGCACATGTTCCAGCGCCCGCATGATAGGCGGTGCCTGCATCACCATACCGGCACCGCCACCGTATGGGGTATCGTCCACTGTGTTATGCTTATTACCTGAAAAATCCCGAATATCAGTAAAACTTATTTCCATAAAACCCCTGTCCCTGGCCCGTTTAATAATACTGCTATCAAAAGGACCGGAGAACATTTCCGGGAATAAGGTCAGCATATCTATTTTCATGACAACTCTTCCAATCCTTCCGGCAAACAAACGGTCATTTTTTTCTGCTCCATATCAACGTTACATACCACTTTTTTAAGCGCCGGTATTAAAAGCGGGCGCATCGTTGCACCTTCCACAATAAACACGTCGTTGGCTCCGGTTTGCAGCACATCCCGGACTTGCCCCAGCCGGCGTCCATCACCGGCAAACACTTCCATGCCCACTATATCAAAGATATAAAACGTATCCTCGGGCAGCGGCATCAGCTCATCCCGGTGAATCAAAAGGGTAGCATTTTTTAGCCTTTCTGCGGCATTCATGTCGTCAATACCGGCAAACTTAATGACAATAAACTTTTTATGTGGATATGTTCTTTCTATATTCATCAGCATTGTTTGGCCATTAAGCTCTACTAAAGCCTTTTCCATAGCGTCAAACCGCTCAGGAAAATCCGTTAGCGGTATAACCCGAACATCACCACGGTGCCCCTGGGTATTAACTATTTTGCCAATAGTTATATATTGTTCTCCTGCACCCGGCAAAACCCTCACCCCAAACATAAAAAAGTTATCATCATTATCAGCAATAACTGTCTAAAATATAACAATTAACAAGAAAGAGGGCGGTATGCCCCCTTTTATTGTCAGCATATACAATTAAATAATCTCAACGGTGACCTTTTTGCGCTCCTTGGTGGCTGCCGCTTTAACAACGGTCCGAATAGCCCTGGCAATCTTACCTTGTTTACCAATAACCTTACCCATATCATCCTGGGCAACCCGCAACTCAATCACACAAAACTTTTCTCTATCAATCATGTCCACGGTCACCATATCAGGATGGTCGACGAGGGCCTTGGCCAATATTTCCACCAGTTCCTTCATCTAATAGACCTCCTCTACTGGTCCATTTACTGCCCCTCACCGCCAACAACGTTTTTATTGATGCCAACTTTATTAAACAGCGCTTTAGTGGTATCGGTAAGCTGTGCGCCTTTATTTAACCACTCCACCGCTTTGGCTTCGTTGATATTAATCACGGCCGGGTTTTTCAGCGGGTCATAATAGCCGATTTCTTCTATAAAACGGCCGTCCCGGGGAGAGCGGGAATCAGCCACCACTACCCGGTAAAAGGGCTTTTTCTTAGCTCCCATTCTCTTAAGCCTGATCTTTACTGCCACAATATTCACCTCCTTTAACTGATGTCTGATGTAAATATATTTTATCATTTTTAAAATGGAGATCCTTTTTTACCAAAGCCTAGTAAGTTTTTCTTGCCTTTTTTGGCACCCTTCCCCATCTCCGTTAACTGGCGCATCATTTTCCTGGTTTGCTCAAACTGCTTAAGCAGACGGTTTACTTCTTGCACGCTGGTGCCACTGCCTTTGGCAATACGCCTACGCCGGCTTCCGTTAATCTCCTGGGAATGCTGTCTTTCCCAGGGGGTCATGGATTTAATAATGGCTTCTACAAAAACTAGATCCTTATCATCCACCTCTAATTCCTTGAGCTTTTTCATGCTCCCCAAACCGGGAATCATACCGAGGATTTGATCAAGAGGGCCCATTTTTTTTACCTGGTTTATTTGCTGGACAAAATCTTCCAGGGTAAACTCCATACTCCGAATGCGTTTATTGAGTATTTCCATCTGTTCTTGATCAAAGTTAGCCTGCGCTTTTTCTATTAAAGTCAGCATATCACCCATGCCTAAAATGCGGTCGGCCATTCGATCGGGATGAAAATCTTCCAGAGCGTCTAACTTCTCACCCATACCTACAAATTTTATCGGACAGCCTGTCACTGCTTTAACTGAAAGCGCGGCCCCTCCCCGGGTATCCCCGTCCAGCTTGGTGAGTATCACTCCGGTTAAAGATAAGCGCTCATTAAAGGTTTTAGCAACATTAACAGCATCCTGCCCGGTCATGGAGTCTACCACCAGCAGTATTTCTATGGGTTTAACAGTTTCCACAATGTTCTGAAGCTCGGTCATTAGTTCTTCGTCAACATGCAGCCGGCCGGCTGTATCGAGAATGACAAGGTCATTACCCTCTCGGCGGGCTTTTTCTACAGCCGCCCGGGCAATATCCGGCGGGGCAACGTTGTCACCCATATTAAACACGGGCACATCCAACTGCCCACCCAGCACCTGCAGCTGTTTAATAGCAGCCGGACGGTAAATATCACATGCCACCAGCAAAGGCCGGCGACCCTGGCGGCGCATATGATTAGCCAGTTTGGCGGTAGTAGTGGTTTTACCGCCCCCTTGCAAGCCTACCATCATCACTACCGTGGGCGGTGACGGAGCCAGATCTATTTTGCTCCGGGTTCCTCCCATTAGAGCAGCTAATTCATCGTGCACAATTTTAATTACCTGTTGAGCAGGGGTAAGGCTTTGTAAAACATCTATACCCACAGCCCTTTCCCTGACACGGGCGATAAAATCCTTGACTACCAAAAAGTTAACATCAGCGCCTATAAGCGCCCGGCGCACTTCCTTTAAAGCCTGGTCGACATCCTCTTCAGTAAGCCGACCCTTACCCCGCAATTTTTTGAAGGTCTCCTGGAGCTTTTCGGCTAAACCGGAAAAAACCATACATTTTACCCCCTGTCCATCTCCAGTAGTTCCTGCAATATTTTCCTGGCCCGGGCCAGCTGTTGAGGCGGTGGCTCCGGGGCCTCTTCCAACAACCGAGCAACATCGGCTAATTTATTGCGCTTCAGTAGAAATTTATCAATTAATCCCAATTTATTTTCGTAATTAGCCAGTATACCTTCCGCTCTTTTAAGTGTATCATGCACCGCTTGCCTGCTGACCCCGTAATTCTCAGCAATTTCTCCTAGGGAATAATCATTTTCATAATATAAATCAATAAATTTTTGCTGCCTTTCAGTCAACAGCGGGCCGTAAAAATCGAACAACAAAGTCATCTTAATAACCTTATCCATAAGCACAGAAAACCTTTCTATATAAAGCCAAAATACTTTACAGCTAATTTTACTTAAATTAAGTTACAGTGTCAAGCAATATGTAAAAATTGACACACTTAATTTAGCATGATACATTTATACTGTGCACAATACTATGCACAATCCGGGAGGAGAGATTGGATTGGGGATTAATAATCAAACACCTATATCAACATCTGAATCGCTTATTTCTTTAGACATTGCACAAGCCTTGCTAAGGGAAGAAGTGAGAAACTTACATAAACATTATGGTAATGCCAGCTTGGTTAACATGCTTAGCATGCTGAACTTCGACCGGCAGTTCGTCCGGGCCCGGGGAATCCGGCTATGGGATAGTGATGGCCAGGATTACCTCGATTTTCTAGGCGGGTATGGTTCTCTGAATCTGGGCCACAATCACCCGCAAATTATCGCTGCACTTCAGCAAGTTAATGAAATGCCCAATCTACTGCAAGCCAGCATGCCTACCATGGCAGCGGCGCTGTTACACAACCTGGCTGTAATCACCCCGGGCAAATTAAAAAGATCTTTTTTAGGCAACAGCGGTGCCGAAGCGGTTGAAGGAGCTTTAAAATTAGCTAGGACAGCTACGGAGAGAAAAACATTTATTTATTGCCGGAACTCTTTCCATGGCAAATCCTTTGGTGCCCTGTCCGTTACCGGGCGGGATAAATACCGCAAACCATTTGATCCACTACTAAGTGAATGCGTTGAAATACCGTTCGGCGACATAAACGCGCTGCGCCGCACTCTCAAAGAACACCAGGCGGCAGCTTTCATAGTAGAGCCCATCCAGGGCGAAGGCGGAATCAATACACCACCTCCGGGCTACCTGCCGGAAGCCGCCCGGGCTTGCCGGGAATCCGGCACTTTATTTATCGTGGATGAAATCCAAACCGGTTTTGGCCGCACCGGGGCCATGTTTGCCTGCCAACATGAAAACGTCGAACCGGATATTATGTGCCTGGCTAAATCCCTGGGAGGTGGGCTTATACCCATCGGCGCGTTCATCACCACTGACGACATTTGGAATAAAGCATACGGCAGCATAGAAAAGGCTACCCTGCACACCTCCACCTTCGGTGGCAATACTTGGGCTGCCACGGCAGGTGTGGCGACCATAGAGATACTGGTCAAAGAAAACCTGGCGGGTGCAGCTGAAGAAAAGGGCCGTTACTTTATATCGGGTCTGAAAGTTTTACAGAAAAAATACCCGCTGCTGCAAGAGGTAAGGGGGCGGGGATTACTAATCGGCATTGAACTGGCCCAACCCGGCAACGTAGCCAACAAGGCCACATTGGGGGTAGTATCCAAACTTTCCAATGAATACCTAGGTAGCATGGTAGCCGTCGAATTGCTTAATAAGCACCGCATTGTAACTGCTTATACATTGAATAATCCCAATGTAATTAGGCTGGAACCGCCCCTGATAGTTACCAAGGAAGAAATTGATTATGTACTAAACGCCCTGGAAGACGTACTAAAACACCACAAAGGCTTTCTAAGTTTCGCGGCTACCAGTGTCAAGACAGTGTTAAGTTCTATACGGAAAAAATAAAAAAAAACCACTTAGGCTTATACCCCAAAAGCAGAGGTTTAATATCTCCTGCTTTTCTAATATTTTTCTTACTAAATGAACCTATCAAGCAATATGTCCTCTACATTTCTTCTTCCATCAACTACTGCAAGCACCTATTCTGTTTTTTCAGTCTTATAAAACCGGGGCGTAGCACGGATGCACCCCGGTTTTATTATCGAATTTACATAAACTACTGATTAACCTTTGCACTGCTTCTCTGCACCAATAACTCAGCACAACGCTGAGCCTCTGCCATAATTACATCCTCGTCCAGCGTTAATACACGGCAGTTCTCCAAAACCACCCGGCCATCAATGATCACCGTATGCACATCGGACGACGCTGCAGCATACACAATCTGGGCATAAATATCAAACAACGGGTACAGATGCGGCTTGTGCATGTCCATTATTACTATATCGGCCTTGAGACCGTTCACCAACCGCCCGATTTGCTCTTGCATACCCAGTGCCCGGGCTCCGCCGGCAGTGGCCATATGCAAAGCCTGATATGCCGGCAGCGCGCTGGCATCTCCGGTGTGCAGCTTTTGCAGCAATGCCGCAGCCCGAACTTCCTCAAGCATATCTACATTATTGTTACTGGATGCGCCGTCGGTACCCAGGCCCACTAGCGCTCCCGCTTGCAACAAACGGGTCACCGGGGCCACCCCGCTGGCCAGCTTCATGTTGCTCTGGGGGTTATGGGCTATACCAACCTGTCGCCGAGCTAAAATGTCTATGTCACTGTCGTTCAAATGCACACAGTGTGCTGCCAGTACAGGCAATTCAAAAAGACCAACCTCTTCCATTAAAGCAACAGGTGTTTTACCGTACTTTTCAACTATTTCTTTTATCTCATCACCGGTCTCGGCTAAATGGATGTGGATACCCACACCCATTTCTTCCGCCGCTGCAACAACCTTCTCAAGAAACTCCGGCGGGCAAGTATACGGAGCATGGGGGCCAAACATGGCGGCAATCCGCCCTCCGGCACCGCCGTGCCACTGTTTAACAAATTCCTTACTTTCGGCCAGCGCACTTTCCCCTCCGGGTCCAGCGCCAATCATCCCCCGGCTAAGCACAGCCCGCAGGCCCGACTCGTCCACAGCCTGGGCTACCCGTTCCATGTCAACGTACATATCCGCCAGGGTAGTGGTGCCGCCACGGATCATTTCCGCGCAGCAAAGCAGCGTGCCCCGATAAATATCCTCCTTGGTTAAAAGCGCCTCTAGGGGCCAAATTTTTTCATTAAGCCACTGCATTAAGGGCAAGTCATCGGCATAGCCCCGAAACAGAGTCATAGCAGCGTGGGTATGACAGTTGACAAAGCCGGGCATAGCCACCATACGTGGATAATCCAACACCCGTTCCGGTGAAAAATCACCCGGTGTGGAACCGCTGGGGCCCACGTGATATATCAAATCATCTCGTACCGCAATTTCACCATTATGGATTATATCTCCCTCGCCGTCCATGGTTAAAACGGCCATACATTTGATTAGTAAATCCGCCATCAAAAAACCTCCTTAAGTTAATGGGGTCAGGCTTAAACTTCCTTAAACTAACGTAACCCTTTCGTTATCACAATTAGACCTGCTGCCCGTAGCCGGTCAGGAAAGACTCCCTTATTGCAGCCACATCCCCAGAAGGTATTACTGCTGCCTGCCCTATTAACTCCGCGAAGATATATACCTGAGCAGCCTTCTCCACTACCAGGCAAACTTGATAGGCCTCTTCCACCGTGTTACCCAGTCCCACCAGACCATGATTAGCCAGGAGTACAGCCTTGCCCTGTCCCAGAACATCCACGGCTGCAACGGCCAAGTCAGCAGTACCCGCCCGGGCATACCGGGCCACCGGCACAGCGCCGCCAACTAATTGCACTTGATCCTCCAAGACCGGAGGCAGCGTTTTCCCGGCCACTGCCAGAGCGCTAGCATAAATACTATGACTATGCACAATAGCGCCGGCATGAGCACAAGCGCCGTATATAGCCGTGTGCAGCATTAATTCCGTAGAGGGTTTTCGGTCACCCTCTATTATGCGCCCGGCGCCATCAACAACCACTAAATCCGTCTTGTTTATCAAGTCATATGGTATACCGCTGGGGGTTATTACAAACAGGCTCCCACCGGGCAGCCTAGCCGATATATTTCCCCAGGTGCTCGTTACCAAACCGGCAGCGGCCATGCGGGCACCAGTTTTTAAAACCTGTTCTTTAACTTCTTCCGCAACAGTAGACACACCATAACCCCCTTAGCTAAATTACATCCACTACAAGTGGGTTCACCTACTACTCACATCGCCACTCATTAATATAACTAAATTGTTCATTGGTAAGCCGGTCTATTTGTATACCCAGCGATTTTAATTTCAACTCGGCTACCCGGGTGTCTACTTCAGACAACACATTGTAAACCTTCTTGTCCAATTCGCGACCGTGCTGCAGAATATGCTGCGCTGAAAGGGCCTGCAAGGCAAAAGACATATCCATAATTTCCGCCGGGTGACCATCTCCGGCCGCCAGGTTCACCAGTCTGCCCTCGGCCAGCAAATATAGACAACGCCCGTCCGCTTGTTTAAATTCTTCAATATTATTGCGTACAGTGCAACGGGAAACCGAGACCCGCTCCAGTTCCGGAATATTGATTTCAACATCGAAATGGCCGGCATTGGCCAGAATGGCGCCGTCTTTCATGTGCTGAAAATGATTGGCCACCAGCACATCCCGGCAACCGGTAACGGTAATGAAAATATCCCCTTCAGCAGCTGCTTGCTCGGCTTGCATCACGCGGAACCCGTCCATATATGCTTCAATGGCTTTTACCGGGTTAATTTCACAAATAACCACCTTGGCCCCCAGACCCTTGGCCCGCAAAGCCACACCCTTACCGCACCAGCCATAACCGATAATCACCACAGTTTTGCCGGCCGTTACCAGGTTGGTAGTGCGCATTATGCCGGACCAGACCGACTCACCTGTACCATAACGATTGTCAAATAGATATTTGCAAAGGGCATCGTTAACTGAGATCATGGGAAAAAGTAATTGACCCGCCCGCTCCAGAGCCCTAAGCCGCAGCACTCCGGTAGTGGTTTCCTCGGCGCCGCCCAGCACCTCCCAGGCCTGATCACGCAATTCGGTATGCAGCAGGTGTACCAAATCCCCCCCATCGTCTATCACCACCTGGGGATGATTACCCAACACCAAGCGCAGGTGCTCATCATATTCCTGCGCGGTAGCATTATACCAAGCGTAAACCTTTATACCGGCCTGAGCCAGAGCTGCAGCAACATCATCTTGGGTGGACAAGGGGTTGGAGCCTGTTATAGCTACTTCGGCTCCTCCGGCTTTGAGCACTTCAGCCAGATAAGCTGTTTTAGCCTCAAGGTGAATGCTCATGGCTACCCGAACCCCCTGGAAGGGTTGTTCTTTTTCGAATTCTTCCCGGATAACATTAAGCACAGGCATGTGCGCCCGTACCCAATCTATTTTCAGTCGTCCTTGTTCATGCAAATTAATATCCCTAATAGCGTAATCCGACAAAAGATCAGCTCCTTAGTAATATGTACCAAAAACCGGTTAACCATGGTTTTATATGAATATTCATGCTTAAATAACCACAATGGCCAAATGCGTGCACCGATACCATATTAACATACTCCGTGCTTCTTGCCAGCCACCACTGACAGCGTTTCCATGTAAGGTAGCCGGGCTACACCTCGATCCGTGATAATCGCGGTAACCAAACGGTTAGGCGTAACATCAAATGCCGGGTTCCAAACCTTAACCCCCACCGGTGCTACCTGCTGGCCGGCAAAATGGGTAACTTCCCGTTCATCCCTGTTCTCTATAGTAATTTCCTGCCCCCCAGCTATGCTCAAATCTATGGTGGATATGGGCGCAGCTACGTAAAAGGGGAGGCCATGCTCCTTTGCCAGCACTGCCACACTATAAGTACCTATTTTATTAGCCACATCGCCATTGGCGGCAATGCGGTCCGCCCCGACAATAACCAGATCCACTTTACCGCAAGCCATAAGGTAACCTGCCATGTTATCGGTTAACAGCGTCACAGGTATTTTATCCTGTATCAATTCCCAGGTGGTCAAACGGGCGCCCTGAAGTAGCGGCCTGGTTTCATCGGCGTAAACATGGATACTTTTACCTGCCTGGTGAGCAGTCCGAATTACCCCCAGAGCTGTACCAATACCTGCAGTGGCTAGAGCACCCGCATTGCAATGGGTTAAAATAGCAGCGCTTTGGGGTATCAGCTTTTCACCAAACTCGCCTATGAGGCGGTTGCTCTCAAGATCTTCCCGGTAAATGGCGTGTGCTTCTGTTAGCAATGTTTTCTTCAATATATCAATATTACTGGACTTTTTATCACGCAGCGCCCCAAGCACCCGGTCAACAGCCCACTGCAAATTCACCGCCGTAGGCCTGGTGGCAGATAAATCCCGGGCGATTTGCTCCACTGCGGTAATAAATTCAGCCCTGCCAGCAGGTCTAAGCGCCACAGCGCCAAGTGCCAGCCCGTAGGCAGCAGCAGCCCCGATGGCCGGCGCGCCGCGCACACTTAACCGGCGAATGGCCTCACAAACGGTTGTGTAATGTTCGCACCTGATATACTCAGTTTTTCCCGGCAGCAGCGTCTGATCCAAAATTTCCAGACAACCGCCAACCCAGCGCATGGTCTCCATATGATACAACACCGGTCCTTTCCCACTGCGCCTGTTCATGACGAAAAAATTATTTTAATGCGGACGGGGACTCGGGCAGATGTTGACACCCACAGTCAGCTTGCTCGTCAACTCTGGCAATAGCTTCCATGACTAAACCTCTAAAATTTTGTACATTCTCATTCATCACACCCACCACTTCTTGGTGAGACAGCGGGTCCGAGGATATTCCGGCGGCAAAATTGGTGACCATGACTATGGTTGCGTAACAAATTTCCGCTTCCCGGGCAAGCACCACCTCAGGCACGCTGGTCATGCCTACCACATCTCCGCCCAGCTGGCGCAGCATCCGGATTTCTGCCGGTGTTTCAAAGCGTGGACCTTCCATGCACACATACGTCCCTGTTTTGTGGTAAGGCAAACCCAGCTTATCAGCAGCATCACACAGCACCTGGCGCAGCCTGGGACAATATGGGTCGGTCATATCTAAATGAATAACCCCTTGTTCCACAAAGGTCTGCGCCCTGGATTTGGTAAAGTCCAAAAACTGGTCTATAAAAACAAAGTCCTTGGGTTTCATTTCAAGATTTAATGAACCCACCGCTGCAGTGGCAAAAATATTTTTTACACCCAGCATACGCAGCCCGTATATGTTGGCCCGGTAGTTTATTAGATGCGGCGCCACAGAATGGTCTTCACCATGCCGGGGCATAAAGGCCACTCGCTTGCCTTGATAACTGCCCACTTTCACCCTGATACTACCATAGGGTGTGTCCACCTTTTCCTCGGTAATATCCGTCAATATATTGGGGTCGTACACCCCCGTGCCTCCAATAATGGCAATCCGTATACTCATCTATAACCCCCCGTTCACTTGTTTTCTGTTTATTAGCATTTACTTATCACATTACCTAGTATTCGCGCCTTTTCCACGTATTCCTTTTAGTAATTGCGTAGCCCCTGGTACCCTTGTATTACAACCTCGCTCTTGCTTTAAAAATTAAACCCCTGCAGATATATAAATTGTAGGTTCCCCAAAAAAAACATAAAGATTTGTCAGTTTATAAATTAATTGTTATAATAAGAATAATTTAATAGTTAAGGAAAAGTAACTTGCTATTAATAAGGGAGGGATAACAGTGGATTGGAGATTTGTTTTATCGCTTATATTTGCCCTTGTTGTAGCTATTTTCGCCATACAAAACGCTAATACTGTAGACATCAAATTTCTACACATGCATTTAGCAATATCTCAAGCTTTAGTTATTTTAGTCTCGGCAATTATTGGAGCTGTTACAGTTTTGTTGCCTAGTATAATAAGATCTTTTATACTAAAGAAAAAAATAAAAGAAACCGGCAAAGCTTTGGCTGTGCTTAAAGAAGAGAATGACCAATTAAATGAAGCTTTAGCAAAAGAAAAATCTCAGATGCCTTCTCCAAGTGATACTTAGAAATTGTCACTGCATTAAAAATTAAACATTTACTGTAAACCATGAAATTCCGGCAGACCACCTTTATTATTCTGTTCCATTCAGATGTTGTCTAACCGTGTCAATAATCAGGTCCTGGTCTAAAAAACCGTGTAACCGGGGTATACCGTCAATCACCGTCATCGGCAAAAACACTTGATAAATAATCTTCTCTATCTCGGGATAGTTTTTTATTGCACTTGTCGTGACGTCAATAAATCGGCACTCCACCCGCTCACCAAAAACATCCTTTAGTCTAGCGGCAAGAACTTCAACATTTTCCCGCAAGGTTTTCGAAGGATCGCCATAGGGAGCCCACCCGCCACGGCACCCCCCGCAATAATCAATGGGTTGGTTATCATCGAAAACACAAACTATGCTTTTGCTTACTTCCATGCAAGTTCCCCCTCTCCTGTTATTCGATAAACCCGTGTGCCATCAATTCTTGTTAGCCCCAAGTATTATCCGAGTCTTTGATTAACAGATTTATCAAGCAGCTTGTATACTGTCGCGGCAACCGGCACCCCCAGCAAAACGCCGGCAATGCCCATTAGCCCAGCTCCAATAGTAATTGTTGCAAATACCCATATTCCCGGCAGTCCTATGCTATCTCCCACTACTTTTGGGTAAATCACATTACCTTCAACCTGTTGCAAAATCACAATAAACACAATAAATAAAAATGCCTTAACCGGGTCAACGATAACGATTAACATAAACCCTATCGCTGCACCTATATAAGCTCCAACCATAGGAATCAGAGCAGTCAGTCCAACAACTGGTCCTATAATTGTTGCATAAGGAAAACGAAAAAAAAGCATGCCAATAGTACACAATAGCCCTAAAATGACCGCTTCCTTGCACTGCCCAATAATATAATTTGAAAACGCCTCATTTGCCGTTCGCATACCCTCATATAATCTTTCTCTTCGGTCTGCCCTCATATAAGCCTTGAATAATTTGTCAAATTTATAATTCAGCTCTTCCTTGCCAAACAAAATATAAATTGCAAATATAAGCGCCAATATAACATTTAACACCAAACCAAATACTGACCCCATTAGAGAAACTGTTCCCCAGGCCCATTTACCAAGCACTTCCATGACTCTCCTTAAAGCTGCCGCTCCATCCATGTTGAGTCCTTCTAGCTTCTGTTGTAATAATGGAATCTCATCAGCATGCTGGCTGGCCCAGGCAAACACATTATTGTATATAACCGGGAACCCGGCGGCCAGCAAACCAATAGATTCACTAAATTGCGGGATGACGATACGCAGGAAAAATAATAGCACGAGTATAATAGTCAAAATAGACAATGCAATACTCACGCCCCGGCGTAATCCTATAAAATAAGGATTTTTACTCCTGGGGAAAAACACTTGCTCATACCCTGACACCAGTATATTAAGCACGTATGCAATCGCCGCACCAAGCAATAATGGGAAAATAACCCCATAAAAGTATTTTAAAATATTTATAACTTCTGCAAAATATAAAATAAACAGCGCAAGGAAGCCGATAAAAATAGCTGTTTTTACAGTTAATTTTTGTTTATTGTTTTTTATTTCATGATCCATCCAAGCGAACTCCTTTATTAAGTTATCACCAATTATACCAAGCATTTCATGTAGTTTCAAAGAAATAACTTAACTATTAACAAGCCTAAGCTTCATTAAGAAAATATTCCATTGTTCCTGCCCCGGCCAGTAGTCACGTTTAAAGAATAAATAATGGTAAATAAATAGGACAGGACAACCACTAAGTGATAAAATATGAACATATCTGAAAGGAGGGGTTTATGATTATATTGACCAAAGAATTAATTGATGAAATTCTTGAAAGTATCGGTTTGGAAAAAATCAGCGAAGAAGAGTTGGTGTTTATAGTTATATGATTAATTGACTGCCGGTAGATAGATATTCTATATTTTCTCCTATAACTGTTCTCAACTTTTTATAAGATTTAATCCCTGTGCAGTGGCAGGTATAATATTTTGATTTTGTCTCCCTAAGGTATTTGCCTATTTCAGCAACAACACCAGGCTCCTCATTCTGAAGATGAAAACCTCCAATAACATAATCCGGTATAAAGCTTTTTTCTTTTAGGAAATGTTCAAGTATATTTACAATACCATTATGAGCACAACCGGTTACCAGCAACTTTTTACCATCTTCATTTATAATCAGATTTTGTTCATGTGCAAAATCATCTATTATAAAGGATTCTCCAGCCTTGATGAGTAAGTACCTATTGCCTGATGGTTTAAGCCTATCACCTAAAACATTTGAAAACAATTCAAGTTCTTCATCAATTAAAAAATGTTCTCGAATAAACACAAAGCGCTCATTCGGCAATAGTGTTTCATCCAATCCAATATCTGTCTTTTTTTCATTTAATATGTATGAATAGTGTTTTTCAAAAGCTCTTTGCTGCAAGTAAACTTTTGCTCTATTGTTTATGCTTAAGAAAGTTTTAAGACCACCGCCATGATCATAATGTCCATGAGAAATTGCTACCAGATCTACATCTGATAAATTTACATTCATTTTTGCTGCGTTTTCGACAAAAAGAGCACTTGCTCCGGTATCAAATAAAATTTTGTGATTTTTTGTTTCTATATATAAACTCAATCCATGCTCGCTATCTAAATCTTCAGTATTTGAAATGTTTTCTACTAATGCTTTTATAATCATGCATTGTACCTACTTTCTTTGAGAGGAATTTATCATGGCAAACATCAATTTGTATTTATTTAAAGCAGGCCACCTCAAATGCACAGTGGCCTAAGACACTTTAGCTGATAAAATCTTATATGTAGAGAGGGACTGCCCTTTTGGGAAGTTTTTTCAGGGAAGCTTTTGGGAATGGCAAGCCAAACCCAAAAACCTCCCGAACGAGTGTCTAATTGCCGCAATCACCAAGATGTTGATGTTCGTGACAAACAGAACCGGTAGATTGAAGCGCACCTTGCAAATATGCTGTTACAGCTGCTTCAGCATCACCACGTGCTCCAACAATAACTTCAATGTTTTTCTCATTAAATATATCGATAGCCCCGGCTCCCATACCTCCGGAAATAATCACGTTAACCCCCTTTTCATTTAGGAAGTTAGGCAAAAATCCCGGCCTATGTCCAGGGTTGGCAATCGTTTCACTCTTAATGATTTGACCGTTCTCAGTATCAAAAATCATAAAGCCCTGACAATGTCCAAAGTGTTCCGTTACCATTCCATTATCACTCGCTACTGCAATTTTCATCATTTCTTTTCCCTCCATTTTTTCTAACATCCTTGCAACAGGATCAAGCCAGTCAGTATCATATAATTCCTCTATCAAGCCACGATCGCAGGCGGCTGATATTTCCGGGTCAACCGGCAATTTGGCCAGCACCTTTAAGTTATGCTTTTGTGCGATTTCATCTATGTGGCTATCGCCAAATATTTTGTATTCCTTATCATTATCCGGACACTTAAAATATGACATATTTTCCACTAAGCCAATGATCGGTACATTCATCATTTCTGCCATTTTAACTGCTTTGGAAACGATCATCGAAACAAGTTCCTGCGGAGAGGTTACAATAATAATGCCATCTACAGGAATGGATTGAAATACCGTAAGCGGCACATCACCGGTGCCAGGTGGCATATCAATAAACATAAAATCCACATCACTCCAGATGACCTCTGTCCAAAACTGCTTAACGGAGTTAGCGATAAGCGGGCCCCGCCAAATAACAGGATCTGTGTCGTTTTGCAGCAAAAGGTTAATGGACATGATATCTATTCCGGTTTTGCTTTGAATAGGGAATATGCCGGATTCATTACCTGCGGCTTTTTCCCTTATACCAAAAGCTTTTGGTATAGATGGACCGGTTACGTCAGCATCAAGAATGGCAGAGTGATAGCCCCTTTTGTTCATTGCAACAGCCATCATGGATGTTACTAATGATTTGCCAACTCCTCCTTTACCGCTGATTACACCGATAACCTTTTTGATACTGCTTAATTCATGTGGTTGTACGGAAAAATCTTCGACTTTCTCAGCCATCTGATTAACTCCTTTTCTTGTAATTTAATTACCTGTCAATAGATAGTCCATTGTTTTAGCATAAACTTCTCTCACAGCGCGACCCGACGCGCAATCTATATCAACAATGGCCTGACCATTATTGATAGCTTTTACCGCATTCGAATCAAACGGTATTCTGCCCGTAAAAGGGATCTTATTAACTTTACAAAACGCCTCAATCTGGTTGGCATTCTCAAGATTGGTGTCATACTTATTTATGCAAACAACCGTTTTAGTTTGGAAGATGCCTGCTGTTTTAATAATGCGCTCCATGTCACTTATGCCTGATATAGAAGGCTCTGCAACAATTAAAACCATATCAACGCCACTCAAGGACGCAATAACCGGGCAACCGATACCCGGGGAACCGTCAATAATTGCCAAATCAGCATTGGAGACTGCCGTCTCTTTCATCTGCTTTTTTACCTCAGTAACGAGCATCCCTGAGTTACCGCTCCCCATTTTTAGCTGGGCGGTAGAAAACACTTTATCTTTCTCGGCATACAGCATCAATTCACCTGCCACTGCAGGTACTGAAGATATAGCACCTTCAGGGCAAACAACCTCACAAACACCGCAGCCTTCACAGGCAAACGGGTCTACCTGATAAACTGTATCTACTATAATTGCATCAAACCTGCAGTTTTGTCTGCACTCATCGCACTGGATACAAATTGCCTGATTTATTTCTGCTTTGGGAAGCCCATAATAAGCTGATCGCTTGGGTTCAGAGGACTGACCCATGATCAAGTGCAAGTTGGGTGCATCTACATCACAATCCGCACTGGCCTTGGCATTGTATAATTTGATAAACGCACTGGCAATTGTAGTTTTCCCTGTGCCTCCTTTGCCGCTAAGGATTAGTAACTGTTTCATACTGCTGCACCTCCTTAGTCACCTTTTGAAGCAGGGAAGAAAACAACGTTTGATACTTTTTATTTTCCTTAACTGCAATCCGGGCATTTGAATTTAAAGTGCCAAGCTCATGGTCAAATGGTATTCGGTCTAAAATATTGATGCCCTTTTCTAAACAAAATTTCTCGGCTGGATTTTCTCCATCAAGGCATTTATTCAGCACCACACCATGAGGCATGTCAAATAGCTTGACCAGTTCGTAAACCATATTTAGATTATGCACCCCGAACAAGGTAGGCTCGGCCACCAAGATGCAATAATCCGCATCCTTAATGCTTTCCATGACAATACAAGCACTCCCGGGAGGACAGTCAATAAAGGTCAGGTTTTTCCCCTCTGGCTTATGCTCATTGAGCAGTTTTTTGATAATAGGAACACCAGATTCAACACCATAGTTCAATATTCCTGTATTTACAGTTACATTATCCCTGGTGCCTTTTTGTACTTTACCGATAACCTTATCTTTTTCCGACAGAGCTTCTACAGAGCATAACAACACGCATCCTCCACAGCAATGACAAACATCATCGAAGATTTTCAACTTGTCATTAATGTAGGCTAATGCATTGAATCTGCAGAAATAGGTACATGTACGACAGCCCATGCAAAGCTGCTCATTTACAGACGGGATCTTAATGGTTATTTCTTCTTCTTTGATATTTTCAGGTTTGAAAAACAGATGCCCGTTTGGCTCTTCTACGTCACAGTCTATATAGGTGGCTGCCTTCGCTGCTGATGCTAAATTCACCGATACAAGTGTTTTTCCTGTGCCGCCCTTGCCGCTAAGCACCGCTATCTTCATATTATTTGCTTCCTTTGTTATGAAATCCGGGATGAATTTCTTCTAGCAAGGATAGTTCTCCCTCAATAAAGGCATTAATATTATCCATAGCCGAAGCATCCCTTGTTTTATATATTTTGATATCGGCGGCTTTAAGCACCGCTGCAGCATTTTCTCCACATCTTATAGTAAGCAAAGCGCTTACCTTGTTATCGACAACCGTTTGGGCAGCCTTAATTCCAGCGCCACCTTGGCTGGCCGTTGCGCTGTTATCAATGAATGCGCTTTCTTTTGTTTCAGTGTCATAAATAAGGTAATAGGGGGTACGTCCAAATGATTGGCAAACGCTTGTTTCTAAATTTTGCTCATCTACCGGTATTACTATTTTCATAAGAATCCTCCGTTCTATTTGCTTCTAAATAATTATTAATTGCATTACGCAAAGCACTTACACCAAGATTTGAGCAATGAACTTTACTTTCGGGAAGTCCATCCAAAGCCTCGATAATATCTTCTTCTGTAATTTTTAATGCCTCATCTAAGCTCTTGCCTTTTGCCAACACTGATGTCATGCTGGATGTTGCAATAGATGCACAGCAGCCGAATACAAGATAGCTGATCTCTTGAATACAATTGTCTTTTATTTTTATATAAAAGGTTAGAGCATCTCCGCAGGAGGGATCTCCATAGCTTCCTTCTGCATCTGAATCAGGCATATTATAAGCATTTTGAGGACACATAAAATGCTCAAGTACTTTATCAGAGTAAATCATAACTCACCTCTATCTATCCCCATTATCTATAAAGTCTCTACCGCATCTGCGTCTGCGACATCCACCGCCTTTGCAGGCTTTGCCATAACCATCGCAAAGCTGGTATTCGCCACCCTCAATCAGGAGCACTTTTCCATTCACCAGGGATTGAGCAACTTTTTTTCTTGCCTCAGTATAAATACCTTGAACAGTTGTACGTGCTATGTTCATTTGACCGGCACACTCTTCTTGGGTAAATCCTTCTAAATCAATAAGTCTTATTGTTTCGTATTCATCAACTGTCATATTAACAAAATGATCCATATTTGCCGGTGAATTAAGAGGCCCAAAGCGGTTGTTTTCCGGCAGGCAACAGACTTTTCTCCATTTCCTTGGCCTTGCCATAAATCTTCCACCTCAATTTACGAGAGAAGTAGCCAGAGCGTACTCCGGCTACTTTATAAGTTTTTATATTTATAAGTTTTCCAGTTGCTTTTTAATAACTTCGAGCCTGCTTTGCAGCGCATCTTTTTGTTCTTGCAGAAACTCTTTTTGTGTTTTAGAGGAAGCCTGGTCTATGTTAGAATTTCCGCCAAAATAATTTCCGCCAAATCCCCGACCAAAGCCGCGTCTGCATCTAAGTAATAATCCCAATCCTAAGCTTGCACCATATTTAACTGCATTTGTTCCGGCACAAGGTCCGAAACCTCTACCGGACATTGTCCCGCGCCCCATCGGGCCGGTTCCATCCCGTCTTGGCATATAACTCACCTCCTTGCTGTTTATGACATATGCCTTTTTCAATTTTTATTATACAACGTTTATCACATATGTCAATAACTATTTTGAGCTTTTTTTTAAAAAAAGACCGCCTATAAGGTGATCTCGCAAATTACTTTTCCTAACTAGTTATTGTTTAATATTTACGGCCTCGTCTAAGGCGCGCACCTATATTACATACAGCACAAAGCCTTACAGCATCGGCTTAGGGCCCGACTTACCCTGGGCGGACGAGCCTTCCTCAGAAATCCTTAGGTTTTGGCCGGCCATTGCTAATTTCAGGCGGTACTATTTCGACATGGCGATACTCGGCCTGGGTTTCATTTATCACGGTGGTGCGGGCGAGCCTCTGGTAAACTCAGTCCAGATCACCTTCTTTTGCGACCAAAACTTTTCTTTCGGCTACTGCCGATGGAAATGATAAATTGCATAGCGACCTTCTTCTCTCTGGTAAAATGTCTCGATGGGTCCTGCCTCCAACACGCAATTATACCCACCTTTTCACCTTGACCAGGAATTAATATATGTATATACTTATATTAAGGCATTTAATAATGAGGTATTGCTTATATGTTGTCCGGTAAAACAGATCAAGAATTAAAGGAACTATCGATAAAAACCGGCAATGCCTGCGTGGGTTTCAACCTGCGCAGGACAGCCCGTCTATTAGGGCGGCTCTACGACGAGGCGTTTGAACCACTTGGCCTAAAGGGAACCCAGTTTTCCCTGCTGATGGCGGTTGCAGGTAATAAAGACGCTACGATTGGGGAACTAGCCCAGCCGCTGGGTATGGAACGATCTACTTTGAGCCGGAATATCGTAGTTCTGCAAAAAAAAGGGCTGGTTACTGTAGAAGAGGGAGAAGACCGGCGACAGCAAAAAATAAGCATCACCGAGCAAGGGATCTTTGTTTTGCAAGAAGCGCTGCCCCTATGGGAGAGGATACAAGAAAGATTAATTGGTGAACTGGGAGTGGAAAGGATAAATAATCTCCTGGAAGACCTGCAAAGTTTATCACAGGGGACTAAGGAAAAGTGATATAAGGGGGAAAATTTTAATCTAATGTATGTATATACATATATTAGATTAAAGAAAGTGATAGCAAATAATTAACTAATCCAAGTTCGAACTCGATAGGAAAAATATTAAGTGCTGGTGCGGCTGGAGTATGTAGTGACAAATTTTTTAGGAGGTTATATTGATGGGACATATAGTAGTAGACCATAAAGAAGAAGTTTACAGGGTACTGGCTGAGCGCTTGAATAGCAATCCGGTGGGAGCACCTGTTAACGAGGTGCTTATGAAAATATTGCACCGCCTCTATACCGAGAGCGAGGCTATGGTGGGCAGTAAATTTCCGATGGTGCCAATGAAGCTGGATAAGATCGCCGGCATCACCGGCCTGGCAGAAGAGGAATTGCTGCACATATTGGAAAACATGGCTCCCAAAGGGCTGGTGTTGGATCTTCCTTTGCAGGACGGTACTTACTATATGCTGGCTCCGATGATGGTGGGCTTTTTTGAGTTTACCTTCATGCGGGTGAGAGAAGAGATAGACATGAAGGAACTGGCTGAGCTATTCACCTTATATATTGAAACACCCGGGGTATGGGAAGAGTTCTTTGGCGAGGGCAATACCAAATTGGTAAGGTCGATGGTATATGAAAACCTAATTCCGGCTGTAGTGGACACAGAGGTTTTAGACTACGAACGGGCCTCTGAAATCATCCGCAAGTCCGGTGGCGGTGCGCTGGCCATGTGCGCCTGCCGTCACCGGGCCAGCCACCTGGGTAAGTCCTGCGAAGCCGGCGGTCCCATTAAGGATGTCTGCACCTCCCTGGGGCCTTCCGCGCAGTGGCTGGTGCGCCGGGGCATAGCCAAGCCGGCCACAGTTGACGAACTGTTGCGGGTTTTGGAGAATACGACCGAGCTTGGACTGGTTCATACGGCTGATAACGTACTTACTCAGCCGACTTTTCTCTGCCATTGCTGCGGTTGCTGTTGCGTAGCTCTGCATCCTGCCATAGGGAAAGATAAATTGCCTGTTCAACCCAGTAATTTCATGCCGGCTTTAGATAAGGATAGTTGCGTTGGGTGTGGTACTTGTGCAAATAGTTGTCAGATTAAAATCATTACAATGCGTGATGACGGGAGCGGGGCTGAGGTGCCTGAGTTTGATAAAGAACGTTGCCTTGGCTGCGGCGTTTGTGTTGCTACCTGCCCCAGCGGTGCGCTAACCATGTCCCGCAGAGCGGAAATCTACGTTCCGCCGGAAAATAAAACGGAGCTGTTAGCCCGCATTGCCAGGGAAAGAGGCAAGGTCAAATAGTCCTTTTGGTCTTTTGGGGTCAGACCTTGACATTTGAATATAAAATATACTATATAACGGAGGTAAACAAATGCAAGTAACTGAACACATTCATGCTATAAAAATCCCCTTTAAAATACCCATCGGTCCGCAATTATCATTAGACAGGTTCGTGTATGCATTTCTTATCTATGGTTCGCGAATTTGCCTTATTGACACCGGGGTGAACTCAGCCGAAACAACAATCTTTGAGTATTTGCATAAGACGGGCCGCCGGCCGAAAGAAATAGACATGATTATTCTAACTCACTCCCATCCGGATCATATCGGAGCTGCGCATTCCATCAAAAAAGCTACCGGTTGTCTTATTGCGGCACATTTCGGGGATAAAAACTGGATTGAAGATGTGGATCGACAATGCAGGGAAAGGCCCGTTCCCGGTTTCCACTCTCTTGTAGGGGGTCCGGTTGACATTAACCGCATGGTAGAGGAAGGAGATATTCTGGAGCTGGGAGATGGTTTGAGCCTTGAAGTATTCCACACCCCGGGTCACTCGGAAGGCTCTATTTCACTGTGGCTTCCCGCAGACAGGGCGCTATTTTGCGGTGATGCGGTTCCGCTACCGGGAGACCTACCCATTTACGATGATTATAAAAAATCCGTCTGCTCAATTATGAAGTTAAAGTCATTAACAAGTATTCATACTCTGTTATCTGCCTGGGATGACCCACGGAAGGGTGACAGCATATACCAACTGATGGGAGAAAGTATAAGTTTTCTACAACGTATTCACGAGTTAGTTGCCCGAAATGTTACCAGCGATACAGCACCGGAAATAAAGGATTTGTGCAGGCAAGTAGCAATTTCTCTGGGATTGCCAGCATCGGCCGCAACACCAATGCTGGCTAGGTCCCTTCAGGCCAACTTAAGGACTCTTGGACTTTAGGGCAATGCAAACCCTTGGAAACTAGCATGCCTTGTAAAATAATAATCCCCTACCTCATTTGCATCGGCAAAGGATCTTTAGATTCAAAATGATATTTATAACGCAATGGGATGTGGTAGCGCATTAAATTTAGGCTTGCTATTAAGTTTAGTTTGGTTTCAATCACATTTATCATGACTGCATTATAACAAATGCCGGTCCTTTTTGCCTATCCCAAATGGTATCAATTTCCTAGGTTATCCAATTTGGAAAGTAGCCACCATGTATCCTACACCAAAGGGCCCTTCATAGGATAATACCTCCGTCGAATAATCTTTGTCCCCAAATACGCCAAGCAAAAATAATATTGACCGTAAGCCGCATTCAGCCCCGTCCTCAAGCAAGGCACTGTCAAGCTCCAACAGCCTTTGGGTATTTTTTTCGCTGACCGCATTAACGATAGCTTCATCCAGTTTGGGTCCTGCTGGATTGTAACCATAGGGGCCGTCGTCTTTTAATACATGGGATAGATCTGCCGAGGCTATGACGGCCACGCGCAAATCTGACCGGTCAATTTCTGCACCGTATTCTTTCCCAAGATTAAAATAGTACTCATAAGAAGGATCTATGACCCTAATTTGTTCCAGCTTAGTGCTGAGAGGTAAATTTCGGGCAAGATAGTAAAGGGGCACCGCATAGCCATGATCTCTATGCGGCGAAATGATAATAAGTTTGTCAGGTTTGGCATCGGTCAACCTTTTAGCTGCTGTTTCTAGAGCGGATATGGTTTTGGTGGCTTTTTCAGTCTCTGCGCCACCTATCTCCGGAATAATGATGGGTGGATGGGGGGAAATAACGCCAAAAACTAGCATAAGCTTGTCCTCCTTCTTTATATTACCAACATTTACATAATAAGTATAAACAATGGCTGGGCAGGCATATTCAAACTCTTCAACACTTTTACCAATTGGAGCTTCAAATCCCTTTGTTCATAGTTTATCATCTAGGTTCTCTCATGGGTAGCTAGTAATAGACAAAGGGCAACCCGTGAGGCTGCCCCGGCTATCCCCGGCAGAAACCCGTATGAACTTAGTTTTTTACATTTAATAGTTTGGTTTCTACATGCCCTTCTTTTAGTTCCAACCTTTCCCCAGTGATCATGTAGACAATCATCTCGCTTAAATTTGTGGCGTGGTCACCAATCCGTTCCAGGTACCTGGCGATAAATAATAAGTAAGTAGCTTGCTTGATATTCTTGGGGTCCTTGGCCATTAACTCTTGCAATTCATTAAAAACCTTAGTAAAATAAGTGTTTATGCTATTGTCAAGCGTCGCCATCTTCAAGGCTTTTTCACGGTCCCGATTAACATAAGCCGTTAAGTTTTCCCGAATCATTACCTTGCCTAAATCAGCCATGAGGGGGATATCGATCAGCCGCTTAATAAGCGGTTCATTACCTATTGATACAACTACCTTTGCGATGTTACTGGCGTGATCGCCTATCCTTTCCAAGTCAATGATAATTTTTAAAGCGGTCCCGATAAACCTCAGGTCAAGAGCCACAGGATGATGTAGTGCCAGCAGTAACAGGCACCTGCCTTCTATATCCAGATGTAGCTCGTCAATCTTTTCATCGGCCATTGCCACCTGTACAGCCAGTGCCAAGTCCTGGCGTTTTAAAGCATCTACGGACATTTCAATAGCATTGACCACCATTTTGCCCATCAGCAAAATATCGTCCCTTAATTGATTAAGTTGTTCTTGAAAAGACTCTCCGGCCATTTATTAGCCCCCTTTTAACCGAACCTGCCTGTGATGTATTCGGGCAGCATATAATGTGCAGCCATTAAAAAGTATAGTTGTATTTTAACTGGTAAATCAAGTACTAAAAATTGACTGGAAAACCTGCATTCGCAAAAGATTACATCCATTCTGTAACTTCCTGCAGCAACTTTCTCGGCCGCGGAGATGGAGATTGATTTGGATAGCCTATAGTAACTGCCGCAACAAGTTCATCTTTGCGGTTTAGTCAAGAGCATATTTCATTAAGGCAATAAAAAATATTACAAATCCAAAGAGTAAATAATCCAAAATCCTGCGCGGCTAAAATCATGGAACTCGTCGATCATCGCTTAATTGAATGTGAAGAATGCCATGCCAAGCTGCGTGTACCAAGCGATAAAGGCACTATTAAAGTTACTTGTCCAAAGTGCACGCACGTTTTTGAAGTGATACCGTAAAAATAGAAATCGACGCCCTGGCACAAAACGAGGCAATTCTCATTCTGTCTATGAATGTAGGATTGTCTTTTTTTCGATTGTTTCCGACTGCATATGTCGCTTTTAAAACTGCAAACGTCATATTTAAACCAAGAGATCCAATCAGGCTGCTCATTTGGTTTTCTTTCTCCCTTAACAATTACATCTTACTTCGCGATAGGATATTTTTCAAGCGATCTGCTTTGCCCCGGGGGCGGGGCTAACTGTTTTCGCAGCTCACACCGTCCCGCATTCAGCAGACGAGTTACCGCTATTTTTTCTATACCGGTTATCTCGGCTATCTCGACATAACTCAGCCCTAATACATCTCGCAAAACCAATACTAACCTTTCTGTAGGCGGCAGCGTTAATAGTGCTTCTTGTATTTTTTCTGCGCTATTGTCTTTTGCCACCGGGCTGCTTTTAGCTTTAGATGAATATTTAGGTAAATTATTAGATAAATTCTTGCCCTGGCTGGATGTGGCTTGATTTATGTATATTAAACACAGTTTTTTCAAAACCGTGTTTATAATTATATTACCGTTTAATGTGTTAAAAACGCCCGTTAACAGTTCCTGGGTTCTCTTGTGACTTCCGGTTAATCTGAATCCTGTGTTGTAGAGCAAATTTGCTATTTGCACGGAAGAATTACCCTGTTTCTGTTTAGACATTTCTTCCAGTTTTGGCATGGCTCCCTCCCCTTTTCGTTTTAAAATCCGGTCATCGTGCGGCATCGAGTTCAAAATCAACCTTGGGCATCCTCTCCCCCACACTTCTTAACTGCAAAGTAATCCGGTCGTTCTCGGGCATGGGGAAAGATATTTTGACATGATTTTCATCAAGCCATTCCATACGGATATGCTTATGCCGGAATTCTTGATCTTTAATACAAAATTCAGGCCGGTAATAATGAGGCGGTTTATCCCCGCTGCCTTTAAAATTGAAGTAACAAATCAGCGGTTTATCCTCTATAACCACCTTTTCCAAGCTGTAAGTAACAGCCCCGCAACTAAAAACTCCGTTTAATGCTTGTTCACCCTGGCGGGGACAGTTGAACTCCATTGTTTGTTCCTCAGCCGGGAAACGGTACAGGTACAGTGGCGGCGAGGTCAGTTTTAATTCCCTGGCCGACGGGTCTACGGGATCAAAGTGGAACGTACCCGTAATTCCACCCGTTACCGGGTCGGTTTGGGTGCGGGTTTCATTGAGCTTGATTCTTTTACCGTTGGTTTCGTCTATTAGATCCGCCCAGTGACCGGGTAAAAAGGCACCGTATTCTTTAATCATCGGCGCCGGCGGGGTGCTGCTACCCCGGCTTTCCACGCTGGTAGGCCCATTGGGTCCCATAACGGTATACATGGGACTGTCCTGTCCAATGCCCACACCGGCTATGGAAGGGTCCTGGGGCCAGCGCACCCGGAAAAAGACAATACTTTCGGATATGCCCAGAACTGCCCGGTCCAAGGCCAGCTCTACCGGTTCTATGGTTTTTTTCAGGTTGGGGTAAAACTCCCGGGTATTTTGGGCCACTATGGTAGGGTCGACCGGTATTTTGAACTGTGTTTCCCCGGGCATTTCACCGGTGTTAAAGGACAGGGTTAATTTCTGGGCATCCAGATTAACCGGTTCCAGATCAAATACAAAATATTTACCTTGTATGCCCCTCCCACCCCGAGGGTCATAATAAACACCTTTATCGTCGGCCATGTGGATATGTATATTGCTATCTCCCTCCAGCTGCGGGTCGACACTGTAAAAAACGGAGGTCCGGGCGGAATCCAGCAGAATTTTATCCACTGTAATGGTATAGGGGCCTAACTTTTGGGACTGGTTTACCTCGGTAAAAAGATCCTGTTTCGCCTGTTGGAATGACGGGTCCCTCAGAGACATATTCCGCCCGGCCTGGTATGAGGCCCAGGCGATGCTGGAAACGGTAATGATTATACATGCCATAAAAACCGCCGCCACCCGGCGCAGCCGCCCCCAGGCTTTATCTAAACCGGATAGGGGTGAAGTTTTAGAGGCAGGGAATTCCGCAAAAACAGGCCGGGTACATTCAGCCAGCAGTTTCCGGCAGGATGCGCATTCTTCCAGGTGACGTTCCACCATGTCCAAAGAGGCCTCACTGGCCACACCGTCCGCGTATAGAGGTAAAAGATCTTTAATTATTTCGCATTCATATTTAGTCATGGTCATCACCTTCTAGTTGTTTATATAATTGGTGAAATTTTTGCCTGGCCCGGAAAAGGGTTACCCGCGCCGTTGCCGGGGACTTGCCCAGTATGTCCCCTATTTCCTCAAAAGTTAATCCTTCCTGTTCCCTTAGAATTATCACTGCCCGGTAATCCACAGGCAACTGTTCAAGGGCCAGCCGTACCAACCACCGGTTTTCTGCATCTTCCAGATACCGGGCCGGATCGCCTGAACTGTTCACGTCTGGAATATCATGGTTTAGCGGTAAATTGCGCTCCCCGGGACGGCCCCGCAGGTACCCGGTGTAGACATAATAAGCCACGCGGAACAACCAAGTGGACAGGGCGGATTCACCACGAAAGTTTTTTAGGGATACCAATGCCCGGCAAAAGGTTTCCTGGGTTAACTCATCCGCCAGGTGATAATCTCCGCCCATACGGTATAGGTATTGGAAGATCGATACTCTATAACGATGATAAAGTTTTTCTATAGTTGACATGGCCATATCAAAAAAACGCTCCTGGTTATTGGTGCCTAAACATAGTTAAATGTTACAGCAATTATGCAATTTTTTTGCACAAAAAAAAAGATACTTTATTGCGTTAAGTATCTCCATTCCGAATGTTTTTAATATATTAAGTTTTTATTGTTCAATTGACTTTTTTTCGGTGGCGACTTAAATAGGCAAAGAAAAATGCGAACCCAAACAATGCAAACAAAGACTTAAGAAATTCAGCTCCAGGAATATAGCCCAAAAATCCGAGAAATCCGAAAAAACTAAGTAGCCCCAGTCTTTCTGGAAAACCCAGGCGGCGGTCGCTGAAAAAACGAAAGCCGAATATACAAAAAGCTGCAAATGCAGCTAGCCAAGGTCTAAGTATATCAAAATCCAGCATATTGCCTATAACTCCGACTATGCCCAAGAGTCCAATAAGTCCAATACTCTCTGGAAACTTAAGACGAATGGAAGACATTTGCATCATCCTCTTATTAAAGTATAATTACTATGTTATTAATTATATGGGAAATCACAGAGAAAACAATATTTATTACTCGTTAACCGGCTGTCACAATAACCCAACTTTCACTTTTAAAACCGCATAACCCTTGTGATACCTGAATTTCTTTAAAAATTAGGTGCTACAATCTAAGGTTAAAATTGTTAGCCAGATTTTTAGTGACCTCACACATGATTTTATGAGCATTCCTTTATTTAACTTATGGTTAACTTGTTTTGGGATTTAGTAGCAATTTGCATACTGTTATTATAAACCAAATTAGCAAACTGTCTGCATGCACTTTATTTTTTAGGGTATTACATCTGGGTCCCTTTGGGGTCAGACCTTGACATTTGACATTTAACTTCGCGTCAATGTCAAATGTCAAGGTCTGACCCCAGCGTGCTGGTAAATACTAATGGATAACATATCTTTGACTTTCAATTAATCAATCTTTTTATTGGCTACCAGGACTGTAGTACGCCAATTTATTTTTACCCGGCACAGCCATAACAATATCCCTTAAATAAGGAGATAAAGCTTTTTCAGTTACCACGTCTACATTTTTTTGAAGGACTTCCTTAAGCTCGTCCCTTAATTTGATGCGGGTTAAAAGGGATTTCCTTACTCTTGGTGAGTATTGAATCAATATGTCAATATCACTGTTCGCGTTTTGTTCTCCCCTGGCGTAAGAACCAAAAATTGAAGCCTTAACAACTTCATATCGTTTTAAAATAGGAGTGGCCTTTTGTTGTATAAGATTAATATCCATAAAAATCACCTAGTTTATTATATCGTATTAATTCCAATATTTTCAATTATTTTATCAAGATAATTACCCAAATAGACATATTTGCATCGGACCAACAGATGACTTTTGTTCAGGTAATCTATCACCGTCTACCGAGAATCAGGTCAAGTCCTCGACCTATTAGT
>JAENYS010000046.1 GCA_016841645.1 Desulfoscipio geothermicus | reverse complement strand
AAGGTTTGGACAGGCAATACTGTCAGCTTTCGGTCATTATAGGCTAGCGAAAACACCTTAGTTATAGATGTAGAAAGCAAAAATAAAGAACAGTATAATAAGGTAGGAAAAGAATTAACTCTGTATTATAATGAACTTCAAAGCATGTATAATACAGTTAAATCCTTAGATGAAAACGCCGATTTTAGTAAATTCACCAGTAGAATACAAGAAATAGAAAGTAGATTTCAGGAAATTTCTATTTCGGATCAGGCACCGTTTACTCACATTTATACAAACTTGGCTTTTTTTTATGGTGGAACCCAAATTGATTGGATAGATGAACAGTTACATTTTAAACGCAAAGACAAATTTCCCTTTTATCATTCAGAATCGATTATTATATATTGCATTGTAATTATAACATTATACCTTTTAATTAAGACATATATTATGAACTAATGGCCTAATGTAAAAATAATGCGTTGGGCTTTTCTTATTTTTCTGAACATACTCTTACATTGTTTAAAAATACAAAAGGCCACCCCAAATGAAAGGGTGACCTTTCCCCTCATATTTTTCGTTACATTATATTATCCTAACTTTTTTAGGCTTTTCCATTAATTTTGATACAGGTGAAGCCTTTTTATGTTGATCCTTAACATCGCTGTCGGCCAGGAAAACATATCTCTTGGTCATATTCATATCGGCATGGCCCATTGTTTTTTGTAATGCAAAAGAATTGCCGCCGTTTCGCAAAAATTCAAGAGCAAAGGTATGACGTAATTGATATGGGTATATTTTTGCCCCCAAAATTTCACCGTATCTACTAACCCTCTTATACCAGCTATTACCCAACATTTTCTTTCCTTCACAGGTACAGAAAACAGGCACGCTTTCTTTCCATTCATCTTTTGGTCTAACGGAAATCAGCTTATGGATTGCCTTAGCGGTTACTGGGCTAATCGGCAATGTTCTGGCAATACGTGTTTTAGCGTTTTCCGCTCTGACATATACCTCACATGCTTGGAAATTAATATCGGGAATTAACAGCGATAACGCTTCTTTTGGCCTAATACCCGTATCAAGCTGTAGCAAAAGAAGGGCATAATCTCGTAAGCCCGAAAATGTCTTTTGGTCAGGCATGGCTAATAATTTTTTCAGTAATTCCACATCCAGTTGAACAATACGTTCCGGGGCTTTACGTCTTGCAAATCCGTCCAACGGGTTTTCAGCAAGAATGTTGTCCTTAACGCACCAGTTAAAGAATGTTTTTAGGTAAACCAGCTTATTATTGTAATGGGCGGGGCTTGAATCTACCGACATATATTGGATAACCTTTTTACGCAAACCTTTTATGTCACTCAGTGTTATGCCAGGGAACTGCTTAAAAAAATACTTTATGTGATAGCCATAATCCTTTATTGTCCGTTCAGACTTACCTTCCGCCTTTTTAAACAACAAAAAGTCCTTCAAAGCACCTTCCCAAGTAATGTCCTGTCCCTGCTTTTCAACAATCTTTAGTACCCTTTTGGCCATAATAAAAGAACACCCCTTACCGTAAATTTTTTGGGTGTTCGAATGACCTAAATTTTTGCCCCAAGTCCGTTGAATAATGAAAAATTCAATAAAATCAACGGCTGAGGAACGTTATTTTTCGTTATGTATGGTGGAGGCGGGGGGAGTTGAACCCGCCGTCCGAAAGAAGAGCCACAAGACCTTCTACGAGCATAGGTTGTGTTTTAAAATTCGCTCCGTTGGCGCCCACAACCAGGCTTCGCCGGAACTATCTCGATGAATGTCCTCCGTTAGCCTCCGAGAATTGGCTAAAGAGTAAGCCTGCTCATATGACACCCCATGATCCGCTCCACAGGCAAGTGCGGGTGGGATGCTAGCTGCAATTAGGCAGCTAGAGCGTAATTTTCTTCGTTGGCAGTTATATTAACTGTTCCACCGTTTAACGGGCTGATGGAACCCCGGCTCGCTTATCCTGCCACAACTTCCCCCGTCGAAACCATTTCGCCCCCGAATAATTTAAAATATTACTGCTTCTGCCTGTCCCTAATTGCCCGTTCCATATCCCTTTTGGCATCTCTCGCAGCAATATCTTCCCTCTTGTCATACTGTTTTTTGCCCCGGGCCAGGGCTAGCTCAATTTTAGCCCATTTACCGTTTTTAAAATACACTTTAAGAGGTATCAGAGAGAAACCTTTTTCTCTGGTTTGGCCAAACAATCGCATGATTTCCCGCTTATGCATTAATAGCTTGCGCGGGCGTTTTGGTTCATGGTTAAACCGGTTGCCCTGCTCATAAGGGCTTATATGCATATTATACAACACCAGTTCGCCATTTTCAATCCTGGCATAACTATCCTGAAGATTGGCCTTGCCTGCCCGGATAGACTTGATTTCCGTACCGGACAGGGCAATACCGGCTTCGTAAGTTTCATTAATATGATACTCATGGCGTGCCTTGCGATTAACAATTGTATTGGCCGGCATGTTCAACACCTCGATAGTCAAAGCCCTGCCACTTTTATAGGCTAGGGCTTTCTGATAAGTCCAAATCATATAGTACTATCACAAAATACATTCCGTAATACCAGGTAATTATTAATTATATCATTATCTATTTTTTTGTCAACCATCTACAGCCCCATTTCACCTGCAATGCAAGTACATAAGCCTCCAATAATATTTAAACTTATTTCGGGGCAATTTTCATAAACTTGGCACCGGCTCTGACGGCAACTTTACCGTCAGGCAGTATTATCCGCCCGGCCATCAAAAAAAGCCGGCCTCTTTTTTCTTCTTCGCACCACGATTCCACCACCAGCCTGGTTTTAACCGGTACTCCGTAGCTATACCGGGTGGTCATTTCCGCTGTCATGATGGAAAAATCCTTAAACCACAGCCACCAGGCCATCGTTTCATCCAGCAATGCGGCAATTAGACCGCCGTGCATGTAACCGTTCCAGCCTTGGTGCTCTTCTCCAGCCTCAAATTCGGTGCGGCAAACATCGCCATCCATTTTAAATTTTAACTTTAGGCCAATGGGATTAGACTGGCTGCAGCCAAAGCACATATTGTTTTCGTCCTTAATTCTGTTTTGCAGAAACTTCACCCCCCGTACAATATCATTACATATTATAACCCTTTGTGGCAATAGTTACCTGACTAGTAAACAGCAAAATATAGTCCCATAAATCATAACCACCCGTAAAACGGGTGGTTTGCTCTAGCCCTATAAGGGCTTA
>JAENYS010000022.1 GCA_016841645.1 Desulfoscipio geothermicus | reverse complement strand
GGTCAGAAAGAAGAAAGAAGCGTAATTATACTTACGGCTTGCTGAAAATGAGTTGTTAAAAATGAGCTAATGGTTGACAATTTTAGAGGCAGCATAAAATATCGGAAAAATCCCGACATTTTATGCTGCCTCTAATGCTTTATGTAGCCAGTTGCATTAAATGGTATTTACTCTGCTGAGTTAAATTGTAGTATAATGATTCAGGTCAATAACTGAAATTATTCTGCCTACCGTGAGGAGGGATTGGCATATGATGGAATATCTGGACAATGAACAAGCCACCTTTTTTAAATGGTGCGACGAAATTGTACGCGCGTATATTTCTCAGGAAGGTATGACCCTGAGGCAATGGCGCCCCCGCAAAAACCGCGATGGGAAATACGAACTTATCTTTGAATTGACCCAACCCGGAGGTGTGCCTTTTAAACAGGTGGTTGCAATACCGGAGCAGTTTCACGAGCTTTTGGAGAGGGAATATTTTATCTGTCACCCTGATGACGAGGACGAGTTTTAAGCTCAGTCCTTTTCCGTCTCATCATTCATTGACATGATTTTATGGAAAGGGATAGCTAAGCAGTTCCGTTGTCCATTGTCAGTCATTTGAACATGTATGTTTTTAGGACACTTTTTTAATAATTAAAAATGATTTTATTACTTTACAGCTTTTCGAGTCCTCATAAAATAGAAGTTTTATTTATCATTTAACAAGTTTTTTTAATATTATTTGCTGGTATAGAAGTTGCTTATATAAAATATATTGACAGCTATAAGGTGTGTATTAAATAGCTGGTACATGAATTGTGTTAAGGAGTGAGTATAGTGGTGGAACGTAAGACCGTAGTAAGCGACTGCATGTCATGTGTGTGGGACTGTGGTATTAAAGTTACGCTGGAAGACGGCAAGATGGTAAAAGTAGAGGGGTTAACTGAACATCCGGTAAGCAAAGGTTATATCTGCCCCCGCGGAGAGTTTCTCCCTGAATTTGTTTATTCACCAGACCGCATTAAATATCCTATGCGTCGTGTAGGTAATACTTGGGAGCGGTTGAGCTGGGATGAGGCGCTGGACTATGCTGCCGAAGAACTTGGCAAAATTAGAGACAAGTATGGTGCCAAAGCCCTGGCTATTTTCTGCGGCTCTATGGGCGTAGAAAATATTGAAGTAGCAGGTTTTGCCCAGCGGTTCAAATCGGCCTATGGCACCCCCAACCTGTTATCAGTGGAAAACATCTGCTACCGTGCCCGGATCATGGCCCGTCAGTTGACCTTTGGCCGGTATCCGATGGATTACCCGGCTGATGCCCACTGTATCGTTCTATGGGGTCATAACCCGGATGGTTCCAAGGGCATGCTGGCCGAAGATATCAGGGAAAAAGCAGAAAAGAGAGTACTTGATCTGATTACGATTGACCCCAAGCGGACAGAGTTATCCGAACTGGGTCTGCATTTGGCAATACGTCCAGGAACTGACGGAGCACTTGGGCTAGCCATGCTAAACGTAATTATCAACGAAGGTCTCTATGACAAGGAGTTTGTAGATAACTACACTATCGGTTTTGAAGAGCTGAAAGCGCATGTTCAGCAGTATACACCTGATTGGGCGGCAGAAATTACCTGGATATCCGCGTCGGATATTAAATCAGTAGCCCGTATTTATGCCCAGTCCAAGCCTGCGTGTATCGTGCAAGGTATCAATACGCTGGATCAGCACGTTAACGGGCTGCAGCTGTCCAGGTTACTGAATATCCTGCAGATTGTTACCGGCAATATTGATAAACCGGGTACATGGGTAACCATTCCCTTCCTCCGCATGACCGACCTGCGTTTACCAATGGATGAAGTGCCGATCGGTGCGGATCAATACCCCCTGTTCTATGAATTCTGGGGCAGAAAATCGCCTTACGGCATTGCCACCTTATTCCCGCAGGCAGCTCTGGAAAGTAAGCCTTATCCGGTTCGTGGCGCTATTGTTGCTGCAGCTAACCCGGTGGTTTCTTTCCCGGAAGCAAACAAGTTTATTGATGCCTTTAAGTCGATGGACTTTATGATGGCTATTGATCTCTTTATGACAGAAAGTGCTGAGCTGGCTGATTTAGTATTGCCCGCATGCACCTTTATGGAAAAGGATGCTCTGGCTTACGTTTATGGCGTAGTGCACGGCGAACCATATGCCATGTACCACCGGAGAGTTATTGATCCGGTAGGTGAGTCTAAGCCTGACTGGTGGATTTGGACCCAACTGGCACACCGTCTGGGATTTGGAGAATTATTCCCGTGGAAATCTGACGAAGAAGTGATAGATACTCTGCTGGAACCCAGCGGTCTTACCGATCAGTTAAAAGCAACCGAAATGGGCATTTATTTTGCTAAGCAAGACTACTACGCTTATAAGAATAAAAAGATTAGTACTCCTAGCGGCAAAATTGAAATATATTCCAAGACACTGGAAGATGCCGGCTATGACCCGCTTCCTAAATATTATGAACCGGCTCAAAGCCCGGTAAGCACACCTGAACTGGCCAAGGAATTCCCGATAATTCTAATCAGCGGAGCCCGGCGGCAAGCGTTTACCCACACCCAGATGCGACATGTTCCGCAGCTCAGGGCGCAAGAACCGGAGCCGTTTGCCGAGATGCATCCGGCAACCGCTAGCCGTTACAACGTAAAGGACGGGGAGCGTATTCGTCTTTCCACTCGCAATGGCAGCATCATCATGCGGGTCAAGGAAGAGCCAAGGTTGATGCCTGGCATAGTGTCGGTACCGCATGGTTGGTCTAATGCTAACGTTAACTTCCTGACCGATATGGATGTGCGTGATCCCATTACCGGTTATCCCGATTTCAAATCTCTGCTGTGTAAGGTTGAAGCGTTATAGAATTGCAGTAAATTAAAGGTAAACAAAAGAATTAAACCATGCCCCGCAGGCATGGTTTAATTCTTGTAAGTTCTTACTACTCTGTCTGAAATGCCGAAGGGGCTGTCTGTAATTTGAACATGTCTGATATTTCGACAATGTATTTTGATGAAAAATGGAGATTTTTGTTTTTAAAATGATTGAGTTTAGATGATACATCCTGATATGATAAAAACTTTTTGCTTAATCAATAAACTCTCTCTGCAGGTATAGAAGTTGCTTGTATACTTTTAAAGATTTTATAAAGGTTTTTATAAGATTCTGAAAAAATGCAGATATTGGACAAGCTAAAAACCATCTAGAAAACGCGTAATTATATTAACAAGGATTTCCATCAATAAAACCAATAAAAAGGGGGAGGTAATGTTACTGAAACCGCCTTACTAAGATGATAGTTGTTGGGATGGTTTAAGCAAGGAAGGGGTGGCACACCCGGCATTATTACACCAAGCGATGGAAACAAAAAACCTTCGGTAAGAGATAGGCTGTTTTTGCTCCTATGTACTGCGAATACAGCAGCGCAGCTTCAAGACTATGGCTGCGCAGATACCCCGAAAGATGTTAAAAAAATACGTAGAGGTGTTGAAAAATGAGGTACGCTGAGGCAGGGTATAATTTAGAAGTTGATTTGTCTACTGGAAACATTGAGCGGGTAGAAACCGACCCCAAATTGATGGAGACTCATCTAGGGGGTCAGGGTGTTAACGCCAAGATAATCTGGGATAGGGTTAAACCCGACACTAAACCCTTTAGTGAAGATAATTTACTAATCTTAGGCGCCGGTCTTTTGCATGCAACACCTGTTGTCGGATGCAACCGTACCAGTGTGAATACCATTAACCCTATGACAGGCATATTTGGACATTCCTGTATGGGAGGACATTTCGGGCCGGAACTGAAATATGCCGGTTACGACAGAATAATCATTCGCGGCAAAGCTCCTAAACTGGTTTATTTGTATGTACACAATGAGAGAGTAGAAATACGTGATGCTTCCCATCTCGCAGGGAAAGGCCCAGGGGAAACCACAAGTCTCATTAGAGAAGAGTTGAATGAACCCTTCGCCCAGGTGGCCTGTATCGGTCTGGCCGGTGAGAACAAGGTCTTAACGGCTAGCCTCGAACACGGTTATTCCAGTGCGTCTCGGGGACCTGGTCCAATCATGGGCGACAAAAAGTTAAAGGCAATTGCTGTTCGCGGAACAAAGGACATCAATATCGCCCACCCGCAAGAACTCTTTGAGCTATGCCTCAAAATGAAAAAGTGGATTAATGACAGCGATGGCTGTGGGGACTGGATGGCGGTCGATGAGGATGACAGTTTCCACCATAATAACTTTGCTTGGGGTAATTCGCGTACGCGTATTAAAAATTATTGGAGCGAAGAACTTCAAGACAGATGGACTCGCTGGAAATATGACAACATGGATAGACAAGCAGGTTGCTACAACTGTCCAAAGGGATGCATTAACGTGATTTCCTGGCCGGGTACGAAAAGATTCGGTTATAAATGCTATGGCAAAGATACCTATCATATGGCAGCCTTTAAAGAACTGGACTATACTTATGGAATGCTTGGTCAATGTTTGGATTGGGGAGTGGATTCATACTCTACGCCACAAGCTATTGCCCTTGGCATAGAACTTTACGATAACGGCGTTTTAACTGACCAGGATATTCCTAATTTCCCGACTGATCCCGGGGATAGAGTTAAGTTTTTGTTGGAAAAAATTGTTCACCGGGAAGGGATTGGCGATATACTGGCCAATGGCTCTTGGTGGGCGTCCCGCATGATTCCCGGAGCAGAGTCATTTGAGCATAATACCGTGAAAAAAATGGAACAGTTACCCATCAAGCTGGGCAAACTGAACCCGGCTTATTATCTCATGATAGCTACCGGTGAGAAAATGGCTATCACCCAGATTGAAGGTTCATTCCCTCAGGATCCGATTAGGGATCCGGTAAAGAGGAAGGAATTCGTTGATAAATGGGATGCAGCCCCATATCAAAAATTTAAAGATATGTTTATGAACTGGGAAAAGCGTGATCAGATATCTATTGAAGATACTTGCGCACTTACGGACTGGAATGAGGCCATGCATTATATTGATGACTCCACCGGACTTTGCGGTTTTGTGTCATCATTTAGAGGACAGTTTGGCGGTCAGGTTGCCTATTCTTTCAATAATGTGCCGGATATAATTCATCTTGCGACCGGTATGGAAATTGATAAAGAGGGACTTTGGGAAATCTGCCGCAGGAACCGTGATTTGGTCAGATGCATTAATAATAGATTGGGCATGAGAAGAGTCGATGATGATCCACCTAAGGATCACTGGGCGGTAAGAAACCCTGAGCTTGAAGAAAAGCTGCTTGACGCCTATTATGACTTTAGGGGATGGACTAAGGATGCAATTCCTACTAAAGCAGAGTTGCAGAGAGTCGGCTTGGACTATGTAGCAGACGAATTGATTCAGTTAGGGATTTTAGATCCTAATGAAGGTACTCCAGCCCAAGAAGCGGCAAAAGCCGAAGAACAAAAGTCAGGGGGGTGCTAATTGTGGGAGAAAAAGTGAAGAAAATAGTTAAAACAATTAGAGTTGATCTTGATAAATGCAATGGTTGCCGCGGTTGTGAGATAGCCTGCTCTGCATATCATGCTACGCCGAAGTACAGCGCAATGAATCCATCCAGGTCAAGGATTCGCGTGGTTATGGATCAATTTAATGATGAATATGTTCCCATTCGTGCCACTGATTATGCTAAAGCCGGATGTGACGGCAGGCGTGTTTATACTATTAAAGGAAAGAAATACAGCGAGTGCAGCTTCTGTGGGACTATCTGCCCGACCAGAGAAATGTTTTTTGATCCCGATTCCGGTCTTCCTCTCCAATGCGATTTGTGTGCAGACGAAAAAGAGCCCTTGTGTGTTCAGGCATGTCCACAAGGCTGTCTGACATTCGAGGAACTGGAAGTTGAAGAGGAAGAAAAAGTAGAAGTGAAGATGGACGAGATGGAATTAGGAATGAAGGCATTGTTAGACAAATTTGGAGTCCAGAAGATAGCGGATACCTTTAACAGATTGTCACAGAAGGGCTAAAACATAATGTGAAAGGAGGGATTAAAAAGTCGTGCAGACTGAAACCCCCATCAAAGAAGTAATACAAGAAATAAAAGATTACGGCGGAGATCCGGTCAAATACTGCTTTCAATGCGGGAAATGCGATACTGTCTGTCCCTGGAACAGGGTAAGAACTTTCAGTATGCGCAAGCTAATCCGACAGGCTACTTTTGGATTGACAGAGATTGAAAATGAAGAGATCTGGCGCTGTACTACCTGCGGCAGGTGCGCTGAAGTATGCCCCAGGGAAGTAAAACAGATCCAAGATATGATGGCCCTGCGTCGGATGGCTACGGGTTATGGTGTCTTTCCCGAACATATCAAGCCTGTCCGTACCGCAACCGCAGGCCTTGGCGCGGAAGCCAACCCATTTGGTGAACCGCGGGCCAACCGGGCAGACTGGGCCAAAGGCCTGAATGTAAAAACTTTCGAAGAAGGCATGGAAATATTATATTTCCCCGGCTGCTATTTATGCTATGACCCAAGATTAAAGAAGGTCGCCGCAGCCACAGCTAAAGTTCTTAACGCGGCAGGCGTAGATTACGGTATCCTGGGCGAAGAAGAAAACTGCTGTGGAGAAAGCATTCGCAAGACCGGCAACGAAGAAATGTTTAAAGAGCTGGCCAAAGCCAACATAAAAACCTGGATCGATCACGGGGTCAAGAAAATAGTAGTTTCTTCTCCCCACTGCTACCACACCTTCAAAAACGAATATCCTGAATTTAATGTAAACTTTGAGATAATGCATATCTCCGAGTTTATCTGCCAACTAATTAAAGAAGGCAGACTGCAGATAACTAAGGAATACCCGAAGAAAGTAACGTATCATGATCCTTGTTACCTGGGTCGGCATAATCACATATATGACGAACCGCGCGACGTATTAAAGAATATACCCGGCTTGGAACTCGTTGAGATGGAAGAAGCGCGTGTAAACAGTCTCTGCTGCGGCATGGGCGGCGGCAGGATCTGGGTTGAAACAATCAAATCCGACCGTTTCGCCAATCTCAGATTAGAACAAGCCGTAGCGCTTGGAGCTCAGGAACTGGTTACTGCCTGCCCCTATTGCATTACTAATTTCGAGGATAGCAGAGTTGTTATGAATTTTGATGACGTCATCGAGATTAAGGACATTACGGAGGTCCTTGCGGAACTAATCTGATAACGGCAATGCTAGACACACAGAAAGTTTTTGTGCCTAGCGAAATGGAATCACCATTCATGTAAAATGAAGGCGCTAGTCACCATCCTGTGCACACAAGCCAAACTGGGATTATCTCGTATTCGGAGATCTATATGCAGAGGGATCATCTCTGGCATTGGCGACGTGGCGAGCATACGGGTGAGTGAGGACGAATTGCTGGCCGGTGTGAGGCTGAACAATCCTGATTATGAACTGCCGGCGGTACGGTAACCCGGGTGCAGTGTGGCAGTTTAGTTTCAAAACTAAGGAATAAATTTTGATTCGGATCAATCAGAGATTGACTGCGGATAATCACCGGTTGCATATCGTCCAGGTGCTACTCAAAGCAGCACGGATGCAGGTCCTGATTATTGGTTCGCGACATGCGCTGACGAAGAACACCATTTTGCTTGCCCGTGATATGGGCATTGCCCTGCTTGGACAGGTGCGCGGTGACCGCTTGGCGGTGTTACCCACCCGGAGCGGCTTGGCTGTTCAACAGATAAAGTACGGCTGACCCGGCCAACCCCGGACAGTACGGGTAAATAAAAACTGATGAGGATTGATAGATATGGAAAAAGAAATTGAAAGCATTGGGGGAAAGCTTGTTAATTGTGTAGACAGTAATTTAGGAGATGTTATGATTGTCGGTGGAGGGATTAGTGGTATTCAGGGTGCTCTAGATCTTGCTACTGCGGGATTTAAAGTTTACCTGGTTGACAAAGCGCCCAGCATTGGCGGTCACATGGCCCAGCTGGACAAGACCTTTCCCACTAATGACTGCTCCATGTGTATTGAATCGCCTAAGTTTGTTGAATGTAACAGGCATCCCAACATAGAAATCATGACCTACACTGAAGTTAAAAGTGTAGAAGGAGAATCAGGAGACTTCACGGTTACGCTGATTAAAAAGCCGAGGTATATTGATGAAACCATATGCACGGGTTGTACCACCTGTGTAGAATACTGCCCGGTAACCTACCCTGATCAGTTTAACCAAGAAATATCGAATAACAAAGCCATTCATATATTCTTTGCTCAAGCAGTTCCACTGATTACTTATATAGATGAAAGTTGTCGCTACTTGAAAGATAAGACATGTACTGTATGCCAGGGAGTATGTAAGAATGGTGCCATAAATTTCAATCAAACACCTGAAAAAGTAGATGTAAAAGTAGGAACGATAATTCTGGCTCCGGGCTTTGAGCCATATGATCCCAAGTTGAGAGAGGAATATCGCTACGGGGAATTTGAGAACGTGGTAACCAGTTTGGACTATGAACGGTTACTATGCTCCACCGGACCTTATGAAGGTGAAATATTACGTGCTAACGACAAAAAGCATCCTCATAAAATAGCTTGGATTCAATGTGTCGGTTCAAGACAGGTTATCCCCGGAGGTAACAGCTATTGCTCTGCCGTGTGCTGTACCTATGCCCAGAAGCATGTGATTTTGACCAAAGACCATGATGCAGATGCCGAGTGTACAATATTCCATAATGATATTCGTTCCTATGGTAAGGATTTTGAACGATTCTACCAGAGAACAGAAAAACTTCCCGGTGTTCGATTTATTAGAGGTTATGCATCAATAATGAAGGAAGACCCGGTAACCAAGAATGTCACGATAAGATATGCTACCAATGATGAAGGGGTAAAATATGAAGAATTCGATATGGTAGTATTATCTGTTGGCTTGACTCCTCCTGCTGATGCTAAAGGAATGGCCGAAAAGTTTGACATTGAGCTCAATGCGCACGGGTTCTGTAAAACTAATCCGGTTAATCCAATGGAGACCACTCGGCCGGGGATCTTCATTAGTGGAGCCTTCCAGGGACCATTAGATATTCCCGAGTCGGTTGTGACCGCCTGTGGAGCCGGTTCCCAGTGTGGTGAAATGCTTAATTTCCGGAGAGGGGACCTGGCCAAAGCAAGGGAGTATCCGGTGGAAAGAGATGTCTCCCAAGAAGAGCCAAGAATTGGAGTCTTTGTATGCCATTGCGGGGCTAATATCGGAAGGATAGTAAATGTACCTTCTGCAGTTGAATATGCCTTAACCTTACCTAACGTTGTGCACTCTGAAGACAACCTTTTTATATGTTCTACAGATGCGGCCAAGCATATAACAAGTTCGATCATTGAAAAAGGGCTAAATCGCGTGGTTGTCGCGGCCTGCACCCCCAGGACACACGAACCGCTATTCCGGGACACCCTCAGAGAAGCTGGAATAAATCAATATTACTTTGAATTTGCCAACATTAGAGAACATTGCTCCTGGGTACATTCTAAGGAACAAGAATCGGCAACTCAAAAAGCCAAAGATTTAATCCGCATGGCGGTGGCTAGAGTTACCCATTTAGAGCCCCTGCAGGAATTTGATCTGCCTGTCAACAAGACAGCGTTGGTAGTCGGTGGTGGCGTGGCCGGTATGACCAGTGCTCTTTCAATTGCCAAACAGGGACACCATGTATACCTGTTGGAAAAGGAAAAAGAACTGGGCGGAATCGCACGGAAACTTCATTATACCTTAGAAGGACTTGATGTTCAGGACTATTTAAACGGTCTGATTCAAAAGGTAAATAAAAACCCCTTAATACATGTAAAGACCGATGCCAAAGTTATAGATGCAGCTGGTTATATTGGTAATTTTCTGACCAAGATTGAGTCAAAAGGAATAGTCAGCGAAATAAAACATGGAGCTACTGTTATCGCTACCGGTGCTGAAGTATATAAACCAAATGAATATCTATATGGTGAAGATGACCGGGTGATGACCCACCTTGAGTTGGAAGAGCAAATCGCTAAAGAAGACGAAAAGCTGCTAAACTCTGATAGTTTGGTGATGATTCAATGCGTAGGCTGCAGAAATGAAGACAGAAATTACTGCAGTCGTATATGCTGCAGCGAGTCGATCAAAAATGCACTCAAGCTGAAAGAAATAAACCCGGAGATGGATATTTACATTCTCTTCAGGGATATTAGAACCTACGGCTACAAAGAGGATTATTACCGTGAAGCGGCCGATAAGGATGTCCGGTTCATTCGCTATGAGCCTGAAGATTTGCCTGTAGTAGAACCTGGTGAAGATGATGACGGTAAGTCTGTCTTAAAAGTTACTGCGACAGATCCTGTTTTAGGCAGTAAACTTGAACTGGATGCTGATGCAGTGGTTTTGGCTGCCGCCGTTGTTCCCACTGAAGACAGCAAAGACGTAGCCGCCTTATTCAAAGTATCTTTGAGCCCGGATGGTTTCTACTCGGAAGCCCACGTTAAATTAAGGCCTGTGGATTTTGCTGCCGATGGTGTTTACCTGTGTGGGATAGCGCATTATCCCAAGCTTCTCTCAGAAACGATTAGCCAGGCTTATGGCGCTGCCGGTCGTGTTTTAACGCTTCTTTCAAATGATACGGTCATTGCCTCCGGTTCTGTTGCCGGGGTGGATGAAAGTATTTGTATTTCGTGTGGAGCATGTATTGCAGCCTGTGCGTATGGTGCCATATCGTTTCACGAGACATTACATGGCAAAAAAGCCACGGTTAATCCTGTGCTCTGTAAAGGAGACGGTCTCTGTAACGCCAAGTGCCCAACAGGGGCTATTTCACTAAAACATTATACGTATGAACAGGTATATAGCCAAATTGACGCAGCAACTACCGATGCTCTGTAGTGGTTGATGTTTAGAAGCTTTACTAAAAAGGGGACACACCTCCCACGGAGGTATGTCCCCAATGGGAAATGCCCCAATAAACGAGTGATGCTGAGATTACTAACTAAAGAGGTGGGATAAGAGTGGCTACAGGAACTGATTCTAAACCAAGAATTTTAGGTTTCGTATGTAACTGGTGAGCATACGGTGCTGCTGATTTGTCTGGAGTTTCCAGGCAACAATATGCTACTTACATTAGACTTATCCGTATGATGTGCTCCGGCCGGGTTGACATGTCATTTGTATTCCGTGCTTTTGCCAATGGAAATGACGGGGTGTTTGTCGGCACTTGCCATCTTGGAGACTGCCATTATATTACGCATGGAAATTACAATGCACTAAATATGGTGATGCTGAGTAAAAAAATACTTGCACACCTGGGGTTAAATCCCGAGAGAATAAAATTAGAACATGTATCTGCCGGTGAAGGACTCCGTTTTGCCGAAGCTATGAATGAATTCAGCCAAACGATGAGAAAATTGGGACTACTTGGCCAATCTGAAGGAATAGGCCAAGATGCACTTAAGTTGAAATTACAAACAGTTATAGATCTAATCCCCTACATCAGAGTAGTGCAAAATGAAAGACTGAATGTGCGTTTTGATACGGTTGAAGAGTATGAAGAGTTCTATGCTAGTAAAGAGTTTGAAAAAATATTTAATGAATTAATTGCAGATAAACTAACTATAGGCCAAATTATTTCATTGATGCGTGAAAAACCGCTTGCCACTGGAGAAATGGCGGCGATATTAGGTCTAACCTCGTCTGAAATTTCAAGACAAATTAATAATTCAGCCATGCAGGGGTTAATTAAATACGAGGAAAGCCAAAAGCGCTTCGTTATAGCCTAGGGTGAAAGTTCAGACAGTGGATTATGGGAAAGAAGGAGGTCAGGACGGTCGCTATGAATAACGATAAAATTGAACAGATTCTAAATGAACACCAGGGCCAAGCCGGTGCACTGATTAAAGTAATGATGGAGATACAAGAAGAAAATAAATGGCTGCCGAGAGAAGTATTAGTGCAGATCAGTGAAAAGTTAGAGGTGCCCTTAAGCCGGGTACTGCGCATAGCTACTTTTTATAAAACATTTAGTTTAACTCCTAAAGGAAGTTATCAAATTAATATATGTACGGGTACTGCCTGTCAGGTTCGAGGTGCGCAGCAGGTTCTCGACAAGGTGCAAGAACTGACTGGAATTAAACCCGGCGAAACGGACCCGGATTCAAAGTTCAGCCTGGAAACCGTAAACTGCCAGGGCTGCTGTTCTTTAGGTCCGCTGGTAGAAATAGATGGAAAGGCTCACGGTAAGACGGCGCCTGACGAGATAGCAGACGCGTTAAAAAAAATATGAGTGAGGGAACGTTTATGCCACGTATAAATTCAACTGCGGAGTTGGAGGAACTCAGGAAAGGTATTATAGCCCAAAAAGATCCTGATAAGCCTTGTATTTCTATATGTGCGGGAATCGCCTGTCTTGGTCTCGGCAATGATCAAGTAATCAGCGCTTTTGAAGAAGAAATCAAGAAGCTATCGTTGGAAGATAAAGTTGATATTAGAGCAACCGGCTGTCATGGCTATTGCGAAAAAGGGCCGATCGTCGTCATATATCCCGAGGAAATTTGCTATTTGGAAGTAAAACCGGAAGATGTACCGGAAATTGTTTCTCAAACTGTAATTGGTAAGCAAGTGATTGACCGCTTAATTTATACCGATCCGGAAACCGGTACAAAAGCAGCGCATCAATCTGAAATACCTTTCTATAAGAACCAGTCGCGGTTGCTGATTGGCAATAGTCCGAAGATTAATCCTGCGAGTATTGATGACTATCTGGCGATTGGCGGTTATTCAGCATTAGCAAAAGCGCTTTTTGAAATGAGCCCGGAAGAAGTTCTTGACGAAATTAAAAAAGCTAATTTGCGTGGCCGGGGCGGCGGTGGATTCCCGGCCGGTTCAAAGTGGGAGACCACACGCAATGCGCAGCCGGGAGTAGAAAAGTATGTTATTGTCAATGCTCACGAAGGCGAGCCCGGGGCGTTTATGGACCGCGCCCTATTTACTGGGAATCCACATCTTATACTGGAAGGCTTGATCATCGGCGCCTATGCCATCGGCTCCCATCAGGGATTTATTTACACGCGACATGATACTCCCGTGCTAAGAAAGAATCTTGATCTTGCCCTTGCTAAAGCGAAGGAATACGGGCTTTTAGGTGACAATATTCTTGGTTCAGGCTTCAGCTTTAATGTTGAGGTGCATCTTGATGTAGGTATATTTGTTTCCGGTGAATCCAGTGCATTAATGAAATCCATTGAAGGGATGCCACCGGAGCCAAGGCCCAAATATATCCGCACTTCTGTAACTGGTATTTGGGATCGGCCCAGTAACCTGAACAATGTGGAAACATGGGCCAACGTGCCTCAGATAATCAATCAGGGGTACCAGTGGTATAGCAGTATCGGGACCGAGCGGAGCAAAGGAACTAAGCTTATATCCCTATCAGGTAATATAGTTAACTCCGGGGTCGTAGAAATTCCCATGGGTACAACGCTTAGAGAGATTGTCTACGACTTTGGCGGTGGAATTCCAAACGGAAAGAAACTTAAAGCGATACATTTTGGAGGACCAATGGGAGGTACTATCCCCGAAAGTCTCATCGACACTCCACTTGATTTTGATGAACTGAAAAAAGTAGGTGCTTCTCTGGGTGCAGGCGACATGCTGGTATTGGATGAAGATACCTGTATGGTTGAAATGGGCAGGTTATTCCTTGACTTTTTAGCTGGTGAATCCTGTGGCAAATGTGTGCCCTGCCGTGAAGGCATGAGGCAAATGCTTAAGATTCTCACCAATATGACCCAAGGTGAAGGGAAAGAGGGGGACATCGAGCTTTTGGAGGAAATAGCCGGGGTAGTTGGCGAAGCGGCCCTTTGTTCGCTGGGCAGGAGTATCCACAAACCGTTAATTAGTATGTTAAAATATTTTAGAGATGAGTTTGAGGCTCATATTAAGGAGAAGCGTTGCCCGGCTAATTTCTGCAAAGAGCTGAACTAGCGAGAACTATAACCTAAAGGGAGCAAAGAAAAATGAGTGAAATTATTATACAGATTGACGGAAGAGAAATTGCAGCAGATGAAGGGATGACCGTTTTACAAGCAGCGCAAAAGGCTGGTATATCGATTCCTACACTATGCTACCTTGAGACATTAGAGCCTTATGGTGCTTGCCGCCTTTGCTCAGTGGAAGTAGAAGTGCGCGGTCGGACCAATCTAGTTGCTGCCTGCCTTTATCCGGTGGAAAAGGATTTGATCGTCAGAACCAGGACGGAGAAGGTAGATAGAATTCGTAAAGTGATTTTGGAGCTACTGCTGGCTCATGCTCCAGAGGCCAGGGGATTACAAATGCAGGAATATGCGGAAGAATATGGAGCAGACAAAAACCGTTATGAAAAAGAACCTTCATTTTGCATTCAATGTGGTCTATGTGTAAGATACTGTGCTGAGATCAAAAAGAAGAACGCTATTTGTTTTGTTAACAAAGGGCCAACGCGTGAAATTCAATTTATTCCTGAAATAGCCTCAAAGGAGTGCTGGAACTGTACTGAATGTTTCCCGCTTTGCCCGACAGAGTATCTACAAGGCGTTTTCGTTTTAACTAAGGCGTTGGCGTTTCCTGCAAATCCTATGGGACCCACATCAGCGGAATAAGCAAAGATTAATAATATTATCAAAACCTATTTACATGAAGTAAGTGAAAGTAAGAAAAAGCACTGAAGGCAGCATAATATGCTGCCTTCAGTGCTTTTTAATGATTGTTATTTTATGAAGTGCATTAACAACATAACAACCATCAACCATATATAAAGAAGATATATATCAATTATAGAGAAAAGTATTAACTATCTAGATATGTCTTCCATAGATGTACTGCTTTTATATCGTGACGGGCTAGTTTTCGTACCACGCTTGAATGGGCGATGCCAAGCGCCTGGGCTGCCTTTCTGGTGGTCTTGTATTTATCCAATGCCATCTGGAGAAGATCCCTTTCCATAATTTCCTGGGCATCTTTAAGAGGGAGTAAACCATTCACAACTACAGGCTTCAGAGTTTGTTTTGGGTTGCGATTGAGCTGCTCTGCAACTAGTTTATCGGAAATTATATTGCTCTCGCACAATATAACCAACCGCTCAATAACATTTTTTAATTCTCTGACATTTCCAGGCCACTGGTATGCTTCAAATAAGGCTAAAGCCCCTGGTTCGAAACATTTATCAACATTGTATTTCTCCTTAAAACAGTTAAAAAAATACATTACAAGTGGAATAATATCCTCTCGGCGCTGTCGCAGAGGCGGTACATTAATTGGAACTACATTAATCCGATAAAAAAGATCCTCACGGAAAGTCCCCTGTTCTACACAATCCCATAAATTTTTATTTGTTGCGGTTATTAATCTAGCGTTAAGCTTTATGGTAGTGGTTCCGCCTAAACGATAAGTTTCTTGCTCCTGCAATACCCGGAGCAGTTTTACTTGTAAATTGATGGGCATCTCTGCAATTTCATCCAGTAATATTGAACCGTTATTAGCTAGTTCAAACAAGCCGGCTTTCCCTTGTCGCCTTGCTCCAGTAAAAGCGCCTGCTTCATATCCAAAAAGCTCGGCCTCCAGTAGATTTTCAGGTATTGCACCGCAGTTTATTTGAATAAAGTTACCTTTTGATCTTTCACTGACATTATGAATTATCCGAGCTACAATTTCTTTTCCTGCACCAGATTCGCCTGTTATTAGTATTGTGCTGTCTGTTTGGGCAACTCTAATCGTCATTTTAAGAATTTTTATCATTTCGTTGCTTTCGGCAACTATTTCATCATTTCGTATTTTGTCTTTCAAAACATTGGGCATCTCTGCATTGCGCAGTGCATTCACTACTTGCGACTCTTTTAACTTTTCATTAAGCTGATTTAACTCGGTAATATCCCGCAAATTAGTTATTGCACCTGCAATGCTGCCGTCAGCGTTATAGACTGGATTAGCTGTTACCATTAGTTCTTTTTGGGTGGGAATGATATATTGTAAACCGGTTACCGCGCGGCCTTCCTTGAGCGCTTTTGCGGTTACTGACTCAAACTTGATAATTCCATTTCTAAATAAGTCGTCTATGGGCTTATCAATAAAATTAGATTTGTCTAAACCAGTTAAACGTGTATGTGCCTTATTTAATCTAAGCACTATGCCCTGTGCATCGGTTGTCATAATACCGTCAAAGGAAGATCCAATAAAGGTTTCAAGTTGGTTATATAGATGGAGCATCCATTCCAATTCTGAAGAAGTACGTTCTATTTCAGTTACGTCTTGGAATACTGCAACTGCTCCAGTTATATTGTTTTTTGCAAACAATGGCGTGTGACTAAAAAGCATGTTTCGCGCGTTAACTTTAACTTTTAAACAGTATTCTGGTTGACCGGTAACAATAACCCCGGATAGGGTAAAATAGTCCGCATCAAAAACCTCCAGCAATACTTTGCCGATAATATCTTTCGGATTTCTACCTAGCAAGCGTCCTGCTGTATTATTGCATATTGTAATAACACTGTTTGCATCAATGGCCAGAATGCCATTATGGGAGCAGTCTAGTATTTCTTCGGTATAGTCGCTGAACTTCACCTTGCATTTCCACCTTTTTATAGTATATTACAAAAGCTGGCGGAATCATGTATTAAACCATCTTGTATTAAGGTTGTCAAATCAATTTTACTACTAGTTATCCTATCTGTCATTGTTTTAATAAAAACAATGTAAAAAGAAAGACTTGTTTTAAACAAAATTATTAAATAATTAAAACATGCCTTGCAATTGAACGTTTTGGATAATATAATAATTATGTCGTATTTGATCAGTTAATGTAAGATGATGTTGGCTTCAATCTGAGATAATGATTTTTTGCTTAAGAGGTTATTTAACTATCTCTTAAATTTTCTTATATTTGGGAATTAAAGTATTTTATTCCGTGATTAATAGCCTGGGAACGGTTTTTAACGGCCATTTTACGGAAAATGTTGCGCAAGTGAGTTTTTATTGTGTCAACAGCCAGATGTGTAGTTGCTGATATTTCTTTGTTGGTCATACCCATAGTGAGGTGATATAGTATTTCTTTTTCCCTCGGTGTAAATTCTAATTGTTGTGCTTTGTCTTCACCTGATTCCTCGGCTAAATGAGACAGCTTAATATAATCATCTACTATAGTGTTAAATACTGTGGGATCAATGATTGTTTCCCCGCGATGTGCCCGGCGGATGGATTCAATTAATTTTTCTTTGGTAACATTTTTTAATATGTATCCCACTGCACCGACTTGTAATGCTTGGCGCATAAATTCAGCGTCTTCAAAAACAGTAAGAAATATAATTTTAATTTCCGGGCAGGTCTTAAATATCTGTCTGGCAGCGTCAATGCCATTGGTACCTTTCATTTTTATATCCATTAGTATAATATCCGGGTGTATTATGGGTGCCTGTAGGTGGGCTTCATCCCCACTTTGGCATGCGCCCACGATGCTTATATCTTCACAGGTTCCAAGCATGGTGGCAAGGCCTTCTCTTATCATCGGGTGGTCATCTACAATCATAAGCTTAATCTGGGACATGATTTGGCTCCTCCTTTTTTGAGTGCTTGAGTTGTAGAATTGTTGGTTAATCAGTTGTGTAGTAACTAGCACCCCATAGATTAATTGAAGGTAAATAATACATGTTTTGTGCTTCTTGCAATGTACCGGTTATCTAATATTTTTATAGACAATGCTTGTTGGCATTTATAGCAGATGACAACTTGTCCTGTATAAATAATGTGCCTATAGCATATAATTACAAACTATTACAGGCACAGGTGGATAAAGTTTTTTTGTGCCTAAGAATACCCTACCTATAGATTTTAATTCTTGTTGGTAACGCTGTCAACATTTAAATAGCCTAAAAAGGTTAATCCTTGTTTCACCCTTTTGATAAAAAGGTTGGTGCGTCTGAGTTTAACATGTCATAACATTATTGGACAAAATGTTAGCAAAAAATTCGAAAACTATGGGTAAAAATAGATATTCTAGGTATAATATTATCATATTATAAATTGCAAGTAATTAACAAGATTGTAGTGCAGACACTGGCAAGAGGAAGTGACGCAGTGTTTAGGTGGTACTAATGCAAAGCACCTGATGCTTAACCAAATGCACATCTTTGGACTATTGTTCGTCATTTGGCCTTTTGTTGCTCTAGTGACAGTTCGAGTGCCTTGCATTTATTCTTTAAATTTTCTGTAGTGTTAAGGAGAACTCCTACTTGAATCTTCAACAAGATGACTACGATGAGTAATCTAAGTTATCGCTTGGAGTAAATTAAAATGTGGAGAATTATGAGTGTATTTGACGGGTTAGCCCATGTGGGCTAACCCGCGTTTCACCCTCAAGTAACCTGGTATCCATTCTTTTTAGTGATTTTGGAAAATTCCTAATTGCCTTATAGTATAAACATGGACAAACACTAGAGGTATGTCGGTTACTAGAAATAGGGATTGGTAGGTACACAGGCGGGTAGAAAAACATTAATAAACATATTCCATTTGGCGAACCTGTCGTGGACTTGTAGCTAAGCTGGGCACATCTCCTTATGCTTTAGACATTGCCAGGGACGCTAGGTTAAAGGTCCTGTGCAAACCGTCTTTTATTCTAAATTTTTATTCCGGCATCTTAGCTTGGACTACTAGATTTGCGGATTAATTTGTGATAAAACTGTTGATCACAATTAATAGCATTCAGGTAACATCCAGGCTCTTATGTTCATTCAGTAAAAAATTGCGGCAGGCTTTTTCCAGTTTGTTTTCCCACCGGTTCAGTTGGGTGGTGTGTGTCGCATATTCCAATTCTAAAAGGGGGGATGTATTAGAAATGAGACTGCAAGGGAAAGTTGCCATAGTTACAGGTGCCCGCCAGGGGATTGGCGAAGGAGTGGCTTTGGGCTTGGCCAAGGAAGGTGCGGCGGTAGTTGTGGTCAGCCGTAGCATTAACGAGGACAGCGAGATTTGTCAGAACCTAAAGGCTGCCGGCGCTCAGTATCTTGCTCTGAGTGTGGATGTGGGCGATCGTGACCAGGTACAGAAGATGGTAGATGAAACCATTGCCAAATTTGGAAGAGTGGATTTTCTCTTCAACAACGCTGGGGTCAGCATACCCGCTATGTTATGGAAAATGACTCCGCAGCAATGGGATGATGTAATCAGGATTAATCTTACAGGCACATTTAACTGCATCCAGGCCGTAGCTAAGCCGATGATGGAGCAGAAGAGCGGTTCGATATTAAATATTACCTCTTCCGCTGGTCTAATTGGCACCATCGGGCAGGTAAACTACACTGCCTCCAAGGGCGGGGTTACTGCATTGACTAAATCCTGTGCCAAAGAACTGGCCAAGTATAACATCAGGGTCAATGTAATTGCACCCATGGTGATAACGCCAATGACCAGGAAAATCTCAACTGATCCTAAGTTAGCTCCTAAGTATTTAGAACGCATACCGCTGGGCAGGTTCTGTGAACCTGAAGAGATTGCCCCGACGGTAGTATTCTTTGCATCTGATGATTCAGCTTATATAACCGGCCAGACACTCTGTATAGATGGCGGCATGGTTATGATATAAGTTGCCAATCGAAAAAGTATCTATCTCGGGGAGGTTCATATATGTCCAAAGATGTAGCCATTATTGGCGTTGGCCAAAGTACCTTTGTTAGGAATTATCCGGGCTCTATCAGAGAGCTGGCCTTTGAGGCATGGAGAGAAGCCGCACAAGACGCCGGCATAACTGCTAAAGATATTAACGCCTCGGTTATTTGCTCAGCTCCAGAATACGATTTACAGCGTAGTCCCGCTGGGGTAATTGCCGAGTACCTCGGATTAACTCCCCAACCGACATTTGCAATCGAATCAGTGTGCTCATCCAGCACCTCTGGCCTGAGAGTGGCCTATAGCATGGTCAAAGCAGGTTTACACGATATCGTTGCCGTTGTCGGTTTTCAAAAAATGTCGGAAATTACTTCCGCTGATTCTCAAGAGAGAATGGGCCGTGGCTCCGACATTCAGTGGGAATCACCATTTGGTACCATGATGCCCGCTTATTACGCCATGCATGCTGCAGCTCATTTTAAGCAGTATGGCAGTACCGAAAAAGACCTGGCCATGATCAGGGCTAAATCTACCACATACGGTGCGATCAATGAGAGAGCCGTATATCGTAAAGTGCTTACCGTAGACGATTGCTTGGATGCTCCGGTTGTGACCAGCCCGCTGAAAAAGTTTGACTGCTGTGCCAATGCCGATGGTTCTTCCTGTGTAATCGTTGCCAGTGCGGACAGAGCTAAAGAATTATGCAAAAAACCAGTTTGGTTTATGGGATTGGGTTCGGGTTCAGCTAGCGTAACGCTAACCGGCCGTGACAATTGTTACGGTTTAACAGCCGCTATGAAGGCTGCTCAAGATGCCTATGCCATGGCTGGTATTAAGCCCCAGGATGTTAAGGTGGCGGAAGTACATGACTGCTTTACTATAGCGGAAATGTTGGCTTACGAGGCTCTTGGGTTCGCCGAGCCTGGTAAAGGTGTGGAAATTGTCCGTGAAGGACAGAATCTAATTGACGGCAAAATTCCTGTGAACGTGGATGGCGGTTTGCTGTCCAAGGGTCATCCCATCGGTGCTACCGGTGGTTCGCAGGTGCGTACCATTGTCCTGCAGTTGCGTGATGAAGCCGGTCCCATGCAGGTTCCGGGACAACCTGAAATCGGGTTAGTTCATAATGTTGGCGGCGTAGGGCTTTACGCTAACGTAACCATTCTGGGGAGGTAGAAAATATGAGTTTTAATAAATTCGGACGTAAAAGTTTTGCTTCCCAGACCAAGGTTGATGCTTTTGTTGATTACCTTGAAAAGGGCGAAGTAAGAGGCACTCAATGCAAATCCTGTGGGAAAAAGTTCTTTCCTCCCCGGGCAGATTGTGACCAATGCCTGAGTAGCGATATGGATTGGATGAAAATCGAAGGCGTAGGCGACCTGGTGACCTTTACCAGACAAGGTTTTGCACCTACTGGTTTTGAGAAGGACGTACCTTATACCACCGGCATGGCTAATTTTGACGGCGTACAGGTTTTTGGTCGGCTTGCTGACAGTATCAATGCGGAGGAAGTTGAAATTGGCATGAAAGTGGCCGTTAGAACTATACAATACGACGACGGTCAGCTGTCTTATGAATTCATAAAAGCATAACGACGTTTTTTACTACCTTAAACGAGGGGGTGGTAAAAGCTGGTATGACTAATGCCAGCATAATGTTGGAATAATGCTTTGTAGAAGTATAACATTTTTAAAAAAAATTATTTAATAGGAGGATGACTAATGGATCTTAATAAATGGCCCCGCCAAACCGATGAAAAGAATCATGAGTTATTTGGTAATGAGCATTTTGGTACCGAAGCACCTTGCGTATTATATGAAAAAAGACCTATCGTTGACCCTAAAACCGGTGCTGAAGTTCCTGGACTGTATTCCGCATGGGTTATCCTGAACAATCCTTCACAGTTTGGTTCCTATACCACGGAAATGGTTAAAGGCGTTATCGCTGGTGCTGCCAAGGCTTCCTCGGACAGGTCCGTAGTAGCATTGGTATTTACTGGCACAGGCGATAAAGCGTTCTGCACCGGTGGTAATACTGTAGAATATGCTGAATACTACAGCAGCAACCCCAGTGAATATATGCAGTACATGGACCTGTTCAACGGTATGGTTGATGGTCTGTTGGATTGCAAAAAGCCGGTTATTTGCCGCGTAAACGGCATGCGCGTAGCCGGTGGTCAAGAAATTGGTATGGCTTGTGACATCGCCGTTGCTTCCGACTTGGCAATATTTGGCCAGGCTGGTCCCAGACACGGTTCAGCACCGGTCGGCGGCAGCACTGACTTCATCACCTGGAATATCGGTATGGAAAGAGGCATGTGGAACTGCATTTCCTGCGAAATGTGGAGTGCCTATAAGATGCAGGCTGTTGGTATGATTTCAAAGGCTGTTCCCGTACTCAAAGTTAATGGTGAATTTATCCGCAATCCGCAAGTTATTACTGACACCTACGTTGAAAACGGCGAGATTGTCTACGGTGAAAATAAGACCGGAGAAGCCGCAAAAGAAGCCAAAGCATTAGTTAAGTCTGCAGAAGTTGACTTCTCAATGCTGGATGGTGAAGTCAACAAATTACTCTGGACCTTCACAAACCTGTTCCCCAACTGCCTGCAGATGTCCATCGATATGATGAGACAGAAGAAAAAATTCTTCTGGGATATGAACAAACTGGCATATCGTCATTGGCTCGGCACCAATATGAGCAGTGAGGCATACCTTGGCTTCAATGCTTTCTCTACCAAGAAACTGACCGGTAAAGATACCATTGACTTCATTAAATATCGCCAGTTGCTTGCTGATGCTCATCCGTTTGATCAGGAACTGGTTGATGCGGTTATGGCTCCACGTAAATAATAGTATAATCTTAAGCAGATGTTTTAATATTTGCTAAAATAATATAGGTGGAGAGGCGGGGCTTAGCCTCTCCGCCTGTTGTTATTATAATGTAGCCATTATTTAACAGCGCAGTTAGTCTGTGATTAAACACGGGGGTATAGTATGAGTTACAAATTTATCAAGACGAATAACGCAGATGGATTAGTTACCATAACCCTGGACAGCCCGCCACTTAACGTTTTGACTATTCCTATGATGGAAGAATTGGCTGACGCATTTGTGTGGGCTAAAGGGCAAGCCGGAAAAATTATATTGTTAAATGCGGCGGGTAAAGCCTTTTCAGCCGGTGTAGACGTTGCAGATCATACACCTGATAAAGTAAATAAAATGATTGAAGTTTTCGATAGTATTTTCCATAGTATGAACGACAACGATAAGCCTATTGTGTGCGCTGTTAATGGCGCTGCTTTGGGTGGTGGTTATGAATTAGTGCTTTTCTCCGATATGGTAGTGGCTTCGGAAAAAGCAAAGTTAGGACAACCGGAAATTGCTGTCGGTGTGTTCCCGCCTCTGGCTTCTTACATGCTCCCCAGGTTGACCTCTTTGCCCCATGCTTATGAACTGCTGTTAAGCGGTGAAGTCATTGATGCTACCAGGGCTGATAAGCTGGGCTTGGTGAACACTGTTTTACCTGCCGACAATTTTGCTGAAGGTGTACAAGAATTTTGCAAAAAGTTTATGGCTATGAGCCCTGTAGTGCTGGCGTACACCAAAAAGGCTATTAAGGCCGGCTTAAATAAGGGCTTTATTGAAGGACTTAAAGCCATTGATGATATATACCTGAATGAATTAATGCCTACCGCGGACGCTAAAGAAGGCTTGAGTGCCTTTATGGAAAAACGTAAGCCGGTATGGCAGGGTAAATAAAATATATAAAAATTTAAGGGAGGTTTTCGTAAATGGCAGTACCGACCATGATAGATACCTGGCAAATGGTGGAACCTGGTAAGCTTGTCAAAACCCAAATTCCTGTACCGGAATTGGCAGATGGCGATGTATTGGTTGAAGTAGCTGGCTGTGGCGTATGCCATACTGACGTAGGCTATTTCTATGATGGCGTGCCTACAGTACAAAAGCCACCGTTGACACTGGGTCATGAAATCAGCGGCGTAGTTGTGAAGGCCGGTAAAGATTTCGAGAACCTGGTAGGCAAGGAAGTTATTATTCCTGCTGTTATGCCTTGCAATAATTGTGATATCTGTGCTTCCGGTCGTGGTAACCGCTGCTTAAAACAAAAAATGCCTGGCAATAGCCTTGGTATTTATGGTGGTTTTTCCAGTCATATTCCCGTACCTGCCGCTGACCTTACTGTAGTTGAAGAACGCGGCGATTTCGATCTGAAAACATTGTCCGTAGTGGCTGATGCTATTACGTCTCCTTACCAGGCAGCCATGAAGGCTGAAGTTAAAGAGGGAGATCTGTGCATCGTTACCGGTGCTACCGGTGGTATCGGTGTTTACATGACTCAGATTTGTTCAGTGCTGGGGGCTAAAGAAGTTATTGCTATCGCCAGAAACCAGGAGAAATTAGACCGTTCTCTTAATTTTGGTGCTACCAAAGCTATCAGCACCCAGGATAAGAGCAATAAAGAAGTTGCAGCCGAATTTAAGGCTTATTGCAAAGAAAAGAAATTACCGTCTGCTGGCTGGAAGATCTTCGAGTGCACTGGTAGTAAAGCCGGACAGGAAATAGCTCTGAATCTGCTGTCCTTTGTAGGCCGGATGATGGTAGTTGGCTTTGGCATGCAAAAGGTTGATTATATGCTATCTAAGTTGATGGCTTTTGATGCTGAGATCATGGGGACATGGGGTTGCCTGCCCAAGTATTACAAGGACGTTATGGAATACGTACTGGCTGGCAAAATTCAAGTTAAGCCTTTCGTGGAATTCCGTCCGATGAGTCAAATTGAACAAGCGTATGCGGATGCGCACTCTGGCAAACTGACTCAAAGAATCGTGTTAGTACCTGATTTCGAATAAGAACGGATAAATTTTTATTGGAAATGTAAATATTTATAATTGGGAGCAGGCCCCCGATATTAATTATAACGGGGGCCTGTTTATTCTAAGAATAAGTAATAATTTAATTAAGAAATAAGGTGCTTGCTGATGAGTTCTGTGGGTGGTTTCTATAACATGAACATGGAAGAGTATAAGAATTTAATTCAAGTGCCCCTGGGCAAAGCCAAAGCCGATAAAGTCATAACCAACGCCAAATTAATTAACGTTTACACTGGGAAAATACAGTCAGGGCTTAATGTGGCTATTAAGGGCAGCCGAATTGCTTATGTGGGTACATCAAATAACATGGTGGGTGAGGAAACAGAAGTTATAGACGCCACGGGTCTGTTTTTGGCACCGGGTTATATTGGCCCTCACGAACACACCGATTTTGGCGCTAACCCAATAGCTTTGGCAAATGAGATATTACCTCATGGCACAACGGCTATTTTAACGGACACCACGTCAATAACGGGTGCCTTGAGGGCGAAGGGTGTTCAAGGCATGATAGATATGACCGAACATTTGCCATTGAAATTTTTTTATTGTGTTTGTGCATCCAACCCTATTCTCCCTAACATAGAGGGTGAAGAATGCCTTACTATGGAGGAGTTCACCAGCTTTCTAAATCATCCCAGGGTGATTACAGTGAGTGAAATAGTGGCCTGGGTTAGGGCACTGGATCTTGATGAAACTGTATTAGGTAGGCTGGAGTTTGCGCGCAATATTAATAAACGCATTGAAGGCCACGGGGCAGGTTGCTCGCCGGATACACTAAATGCTTTGGTAAACGTTGGTATAACATCCTGCCATGAAGCCATTACCGCTGAAGAAGTACATCTGCGGGTTAGTCTCGGCCTGCACGCCATGCTGAGGCACGGGTCTATTCTAAGCGATATGGAAACCCTCTCTCGTGTAACTACTCGGGATTTGGAATTTGATACCAGATGGTTGATGATGACACCGGATTGGTTTAGTGCGAGTGATATACTAACCAAGGGGTACATGAAATCCTTAGTTGAAGATGCCATTAAGTACGGTGTTCCTCCGGTAACGGCAATACAAATGGCGACCATCAATGCCGCCCAGTACATGGGGGTAGATCGGATAATAGGTGGGATTGGGCCGTCACGGTTTGCCGATATATTATTTTTGGAAAGCCCATCTTTGCCTGACCCGGTAAAAGTTATGGTTAATGGTGAGATAGTGGCGGAGAATGGCAAGCTACTCCAAAAACTACCATTAAACTTACCGCATCTTACTATTGCAGACTGGCGCCCCGGGCGGATACCTACCTTTAAGGCTACAGCGGAACATTTTGCTGTTAAGGCGACCGCAGCTGATGGGGGATATGAACAGGTTCCGGTGGCTAAAATTGTCAACCGTACTATTACCAAGTTAGATTATGCAAAACTACCGGTCGAATCCGGCCAGCTTATCGTTGACGGCGAAGATATACTAAAAATTAGCATGGTTCATATAAGTAGAAGCAGGCTTGTCTCTGCCTTTATAAATGGTTATGGCGCTTCCATTGGTGCTTTAGCCACCAGCACTGCTCATGACCATCATGCACCATTTGTAATAGGCAATAGCGATGATGATATGGCACTAGCTTTTAACAGGATGATAGAAATAGGCGGAGGGCTTGTCCTGGTGGATGGTGGTGTAATCAAAGCGGAATGCCCAATGGTGATCGGCGGTATTATGTCCAACCAGGATGTAGCCAGTTTGGATAAACAATTTAAAGTGATTGAACAGTATCTGATGGATAAGGGCTGTCACTCCGGTCCACTAATTACGCTGGATTTCATGTCCCATACCGGGGTTCCTTTTGTCAGAATGACCCCCTCGGGACTATACGATGTGCGCAGTAAGAAGATATTGTTCTCATAATCTAAGGGTGTTAATCTTTCCGAATTATTAAGGTATACTAATGCTAAACCGATGTTAAGAATCAATATAGAACATGGGGGTATATCTTATGAGTTATAATTTTATTAAGGTGAATAATACGGATGGATTGATTTCCATAACCTTAGATAAACCACCGCTGAATGTTCAAACTATTCCCATGCTGCAAGAAATATCCGACGCGTTTGCCTGGGCCAAGCAGGAAACAGGTAAAATTATTCTCTTAAATGCAGAAGGGAAAGCCTTTTCGGCTGGTGTAGACGTTGCAGATCATACAGCCGATAAAGTAAATAAAATGATAGAGGTTCTGGACAGTCTCTTCATTAACATGTAAGAAAACGAATAACCTATTGTGGCGGCCATTAATGGCGTAGCTCTAGGTGGAGGCTATGAACTGGTACTCTCCTGTGATATAGTAATAGCTTCGAAAAAAGCAAAGTTCGGGCAGCCGGATATCGCCGTTGGTGTATTCCCACCCATTGCTTCCCTCGTTTTTCCCCAATTAACCTCTATTTACCACCATGCTATGGAAGTGGTTTTGGGAGGCGAGATCTTCGATGCCGCCAAGGCGGATAAGCTGGGGTTGGTGAATGCTGTTATTCCCGTTGATTCCTTTGACGAAAGCGTGCAACAACTTGTACAGAAATTTATGACTATGAGCCCAGTAGTGCTGGCATTGCCTACCACAGACGCCAAAGAAGGTCTGAATGCCTTTATGGAAAAGCGCCAACCGGTCTGGCAGGGCAAATAAAAATATATTAACATATGGGAGTGGGCCCCCTATGTTAATCATAACGGGGGCCTATTAATTTAAGGTGTTAATTAATAGTGGTATTTGCTTATATAATATGAGCCAGAAAACCATTGGGTGAAATGTTGTTGACAATAAAAAATTAAATGGTAGTGTTAAAACAAGAGAATATTCAGGGGAATGTCTATGAATGAATACCAGATTAGTCAAAAATTAAGCAATGGTAAGCCAGATTTAATGAACAAAGATCATTACCTGGTATCAGAGGTATTACTGCCTCTTGTAGAGGGCGCCAGCGGTCTGGAGCTATTGTTTGAGGTGCGCTCTATGGAACTGAACAGGCAGCCTGGAGAAATTTGTTTTCCCGGGGGACATGTGGAGGAAGACGAGCTAAAACGGCCAGGCTTGGCTGCACTTAGAGAGGCTATGGAGGAACTGGGACTATCTGCTAATAATATAGTACCCATTGGTGCGCTGGACCGGTTAATTACACCCATGGGCATGCTGGTATACCCTTTTGTAGGACGGATATTGTCCCCAGGGAGTATAATTCCTAATCGGGCTGAAGTGGAAAAAATTTTTACGGTACCATTATCCTTTCTGCGGAACTATTCTCCGCAGGTCAGTTGCGTGGAGGTAGCTACTCGCTATGGCACTAATTTCCCTTTAGACCGGATACCGGAAAAATACAGAGGTGGCTGGACTAAACGATGGTCTTTCCCCACTTATATTTATGAGTATCAAAATTATTTTATTTTCGGTATGACGGCCATTATATTAAATCATTTTTTGAGTATTATTGTGGAGAAAAAACAAGATTGAGGATCTAGATAGGCTATCTTAAATCCACGACCGTAATTTATACTTATCTAGTAGGGTTACCCGTCTTTTTTCACTTCAATTGCATTATGTCGTTTAAAATCATTGAGTATGCGATTGGCAGTTTCTCGGGAAGTACCAATTAGGTTAGTCAAGTCCTGATTGGTGAGTGAAATGTCAATGATGATACCCCGGTCTGTTTTAATACTCTGTTCACTGGCCATATTTTTTAGTATTTCTAAATTTCCCGTCGTAGAAACGCTCATTGTTTGGAGAATAGATGTAATAAATTATCATTATCTCATGTCCACTGGTTACGAGGAGTGTATGAAAAAACCGGAACATTTATCCGGCCTTAACAAGGTTAACAAATTCGTTGCCCAAATTGGTAGCACTGCAAATTTTGCTTTTCCCCTCGGAAATTATCTCGACTAGGCCCAGAGCATATAGCTGCATAATAATATGATCCAGGACAGCCCTTTTGACACGGGCCATTAGTGAAAGATCCTCCTTATTCATCTTGCCCTGTTCCAGAAGTGTCTGCAGCACCCTCTCCGCTTCCTCGGGCAGTCTTTCATTGGCTTTACGTAGAAAATCGGCAAGGCTGGTTGTAAAAAGCATTATTCCTTAGCCTCCTGTTTAATTATTTTATTTAAATATAGTATGTGCACTTTTTGCTTAATTAATAAGTCAAAAAAACCCGGTCAAAAAAACGACCGGGCATGCTTCCTATATTCGAGGAGACCGAATATTAACTTGTAAAGCAATAAGTGTGAGGTAAATGCAATCACTTTAATAAGCCTTCGGGAATTTTTTATATCAGGATAGAATTCTGGTATGTTAGCTCATCAAACATCTCAATATGGCTCTTGCCCACATTTTTACCTATGCGTACCATCAACATGTTTGCGGAATGCTCGAGTATTTCAGGGTCATCTGTATGCCGCCGCTTAAAGCCAACCGATCCGTAAATGCGCTTGAGCATATTCTGGTATTCCCACACGCCCAGATTGCTTGTTCTCAGATCCCAGTGCCAATAAAATTCTGTGCTAATTAGTATATATTCATCCAATACGGAGTTTGTAAACGTTTCTTGTAAAAGCTCTTTAGCAATCCCCTTTTGCTGCCAATCCCGGCTGATCTCAATCGCACCCAATTCCAGAACGCGGGGATGCCTGATCCAACGGCTGTACTTATTAGGGTAGTGAAATAATACATAGCCAATTATTTCCGGACCAGAACGAGCAATATACACTAATCCTTCGGGATGGTTGGCTACCAGACCTAGGGCCTCCTTTTGACGCTTGGGATGTCTGAAGTTGTTTAATGTCCGGTTAATTTCCAATGAGTCCAGATACTCCGAGGAAACCGGCCCTTCGAATATTACCGGTCCTTTGTTTGTCAGTATTTCTTTAGCCATAGGACACCACCGCTTTTCGATTAATTTATAAAATGTGCTTGATCTTATGAGTGATTGCTGTTTATCATGTCAAACGTATAATATTTAATAATATAGTTTGTTGTCAAGAGCTATTGTATAAAATATTCTGAATTAAATTCAAAAATCCTTCTCGTTAAAATTTTTTTTTAATAATATTAGTTTTAAATAACTATTTCAACGATTAAATAATAGTAGTTTGATTGTTTTGAATTCTGCAATCAGCATGTGGTATGATATAAAATATGCCGAGTAATATAAGGGGGTTTTTACTTGTCCGGTATTATGCGGATGGTTGCTGAGCTTATGGCGGTGGCCGCCAGGACGGCGCCCAAGGGTTCGGGACAGGACTATTTGGATATCGATGTGCTGGCAGGTGATGATCTGCGTCGTTTGGCCGATGAGATGGATAAGTTCGGTCAGGAAACCGGCAAGATAAATTTTGACAGGGATGCGGAAAACATTCGTCATTCTGACGCCGTCATATTTGTGTCTTTACGAGAGAATCGGCCGTTGGGTTTAAATTGTGGTGCTTGTGGGCTGGATAAATGTGCTCAATTGGAAAGCAGGCAAGGACCGGAATTTGAAGGGCCGCTTTGTGCCTGGCGGGTGGTGGACCTGGGTATTGCCATTGGCTCTGCTGCGAAAACAGCGGGCCTATTAAATGCAGACAACCGGGTAATGTATCGCCCGGCGACAGTGGCTAGAAAGATGGGTTTGGTCAAGGGTGTCCTCGTTTGTGCCATTCCTATATCCGCCACCGGTAAAAATTTTTATTTTGACAGGCCGGTAAAATAACTGGGGGGCGTAGGATTATTACCAGAAAAAAAAGGAAACTTGAACATGTTAAATACGCTGTAGAACTGCCTGAGGTATTGGGCCAATCTGGTTTTGCCGACCTTAAGCTGGTGCATAACGCGTTGCCTGAACTTAATTGGGACAAGCTGGATACCTCCTGTAGCTTTATGGGTAAAGTATTACACGCGCCGCTAATGATAAATGCTATTACCGGTGGGCATGCCGATGTGCTGGTAATTAATCGGGAACTGGCCAGAGCGGCCGCTGCTACTGGAATTGGCATGGCGGTGGGTTCGCAGCGGGCAGCGCTGGATGACCCTGCGGTGCGAGAAACGTTTACAGTGGCCAGGGAAGAAAATCCACAAGGGCTATTACTGGCTAACCTAAGCGCTTTTTGTACTCTGGAAGACGCGTTGGAAGCTGTTAAAATGATTGATGCTGACGGTATCCAGCTTTATCTTAATGTAAGCCAGGAACTTGTTATGCACGAGGGAGAAGCTAATTTCAGCGGTGGCCTGGATAATATTAGACAGCTTGCGCTTAATTTGCCGGTGCCGGTGCTGGTTAAAGAAGTTGGTTGTGGTATGGCTATGGAGACTGTAAAGGCTCTTGTTAACGCAGGAGTACGTTATCTAGACATCGGTGGCTATGGTGGCACCAACTTTGCCACCATAGAAGGAAAACGCCGTGGAGAATACGGCGCACATTTGGAGCAATGGGGTATTCCTACGGCGATCAGCTTGCTGGAAGCGCTTAATGTCGACCAAAGGATTTCTGTGGTTGCTTCGGGGGGGGTGCGCACGGCCGAAGATGCAGCCAAGGCGCTAGCTGTCGGGGCTTCACTAGTGGCTCAGGCGGGACCGTTTTTACGGGTATTAAAGAAACAGGGACTAGATGGGCTCATAAAATTTATCAATGAATTAATAATGGGTCTTAGTCAAGTTATGATGCTTACAGGAGCGCAGCATCCGGCCTATCTAGCCCAAAAACCCCTGGTGATTACCGGTTTTGTTGCAGAATGGCTTAAACGCCGGGGTATAGATATTGACTGTTATGCAAGGCGATAATTAGAATTGCCTGGGCTTGCATATAATTTCATTAACTTTGGTGTCGAAGAAATGGTTGGAATGGGCAGGTGTAATGACTACAGCGGTATCAGCACCTTTGGCCGATCCCCCTATGGCTACTATCTCTTCCCCAAAAGGAATTAGCCCGGCATCCAGGGCCATACCGCTAATTTCCACACATACTTTGACTCCTTGTCCCAGCATGCGTAGGGTCTGAGCCATGATTTCGGCAGGGTAAACGCCACCGAATTGGTTACGGATGGCCCGGTCCACACCGGCCAGCAGGTGGGTGGTGAATAATACCTGGATATCTTTTTGATTAAGCTCGGCCATAGTCTCGTTGCTCATACTCTTGCTGCCGGAATCTTTATAACCCACGTGGTAGCTGACACATACCACTCGGCGGCCACAGTCAATTAGCTTGCGGGCTGTATCCCCGCTGCTGGAGGCCACCACAATATATTGGATATTTAGTTCGGCAGCCCGGTTCAGTGCGGCTTTAATTGTTGCATCAGTGTTATCGGGACCTTTTTTCCCCCAATACATAAAAACCCTCCTGATATTTTTCTTCCATTTTAGACCAAGATCATTAATTTGGCAAGGATACTGGAACATGGCAACTGATATTATTCAATAAATGTGTTATGATGAATAAAAAAAATAAAAGGCCTAACGGCCTTTATGGTGGACGAGAGGGGATTTGAACCCCCGACCCCTGCGTTGCGAACGCAATGCTCTCCCGCTGAGCTACACGCCCATACATTTTAATGAACAAAAATTATAATAGCATAAAACCTATCTACAATCAAGAGATAATATTCAACTATAATGCAGCCAATCCGCCAGGTACATTGTTATTGTTAGATTGCATAAAACTTTTTTATATTGAGCCGTTGGTCTGGTACCGATATACCAGTTCGGAAAGACGCCGGATAACTTCCCGTGCTTCACCGTAACCAGGTGTGTCTTTGCTGGTAATGATCAATATATAGGGTTTTTGAGGGTGAGCAACATAAGCGGCATCGTTATATGTGTTAGTCGGGGGCCATGTGCCTATTTTATTGGCTACTTGAATTTCCGGCGGCAGGGGCGCGGGAATGCGGTCTTTTAGTTTATTGTCGAAGAGATTGTTAAGCAGCTTTTTTCCTGCCGGCTGTTCGGCTATATGCAGCACTTCTTGCATATATAAAGCTAAATCATAGGGGCAGGTAATATTTTGCTTATTGTCCACAACTTTGCCACCCAGAGAGCGCATATATTCCTTTATGTTTTCCTTGCCTAGGTGATCCATTAATATATTGGTTGCTACATTATCGCTGTATAATATAGAGTAATCGGCTAACTGGGCTATGGTATAACTGCCCCCGGGTGACTGGTTTTTTAATATGCCGGTGCCTCCTTCCAGGTGCTTGTCTGTAAAGAACAGCTGCTCCGTAAGGTCTATTTGGTTGTGTTCAGCAGCACGGTAAAGGTACAGGTTCATAGGCACTTTAAATGTGCTGGCTGCATGGAAGACTACACGGGGGTTATAGCCAAAATCCCGGTCGGATTGTATATCAATAAAGTAAAGCCCATAAACACCCGGTTGTCTCTCCAAGTAAGCGGTGATTTGTCTTTGCAGTGCTGAATAATCATGGGTTGACTGAATATTTTTTTTTAACGGATCACTAATACACGCAGCGATGGATAATAAAAAAACAGCTAACAATGTGTAGAATATAACTTTTTTCAAGCGATTTAAGACCTCCAGAAATTGGCGTTGGGATAATATAAATAAATTACCATATAATGTAATCTATGTCCAGATGCTAAATAAAATGGCATAGAGCAGTGTTAAGTTCCTGTATGTCCAAAATTCAGATGGCCCTCAAGAATATATGTGATAAAGTATGGTGCTAAAAGATGATATTTAATCCCTTGACTATAGTAAATAAAGAAGAAGTTTGCCGCAGAGTTGAAAAACTGCGCAAACAGCACCCGGAATTAACCAACCGGGATCTATGTGAGCTGATTATTGCCCGGAAAAGCCGGCTTTGTGCGGCCAGCGGCGCAGTTACTGCTCTGCCGGCTGCAATGCCGGTTTTAGGCACCCTGGTTACGCTGGTGGGCGGTACCGCGCTGGATATGACGGCTGTGGGGTATTTCACAGCTGAAATGGTTTTGGAAATGTCCGCCGTATACGGACGTGATTTGTATTTGCTCGGGGTATCCAGGGAGGCGTTATGGGTTATGGCTTCAGCTGTCGGTGCAGATACGGCTAACAAGACCATAGGCAAGCTGGCGATGCAGCAAATGCAAAACCAGTTTTTTACACGCCTGGCTCGCGAGTTCTTGGTATCACTGGGTATTCGGGTCTCCCAGCGTACAGTATTAAAACTAATACCTTTTTTAGGGGTGATTATCTCGGGTTCAGTTAATTATTTTGTTTGCCGTCAAATTGGACGCATGGTAGCTGACTATTATGAAGAAAACAAGTATGAAAAATGGTTGGGGGATACCATAGACATTGAGGGGGAAATTATTGACTAGCAGGTAAGTATGAATAAAAAAGCCCTGGTTTAATAACCGGGCTTATAGTTCTATGTATTTCACTGTTATATTCGGGTGATCCCATAAATTTTTAATTACCTGGCTAACCTGGCTTGCGTTGCCACTGGTATAAAAACTTTCAGTGGCGTACACGGGAGCTTTATCCGACAGCAGATCTTCCTCCTGCAATACTTGTTGCAACCTTTTAGCTACTGCGCAGCCGGTATCAATTACATTTACTTCGGGACCCATTATAGACTCCACCAAAAGTCGAAGGAAGGGATAATGGGTGCAGCCCAGTACCACAGTATCCACGCCGTTTTTTATGAGCGGGCTCAAAAACTTGCGCAGCAGCGCTGTAGTTTCCAGGGTGTCCAGCAGGCCCATTTCCACCTGTTCCACCAGACCCGGGCAGGGCACATTAATGACCTCTATGTCGCATGCAAAACGTGTTAAAAGGGAATTGAACCGGTCACCGTTGATAGTGACACCTGTAGCCAGAACACCTACTTTACCATTGCGGGTTATTTTGGCGGCTGGTTTAATAGCAGGCTCCATGCCAACGATGGGACTCTGAAACTCCTGGCGCAGGTAATCCAAGCCCGCTATAGATGCAGTATTGCACGCCGCAACAATTATCTTAGCTCCGATATTTATTAAAAATTGGGATATTTTAATTGTCCGCTGTCGAATGTTTTCCGGCGGTTGTGTTCCATATGGACAATGGGCGGAATCGGCATAGTAAAGAATGTCTTCACCCGGCATTAGGAGGCGTATTTCCTTCAATACCGATATACCTCCTACACCCGAATCAAAAATCCCAATGGGATTCGGGTTGGGCAAGGCTGCCTCACCTCCATTTCTTTAATATATCCATTTCAGGATATCATTTTAACCGGCGGTATGCAATATTCGGCGCGTGATTGTGCTATTTTCTGCCTATCTTACCGTGATATAACTGGTGCGTGGCGGCCAGTACCGTTACTAGGGTTAGCAGGCCCGCGATCAGGTGGTATTTAGCTGCGTTCGCAACTCCCAGGTAAGCAACCAGTCCTAGTACAGCTGTGATAATAGTAATAATGACCGTAACGGCGGCCAGGAATTTTGGCATAAGCTTTCACTCCTTTTCGTTTTCTTTTTATTGATATTTATATTTAACACTTGACGAGGAATTTCCTTCTGCAGTATTTTTTTTTGGGTAAATAGACATACTCCGGAGCAATATTCTAATTGACATACGGTTGCATATAAAATATAATTATATTTGCTTAAATTGAGTTGCCGGAGTGGCGGAACTGGCAGACGCAAGGGACTTAAAATCCCTCGTTCGTTAAGGACGTACCGGTTCGAGTCCGGTTTCCGGCACCAACCCATTTCATAAGTCCCCGGATCCTCGTCAGAGGCTCCGGGGATGTTTATTTATGAGTTTCAACCTCTCTTGATCTTGGCCGAATGGGTCTGGCCAAAAGAGTACATTAACGATTTATTCAACTGGATCCAATTCTAGTTGACGGATAAACCTCCGAATAATTTCGCTTTTTTCTTTGGATAAATGATATCGTAAAAGTGTCAACACTTCAGGCCTGAATGAATTCGATGGGTTTTCTTACTATCATGAAAATGCATGTTTTTTTATGCTAGTGTGTACAATAATGTTTGGGCGATGTAAATTAAAGATAATTAAAATTGGAGATAAATTACTTCTCGGGGCAATATCCGGACTTATTGGTAATATTCCAAAAGTATTGATTTGCGATTATTTTTTGAGAAAGGGTTGGATAGAAATTTCATGTCCGAAAAGGTCAGCTAGACTTATAGTACGACCGAAAGATGTTAATAATCCAAAGGGAAATCTCGTGGGAGGTAAATGGTCAAAAAAGGCTCGGAGCAATATATTAATTTGTTCACAAAGATGTCAGGAAACGAGTTACATTATATGGGCTAGTAATAAAGTGTGAGGGAGAGTAAGCTAAAGGTTAATCTTTTTTTTCATCCATTGGTTAATCATTCTTCCATACTAATAAGCGATTATAATTAATCTTTGTTTCTGCTACAATACAACTAGAGTATTATAGTAGTTTTTTTATTTGTAGAATTGTAGTTAAGTAACCGATCGTTGTGCTTAAAAAAGCATAACGATCTTTAAAAACCAATCATTAATGTTATGCATAAAATTATTTACCTCAATTCGGTTGTGTTATTTTTAGCTTTCAGCAATACCTGCTTAGAAAGCATTTAGCAATAAAATTAGCAAGGAGGCAAATAGCATTTATAACTATAACAATTACTTTCATTTACGAAAGCAATGGTTGAAGCAACCGGTCGTTATACTTAAAAATGCATAACGACCGGTTGCTATAAAATATTAAATACTTTCAAAAGCTTAGCTCCAAAGCTACTTTCCCTAAAGCTTTGGCCATGGGGATTTAGCCGACATGGTATACCACCTGTACGGTAAACTCAGAAATGGGCTTGCCTCCCTTACTTGGAAAGGAGTAACTGGCTGGTGTAAGCAATTTATGTTGCCTGATTATTTGCCCGGGGAGCTTTAGGCATTGGTCTGTATTCGGCACTGTGAATTGTTTTCGGATAGGGGGAGCGTGCATTTGAAGTTAAATGGTGTCCTGTATTATCAGGAATCTATAAAACATCCTCCTTCATTAAGGGGGGTTTTTATTGCAATAGCATGTAAAACACTGGGAGCGATAATGGTACTCATCAAAATAGAATATCAACGTAATGAATGTTTAACCTCGCAGGGATTACCATACTCCAAGTTGAAATAACCGATCGTTATGCTTAAAAAAGCATAACAGTGGCATCAAAATAATTAGGATGCCACTACATACATATTCTGATTTTACAAGACAAACAAATACAATTACTGGATTTATAGGTTGTTTCTGTCTGTATTTTTTCTGGAGGTGGCAACTTGGTAAATGTTGATAAGAATATAGTTGATAAGGAGACTATTCCAGCATTATTACAGCAAAAAATAATTGCTGCAATAAAAAGTTTAAAATTTGGTTCAGTCAATATTATAGTTCAGGACGGACATATTATTCAGATAGAGAAATTGGAGAAAGAGCGTTTCAAATAATTTTGTTTATAAGTTCCTTGAGCAAACTTGATATTCAGTTTTTTTAGTTAGTTGACCAGACAAACTGGAGGCTAAGGATTGTTTTATTTAACAATTCCTTAGCCTTTTTTATTGGTATCTGATGATTAAAAAGCATAACGGGGCACTAAGCGAATCAGTACTTTAGCAGTAGGGGTGGACCTAGTTAAGCAAATCTTCGGTGAGCAGTTGTGATTATCGAGGAATGAAGTTCCACTGAACTTAAAATAGTAGCGCTGGAGCAGCCGTAGCCGTGAATTATAACGAGATATCCAGAGATATTTGGACTTCATTTAAAGAAAAATTATCAAGGAGGGATTTTATATAGTAATATAGCTGTCCTGGTCGACCGTAATGCATAAACGTTAAACAGTAGCTGTTTCAAGCGCGGCTCTAGCCACAGTATCAACGCAACCAAAATCATGCTTGCGAAGAAAGTCAAAGAGACAAATAAGATATGTAGGGGGGTTGAAAAAATGAGATACACAGAGACGGGCTATAACCTAGAAATTGATCTAGCCACAGGGAATATTGAGAAAGTAGAAACTGATCCGAGTTTATTGGAAACTCACTTGGGAGGTCTTGGTACCAGCGTCAAGTTGCACTGGGATAGAGTTCCTCCAGAGACTAAGCCGTTTGATCCTGAAAATCTACTGGTTTTCAGTGCCGGTCTTTTTTGTGGCACACCAGCTTTTAGCGCTAACCGTACTATTATTAGCACCATTTCTCCTCAGACTAATTTACTTGCCTATCCAATGATGGGGGGATTTTTGGCGGCGGAATTAAAACAAGCAGGTTATGATAAAGTGATCTTTAAAAATAAGTCTCCAAAGCTGGTTTATATCTATATAAACAATGACAAAGTAGAAATTCGTGATGCCTCTCATTTGAAGGGTAAAGGTGCCGTTGAAACGCAAGAACTTATCCGGGCGGAGTTAAACGAACCGAGAGCTCAGGTGTCCGCCATTGGTCTGGCTGGTGAAAATCGGTGTTTCGTTGCTTCCATTGAACAGTCCAGGTCTAGTGCCAGCCGGGGCGGTGCGGGAGCCATTATGGGGGACAAAAACGTAAAGGCGATAGCCGTCCGGGGAACAAAGGACCTCTATCTAGCCCGTGGTGTTGAATTTATGGAGATTATGCAGGGTGTAAGGGATTATTATAAGTACCGCAATGAAAATCCCATTCCGCAGGTAATGACTATTTTATCCGGAATTGGGTCGCCGCAGGAGATGTATCACACTGATGAGAAGTGGCATACTGAAAGTTTCGCCTGGGGCAATGCTCGCGAGCGGAGAAAGAACTTCTGGACCAAGGAAATCGAAGAAGGATGGACGGATCTTCAATTAAAAACGGTAAAGCGTCTCATCAGTTGCTATAACTGTCCACAGCAATGCGGGGGAGTAATTAACTACCCGGGTGTTGACCCATACATGATGAAATGTTTCTCGAAACTTACTTATGCTATGGCAGCTTGGGTAGATAATCTAGATTTTTCATTTAAAATTTGTAAGGATGCCTTTGAGTATGGGGTAGACTCATTTTCAACACCGCAGATTTTGGCTTTTGCTGTTGAGCTCTATGAAGCTGGCATATTTACTGATAAAGACTTTGAAGGATGCCCGTCTGATAATGAGGGAAGATTTTTCTGGTTGCTTGAAAAATTAGCTCGCCGTGAAGGAATTGGCGATTATCTGGCCGACGGTACTTATTGGGCAGCTCGAAGGATCGCCGCCGATCGTAACGATCCCCGCGCGTTGGAATATGATCATAACACCACTAAGAAGCATGAGCAGATGAATATCAAGCTGGGAATGATGGATCCCCTTTATTTCCTGATGTACGGTACAAACGAGAAGATAAGCATTACCCAAATAGAAGGGAACTGGCCCCAGGCACCTTTTCCTGATAAGCAGGATAGAATAGACTTCGTAAAAGACTGGCCCCAACTGCCTGATGAAAAATTTAAGAAATATTTTATTGATTGGGAACCGCGCGGAGAAATGGCAAACCCATATTACCCAACTGCCGAAATTGCTAGTGAAATTGTGGACTGGATGGAGCAGGTGCATAACATTGATGACGCCCTTGGAATGTGTTCCGGTTTATCAGGATTTTGCCTGAAGCCACCCTATCATGTGCACGTTTACCCAAAATTAATTTCGGCTGCGACCGGTGTGGATATAGATGAAGCCGGTCTGAAGAAAATAGTTAATAGGAATCGGAATTTACACAGAGCGTTTAATATACTTAGAGGCATGAGGAGAAAGGACGAGAGGCCGCCGGAAGACCATTGGAAGAAAAGATTCCCTGAGATCGAAGAACATCTTTTGGATGTTTATTATAAATTCAAAGGGTGGAATAATGACGGTATTCCCACTAAAGAGAGATTCCATGAGTTGGATTTGGATTATGTATACGAAGAGCTAAAGAAAAGAGGGATGTATGAAGATGGCCAAGATTAAGAAAAAGATCAAGACTATCAGAGTTAAGGCAGATAAATGCAATGGCTGTCGGGCATGTGAAATAGTTTGTTCCGGCTTTCACGCCTCACCGAAATACGATGTTATTAACCCGGCCAGGTCTCGCATTCAGATCCTTACTCACCGGCTACAAAACATATTTTTCCCGGTATTCGCGGGAGAGTATACTCCAGCTGAATGCATGGGCAGAGAGATATATGTGATTGACGAAAAGGAATATGAAGAATGTGCCTTCTGCAGAGCGACCTGTCCATCCAGGGATTTATTCAAAGAGCCTGATTCCTGTCTCCCGTTAAGATGTGATATGTGTGAAGACGACCCACCACAAAAAGAGCCGCTCTGTGTTCAAGTGTGTTTAAATGATGTTTTGACTTACGAGGAAAGGGAAGAGGAAGTAGAAGAAGAAGAGAACGTAAACCTTGTTGAGGTCGGCTTGAGATCATTAATAGACAAACATGGATTTGATACACTAGTGGACACTATGGTCCGAATGGCAGAGAAGGGTTAAACATTAGCTGAAGGGAGGGATTATAGATCATGCAGACTGAAACCCCCATCAAAGAAGTAATACAAGAGATAAAAGAGTACGGCGGCTACC
>JAENYS010000021.1 GCA_016841645.1 Desulfoscipio geothermicus | reverse complement strand
AAAACCCATTTTCATGAGTGGGTTGTGATTAAAGATCATGGATGTTAGGAATAAATTATAGTTATAGTATAAAATAGTAGCGTACACCGGCAAATATATTTAAGCGAGGTAATGTAATTTGAGACTATTAGTAGGGTTGGGCAATCCGGGACCCAAATATGCGCTAACTAGACACAATATTGGTTTTGGGGCGATAGACCGGCTTGCGGGTTGGCTGGATACTGCGGTGAACCGTCCTTTTTTGCGTTCTCTGGTGGGACAAGGGGTATATGCAGGCAAAAAAATTATACTGGCCAAGCCACAGACATATATGAATCTGAGCGGGGATGCCGTCGCTTTGCTATTGAACTGGTACAAGCTAACACCTGCCGAATTGACGGTTATTTATGATGATTTGGATCTACCGCCCGGTCGGCTGCGCATTCGCGATCACGGCAGTGCGGGTGGGCACCGGGGATTGGCTTCCATTATCGATCGATTGGGTACCGGTGATTTTGTCCGGGTGCGCATCGGTATAGGGCGTCCCCCTGTGCCCGGTCCGGAAGTAGCGGACTGGGTGCTGTCCAGGCCTGTCCCCGGGGATGAGGAAAAGATTGCTCAAGTATTGGAGACTTTGCCCGGGGTATTGAAGGAGATGATAGAATTCGGGGTTGTATCCGCTATGAATAAATTCAACGGCAATAAGACAGTATAAGCCCATCAGTTAATGTCAATATTATAATCAGGGGAATTAACTTGTTTGTAATGGCAGGTTTACTGTCTGCAGTAACAGCACGCTGGCTACTAGGTTTGGTTGGCCGGGCCGGTAGTAATGTCGTGATTGTACTAGTGGCACCGGTGGTTGAGGAAGTTTCCAAAACTGGGCTGGCGCTCCTTTTGGGCGCTGATGTATTCCTGGCACACATGGTATTCGGTGGTGTGGAATTGGTTACCGATTCTCTTAACGGGCGCAGTATTTGGCCAGGTCTAGTGGCACTAGTGCTGCACAGTATGTTGGGTATAGCTACTGCTTGGCTTTTGGCTTATGCCGGGGTGTCGGTGGCGGTGGTATTGGCGGCTCTATTGCACGGGCTGTGGAATTATATGGCGGTGCGGCTGCTGTGACCTGTTAAACCTATTATCTGTGGTGGGTGAAATTTAAGATGAAAATTTATCATGTTTGTGAGTGCTGCGACCGAGTGTATAAGGTAACTGAAACAGTAAGCAAAACGGCATGTGTTGACTTGGACGGCTTGACTGGTGACAACATGGGGGATATAATGATAAGAGAACCTGAAAATGGAAGTGGCATGTCATCGGGCTTGTGCGATGATTGCCGCGAAGAAATATACGGTTCCGAGGATTATTTTTTTTATTCTCCAAGACTTAATTAGAAGGAATAAGGCTGGAGCTTTAGCCTAATGGCGCTAAAGCTTTTTTTGTGATGCCTTTTTACGGTCGGTGATCTTAATGCAAGGATTATTAAAATTAATTAAAGACACTACGGAATATACGGGCTTGGTGAAGGGATTCTCTGCTAACCGGAGTCAGCAGCAGGTATTCGGGCTGACCGGTGCCCAGCGTAATCTAATAATCGCAGCACTGGTTGATGCCGGTTATCCAACTGCACTGGTGATCACGCCGGGTGAGGTGGAAGCCGGGCAGGTGGCGGATGATTTATCAGCACTATTGCCACAAATGACAGTGGTGCAATTTCCTATTAATGAACAACTGCCCTATCAAGTACTGGCTCACGGTATGGAAGTGACGGCCGCCCGGTTGGCCGTGTTGGAAGGCATGTGCCGGTCTGAGCCAATGATTATTGTGGCACCGGTGGAGGCACTGATGGGCCGGTTAAGCCCGCCAAATGTGTTTGCAGGCGCCGGTTTGAAGTTGACTGTAGGTAACCGCCATGATACCGGTGAACTGGGTCGGAACTTGGTGGCCATGGGCTATGAAAGAGTCGATTTAGTTGAAAGGGCCGGGCAATTCAGTATGCGTGGTGGGATTGTAGATGTTTTCCCTATGACTTCCGAGATGCCCGCGCGATTGGAATTTTTCGACGACGAAGTGGACTCCATCCGTCTATTTGAGGTGGAATCACAGCGTTCAGATAAAAAAATTGATCATCTGGCTATTTCTCCTGCCCGGGAAATAGTGGCCGGCAGGGATGTCTGGGCCATGGCATATAGATCAATTCAGGTAGAGTACCGGGCTACTCAACGCAAGCTGGCCAAATCTGCCGATCAAGTAGTGCTGGGCTTTTTCGAAGAACATTTCGGCCATTTGTTGGATATGCTTAATAACGGTGTTTATTTTTTGGGATTGGAACAATTTATACCATATTTTTACCCTCGGCCGATAAGTTTACTGGACTATCTTCCGCAGGGAACACCTTTATTTATGGATGAACCGCTTAAGATCAGGGAAGTGGTGCATAGTATTCAGCGGGAGCGGGCCGAGACATATGCGGATCTCCTTACCAGAGGTAAGGTATTACCCGGCCAGGTCAAGTGTTACCTTGGTTGGGATGAATTATATGAAGGTATCGCCGCCCGGCGGGCAGTATATTTTTCTTTTATGCCCCGCCAGGCACCGTTTATTCGACCGCAAAACATAATTAATTTTGCGGCTAAGTCCATGCACAGCTTCCTGGGACACACCAATATTCTGGCTGATGAGATACGCCAGTGGCGCCGTAATGGTAACGCCGTGGTGCTTTTGGTAACGGGACAGGACCGGGGTCGTCACTTGCTGGACGCGCTTAGAGATGAAAGAGTGGATGCTTTTTATTTATCATCTCTGGACTCGGAGGTCAAGCCCGGTTATGTGGTGATAAGTCACGGACAGCTTTCCGGTGGTTTTGAGCTGGTAAATGCCCGGTTGGTGGTGATCACCGAGGGCGAAATATTTGGCCGGCGCAAGCGTAAAAAACGTGAGCAATCTTGGGAGACGGGCAACCGGTTGGAGCCGTTTACCGATTTAAAAGCGGGAGACTACGTAGTGCACGTAAACCATGGTATTGGCCGCTACATGGGTATTGTACCGCTGGATATTGGAGATATCCGCAAAGAGTACCTGCTAATCAAATACGCCGGCGAGGATAAACTATATGTGCCCACCGACCAGGTGTCACTTCTGCAAAAGTACCTTGGAGCCGAGGTCGATAGCCCGCGACTTTCCAGGTTGGGTGGCGCGGAATGGAACAGGGTCAAAAACCGGGTTCGGGAAGCGGTGCGGGATATGGCCCAGGAGCTTTTGGCCCTTTATGCCGCACGCGAAACAGTGCGGGGATACGCTTTCGGACCGGATACAATATGGCAGAAGGAATTTGAAGACACCTTTCCTTATGAAGAAACACCGGATCAGCTGCGAGCCATTAGTGATGCCAAAAAAGATATGGAAAATCCGCGCCCCATGGATCGACTGCTTTGCGGTGATGTGGGCTATGGCAAAACTGAAGTGGCGTTGCGGGCTGCTTTTAAGGTGGTAATGGAGAGTAAACAGGTGGCCGTGCTTGTACCAACCACCATTCTTGCCCAGCAGCATTATAATACCTTTCGGGAGCGGTTTGCGGGTTACCCGGTTACAGTGGAGATGCTCAGCCGCTTTCGGACGCCCAGGGAACAACGTCAAATTGTCCAGGATCTTAAAGAAGGGCGAATAGATATAATCATCGGCACTCACCGGTTGGTTCAGGAAGATATTGTCTTTAAGGATCTTGGCTTGCTGGTAGTAGACGAAGAACAGCGTTTCGGCGTAACGCATAAGGAAAAACTAAAAAAATTACGCAATAGTGTGGATGTGTTGACGTTGACTGCTACTCCTATCCCCCGTACTTTGCATATGTCCCTGGTGGGGGTGCGTGATACCAGCTTGCTGGAGACGCCGCCGGAAAACAGGTTTCCAGTGCAAACCTATGTGTTGGAGGAAGACCCGCTGCTGATCCGGGAAGCCATCCGGCGGGAATTGGGACGTGATGGCCAGGTGTACTATGTACATAACCGGGTGGCCGACCTGGACAACGTGGCCATGTGGATCAGGGGATTAGTGCCCGAAGCCCGTATTATTATCGCCCATGGGCAAATGCGGGAAGAAGAGTTAGAGCAAATTATGCTCGACTTTATTGATGGTGCCTATGATGTGCTAGTGTGTACCACCATTATAGAAAGTGGCCTGGATATTACAAATGTTAATACGCTAATTGTTAGAGAAGCTAACCACTTTGGATTGGCTCAACTTTACCAGTTGCGTGGCCGGGTGGGCCGGGCCAACCGGTTGGCCTATGCTTATTTTACTTTTCGTAAGGATCGGGTTCTAAACGAAGTGGCCGAAAAGAGACTATCTGCTATTAGAGAATTTACCGAATTTGGTTCTGGGTACAAAATTGCCATGCGTGATCTGGAAATTAGAGGTGCCGGTAACTTGCTGGGGGCGGAACAGCACGGCCATATTGCTGCGGTGGGCTTTGATTTATACTGTAGGCTGTTAGAGGAGGCGGTGCGTGAGGCTAGGGGGCAGAACGAGGAACAACCGGTGGAAACCGTGGTAGAACTCCCTGTGGAGGCTTATATACCTAACGAGTTTATTTCCGATTCCAATCAAAAGGTAGAAGTATACAGGCGTATGGCCTCTCTGCAAAGGTCAGGTAATATTGCCGACTTGGAAGAGGAATTGGTGGATCGTTTTGGCGATTTGCCCCAGGCAGTGCAAAATCTTCTAAGGATATCCCAGATTAGAGTTATGGCCGGGCATTTAAAAATAAAATCGGTTAACAAGCAGCAGGGTTTCTACCGGCTGACCTTTGCCAAGGGGCATTCTCTCACAGGGGAAAAGCTGGTAAAGGTCGGAGAGTATTACCGTAATAAAGTAAAGTTTAGCAATGACGACAGCGAATTTGAAATTCGTTATAAAATTCGAGAGGCCGGCCGCTTACCTGCCGAACAACTGGATGAATTGGAAAGGTTTTTAAAAATGCTGACCGATTAAAGAATATTAATTTAATTAGCAAGCATGTAAAAACTAGTGGATCTCATTTATGGCATAAATTGAGTTTATGTTAATGTTGGGCCCGGCTATTGTTCAGAACGTTCCTTTACTATATAATTAAGTGAGTTAATGCCGCCCATTTTTGAGGCGGCTTACTATTGGGGAGGAGATTAATTTTGCGTAAATATAGTATAATTTTTATGAGCTTAATGCTTACTCTGGCAATGCTTGTTCTTGGTGGCTGCGGCAACCAAGTAGTGGCTACTGTGAACGGAGAAAATATTACATCCCAGGAACTGGATAATGAAGTGGCTGCCGCGAAAAATAATCTGGCTCAGCAAGGTTATAACCTGGAAGGTGAACAGGCCAAGGAAATTGAAGAAATGCTGCGCCAGGAGGTATTAAATCAGCTAATTGACAGTCGTTTGATTATGGCGGAAGTTAATCGTTTGGGTTTAATGCCCACGGATAAGGAAGTACAGGAAGCGATTGAGGGAATTAAACGGCAGGGCAGCGAAGCTGAATTTAAAAAATATTTGGTGGCCAACGGGTTAAATGAACCCAAACTGGAGGATTTTATAAAAAAACAGCTGGCTTATAACAAGTTAGGTGAAAAAATTAGTTCCGAGGTACCTCAGCCAACCGATACCGAGATAAAAGATTACTTTGCCAAGAACGGTGCCCAATACAATGAACCGGAACAGCGGCAAGTCAGTCATATTTTAATTGGCGTGGGTGATTATTCCAGTGGTAAAAACCGTACGGACATGGATGCTAAAGTGCTGGCGCTGCAAATTGTAAACAAGGTGGCCGCCGGTGCTGACTTTGGCAAGTTGGCCAAGCAGTACAGCGATGATATGGGAAGCAAAGATAATGGCGGCCAGTACCCACCTTTTAGTAAAGGTAGCGGTTTTGTAGAGGAATTTGAAAATACCGCTTTTGCATTGAAGGATGGGCAGTACACTGTAGAACCGGTCAAGACAACTTTTGGTTATCACATCATCCGTTTGGACAAGGTTGTCCCAGCTAAAACACATACGCTGGATGAAGTTAAGGGCCAAATAATTGCAAGCTTACGAGAAGAGAAAGTTATGCAGAAAGAATATGAATATATTCAGGAACTCAGAAATAAGGCTAAAGTAGTAAACAATTTATCCAAAGACTCTGATAACCCGGTAAAGGAAAACCAATCGACAAAAGAATAGATATTTCCTGGTAACATAAAAATAATTTTCTTTGTATTGGAAAAAAATGAATAATTACTTCTCTCCGGTTATATACTAACATAGAGAGTTTTATCCTGATTATCCATTGGTAAAGGAGGGAAGGGCTGCCCATGAAGGCAACGGGTATAGTTCGTCGTATAGACGATCTCGGTAGGGTAGTGATACCGAAAGAGATAAGACGAACCTTAAGAATCCGCGAAGGCGATCCATTGGAAATTTTTGTTGATCGTGAAGGTGAAGTCATATTAAAGAAATATTCGCCAATCGGAGAGTTGGGCGATTTTGCCAAAGAATACGCGGATTCGCTGCATGAGGCGCTAGGACACATATCCTTAATTGCTGACCGGGATGCCATTATAGCTGTTTCCGGAGCACCAAAAAAGGAATTTTTAAATAAACCAATAAGCAAGGTTATAGAAAAGGTTATGGAAGAGCGCAAGGCGGTGGTAATCAATAACCCGGGAGCTGACCCGCATTGCTTGGATTGTATGATTATTGCGGACGGCGAATGTAAGTATGAGGCGGAAGTTATTGCGCCAATTATTTCTGAAGGTGACCCTATAGGCGCGGTAATTCTAGCTACTCGTGAACCAAATGTGGAAATGGGAGAATTGGAATTAAAACTGGCTGAAACTGCGGCGGGTTTTCTAGCCAAGCAAATGGAACAATAACGGCCCAACGGGGGCCGTTCTTTTTTGTCATTGCGTAGTAATTTTTTTATTTGTTGAGAGAGGATTTTCCGTTAATGCCAGCGTAATTGGTAAGAATAAAAGTAAGGTGATTATTATTCAGGGGGTTTTAAATATTGAAAGCCAAGGTAATTGTGGTGGGGCTTGGTCCCGGTAGCCGGGACTCTCTGCCTGCGGTGAACCTGGAGGTGCTAAAGGGTGCCCGGCGTCTTTTCTTGCGCACCGGGGTGCACCCCGTAGTTGATTGGCTTAAAGGGCAAGGTATCGCCTTTGATACGTTCGATGAGTACTATGAGCACGCGGACAGCTTTGAAGATGTCTACCGGCAAATTTCGGATGATGTTTTGGTAGCCGCTGAGCAGGGGTCGGTGGTATACGCCGTGCCCGGCCATCCGCTGGTTGCTGAAACAGCGGTGGATATGATTATACGCCGTGCAGGGCAAAGGGGTATAGCTATTGAAGTACTACCGGCTATGAGTTTTATGGACGAGCTATACGCTGTATTGAAAGTAGACCCGGTGCAGGGAATACAGATTATCGATGGGTTGCAGTTGGAAGGTCGTTTATTGAACCCGGCACTGGGGATCGTAGTGATGCAGGTTTACAGCCGCTTGGTAGCTGCTGATATTAAACTTTCCTTGCTGGAAGCATATCCGGCAGAGCACCAGGTCGCTATTGTCCGGGCGGCTGGTGTGCCGGGCTTAGAAAGGATTGAATATGTGCCGCTGTTTGAAATGGATCGCCTTGATTGGTTGGATCATCTCACCAGTATATATGTACCTCCCAACAGACACGCGGCTGCTAAAATGAAAGCTGATTTTCCCTTAGACTCGCTAGTGGATATTATGGGTAGGTTGCGGGGAGAGGGTGGTTGTCCATGGGACCGGGAACAGGACCACCATACTTTGACCCGGTATTTGCTGGAGGAAACTTATGAAGTACTGGAGGCTATCCAGCAGGAAAATATGTATAATATTTGTGAAGAACTGGGAGACTTATTACTACAGATAGTATTCCATGCTCAAATAGCACGGGAAAACGGCTTATTTGATATTAATGATGTGGTGCAAGGCATCAGTCAAAAGATGATCCACCGTCACCCGCATGTTTTTGGTAATGTTAAGGTTAACAATACCGATGAAGTACTTACTAATTGGGAAATCATAAAGCAAAGTGAAAAGGAGGGTGGTGCAGAAAAAAAAGAATCGTTATTGGATGGGATACCCCGTGGCTTACCGGCCCTATCACGCTCTTATAAAATTCAGGCCAAGGCCGCCCGGGTCGGTTTTGACTGGCCTGACTATCATGGAGCGCTGGATAAAATTTATGAGGAACTGGCAGAATGGAAGGAAGCGCTTGTTAATGGGCGGAGGGATAAGATTGAGCTGGAGACTGGAGATATATTATTTGCTGTAGTTAATACAGCCAGGTTGACAGGGATTGACCCCGAGGTGGCCTTGTTAGCCACAAACAATAAATTTATACGTAGATTTGAATTTATGGAAAGGGAAGCCTCCCTTAAAGGAGTGAATCTTTCCAGCATGACTCTAGCTGAGATGGATGAACTATGGGAAAAAGCTAAAAATAAAGAAAAATGAGCGAAAAAATGTAGTAAAAATCAAATTTTTAGGAAGGAACCTTTGAATAAATAGCGAATACGAATAGCTTAGTGGATAATTGTGTTATTATTAAGTTAAATTTCTTGAGGGGGGTATTTATGAATAAGACAGAGCTGATTGCCAATGTGGCAGAGAAGTCCGGATTATCCAAAAAAGACGCTGAAAAAGCTGTGGTTGCGGTACTGGCAAGTATTGAGGAAGCTATGGCCAGTGGTGATAAGGTGCAACTGGTAGGCTTCGGTACTTTTGAAATCAGGGAAAGGGCTGCTCGCAAGGGACGTAACCCGCAAACAGGGGAGGAAATTAGTATTGCTGCCGCCCGTGTTCCTGTATTTAAAGCAGGTAAGGCATTACGCGAAACTGTTTCATCATAAACACCAAAATATAATTTGAACTGAGTTGTTATATAGTGCGATTGGATAAATTTTTAAAGGTTTCTCGTATAATCAAGCGGCGTACGTTAGCTAAGGAGGCTTGCGATCGGCAACAGGTAAAGATTAATGACCGGGCGGCCAAAGCAGGAAATGAAGTGCAGCCGGGTGATGTAGTGGAAATTAGCTTCGGGCAGCGACGTTTAAAAATTAAGATAATCACTGTGCGAGAAACTGTACCCGCCAAGCAAGCGGCTGATTTATATTTGATTTTGGAAGATATACGTTTGCAAGAGGGTTAAGTACCTATTATTACCAAAGGTCCCAAGGGGCCTTTTTTTGTTAGGGGTCAGACCCCACTTGCTTTGCTTTAAATTACTTCATTAGGGACCCAATAAATAAAAATAGTAAGCGCATATTTTAATATCATCCCGCAAAAAATAATACGGGAGGGATGGTAATGCGCATTGTTAAAATAATGATGGTAACCCTAGTACTAATGGGACTGTTGTGGGGCTGTGCTACAAATCCACAGCAAAAGCCGGTGGAGCCTGTTCCTGGCGCTCCTAACCGGGAACCCACCATTAGCCTGTACGTAAAGGAACAAGGCATTAAAAAGAATATAAAACTGGAAGAATACTTGGCCGGAGTGGTGGCAGCTGAGATGGAGCCAAGTTGGCCGGAAAACGCCTTGGCAGCCCAGGCAATATTGGCTCGCACTTTCACTATGGAAAATATAAAAGCACAGCGGGTGAAAAAACTGCATGGTACGGACGCATCTACCGACATTGAGGAGTTTCAAGCTTATAATCCCTCGCGAATAAACGATAAAGTACGCCAGGCCGTGGCCTCCACCAGGGGGCAGGTTATTACCTATCGCGGCGATTATGTCAAGGGATGGTTTTCGGCATGTGACGGGGGCATTTCCGCCACGGCACAAGAGGGGCTGTCCTATACCAAGGGGCCCACACCATATATTAAAGCCGGAGCGCGGGATGGGTGCCTGGCGGAAACTGTGCCTGAGAATCAACATTGGCGAGTGGAATTGCCTCTACAACAAGTGCAGGCTGCGGTGCGAAAAATTAGTGGAACAGACCCGGGTAATATTAATGCCGTGGAAATTGTGGAAAGAGGGCCTTCGGGAAGGACGACTAAAATCCGGATTGGTTCGGCCACGGTGAGTGGCCCGGATTTGAGATTGGCTTTGGGCAGCGATAAAGTGCGGTCTATGTTAATTACCGGAGCTCAGGTCCAGGGCAATAATCTGGTGTTGGAGGGCAAAGGTTTTGGGCACGGTGTAGGGCTGTGCCAGTGGGGAGCGAATAAATTGGCCTCAGAAGGTAAAACCCCTCAGGAGATCATTAAATTCTATTATCGGGATGTGGACATTCAAAAGCTTTGGGATTAAAAGGGTGATCCGGAACGGATCACTTTTTTTTGCATAATGATGAATTACCGGCATAAATATAAAACCAAGGGTTTACCCGTGGCCATGGAGGTGAAAACAATATGGAGCCTAAAGGTTGTATCAACCGGATTTCTTTAACCGAACGTAAACACTTATTGGTTGACGGGGTGGAGCATGTAGGGAATTTCAACGAAAAGGAGATTGGCCTGGTTACCAATATGGGTTTTCTTACCCTGCGGGGTGAAGGTTTGCACATTACCCAGTTGAATTTGGAAAATGGTAATTTGATTGTTGAAGGGCGAATCTACGCTATGGAGTTTATAGATAATAAAAGCGCCGGGAGTCTCCGGGGCAAGGGCATGCTGAACAGGATTTTCAAGTAAAATACCCGTCGGAGGCTGTCGGGCTGGCATTTGGAGGTAATTGTTTTGGCAGACCCGGTAACCAGCCAGTTCATGGTTTTTTTATATACTATATTGACCGGGGCGCTGGCCGGATTTTTATATGATGTTTATGCCGGTATCGGTCAGATTTTAAGATTGAAAAAAATGGGTACATTGCTGGGCGATGTCATATACTGGATCTGTGCAACTATGCTGGTATACGCTTTATTATTTAGTTATAATCAGGGTGAAGTTCGTTTTTTTGTGCTCCTGGGGTTGGGTATAGGTGCGTTAAGCTATTTCCGCCTTAGCCGGAATTGGATGAGGAATTTAGTCATAAAAACAGTAGAATTGCTGATTTTGTTAATTAACCGGCTAGTGACCATATTGTTTTTCCCCATCCGTATGCTGTATATTATTTTGACCTGGCCCTTTAAAATGGTCGGTTTATTATTTCGAAAAATATTCCACATAACGACTAATATAGTAAAAAGTTTGGTGCCTGCCCCCATAAAGTTATTATACCACCGGTGGAAAAAATGGTGTGCCGGAATTGTTAACATAATTAAACGAAAAAAGTAATGCAATGGTTTAGTAAAGTTAAAGCCTGACCCTCAAATCGAGGGTCTTTTTTAATAGCTCGAACACCCTAAAACGATATTTTATATGGGGTTTTCCGCTGCTTTCCGGTATGCTTTCAGTTATTTTTTTGATGCTCTGTTCTTGTGCTGCGGACGCAGTCGGTAATATTACGGGTGGAGCGGCCTGCTGTAAATTTACAAAGCATAACGGTGGATAAAGCACGCACCACCAGTTAGCACCTTCACCTGAACCTATGATTACTCGCACTGCTTCGTAGCGTCCCGGGGGCAAAGTTAAAGATTTTATGCCATTTTCACCCTGGATGCTGTACTTTTTGGCCGGGAAATAATAATCTCCACGAATCACCTGTACCGGATAATCAAACCCTTTGCGCCGTATTTCCTCTTCGGCTATGCTCCGGATAGTCTCTATATTTGCGTCGGCAACCTGCCTGGCCGCCTTTATATCGACAGCTTGGCTAAAGGCCGGTGCCATCTCGCTGACAATGCGATTTTTTACCTGGTATTTTAGTGCTTGGTCATAAAATGTATTGCTATTGGCAATGATGTGCAGCCTGATTAAGCCTGCCGGTCTAGTGCGTTGTTGTTCATAAATATAATACCCCCCGGTGCTTGCTAAAAGTAGAACGATTAGGAAGTAAGCGATTTTTTTGTGCATGGGATCACCTGCTTTTGTTAATTGATTAGTAATATTATTTCCAGATTTTTATAGTATAAAACTTATTAATTAAGAAAAAAATGTTAACAATATAGTTAGATAAAGGGGGAGGAATAAATATAATGATTGGTACTACAACATTAGCAGATTACTTGGTTAAAGCAGGTGATCGGTTGCCTGAAGAGGCTGATCGGGTGCTGGAAGCACTGGTTAGTGAAGGAAATATGAATAAAGAAGATTTATCTTTACTGTCCCGCGTTAAAAGGGCTGTACTTGATCATGTGATTATGCAGTTATATGCCTTGGGGTTAGTGGATGTTTCTACAGAGGGCAAGAGTAAAATATGCAGTCTTACAAAATTAGGTGAGGAATACGTAAGCTTATTATCAGAAAGAAAAGCCGGTTAAACAATACCGGCTTTTTTTGTGTGCTGCCGGACACGGCAATTAGCTAAGAATGAGCAATTTGTGGTGCATTGTCAGGTTTATTTTGAAAAAAGCTGCTAACAGGCAGGAATTGATGGTCAGGCGTAGAATGTGTGTAATGCATTTGTAGCGGGGGATGTTGTTTCCGGTCATGGCCAAGTGGGTTTTGGGGGGTTGGTGAGGAGGGCGGAAATAATGGTTAATAGCAATTTTTCCGATAGGGAGTTTAGTCAGGATGCTAAACGCCGCAAGAATTTTAACCTGTCTCGTAGTAAGCTACCTGTTATTATAATTGCTTTGTTTATGCTATACATTTCTTTTTCTTTGGGTTCACGCTTTGATCAATTGTATGGCATGCAGAGAAACCTTGATGCTATGCAGACAGAGATTCAAGATCTACATAATAAGAACGCTGAATTATATGAACAACTAGAGAGAATGCAGTCTAATGATTATATTGAACAGGTGGCCAGGGAAAAGTTGGGTTTGGTTAAGCCTGGTGAGGCCAGGATAGTTACTATTCCGGCTGATGAGAATGAACTAAAGGATTAATTAATGCTTGACATGCTATGTGGCTTTGATATAATTAATCATGCCATTCGGTAATGGGAGGATATATTTACACTTATGCCAGTGCAAGCAGGAAAAATTGTCCAAGGAAAAGTGACTGGGATTACAAATTTTGGTGCCTTTGTTGAGTTGCCGGATGGGGAAGTCGGGTTAGTTCATATTTCTGAAATAGCTGAGGAATATGTAAAGGACATTAACGATTTCCTTAAAATAAATGATCTGGTTAAAGTGAAGGTTATCTCCGTAGACCCCAAGGGTAAAATAGGTTTATCCATAAAACAAACGGTAGAGACAGCAAGACGTCGACCGGCACCTCGTAAAAAATTCGAGGTTTCATTCGAAGAAAAGTTAAACCGTTATCTTAAGGATAGCGAAGAAAGACAGCAGGGTTTACGCCGAAATGCCGATGCCAAGCGCGGTGGTCGTGGCAATCGGAGGTCATAAGAAGCTATATAAATATTTATTTGGTAAAAAGCATTTCCGAATGGAGGTGCTTTTTTTATCCGACTTCTTTGTATTACTTAAATCAGCGAGATTCATGGGCAGGTGTTTAATTTATGAAGATTGCGGCAGTGGATGTGGGAACAAATTCCACTAGGTTAATGGTGGCGGAAGTTTCCCTGGAAGGGAAAGTGCGCCCGTTATTAAAGGATTTAAAAACTACCCGCCTCGGGCAGGGTATCCAGGGCGGACGGCTGATGCCGGCCGCGATGGATAGGACACTAGCCGTAATTGTAGAGTTTGTGCAGCGAGCGCAGCAGGCCGGTGCTCAAAAAATCGTTCTGGCGGCTACTAGTGCGGTGCGGGACGCTGATAATAGGAATAGCTTTGCTGCTATGGTACGTTCTGCTACGGGGTTGGAGTTGAATGTCCTGTCTGGCTTTATGGAGGCCCGGCTGAGCTATCAGGGTGTGACGAATGCACTGGGTGATGTCAGGGATGCACTGGTAATTGACATTGGAGGCGGTAGCACGGAATTTATCTGGCGCTCTGACGGGGAAACCCGGTTTGTCAGTACAAATATCGGAGCTGTGCGGATGACCGAGGGTGGTTACGGAAGCGGGCAAATAAAAAACGCCATTGGCGACACGTTGCGCTCTGTCCAGTTAGACAACCCGGGTGAGGTAATTGGGGTAGGCGGAACAGTTACCACCTTAGCGGCCATGGCCCAGGAGATGGCTGAATACTGCTCGGAGAAAATACATGGTTTTCGTTTGTGCACGGACATTGTTGATGATTTGTACCGGTTATTAAGTGGCTTAACCACTGATGAGAGAATTCATTTGCCTGGTTTACAGCCCCAGCGGGCCGATATTATTCCTGCCGGTGCTTGCATATTGAGCATTATTCTGCATGGCTTGGCTCATGACAGTATATTGGTGAGTGAGGCGGACATACTTTACGGATTAATATTGGAAACTGCCTAGAACGCGCGAGGAATGTCGCAATAAAAATGGAATAAAGTACCAAAAACTACTTTTGTATTCATCTTTTTGTAATATAATGGAAATAACATTATAGCGCAAAGGGGTGGATTTGTTGTTGGCAAAAACTGAAGTATACTCGCGTCAGCGTAGCCAGTCAAATAAAGAACAATATAAATATAATGATAATAATGCCGGTTGCTCAAAAATCCGATGGTTGCATATTTTTCCCTTGTTGCGGCTGAGGGATGGAGCGGGACTGTTTGTTCTTCTCACGGCAGGTTTTTTATTGGGCAGGGCTTTTTTATTGGGTGAACTTTTGCCTTTTGGTGTAGCGCTGGTGGCGGCCGGTTTTGTAGTTTATCGAGGGTATGCATTGGCGGCGCTTATTGGAGCAGTGCTGGGACTATTTACGGTGGTAGCCGGTTTGGAGTTGGCTGTTCGTATCGTTGTGCTGATAGCGGTTTGTATAGCTTCATCAACCTTGCCGCCGCGTTTAACCGGGTTTCGCTTTTGGCTGGGCGGGTTGGTTTTTGCGGTGCTGCTGGTCACAGGCACCGGCTATGTAGCGATTACCGGGCCTACTACATATGATTATGTGAGAGTGCTTTTTGAATCGATATTTGGTGCGTTGCTGGCAGTGTCTTATGTGGCAGCCTTTGAGGGATTACGCCGAAATATAACTGGTCATCAGGTAAACGGTGAGCAAGCTTTTGGTTTTATTATTCTATTACTTAGCGTAGTCGCTGCTGCCGGGCAGGTATATTGGGGGATGGTTAGCCCGGGTGGAATATTAGCTGCATTAACTGTGCTTGTGGCGGGATATGTTGGTGGTGCCGGTCTGGGGGCCGCAATCGGGGCTATTGTAGGAGTGGTGCCAGGTCTTGTATTTACTGTTTCACCGGCAGCGTTAGGGGCATTTGCCTTTGCCGGTTTTTTGGGCGGCTTGTGCCGTGGTATGAAGCGAATAGGGGTTGTGGCCGGTTTTTTATTAGGGAGCACCTTGCTTATCGTTTACCTGGGCAGTGGACGGGATATAGCAGGACTGATGCTGGAAACTACACTGGCCGGGCTGGTATTTTTATTACTGCCTGAAATAGTGTTCACAGCTGTACAAAAAAATATGCCGGTAGCCGGTCCCTGGGTAGCCATGAATCAGCCGGCAGATGGTGATAAGGAATGTATTAAAGATCGGTTTAAACGTTGGGGGGCGGTATTTGAAGAAGTTTCCTGCACTTATGACCAGGTTAGCGGTTCGCTGGAATCCCATGGGAAAGATACACAATGGCAGTCCTCGATTAAGGAAATTAAAAACATGGTATGTAATGAATGCGTATTAAATAAGATATGTTGGGAAAGAGAATTACAATCTACTCTTTTGCATATGGAAAGTTGCTTTGCGGCTGCCCAAAGCAATGGGTTGGTGACGGTAGAGGATCTGGACAACCATTTGCGCCGGCGTTGTTCAAGGCCACGGGAATTGGTTATGGGTATTACCTGTTGCTATCAATTATGGCGCATGCGGCAATTCCTGGGGCAGAGGCTCCAAGAGAGCCGTGAACTGGTATCCGTGCAGTTACGCGGTATGCGTGGGGTAATTGAAAATTTAGCCCGGGAATTAGAGTCGGGGAGCGATACTTGGTTGCGGCGTGCAGAATATTTAAAGCAAAGTCTAAAACAATCCGGTATTCCTATTGCAGACTTGACGTTGTACCCTTGTGTGCGAGGATGCGAAGTGGAAGTAGCTATGCCGGCTTGTACTGGAAAAAGAAGATGTGTTTATGATGTGGTTCCCTTTTTGAATCAATTGACGGAGGAAAAACTATTTACCTCCTGTACGGATTGTATTAACTGGCAAAACGAGGATTTTTGCACTTTTCGACTTTATCCTGATGCGGTCTATCAATTGGGCCTTGGATTAGCCGGTTGTACTGCTAAAGGCAATGATATATCAGGCGATAATTATGCGGTAATGCATTTAAATGATGGACAGCTGGTTATTTTCATTAGCGATGGTATGGGCTCCGGGGCAGTGGCTGCATCAGAAAGTAAAAAAACGCTATCGTTGCTACAACAGTTGATAAAAGCAGGATATAGCAGGGACCTGGCTATACGAATGGTAAATTCGGTTATGATGCACAATTGCCCTGATGAAGATAACTTTGCCACAGTGGATATGTGTGTGGTAAATCTGTACAGCGGTGAAATAGAACTCTTGAAAATTGGTGCACCACCTAGCTTTTTGGTGCGCCAAAACAAGGTGCAGGTTATTCAGGCCGGCTCATTGCCGGTAGGTATTGTGGATGATATAAATATTTTCTCTATGCAGGGAGAAATGGATAGCGGTGATATGTTAGTTATGGTTACAGACGGAGTTAGCAATGCTTACCCTTATACAGCAGAAAATGAAGAATGGATAGCTTCCGTGCTCAAGGAAATCGTTGATTTACCGGCTCAGGAGGTGGCGGAGTTGATATTGCGTTTGGCTTTAAGCGGCAACGGCGAGGGGCGGCGGCAGGTGGAGGATGATATGACCGTATTTGTCGCGCGGGTGAAGTCCTGCATGCATTAATGATTAATAAATAAGCTAATAAATTAGATTAAAGGAAGCGTGCATTTGGGTTAATTAGATAGCACGCTTTATTTGTTTTGTCAGCAATATTATATATTGTATTTAGAAAAAAATAATATAAGGAGGAAATTTTTTTGCGGTGTGGAAGTTAAAAAAATAGGAATAATGTGGGTGAAAGTATGTCTTTAATTCAGTTGGTTGAAGAACAAATAAAAAAATACAATATGGTTAATAAAGGTGAAACAGTAGTGGTGGGTGTATCTGGGGGACCGGATTCTATGACCCTATTGCATATCCTTTACAGATTGCGGGAACCCCTGGGTATAAAGCTGGTAGTGGCTCATTTAAATCACCAGTTTCGTGGTGCCGAGGCAGATGCTGACGCACAGTTTGTTTTAGATGCAGCCCGGCAGCTCAAATTGGCCGCTTTTGTTGAATCCCGAGATGTATCTGCGTACAGCTATACACACGGTATTTCTCACCAGGTGGGGGCCCGTGAAGTTCGGTATAGCTTTTTGGGCGAAGTGGCCGTAAAGACGGGTGCGTCCCGGGTAGCGTTAGGTCATCATGCCGATGACCAGGCTGAAACCATATTGTTGCATATGTTAAGGGGTACCGGTACGAGCGGGCTTACAGGCATGCTGCCTGTAAGAGATGATTTTTATATTCGCCCGTTATTGGCTGTAAGACGCCGGCAAATTGAGGATTATTGCCGGCGCCATGACCTGGTTACCAGGCTGGATTCCAGCAACCTAAAGACCGAGTATATGCGCAACCAGGTTAGACTGGAATTACTACCTGTTTTAGAAAAAAAGTATAATCCCAATTTTGTGGATTCTTTAAATCGGTTAGCCGAAATTTGCAGGGACGAAGACGATTACCTGGAACACCAGGCAGAGGAGGTTTTTTTTCGCGCTAGGATTTCATCTGCCGGTAATGCCCTATGCCTTGATGCAGGAAGGCTGTCGGTTGTTCCACAAGCGTTGCTGCGCAGGGTTATACGCCGGGCTTGGACGGAAATTTGCGGCGTTCAAGCAGATTTAAATTACCGGCATGTCGAACAAGTTATGGTAATAATAAATGGTGGAGGTGGTTATAGACAAATTGATTTGCCAAAGGGAGTAACGTTTAAAAAGAATTATGATATGATTGAGTTCACTCTTGACCGGAAAAATAAAGATATCCCCTTTTATCAGTACCTTTTAAAGGTGCCGGGTATTACTTATGTTCCCGAGCTGGGTTTATCTATAGGCGCTGAAATATTACCTGTTGATGGGACCATGGAGTCATACGGTTTTGGTTCAGGGCAAGGTTACTTTGATTATGACCTTTTAGCCGCCCCTTTAATAGTGCGTCGTCGGTTATCTGGTGATCGTTTTGCTCCTTTGGGTTTGGATGGCACTGTGAAGTTAAAAAAGTTTTTTATAGACCATAAGATTCCCCGCTATCAAAGGGACTGCATCCCTTTGGTGGTATCCGGAAATGATATTGTATGGGTGGTGGGTATGCGCCCGGGGGGAAAATGGAAGGTAACTGACAATACGGTGAATTGTTTGCGGTTACATATAATAGATTACTAATAATAGTTTTGTGACAAGATAATATGTAAAGGATAATATGCCGCTTATATTGATAATAATTTCTTTATTTGTTAAAATGAAATTTATTGACTGAATATCACCGTCACTGAGAGGAGTGGCTTATTTGAATAAGGTGATTAAAAATCTTAGTATATATTTACTTATTGTACTTGTTACCATTGCTTTAATTAAATGGAACACCCAGAATACAACAGTTATTAAAGAAATGCGCTTTGATGAGTTTTACGCTGCCTTAGGTAAAGATAATATAAAGCAGGTGACCATCCAGCCGGATGATTATACTACGCTGATTACCGGTGAACAGTCTAACGGCACGCAGTTTCAAGTACGGGGAACCGTACCGGGTGCCGAAAAGGTAGAAAGTATTTTACAAGATAAGGGTGTCAAATATAATGTAAAGGAACCGCCTAAACCTAGCTGGTGGGCCGGCCTGTTAACTACCCTTTTACCTATTTTAATTTTTGTTTTATTATTTTTCTTTCTTATGCAGCAGACCCAGGGCGGGGGCAACCGTGTCATGTCATTTGGTAAAAGCCGGGCGAAACTGCATTCCGACGATAAAAAAAAGGTTACCTTTGCTGATGTGGCGGGTGCGGATGAGGTTAAGGAAGAGTTGGAAGAAGTTGTAGAATTTCTAAAAAACCCTAAAAAATTTAATGAACTGGGAGCCCGCATACCCAAAGGAGTATTGTTGTTTGGCCCTCCCGGCACGGGTAAGACGCTATTGGCTCGTGCTGTGGCCGGTGAAGCGGGGACACCTTTCTTTAGTATTAGTGGTTCGGATTTTGTGGAAATGTTTGTGGGGGTTGGCGCATCAAGGGTAAGGGACTTATTTGAGCAAGCCAAAAAGAATTCCCCCTGTATTGTATTTATAGATGAAATTGATGCTGTAGGTCGCCAGCGGGGTGCCGGTCTCGGCGGCGGTCACGATGAAAGGGAACAGACCTTGAATCAGCTGCTGGTGGAAATGGACGGTTTTGATGCTAATGAAGCTATTATTATCATCGCCGCCACCAACAGGCCCGACATATTAGATCCGGCCTTGCTAAGGCCGGGGCGCTTCGACCGCGAGGTAGTAGTGGGTATTCCGGATATCAACGGCAGGAAAGAAATATTATTGGTACATGCCCGGGGCAAACCGCTGGATCCTGGTGTGGATATTGATATATTGGCCCGGCGTACACCCGGCTTTACCGGTGCCGACCTGGCAAATTTATTGAACGAGGCTGCGCTGCTGGCAGCCCGCCGTAACAGAAAGGATATCGGCCAAAGCGAGCTGGAAGATTCCATTGAGCGGGTCATTGCCGGCCCTGAGAAAAAATCACGTGTTATCAGTGAATATGAGAAAAAATTGGTTTCTTATCATGAGGCCGGCCACGCTGTGGTAGGTTATCTGTTGCCGCATACTGATCCGGTGCATAAGGTTTCTATTATACCCCGGGGGCGGGCCGGCGGGTATACTTTGTTGTTACCCAAGGAAGACCGTTATTATATGACCAGATCGCAGCTATTAGACCAGGTGACCATGCTTCTGGGTGGTCGGGTGGCCGAGGATTTGGTATTAAGAGAAATTAGTACAGGTGCTCAAAATGACCTGGAGCGCTCTACAGATCTAGTGCGCAAAATGGTAATGGAATACGGCATGAGTGATGCCTTGGGTCCCATGACCTTTGGGCACAAGCAGGAAGCAGTGTTTTTAGGCCGGGACATTGCCCGGGACCGTAATTATGGTGAAGAGGTGGCCGGGGCCATTGACCGGGAAGTTCGGGGTACTATTGAAAGAAATTATAAGCTAGCCAAGGATTTACTTAATAAACATATTGCAATATTGCATAAAATTGCCCACAAGTTAATGGAAAAGGAAACTCTCGAAGCAGAGGAATTCGCGAGCATTATGAAAGAATCCGGTATCGAAGCCAATAAAGCTTAGGGAGGTTTATGTTGTTGGAACGGACTTACGTTATGGTTAAACCAGATGGCGTGCAAAGAAATCTGGTAGGGGAAATTATGTCCCGTTTTGAAAAAAAAGGGTTGATGATTGTAGGTCTAAAAATGCTACAGATCCCCAGAGAACTGGCTGAGCATCATTACGAGGAACACAGGGGCAAGCCGTTTTTTGAGTCCCTGGTGGAGTACATCACTTCCGGTCCGGTGGTTGCTATGGTGCTGGAAGGCAAAGACGTAGTAGGCACGGTACGGGAAATGATGGGGGCAACTAACCCGCTGGCGGCTGCCCTGGGAACGATCCGTGGCGACTTTGGCATGGATATTGGCCGCAATGTGGTGCACAGTTCGGATTCTCTTGAAAGTGCGGCCAGGGAATTAGGACTTTTTTTTGCGCCGGGGGAAATTATTGAATACAAAAGAGCATTGGATAAATGGATTTATGAATAAAAAGCAGCCAAGAGCTGCTTTTTTTATTAAAAATAAAGGTCCAATGCAAAAATTGGTAAATAAGAAAAATGTCGATTTAGCAGGAAAATTGTTAAACTATGTAGAATATGTCCCATGTAAATGGCGGCATATTAATTGGGTTATTAAACTAAGTGACAAAGTTGAGGTGACGCTGATGTCCTTAACTGATGGTATTATGCCGGGCTTAATTGGTACGGCTCAAGTAGAGGTTAATGAAACTAATACCGCTATTGCTTACGGAAGCGGCGGTATCAGTGTGTTTGCCACTCCCGCCATGATTGGGCTAATGGAAAAAGCAGCATTAAGTTCTGTGGATCCTTTGCTGCCCGAAGGCTATACTACAGTGGGTATCAAGGTGGATGTGGAGCATGTAGCCGCCACTCCTGTAGGTGGCAATGTTAGAGCACAATCCAAGCTGTTGCAGATAGATGGACGGCGGCTGGTTTTTGATGTGCAGGCCTACGATGATATGCGGATGGTTGGGCGGGGAACCCACGAACGGTTTATCATACAGGCCGACAAGTTCCTACAGCGGATAACTCATGATAAATAGAATAATTTTATTTATTTTTTAACAATCTAAAAAACAACAACTTTTGTTACATTCTAATTAATACAGCCAATGTATTGTGACTTGGCCATTTAATACAAATTCAAAAATAGAACCTTAGTAAAGGGGGCTAAATAGGGGACAAGTAGCCATTTAAACATTGGGGTTATAAAAGGATAATCGAGAGGAGAGCTGAAAATTGCCATATGATGCAACTAAATTAAAGGACTACGAAATCGCCGAACTGGCGGAGAAAAATATGCCTATGCCATACGAATGGCAGGAGAAACTAGGCTTACAAAAGGATGAAGTGATTCCTTTCGGCAGAATTTGCAAGCTGGACTTTATGAAGATTATTGACCGTCTGAAAGACAAGCCGGACGGCAAGTTCATTGAAGTTACCGCCGTTACTCCTACTCCGCTGGGAGAAGGGAAAACAACCACAACCATGGGCATAACGGAAGGTCTCGGCAAACGTGGCATGAACGTTGGCGCAGCTATCCGCCAGCCCTCTGGTGGCCCCACCATGAACATTAAGGGTACTGCAGCCGGCGGTGGCAACGCGCTGGCCATCCCCATGACCGAGTTCTCTCTTGGCCTAACCGGTGACTTGAACGATATTATGAACGCTCACAACTTGGCCATGGTGGCCCTCACTGCCAGAATGCAGCACGAAAGAAACTATGATGATGCCGAGCTGGCCAAGCGGAACCTGCGCCGACTTGATGTCGATCCCACCCGGGTGGAAATCGGCTGGGTCATTGACTTCTGTGCCCAGGCTCTGCGTAATATCATTATCGGCATCGGTGGCAGGATGGACGGCTATATGATGCAGTCTAAATTCAATATTGCCGTGAGTTCCGAGATTATGGCCATCCTCGCTGTAGCCCGGGATTTAAAAGACATGCGGGAGCGTATCGGCAAGATTATTGTGGCTTATGACAAGAAAGGTAATCCGGTAACTACCGCTGATCTGGAAGTGGCCGGTGCTATGACTGCTTTCATGCGCAATGCCATTAACCCGACGCTGATGAGCACGGCCGAATATCAGCCAGTACTGGTGCATGCCGGCCCATTTGCCAATATTGCTATCGGCCAGTCCTCTATCATTGCCGACCGTATTGGTTTGAAGATGTTTGACTACCATGTTACGGAAAGTGGATTTGCTGCCGACATCGGCTTTGAGAAATTCTGGAACGTCAAATGCCGCTTCAGCGGGCACATTCCCAACGTTTCCGTGCTTACTACCACCATCCGGGCGCTCAAAATGCATGGTGGCGGCCCCAAAGTTGTCGCCGGTCGCCCGCTGCCGGAGGAATATGTTAAGGAGAACGTCGGGCTGGTTGAAAAAGGCTGCGAGAACCTGGTGCACCACATCAATACCGTCCGTAAATCCGGTATTAAACCAGTGGTTTGCATTAACTCATTCAGCACTGATACCAAGGACGAAATTATGGCGGTGCGCCGCGCTGCCGAGGCAGCCGGAGCTCGCTGCGCTTGGTCGGAGCACTGGCTCAAGGGTGGCGATGGTGCTCTGGAACTGGCCGATGCCGTTATCGATGCTTGCAACGAAAAAGTTGACTTCAAGTACCTCTACCCGTTGGAAATGCCCTTGCGCCAGAGAGTGGATCTTATTGCCAAGGAAGTTTATGGTGCCGGCGGCGTAAGTTGGACACCGGATGCCGAAGCCAAAGCCAAGGCATTCGAAGAAAATCCAGAATATAAAGATTTTGCCACCATGATGGTGAAAACTCACTTGAGTTTGACCCACGATCCCACACTTAAGGGCGTACCCAAGGACTGGGTATTGCCAATACGTGACGTTCTTATTTATGCCGGTGCCAAATTCCTCTGCCCAATGGCCGGTTCCATCAGCCTGATGCCAGGTACCGGCTCTGACCCGGCTTACCGGAGAATTGATGTTGATACTGAAACCGGCCAAGTGATGGGCCTGTTCTAATAAACATGAGATCCCCTCTTGGGGATCTTTTTTATTCCCCATATTACAACAAAAAGATTGTTTATGTGTTATTTTAATAATACCCGGCAGGAGAAAGACTATTTTTAACAGAACAATCTCATGAATATAGTTTAACACTTAAATACATGAATGGAGTGCATTATTATGTCCAGACCACCTAAATGTCGCCGGGTTGAGTTTATGCCCGAGATGACTTTTTTTAAACCTGCAGGGGTACCTGTTAGTGAACTTGAGGTTATTCAACTGACCGTAGAAGAATTGGAAGCTATAAGACTAAAAGATTTGCTTGGCTTGGAACAGGAGGGTTGTGCTGAAAGAATGGGCATATCCAGGCCCACTTACCATCGTATATTATCCTCCGCCCGTGGCAAGGTAGCTATAGCTCTGTTGGAAGGTAAAGCCATACGTGTTGAGGGCGGGCATTTTGAAATTGTGGTTCGCTATTTTAAATGCTTTGACTGTGGTTACCAGTGGGAATTGCCGTGTGGCGTAGGGGCACGCAGTGCTGGAATGACCTGTCCCCAGTGCCAAAGCAGTGATGTATCCAGGATAAGTAAGGAAGGTCGTCCCTATGGGGGGGGATACATGAGAAAGCAGGCCGGCAGAAATAGACAGGAAAGTTAGAATTTATAACAAAAATAGGGTTAATCCTTTTTTGTTTGAGAAGCCGGTGCCATACAATGTACTGGTTGTAAAAAGAGTAACAGGAGTGAATCTTTTGCGCAGGGTGAACCGTATATTAAATGACCCCTGGTATGTAGAATGTGTCGAGCGCAATGCCATTTGCGAGCTAAACAGGTGCTTTTGCCGGCATGATTTACAACATATGCTGGATGTAGCCCGGATCACTTATATGATTGTGCTGGAAGAATGCTTTATTGGTGATGTGGCAACCATTGGTATATCGGGGAACCGTCGTCCCTTACTTAAAATATTTGACGATCCAGGCTTTAAAGACGGCGTGACAGTCAAAAGTATGCCGGGCATGCTAATGCAAGTTAAAGAGATAATTTATGCCGCCGGTTTGTTGCATGACATGGCTCGCTGGGTAGAATATGAAACCGGCGAAAACCATGCCGCCGCAGGTGCTCGAATGGCGGGTGAGGTGTTGGACCGGACCGGATTTAATAATGCCGAGCAAAGGATTATCTCTAGGGCTATTTGTGAGCACCGTACCGGTGGCACAGAAGCCGGCCCTCTAGGTCGTTATATCTGCCGGGCCGATGATTTAGCCCGCCCCTGCAGCCGCTGTGCTGCCAGGGACGAATGTTATAAAATCAGTCGTATGGAAACTGCCGGTGCACTTTTATATTAGGTCGGGCCTTGGAGAATCATAATAATCAGTATAGTTTACATAAAAATGTGGGGGAATCATAAGTGCCGTTTAATATGCATAACTTGGTGGTTTCGAACCGGAACGGGATAATGGAGGAATTTAAAAAAATAGGTGTTGATACAACCGGTGGCGCTGTTATGTCACCTAAAGCGCTGCACCGGTTGATAAAAATATATGATTTGGCGCCCAGACAGGCTAACATAATTAAACAGGAAATGCTTGGCAAAGGTGCTGATGCCGCTATTGCCAGGGGAACGGTAGACTCATCTGTGGAAAAAACCGATGTACTGCTGATGGGTACTGAAAAACAGTACCGGGAGGTTATAAAAAAACTGCGCATGCAGCCCTTCCAGCTGGCCGTTTTAGCCGACCGGTTGGAGGAATTAATCAATAACTTGGGCGGTCGCCCGCCCAGGGAGCTAACCTGCCGGGACAAAAAACTCCCCCTGGGGGAAAGGACGCTGGTGATGGGCATTCTTAATGTTACGCCGGATTCTTTTTCCGATGGGGGTAGGCATAATAATATTGATGCTGCCTTGGCTTGGGCCCGCCACTTAGTGGATGACGGCGCGGATATTATAGACCTGGGCGGCGAATCCACCCGCCCAGGTTATACGCCGGTTAGCGTGGAAGAGGAACTGGACCGGGTAATACCTGTACTGGAGGTGCTGGTGCGTGAAATCAGCGTGCCCATCAGTATAGATACCACTAAAGCGTTGGTGGCCCGGCGTGCCTTGGAGGTGGGTGCCCATATAATTAACGATCAGTGGGCGCTCCGGGCGGATCGTGATATGGCCTCCGTGGTGGCTGAATACCAGGTACCTTTGGTGCTGATGCACAACCGGCATAATACTGCTTACCGCGATTTGATGGGCGATATGGTGCAATTTCTCCGGGAGAGCATAGCTATGGCGGAGCAGGCCGGGATAGCCAGGGAAAATATAATCATTGACCCCGGTATCGGTTTGGGCAAGACAGCAGAGCAAAACCTTGAGATACTACGCCGCTTGAGAGAGCTGGATTGTTTGGGGCTGCCCGTAATGCTGGGCACTTCTCGAAAATCCATGATCGGTAAAGTCCTGGATCTACCTTTTGACCGGCGGGTAGAGGGCACCGGTGCCACCGTTGCTTTGGGTATAGCCAATGGAGCGGATATCGTTCGGGTTCATGATGTCAAGGAAATGGTTAGGGTTACCCGGATGACCGATGCAGTGGTACGTTAATTGAATGGTACGAGCTGCTATTCACGGAAGGCGGTGTTTTACCTGGATAAAATAGTAATAAGTGACATGGCATTTTACGGATACCACGGTGTATTGCCTCAAGAAAGGGAGTTGGGTCAGCAGTTCGTGGTAGACGTGGAACTTACATTGAATTTGCGTATAGCGGGGGAAAGTGATGACCCCGGCAAAACAGTAAGCTATGCCGATGTGTACGAGATAGTGCGTCAGGTGGTAACCGGCGTGCCAAGTAAATTAATTGAGACGGTGGCTGAGCAAATTGCCGGCAAATTACTGCAGCAATTTGCCGTGCGGCAGGTGTTGGTGCGGGTTAAAAAGCCTGCTGCCCCCGTACCGGGGCAATTTAGCTATATGGCCGTGGAAATTGTCCGTTCCCAAGCAGAGGAGGTGAGCGTGCAGTGAATGCACCGCCGGTGCGTTGCTACATTGGACTAGGTTCCAACATTGGCGACAGCCGTGCGAACATTGTCGAGGCGCTTAAGCGGTTGGATGAAATGCCTTATCTGACGGTGAAAGCTGTAGCACCCCTTTACCGGACTGCTCCGGTGGGTTATATCGATCAGGATTACTTTATTAATACCGTGGCCGAAGTGAGAACCACTTTAACCCCCCGGCAGCTGCTGGACGGTTTACAGCAAATCGAGAACGACCTAGGCCGGGTGCGGGTGATTCGCTGGGGTCCCCGCACCGTGGATTTGGATATCTTGCTGTATGGGGATCAAACCATTAACGAGCCCGATTTGCAGGTGCCGCATCCCAGAATGGATCAGCGTGCATTTGTCATGGTACCTCTGGCGGATTTAAACCCCGAGCTGGTTGTTGGTGGCGAAATGGTGCGGATTTTAGCCGGCCTCTTGGCGAAAGAACAAGAAATATGTGCTGATAAATAAAAATTTAAAGGCATTTTAGTATTTGTGGCACTCCTAGCAGGGGTGTTTATTTTTTTGTCTTATACCAAGAACCTACAAGGAATATCCAAGGCCTAACGAACAATTGGATTAAGAATATTTATTTATTTCTAAAAACTGGGTAGGAAATAATTGCATATTGTAGAAGTTTTATAAAACAGAACGAAGCTGTGCGAAAAGAAAGGTGAAAAGACTTGAGGATTACGCTTGAATTCCATGTTGCCCATGAAGTGATCTTGCCTATTCATTATAACCATATTGTGCAAGGATTTCTCTATAAGAACCTGACAGATAAGGACTATCGCAGTTTCCTGCATGAAACCGGTTATCAATTGGCCAATAAAACATTTAAACTTTTTACATTCTCTCGGCTATTGGGCAAATTCAGAATCCTAAAAAATGCAGGGATGATAGCCTTTTCATCCCCGGTTACCCTGGTAGTGTCTGCGGGAGTTGAAAAGTTTATTACGGATATGGCGGAGACATTGATCAGGTCGGAGGAATTATTTTTGGGGGACAATCCGGTAGAAATAAAAAGCATATCCGTACATAAAAAGCTAGACCCGACGGATTCGATCAAGATCAAGATGTTATCACCTGTGGTTGCCCATAGGACGGTGATGGAGGGGGGCAAAAAACGAACCGAGTATTTCTCTCCCTGGCAACAAGATTTCGGCCCCTTGGTACGGAACAATCTTCTGAAAAAATATCAGATTATGCATGGAGATCTGCCGGAAAATAAAGACTTTCGGGTTATTCCCAATGGCAACCAGGAAGCCAAGTTTGCCCGGATCATCAATTATAAGGACTTTTATATCAAGGCTTACGCGGGGATTTACCGGCTGAAGGGCAATCCGGAGTTGATTCAGGCTGCTTATGATACCGGGCTAGGATCGAAGAATTCTCAAGGATTTGGGTGCTGGGAGGTGGTGGAATGAAGGTTTCCATGATAACCGCAGGAGGCTAGGATGCTCCGGTAATGAAGACAATCAAACGCCATAATGGCATTATTCGGCGTGCCGGATATCATGGTTCTGTAGATATAGTACATGTTGATGATCTGACCAGGCCAATCTAAAGGTTGTAGAACTGCTGGATTCATTAGGTTATAACCCGTGTGTGGTGAATCTGACTGGTGGCACCACCGCTCTGCAGTTTATTATTCAACGTGCGGGAACCACTCTGGAAAAAGATGGCCTGGAAGAATGTTATGTGGCACTGATAGATCGCAGAGGTGTTCAGGAACAAAGGGATGATCCCTGGGTGGTATGGGAGCTGGTCAGAGTTATGTAATTGTATGCAAGGGAATTTATTCAAGGAGGTGAAACTATGATTGAAGCTTTACGCAACATCGGTGCTTACAGTTTTCAGCAAAAGGGCATCAATACTGCAGATAACTCGATTGAGATATTACTGGATGAGGTCAACAAAGGAGGGAATTACGCCAAGGTTTATGCTATCAACTTTGAGGAAACGGAAGCCGGGCTGCGGTATAAGGATGTAAGCATCGAAGACTGGGATAAGAAAAAGACCTTAAAATATTTATACCGAGAAAAGGGCTCCCAAGGGGCTCATTATATGCCCACTGCCAGGATAGCCGGAAGCAAAGAAGATGACGTTAGGAAGACTTTTGAAAACCGAATTGAGAAGTGGTTTGACCGTTTAAAAAGAGAACACGCACAATGGCTTAAAAATAGCGCGTGCTTTCAGAATCTGTATAACGCTTTCATCAATGCCAAGGATAGTATTGAATATGATCTGGTCAAGCTGCGGATGCAGTACGAGGACGGGGGCTTCGTCACTCTGGTTTTTAATCAGGGGGGAGAGAAAAAGTACCTGGGTGATATTAATGACTTTTCAACCTATTTGCTGGAATTCAGTCAGGAGAAATATAATGAGGTATCCAGCCATGGAGTCTGCTGTTTGTGCCATAATACAGGGAAAGTCTTTGGCAATGCCTCGCCGATCACTTTTTATTCTTTGGACAAGCCGGGGTATATTGCCGGAGGCATGAAAAAAGAAAATGGGTATAAGAATTTCCCGCTCTGTTTTGAATGTTTGCTGCAGCTAAATGAAGGAGCGGCTTACATGCAGGAATTGCTGGGTTTTCGATTCGCCGGATTGCGATATTACTTGATTCCTGAAACGGTTTATAACGATCCTGTGGCATTAGACGAAATTATGAATATCTATGATAGCTTTCGCCGGGAAAGCGAAGGGAAAGTATCTCTGTCTCAAGCCCAACGAATATCAGGGGATGAAGACGATATTCTAAGCGCTTTGCAGGATGTGAATGATACGGTATCGTTGAAATTCTTGTTTTTCCAGAAGCAGAGCAACAAATTTGTTATTTTATTATTGATGGAAGATATCCTGCCCTCCCGCTTGCAAACTTTGTTTGCCGCCAAAGCCGGGGTGGAAAATCATGTCGTTTTTAAAGATCACAAATTCAGCGCCAAATTGATTCAGGACATTCAGTTTAATTATGGAGTACTGCGTCGGCTGTTTCCTACGATAAAAGGATTTCTGGAGATTGTGGATAAGACTTTTAAAAATGATAAAGTTGACCAACAGTATATTTTGGAATTGATTATGGACCGGTTAAGAGGTCTTTTCAATGACAACCGCTATATGAAAATTGATGTATTGCAGGCTTTTATCTGTCTGCTGTTCCTAAGCGAACTGGGGGTATTGAAAAGTATGGGGGGTGATTTAATGTTGACGGACAATATAAATGTAAGTGGAATTGACACAACCGAAGAGAGCCTGGCGATTCGGGTGGACGGTTTTTTCCAAGAGTTCAATTCCACCATAGATAGTTATGCGAAAAAGGCTATATTTCTTACCGGTGTATTGGCTCAGCACCTGCTGGCTATCCAAAATACTGATCGGGGATCTACCCCGTTTCGCAGTCAGCTAAAAGGGCTAAAAATGAAAGAAGCGGATGTAAAAGCCTTATTGTCTAAAATACAACAAAAATTAGAAGAGTATGGGAAGAATTATTATAGGCAATTGGAGAAAACTGCCAGTTTGTATTATTTAAAAGCCGGTAATCATTGGGGTTTATCGTTGGACGAAATTAATTTTTATTTTGTACTGGGCATGAATTTAAATGATGCTCGGAACAAAGAAGACATTCCATATTTTAAAGTTAAGAAGGAGGATGAATAGATGAACAGATCTGAACTTCTATTTTTATATGATGTTACCGACGCTAATCCCAATGGTGATCCTATGGACGATAATAAACCGCGGATGGATGAGGAAACCGGGATCAATATAGTAACCGATGTTCGTTTAAAAAGAACGATACGGGATTATCTCTATGAAACGAAAGGCCACGAAATATTTGTGCGGGAAATTCGTGACGAAAGCGATAATCTCCAGGATGCAAAACTGCGTGCGGAAGATTTTTTATTTGACGATAACGGACGACTTGATAAAAGCAAGATGACAGTGGCGGAGATGAAGACTATTATTGGTAAGAATGTGCTTCATAACTGTATTGATGTAAGGTTGTTTGGTGCTACCATTCCATTGGAGAAGAAGAAAGGAGAAGCGGGCAGCTTGACCTATACTGGACCGGTTCAGTTTAAGATGGGACGCTCCCTGCATGCGGTGAACATGATGCATATCAAAGGCACCGGAGCCTTCGCGTCTGATAAGGCCAAAACTCAGTCAACTTTCAGAGAGGAGTATTTTCTTTCCTATTCTTTAATCAATTTTTATGGAATTATCAATGAAAATGCGGCGGTTCATACCGCTTTGCGGGAGAAGGAAGACGTAGATTTGCTGCTGGAAGCTATGTGGAAAGGGACTAAAAATCTTATTTCTCGTTCTAAAGTAGGTCAAATGCCCAGATTATTATTCCGGGTAATATACAAAGAAAAGGATTATCATATCGGTGAGCTGGACAAGTACATTGCTTTGAAGAAAAAGGATGAAATGGTACGGGATGAAGAGTTACGGGATATTGCTCAGTTGCAAATCGATGTTACCGAATTGATCAATATATTACTGGCTCAGCGAAAGAAAATTGATCGGGTGGAATACGCTGTGGATTCACGGACAACTTTGATTAAAAACGGTGAGATCTTTGACTTAGCCGAAGCCGGGGAGGGAGTTGAATTCAGCGCGTTGCCCTTTAACGTTTTGATGAGGATGTGATTCAGGTGGATGTCATTGTCTTTGATATATGGGGTGATTATGGTCATTTTAAAAAATTTCATACCACCGCTTCGCCGTTGACTTTTTCTTTCCCGCCGCCTACGGCCGTAATCGGCATGGTAGCGGCCATATTGGGAATAGACAAGGACAATTATTGGGAGTTCTTTTCTCCGGACAATACTAGAGTGGCGATAAAAATTGTAAATCCGGTAAAGAAAATCAGAACCGGCATTAACGTTATAGAAACTAAAAGCGCAGGGCCAATGTTGAATCGCATTAAACAGCGCAGCCAAATAAAGTATGAGTATTTAAAGGATGCCCGTTACCGAATTTTCTTCAGTCACGATGATGAGGGGCTGATGGAACGTCTACAAGGTATGTTGCGGGAGCACAAGACTGCTTATACTTTGTATCTGGGCAGTGCCCAGATGTTGGCAGGGTTTTCTTATGCAGGCAGGTATGAAGCTCAGGCGGTGGCGGCCGGGGAATATGTGCAGGTTGATTCGGTCTTCCCCCTGGGAGAGAATCAAAAGGCCGAAGGAAAGACTTTTCTATTTGCAGAAAACCAGCGCTACACGAAGGAAATCGTATCGACCAGAATGAATGCCAACCGGGAGGTTTTGGATTATAAAACTGTATTGTTCGATATGAACGCTGCGGGCATTGGCGCCAAAATTGATAAGATAGTAAAGGTAGGGGATGAGAATGTGGTATTTATGTGATCAGCTTTTTTCCCATCCCGACAAATTATTGAAGGATCATCTGGTAGCGGTAGGGCAAACCGCCCGCAACTGGATTGGTAATCTGCAAATAAATTTTATGATAGACAAATCTCTGCTGGCAGATATTGCTTATATCGTCGGACTTGTCCATGATCTGGGCAAATCCACCCGATCCTTTCAAGCCTATTTAAAAATCCAGAATCAGGAAGAAAAAATGCGTATGAAAAACCATACCGAAACCAGACACAGCCCTTTAGGCGCTTTTTGCGCTTATTATTTGGTGCGGGAATATGGGCACGTCAGGGGGATTGCAGATGAGAACATGGCTTACTTGCCTATCGCTGCATTTTTTGTCATTCAGCGGCATCATGGGGATCTCAATTCCCTGGTAGAGGTAGGCGGCAAGTATAAAGCGGAAGAGATAGCCAAGTATTTGGCGGATGTTGATGTATGGCACTGGGATGAATTATTGACGAACGTTTTTACAGGGATTCCGGCTCTTCAGCATTGCAATTACGATTGGTTTAAAGAAAAAATCAATCATTATGATCATGATATGCGCTCTGTCCGCAGTTTGATCAGAATAATAGGCAGGAAGCAGCAGCTGGATTATTATTTTGTTACCGCTTTATTGTATTCTACTCTGGTGGATGCTGATAAAAGTGATGCCTCGGGACTTGATCGGGAATATACTGGTCATAGTATTTCCGGCAGCCTGGTGGATGAATATCAGCGCATGTTGGGGTATGATAGCCCCGATACGAACATGAACCGGCTTCGCCATGAAATCTATCAAAAAGCGATCGATGTTTGTGGTGCCATAGAAGAGGGGCATCATATATTGTCTATCAATGTTCCCACCGGCACGGGAAAAACTTTGGATACCTTGTCGGCGGCAGTGAAGATTAGAGAAGCGCTGTATGCCCGGGAGAAGATCAACCGATCCATCGTATATGCGCTGCCTTTTACAAGCATCATTGATCAAAACTATCAGGTTTTTCACCATGTCTTTACTGAAGTGACTGGCCGGGAGCCGGGCAATGACATTCTTTTGAAGCATCATTATCTTGCGGAAAGCTTCTATAAAGTGAACGAAAATGACGATGAACATTTGGAGTATTCCTCGCTTGAATCTAGCTTTATTATTGAAGGTTGGAATTCGGTCATTATTGTTACGACTTTTGTTCAGCTGTTTCATAGTTTAATCACCAACCGTAATACAGCCTCCCGTAAATTTCATAGAATAGCCAATTCCATCGTAATACTGGATGAAGTACAGGCCATTCCCCATCAATATTGGCAGTTGCTGCGGCAAATCTGCAATTATATGGCGGAGCACATGGACACCTATTTTATTTTTGTGACCGCCACCTTGCCTTTAATTTTTCCCCAAAATGAAATATATGATCTGGTGGCCGGCAAAGAGCGTTATTATTGCACCCTGAACCGAATCAGGTTGGAGCCCTGCATTGATTCGATAATAGATATCAGTGATTTTCAGGAAATCGTCATACGGGAAGCTATACAGGAAGCGAATAAAGATATACTGGTGGTAATGAATACCATTAAGTCAGCCCAAATCATATATGAAGCCCTCATAGATGACTTGGGATCAGAGAAAAATTGCTTCTTTTATCTATCCTCGCATGTTGTGCCGGCGGAGAGAAAATTAAGAATTGATACAATCAAGAAGAGGCAATCAAAACGGAAGGTAGTGGTTAGTACTCAATTAATCGAAGCGGGGGTGGATATTGATCTGGATCTGGTTTTCCGAGATATGGGCCCCCTGGATTCCGTGAATCAGGTGGCTGGCAGGTGCAACCGCAATCAGAGTAAAGGCAAGGGAGTTGTCCGGCTGTATTATATTAAGCGAGGTAATAAACCGGACTCATCGTATATCTATGATAGTACTCTGTTGAATGCTACCCAAAAAACTCTGGCGGATTGCTCTAATCAGGGATTTATTGAAGAAAAGGATTTTTATACCATGAGCAATAGTTATTATAGGCTATTGGATCAGGGCATATTGTCCGATACCGAATCACAAGATGTTTTGGAAGCGGTATACTCATTGAATTACGAGAAGATTCGGGATTTCAAACTTATAAATGAAAATTATGAAAAGGCCGATCTTTTCGTGGAGATTGATGAGACGGCCCAAGAGTTGTGGAACAGGTTTTTGCATCTTAATGATATTGAAGACAGATGGCAACGTAAAGAAGAATTTTATCGCTTTAAAAATATTTTTCAACAATATATTATATCGGTGCAAAAAGATGCAAAATGGCTATACCCCTTTGCGGACAGTATGGTAGGCGGTATTTTTCATATAGGGCTGGATGTGGTGGATAGTTATTATAAAGTAGAAGGGAAAGGCGATACCGGTTTTAAAACCGAGGGGGATAGTTTTGCTGTGTGGTAAATACTATCGTTTTAGTTTTGTTTTAAGGGAAGTCCTTTAGAATATCGTAATCATTATATAAGAATAACTGAAAGAGGGAAGTCCACCATGGAGAAATACCGCTTTACAGTAATCATCGAAAAAGATGAGGATGGTATTTATGTGGCTTCGGTGCCGGCATCGCCTGGATGTCATACCCAGGCTGCCGACCTGAATCAATTGGATGAGCGTATTCGGGAAGCGATCAGGCTTTATTTGAGTATGCAAAAATTTGATAAAGGCAGTTCCAGCTTTGTAGGGGTTCATGAAGTTGAGGTTGCGATATGAGCAAGCTGCCAATCATTTCCGCTCAGGATCTGGAGAAAATATTGTCGTATCTGGGTTTTCAGTGTAAGCGTCAGCTGGGCAGCAAATGCTTTTTACCAACATATAGATGGCCGGACTACGGTGCTTCCTTTTCATCCGGGCCAAGATATCGGCTGAGGCTTATTGAGGAAAATACTGCAGGATTTACAACTTGATCCGGATGCGTATATGTAATTGCGCAGGAAAGTCCTGTGAAGACCGAAAGGGGAAACGCAAATGAACTTTGCAGTGACCGGTACCTTGGTATGGTACTATTACATATGCAAAAGAGAGGTGTGGCTCATGTCTCACCAGTTATTTCCCGATCAAGAGAATGAGAACGTTAGTATGGGTAGGATTATTGGTGAGAGTACATATGCGCGTGACAAAAAAGAAATAGACCTGGGCAATGCCAAAATAGATTTGATTAGGTCCGAAAATGGGAATCTGATCGTAGGTGAGGTAAAAAAGAGCTCTCGATTTATACAGAGTGCTTCTAAGCAGCTGTTATTCTATTTATTGCAGTTGAGAGAAATGGGCATTGATGCCAAAGGACAATTAATGATACCGGAGGAGAAGAAAAAAATAGAGGTTGTTTTGGACGAAACCGGTGAAGCGGAGATCAGGTCTACGATAAAAGAAATAACAGCGCTTGTTAATCGTGAAACCGCACCGGAGCCAGTGAAAAATAAATATTGCAGAAAATGCGCCTATAATGAGTTCTGCTGGGCATAAGCAGGGAGGCCGTTATGAAGAAGACCATATACGTTTTTAATGACGGGGAGTTTAAACGTAAGGACAATACGATATTTTTTGAAACCGGGGAAGGGAAAAAATATTTGCCGGTTGAGGATGTTAAAGAAATAGTTGTCTTTGGTGAGGTATCTTTAAATAAAAGGTTTTTGGAGTTTGCCGCTCAAAAGGAGATTATTCTTCATTTTCTCAACAATTACGGTTATTACATAGGCTCATTTTACCCCCGTGAGCACCTTAATTCCGGATATATGATTCTTAAACAGGCCGAACATTATATGGATGAAGATAAACGCCGGCTGCTGGCTCAACAATTTGTTCGGGGAGCTGCGGTCAATATTGTTCATGTGCTGCGCTATTATGAGAACCGGGGAAAAACATTGGAGGTTGAACTCCAACGTATTAACGAGCTCACAGATAAAATCGGGTCTTGTCAAAATATTGAGGAGTTGATGGCGATTGAAGGCAACATCCGAGATGCTTATTATGCTGCTTTCAATACCATTATTGATAAGTCTGCATTTCTGTTTAAAGGCCGTAATCGCCGACCGCCACAGGATCGCATTAACGCGCTCATAAGTTTTGGCAATACTTTAGCCTATACTGCGGTGCTCAGCGAGATATATAAGACCCATCTTGATCCCAGGATTGGCTATTTGCATACCACTAATTTCCGGCGTTTTACATTAAATCTGGATGTTGCGGAGATTTTCAAACCCATTCTCGTGGATAGGCTGATTTTCTCTCTTTTAGCGCGGAATATGCTGCGGAGCACCCATTTTGAGAGCAAAGCGAAAGGGATACTGATGAATGACAAGGGCAGAAAGGTGTTTGTGGAAGAATGGGAAAATAAAATGAGGACAACAATCAAACACCGGGAATTGGGGAGAGAGGTATCATATCGCAGGCTTATACGCATGGAATTATATAAATTGGAAAAACATCTGATGAATGAAAAAAAGTATGAACCCTTTGTATCTCGCTGGTAAGGGAGGTTGTTTTTGTTTGTGATTTTGGTATATGATGTTGGTCAAAAGAGGGTGGGAAAAGTGCTCAAAACTTCCCGCAAGTATCTTTACTGGGTGCAAAATTCAGTCTTAGAGGGGGAGATCAACGAAAGCAGTTTCAAAAAATTAAAGATAGAGTTGAAAAGGATTATTGATGAGGAATATGATTCTATAATGTTCTACACTTTTCGCACCATGAAGTATTCGGAAAGGGAAATCATTGGCATAAAAAAGGGTGGGGAGGATAATTACCTCTAATCAATTTGGTCGTCGAGTATGAATAATGTTTAAAATCGCGTTTGGTGACGACAGAGAGAGAGCTTGTAAAATTGAGTTTTTAGTATTTTATTAGTGGATGGACGAAGTGAATATAACTTCTAACTATCCTTTATTTAGTGGGTTTTCGGCGGGTTTTTAGTCTACCTATGAGGAATTGAAACAAATTTTCCATATCTAAGTATATCATACATTGCTCGTTTTTAGTCTACCTATGAGGAATTGAAACACATAATTTTTTACTACTATTTACTACTTTTTACTCGTTTTTAGTCTACCTATGAGGAATTGAAACACATCATGGCCGTGGTCGGAAATTTCACCGTGCTTAGTTTTTAGTCTACCTATGAGGAATTGAAACTTGCACCAGCTTTTTTATTGCGTCTTTGTCGCAAATGTTTTTAGTCTACCTATGAGGAATTGAAACTCCGCGGGAAGTTTTTTATTTCTCGCAAAGGGAAACCGTTTTTAGTCTACCTATGAGGAATTGAAACACTACACAAACCTATTCCGTCTCATATAAATATCTCGTTTTTAGTCTACCTATGAGGAATTGAAACTGTCCTGGAGGTGGTCAACATTGCACTAGTACAAACCGTTTTTAGTCTACCTATGAGGAATTGAAACTGTTTTCCGTCGTTATATATAAACTCGCTGTAAGTGTTTTTAGTCTACCTATGAGGAATTGAAACATATAATCGGATGTTTGGCCGGTATTGAATTTTACAAGTTTTTAGTCTACCTATGAGGAATTGAAACTTACCAAACTATGGTAGTTTGTTAAGGTTAATACTCGTTTTTAGTCTACCTATGAGGAATTGAAACGAACACCACAAGGCGAAACGGTGTAGACGGTGCCGTTTTTAGTCTACCTATGAGGAATTGAAACTCCCGATTGACGCGTCTATGCTTGGCGACGGTTACGATGTTTTTAGTCTACCTATGAGGAATTGAAACTTGGAATGCGGTTTCCGGTGCAGCAAGTTACATTGGTTTTTAGTCTACCTATGAGGAATTGAAACTGTAAATGGCCTTTAAGGGCGGTTGATTTTGGGTAGGTTTTTAGTCTACCTATGAGGAATTGAAACCATTTAGACCATTCATAACCTGGATTGTCTGCAATGTTTTTAGTCTACCTATGAGGAATTGAAACTTCTTTCTTCAATGTTTGAATATATAGATTTAAGTAGTTTTTAGTCTACCTATGAGGAATTGAAACTAAAATACAAGTCCAAGGGTATGCCAAACCCACGGCAGTTTTTAGTCTACCTATGAGGAATTGAAACTGACCTTCACCTATTTTCTTTCTTATTTCTTCTGGAGTTTTTAGTCTACCTATGAGGAATTGAAACTACAGATAATTCAGTTTTAGTAATATTTAGTACATTAGTTTTTAGTCTACCTATGAGGAATTGAAACACAGCAATCATACCCTCGACTTGCTTCCAAATCTCGGGTTTTTAGTCTACCTATGAGGAATTGAAACAACTGTGGCAGAAAGCTTTACTATCTGCTGCTTTTGTTTTTAGTCTACCTATGAGGAATTGAAACCATTTAAATACCCTATGCCGGTTGTAACAATGGTGGAGGTTTTTAGTCTACCTATGAGGAATTGAAACAAACCACCTCCTTGCATAATTGTGTAACTCACGGGCGTTTTTAGTCTACCTATGAGGAATTGAAACTTGATTTTAACTCTGACATATTTTTCCTCCTTCTCCGTTTTTAGTCTACCTATGAGGAATTGAAACGCCAGAGCGTCATCTACAACAGCAACCAAAGCCTCCGTTTTTAGTCTACCTATGAGGAATTGAAACTATCGATCCCAACCAAAACCTCGTGTCCGGTATTTAGCCGTTTTTAGTCTACCTATGAGGAATTGGAACGCAGATGGGTGCGCACGGCTATTGACAAGGAGATTGGGTTTTTAGTCTACCTATGAGGAATTGAAACGGCGGTGTAGTTGGGACTGTGCTTGGCTGGCTTGGGTGTTTTTAGTCTACCTATGAGGAATTGAAACGAAAACCTGATATTGCCACATATAACGGGGTAGAGAACGTTTTTAGTCTACCTATGAGGAATTGAAACCCGTTACATGGGCTTTTCTCTGACCAATATCCGCATCGTTTTTAGTCTACCTATGAGGAATTGAAACAGATATTTCAATTACTTCTCCGTCTTCAAAATCAAGTTTTTAGTCTACCTATGAGGAATTGAAACCACAATAGCGTCCGTAGCCAGCGACACAGCGTTAACGTTTTTAGTCTACCTATGAGGAATTGAAACCCAGAGCCAAAGAATCGGGAATGGCAGACTTGGTTGTTTTTAGTCTACCTATGAGGAATTGAAACATTGTACCCTTTTTCGTGATTTTGTCTTTTTTTTCGTTTTTAGTCTACCTATGAGGAATTGAAACTCGTCAACTCGTCAGACAAGATTACTAAACGTCGTAAGTTTTTAGTCTACCTATGAGGAATTGAAACCGGCATGTCTTACTTACAAGCTGCCGACATTTGCGTTTTTAGTCTACCTATGAGGAATTGAAACTAATCATTCCAAACTAATAACCATCCCAAACAAATAACGTTTTTAGTCTACCTATGAGGAATTGAAACCTTGGGCGTGATGGCCGTGGTAAGCCTGGCTATGGGTTTTTAGTCTACCTATGAGGAATTGAAACCTACCATTGACTTTTTTGACCTCCATATTTGCGTTTGTTTTTAGTCTACCTATGAGGAATTGAAACACTTAACATCCGGCAGCTATGCCGAAAATAGCAAGGTTTTTAGTCTACCTATGAGGAATTGAAACCATTATCAGCATAATTGACAATGCCTTGATCCACTCGTTTTTAGTCTACCTATGAGGAATTGAAACCACTTACAGAGTGCAAATATGTGGACGGCACTCCGGTTTTTAGTCTACCTATGAGGAATTGAAACATTGTTCAGAAGTTAAATATTCTCTTTTCCCTTGTGTTTTTAGTCTACCTATGAGGAATTGAAACTCAATAAATACGCACCGCAATATGCAAGCTTTATTCAGTTTTTAGTCTACCTATGAGGAATTGAAACGCAGACGCTATGCATCAACTACTTGCACTGCGCCGGGGTTTTTAGTCTACCTATGAGGAATTGAAACCCCTCCTTGGCCACCTTTTGTACGGCCCTGGGGGTGAGTTTTTAGTCTACCTATGAGGAATTGAAACAAAGATTAAACAGGAACGTGCCGACCTGTGGACCTGCGTTTTTAGTCTACCTATGAGGAATTGAAACACTATCGCGGCCTATCCCATGTCACCCCGGCGATGGAGGGTTTTTAGTCTACCTATGAGGAATTGAAACGCAACTCCGGACGTGGTTGCTAGTGTGGCCAGCGAAAGTTTTTAGTCTACCTATGAGGAATTGAAACGCTAACCAGAGAGGGGTAAGGCTGATCAATCATTCCGGTTTTTAGTCTACCTATGAGGAATTGAAACCTTACGCCCCCATAGATTTTCATAACGACTACAAGGTTTTTAGTCTACCTATGAGGAATTGAAACTATCCTGCAAGCTTTTTTCTTCGGCCATTATCTACCGTTTTTAGTCTACCTATGAGGAATTGAAACTTATGTGAACTAAGCTGTACTCTTTGCCTGTGCCTTGTTTTTAGTCTACCTATGAGGAATTGAAACCCCTATCCCGTGATAAGTCCACTGGCGATGTATAGTTTTTAGTCTACCTATGAGGAATTGAAACTACATCAATCAAAAATGGCAAATCGCTTTAAACACGTTTTTAGTCTACCTATGAGGAATTGAAACTTTTCTCTGCTCTGTGTTTTACGGGCTTGCAACCGTCGTTTTTAGTCTACCTATGAGGAATTGAAACTAATACGATATACTGTTCTTAGTTGGTAAATGCCTTCGTTTTTAGTCTACCTATGAGGAATTGAAACCATTTCTTGCTTCCTTCTTTTCATCTTCGGTAATGGTTTTTAGTCTACCTATGAGGAATTGAAACTCATATCTAATCACCCATACATACACTGTCCCAAAAGTTTTTAGTCTACCTATGAGGAATTGAAACACTTCTGCTATTGGGTTTAATTATGATAGACATGAGTTTTTAGTCTACCTATGAGGAATTGAAACTAAAGCTATTTAGACTTAAACGTCGTAAATTTGTCGTCGTTTTTAGTCTACCTGTAGTACGCCAATTTATTTTTACCCGGCACAGCCCAAAAACTGCAAATTATGT
>JAENYS010000020.1 GCA_016841645.1 Desulfoscipio geothermicus | reverse complement strand
TTTTAAGCTATTTTAGAACTTGACATTTGAAAATCATATTTATGCAACGCTAGTGGCTCTGTATAGCAAAATTAATTAATGCATCGAAAGCAATGTCTCCGTACACTGACTTGCACATAGCCTGGTAACTATCTTTATTGCTTGCATTCAAGCTTATCGAAATATTATCCACATAGCCTTCTAATAGCGGAGTAATATCACGTCCGAATATAAGGTTGGCTTGACCATTGGTATTAATGCGAATAGGGATATTATGAGCCGGTTTTACTTTCTTACATATCTCTATAATATCCATGATACGCATCATGGGTTCACCATAGCCGCAAAATACCAATTCTTGATATCTGGAGAGATTACGTTTTTGAATTGCCGACATAATTTCATCCACGGTGGGTTCGCGGTCAAGCCAGAGATTATTAGCGCTACCGACCCCGTCTGATTTGTTACGCACGCAAAAAGAACAATTATTGCTGCAGCGATTGGTAATGTTAAGATATAAGGAATTTCCGACTTGATAAGTTATTGTCATTGACATATTTCTTAACTCTCCTATCTGTTATGGATATTTCGCACCTTTATATTACCACTCTGACCGCCAAAAGCCTATCCCACGAAACAGCTAGCTATTGCAGACTGTTTTACTAGTATTGTTTGGCGTTGTCGTATACGATAAGTCTTACTATAATATACCGGGCTCTAAAGTATGCTCTCTCGCTATAAATAAGCAGCTTTCTTAGGAGACAGCAAACAGGGGAAGTTAAAGGAAAAGTATCGGTTATAATAAATTTATTGTTTAAAAATTTTCTAACAGGTGTATAATTTATATGGACGGTTCTTTGGTTTAAGTAGGCAAAAGAAGCCGTCTTTAATTTTATTACGATGAAAATGAGGGAAAATGATGGATTATAAGAAGTTGGCGGATATGCTTTTCCCGGCCATAACGAAGTCAATAGATTATTTTGAAGAAACCTTATTTCCCAAAAGAGACTTAAGTGAGGAAGCAAAAGTCACTAGATTAGCGCCAAGTCCTACCGGTTTTATTCACCTTGGCAATCTTTACGGTGCCTTCGTAGATGAACGTTTGGCGCACCAAAGCAAAGGTGTATTTATATTGCGCATAGAAGATACAGATGAAAAACGCAAGGTTGAGGGAGCGGTTAAAACCATTATCTCCTCTTTGGCATACTTTGACTTAAAGTTTGACGAAGGAGCAAGCATTGGTGGCGAAGTAGGAAATTATGGACCTTATTTTCAAAGTAACCGTGGAGAGATTTATCAGACTATAGCTAAACATTTAGTTGAGATTGGCAGAGCATACCCCTGCTTTTGTACTGAGGAGGAATTAGGAGAAATAAGAAAACAGCAAGCAGCTGCCAATGTTAACACGGGTTACTATGGTAAATGGGCTAGGGATAGAGGTTTATCCTTGGAGGATGTACAAATAAATTTAGAAAACAATAAAAGTTTTGTCCTTCGATTGAAATCAATGGGTGATCAAGAAACCACATTTGAAATAAATGATGCCATTAGAGGTCACCTATCATTACCTGTAAATTATCAAGATGTAGTTATTTTAAAAGCTAATGGAATACCTACCTATCATTTTGCCCACGTGGTAGATGATCACCTGATGAGAGTTACCCATGTAGTAAGGGGGGAAGAATGGCTTTCAACCTTGCCGATACATTTTGAATTATTTAAAACACTAGGCTGGGAGTTACCGGTATACTGTCATACAGCTCACTTGATGAAGATAGACAATGGGGTGAAAAGAAAGTTATCAAAGAGGAAAGATCCGGAATTGGGATTAGAGTATTACATGAAATTAGGCTATCATCCAGCAGCGGTTAGAGAATATCTTTTGACAATTATAAATTCTAATTTTGAAGAATGGAGAAATGAAAAACCAGAAAGTAGTACGAATGATTTCCTGTTTACATTAAATAAAATGAGCAATTCCGGTGCTTTATTTGACTTAAATAAACTAAATGATATCAGCAAAAATGTTTTGTTAAAAATTTCAGTGGAAGAAATTTACGATCTCCTTCTTCAATGGGCTAATGCTTATAGAGAAGAAATAGCTAATCCTTTAATCCGCTACAAGGATGCAGTATTAAAATTGCTGTCTATAGGCAGGGATTCGATTAAGCCACGTAAAGATTTAATATATTGCGAACAAATATTTGGATTTATTAGTTATTTCTTTGACGATTATTTTAAAGTAGTCGATAAGTATCCTGAAAATATAGAAGACACGGAAGCTAAAAAGTTACTTAAAGCATACTTGGAAACTTATGATCATAGTGATGACCAAAGCCAATGGTTTGATAAAATAAGAGCAATAGCAACAGAAAATGGATACGCGGCTAAACCAAAGGATTATAAGAAAAATCCTGGAATGTACAAGGGTGATGTTGGGGATGTCAGTACTGTAATTAGAATAGCCATTATTGGCCGTAGCTCTTCACCTGATGTTTGGGAGCTTCAACAAATTATGGGTGAAGAAAAAGTCAGGAAAAGAATTCAAAATTTGATTTCTGTTAATTAATATTCAACCATGAGGGATATCATATAAGCATTATATATTGTTAACGAGGAGGCAGTTTGCATGACAGACATTGAGGTTTTAGTTAGGGAAAAGTTTGTATCCCTGAAAAATCGAGCCGGTGATGCTCTGGCTGAGAAAAACCCTCAGTTGTATTCCTTGCTGGAGATGTATTTCTCAGGGAAAAAGTATAGCGTTGGTATGCAAATTATGGAAAATGGTGAAAAAGCGGGTGATTTTACAATATATGCCGAGGGCTTAAAAATTACTGAAGTTCAAAGTGGAGTGCTGGCTCCGGAAGTGCAACATCCATTTGGAGTAATTAAGCCTTATGTAATTATTGAAAGGGATATATTTGAGCAAATACTTCAAGACGAACATGGTTTTGTTCATGAACCCTTTGCTTTGATGCGGAAGTATTTGGCGGATATTACTATCAAGTTTATGAGATGATGTCTGAATAACGAATCGTTCGAAAATATTTGGTTAAGATTTAGCTTGAAAAATGAAAATTCTTGGGAAAGTCATGCATCCACAAATACTAGTATTTGTGGATGCATTTTCACCGGAAGCACGGGATTATCCATCAACTGGGGAGGTTCTTCAACTGGTAGAAAAAGAAAAAGTAATTGCCTAAGTCCAAAAGTGAATGAATGTTTATATGTTTTACCGACAATATATAAATTTACATTATTAGAGCATTCAATTCAGTGTGAGTTTCCTGCGTTTGACGAGACTTAAAGTTTGTTATCTTTAGAATTGATAATATCAATAAATATATTGGTTAACTCAGGATCAAACATAGTCCCGGAACACCGTTTAATTTCTTCAATTGCTTCACTGTGAGTCATGTTCTTTTTATAAATACGATTAGATGTCATAGCATCAAAACTGTCAACAATTCTAATAATCCTTGCTAATAAGGGGATGCTTTCAGCTTTAATTCCGTCGGGGTATCCCGAGCCATCGTAATTTTCATGGTGATATAAAATTACCTTTGAAATTGGGACTAATTGGCTGACTGATTTGACAATTTCACTGCCCCAGATTGGATGTTGCCTTAAAATTTTCCATTCATTGTCATCAAGAGCGCCTGGTTTATTTAGGATATGTCCATCTGCTTCTATTTTCCCAATATCATGTAAAAATGCAGCATATTTTAGTTGCTGTATGCATTTTTCCGATAGTTGTAACTTCATAGCTAGTTTTACGGAATAATCAGTAATCCTTTCTGAATGGCCAAATGTGTAACGGTCTTTTGCATTAATTATAGATACTAATGTCCGTATGGAATTAAAAGACTCCTTTTCATTTTCATTGAGACTAAGATCCTCAAATACTGAAATGTATAGTTCAACTTTATTTCTACTAAGACTTTTAGCTTTATAAAGTGCATAATCAGCTCGTTTAATTAATTCTTTAGGACTAACTCCATGAACAGGACTTGTTGCTACACCACAAGAAATAGTAATTTTACCTCCAGGCTGATATTCCTCTCCATAAAATTTATAATCCTCAACCAATTTCTTTAGTCTTTCAGCTGTTAGAATAGCAGTGCCACTATCGGAACCCGGAAGCAAAACAACAAATTCTTCACCGCCATATCTTGCCACGACACCACTTTTTACATTTTCTTTAAGCAAACTACCTAAAATTTCTAAGACATGATCCCCTGCAAGATGACCAAAACCATCGTTATAGTTCTTAAAATGGTCAATATCAATAATAATTAAAGATAAGGGGTTTATTTCAGAGACAGACTGAAAATATTCTTTTAATTTTTCTTGAAAATAGCGGTGGTTATATAGGCCGGTTAGTATGTCGGTGTTTGCCATTTGGGTTAGGTGTTTCCGGTGTTTTGTCTCGATATCTGACATCCCACCGATAAACCAACCAACAATATGCATTAAACTTATGTAAATTAAACAAGATTCTATAGCTTTAAATATGTTAAATTCTTCTGGCTGCATAATAACATTGTTGATTATTAGAAATAAACTGCACACTGAGGCCATAAAAATGCCGGCCTTTTTACCTCTTATTGATGCAGTAATTAAGATGGGAAGCAAAAGGATTGCTTCAGTATGAGAAAGATTTTTATGAGATAAAAATAAAATGAATACAGCTAAAATTAAGGGCAAAACCATATAAAAAAAATCAATATATGATAAAGAGTTCGAAGTTTTTTGTGTTAAACGCATTTTAGTAATATATGATAATACAGCAACTAGACCTAATAAACATAATAAAAGCAATAACTCAACGTTGGCAAAAGGATAAAAATAATTTTTCGGGAATATGCTCCTATTACTTAGGATCAAAGTAATTACAAAAATAAGAAGACAAAGCATATGTGTGGTCGTAATATACTCATATACTCGTTTCTGCCTCTCTTCCTCTTCCGTAATCAAAATAATGCACCCCATTAAAAGAAGGTGGTATGGCCACCTTCTTTAATCTTTATGCTATCTTCTTAGTGATTTGGGCACCTCAGGCTGGTAATGCCAAGCAACACAATTAATAAAGAATGGCGCAATCAAAGTGGTGGTTGCTGCATAGCACATTAACTTAACAATAATTTTTTTCATAATTTCTTCACCTCCTTATTTTTAAGTTCAAACTGTCTATGTTTGATATTAATAGATGAGCAGAATGTGTTAAATTAAAACTAACCCATAGTACGGATAAAATTATAGCCACCTGCACTTCCTGACTATATATCCATACACTTTGTCTAAGAAATACCATGACTAATGATATAATGGCAATAACAATTAATGATGAATATTTTAACCTTTTCCTTCGGTTAGCAGATATAATAGGTGCGGCAGGTGAATCCACGGGAGCTAATCGAGCGAATAAAAATGTTCCTAAACCTATTGCTACAATGGCCATACTGTCTATGTATGTTTGATTAATATTAGATAGATAGGAGGCTGCCATTGATATTGATACAAAAACCACGGCTGTTATTAGAGCGCAACGCCACGGTGAATTAGAATGCGCCCCACCGGCATTATGCCTTAAAAATCTTACTGCGATTAAGCAGGTAATAACTCCGGGTAGCACATTAAATAGTAGACCAAGTAAAAGTAAATTTATAAGATTTAGTACATTAATTAAAATTACTTCAATAACATAAGTAATGATTTCTTCCTTTTCGGATGAAAGTTCCGTTCCGGAGGACAAATAACCTGCTATGCGTTTGCTAATTGATAGGTAACTCATATCTTCCATCCATTTGATACAGGTTTATTAATTTTTGAAACCAATATAGCTAGAATAAGCATTATTATAGCCTGCGGCATTCCAATAAGGAACCATAATAAAGAATCGGTAGGTATTGCCTTGAGGTTTAACGTTGTTAGTTTGGCAATGGATAAATGAACAACGATTTCGAAAAATATCAAAGTTATTACACTTGAGATAGTCGCAATAAAACTTTTAGATGCTGATATACGAGTTGTTTTAGCAATAAAGAAAACGCACATTAAAAGCAAGGCAATTGTATGAAGACCTAATGCAAAAGGTAGTAACCTGATTGCTGAGCTAATAATAGATATAATACCCCCCCCTGCAACTATGGGAAGCCAGCGCAGAGGAATTCTTGCGAGTGTTAAACTTAAAGCTAAGACTCCAATTGTCTCCGGTATGCCTTGTAATAAAAATATAGCAGTATTCATAGCCTATTTCCTTCAAATAAATATACTATTAATATTGTTTATATATTTATTAACTAAATTATTTGCATTATTATACCACATTCTTTGGTGAAAAAATATGATATTGGACTTTTTAGGTGGGTAAAAATGTATTCAAATGAGTCAAATGTAATTAAGTATTTTCCAAAAAAAAAATTATATTTAAGCCAATAAAGGGAAATTGGTAAAATGTGCGAATAGGTGGAGGTATAAAGAGAAGTTCTATAACGAGGTACATGTGTATGTATGGTGGATATATAACAGACATACCTGGCTTAAAGGTTGGCCATGCCCAGGATTTTCGGGCAATGACCGGCTGTACAGTGATAATTTGTATGCAGGGCGCTACTGCCGGCGTAGATGTAAGGGGGGCGGCACCCGGCACAAGAGAAACTGATCTGCTGAGGCCAGAGACACTTGTGGATAAAGTCCATGCTATAGTTTTGGCAGGAGGTAGTGCCTTTGGCTTGGATGCGGCGTCGGGTGTAATGGCTTTTTTAGAGGAAAATAACATTGGTTTTGATGTTGGGGTTACACGGGTGCCCATAGTGTGCAGTGCGGTATTGTTTGATTTAAATATAGGGGATTACAGGATAAGACCTGATTTCCAAATGGGCTATCAGGCCTGCGTTAATGCTTCAGAGAACCAAAAACTACAGGGTAATATAGGTGCCGGAACTGGGGCAACAGTTGGGAAAATATCCGGTCCGTATAATGCGATGAAGTCAGGTTTGGGCAGTGCAAGCTTACAGGTAGGTGATCTCCGCGTGGGGGCAATTGTTGCAGTCAACAGCTATGGGGATGTATACGACCATATAACTAATGAACTGCTCGCCGGTGCAATAGACAGGAAAACCGGGAAATATATAAATAGCATAAAGTGCATTCTGGAAACAGGCAAGACGGCAGGCTTTCCCATGCGTAATACAACCATTGGAGTAATAGCTACCAATGGTAAATTATCCAAGGCCCAGGCCAACAAGGTTGCCCAGACGGCCCATGATGGTTTTGCCCGGTCAATAAATCCTGTTCATACCATGTTTGACGGGGATACCATATTTGCTTTGGCAACAGGAGAGGTGACCGCAGATATAAACCTCATCGGTACACTGGCCGGTGAAGTTATGTCTATGTCCATTACCAATGGCGTTAAAGCAGCCAAGGGGTGGGGGAATTTATTGGCCTGGGGGGATATGGGCAGAAAGGGATAACCGCTATCGGCATGTTGACTGTAGCGGTTATCCCTTAAATGGTATAGTTTTATCAGTAGGGCAGGTAGTTCGCAGAACAGTAAAGGAGACCAATTCCTTTTGCTTAAACCTAGAATTAGGGCACAAAGCAAAGATACCAATAGATACTTTCCTATAATCAGTCCCAGGAAGGTAACAGCTTTTCCTGGGAACAATATATATACATATAACGTCAGAATGAACAAATCAGCAATAAAGGGGGATTGATGTTCGTCCATAAAAGGAGGTTTATCGGATGATGACTAAATTGAAAACTAAATTTTTGTTTATTATTATGCTTTCCACAATATGTCTACTTTTCTTAGGTACCTCTTGCTTTGCCGGTGCGGAAAAGGATTTAACCAACGTTATTTCAGTAAACGGAGAAGGTATTATTAAGCTGGCTCCTAATGCGGCGGATATTAATTTTGCGGTGATTACCGAAGCAGATGATGCAGGAGTAGCTCAAGCTAAAAACTCTGAATTGCTAACCAAGGTTATAAATTCATTAAAAAACGATGGAATTTCGGCCACTGACATTAATACTTCCGGATATTATCTTAATCCCAAGTATATTTATGAGGAAGGGAAATCTCCCAAAATTAGTGGCTATGAAGTACGTAACGAAATAACAGCAACAGTGCGTGATACTGCATTGATAGGTAAAATAATAGACCTGGCAGTTAAGAGCGGGATTAATCAGGTGCAAAATATCAGATTCTATGTTGAAGGCAGTACGGGGCAAAAAGCTAAGGCACTAACTCAGGCCATAGAAGACGCCCGTGTAAAAGCAGAGGTTATTGCTTCAGCATTAGACAAAAAAATCGTTGGGATTAAATCCGCCAGTGGTAACTGGTATAATGATGCACTACCACCGATTCTTTTTGATAAGAGTATGGCTACCGGGGCTGGTGGAGATAGTGCTATATCTACTCCTATTAACCCTGGCTTGGTACAAATTAGGGCAACTGCGGAAATGGTTTATTTAATTAATTAACATATTATAGTGCTTTCTGCCGATTGCACCAGCGGTGGTTTGGAGAACTGCGGTCTGATGTCCCCGGTTGCCGTGGAACTGGCCAGGGCATTAAACATGGTTTGGTAGGCATGGATGCAGTCTGCGTCCTTGCCGAGCGTGGGGTCAAGGTAACCGTGGTTGAAGTGGCGGAGCATATTATGCCCTTGCAGTTGGACCAAAGGGCAGCCGAATGTCTGGTAGCCTCAGTGATATTGGACGCGCACGATAACGTAAAGGGATTAAAGCTTAAAAGCGGCAGGATAGTGCCCTGTGGCATGGTGGTGGCCGTCGGGGTTAAGAGCCCAACGTTGATTTTCTCAAAGGCACACCGGTGGAAATAAGCCGGTGGATTAAAGTAAACGAGCACCAGCAAACCTCTATGGAAAATATATACGTGGTAATAAGAAAATAGTTGCCAATTGCTGGCGGCTAAATTTTCATAAGCGGGTTGTGATTAAATGATTAAATGATTATGGATGTTAGAAGTGAAATCTGGATACCGATCCGTCCATAAGCAACAGTTTTCTGCCTTGCCCGGGTTTCCAGTTAGCTGCTGCATACTGGCGGTCAACAATTACATTGATAATAATTATGTACTATGTTAAGATAAGCTTAGCTTTAAAGAAATGGAGGTTCTCCCTGTGAAATCTATCAGACTTCGAATCCAAACTTTAAACCGTTAATTGAATACGTTTAAAGTCTCTGCTTGTCTGCAGAGTAAATGGGATTGGTCTGTCTGTTTTTAGGGAAACCTTTATTTTATGATCGTTAAAAAAGAGGGACAATTCCGCCTTCTTTTTTGTTGAGTTTCAAAGTTGAAATTTACTACTTATCCACGAAAAAAAACCATGTGAGAATAGTTTGTGGGGATAAGTGTAATTTATGTGTGGTTTTTCATTTTGGAGATTACACATATAGTGAAAGATCTCTCTTTCCCGATTTATATTGACAGGTATTTATCCATTTACTCTGAAACACAGGCAGATAACCTGTGTTTTTTTGCTATTTCAAAAGAATGAAAGGACTTGAAAAATGAGTAAAAATACAAAGGCTATATTAATATGTAAATCTAAATACTTATTCCCAATGGCCAAGGACAATTAATTTTATATTTTAACGAGAATGAAATGTTCTTTCAACATCTTATGAATAAAACGGTACCAAATTATTAGTTGAATGCAAGCACAGCGATTTTAATAAGTATCAGGATTATGCAATAACATCATAGATGAGATGAAATAGAGAAGGACGTGTGTGATGAGTCTAGATAAACAAACAAATTGGAAAAAGAACATTATTCTTTTTTTAAGCGGCCAGACCATATCGCTTTTTGGGTCATCCCTGGTTCAATATGCCATAATGTGGTATATCACATTAACCACGCAGTCAGGCGTTATGATGACAATATCTATTATTTGTGGGTTTGTGCCGGCCTTTATTCTATCTCCCGTTGCGGGAGTGTGGGCTGATCGCTACAACCGAAAACTGCTAATCATTCTATCTGATTCAATGATTGCGGTTTCCACGCTTATATTAGCGATCCTGTTTTTAATGGGATACGATGCACTTTGGCTGCTTTTTGTGATGTCTGCTATCCGCTCTCTTGGAACAGGCATACAAATTCCGGCGGTCGGGGCCATTCTTCCCCAGATTGTGCCGGAGGATAAGTTGACTGCGGTGAATGGAACAAACGGAAGTCTTCAGGCTTTCGTAACGCTTGTATCTCCCATGGTCAGCGGCGCTCTCTTAACAATGGCTACAATCGAAACTATTTTCTTTATAGATGTGATAACTGCAGCCATAGCGATCACTATCTTACTTGCATTTTTGAATATTCCGGTTCACGCAAAAGCATTAGAAAAGCAAAAGACCAGCTATTTCAGCGATTTTCAACAAGGTATAACCTATATCATTAATCATGAATTTGTTAAGCGTTTATTTGTGTTTTTAGCATTTTTCTTTGTTCTAGCAGCACCTGCTGCATTTCTAACTCCCCTTCAGGTCACGCGCAGCTTTGGTGACGATGTTTGGCGTTTAACTGCGATAGAAATCGCCTTTTCCTTGGGTATGATGTTCGGTGGAATCATCATCGCTTCTTGGGGAGGCTTTAAAAACAGGATTCATACCATGACACTAGCGAGTCTTATTTTCGGTGTCTGTACATTTGCGCTTGGGCTTGTTCCTGTTTTTTGGATTTATTTGATTTTCATGGTTATAACAGGCATTACCATGCCTTTTTTTCATACTCCTGCCACGGTCTTGTTACAGGAGAAAGTTGAGGGGGACTATCTAGGAAGAGTATTTGGTGTATTAGGAATGATCGCAACATCGATGATGCCACTTGGGATGCTTGTATTCGGACCAATAGCCGACATAGTTAAAATAGAATGGCTACTTATAGGAACCGGGTTATTGTTATTTATCCAGGGATTTTTCCTGGTAGGCAGTAAGGTTTTAATGGAAGCAGGAAAACCGGTCTCATAAGAAGTCTGTTATCTGACCGTATTGGTAGAAGGTCCGTATTATTAATAGGCCTGGTTGGTTATGGAATTACATTTATTTCATTTGGCTTTGTGTTGAGCTGTGGATGATGTTTGCCATAAGAATATTATCCGGGATTGTCTCCTCGGCCACTTTACCTACAGCGATGGCTTATATTGCCGATACCACCAGTGGTGCAGAACGGTCCAAGGGGATGGACATACTCGGGGCGGCCATGGGATTGGGGATGATTATAGGACCTGCGCTGGTAGGCTGGCTGGGTAAAATTAATTATCTCTGGTCTACTCATATCTTCAGCAGGGATGCTGCTAATTATACTGACCCCAAATATAATATTGCTGTACTTAACTACTTCCGTATTTAATATCGGTATTACTTTGCTGAGCCCCAGTTCTTCGAGCTTAGTGACGAAAAATACATTAGGTGGGCAGGGTGTTGCTTTAGGGATAATGCAATCGTTTAGTAGTTTAGGGCGAATTTTCGGGCCTATGGTAGGTGGGGCTTTATATGAAATACATATGAATGTTCCATATTATTTAGGAGCAGCGAGCATGATGCTCATGGTTTTGCTGGTAGGTAATAAAATCACTCGCCTGAGTGGGGGGATGAGAAGATATGCACCTCGAATATAGAGTAACAAAGGATAATGATAATCAAAAAGTCTCGCAAGTACTCAAAAACAAACTGAAATTTTCCCGTGGTGAAATGCGCAGGCTTAAACGCTGTGCCGGGGTTATGGTGAACGGTCAAACCGTTCGTTTGAATACGCCGGTAACAGAAGGCGATTTGATAAGAGTAAATTTTCAGGATGATAACGATCAATCGGTATTACCCCAGGACATGCCATTAGATATTCTCTTTGAGGATGAACATATCCTGGTAGTGAACAAACCAAGCAATATGCTGGTACACCCGCTTTCCTATCACGTTCTGGATACTTTGGCCAACGGCGTTATTTATCATTGGCAGCAGCAGGGTCATAACAGTAAATTCAGAGCGGTCAGTCGGTTGGATAAAGATACTTCCGGAGTAATCTTAATTGCCAAAAGCAGTTACATGTGTCACCAACTTTCCGAGCAAATGAAAAACGGCTTATGCCGGAGGGAATACCTGGCTGTGGTGCATAACAGAGTAACTATGGATGATGGAATAATTGATCTCCCTATTGGCCGGCCTTATGATGACTCCCTTATTTTTGGAGTAACACCCCGGGGTAAAGAAGCGATCACACATTTTACCGTAATACAGCTTTTCGCCGGCGGCAGCCTGGTCAGATTACGACTGGGAACAGGCCGTACCCACCAAATAAGAGTTCATATGAGCCATTTGGGGCATCCCTTGATGGGAGATGATCTATACGGGGGTAGTCTTGATCTTATACGTCGCCAGGCCTTACATAGTTGGCGTCTGAAGTTTAACCATCCCGTCACAAAACAAAACATGCAACTGAAGGTCCCTCTGCCAGACGATATGGTATCTTTAATCCAAAAGTTGAAAGATAATCGCATATCTATGCAGCCGCTTAAATCCACGAGCGCTTTTAGAAAGTACAACTATAGGTAACCTGCCCTAAAAATGTGTTAGACAGCATAGAACCTCAGTATGATGAAATTAATAGCAAAATAAAGATTTCTGCTGGATTGAACCATTAAGCATTGATAGGCGGTGTAATCAGATTCAAATTTATTATTTTGAATCTGATTTTTACCTCTGGATTTTCCCGGAGGTTTTGTTTTAATGCTAGCAATTACTTGTCTCGTTTTTTGATGGACAACTTTTGATTTGGGACTTGTGCATAAATTGAGAATTTAATTGGAGCCCTCTGCCGGACGATAAGACAGCTTTAATCCAATAGTTATAAGCTCTCCTGCAGCAGGGGGAAAGGAGACAAAGCTCGCTTTAAAATACCCATAACATAAGCAATGCAAACACCGTAATTCACAATGGGGACTCCAACTGCCTGTGCCTGCATTACCCGGGACAGCATTTCCCGGCGGTTAATCATACAGGCTCCACAATGCACCACCAGTTTATACTCGGACAAATCAGCCGGTAAGCGGTTGCCGCTGCTCCATTGGAAATCAAGTTCTCCGCCTACCAACTGGCGCAGCCAGCGGGGTATTTTAACGGTACCGATATCATCCTCCATGCGGTGATGGGTGCAGGCTTCAGCAATAAGTACTTTATCCCCGGGACGCAGGTTTTCAATGGCTTTGGCTCCATCGACCAGGGTCTCCAGATCTCCCTTGTAGCGTGCAAAGAGAATAGAGAAGGAGGTTAGCAGGACATCAGGAGGTGTATCGGCATCCGCTTTTAGAAAAGCCTGGGAATCAGTAATCACAATACGTGGTTTCAGATTCAGACTCATCATGCATTCCTTTAATTCCCTCTCTTTTACCACATAGGACATCGCATCATGGTCCAGGATATCTCGGATAGTCTGAACCTGGGGCAGAATCAGGCGGCCCTTGGGTGCGGCCAGATCAATCGGCACCACCAAAACTGCCAGGTCACCCGGGTTTAATAAATCACCAACAATGGTCTGTTCATCCCAGGTGGGCGGGGCTGATTGCATGATGGCTATTTTCACATCGGTAATGCCTTGACCAGTCAGGACACTGGTTACCACCGGCGCTACACCAAGTTGGTCTCGGGTTTGTTCTACCTGTTCAACGGTTACCGGATAAACATCATGTTTATTCAATACTATAACTGTGGGCAGCTTTTTGTCGCGGCAAGCGTGTACGATACTTTCTTCAAATTCGGATACCCCGGCTGCAGCATCAATCACCAGTAAAACCATGTCCGCTTTGTTTATAACCTCCATGGATCGTTGGACTCGCAATTGCCCCAGTTCCCCTACATCGTCAATGCCGGCAGTATCAATAATTACTACCGGACCCACCGGCAGTATTTCCATAGCTTTATAAACCGGGTCGGTGGTGGTTCCCGGGACACTGGAAACCAGGGCGATGTCCTGGTTGGTTAAGGCGTTGATCAGGCTGGATTTGCCTGCGTTGCGCCGTCCAAAAATAGCGATGTGCAATCTACTGCCTCTGGGTGTTTGATTCATTAATGCCACCTCCAGGTTCTGTGTAAAACTGATTTCCATTCGGAAACTTTTAATGCTTTCATTTGCCTGCCATGCCCGAGGGGGTTCGTATGGGTTATTTATCAAATGTCAAGGTCTGACCCCACTCGGACGGGTTACCTCCTCAGGTCTTAGCAAGGAGTCCAGCTCGGTTTCACTAAATAGCCCGGCTTCCAGTATAATATCTCGCACCGGGCGTCCAGTTTGCAGGGCTATTTTAGCCAGTTCTGATGCTGCGTCATAACCTACGTGTGGCGTAAGGGCAGTAAGAATACCGATACTGTTATGCACATGTTCCAGGCATTTCTGCGGGACTGCTTCAATGCCGGTTATACATAGGTCGGCCATTATCCGCATGGCATGACTCAGGTTTTCCAACGCCGGGAGTAGATTTGCGGCTATTAGAGGCAAAAAGGCATTGAGTTCCAATTGCCCACCCTGGGCAGCCAGGGTTATGGCCAAATCCTGGGCAATTACCTGATAGGCTACCTGAGTGGCCATTTCCGGTACAACCGGGTTGACTTTGCCGGGCATAATGGATGATCCGGCCTGCAGGTCAGGCAGCTTGATTTCCCCGAAACCTGCACGCGGCCCGGAAGAAAGCAAGCGCAAATCGGAAGTAATTTTAATTAAACTACTGGCACACGCCTTAAGTAAACCGGAGACTTCCACAAATACATCCGCATTCTGGGTTCCTTCGATCAAGTTTTCATTGCGGGCTAGACCTAGTCCGGTCAAGGCGCGTAAATGTTCAATTACCGAGTAAATATACTTGCGCTCGGCATTCAGTCCGGTCCCAACAGCGGTACCTCCCAGGTTAACCTGGCGCAGTCGTTCTTCTACCTTATACAGACGCCAGCGGTCCCGGGCAATAGCTTCCGCCCAGGCGGAAAACTCCTGCCCCAGGGTAATAGGCACGGCATCTTGCATTTCGGTTCGGCCTACCTTTAATACCCCGGCAAACTCGGCTTCTTTTGCTTGCAGGGCTCTTTGCAGGGTGGCGCATGACTCTGCTAGTGGCGTCAGCAGTCGAATCGCTGCTATCCGCAAAGCGGTTGGATACACGTCATTGGTTGATTGGGACATGTTGACATGGTTTATGGGGTGGATGAGGGCATAATCTCCCTTGCTTCCCCTCAATATTTCGATCGCCCGGTTGGCAATAACTTCATTTACATTCATATTGGTGGATGTACCGGCACCGCCTTGCAGGGCGTCAACAATAAACTGATCTAACAAATCGCCGCCGGCGATCTCGTCGGCAGCCTGGAAAATGGCATTGCCAATACCGGGGTCCAGTAGGCCCAGCGACATATTAGTTTTCGCGGCAGCCTGTTTTACCACAGCTATAGCCTTGATTAGCTCCGGGTGAACCATTTGCCGGGAAACCTGAAAATTTTCTGCCGCCCTGGCTGTATGAATTCCATAGTAAGCCTGGGCCGGGATTTTTTTGCTACCGATCAAATCGTGTTCAGTCCGGTATTCCATATTAAAACAACCTTTCTAATACTACAACGTAATTTAAGAGTTAGCGAAGCAATGGGGACGGTTCGAGCGTCCCCGAAGCGTAGCGAAGGGCCGAAGGGAAGACGATGGAACCGTCCCCATTGCTTCGCGTGCATAGTGAGATAAGCGATATTACGTTGTAGTACTAATAACCTTGATATATGTTTACTCCAATTGAGCATTCCTGACCGCATAGTGTCTGGAATCGCCCCATGTCCACAGTCCTACTGTATAACCGGATTCTTTTATCCTTTCAATTAACTCCTGTGGTCGGGTGTAATTTTTATTGTCATACAAGGTATAATCGCCGCGGTTATCTTCCGGGGTCAGTACCGGCATTACTACATTGGCGCCAGCTTTTAAGCCCAGTTCTAGTCCCTGGGGGTTAAGAGTCTGCAGGGCCGTTGAACAAACGATATTGATGTCGGGCATCATCAAACGAGCCAGAGCGATTATTTTTAGGGTCATGCTAAAAGGTTCAAAATCAGGTACTTGCTTCTTATATAAAGGAGTATTAGGATGTGGGATATACGGCCCCATGCCGAGCATATCAATATCTTTATCCACAAAAAATTGGAGATCTCGCACCAGATTATTAACCGATTGGCCGGGCAGGCCGACCATGATTCCGGTTCCCACCTGGTAACCGATAGTCTTTAAATCATTGAGGCACTGGAGGCGTTTCTTATAACTCTGACCAGGAGGATGAATTTGGCTAAAAAGCCGGGGATCCGAGGCTTCTATACGCAAGAGATAGCGATGTGCTCCTGCCTCCCATAATTTCTTGTATTGATCATAAGTTAATTCACCTATGCTGAGCGTAATACCCAGGCCGTTGCCGGTATTGTCCCTGGCCTGACTTTGGGTCTTGATAGCCTGGACAAATTGTACGACCTCATTTATTTCCCGGGGGTCATCGCTTTCTCCCGACTGCAGGGCCAGGGAAGAGTAACCGGCGTCCAAAGCGGACATAGCCAGCGAAACAATCTCACCGGCAGCTAGGCGATAACGGGAAATCGATCTATTACCTTTCCTGATGCCACAATAGTAACAATTGCGCCGGCATTCATTGGAGAACTCAATTAAACCCCTCAAGTAAACATTGGTGCCAACACTGTCTCTACGGCAGCGATCAGCTGCCTCAAGCAATTCGTCCAGCAAGTGGGGATCTCGGCAGGATAAAATACCGGTAATTTCTTGTTTAGACCACGACTTTTGCATTAAAGTGCTCCTTAATTATGGCCGCGAGTTGGTCCAACTCCAGAGGCGCCACCAGTTCAGCATTATCGATACAAATACCGTAATCCTGGCTTAACTGTATTCTTAAAGAACCCTGGTCTAGGTACCCCGAATTGCCGTAAATATAAGCCCATCTTTTCCCGTAAATACGCACCCAGCGCAGATGCAGGCTCGGATACAGCTCCGCTAATACCTCGTGACAGGCTTTAATAAAATCCAGGTCCTCATCCCGCTGACGCTCCTCAACAACCGCCCGCAAACGATTCAACAGCTCTAACACCACCTTTTAAATCAACACAGACTTCTAGAAGAACAAGTCTCTTTCACCGGCTTCGATTCTTTTGAGGTACTCCAGAGTTTTGGCTTTCACAGTCGGGTTGGGGAGGGCAGCCAACTCTTGCTCGATTAAAGGTTCACCGGCTTTTTTGGTTTCCTCACCGGCATAATCCAAGAGATATTCCTTAAAGGTTAAAATGGCATTGGGCATGCACAGGTTATGAATTTTCCCCTCTTTGGCAAAGCCCATGAAGCAGCTGCCGGTGCGTCCGCAGCGATAATCCGCCGTGCAGAAGGAAGTAATTCTACCCATTAGAGATAGGTCACGAACGGCTTCATCCAGGCTGCGATTGTCGCCCAGGATAAACTGCTGCCGGTTATAATCCAGGGCTTCTCTGGCATACCCGCCAATACCGATGTTGGAACCGGCATCTATTTGAGTGATACCCACTGGAATAACATTTTGCCGCACTTTGGCATTTTCCCGGGCGGTTAAGATCATCCCGGTATAAGGGACGGACAGACGGATAACCGTCACCAGTTTCTTAAAGGAGTCATCATCAATTTTGTAGGAGGTTTTTTCCACAAAAGGAGTATTTACGGCTGGTTCCAGCCGTGGGAAGGAGATCGTATGCGGCCCAACTCCACCGAATTTATTTTCCAGATCAATAGTATGCGCTAAGAGTCCCATTACCTCGAACTTCCAATCATAAAGCCCGAACAAAGCACCGATGCCAACATCATCAATGCCGGCTTCCATAGCCCGGTGCAGTGAGTACAGCCGCCAGCCATAATTGGCTTTTAATCCTGACGGGTGCAATTTTTTATAAACAGCGGGGTGGTAGGTCTCCTGAAATACCTGGAAAGTGCCGATACCTACTTCCTTTAGCTTGCGGTAATCTTCAATAGATTCGGGGGCCGCATTGACATTGGCCCGGCGAATTTCTCCATTGCCAACTTTGGTGCTGTAAGCCACTCTTAAAGTTTCCGCAATGTAATCTACGTCGGATAAGGGGTGCTCGCCATAGACCATAATTAATCTTTTATGCCCTTTACTTACCAGGGCTTTGATTTCTTCGCGCAGTTCATCCATCGTCAACTGCTGACGGAACGTATGATTATTGCTTTTTCTGAAGCCGCAGTACACACAGTTATTCACACAATAATTGCTGATGTATAAAGGGGCAAAGGTGACAATTCTACGCCCGTAAACTTTTTCCTTAATCTTAAGACCGGTAGCATACATTTCTTCCCACAAATCTTCGTCCGTGCAGTTTAATAAGGCTGCGGTATCTTCCGGTTCTAACCGCTGAAGGTCCAGGGATTTGGTTATTATCTCTCTTATTTCCTGCTTCTCGGGCTGTTTCTTGGCCATCAAGGTTTCATTTATATAAGTTTCGTCTATGAACGTTTTTCCATTGTCCATATACTTTTCATTCTGTTCCGGTTTGATAACATGGTTAATCCATTCTTGCACAGCTGCCGATTCCATTCATAAACCTCTCCTCTAGAATTATTTGCTTAATACAGAAAACTCAATGCAGATTTAGTATCATACTTTGGTTAACGCGCTTTTTACTGTTACATGGGGGATATTGCCCAGTTTGCCGGTTAAGGAGCCTACCTGATCGGTAGTTCCGTCTACAATTAATGAAATAACGGAAACTTCCCGTTCCCGGTGCGGAAGCCCCATTCGGCCGATTATCATCTCCGCATGTTCACTTAGGATTTTATTAACCTGCGGCACAATCTGCCGGTCCTCCAATACAATACCGATAACGCCTAATCTTTTCTCCACTTTTCCCACCTCCTGTGCGCTAGTGTAAACAATTCAACATAGAAGGGTACAGATCAGCTAATGGGTGAACCATCTGCAACCTTCTGTGTTGAATAAATAAAAACCGCTCATCCCAAGATAAGCGGTCAGCATATTGCATCTGTTATGCAAAAATATGATGACCCCTTTAACTTAGCACCAACCTTGTTAGCAGGGTAAATTTTTGAAATAATAATCGAACCTGCAGAGCAGTTTGTTAAATGACCTTTCTGTAAGTTCGGGTACCAATTAAATAAGTCGTTTATTCTTGGTATGGTAATGTGTATGTAATAGTTTAAACTACCAATTTCAGCATATAATCAACTATTATTTTTAAATTTATACTAATATGATTTCATTCTATTGTCAATAATAACCTTTGCATACAAATTAGTCAAATAAAATAATATTTTGGAGAAAGTTCAAGAAAAATAAAGCGGATTTTCTTATATTGATTATAGTGATGCCTTTTTGCCTACAATAAACAAGTATTCTTACTGTTAAAATTAAAAACCTAAAGCCAAAGTTGCCATTACAATGAAAATTATGGCTATTGGTTTTGCGCCTTTTGCGATGCACAGCCACACTGCTGTTTTATGAAATGAAGAATATGCCGAAGTGGTGCTATCAATCCAAGATCATGGCATGGGAATACCTGCCGACATAGTTGATAAAATTGGTACTCCCTTTTTAATACTAAAGCTAAGGGGATAGGTTTAGGGTTGGCAGCATGTTATAGCATTGCTTTTAAGCATCATGCTACTATTAATTTTGATACCGGGAAGGATGGAACTACCTTCCCTCAATCTCAAAAATTCCAATTGATTTCATGCGGGGCAGGAAGAAAGGAATTCTCTCTTCACCCGTCTCTACGAGCCGTTCGGACAAGAAATTTGCCAAATCTTCCGGGCTGATACCGGGAGAATGGGATTGCACAAATTTTATGGCATCTTCCCTGGAAGCGAGAGGCTGCCCGAATTCAAAGGCGGCTTGAGTGAGGGAATAGGGTATGCCTTTCAGTTGCAGAGCCTGTTCTATTTCAGGGACGGTGTGTTTTTTAAAAGGACAGTATTTTTCAGAGGTGAGCTCAGTCGCATTGCTGCCGGTTATGACAGCAAACAACTTTTTACAGCGGGGTAGAAATTCCTCCAGATTACTGCTCCCGAAAAAACTTATGGTAATCACATCCCAATTCTCATTTATTTCATTGCAGTCCATTGTGCGGGTTTCAATATTGGTAATGTTCCTGTCCTGTAGAGTTTTCTGCAGGGCGTTAATGGCTTCCTGGCTGATATCAATGCAGGTAATATGTTCAATACTGTTACACAGCTCCAAATCCAGAAGCCCCAGGCCACAGCCAATATCACACATCGTGGCATAACCGGCCAGCCTGGGGGCGATTAGCTCTGCGACATGCTTAAAAAAGCCGGTATATTCATTAGCCTCCTGATACCATCTAATCGTATCGTCATTCCATTCAAATTTCACTGGCCTGCTCCTTCCCGACCACTTCCGCGGTCACTTTTTTGAAAGAAAATTGTTGTCCGGTATGGTTAAATTGTAATTAATTCATATTCCCGGCTGCCCAGCCCCAACTTGACCGCATGGTCAATGGCCACCTGCCAGTTGGTCTCCGGGCTGACATTGGTGAAATGATCATGATGCGCGCACCCGTTTTGCTCAAGAATACTGCCTTGCATGACAGGCTGGTGATTTACGGCATCCACACAAGCAACATCCAGCGCTACCGGGTCAAAAGACGCAAACATACCTACATCCGGAACAATGGCTACATCGTTTTCGGAACGACAGTCGCAGAAGGGAGATACATCAACTACCAGACTAATATGAAAACTTGGCCGCCCATTTAATACCGCCCAGCTATACTCCGCAATTTTTTTATTTAAAATATCATTTGACTCTTCGGAACCGGGCAGTACAGCGTCCATTGGGCAAATACCGATACAGCGCCCGCAGCCGGTACATTGATCGTGGTTAATGGAAGCCTTGTGATCTGCCAGCGTAATGGCATTGTGAGCACAGTTTTTGGCACACATGCCGCAGCCAACACATTTTTTCTTGGAGACATAAGGTTTACCACTGCTGTGCATCTCCATTTTACCGGCGCGGGAGCCGCAGCCCATCCCGATATTTTTCAGTGCACCGCCAATACCGGTCAATTCATGCCCCTTGAAATGAGTCAATGAGATAATCACGTCCGCATCCATGATAGCATGCCCGATTTTGGCCTCCTTCACATATTCACCGCCCACAACGGGGACCAGCACTTCGTCGGTACCTTTCAAGCCATCGCCAATCAGCACATGACAGCCGGTAGAAAAAGGAGAGAAACCATTGGTGTAAGCAGTATCCAGGTGGTCAAGAGCATCCTTTCTACCGCCTACGTATAAAGTATTGCAATCGGTCAGAAACGGTTTGCCCTCTAACTCCCTTATGGTATCTACTACTGTCTTGGCAAAATTAGGGCGTAAAAAGGCCAAGTTACCTCGTTCCCCGAAATGCATTTTTATGGCTGTATGCTTTTTGGTAAAAGCAATTTGGCTAATCCCTGCTGTTTTGATGAGGCGGCTTAGTTTCTGTTGTAGATTTTCATTTGTTGTTGTGCGCATATTGGTAAAATATACCTTTGATTTTTCCACGTTCAGACCCCCCAAATTTATCATGCTAAACTCATCTTGCCATCCAAGAAACACTTTGTAACTAGGTTCCCGAGAATAGTGTTTTATCTCTATGTCTTTTATGGGGAATGTTCTACAAGCTTATTATTAAAACCTGCAAAGAAAATGGGCTAGGGCTTGAGCGGTATCCGGTCTTAAGAAATATTTTTTATCTATCCTTAACATTTATAAATAATATTTATATTATTTATAAAGGAATATTGTTGTTTTTTATTGAAATTATAGAAATATTGCCATAGGTATGCGATTGAGCAACAAAGACAGTGTAGTTTATCTTGGTTCGATTGCTTTATGTGCCGGGGTCTGTGTAAGGAGGTGAGATAAGCCATGATTACAAAAGGTGCTGTATGTAATTATGCGGAACCTGCTTTGAAGTCTGTCCATCTAGATTTGCTGCGGCGATGAAACTTGCCGCCGGTGAGCCTGTCCTCCGCTTGTTCCGGAAGGAGAAAGAAATGTAGTCAGGAAAAGCAGGGAACAATCAGTTAATTAAAGGACTTACCAAAAAGCCTTTGCGGAGCCATCCGCGGGGGCTTTTTTTAATGTATGGGGTGACCGGACTATAAGCCGGTTATGCTAAATGAGTTTATTTGCTTTGGTTCTCCTCAAGGATAGCAGGTAAAGGATAATGTGCAACTCGTAAGGCTGCCCCTGCTATCCCCGCAGAACCCCGCCAGACGCTCAGGTTTTTGCCCCACCAGAGCCTATCCCCCTGGCGGGAAAGAGCCATTAATAGCTTAACCGGTTATGGCGGAATTAAACCATTTACATAAAACTAAAGACTGTTCCTAACTGGGCCGTTTAGCGATAGCATAACCGACCAACAAGGTCGATGTTACTTGACTGGGGTCAAAGACCAGTTCTAAAATTATGAATGCTGAACTAATTGGTTGTAAAAAAAGCCAAGTGTATATTTATCAATATCCAACCTTACAATCAGGAATGTATATCCTTCAAAGTTAGAACAAGGTAGCAGTGTAAATAGCACGATTAAAACTATAGTGCTATAATTCAGTTGAATATATTATGGGTGGTATTATATAACTTTCCAAAGGAAGGTCATAATATATGGAATTGAAATGGCATAAATAGCTATCTATGAGTAAAGTAAAATAATATATAGGGAGAGATTAATTGAAGAAGAAAAAGTGTTCCATATTTCCGGTGATGTTTGGCACCTATTATTGAGGGAACAACCTACAAGGGTATGCAAATCGGGGGCGAGCATATGGATATAGAAGAGTTAAAACAATTTATGCAAGAAAATAATTTAAAAATTGAATTGGTAAAAGCACAGGAAAATGATCGATTAGTCACCTATTCTTGTAAGGGCTACCAGGGGGACAAACTTATTTTTCAATTTAACATTGATAAGTCTGTCATTGACGTTAGGAAATTGGGCACATGGGAACTAATAGAACACTTTAAACATTCAGCCTGGATATATAGTATTTTTCTAGAGCACGAAGGAATTAAGCCCTTGGAGAGATACACTGAAGGGCTTAGACGTTTTATCAAGGCACTTAATCTTTATGGCCCACCTGTAATATGGATTAGACACGGGGGAGCTTTGATGCACATTGCCACAGATAATTTTGATACTGATAATGGCTTTAGCTTTTATTTAGCCGGACAAAAGGTAGCACAAATATCACGACAAGCCATTATTACACCCAGCCTTTTGGGAAGGCCGGTGAATTTATTTACCGAGTGTAAGGCGTGTTTTAATATTAGTGACCCCCGTGACTTTATATGTGAAATGTATTGGCCGAGGTGATGACATGCACAATGAGTACTCCGTTGCAGTTCCAGCTAACCGAACATTAGCATTTTCTGGCCTTGCATTAACACTGCCATACCAAAGTATATTGCAACGGTTATATGAGGCAGTAATAATAACCCCGCTATCCATCTTAAACCTTGACAAACAAATGACATGGCAGCGAGATGAAGTAATGGTAAGGAATATCCGAGCAGCTTAAAAATAGTAGCTGGTAAAGCCGTTAGATACCAAGCAAAACCAATGCTTAATATTGCGCCTATAACTAACAAATATGGTCGACGCATGATAATTCCATATATTGAAATCAATAACGAACCAAGAATAGCGGGCCAACCAATTAGTATTTGGAATATAAGCATTTCACACTTCCTTAGTCCAGCCAATTTATTTAGAAATTGATTAATTTATATGATTATTATATCATGATTTAGAGATGTTTTGCTGAATTATACATAAAGGAGCTACTATGAGAATTCTTCATGTAATAGCCCAAAAACCAGGACAAACGGGTAGTGGTATTTTTCTTTTAAATCTGATACGGGTAGCCGCTCAAAGAGGACATGCCCAGTGCCTGGTAGCGGGTATTGCCGGCGGTGACCGGGATTATAGCCAATACCTGCCGGAGAGCCTTCTTTTTATACCGGTGCTTTTTGAAACGGGGGAACTGCCCTTTCCAGTGCCTGGGATGAGCGATGAAATGCCTTATCCGAGCACCCGCTACCGGCAGATGACTGATGAGATGCTCAACCTCTGGAAAAAAGCCTTCACCCGGGCTCTGAAGAAGGCAGCCGCCTTTTATCCGGACGTGATTATTGTCCATCACCTGTGGATCTTAGCCGCTTTGGTCAGAGAACTCTTTCCCCTTTGCCCGGTCATCGCGATTTGTCATGGCACCGAATTCAGGCAGCTAGTCGGCGCCGACCAATTTAGCACTGAGGTAATTGCCGGTTGCCGGCAAATTAATCGTATTTTAGCCTTAACTACTTTACAAAAGAAAGACATTGAGACTCTATATGGCATTGATAGGGAAAAGATTATAGTTACCGGCTCAGGTTTTAACCGAGATATTTTTTACCCGCCGGAAAACAGGACTCTAGACGGTAAAATTAAAGCCCTGTACGCAGGTAAGCTTTGTGCCGCCAAAGGCGTGCCTTCATTGATCAGGGCGGTTTCCCAACTGCCGTTGGCAAAATCTGAATTTCAACTTATTCTAGCCGGATCAGGCAGTGGCTATGAGTATGATGAAATCCGCTCCTTAGCCGGTGCTTGTCGTTTTGAAACACTCTTCACCGGCCAACTGACTCAGGCAAGGCTAGGACAGCTCATGCGGGAATGCCAGCTGTTTATTATCCCTTCTTTTTATGAGGGGCTTTCGCTGGTTACATTGGAAGCTTTAGCTTCCGGGCTTTGGGTGGTGTCCAACGAATTGCCGGGGATGCACGAATGGGTCGGTTCCAGGTTGGCAGAGAGAGGCATTGTTGAATATGTGCCTTTGCCCAGGCTCCGTTCTACTGATATTCCACTTATGGAGGATCTGCCCTCCTATGAAGAAAATTTAACCAACGGTATTGTCAAACAGTTGGAGAGAGTAAAGCTGCATACCGGAGAACCGGCGGATGGATGGGGGGAAATGGTTAGAAAATACTCTTGGGAAGCAGTTTTCCGTAAGATAGAAAATATCTATCATGAACTCCGGTCGGATAAAATTTTTTGATTTTTTTCTTTTCATAGAGGTCGTTTATAATGAGTATTGAGAGCATTGTTAAAGGGGGCCATTCAATGCTGATCGATACCCATTTGCACGAAAAGAAGTTTTCCGAAGATAGCTTTATTTCCCTGGAAGAAATATTTGAAAGGGCCAGGGAATTGGGACTGGACGGAATTTGTATCACTGATCATGAGAGTAACGCCATCCGGGCGGAGGCCACAGAGCTCAGCCAAAAAACCGGATTTTTGATCATTACCGGGGCTGAAATACTGACCTTGGAAGGCGATATGACCGTTTTTGGTCTTGACCGTTTGCCTGAGCAGAGAATTCATGCCTGTGAACTGGTTCAGCTGACCGAAGCTGTCGGGGGAGTAGCCATTTGTTCTCACCCTTACCGGCAGAATAACCGCGGCATGGGAGATTCAATCCGGGAGCTGCCTTTGGTCCGGGGGATTGAGACATTAAACGGCAGCACTCCCAAGCACCATAACCTGCAGGCGTATGACCTTTCACTGGAATTGCAGGTGGCAGCCCTGGGGGCGAGCGATGCTCATGTAATTGAGCAGGTTGGGAAATTCGCCACTTGGATGCCGGAATGGGTAAAGGATGAAAACAGCTTTATTCAGGCGGTGAAAAAAGGTTCAACTTTACCCGCCGCCTATAACAACAGCTCTTACGAAATTTTCCGCAACAACCTGTATGCCAAAGCGGCATCGTAGTTTGGCTGCACGCATATCTTCCGGACGCATTATTTATAACCCAACTTTTACCTGTTATGTCATTATGAAGTCATATATACTACTTTGCATTTTTCCCTTCGAAAACTACGTCATGATATTTAATCTTTCTGAAATAGTATTTAATTCTTTTGCTAAATCAACTACCGTTTCCAAGTTGGCGGACTGTTCTTCCACAGCGGAAGAAACATTCTGTGAGCCGGCTGCATTCTGCTGTGCTGCATCAGTCACGTTATGAATTAATCGTGAAACATCTTGAACAACTTCCTTCCCATGTTTAATTTCATCCACGATCTGTTGCACCAGTTCCGCAGCTTTACGGGCATGAGATACGATTTGCTCCAGTTCACCCTCTGTTTGCGTGAAAGCCGCAGTTCCTTCTGCTACCTGAAACCTGGTTTGTTTCATAAGCTCAACCGTTTCCATTACCTTATTTCTTACTTCCATAATAAGTTGGTTTATTTCTTTAACCGCATCTCCGGAATTATCTGCCAGTTTGCCAACCTCATCAGCAACGACCGCAAAACCTTTGCCGGTTTCTCCGGCTCGGGCTGCCTCAATTGCAGCATTTAAAGCAAGTAATTTGGTTTGTTCCGCAAAGCCTTGGATGATTTCCACAATACCTTCTATTTGCTGAGAATCCTTATCTAAAACTGATACTACGTTGTTAAGTGATACCATACTTGTTGAAATGGCGGTTATCTTTTCCCCTGTAAACTGAAGAAAATTCTTTCCTTCCTTCGCTACTTCCACAACCTTATCCGAGGAATCAGAGGATTTTTGGGCATGCTCTCTAATTTGATTGATTGATTGAACTAATTTTTGCATTTGTTCAAGAACACTTTCCAGACTGGCAGCTTGGGTCGTCGTATTGTCAGATAGCTGGTTAATGGCTTTGGTAATTTGCCCGCCTATATCATTGGTACTTTGAATATTACCTGTTACTACGTGACTCATTTCTTTCAGCTGATTGCCTGCGTTGCTAATTTCAGACACGTTTTTTCTAGTAAACCATATTCCCATGCCAGCACAGAGTATTATACTAATCATTGATGGAATAATAATGCGATATAGTAAATTCCTTTTTATTGCCAGGACTTGCCCGGCATTATAATCAACACCTAAAACGGCAATGGTCTTTCCGGCATTATCTATAATGGGAGCATAACCGCTTTTAAATGTGCCCCATTGATCAGTATACATATCCCGATCGAAAGCAGCTGTACCATTAAAAGCCTTTTTCATGCTTTCGGTCATTTCATATTCTTCCCCAATGCTGGCGGGTTCATCTTCGTCGGTGTCAACGACAAAGGTGGCGGTATTTTCATCTTTTTTTCTTAAGGTATAAACATATACTGCTCCGTACTTATCACGGGCTTTTCTTAAAACGTCTCGTATTTCTATATATGATGTGGTATTTTCATCCCCCAGTCTCAGTGAATTATGTTCTGCCGTGTTAACCAGCATAGTGGAAACCTGGGCCATGTTCATAAGGTTTACTCCCAAAGAATTTTCAATTTCTATCATCGCTTTACTATATAACAATGAACCAACCAAAGTAGCCACCAAAAAAGTTATAACTATAATTAAGAGACTTATGCGAGTTTTTAGTGATTTAATTTTCATTGAACATCTCCCTTTAGAAATACTTGTCAACGCAGTCTCGTTTTTTGATAAAAAATAGCTGCTCAACTTTTAAGAAGCTTTTTCTTATCCATAATGATAGGCCTTGGTATTAGATTTTTGATGTTCTACCACAATCAACAATATGTGTTGATTGCAACCTGCATAGAATTTAATTTAGTAATCGGTTATCAATTAAAACTTTACACAAAATCCTACTTCTAACATAACATATTTTTTGTTTTCTATGCAAACCTTAATGTATTTCTTCTTTGGTATGCCTATATTTATGTATATCTTCCAACTTCAACGTTTTCAAAGTCACTAGATGGATACTAACCCCTACACCGATAGCCAACAGAATTAAGCTTATGTATATATTAGATATAATCAACATGGAAATAATGAGCGACAGCCATAAAAAAGTTAGTGAGCTGATTTTCGTACTTTTGGTGACTGCCTTATGTGTCATGTAGTTGTAAATATAAGCTCCGAAAATTTTGTGGTTAATTAGCCATTCATATAAGCGCTTTGAACTTCGCATATAACAAAACGCTGCAAGAAGTAGGAATGGAGTGGTCGGCAGGACAGGAAGAAAAACACCGATAATTCCTATCAACATTGCTAACGACCCTAATAAAATCAATAGGTATTGTTTTATAAAAAGAATCTTCATTCTTTTGGCCGCCCATTCTTTTAAAATAAAAGGAGCAGGTAAACTGCTCACTGGTCATGATGCATACTATCTATTTCTTTTTCAACGTTCTAAAATCCTTCATTACTTTAATTATCAATCACTTTATAACTTTATAAAGCGAGAACACCTTTTAAATATTCCAACAGATTTTAACGGCTTGCTCTGGAATAGCTTGGTATTTAGCATTGTCATGGAGTATAATAATTGCTGGGCGACAATATTGATAATCTTAATCATAGAAGAAGGTACAAGATGATAGAAATAGGGAAAATGCAGAGGTTGCAAATAATTAGAAAGAGTGAGACTGGGGCGTATCTGAGTTTTAAAGATGCAAAAGACAGTGAGGAGATTTTATTACCTGAAAACCAGTTGCCACAGGAACTTGAAATAGGTAATGAGATAGAGGTATTTGTTTATAAAGATGCCGAGGACAAAACCATAGCTATGGTTAATAGACCAAAGCTTACCGTTGGAGAACTGGGCATATTAAGAGTGGTACAAACTACAAATTTTGGCGCTTTTTTAGACTGGGGCCTACCGAAAGATTTATTATTACCTTTAAGAGAACAAGTAAGTAAGGTAAAAAAAGGTGATTCGTGTTTGGTTGGTTTGTATGTTAATAATAACAATAAAATATGTGCAACTATGCGTATATATGATTTGCTGAGCACCGAATCGCCATATAAACAAAATGAAATAGTCCACGGAACTGTTTATAGCATCAATAGAGATCTTGGAGTTTTTGTCGCTGTAGATAATAAGTATCATGGATTCATTCATAATCAAGAATTGTATGGCGATTATACCGAAGGTGACGAAATAGAAGTAAGAGTTAAAAAAGTGAGAGAAGATGGCAAGCTGGAATTAAGTTTCAGAAAAGAGGCATACAAAGAAATAGAGGGTGATGCCCAAAAGATTATGGACCGGTTGAAATTAAGCGATGGAACACTTCTAATCAATGATAATAGCTCTCCTGATGATATCAAGGCGGAGTTTAACATGAGTAAACGTGCCTTTAAAAGGGCCATTGGGCGGCTTTTAAAAGAAGGAGCAATCAAAATTACAGATGATGGTATCGAGATGATGTGGTAATGTATGTGGAGAAACCATAAAATGTTGTGAAACGAGGGGCACCTTTTATTTGGGGTGTCCTTCATATTTGCTCTGGACATGGAATATCATCAATTTAGTATTGACATACTAAATTGCCGGCAAGTATAATGAAACAGTCAAAGCACTTCAGAGAGGATGGCATTAGTGAATACGAATATAGATGTAGCCTTAAATGTCTTATACCAAAGGCAGCTATCTTCCCGGGGACAGTTACTTAACGAAATGCTTCGTGTAAAAATGACACTAATAAAACTGGAGAAAGATTCAAATATCACCGGCGACAAAGAGAAGCTGTTTCAGTTTATGAAAAAAAACACGGAAGATGAATTAGGCTTCTTCCCGGCTGATCGAGATGACTTTCTGGATATCTTTGCAGCGTTAAAAGACATAGATCTAATCGATTTTACTCTGGAGATCTATAAAAATGACCGTATGGGTACGGTCATTGCCCCCCTGTATTTAACCACATATATCGGAGAGAGAATTCGGGAGCTTCAGCCGCAGAAAATACTTATTACCGAAGCAGAAAAGCATTTATTCGGGCTAACCAAAATAATCCGGCAATTTCAGCATACTGAGATCACTTTAACAACGCAGTTAAAGCCGATGAACATATTATTACATTTGGCCTTTGGTGATAACCCAAATGTTAAAATCCGTTTTGCGTCCATTTATACGGAGTGCTTACCGGAGGATAAGTTCGATTATATATATTCACTACCTACCTTCGGATATAAGCCTGAGGAATTAGGTAGAAAGTTTATAACCAGAGATAGTGACGGTATTGCCATAGAAAACATGCTGGGTCATTTAAACGATCAGGGTACGCTGGATATTATCGTGCCGGCCAAGATAACCTTTGCCGGTATGGAATACCGGCAGCTCAGATCGTTTATTACCGGTAACTACTATGTGAAAAATATTTTTATATTGCCTGAGGGAACCTTCAGGCCGGCAACAGCCATTAAAACATACTTATTCACCATCACGACTAGGCCTCAGTCCGGTATGGAACTGGGTACTTTGGAACTGCAAAAAGACGTTTTTAATATTGCCGATAAAAAAGTAATAGCCGCGGATGAATTTTTAGCACATGATGACTGGAGAATTGAGCTGCTTTTATCTGACGAGGATGAAAATATCCAAAGATTTAAAAAGTCTAATTTACCAAAGGTGAAACTCAAAGATGTAGCCGAAGTGTTTAGAGGCAAGTCCATTTTGAAAAAGGACACTTCCCTGGGCAGCATATCGGTGCTTAATATCTCCAATATCGAAGAGGGCGAGATCAATTACAAGGATATGGACACTATCGATGAAGAGGAACGGAAAATCAAGCGGTATGAACTGTACACCGGCGATGTGGTTTTATCCTGCAGAGGCACTGCTATAAAATCGGCTGTTTTTGAGGCCCGGGACAAAACGATCATAGCATCTGCAAATTTAATTGTGATCCGGCCAAAAGAAAAGGTCAAAGGGGAGTATATCAAGATTTTTTTTGAAAGCCCGATAGGAATGGCTATCATTAAGAGCTTTCAGCGGGGCACCAGCATTATGAATATCAATTATGCCGATATCATGGAAATGGAGATTCCACTACTGCCGTTAAGCAAACAGGAGGAAATGATCGTTAAATACCATGAGGAGCTTAATATTTACAAAAATACTGTCAGACAGGCGGAAAACCGGTGGGTACAAATAAAAGCCGGTATTTATAACGATTTAGTATAGGGGGCAGGACAATGGCGGTAAACTTAGAATTTGAAAACAAATTATGGGAAATGGCGGATAAACTGAGGGGAAATATTCAACCTTCGGATTATAAGGATGTTGTCCTTGGACTTATCTTCCTGAAATACATCTCCGACAGCTTTGAAGAAAAATACCATGAACTGGTGGCCGAGGGTGATGGTTTTGAAGAAGACCGTGACGCCTACATAGCCGAAAATATTTTCTTTGTGCCCACCGGTGCCAGGTGGTCATTTGTCAAAAAGAACGCTAAGCAAACCACCATCGGCCAAATTATCGATGACGCGATGCTGGCCATTGAACGGGAGAATAAAAGCTTAAAAGGGGTGCTCCCCAAAAACTATGCTCGCCCGGAACTGGACAAAACCAAGCTTGGTGAGTTAATTGACTTGTTTTCCTTTAACTTGGGCAATAAGGCTGCCCGGGCGCAGGATATTTTAGGCCGGGTTTATGAATACTTTTTGGGCAAATTCGGTTCCAGCGAAGGCGAGTTCTATACGCCGCCGACTATCGTAAAGCTCTTGGTCGGCATGATTGAGCCTTATAAAGGCAGGGTTTATGACCCCTGCTGCGGGTCCGGCGGCATGTTTGTTCAGTCCAAGCGCTTTGTGGAAGAACACCAGGGCCGGAAGGATGATATCCATATTTTTGGCCAGGAGTTCACCGCTGCCACCTGGAAGCTGTGTAAAATGAACCTGGCTATCCGTGGTATTGACGGTAACCTGGGCGAACGGGACGCCGATACCTTTGGCAATGACCTGCACAAAAGTCTCAGGGCTGATTACATCCTGGCCAACCCGCCCTTTAACGTCAGTGATTATACCTTAATCCAGGATGACGCCCGCTGGAAATACGGCATCCCCCCGGCTAACAACGCCAACTACGCCTGGATTGAGCATATCATCAGCAAGTTATCTCCTGCCGGGGTGGCCGGTTTTGTACTGGCCAACGGTTCCATGAGCACCTCCACCAAAGCAGAAGCCGAGATTAGAAAAAACATTATTGAAGCGGGACTGGTGGACTGCATTGTCACCATGCCGCCCAACCTGTTTTACAATGTGACCATTCCGGTGTGCCTGTGGTTTATCTCTAAAAAGAGAGATAACCGAAAAGATAAAATTCTCTTTATCGACGCACGTAAGATGGGCACTATGATCACTCGCAAGCATAGAGAACTTTCCGATGAGGAAATCGCGAAAATATATGATACCTACCATAACTGGCGGGACGGTAAGGAAGAATACGAAGATGTGCAGGGGTTCTGTAAATCGGCAGCAATTGAAGATGTAAGAGGGCATGAGTTTATTCTGACCCCGGGGAGATATGTGGGGATTGAAGAAGCCGAGGATGACGGGGAACCCTTCGAAGAAAAGATGACCAGGCTGACCGCCGAGCTGGTCGAGCTGTTTGTTAAATCCCATCAGCTGGAGGAGGAAATCAAGCAGCAATTGGGGGCGATTGGGTATGAGTTCTAACACTTTATTTGGTAATGTTCCAGATGATTGGACTGTATCAACTATTGGTGATATTGCAACACTTCAGCAAGGCCTTCAAATTGCCAAAGAGTTAAGAGTTAATTCATCTAAAGAAGGGTATATACCACTTCTAAAAATAACAGATCTACCTTCCAGAACTTTTTCAGAGTTTGTTACAGATATCAAAACTCAACATATAGCTAATGATGAAGATATTATATATACGAGAACTGGGCAAGTTGGATTTGTATACACAAACGTTAGTGGTTGCGTTCATAACAATTGTTTTAAAGTAAATGTTGACTATTCAAAATTTGACAAAATTTTTATTTATTATTATTTAAAATCAGACAAGTTTTACGAGTATTCAAATCAAGTAGCTTCCGGTAGTGTTCAAAAAGATTTAAAACATTCTGCTTTTAAATCTTGTCCGATTGGTTATCCCAGTCTCTTAGAACAAAAAGCCATCGCAGATACACTCTGCTGCCTGGATGACAAAATAGAACTCAACAATCGTATTAACAAAACCCTTGAGGAAATGGCCCAAGCGATTTTCAAGAGCTGGTTTGTGGATTTTGAGCCGTTTCAAGACGGTGAGTTTGAAGACAGTGAGTTAGGCAGGATACCTAAGGGATGGAGAGTTGGGACCTTGCGCGATATTTCAAATATCACAATGGGACAATCTCCAAATGGTAGTAGCTATAATGAAAATAATGATGGGACTGTATTTTATCAAGGCAGAACGGATTTTGGTAAACGGTATCCAACGATCAGATTATACACAACAGAACCTAAAAGGATAGCAAAAAAAGGCGATATTCTATTAAGTGTTAGGGCTCCTGTTGGAGATATTAATGTGGCCAGTGAAGATTGTTGTATTGGTCGTGGTTTAGCATCATTAAAAAGCAAGAATAATTGTAATTCCTATTTGTTTTATCAGTTATTAAATTTAAAGGATGGCTTTAATGTATATAACGGAGAGGGTACAGTGTTTGGTTCAGTAAATAAAGACACCTTGCATAACATGCAAGTACTTATTCCATCTGAGAGTGCCATGTCACAATTTCAAAAAAGTGTTGGAAAGCTTGATGATATTATTGAAAATAACTTTATCCAAATTAGATCTCTAGCCGCTATTCGTGATTCTCTATTACCAAAGCTCATGTCCGGAGAAATCCGAGTTCCTATCGAGGAGGTGCAATAAATGGCAAGGAATAACTTCTACGAGTCCCACTTAGAAGAAGCCACCCTGGAATGGTTTGAAGAACTAGGCTACGAAGTCGTCTTTGCTCCGGATATTGCACCGGATGGGGAGTATTCGGAACGTGAGGATTACAGCGACGTTATTCTGACCGAGAGGTTAAAAGAATCCCTTACCAGAATAAATCTAAAACTCCCAGCTGATGCAATAGAAGATGCCTTCAGGCAGATTACGATTCCCCAAAGCCCGAGTCTCGTCATGAATAATAAGGCGTTTCAAAAAATGATTACTGATGGCATCGATGTTCAGGTAAAGCAAACCGATGCCAGTTATCGCACGGAGAAAGCTTATGTATTCGATTTTGCCAGGCCACTGAACAACGAATTTATGGTTGCTAACCAATTCACCATCGTGGAGCATGGCGTGGAGAAACGCCCGGATGTGGTGGTCTTTGTCAACGGGATGCCCCTGGTGGTCATTGAACTAAAAAGCGCCAGCGACGAAAATGTGGACATCACCGATGCCTATAATCAGCTGCAAACCTATAAAATGACCATCCCTTCTTTATTTACATACAACTCTTTTATGGTCACCAGTGACGGGATCAATGCCAGGGCCGGTACCCTGACCTCCGATGAAGATCGTTTTATGGCCTGGCGTACTATTGATGGTGACGATGTGGCACCCCTGTCTATTCCCCAGCTTGAAGTATTGATTAAGGGCATGTTCCAGCGTGACCGTTTTCTGGATATCATCAAGCACTTTGTGTTGTTTCAAAGCGATGGGAAAGAAACAATAAAAATTCTGGCCGGGTATCATCAATATCATGCGGTCAATAAAGCTGTGGAAAGCACTGAACGTTCCACTATGGAAAATGGCGATAGAAGAATCGGGGTTATCTGGCATACTCAGGGCAGCGGTAAAAGTCTGTCTATGGTATTTTATGCAGGCAAACTGGTCATCAGTGAAGAACTGGAAAACCCAACCATTGTCGTTATCACCGACAGAAACGATTTGGATGACCAACTATACAGCACCTTTCTTAAAAGCAAGGAATTACTAAGAAGTACGCCGGTGCAGGCGGAAGATCGAACGCACTTGCGAGAACTACTGAATAACCGTACCAGCGGCGGGATTATTTTCACGACCATTCACAAGTTTGCACCTTTTTCCGATCAGGTCAAAGAAGGCGCTCAGTCTTACGAAACCTTGGATATGGTAGCTGAGAGCAGCACTGAATATGGGACAAGCACGGTCCTCACCGACCGGAAAAATATCATTGTTATTGCCGACGAAGCCCACCGGAGCCAGTACGGTTTTGGAGCGGAAGTTGTCAAGGGTAAAACAGCGGCAGATGTCAAATACGGCTATGCCAAGTACATGCGTGACAGCCTGCCCAATGCCTCTTATATCGGCTTTACCGGAACGCCGGTTGAACTAACTGATAAAAATACCAGGGCGGTCTTTGGGGATTATATCGATATTTACGATATGACCAGAGCTGTGGAAGACGGCACAACCGTTAAGATTTTCTATGAAAGCCGCATAGCCAGGCTTGAGCTGCCGGAAGCCATGAAACCAAAGGTTGATGCCGAATATGAAGAGATTACCGAGTACCAGGAATATAGTCAAAAAGAAAAGCTGAAATCCAAATGGGCCAGATTGGAGGCTATTGTTGGCGCAAAAGAAAGGGTTCAGCAGATTGCCAAAGATATTGTAGAGCATTTTGAGAAACGGGAGCAAGCCCAGGAGAACGAAGGCGGCAAGGCCATGATTGTGGCCATGAGCCGGAGGATTGCCGTTGATCTTTACCGGGAAATTGTCGCGCTGCGCCCCCAGTGGCATAGTGATGATTTGCTGTCGGGCAGGATCAAGGTGGTCATGACCGGCAGTTCCTCCGACCCGGCAGACTGGCAGCCCTTTATCGGCACCAAGGCTAACCGGGAAACTCTGGCCAAACGGATGAAGGACAGAAACGATGAACTAAAGCTGGTCATTGTTCGTGACATGTGGCTCACCGGCTTTGATGTGCCCAGCATGCACACCATGTATATCGACAAGCCAATGAGCGGTCATAACTTGATGCAGGCCATCGCCAGGGTAAATCGAGTATTCAAAGATAAACAAGGTGGTCTGGTTGTAGATTATATCGGCATTGCTGAAAAGTTGAAAGAAGCGCTTTCCCAGTATACGGAGAGCGATAAAAAGACTACCGGTGTGGATACGGAAATAGCCTCTCAGGTTCTCTTGGAAAAATATGACCTGATTAAAGAACTGCTGCACGGCTACGATTATAGTAAATTTTTTGACGGTAAGCCAAGTGAGAAAATGCAGGCCATCATCGAAACAATGGATTATATTATTGGACTTCGTGAGGATGGAAAGAATGATTATATTAAGCTGGTAACCGAAATGGCCCGGGCTTATTCTCTGTGTGCCACAACAGATATTGCTGAAAGGCTCAATCTAGAGGTCGGCTTTCATAAAGCCGTCAAAGCAAGTCTGGTTAAAATGATCGGTGATGACAGTAAAAAGAAAACCACCTCCCAGCTCGACAGTGAATTAAACCAGTTGATATCAAAAGCTATATCTTCCAATGAAGTGGTTGATATTTTAAGCTCCGTAGGTCTTGCCAAGCCGAATATAGCCATACTTTCCGATGAGTTCCTTGAAGAAGTAAAAGGTATGAAACAGAAAAACCTGGCGGTTGAACTGTTAAACCGGCTGCTCAAAGGCAATATCAAGACTTTCTCCAGACGCAATCTCGTACAGTCAAGGAAATTCTCCGAACTGCTGGAAGCGGCCATCAGGAAGTATCAGAACAGAGCCATTGAAACCACCCAAGTTATCATGGAGCTGATTGAACTTGCCAGGCAGATCAGCGATGCCGAAAAACGCGGTGAAAATACAGGCCTTACCTCAGATGAATTGGCTTTCTATGATGCGCTGGCTGAAAATGAATCTGCCCGGGAAGTCATGGGTGATGAGATCCTGGTGCAGATTGCCAAAGAATTGACTACAGCTATTAAGAACAATATCAGCGTAGACTGGGCAATTAGAGAAAGCGTTCAGGCCAAAATGAAAATGATAATTAAACGGCTACTAAAGAAATACGGGTACCCACCGGATAAGACTGCTAAGGCTGTGGATATTGTAATGGAACAGACAAAACTGATGTGCGAGAATGAATCTGATCAGATGAAACGGTAGGGAAGGTTAAATACGATATTCGGGAATGTACGTCGAATCATACTAAGATGGGGAAGGGGTACCACTTAACTTCATTCGAACAAGCTCCTGGTATGAATGGTAAAAAAGTTAAATACATTTCCACTTCCTCGGACGGTATGCGGAAACCACAATCAATACTTGATAGGGTATTCATCGAAACTAATATGAGTGGTAACGGTATTCGTAATTTGATTTTAAAAATGCTCAAAGCATATGGCTTTAAGGCATCTGACTATAAGGTATATTTCCGTGCAGATTATACTGAGTTGAATCAGGACTAAATTAAGATTGTATGTTGGTCTTAATACATAGAGAAGGTGGAATAGATAATGGAAATAAGTCCCAACAAAGCTGAGATTGAACAGGCTGCTGATTTACTAGTTAATCGCTATAATATTTCCACACAATTACTTGGCCAATTATTTGGAGTGGAATCGAGAGATCAAGCGAATGCTATTTTGAAAGAACTAGGTCATACTGGTTTAAGTAGGCTTGAACTTGCTAAATTGCTGATTTTTCGTAAAGGGTCTACCCTTTTTAGCGGTAGTACTGAAGTAATAAAAAGATTAAGGAGACATCTGCTCAATCATTTGGGTACAGATGAACTTGAGCTAATATTTGAAAAGCATAATGGCAGTGACAACCTAATAAAAAGTCCCTCACATATGATCACTCCGCTTGTCAATAAAAAGTGGCACTCTAGAGGCAGGTGGGCAGTGGACTTTGTAGAACTACTAAATTTTCCTATAATATTTGCTGGTGTTAAACAAACTCAAACTTTGCCGACAATTACTACAGTTCAGCCAAAGTCGCCGCCAATTCCTATGCTTAGAGAATTCCAGGAAAACCTTAAGGACAAAATGCTACAAGTTCTAAACCAAGATGGTGATAAAACTCGATGTGTAGTGACCTTGCCTACAGGTGGGGGCAAAACCAGAGTTGCAGTAGAGGCATTCATTGATTGGATGCAGCCACGTTTTTCAGGAAATAAGTATTTGGTTTGGATAGCACAGAGTGAAGAATTGTGTGAGCAAGTTATAAGCTGTGTTAAAGATATGTGGGAAAATAGAGAATTCGTTAGCCCATTAAGAATTTATAGGTTTTTTGGCGGTCGTGATATTCCTAAAGATGAACTTCGTAGTGGGGGTGTTGTTGTTTCGAGTATTCAGCAGTTACATAGTAGAATTAAATCAAAAGATGACGCATTGAACAACGTGATAGCAAATACAGGAGCAATGATAATTGATGAGGCACACCGAGCTGTATCGGCAATGTATGATATTTTATTGAATAAAGCAATAGAATTGAAAGGTGAAGATTTGTTTCCGATTTGTGGATTATCTGCAACCCCAGGAAGAACCGGATTGAACAAACATGATGAAATATCAAAACTTGTTGAAAGATTCCAGATGAATCTTATTGAACCTGATTTAGGGGAAGAATATAAAAATGACCCTTTAAGATATTTTAGGGAAAACGGATATTTGGCAAATGCAAAACACATAATATATCCCTTTGGCAAGGAGTATACACTTACAGATCAAGAAATTAATCAGATATCAATAGACTTTGACGAATATCTCGGCCCTACGTTCCTTAAGAGATTGTCAAGTGATAACGAGCGTAACCTCTTTATTATAAAAAAGTTATTGAATATTCCTAAAGGTAAGCCCACGTTAGTTTATGCTTGTACGGTTGAACATGCTCATTTTTTATCAGTTATATTAATTGCAATGGGTCGTCCGTCTGGGTCTATTTCTGCTGACACACCTTTGACAATTCGACGGGGATTAATTAGAGACTTTAAAGATGGAAAAATTGATTTCTTATGTAATTATGGAGTACTAACAACAGGTTTTGATGCCCCGAAAACAGAGTATGTTGTTATTTGTAGACCAATGACTAGTGTGATTCTTTACGAACAAATTATTGGTCGTGGTGTAAGAGGGCCAAAATTTGGCGGAACCGAAGAATGTTGTATTATAGACTTTGCTGATAACATACATCGTTTAGGACGATCCTTAGCGTATAAGCGTTTTTCCGATTATTGGAACTCTGAAGATGTTGATTAAAATGACTATGACAAAGAATATAATGTAAACGCTTTAAATCTAATTTAAAACCCAACATTAAAGGGACTGTACGGTATGTCCAGTAATTATAATATTAATTTTGTCATTATTATTAGCCCAAGTAATGATATTAGCGATACGGTAAATGGTTATAACTCCAATAAAAGATTTTGGATAAATGGAGGTAAAGTGTTTTGTTGAGCCGGCTCAGATTTAAAAAATTTAAAAGTTTTGCCGAAACAACTATGTTTGTGGAACCGATAACAATAATGATCGGAGCCAATGCAAGTGGCAAAAGCAATGCCATAGACGGGTTGCAAATACTATCCGGTCTGGCCACAAACCGCGATTTGATCGATATTCTTGACGGTATCCGTGGACAGGAGACAGGTATAAGAGGCGGCAGCAGGGGTGCGCCCAGATACGACAGTGCTTCTTTTGAATTGGGTTGTACCTTGGATTGTGAGGAATATAGCCTGGATTATGATATTAAAATTGGTGTAAAGCCGCGAGTTTGGCTATTGAGTGAAAGCTTATATAAAAAGGTGCCGGGGGCTAAGCAGAAAAAACAGCTGGTATACCGAACGTCTTCACCGGATGAAAAAAGTGGCGACATTCAGGTAATGTACCATACAAACCAAAGGGGAAGGAACCCACAGGTATCTTTTTTAAGAAATTATTCTATTTTAAGTCAGATTCCCGGGCGATTTCCCGCTGACTCGGACGCAGCGCTTGAAGTAAGAAAAATCTTTGATTTAGTTACCTCAGTGCTAAGGGGTATTTTGATTTTAAACCCGGTTCCCCATTTAATGAGAGACTATGTACACCGTTCCAGGTCGAAAATTGTTCCCACTGCCGAAAATCTATCCGCAGTAATAGCCGACTTGCTTAAAAACCACAATAATAAACAATTACTGCTAGAATATCTTCAGGATTTTCCGGAGCAACAAATCGTGGATGTTATGGTACTGGATACTCCTACAGGGGATGTAATGCTCAGTTTTATTGAACAATTCGGCCGTTACACTAAACCCGTTGACAACAGGGGCATGTCTGACGGTACACTTCGTTATTTATCGATACTGGCAGCACTAGTGGGCGAAAAGCCTGGAACCACCGTAGTGGTTGAGGAAGTAGACAACGGTTTGCACCCCAGCAGAGCAAAAAAATTAATTAGCGCTTTAAGGGAACTGGGCAGAAAAAGAGGAATAGACGTAATTGTAACCACTCATAACCCTGCTCTTTTAAATGCCTTGGAAGCTGAGGATGTGCCGGGTGTGGTGGTATGTTATCGTGATGTTGATGAAGGTGACAGCCGTTTCATTTCCTGGATGGATTTGCCTAACTATCCAGAACTAATGGCCAGAGGCAGAATAGGGGACATTGTAACACAAGGGCTGGTCAATTTACAGTCTACCGCCGCTAAAAATAAGGAGGACCTGATGAGGTGGGCCGAAGGGAGACTGGGTGATTGATGCAGGTGCATTTTGTAGATACTTCTATACTTTGTTGTTTGTTAAGGATACCTAATTTTTGTGATTATCAATATATGGAAGTGGAAGCGGAGCTTATAGGTATTATCAATCGTAGTGAAACTTTAATCTTACCCCTCGCCAGCATTATTGAAACCGGTAACCATATCGCCCATATTGGCGATGGCAGAGTAAGACGGGAAATTGCTAAAAAATTTGCCTTGTATTTAAGGGACACTGCAGATAATAAGGCTCCCTGGAGTTTAACAAATCTGGAGTGGACACCGGACGACTTGAGAAAATTTGCGGATATATTCCCTGAACAAGCGATGCGTCAGGTTGGTTTTGGTGATATGTCCATTATTGATGCTTTCAATGATTATATTAAACGTGTTCCCGGGGTTTTCGTGAGAATTTGGTCAACTGATGAACATTTGATGGCCTACAGGCACGAAGCACCTCAAATAAGTCGCAGAAATAGAGGTTAATAAGTTGATTATGCTGGATTACTTAAAACATCCCCAAGCTGATGCCTTTTTTGTCAAATAAAGAAGGGTTTTGATATATTTTGCATAATACAAGAAACAAATGGTATTTTGCTTGGAGGGACCAGTTGTGGGCATGGATTTCTATGCTGCCAAAAATTCTATTTTTATCTTTACCCAGACTGTTGACGGTTTTCTGTCAACCTGCCTGCTCGGCTATATTCACCGGGGGGTTAAGGTATTTCTTTTCACTACGGACAGTCTTGAAACTTATGAACATAACCATGCCTGGCTTGAAGCAAAAAAATACGGACTTTTCTATTGGGAGGAAATTCCTTTTAGCAACGAACTTCCTGCCGGTGAAAGAGCGTTTTTGGATGGCGTCGTTACCGACACAGCCTTATATGAATATATCTGCAAGAATTCTCAGTTCAACCGCGAGCAATACGAAGCCGAGCATGAAAATGTGGACGCTCACACCATCGTATCTGCCGGTGCTGGTACCGGTAAAACTACGGTGATGATCCAACGCCTGCTGTTTTTAAAACATACCAATCCGGTCCTTTCCTTTGCTGAAATAGCCTTGATCACTTTCACCAATGAGGCTGCCGTACATATGCGCCGAAAATTAACTGAGCGACTAATGGATTATTTTAAAATTACCGGGCAAAAACGCTATCTGGAATGGATAGAAGAGTCCCAAAAACTGCGCATTTCCACAATTCATTCCTTTGCTAAATGGTTTTTGGAAACTGTCGGCCCGGAGTTGGGGCTTCCCTCTGCTCCTTCGTTGCGAAGTTTTCGCTTTAACAAGCAAAGAATCATAGAAAAGTTAATTGATCAATATGCTATCCAATACCCTAAAGAATACCATTCCATAAGCTTTGTTCCTCAATACCTTATTGTTAATATGGCATTGGATGTCAACTCGGTGCTGGAAAACAAAGCTATTAATAGTGAAACAATTATTCGCCATTTAGATTTCGGTACTGACCAGCAACAAATGTCGAATCTTTTGCATTACCTTATGCGCGGGCTGCGCGAGGAACTAGATAGGATTAAAAGCGAGCAGTATCAATGGGAGATAAGCGACTTAATCCGCTACCTAGACCGATTGCCCGGTATACCCGGTCTGATAGAAAAAATACCTATTCACTATTTGCTGGTTGATGAATTCCAAGATACAGACATCGTACAAGTGCAATTTTTGCTCTGGCTTTTTGATCAACTGGGTTGCCGTTTATTTGTGGTAGGGGACGAAAAACAAAGCATTTACCGGTTTAGGGGAGCAGATTACACTGCCTTCAGGCAATTGAAGCAGGGTTTGCAGCAGCGTGGCCTGGCTGTGCAGCATAAATATTTAGTGAAAAACTACCGTACCACAGAAATATTGTTAAACCCTATGAACGCGCTTTTCCGCAGTTGGGGTAAGAGAGTAGCCAAATTCCAATTTACCGCAGAAGATATCCTTATGCCTACAAAACGGGATAATGGAAACAGCGCCGGGTTACAGCTTTTTACTACCCAGGCCAAATTAAAAGAGAGTTTGCAAAGCCTTGTCAATACCGACACAGCACTTCTTGTGCGCACTAATCAGGATGTACAAGAGATAATTAAATGGTGCAAAGAATCGGATTTTTTTTGTGAGGGGGCAACCCAGGGTAATTTTTACCGTACTGATCCCGTGCGTGAATTTTACATAATGGTACGTGCTTTAATTGCGCCGGATACTGATAGTGAGTTTTTCTCCTTGCACCGCTCGTCATACGGTGCCAATACTTTGTCCAACTATGCCATATTTGGCCGTCATACTTCTGAAAGAGAATACTTGCCTGATTTAAACCAAGAGCAGCCGGACTGGCCCAGGTGGCAGGAATTTAGAAAAATGGCTATTTATGCTCCTGCTTTACAGATTTTAACCAGGATCATCGATGAGATTAACCCGGCCCGGGTATATGCTGAACGTATACTACGCCGCCTGCAAAATAGCTCTACTGAACAGGATGTGGCGTTGCAAGTTAGGGAAGCAGCCGTGTGCCAAACCGAGTATGAACTTAACCTGGATTATCTAATGTATTTAATCCAAAAACACTTTTCCGACACCGTGCTTACACTACCTCGTTTGGAAAAATTCCTTCGTGTGCATATTCAAACTGACAACGAGGAAATACCCCTGACTGCATCCGAAGCAGACAGGAAACACCGCTTTAAATGTATGACTGTACACCAGGCCAAGGGTCTGGAATTTGACCACGTGGTTATTCCTATAACCGAGCATCTTTTTTTAAGTAAATTTCGTTTTCAGGTCTTACTGCAATCTGTGCAAGATCGGCTACGGGTAGGCTATCATATATATATAAATTCTAATACTTATAGAAATGATTACTTTGAACAGATGAGCAACGTGGAAAACGATGAAATTGTTGCCGAAGAAACCAGGTTGCTATATGTAGCCATGACACGGGCTAGAAAGAGTTTACATGTTCGGTTGAAGGATTCGTTCGCGCCATCTTACGTGATTAATTCATGGGGTGATTTGATCAAGGGGGATGAATACGGTGTTTAAAGTGGAAACCTACCAGAACCCCGGAGTTTATTTCCGCAGTTTAGACTTTCAAGCTGATGAGCTGCACCTTACTGCTGCTATCACCTTATGCAATTTTTTAAAAAATATGGCGAAAGCTAAAAAGTTAAAAACCAAAATTTTCACCTACCAGAGGTTACAAGAAATTCTCTACCCTGAGTGGAACATGCCGTTAACTCAGATAAGGCTAGCCTCCTTGGTTAGGCAGCAGTTGAAAGAGTTGGCGGTGGACTTTGGCACCGCTGCTAGGGATTTGGAGAATAATATTGATGAACTGGTTTATGGCTTTCGTTACGCCGTGGAAGCTGGAGCCAAACAATTGGTGCCGCCTGAACATAACTTTATTAAAGAAACGATCTTTCAACAACTTTTTGAGCGTTTAATCCAGGATAAGCAGGTTAGTTTTTTGCTTGAGCAACACAAGAATAAAGACGTTCGTCATTTATACAAAGCACTGGGGGTGCCGTCATTAAGGGTCATCTATGTTTATCAAATGTACCGGGTGACAGCTCCGATTATGTTATTTTTTCACCGCTGCCGGAATTGGGGTATTCCGGTAGTGTTCCGTATACCGTATTACCAGCAGTATCCCAATTTGTCCAGGGGCTGGAGAGATCTGTACGAAACTATCACGCAGCAGTCCAGTGCCGACTGGAGTTTGCCTGAAAAAACAAAGATTACCAGAGGTACTCGCTTTATAGCCTTTGTCGAGGGAAAAGATATTGATGAAGGCCAAACTGATGATTTGTCAATGGAACTGCTGACTTTTAATTCGCCGGTACATTTTAGGCGGCATATGACTGCAATCGCAAACCGACCTGCACAACGTCAAATGCAGTACGCATCTCCGAATGCGGACTTATTGAATAAGTCTATGCGTGATATAATCAACCCTGCCACCAGCGAAATCAGTTTATTTGATTACCCGTTTGGCAAGTTTTTTTTCTATCTCTATGAGTGTAATAGACAAGGGGTAGAAATTAAGCTAAATTACGAGGTTTACCTGGAATGTTTAACCTCGGGATGGATTATAAGCAAGGGAATGAACGGCAAACAGGCCCTCTCTTTGCTCAGGGTGCTTGAACCCTACATGGAAGGGGTCGATACTATAACGGAAATAAAGGATAGGCTAGTTACATTGGATAGATTGACAGAAGTAGGTAAGACCTTCGATGATCTGGCCCGTGATGAGGTGCAACGCAACCACACCAAAAGGTACTTGACTAACCCTTTCCGTTCATTCTCTTACTTGCTGGCCCGGCGTTACCCGGTGACAGTAAAGCAACTCCAAGAGCTTACCCTGGTATTGGAGCGGATTTTACTCGCCATACTGCCGGATGGCAGTAACGCTGTCTCTTTGAAAGGGCATCTGGAAAAATTGCTGCAGCTGTGGCGAGGATTAAAGGAACAGGGCCACAATCTATTCCCTGACGGCGTTGCTGCAAAACTGGAGCAGGCATTGTTGTTTCCCGTTCCCAATGATTGGCAGGTCAGGGGACCGGAGATTAGAAACTGTCTGGCTGTGCTATTTAGTTGGCGTCCGGCAGAAAATGACCTCGAACCGGTAGAAAAATATCAGATTCATAATATAGAACAATTAGACGGGTTAATCTTGGACACCGAAAAACTGCATATTACCGATCTTTCAATTAACAGTTTAATTGCTTACCATCAACGTAACAAAAATATGCTGGGGAACCTCACACATAGCTGGTTGAAAAAGTCATTCAAGCAAAGCTATCCGCCCGGTTTATATAAATTGCATTGTCACTGCCTGTGGGTTGACCATGTTTGCCAGCAGCACAACGAATCATTTTTAAAGTTTACTTTGTTCAATACCCTTAGCTTTTACAGTGGAAAGAAACTAACCATCAGTTGGATCAAAGGTTTGCATGAGAACGACGATGCCAGCGTGTTTTATGATGTATTGAGTTCATTGTACCGGGAAAGCGGCTTTCGAACGGATGGGCACCCTGGTGAAAATAACAGTGCTGAAATAGACTCATTTCTGGCAGCGGTTGCGGAAACAGCCTCAGCTGCGCTGGGGGATAAGCAGGAAAAGACATCGTTGCAAGTAAATTTCCCTGCACTTGCCTGGTTGGATCTAGATTTTTGCCCGCGGAAGTTTTTTTACTCCAATGTTTTAAGACCTCATCCATGCTATGAATCGGATTTTCACCAGCGGATTGTCTTTGGCGTAATCGGTTCGCTTCTGGTGCAACAAGCCAACGGTTGGGAAGGAGTGAGAAAATTTTTATTTCCGCTGTTTCCTCAGTGGCCTGAAGCCCTTAAAGAAAATCTAATTCGTACTTCCCGGGTCAGGGGTATCAGAGACTATATGCAATTTCAAAATGTTAGTTACCCAAAAGCTATGAGTGCTATTCAGAGATTGTACGCTAGATATGCTCGGGGAGTAAATTTCAAAATAAAAAATGCTTATAACCGAGGGGCTATGAAAGAACGTGATTGGCTGAAGGAGTTTAACGATAACGCTCTGTGGGATGATATCAAGCCATTACCAGGGCAGCATTGTGGAATGTGTCCGCACCAGCTGTACTGCAAGGAGGGGGAGTATGCTATTGATAGAAACGCCGGCACAAGCTAGTGAAAATGCAGCCGATTTTTTCCTGCGTTCGGCTAAAGCATGGCAGAATTATCATTACTTTGACACTCGGGGCCTATTACCAGGTATAGAATTATCCGAAGAACAGGAGACAGTGGTGCGGCAAAGTGAAGCGCAAATGCTCATCAATGGATCAGCCGGCAGCGGCAAAAGCATAACCTTGCTATACAAGATGCTTAAGGTGATGGAACAGGAGACTGAACCACAGAGGATTTTGTACCTTACTTTTAACCGTACCTTGTTGGACGATGCTAAAAAACGCGCCGAGCTGTCTCCGGTTTTTATGAATCTTAAAGACAGTCATATTCTACATATGGATACTTTTCATTACATGGCCTTTAGCATTTTAAAACAAATGGGTTTTCATGATGTAAAATATTTCGATGCCTCCTTGCGCAGTATTAAAAAACAGGAAAGTACCCTTAGGAGCCGAATTGAGCGTATATTGGAAATGTATAAAAGCTCGGTGGAATATCAGCGGCTACTCCAGCAGGAACGCTTTTTTGAAACCCAAAATGCCGCTTTTTTTCTGGAAGAAATATTCTGGATGAAAGCAAACGGGCTGGTCAATAAAAATGAATATTTGGAAGTGGAACGCACAGGACGAAGCAACAACCCCCGGTTGACCAAGGCTCAGAGAAACACGGTTTTTACCATCTTCGAACTATACCGGCAAGTTATGCGGGATAGGTATCATGGTGACCTGGATATGGAAGACTATGCTCTGCTATTGTTGCAGAATCTTGAACTTGAACAGGTGCCCTTTGAAATGTATTATGACTATGTTTTTGTGGACGAAGTGCAGGATTTGCAACCCATGCAAATCAAGACATTGGTTAAATTAACTAAAAAATCAATTGTTTTGTCTGGTGACCCCAAACAGCGAATTTATAAAAGAAGCCCGCATTCCTACGCTAATCTTGGTTTGCAAATTCAGGGGCGCCGCACCCGCAACTTAATTAAAAATTTCCGGTCAACTAAACAAATAATGTCTCTGGCTAACTCAATTAAATTTGAAGACGTGGAAAATGAGCGGGAGGATGAGAGTAATTTTGTAAGAGAAGGCGATAAGTCGGAGATACGTTATTGCCGAAACGAAAAAGCCCTCTGTATTTACCTGGTGCAAAGCATAAAAGACATCATGCGGCAAAACCCCGGCAGTACTGTCGCGGTTATCCACCGTAATGAGGAAGATTTGCTAAATGGGATTACCCCGCCGGTAAAAAGGGTGTTGGAACGTCATTTTTACCTGATTACTACTGAACAATACGGCCAGCGGTTCGACCATAGCGCGGACAAAAAACCGGTTTTCTTTACAGATGCTTACAGTGTGAAGGGGTTGGAGTTTGATTTCGTTTTTATATTGCACTTTGACCGTTTTCATTACCCCAACCAAAGCAGAATTGAAGAACTTGGTCAAAGAAGCGATAAAAGAAACAGCGAGAGTTATGATAGGGATTACGATGCCATCCTAAACGACGAGAAAAAGATATTGTATGTGGCCATAACCAGGGCTAAGAATAAGGTTGTATTGCTTTGGTCTGCTCCGAAGGTAGTGCAGGTTTCTCAATTTATACGTGATTTTGACCCCAAAGATTATAGCGCCGAGGGATTTGATAATACAGTATTTCACAGGTGATAGTGCTCGGAATGTCTTAGCCTGGCATGTCCGTTTATAAAACCTACGAAGTCACTGGTGGAAAATATCATGTATTATCTGCCCTGGTGCTGGCAGAGTAATATTTATTATCACAAGTTTCAATATTTTCAACAATAACATAACAATTAAGCCAAGATAGTTTCTCTTTTATTTTTCTATTTAGATTGGTCATAATTAACTTTTGAGACATTGTCCCTGTGGCAAAGTTTCCTTCTAAGAACAAAACAACTTTTATTTTATTTTTTTCTGAGGGTATATCATTTTTTCGGATAAAATTAAAATACTCCTTCAATATATCACTATGTTTTTGAAAATGCGGCTTAGAGTGCGCACCACATAAACACGCCAATGTCATCGCTACTTTTTTGGGTATTTCAATATCGAGACTATCTTTATCATTAGTATCAATTGTTGTTGTGGTTGTATCACGTTTTTTGTTGTCAGGGAAAATTCGCCATCTATTATTATAATGGACCCAGGAAATGCGACACGATTTTGCAGGGGATAAGCGACACCAAAC
>JAENYS010000044.1 GCA_016841645.1 Desulfoscipio geothermicus | reverse complement strand
ACCTTATTGTCCGGCATACTAAACAACTGATATTTAATCGATGAACTGCCTGAATTTATTACCAATACCTTCATTTATCTAACCTCTCTCATACTGTATTCTTGTTTCTTTCTTTATCCGATGGCTAACCGCCACTATGACTCCCTCTTCTAAATGAGAGATAAGTGGCGCTAAGCCCCTGGATAAGTCAACTAAACTTCAGTTGGAGTTTAAAACTCCACCTGAAGTAAGTTTCCTTTATCGTTGACTCTGGACATGACCGGGGAATATGGTGAGCTGTTGTATAAGATTTTCCTTGCACTGCCGCCGTTATGAGTCTTGCTGCAAAGTCACCGGCAACAAGGCAGGGAGTCCCCGCATGTCCGAAGATGGCGAAGGCCGCCGGGAAGTTTTGGCCTCGCCAAAACGAGAGGCGGCCCTCTTATGAAACAATCCTAATGAGCCATCGAGTTCGGGGACGCTGCCTTGTTGCCGGTGGATGGCAGCTTAGACTCATAGGCGGCAGTGCGGAAAATCGCTATAACAGCTCACCATATTTCATCACCGGTCATTTCCTAGACCTACTATATTGAAAAGGCCCCACACAGTCTGACGGCTATGTGGAACCTTCCGTTTTTCACATTATCTCCAGCCTGTCACCATTTACCAGTGATGCTGCATTGGCCTCATCAATATCGAGATGCATTTCGAGATAGTAATTATCATTTACCCGGACCAGGACTTCATTAAACACAATGCCCCGGGGTCCGGATGACTTGACATTCACCCTGTCCCCGTCCCGGACACCGTACCTTTCAGCATCACGGGGATGCATGTGGATATGCCTGGCAGCAATGATGCAGCCTTCCGGCAGGGTAACTGAGCCAACCGGGCCGACCAGGGTGACCGGAGCAGAACCTGACAGGTCACCCGAATCCCGGATGGGAGCCTGGATGCCCAGTTTAAAACAGTCGGATACAGAGATTTCCACCTGGGTTTTGTCCCGCACCGGGCCCAATACCCTTACTTTTTCGATTACTCCTTTGGGTCCGACCAGGGTTACCGTCTGTTCACTGACAAACTGTCCCGGCTGGGACAGGTCCTTCATCCCGGTAAGCTGCTGTCCCTGACCATAGAGGGTCTTTAAATCATCAGACGATATATGGACATGGCGGTTGGATATCCCCAGGGGTATTTTCGCCGTTTTATCCACATCCGGCATCCTACCTGTTTTTTGAATCTGGCGCATCACTTCTTCTGTTACCAGTTCTATAAGCTGTTCCTTATGCAACCGTTTCACCTGCCTTTGACGGGCTTGTCCATGTTATGAGATTTTGGCCAGGACAGCCCTGACAACCTCTGCTATGTCTGCGGAACTGAGCCTGCCGGTCTCCGGAAGCTCTGCCTGGCCTCCCATTACCTGTTTCAGTCCATAGGCCTGCCTCTTGATATTTATCAGGTGCAGTGGGGTAACATTATCTGAAGTGCTGCTGCCGCCCCAGGTCCCACAGCCAAGAGTAAGTGAAGGGGCAAGTCCGGTGGTATACCCTATTGCGCCAAGGGATGACGGGGTGTTCACCAAAATGCGGAAAACAGGTTTTTTGATGAATTCCCTGGCTACCTGTTCATCCTGGGTATGAATCACAAAACTATGGCCAATGCCGCCCAGTTTGAGGAGCTCAATACTCAGGAGACAGGCTTCATGCCAGTCCTTTGCTGTATAAAAGCCCAATACCGTGGTCAGTTTTTCATAGGACAGGGGGTAATTGGGGCCATATCCTTCCAGTGGGGCCACCAAAACACGGGTTCCTTCCGGGACCTTAATCCCGGCCTTATCGGCAACTAGTTTGGCGCTCTTGCCAACCAGGGCGGGGTTCATTCCTCCCCTGGCAGTCATCACTGCCTGGGTCACCAGCTTAACCTCTTCCCGGTCCAGGAAATAGGCGCCCTGGGCTTCCATCTCGGCAATTACCTGATCCTTAACCGGCTCATCGGCAATCACTGCCTGCTCTGAGGCACATATGGTGCCATTGTCAAAGGTCTTGCTTCCGATAACATCTGCCACAGCCTGCCTGATATCTGCTGTCCGCTCAATAAATACCGGGACATTCCCGGGACCCACTCCATAAGCCGGTTTTCCGGCGCTGTAGGCTGCCTTTACCATGGCTGAGCCGCCGGTGGCCAGGATTACAGCTGTATCATCATGATGCATCAGTTCTTCGGTAGCTGCCATCGTTGTTTTGGACAGGCACCCCACAATACCGTCCGGCGCTCCTGCTTTTACGGCAGCTTCATGCATCACCTGGGCTGCGGCAAAAGTACACCTGGAAGCGCTGGGATGAGGTGAAAAAACTATGGCATTACCGGACTTAAGGGATATGAGGGCCTTATAAATTACGGTGGAAGTAGGGTTGGTGGATGGGACTATTCCCATGATTACACCTACAGGGGCACCCACTTCCAGTATCTTTTTCTCAGCATCTTCTTTGATAACACCTACGGTCTTCATATCCTTAATATAGTTATATACATCCGTGGCAGCAAAGGTGTTCTTGGTTACCTTATCCTCAAAGACGCCGAATTTCGTCTCATCCACTGCCATTTTGGCCAGCCATTCGGCATTTGCGTTGCCTGCTTCTGCCATGGCTTTTATGATCAGGTCGATCTTTTCCTGGGGGAACTCGGCAAAAACCTGCTGTGCCGCTTTGGCTTTGCGGGCAGCATCCCTTGCTTCCTGGATTGAAATCAGGTCATAATCAAAGGGCATCGCGCATATTTACCTCCTTTTCTGCAGAAATATGCCGCTTCTGTTAATCTGTATCCTTACTGTTAATGTTATTGGCCCTTAGTATCTCTGTTATTAATACTTCTTTGTTAGCCTTGGATATCTGTCTGCCTTTAATGGCAATACCTGCGGTTTTCCGGGCCAGCCTGCGCAGTTCCTGTACTCCCATGGACTCCAGGTACTTTTGATAAACCTGCAGACCATCAACCTCGTCAACGACCTCCTGGGCGACGGAAATTTCGGCTTCACCGCCATCACCACTCCCTGCCGGGTCCGGGTCAGGTTCCTTTGGTCCCTGGAAGCTGAGCATTAGTTCCATATCTGCCAGAGGCCTTGGAATAACATGCCGGCTTACCAATTCGCCAACCTTGGCGGCAGCCGCGCTGCCGGCCGCTACCGCGGCCTGCACGGCTGCCACTTCACCGGTTACGGCGACGGTTAATAAACCGCCGGTTACCTTCTCATAGTTTACCAGTTCAACTGCCGCTGTTTTCAGAGCAACATCTGCTGCTTCAATTGCCGCAACTAAACCATAGGTTTCAATTAAGCCCAGCGCTTGCTGTTTCATCTAACCACTCCCACATTCAGGCTCTTATTTGGAGGGCAGGATGCCTTCCACATCACCATGGGGTCTCGGGATTACGTGAACAGAAATGAGTTCACCGACACGCTGGGCTGCTGCTGCCCCGGCATCGGTGGCAGCTTTAACAGCGCCTACGTCGCCACGTACCATTACTGTTACCAGACCGCCACCGATTTGCTCTTTACCGATTAAGGTTACATTGGCAGCCTTTACCATTGCATCTGCAGCTTCGATAGCTCCTACCAGACCCTTGGTTTCGATTAAACCTAATGCGTTGTTCATATTGAAAGCCTCCTTGTATTTTTATTTTTTTTATTTTTGGTAATTGGATAATTCAGCCCAGTTAGCCGGATAAGTCACAAAAAAGAATTTGGCTTTGTCAGGTGAACTAAAGGTTACTGTAGTGTTGCGGGGAATGTAGAATACGTCTCCGGCGTTACCGCGATAGGTCTTGCCATTTACAATGATGTCCAGTGTCCCTTCAATTACATAATCAACTTCATCATAGGTTAAATCCCAGGAAAAAGCCGAGTCTTCCACTGTCATGAAACCGGGGCACATATTAGGGCTCTCTTTTGTTGTCAGGATTTCCTTGATGCCGACCTTGTCCCTGGAATTGCCGGTATTGAAGGGGTCACAATTGACCGTTTCCCCTCTTACCAGCCGTACACCACTCGGGTCCTCTTCCTTTATCATTTCCGGTTCCCGGGTCTGAACCAGTCCGGGCATTGAAGCAACTACTTCTTTGACAATTTTGGCTATCAGTTCCGGGGAAATTTCATTTGATTTTGCTGCCGGGTCA
>JAENYS010000019.1 GCA_016841645.1 Desulfoscipio geothermicus | reverse complement strand
GGTGTCGCTTATCCCCTGCAAAATCGTGTCGCATTTCCTGGGTCCATTATATTTGGTGTGGCATTCCTTGCCGATCTGGGTAACCTCGCCCAGTGTTTCGTCTCCAATGGCTAATTTAGTGCCAATGGGCAGGGCAACCAGATTAATACCCACTGTGGTAATGTTTTCGGCAAAATCGCCGGAATTGACATCCAGCCCGACATCGCGCATTTTTTGCACGCTTTCCAGGGCCAGCAGGCTAACCTGGCGGTGCCACGGGCCGGCATGCGCGTCTCCTTCCAATCCATGCTCGGTTAACAGCTGACAATTGCCGATATTCTTTTTACGCATCCCCTTTCTAGGGCTGGTGCATACCGCTACTACATATCCCATATCTGTTCACCTTTCCTTTCGTATATGTCGCTTGCATCATATTCAATCATCTTCTCCAGGGCCAGGGCGGCTTTATCCCGGATAGCTTCCGGAACTGATATTTTAGTCTCCATTGTTTCCAGGGAACGGAGAATTTTTTGCAGAGTGACGCTCTTCATATTGGGACAGACCAGGTCTTCCCGGGCCGGCGCCACTACTTCCGGGTCACATTCCGGATGCACTAAAACCTCCGCATCCGGATGCTCGGCTTTTCGCTGCAGGATATCTGCTTTAGTGATGTGGGCGTGGGTCGGGCAGTGGGAAGGAAATAAATCCAACTCCCGGTCTAATTTACCGGCTACAAATGTGCCCAGGTTGGTGTCCGGGATAAAGAAAATCCGGGCCTCGCAAGGCAGTTTGTTGATGATTTTGACCGCGTTGGAGGAAGTAACGCATATGTCGGTGACCGCCTTGATGTCCGTTATCCTGTATCTCCGGGCGACGGTAATAATGAGCGATCATATATACTTTTTTCTCTTCTTTTAAGCACCTGATTTCTTCGATTAACTGCCGGTCGTTGTCGCCGATAGAGCTGCTGCCGCCGGCGGTCATAACCCGGCCCCGCGCATCCTTAATATCTTGAAGTGTACCTCGCTGCTGATGTATTACTGGTTCGGACATTTGGCTACACACCTACTTATCATATCGTAATTTTAGTAGCATAAGATAAATATAATAAACCCGATTGATTCAGTCAAGTATTTATTTCTGTAACATCTAGTAAGCTGTTTAAAGAACGGGAAGCGCCGACCCCGTGGACACTTGAGTTTGGTGTTCGATATGCTGAATTACCGCTACCTGAGGCGGTGACCAAGTGCCCGGGGCCACCGACTGCAGCTTCTTTAAGACCACCGCCCGGCTGGAACAGGAAAGACACAAGGTCCGGCAGTATATTCAAAAGCTGGACAAGCCCAAACGTGAGCACATCACCAGGCTTTATTACGGCGTGCAAACCCGGCTGCTCACCGGAGAGGGGGAACCCTGATAATCGGCTGGTCCTATTTAAAAATTTGAAGTTCCTCTATCTGAGCGTCCCCCGGAACACCAGGAAACAGTAATAGATCCTGAAATTATTGAAGACAAATTCATTTATCGGGTTATCTTATCAGGGATTCAAGGAGCACTAAATCTCCATTTTAGGGCAGTGATTGAATCCGCCAGGAATGACAGTCTACGAGAATTTTTCTTAGAACTTCTAAAAGCTGAGATTGATATCTACGGAAAAATTTTAAATACGGCAAGATGAAAGGTTGGCCAAAAGTACCACCTATGTATGTGAACAAGAAATAGACGTAACCAGAGATAACAAAAAAGAAAGCTGAGAATGATATCCTCAGCTTTCTCCAGCAGAACCCTGCAAGGCGCTCGAGTTACTCCCAAGCAATGCTCTATCCTCTTTGCAGGTAAGAGCTAAAACCTACCCCAAATCATAACTAAATAAATCCAATTACATAAAATTATGCACATACCCGGGCCGACTCCATCCGCTTTTACAACGAATTAACGACCCAGCTAATGAATGTTGTCTAAAAATTACAACCATATCAAGGAGCTAACTGAAATAAACCCGTACTCAGGTACTTTTCACCCCTGTCGGGGAATATTACCACCACAAAGCCTTCTTCTATATCATTTATGCATTCCAATGCAGCAACCATGGCTGCTCCACTGCTCATACCTACAAAGATACCTTCCTGCGCTACAATATTTCGGGCCATCGCAAAAGCATCCTCGGATTCAATCATAACACTTCGGTCGATCCGGGTGGGGTCATATATCGCCGGGACTATGGCCTCCTCCATGTTTTTGAGACCCTGGATATAATGGCCAACAACTGGTTGTGCCTCAATTATCTGTATATTAGGATTTTTGGCTTTTAAGCCCATTCCTACTCCCATGAGAGTTCCTGAGGTACCAAGAGCGGAAACGAAATGGGTAACCTTGCCCCCGGTGTCTTCCCAGATTTCATGTGCGGTAGTTTCATAATGGGCCAGCTTATTATATTCATTGGAAAACTGGTTGGGCATAAAGTATTTATCAGGATAGGTACGGCAAAGTTCATGGGCTTTCATGATGGCTCCATCCGTTCCTTTGGAGGGATCAGTTAGAGTAGTCTTAGCCCCGAAAGCTTCAATCATTTTTCGGCGTTCAACCGAAACCGCTTCACTCATAACTATTTCAACTGCATATCCTTTTACGGCACCTATCATAGCCAAACCGATCCCTGTGTTGCCGGAGGTGGGTTCAATTATGGTTTTTCCAGGAGTGAGAGCGCCGCATTCTTCAGCCTGTTCAATCATTTTTATGGCAATACGATCTTTGATGCTCCCTGTTGGATTAAAGCCCTCTAACTTTGCGTAAAGGGGAATATGTGGTTTGGGGTTTATTTTATTTATCTTAACGAGTGGAGTACGACCAATGGTATCGATAATATTATTGAACATAGCTTTTTACCTCCTGATTTACTATTAAGGCTATAGATTTACTGACAAACATATTATATATTATCATTCGTGATAATAGTAAAAAATAAAGTTGTTCGACATAAATAATCATAATATTGAATTGGAGCATCAATTGGTTAATTCAAGTTTTATATGGCAAAAATGATATTATTTATATTCAAGGCCGGCCGGTTATGGTAAAATATGGTCTGATATTTAAAAAAACAAAAATAGCATACGTTTAACTTGCATTAATTTATATGGACAAGAGTTGGTGAGGAGGAATAATTAATGAAACATGAGATTACTTTAGAAACAATGAATAAACCCGGTCGTAATTGCCTTGCGGATATGCTTGGATTAGAAATATTGCAAATTGATGGAAAAAAATGAAGAGCCGGATGAAAGTAATCATTCATATTTTTAAGCGAATTAATTTTATGACCTCCATCAATAGAATACCAGAAGTTATGTGTGCCTACCCATTGAACGTTATCAAAATCGTTTAGCGCGCAACCGGCCGGAAATTGATAATAACCGCATTGCACCATAAAAAAAGACGGAAAAACGTATCAGGTTGCTTATTTTAATCTCGACGTTATTATCTCCGTCGGCTATCGTGTCAAATCCCTGCGCGGCACGCAATTTCGCATTTGGGCCAACAGCGTTTTAAAGGAGTATCTGATCAAGGGTTTCGCTATGAACGACGATGTGCTCAAAAAGTGATGTGGGATTGTCTGATTGGGTTTTGCCGCGTGTCGTTGAAAGATGAGGGTAAGGTAATTGATTATTTGTTTACGGAGAACGGTTTTGAGCTGCTGAATGAAATTGTAAGATAGTAAACAAAGCTTAGGGAGGAAGACTTTTCATGAAGAATGAAATAGCTTTAAAGTATGGTTGTAACCCTAATCAGAAGCCATCCAGGATCTTTATGGAAGACGGAAGTAAGATTCCTGTTACAGTATTAAATGGCAAGCCAGGATATATTAATTTCCTCGATGCCTTGAATGGCTGGCAGTTAGTATCTGAATTAAAGAATGCCACAGGACTTCCGGCAGCAACATCTTTTAAACATGTCTCACCAGCAGGTGCGGCAGTTGGACTTCCCTTAACGGATGTTGAAAGAAAGATTTACTGGGTGGAGGAGGGCGAGTTAACACCACTTGCCAATGCATATGCAAGAGCAAGAGGCGCTGACCGAATGAGTTCATACGGAGATTTTATTTGTCTTTCCGACGTATGTGATGTTGCAACAGCAAAACTCATTAAGATAGAAGTTTCTGATGGTGTCATTGCTCCAGGATTTGAGCCGGACGCTTTAGAAATCTTAAAGAGCAAGAAAAATGGTAGTTACAACGTAATCCAGATTGATTCTTCGTATCGTCCTGAGCCAATTGAGCATAAGCAGCTATTTGGCATCACCTTTGAGCAGGGAAGAAATGAATTAAAGATTGATAAGGATCTCCTTAAAAATGTAGTAACAGTGAACAAAGAAATTCCTGATTCAGCAAAGCTTGACCTGGTTATTGCATTAATTACCTTAAAATATACCCAGTCAAATTCAGTATGTTATGCAAAAGGTGGACAGGCCATCGGCATTGGTGCTGGACAGCAGTCAAGAATCCATTGTACGAGACTTGCCGGCAACAAGGCCGATAACTGGTTCCTTCGTCAGTCACCAAAGGTACTTGGCCTGCAATTCTTAAATGATATCAGACGTGCAGATAGAGATAATGCCATTGACCTGTATATTGGCGATGAATACCTGGATGTACTTGCAGAAGGTAGATGGCAGAGTATCTTCAAAGTTAAACCTGAAGTGTTCACAAGAGAAGAAAGGCGTGCCTGGTTAGATCAGATGACCGATGTATCACTTGGTTCGGACGCCTTCTTTCCCTTTGGCGACAATATTGAACGTGCCCATAAAAGCGGTGTTAAATATATAGCCGAGCCAGGTGGATCGATTCGTGATGATCATGTTATTGAAACATGTAACAAATACGATATGGCCATGTGCTTTACAGGAATTCGTTTATTCCACCATTAATTGAAATCCCGGTATAGGTCTTCAAGTCCCCGGAAAATGCCGTATTTAAGGCGCTGGGGGTGGAGTAATATTATGGTTAATTACCTTTAGTATGGACCAGGATTTGCATGACAAGACACTGAAAAACCCGTAAGAAACATATGCTCGGGGAAGGTTTTAGAAATACTACGGGATTACCAAAACTCCCCTGTAAGGTGTAGTGATAGCCAGGCAGGGGATTTTTTGTTTTGAGTTAACTGTTTTTATTAGGTTTGAGAAAAAATTGCAGGATTTGGATAACACATGTCGAAAAGACCAGTATAGCGTGCGCAACAGGATGCAACAAAATCCCCAGGGCTATACGATAAAGGCTGTATGCATGAGTTGAAACCGGAGCAAATGGTGGTGAGAAACCTCTGGAGCCTTCAAAAGATGTTTTTGTTTTAACAATCAATAAGGGCTTATTAATGGCAGATTGCCTGGGTTTAGAGATCGATTGTCAACAAGTTTTTGCACCTTATGCCGGTCGCTATGTGTACCTATGTGACGGCGACGGAAATAAAGTGCGCTGTCAGATTAACGTACGGGTAACCATGCTGCAAGGCAATGGATTGACTGATTTTCTATCCCGCCTGGGTAGCGTTAAAATATCTGTCCAGGAGCAAAAGCCGGGATACTACCTGGTCAAGCCCCTGAAGCAAGAAGAAACCACCACCCCGTTTACTGCTAAATCGGCGAAGCAATTATCCACGCCCCTGCCTGAACCGGCCCAAACCAAGCAATATGATAAAAAAATTTCAAAGCCGGTACCCGTTCGGGAAACGACTAAAAAAACAGCAGCCGAACAAAAAGGCAGTCCCCGAGTGGCTAAAACCGTTGGTCCAAACGGTCACAAACAGAGGAAAAAGCTAATCGAAACACCGGAAATGGTAACGGAAATCAGTACTCCAACTTCCGATAAATATACCGCTAACAAACCAAACAACCCGGAAAATGCCGGTGGTAAAGAAACCGTCCAAAACCTGAATATTCGATTTTTCTCCGATGAAGATGCTCTAATACTTAAGAAAACTGAGACCGCCGGGCAAATTACCCCGTATAACGATTTGCTGCTGCGACGCCAGGCATTGCAGCTGTCTTTAAGCCCGGGCTTTGATACTTTGCTTTCGCTATCCGCCGTGCGCAACGTGCAGCCACTGGCATACCAGCAGCAAACAGTGCGCCATGTACTGCGGCATTTGCGCGGACGTGCTTTGTTGTGTGACGAGGTGGGCCTGGGCAAAACCGTGGAAGCCGGGCTGATTATGATGGAATACCTGCTCCGGGGGCTGGTGCGCCGGGTGCTGATACTGGCTCCTCCCACCCTGGTGGAGCAGTGGCGCGAAGAAATGTACACCAAGTTTAACCTGAATTTTATTACCTACGACAGCGCCGCATTTAAATCCGAGCCCAATCCCTGGAATACACTTCCTCACATTATTGCCTCTTTAGATACCGCTAAGCGGGAAAATCATCGCCGGCAGGTATTGGAGGCAGAATATGACCTGGTTATCGTTGATGAGGCACACCACTTAAAAAACAGCCGCACTAAGGCTTATCAGCTGGTCAGTCATTTAAAGAAAAAATATATTTTACTGCTTACGGCCACACCGGTGGAAAATGACCTGGGCGAGCTGTTTAATTTAATTACCTTGCTGCTGCCGGGACAACTGGAAACAGCGGCCTCTTTTAAACGTAAATACATCACCCGGGGCAACCCGCTGAAAGTGAAAAATTCAGCCGACTTAAAGCGGCTGGTGCGTGAAGTGATGGTGCGCAACCGGCGCAGCGAAACCGGGGCCATAATCAGTCAGCGCCGGGCCGAAGTGATTGATGTAACCCTGTCCCAGGCGGAAAAAGCATTTTATCAACGTTTGACCACCTTTGTACGGGGGTACTATACTCCAGGTGCCGATAAGCCCGCCGCGGGGGTGAACCGGTTTGTATTAAAAATGCTGCAGCGGGAGGCAGGCAGCAGCCTTGAGGCACTGGTCACCACCCTGGACCGCATGTCCGCTAATCCCGAGCAACCGGCATCGCTGCGGCGGGTTTTCAGTACACTGGCAGCCCAGGCCCGGGAGATTAAGGAGCGTTCCAAAGCCGACACATTGGTGCGCTTGCTGGAGCAAATTAATGATCAAGTGGTGGTATTCACCAGCTTTCGGGAAACGCAGCGAGCACTGTCCACTTTGCTGCGTGACCGGGGCTTTAAGATTGCCGAATTACACGGAGATATGCGGCGTTTGGAAAAGGAAGAGCAAGTACAGCTGTTTATGGGCGAAGCCAGGGTGCTGGTAGCCACCGAAACAGGCAGCGAAGGACGCAACCTGCAGTTTTGCCGCAACTTGATTAACTACGATCTGCCCTGGAACCCCATGCGCATTGAACAGCGCATTGGACGGATCCACCGCCTGGGTCAGACCCGCAACGTATATATATACAATCTATCCGCGTCCGGGACCATCGAATCATATATTCTCGAGCTGCTGGACGCCAAGATCAATATGTTTCAACTGGTAGTGGGCGAGTTGGACATGATATTGGGTAACCTTAAAGAAAAACGGGAATTCGAGGATATTGTCATGGATATCTGGTCCCGTTACGCCGATGAACAGGAACTGAAACAACAAATGGACACCCTGGGTGAAGAACTGATCTCGGCCCGGGAACATTACCGCGCGGTCAAAGAGTTGGATGACCGCCTGCTGGGGGAGCTTTTGCCTGATGAGTAACCAAAACAGGCTTGTTTTACAAGACTTTATGGAATCTTTTTTGAAACGGTCCGGGGCGCTGGTGGAACAAACCGGCTATGGTTTGTTGGAAACAGTGCTGCCCGAAGAATTAACGCTGCAGTTTAAAGATGAACAACTGCTGCTGGCCTTCGATTACGAAGTGGCTGGGGAAAACCCCGGCAGCACCTTTGTCACTTATGGCAGCAGTCTGTTGGACATCGCCACCGATTTGGCCCTGGGCTACGGGCACTACACCAGTTTGTACCGGCCCCAAATCGGCGTCACACCGCCCCGCAATCTGGAACAAAAAATATTAGCCGGCCTGGAATTTCTACGCTGCCGCCCGCCCCGGGTGATCCACCAGTGGATGGTGGATCACGTATTTTTTGAGTTTAACTTTCGCTGTATATTCCGATCCTATGAAAAAACCGAAGCTCTGGTGCCGGTTGTGATAGACGGATACAGCGGTCTGCCCAGGGTATCCTTCTCCGAGCTATGGAAATATGTAGTGCCCGTTACAGAACCGGATTACCGTTTACCCGGCGCGGATACGCTGCCTTTATCCCGGCTTCACGAGAAGGCCTGCAGGCAAGTTGAAATGCAAGTACGGCAGCTGGCGGAATCGGTATGCCGGTCGGCAGCTGCTTTAAAGGAAAAAGAACTGGTTAAAATAAGCAGTTACTATGAGCAATCCGCCCTTGAAATTGAACGTAAAATCAGTGCCACCGACGATACGCTAAAAAAGAGCCAGCTGGAAAAACAAATGGCCGCCGTTTTGCGTGACCGCCAGTTGCGGGAGGAAGATGTTGCTACTCGCTATGCCGTGGAAGCAGAGGTGCGCCTGGACCACCTGGTGGCCTACCACCTGCCCTGTATGCACATCAAGCTGGAGGTGCAGCATAAAAACAAGCTATATAATCAAATTGTTGTCTACAATCCCTACAACAACAATATTGAAGACCCCGCCTGCCCCGTATGCGGCGAACCGGCCCGACAACTGGTACCCGGTGAAGGCGGGCAGCTGATTTGTACCGCTCATGGAAGTGAATAGGGCTGAGTAGTCTTATTCCTTTTACCCCATGGTTTAAACCTAGAGATAGCTACCACGAAAATTAACACAATCGCAGAACACATCAATCCCATAATTAACATCTGGCGATGGTAACATCGTCCGCACTACACGGTAGGCGCGATTGGGAGAACATATTATAACACAATCCGAGAATTGACAAGCCAATCTTTTGAACTTGCTATCTCTGATATCTTTGCTACAATAGTATTACAGTAATAACGTAATACTGGAGGGATTGGGCATTGGAATATACAACTCTTACTTCAAAAGGTCAGGTCACAGTACCCAAACATATATAAGGAATTGGCTAGAAAGCTATGAAATCCCTTTGGAGGGTTTATTTTTTTACCTGAGAGTGAATATGATACCTTATCCATTTAAGGCCACTCCATCGTAATTGATGAGGCTCATTCTTCCACTTCGGGCCGTAATATGGTGGTTTTAGAAGAAGCCTTGTCACTGGAAGAGGTGGCAAACACGAGGAGTGATTCAGGAGGTACTTATGGAACCAAGAAAACCGGTGATTGGCGGCAAGTACTGCCATTTCAAGAATAAAATGTACCAGTTGCTGACGGTTGCCACTCACAGTGAAACTAAGGAAAAATATATTGTCTATCAGGCGCTGTATGACGATTTCAGGGTATATATTCGTCCCTACGATATGTTTTTGAGTGAAGTAGACCATGTGAAATACCCGAAGGTCACGCAAAAATATCGTTTTGAGCTGGTGCAGGAGCCGGAGCGCTGATGATGGAATCTTAAATCATCGGATCAGCCGGTGCCGCTGAATGCAAGAGGAAGATATACCTGTGAATCTTAAAAAAAGAACTAAACAATTAAAAATAGATATTCCTGCTGTTTTCATAGCATTAAGGAAAAAGGAGACACCGACTATAGCAAAAATTGTTGCCGGAATAACAATTATATACGCTTTATCTCCAATTGACCTTATTCCAGATTTTATACCCGTGTTGGGTTATTTAGATGACGTAATTATATTGCCAGGTCTTATTGCTCTGACAGTACGATTGATTCCGCCTGATATGTTTGCGGAATGTCGTATTGATGCTGAAGGATTATGGGCGGACGGCAAACCTAAGAAATGGTATTTGGCCTTGCCAATTGTAGCCATATGGTTACTTGCGATTTATCTTATTATAAAGACAATATGGTTCTGATAATGAGCTGGGAGGAGATCAAATGGTGAATTTTATAGAGCAGATAAGGCAGGAACTTCTCGAAAACGCCGATGAGACGACAAAGCAAAGCGGCAAAAAATTCTTTAAGGAGGAAGTCAAACTTTACGGCGTTAAAACCTCATTAGTCACTAAGATATCAAAAAAGGCGTTTAAAATAATCAAAGACCTTCCTAAAAAAGACATATTTGATTTATGTGAGCAGTTATGGAAGTCAGGAATGCTGGAAGAGTCCTTTATTGCGTGCAACTGGTCGTATGAAGTGAATAAGCAGTATACTGAAGATGACTTTTTAGTATTTGAAAGATGGGTAAACGAATACGTAACAAACTGGGCATCATGCGATACCCTTTGCAACCATACCATAGGGACATTTCTGGAAATGTATCCTTCGTACATAGAAAAACTTACAGAGTGGACCCAATCGGAAAACAGATGGGTTAGGCGCGCATCCGCTGTATCGCTTATCATACCGGCGAAGAAGGGCCTTTTTAAAAATAATATATTCAAAATTGCAGGCAAACTGTTATTAGACACCGATGACCTGGTTCAAAAAGGTTACGGCTGGATGCTGAAATCCACGTGTAATAATTATGAAGAGGACGTATATCAGTATGTATTAAGCAAGAGAGAAATAATGCCCAGAACTGCATTAAGATATGCAATAGAAAAAATGCCGAAAGAAAAGAAACTGGAGGCAATGAAAAGGCCGTGGTGCGGCACAAAAATCAAAGTTACATTCTCCCTAATTTAATTATAATATATGTTCGCATCTGCCACTGCTATAATGCAATAGCACGTCAAACAGCCAATACATCTTGTTTTCCGCCAAAGTATTTAATTATAGCGTCTATAGTATTTCTTATATTTTCAGTTTAAGTAACGTTCATTTTGCACCTTCTTTAGACGGTATTTTACCTTATTATACCATGCAGGGAACCTAAGGATAATTTAATAGCTTATCGAGTCAATGTATCAATGCCAAAAAAACACTTGACACAGTTTATTTTTGGTGTACTATATTAATAGTACACCATTACAATAATACAATGATACAGGAGGGCATGACATTGGGCACATGGGTAAGTTTGTTGAAAAAGGAATTTAAGATGACGAGGTCTAGCGTATTATGGGGGCTGGTTATAGTTATTGCGGCTGGTTTACTGGAGCTCTACCTAGCGTATCAGCATAGCGGGCCGGCAGCCACAGTGTTAGCTATTGTGGTAGTTGGCTTGCATATTTTTTACTTGGCAATTTATATGTTGAAAAGCCTGTCTAACGAATGGAATAATGCGCATTTATGGCTTCATTTACCCCGCTCGGGGTGGTCGCTAATTTCCGCTAAGTTAGCAAGTGGATTAATTGCAATGTTATTATCGCTTATCATAACTTGTATCTTTGCTTTTTGGGTGGCGGCTGTGGAATTTAAAATCTTTACACAGGTTTATGACCCACAGATTACGGAAGCGGTCTGGTCAATAATCCTTAATTACGGATGGGTTGTGGTTATGCTGTTTATTGCAGGTGCCATTTATAATGGTTTGTGGGCCATGATGATTTCTGTGGCTATGGCGTCAACAAGAAACTTTATAAAAAAAGGGCGTTTTTTCATTGGGGTTGGAGTTTTTCTAATCCCTACCTGGGGCATGGGTGCTTTCCAGGAAACCATCGCTTATGACCTGCTGGTTAAATGGGGTGCTATAAATATACCGCTGACAGCGCTTAACAGTTTGGAGCATGTGTATGTCCAACAAACTATCCATGTTGGAGAGATTCTATTCTTTACACTAGTCATGGCAGCTGTATTTTATTTCTGCGGTTGGCTTTTAGACAATAAAGTAGAGGTGTAATTATGACTGACGGATTCAATGCAACTCAACCAATATACCTCCAGCTTCTACAGAAGGTTATCATACAAATTGTACGGGGTGATTTAAAGACAGGGGAGAAACTGCCTTCAGTCAGGGAATTGGGGGCACAATTCAAAGTTAATCCCAACACGGTACAACGGGCGTATGCTGAGCTTGAACGTTTGGCTGTTGTTGAAACCAGGCGGGGACTGGGTACCTTCGTAACCGAGGACAAAGCATGCTTAAACCAGCTGCGTGAACAATTGAAGCACGAAAAAATTGATACTTTTATTCAAGATATGAAAGAAATGGGTTTTAACGCAGTGGAAATTATAGCCGGGTTAAGTGAACACCTGAATGATAAGAGCAATTAAGGAGGCCAATATGTCGATGGTTAAGTTTGAAAATGTATCAAAAAAATACTATGGAGAATTAGCTCTTGATAACGTAAGTTTTGAACTTCCCGGTGGGAAGGTAATTGGCTTAATTGGTCCCAACGGAAGCGGTAAATCAACAGCACTAAAAATTATGGCAGGGCTGATAAGGGTTAATAGAGGAAAAGTGACTGTGTGCGGTAAACCGACCTGCCGGAGAATCAGTGAAGAGGTTGCCTTCCTCTCCGAACTGGATGCTTTTTATTCTTTTTTTACTGTTCAGGAAACCATTAACTTTTACCACGAACAATACAGTGATTTTGACATAAATAAAGCGGAGTCGATGTTGAAATTTATGCAATTAAAACCGGATGCACGGGTTAAGGATCTTTCCAAAGGAAACCGGGGTCGGCTTAAAATTGTTTTGACTTTGTCCCGGCGTGCTAAACTTATTTTAATGGACGAACCATTATCAGGGCTTGACCCCATGGTACGGGAATCGATAATTAAGGGGTTGGTTTCCTTTATAGACTTGGAACACCAGACTGTTATAATGACTACCCATGAGGTATCGGAGATAGAACCACTTTTAGATATGGTTGTAGCTATTCGAGATGGCCATGTGCTAAAAATAGAAGAAGTAGATAATATAAGGGAAGAATACAATATTAGTTTGGTTGAGTGGATGAAAAAAGTTTTTGTGTAGGGAAGTATAAGAACCGCTCGTGTCCTCTCTTATATGTATTTGCTACAAAAAGGTTATGACTTTTTAGATTAATAAAAAAGAAACAATGCAAGCAGCCTTACAAATGGAATCATTTAAGGATAAAGCTCGGTTGCCCGTTCATACAGAGATTAAAATTACCCAGGGAGAGTTTAAAAGTACAATTATTTCTCAAACAGCAAGTTTTGGGGTCAGACCTTGACATTTGACACTTAACTACGTGTCAAATGTCAAGGTCTGACCCCATCAGGCCATATAAGTTTGTGAGTCTGGAAAAAATTAGTCTTGGGGTAATTTTCAACAACTAAATATACTTAATATGACAACGGGAACACCGCTTAGATTTCCTTAAATTAAGTTATACCTAATAATCAGCCAATCCGATGATAAATCAATTTGCTATCGGATGCTTCGTCCATCAATAGGATATCGGGAGTTCATAAAGTCTATTATTAAAGCTGGGATTGAAAGCCGGAGAACGAGTTATACTAAGTTGCCCGAATTTACCTGAATATATCTGCTCATATTTTAGCGTGGTAAAAATAGCAGGAATTAGTGCCAACAAACTTTCATTCGTAATAACCGTCAATGAAGGAATTTCATAGATGACAGGCTACGCAGGGTAATCTGTGATCGCCAAAAAGGAGCTGCTGATTCAGAAGCTGGAAGAAGCCAAAAAGAGCCTGATTTCAAAGTGGTGACAGGCAGGGTTAAGATTGCTGATGGTGAGATGGTGCCAAGAAATAATGAAGAGATTAAAGACTGCAGGGTTAAGTGGGGCTGGGAATGATACCCAAGGATTTGGAGACTATCAAATTAAAGAAGGCTATGGTAACTACTGCTATAAAAGCTTGTAGCTTTAGCAATGTGCTTGCGATATAATCATGTATGCAGGGATATTTTATAATTTTTAGTAATCATATGTCGAAAAAAATGTACTAAAGGGGAAATTTATGAGTAAGCAAGTTTCTGCCAAGAATGGCCTGGGAACATTTGAAGGAGTGTTCACTCCTACTGTTCTGACAATATTAGGGGTCATACTTTATCTGCGTTTGGGATGGGTTGTAGGAAATGTAGGTTTTATAGGAGCTTTGACCATTATCATATTATCTCATGCAATCACCATTTCAACAGGCTTGTCGGTTGCCTCAATGGTTTCCAATACGGAAATAGGGGCCGGTGGGGCCTACTCTATTATCTCTCGTTCCCTGGGATTGGAAACAGGGGGGGCTATCGGCATACCTCTTTATATTTCCCAGGCATTTTCTGTTGCTTTTTATATTATAGGCTTTGCAGAACTTTGGCATTACTTTTTCCCGGAACAAAATATGCTGTTGGTTTGCCTGATAACATGGCTATTTTTGGCGATTATTGCTATGTTAAGCGCCGGACTGGCCTTTAAGGTCCAATACATTATTCTTTTTGTCGTTATCCTTTCAATATTATCTTTTTTCAACGGTCCTTCACTGAATAACGGTTCCATTGTATTAATCGGAAAAATGCAAGAGGCTACCTATTGGGAAACATTTGCAATCTTTTTCCCTGCCGTAACAGGCATCTTGGCAGGAGTCAGCATGTCAGGAGAACTTAGAACTCCAAGGAAAAGCATTATCCATGGGATGTTGGCTGCGATTACTTTGGGATTTATTGTCTATGTATGCTGTGCCTTTGTATTCTCATCCCGGGTTTCCGAAGAAGTGCTGCTACAGGATAACTTAATTATTCTCCGCTTAGGCTTTTCAAAAATATTAATAATATCGGGAATTATGGGTGCCGTACTTTCTTCCGCTTTATCAACCATGGTCAGCGCACCCAGGACTTTAGCGGCTTTGTCTGACGACAGACTGGTTCCTTTTCCTAAAATATTTGCTGCTAAAGGTAAAAATGGCGAGCCGCAGAACGCAGTTATAATTACAGCTTTTATTTCTTTAGTGATGTTGATGGTAGGAAATTTAGACACTTTGGCAAGCTTGCTTACTTTATTTTTTTTAATGACTTACGGTACTATTAATCTGGCCGTTCTAATGGAAGAACTGTCTGGAGTGGTCAGTTTCAGGCCACAATTACGCATTTCCATCATAATCCCGGTGATCGGTTTTTTAGGCTGTGTTTTCTCAATGTTTTTAATCAGCAAAATATTTACCTTGGTAACACTAGTCATCATTAGTTCAATTTATTATTACCTCACAAAGAGAAACCTTTATTCTCCTAACGGAGATATTAGAGGCGGGTTTCTTTCCATTATTTCAGAGTGGGCAGCCCAAAAAGCAATGTCCAGACCCTACCATCCACGTTTATGGAAGCCATATATTTTAGTTCCTGTAGAAGATCATGACAATTTGCGACGGATTATTCGCATGGTTAGAAATATTGTCTACCCATCAGGAAGGCTGTATTGTCTCACGATTAATGACAATAAAGAACGAATGGAAAACCAAACCAGTTTACAAATAGATTTTATCACTGCCCCCTTGAAAGAAGAAAATCTTTTTGTCCAGAAAATCATTGTCAACAGTAATCATAGCTTTGCCATGGAACTGCCGGTTGTTACCCAAACTCTTATGAGTTCTTTTTTACCTCCGAATGCTGTTCTGATGACAATCAGTAACGACAAAGAAAAACGTATACTGCTAAAACCATTGACTCATCAATTGAATTTAATGAATCTTGGAATAATTTTACTTTATATTCACCCCAAATACGGTTTTGGGCAGGAACGTATAATCAACCTTTGGCTAAGGGACAAGAGTCCGAATACCAATTTGGCCGTGTTAATTGCTCTCCAACTGTCTAAAAATTTGAAGGCATCCATTAACTTATCTAGAACTGTGGGTAATAACAAAGAAGCAATGCAAGCAGCCTTACAAATGGAATCATTTAAGGATAAAGCTCGGTTGCCCGTTCATACAGAGATTAAAATTACCCAGGGAGAGTTTAAAAGTACAATTATTTCTCAAACAGCGGATATTACCATTGTTGGGATGCCAAAAAGCTTTGAAGAAGTGCTTGAATTAGTTGAAATTATTCCCAATACCGCTATTTTTGTTTCTGACTCGGGATTAGAGAGCGCCTTAGTTTAATTTGCATCATAGATTTTTGAATGATAATTGGCTCTCCATAAGGATATTTTGTTTGAGATTGCAGATCTGGTGAGAACGTAATTAACTACGTTCTCACCAACCAGCTAGTAAGTTTTGGGGTCAGACCTTGACCCCATCAAGCCACACAGCATATGGAGACAAATAAATAACTCTGCTGTGCAAAATCCATTATTATAAAACTGTTGTGCCTTGAGGTTGAGGTTGGCAAAAAGAAAACCGGGAACCGTTTTTCCCGGTTGATTACAGCTACTTCATATACTAAAGTAGTGCTCTTGTATAAAACCCTGATTTATTTGGAGCGATTTAAGCAATATTATTCAATGCGTGACATGATTTTAAGCCATGTTTCTTTGGTTAAAAAACTCTCTTCTACCTGCTCTTCCAACTCCAAAAAACGTTTGTAGGGGATACTGAATGAAAGGATATCTTTGTCGATAAATTGTCTTGCCGAGAGGTCAGTTAGTCCGATAATACACTTTGGTTCATTCTCCTCAGTTTGCGCTAGAGCATATAGCACAGACTGGTGACAGCCGGCACCAAATTCTATTTTAACGTTGTCTTGAGTTGTTTTATCATAATTGGCGAGCACTGTCAGAGCGGAAAGTTGATCTGCATTGGCTAAGAAGATAATGACTTCCGGTGTTTCGTCATCGGTCAATTCCGATAACGGTTTAAAAACAATATACTTTTGAGTTACAACTTCGGGTATCTCAGTTGCAAATTTTGCTGCTAACTCCGGATTCTTCTTATAAAATTCTCCTTCTTTACCACCGGGAACACCCGTTGATAAGAAATGTTCAATATAACCTAATTGAAAGCGGTTGAAGCCCAGTCCAACTTTACCTCCCCCGCAAGTAGTGGTCTTATCGTCAAATACAGCAACACGCCCTTTGGATGCGGCATTTAACATTGAAATTACACAGCCCCAATTACCTTCCTTAAACTGTAAGGCTCCTTCCGGTTTGACGTCCGTACGAAATACAGCAACGGGTTGGGTTTTAAGTTTTATGGAATCGGCAATCTTACTTTTCATACCAACACTCCTATTCTTATATTGAATTATTAATCCAGATGTCATAAACAGGTACCGGTTCATAATGCAAACTCAATTCTTAGTAAACAGCTTTCCGCATCATTTGTCTCCTGTAAACCCATCCACTATCAATTTTATCATATTTGTTATTACAACAACTAACATGATATTTCTACTTGAAACTTGCCGAGTGGACGGTGGCATTTTTGTTAAAATACCCAATCTCGACAAAATAGGAGTATAATAAAGGAAGCAATTTCGCTAACAGAGCGTACTTTATAACAACCTGATCCAGGAGATGCAGCTATGAATAATTCCGGGGAGAAAGTAAATTTTATCTGGAAAATTGCGGAGCTATTGAGGGGGCCTTACAAGGCTGAGCGCTATGGCGCTTTATTTATAATGGCCGGCGTGTCACAGTTATTGGACCGACCCAATCGAAAAACAGATGGGTTAGGCGCGCATCCGCTGTATCGCTTATCATACCGGCGAAGAAGGGCCTTTTTAAAAAGGTTACGGCTGGATGCTGAAATCCACGTGTAATAATTATTAAGAGAACGTATATCAGTATGTATTAAGCAAAAGAGAAATAATGCCCAGAACTGCATTAAGATATGCGATAGAAAAAATGCCGAAAGAAAAGAAACTGGAGGCAATGAAAAGATAGGAAATTTCTCCTTAATTTATAAAGAGGTGCTATAAATGAGATTGACTCCGGCAAGTGAGCTGGCCAGGCGGATTACCAAATTGCAAAAAATGCTGCAGCAAAAAGGCGTTGAAGGCGCGTTAATCATGGATCCCGCGGATTTGTTTTATTTTGCCGGTACCGGCCAGCGCGGCCACCTGTTTATTCCAGCCGAAGGCAGGCCTTTGTTGATGGTGAAGAAAAGCTTTACCCGTGCCCGTGATGAGTCGGCGCTGGAAGATATCATTCCCCTGGTTAATGTGAAATACCTGGCCAAAATGCTCAATGAGTATGGTTATCATAACTTAACCACCCTGGGGTTGGAGCTGGACGTATTACCGACGGCGCTGTACCTACTCTTGCAAAGGCTGTTCCCCGAAACTCAACCGGTCGATATCAGCGGTTTAATCCGGACGGTGCGCATGGTTAAGTCAGCCTATGAGCTGGAGGTGCTCCGGGACGCCGCCCAGCTTAACTACATGATGTATTCCAGGGCCCGGGACTATATCAAAGAAGGTATTAGTGAATTAGAACTGGCGGGGCAGTTAGAGATGGTGTATCGCCTGGCCGGACACTCGGGCACTGTAAGAATGCGGGGCTTTGACCAGGAGGTTTACTACGGCCACATATTGTCCGGCTCCAGTGGGGGCATACCCAGCTGTATGGAAAGTGCCACCGGGGGGATGGGGGTGAGCGTTTCCTTCCCCCAGGGGGCGGGCTTTAAAAAAATAGCAGGGAATGAGCCGGTGGTGATTGATTATGCAGGGGTGATAGACGGTTATATGGTAGATCAGACCCGGGTATATTGTATCGGTCAACTGCCGGATAAACTTGTCCGGGCACATGAGACAGCGCTGCGTATTCAAGAGACCGTTAAACACTTGGCTGTGCCGGGGGCCTTGTGCGGAGATATTTACCGGCAGGCGGTAAATCTAGCGACCGAATCCGGCTTCGGTGAGCATTTTATGGGCTACTCCGAGCCCGTGCCCTTTATTGGCCATGGCATCGGCATAGAACTCAACGAATGGCCGGTGCTGGCTCCAGGTTTTAAAACGCCGCTGGAAAAGGGCATGGTCATAGCCCTTGAGCCAAAATTTTTTTTCCCCGAAGGTATTGTAGGTATAGAAAACACTTGTGTTGTGGAGGAAAAAGGACTGGAAACCTTGACGTTGTTTGATGAAAATATAATTTATCTTAAGTGAAAAACAGGGTACATTTTACGCAAAACCAATATTTACGCGTATCATGTCACTTTCTTGCTAAAATACACGTGTAGCCCCTCATTAACAAGCTTATCTCAATACTATCTTTATAAGAGTACTATTTGTGTATTTTCGTTTTTAAAGTGATTGACGCGAATAAACTTTAATGCTAGAATTTTTCCGTAGTAATAAAATATAAACCGATGAGCAAGAGAAGTAAGAATGATTGGCTGTACTCAGAGAGCCGCCGGCTGGTGAGAATGCGGTTACAGTGATGGTTCCGAATGGACTTGCGAGGGCGGCCCGAAATCGAAAGAGACTAGGCGCCGACGGGAACCCTGTCCGTTATCAGTGGGGTGCATATGATGGTATGCAAAATGAGTGGACGATTTATCGTCAATTTGGGTGGTACCGCAGAAGCTTACAGCTTTTGCCCCTTTGCTTAGGGGCAAAAGCTTTTTTATTTTTACAAGCCCGCGAGTACCAATAACATGTCCAACGGCATTTTGGCAACCATGATGGAAAAAAACATTAAATTTTATAAAAACATCAAATAAAGAACTGAGGCGAGAGTAGCATGATTAAAAATATTTTACAGAAATTGACTACAAAAGAAGATTTAACTGCAGAAGAGGCTTACAGCCTGATTGTAGCCATTAAAAATGACGAACTGAGTGATGTTCAGATTGCCGGTTTTCAGGTAGCCTTCCTGATGAAAGGTCCCACCTTAACTGAAATCACGGCAATTGCCCGGGCAATGCGTGACATATGTAATAAAATAGACCCGAAGGTAAATGATGAGCTTATGGATACCTGCGGTACCGGTGGAGGCTTAAGCACATTTAATATCTCAACTGCAGTTGCTTTTGTAGCTGCGGCAGCAGGTATTCCAGTAGCCAAACACGGCAGCAGATCAATAGCCAGTCTTTCCGGCAGCGCTGATGTTTTGGAAGCTCTGAATGTAGAAATTAATCAAAGTCCTAATGGCGTCGAGAAGCTTATTGAAGATATCGGCATTGCTTTTCTTTATGCACCTCTCTTTCATCCGGTTATGGGTAAGGTGCTGCCACCGGAAAAGGATCTCGGTATCAAGACCATCTTTTATACGATTATTGGACCACTGATCAATCCTTCCAAGGCAACTAAGCATGTTTTAGGTGTCTATAAGCCGGAGCTGTTGAATATAGTCTCCCAGGTTGCCGCATCTTTAGGTTATACGAGGGCACTCTTTGTTCATGGTGAGGACGGCTTGGATGAAATTTCCCTTTTGGGCAAAACCAAAATTATTGAACTGAAAAACGGGTCCCTCATCAGATACGAAATCGTTCCTGAGGATTTTGGCTTGTCTCGTTGTACCCTCGCAGAAATAGCAACAGGAACTCCGGAAGAGAATGCTGCTATGATCCGGGATGTTTTCTCCGGCAAGGACAAGGGCCATCGCCGCCAGGCAGTTATACTGAATGCAGCCGGAGCCTTGATGATCGGTGATAAGGCAGACTCTTTCGCGGACGGCATAAAATATGCTGCGGAGATTATTGACAGTGGAGCGGCACAAAACAAACTGGAACAGCTCGTAGTTGCCTCGCATGACTACAAAACGGTGGTTTGAATTGGATTGCACGAAATGTACTGCAGCGCTGTGGACCCGGCACCGTTTGGGTAAGATACCGGTTATCCCGGACTTTAAGTGTAAGTCCCCGGAGGCAGGCGACCTTCTAATGGGTAGAGATCCCATAGCGCTGGCCAAAAGCCTGGCAGCAGCAGGTGCCCCGGTCCTTTCGGTGGTAACCGAAGCAGACCATTTTGGGGGCTCCCCGGAATTGCTGCGACAAATTGCACAGTCTACCTCGCTGCCGATTTTGCGTAAGGATTTTATTACTACTCGCAAACAATTACATGAGAGTGTGGAAATAGGAGCCAATGGAGTATTGTTGATTGCTGCTATGTTGGGGATAGAACAACTGCGTGGACTTATTGATGAGGCCCGGGCACTTGGACTGGAACCTCTCGTCGAAACGCACACCGAGTCGGAAATTATTATTGCAAACGAGTTAATGGTAACATTTCTCGGCATTAATAATCGGAACATAATGGAATGGGAAATGGATGACGGAAGCGTTAATACCACCGAAAAGCTAGCTGGTTTAGTTCGCCCTGGTGCTTTAATATTAAGCGAAAGCTCGATTGTCACCCCTAATGATGTGTTACGCGCCACTGCAGCAGGGGCTCAGGCGGTCTTGGTTGGAACTGCTATACTCCGGGCTCAGAATCCGGTGGCAATCTATAAGGAGCTCAGTGAAGCCGGGAGGTAAAGCCATTGACACGTGTTAAAATATGTGGATTAATGAATCGCAAAGATATCAATCTATGTGTGCGAGCAGGCGTCCATATGCTCGGTTTTGTCGTTGATTACCCTATTCCAGTACCATGGAACCTAACTCCGGCAAAAGCCGGGGAGCTCATTGAGCAGGTTCCTCCTTTTGTCGATACCTGCATCGTCACAGGTGGTTCGTGCGAAAAAGTCTTAACGCTAGTAAATAAAACTTGTCCGAATGTTGTTCAGCTTCATCATCAAGAAACGTTGGATGAGGTTAAGGAAATAGCCCGTCAGTTAAAAATACAGGGGATAAAAACAATCAAGGCTTTGCGTATAGATAGTAACGGGAATTGTGATTTCGAAATCTCTGATCCTGCCATGGCTGCTCGGGCACTTGCTAAAACCGGGATAGCGGCTATACTCGTGGATTCCTACACCAACTCAATGCCCGGTGGAACAGGAGTTACGGTTGATCTGGCAACATTTAGAACCATCCAACAAGAGAGCTCTTTGCCGGCTATCCTGGCGGGTGGTCTAAATTCAAATAATATCCTTCCAATAATTCAAAAGATACACCCCTTTGCAGTGGACGTCCTGACAGGGGTTGAAAATAAACCGGGGGGAAAGGACCCGGAGAAAATTGAGCGATTCATGCAGAAAATTCAATCGGTATGAGGAACCCCATAAATTGGTCAGTCGATATCATGGTCAAAATAAACGTCGGGTGTGTGGTGTTCAACGAAAGAAAGCAGTCTTATTTAAAGGCATCTGCCGCCAGGCAGGTGCTTTTTTGTATATTGAGATATGCACAGCATCTATTTTTGTTAAAATACCATTCTAGCATTTTGCGTTAATAGAGCATGCTTTATAGCAACCTAATCCGGGAGATGCAGCAATGAATAATTTCAGGGAGAAAGTAGACTCCAGTATCAGGAACAACATATGAACCAGGATTTATTTTATTAAAATGATTTAAGTCTTCTGCCATTTTATATGCCTCCTGTTCAATCAATCTTAAAGATGGCAAAAAACATTGCAGTTATACCCACAAAAGCGAACAGAACGAGCCTTGCAGAGGTTATCGAGCCCAAGATCACATGACTTACCCAAGTGGACTTGCCCTATAAGTTACCGGATTTCTCACTTTAAATTAGCTCTTATTGATGATACGATTAGAATTAAGGTAATTTTGTGGCAATTTTGATATGTTACACACTTTTGTAAATTAAGGAGGGGTAGACTGTGGTGAAACCGGAAAAAATTGACCATATCTGCATTGCCGTGAAAGATCTCAAGGAAGCGGTGGCGCATTACACCAAAGCTTTTCAGTTGGAACAGGTGGATGCCTATGTGGATGAACCAGAGAAAATCAACGTGGTGCGCTTTATGGTGGGCGAGGTGGCCTTTGAGCTAATGGAATCCACCAGTGAAGATGGGGAAGTAGCCAAGTTTATCAAGAAAAACGGGGAAGGCGTCTTTTTAATCTCCTTTAAAGTGCCCGATGTGCCTGAGGCAATGAAGGAATTAGACAAGGAAGGCGTTAAGGTACTTGATGAAACACCAAGAAAATGGCGGAACAGCAAATTTACCTTTTTAAATCCAAAAGACTACCACGGGGTATTGATTGAACTAATTGATTAGAAATGTTATAAATGAAAGAATCATAATTGAACATGGGGGGTATTATATGAACTACAATTTTATCAAAGTAAAAAATGAGGCTGGTTTAATTACCATTACCCTAAACAAGCCGCCGCTGAATGTAATAACGATTCCCATGCTGGCGGAATTAGCCGACGCTTTTGCCTGGACCAAGGAGGAGACAGCTAAACTGATCCTTTTAAATGCCGAAGGCAAAGCTTTTTCCGCGGGAGTAGACGTAGCCGATCACACACCTGATAAAGTAAACACAATGATCGAGACTCTGGATCGTCTCTTTATTAACATGTATGAAAACGAGAAACCCATTGTGGCGGCTGTTCATGGCTTAGTGCTCGGTGGTGGCTATGAGCTGGTTATGACCTGCGATATGGTGGTCGCCTCAGAAAAAGCCAGGTTCGGACAGCCGGAAATAGCTGTCGGAGTATTTCCGCCCACAGCTGCCCTGTGGCTTCCCCAGCTAACCTCCATGCCCCATGTCATGGAAGTGGTTTTGAGCAGCGAAATCTTCGATGCCGCTAAGGCTGATAAACTGGGACTGGTCAACGCCGTTCTGCCCGCTGACTCCTTCGAAGAAGGCGTAAAGCAGTTTTTGCAAAAGTTCATGGCCATGAGCCCGGTAGTGCTGGCCTATACTAAAAAAGCCGTCAAGGCCGGTCTGAACAAAGGCTTTGTTGAGGGCTTAAAGGCTATCGATAATATTTACCTGAATAAACTAATGGTTACCGCCGACGCCAAGGAAGGGCTGACCGCCTTTATGGAAAAGCGTCAACCGGTCTGGCAGGGTAAGTAAAATTATATTTATATATGGGAGCATTATTGGGCATTGATCATTGACAGACTTTAGCGATTATATTGCCCTCATTGCTAGAGGTAAGACGCGAACAAAAACGTGCTAAACTTCTGCAATATGCAGAACGGGTATGGCATATTGAGAGTGGCAGCGAAGAGGAAAAGATAGACCTGGCCATTCAGAAAACCAGAGAATTCTTTGAAAGCCTGGGTGTAAAAACTCGCCTGTCCCAGTATGGAGTTGTAGTTGATAAAATACCGGTTATCGTTGAACAGCTAAAGGCGCATGGGATGACAACGTTCTCGGAAACCCAGGATCTTACCCCGGAGATCAGCCAAAGGATTCTTGAAGGAGCCATGTGATTACCTGGAGCTAACTCAGGCATTATAATAGCGCAGTTCAGGTGGTGCAATTTATGCTTATTGCCTAAGTGAGTAAAAAATTTGTCATTTCCCAGGATACACCAGATACGCAAAAAAGCTGCTTCTTTTCACATAGCGATTCGGAAATGGTGAAATGGCTTAGTACCGCTAAATTTGATATTTAGTAGGCAGAATAAAAAAAATTCTTGATTAGAAGGGGATAGGTAATGGCAAACTCAAAGAGCCTTATCGCTTATTTTTCACGCAAAGGAAATAATTACGTGGGAGGTAATATTGTAAACCTGCCTATTGGAAACACCGAAGTAATAGCAAAAAAAATACAGGAACTAACGGGAAGCGATATTTTTCAAATCAAAACCGTTAATTCCTATCCGGATGATTATACGGAGACAACCAATGTAGCCAAGGAAGAACTGAGCGAAAATGCCAGACCTAAGCTTACGGAAACCGTAGATGATATGGATTCTTATGACGTGATATATCTCGGGTATCCGAACTGGTGGGGAACTATGCCGATGGCGGTATTTACGTTTTTAGAGTCGTATGATTTTTCAGGCAAGACCATTATTCCATATTGCACCCATGAAGGTAGTGGAATGGGAAGTAGCGAACGCGATATCAAGAAACTTTGTCCAAATGCAAAGGTGCTATCCAGTTTAGCTATTCGAGGGGGCAGTGTTAACAAAGCAGACCAAGATGTGGCAAACTGGCTAAAAAAACTTAGCTTATTACCATAAACATAAGGAAAAATGGAATTCAAAAGCGCAAACTAGAAAAAACCGGCTTGACAATTTCTGCAATCGGGCTTGGTTGCATGGGCATGAGTTATGGTTATGGTCCGATAGCAGATAAGAAAGAGATGATTTCGCTAATCCATGCGGCGATTGATCGCGGTGTTACTTTCTTTGACACTGCCGAAGTTTATGGGCCACATGTAAATGAGTTCTTTTGAAGGGGGTCGCACCTTTGCTGGCAACTCCCGGCATTAATGAAATCAGGGCAGCAATCCAGAATAAGTATAGTTATCGAAACGGAGGAACATCATGTCCAAACAAATTAATCACGATGAACTTGAAATAGCAGTTCTTGATTCGCTAAAAAAGATAAACAGAGAAAAAGCTGCCCACACGGCACCTGTCTACTCTTTGACGGAAATACTAGCGCTTAAAAATGTGACCGAGCTGCAACAGCTCGGGAAAACACTCCACGTTAAATACTACGGGAAACTTCCCAAGATGGAGCTAATTCCAGCTATCGCAGAAACAATGCAGCAAGAACATACCCTCCTCAACCTTCTCTATACTCTTGATGAAACGGAGTGGGATTTTTTTCAGAAGGTTGTCGCAACAAAGCACTTGCAGATTGATAAAATTCATACCGGCTCCTATTACATATTACAAAGTATGGGTTTGCTCCAATGTTTTTATCACGACGACAAGCTGTGGTTCGTTGTGCCGGATGAGCTCAAAGATGTATATTTGAAGCTTGCTAAAACAAATTTTCCCGAGGAAAAACGTTTTCGCGATCTGCTGAACAATTACGCCATTGCGTCCGTTTCACTTTACGGAGTTGTCAGTCAAGAGGAATTTGTTGAGTTGTTCAATAGTCAAAACGAACGGCAAACCAATATTGATCAGATGTTTCCAATTCTACTTAACTATATCTATACAGATGTAGGGTACTGCTTCTGGAATGAGTATATTGTTGACTCGGATTTTGAAGAAGATGATTTTGCGGGCGTACAGAGTCTTATATCGAGAAGACAAGGCAAGCCAAGATATTCACCACCGAAGGAAGAATTTCTCAAATATTCAGACTGGGATTATTACGAGGTCACGCCACAGCTTATCGCTTTAAAACGTCAGCTTTCAAAGCTCATAGACGATCCATATACAGTGCTGGATATCCTCGACGAAATCCACGATATTAGCGTTTTGGAAGCAAGGACACAGGAATATTTTGATTTGCTTGATTATGCGGGCGTTGTCTTTGAAAGCATGGAGCAGGCAGGGGCGATGATGCAGCTTATCGTTGATGTGCGGAACAATACCAGGTTGTGGGCTAACTACGGCCATACACCCAATGAACTTTTTTCCCTCGAAAAATCCAAACTGCGACTGCCTCACCCTGAACGTCCAATAAGCATAAAGGCAGTCGGCAGAAACGACCCTTGTCCCTGCGGCAGTGGTAAAAAGTACAAGAAATGCTGCGGAAGATAACTTGTTTCCCCGCTATCAAATTAAGCAACAAATTAATGTCATAAGGATTCGGTCCAAGTCCACGTTTGATGCCGAGTTGGGTTACTGGATAAATATTTCTCTAAAAATATACAACAAAGATGAGTATGATAAACTGGTCCAAATAAATATTCCTTTTACCAGTAACGTTCAAAAGGAAGGAATAACCTTATGGACAGCGTGAATGACTGCGACTGCTGCCTAAAGAGTATGGCCGAAAACTTATGAGTGCCAAGGATTTACGGGAAGAAAGTGACTACAATGAATTCTACTTGGTTAGTAGTAAAGAAGCTGAACAACTTTTAAAAGACGGAAATACGTTTATTGTGGGGATTAAGGAGCTTATTCAAGAAATAACTGATAAAATTTAACCTTAAGCAGACAGAAGAATTGTTAATGTGTAATCGAAGCGGGGTGAATGACCAGCAGCTGGCTTCTGCCGGTTTCGACCCTGGCCCGGCTGGACGCCTTCTTCGGCCCGCGCACCCGCCGCTGTAACGCTGCTGCGGGCTGGAGCCTGACGACAGGGGAGCGAAAGCTGAGAGAACCGATTAAGGTTTGACCCTTTGAACCTGTTTGGATAATGCCAGCGAAGGAAAGTAATTGTATCGCCAAGACTTATAGAGAGATGCATTTACCAATGCGTCTCTTTTTTGTTTAGACGGCGCAGGCAGATTTTCGACAGTATTGACAAAAATACGACAGTATATTATTGTATATTAAAAGAAATTTATTTTAAAATTTTTGTGGGTAGGCTTAATAAAAACCTTCGGTTGGTTCGTGAAAGACCGATGTTATCTAGGGAAACTGTAATCAGATTATCCCTTAATAAAATTGTTCTTATCTTATTTGTCTTATCTTATTTAGTTTGTAAAACTTATGGGGGCGAATTGGATGGGGGATAACTTAATCAGTGCTTTCAGTAGGGAAAAAACTGAACCTAAACTGAGCGAGCAGCAACGCAAAAAATTGCAGCATGAATTTAAACTACATATGGAGCAATATTTTAAACAAATATTAGGTAAAGGCGTTGACTATACCAAGGTTACTATTTGTGAGGATATGCTGATTATCAGGGGAGAAGGTTTTTTAACGGAACCGGAAAAATTTATTGCCCAGACCCCATCGGGCAGGAGAACGATCAGGGCAGCAAGGTCTCACGTAGCGTTGCAGCACTTTCATGACAACATCAGATATTTTGAGGAAAAATTAAACGCCAAGGTGATCCATAATATTGGCGGCATGGAACCGGAAAAGGATTTTTGGATGAATACTTTGATTTTTGACCGTTCTTTTACTTAACCCAGGTACATTGGCTAATTAAATAGAAAATATACTTGGTAGGCTATCGAAAAACCTTCGGGTGGTTCGCGGAAGACCAAGGTTATTAAGGGAAACTCCGGTAGATTATTCCTTAATAACCTTGGTCTTTCTATTTTAGACAGAAAATGTGGATTGGGCTTAAAACAATTATTACTTCTCAAGGTTAAATAGAACAGAAAGGAGGAAAACAAATATGCTAGACACTATGAAAGCTTTGGTTTACCGCGGCCCGGAAAAGATTGGTTTGGAGGATGTGCCGATACCAAAAATTATCGAGCCGGATGATGCCATTGTCAGAGTTACTACATCTACCATTTGTGGGACAGACATTCATATCTGGCACGGTGGTATGCCGGAAGTTGAGCCCGGCAGAATAATTGGCCATGAGTTTGTGGGGGAAGTTGTCGAAGTAGGACCGGCCGTCAGAAACTCCAAAGTAGGGGATAAAGTTGCCGTTTCCTGTGTTACGCAGTGTGGTGAGTGCTTTTATTGCGTGCGCGGCATTTATTCTCATTGCACCACCGGTAGCTGGATTTTCGGCTATATGATTGACGGCTGCCAGGCAGAATATGTTAGAGTTCCCCATGCCAATCTGGGGATGTTTGAAATACCCGATGGCTTGACAGAGGAAAATGTACTATTCGTAGGTGACATCTTATCAACTGGTTACTTCGGTGCGGAAAATGCCGCGATTGAACCAGGGGATACTGTAGCGGTGATGGGTTGCGGGCCTGTGGGTATGTGCGCCATGACAACAGCCAGGTTATGGGGGCCTTCCAAAATAATCGCTGTTGATATCAACCAGCAAAGGTTGGATGTCGCGTTAGCTCAAGGTATAGCTGATGTTGCAGTCAATCCCTTGAATGGAGATGCCGTCGAGCAAATCAAAGAATTAACCGGGGGTAGAGGGGCTGACAGAACTCTTGAAGCCAATGGATTTAAAGCAACCTATGATATGGCATTAGATGCTGTAAGGCCAGGCGGTAACGTTTCCCTTATCGGCGTATTTGAAAAGCCCCAGGAACTTGCTATGAACACGCTATGGATAAAGAACATTAAAATTAGTATGGGTCTGGTTAATGCCAACCGCATTCCGGAATTAATCAAACTTATTCAAGCAGGGAAAATTAGCACCGACTTCTTGGTTACCCACCGAGCTCCCTTAAATGATATAGTCACCGGTTACGATGTGTTTGGCAATAAGAAAGACAACTGCTTAAAATGGGTCATAACTCCTTATCAGAGATAAGTAAAAATATACGCTTAAAAAATGGCCGCACAATGAGTTTATAGTTCGTTGTGCAGCCATTAATAAATGAGTTTGGAAATTGTCATTAATAGTTGAAGATAATATTGTGCACACGTTTTAAATGTAAGGTGATATTTATGAGGGAATATCAACAGTATTTTTATCAAAATATGATAACAAAGATCGAGAGCTGGCTAAAAGATAATTTTCGTAAAATATTAGACCAAATAGATTTAATCGATCACCAAGGGAACTTTTGTTTTAGAAGAGTTGAAGGAATTAGTATGTTATTTTTGAGTGTTCTTATGAGGTATTTAAGCAGGTGCATAATTTTGTGTAATTGGGCTAAAATTAGGATCAACCCGAGTGCCATGCAGGATTCTACCGGAGAAAGTTGCGGATATTATCTCAGCTTTCTTTTTTTATTAAATTTATAGGAGGTTTTTATTATGAAAAGATGGCGTGGCGACATAGGCAGCTATGTACATGAGCGGAATACGGCATCGGAGAAGAACCCCAACTGGGTTAACGAACTACTTGATTATTATTTCCCCGACAACGAAAAAATAGACCTGGCCCACGGGAAAAACAGAAATAATTATGTACTTGAGGGGAATGCGGAAACGGACAAGAGCCCCAACTGGGTAAACGAATTGATTGATTATTATTTCCCCGATAAAGAAACAATAGACCTGGCCCGTGGGAAAACCAGAATTAATTTCAGATTTTGGGGATTGGAACAGCCTTCTAAAAAAGTATCTCCCAGAAGATTAATATGCGGTAAATTGGTGGGCTGAAGCCATTTCACACCCTGAATCACTTTTGTGCATCCCATATTTACGCGTATCAGTATCACTTTATGGCTAAAATACACGTTGAGAAAGCCGCGTTGATAGAGATGACCACTATTCTTCTTGTCTTAACTGTTTCCGCTGTCCTGTAATGTCCCAAAGCTGATGATAAACCTCCATGCAGAGCTTTTATTTAATATCTGCATGGAGGTTTACACAAAATCTGAAACGGTCTCTCATTGAGCGAGTCTACTTTTAACAAATTAATTCTGTTTTACCAAAACAGAAGAGGTTATTATCAAGTGTCTCAACATACTAGTTGCTGATCAAATTCCATGGCCTTTTTTCCTATAGATGGATCAGCTATATAGTTTCTATATGCCAAATATAGAGCCCACTTGTATTGCATTTCAGCACTTTCAGGGATAAAGTTTCTTCTCCCAACTACTTCCAATAGTTTTTCAGCAACTTGATCACCCGTTAAGCCAAGTTTCATTACCTCAAGAAAAGCCTGCTCTACTCCAGCCAAACCTATCTTATCTCCGCCAACGTCTATCTTATATATTTTTGATGCATTAGTATCACAACTACCCATATCTAATTACCCCCCCTTCTTTTTAAAATATCAAATTAAAGAAATATTCAGCCAGTATAGCCACCGCCAGTATAGTGATTACAACACCTTTATTTCCATAATATCACATCCCCAGCCTTTAGACTATTTCTTTACTAGCTCACTTACTGCATACGTGATCATTTCTTTTATATAAAAATAATGGCTAACCAAATACATATGTTTGTATCTTAAATTTTTAATAAACGTGTCTAGACTATGGGGTAGTTCTCTAATTAACTACCTGCACCGCCGATCTGGAAAACAACGAGGATGTGTGGAAGGTCATGCTGGAGTTGTCCCAGGATATCGGCCACAGGCTGCGGGTGCATGAGTTTTTAGCCCGGGGGGTGCAGATAGCCGTAAGGGACAATACATTGTTTTACAAACAGTACCAGGCGCAGTTAGGCTTTGCTACCCGGAGCCCCATGGAGATCGCCCGGAAAGCCAAGGAGCTGTTCGAAAAGAATTACAGCTGGCGAAACCAGGTACGCTCCGTTAACGTGGGGGCCATTAATCTGGTCCCCACGTCCTGGCCCCAACAGCTGACTTTATTTGATGACCATGCCCTAAAGACCACCGGGCTAAATTAGAGGATGCCATTGAGAGTTTCCGCGCCTGGTTTGGAATCGTTTGGCTATATAAAGACATCTCTTCAATCCATAGAAATTAATAGCGTTTAGGCTATTAATCAAATCTCGGTTTATTACGGAAATACTGCACAATTTTAATTACAAACGCTATCAAAACCACTATAGCTAATAAATTAATCAGCAGGCCCAAGATACTGCCAAGTACTCCCATGTTGCCCAATAAGCCGCCGAATAGCATACCAGCCAAACCGCCGATTAGTAAGCCCTTCATCAAACCACCGCTAAAAAAGCCGGATTTTGTTGCTGTAGTCGGATTTTTTGTAACGTTCGGAGTTTTTGTAACAGTACTTGGATCTGCTTTGTTTACACTACTGTTTTGATCTGGAGTAGTACTAGAATTGAAGCTTTTACTAGGAGCTTTGAAAGACCTAGACTTAGCATCAGCAACGCCTACGATACTTACGACACTAAACGAAAAGGCAATTGTTAACGCTAACATAACCATAGATAACTTTTTCCACATATCATTAGCCCTCCTTAATAATATAGAATTACATTATACATCTTTGAAAGCAAATTAAGAATAGCTCTCCTTTAAATAAAATATAAAACCCGACAACTTAAATTATAAAGGAATTGTCAGAGAAGCTCAAACAACTATTTTGCGACATCTGCTGCCAAGCAGTGCTTTTTGTATATTGAGATATGCACATCATCCATAGTTGATAAAATAGCCATTCCCGACCAAATAGATTATAATAAAGAAAGGAATGCATCAAGGAATAATTTTGGGGAAAAGTTAATTTTATTTGGAAAATTGCGGAACTATTATAGTGAATTACATTGACAAAGAGCTCGGGAAGGATGATGAAGATGGCGAGGAAGGGTAAGAAGGCTAAGGTAACCTTCAGCCATAGGGCTGATGCAAATCTGAAACTTGACACTGACTCCCCAATAGAAATAACGGAAGTGGAAAGATTGCCGGAAGCGCATTTCCAATGTGAAGACCCTTGTACGTATTGGTATCCAAACTCACAGAAATGCTCGTTAGGGAAGATAAGAAAACCAGGCGAAAGATGCCTAGCCTACATGCTAAAGGTGGTGCCCAAGAAGAAATTATTCAGAGATTAACGTTAGACTACCTAACTTGTTCTTGAATTGAAACTCTGTAGAGCTGGGCTAGATTAGCTATTTTACCATCCTTTTACATTAATTTTTTATTAATCAAACATCGGTGTAGAAAGATATCGTTCAATGGAAAGGTATATGAAAAAATAAACCCGACCTGAGATGTACAGGGCTGCTTAGTTCTGTCATGCATGGCCGGGTTTAATTTTACCAGGTCAATCGTCAAATAGAGGAGTGGACAAGTACCTTTCGCCCGTGTCCGGCAGGAGCACGACAATGGTCTTGCCCGCCGCGTTTTCCGGCCTTTTAGCAAGCTCTGAGCATTACCGAAATGGAGAATATATCACGGTAATTAGCATTGCTGAAAAGCTCGGTATCTCCAAAATATATCTTGAGCAGTCTTTTTCACTGCTTAAAAGAGGTGGGATCGTTACCTCAACCAAAGGTTCACAGGTAGGGTACCAGCTTGCCCGAACGCCCCGGGAAATAACCCTATTGGACGTTATGTCGGCCGTTGAACTTTCACTTTTTGAGCCCACAGAAGAAACTGTTTCAGAAAAAGCCCCTGAAGTTGAAGAAGCTATGCGCTTAGTTGCTTTTGATAAAATGCAAGTAGCGATACAAAACGCGACGGAAAAAGTTACGCTAAATGAATTGGAAACTGAAGTCCAAAAACATAAACAAGGTAATGGGTATATGTATTATATCTAGATAGAAAATGCTTAACAAAGGCTTTATGATTGATTTGTAGTTGCTAACAAGCAGAGCATCCCAAGAAAATGCTCTGCTTTTATTTGTTGGGGGGGGAGGCCGGCAAGAAATTCATCGACAGCCTGGAGTTATTCTAACTGCTGGCTAATGTAGCCGATGCCAAGTCGCTGGTCATCCATCCAGCCAGCACCACCCATGCCCATCGATTGGGCCGATTAATGCCTTATTAGCAGGAGGCGGGATAAATATCATCCCCTTGCCGTAAATGAATATACTAGAGGTTGCATTTATAAAAATGCATAATCCATCTTTTTCACGAACACAATAATTAAGTATTAAATAGCGGTTGTAGCATTCAGTTAGGATAAGTGGAAAGGAGGGATTGGCATGTCCAAGGTAATGAAATGCATGTGCGAGGAATGTAATTATAATAATAAGTTTGAGTGTCATGCGGACGGCATCGAAGTGAAGTCCAGCGGCAACAACAGAGTAGAGTCATCGGATGGAACCTGCTGTAATACCTTCAAACCTAAAGGTCTCTAAAGCAAGTATGTCTTTATCAAGCAAATATAAAAAGATGCTGCCAGTCAGTCGCCTGGTTGTAGCATCTTTTATATTTTTTAGTCAATATATGAACCTCTACGGAAAAAGGCTTCTTGCAAGATAGCCTAAACACCAAGGCCAATTTAACAGGTGGAGCCAATAAAGGGTGGCTGGCCATTGGTATGGTGGTTTACAGTTTTAAAATGAATGGAGGCTTAAAATGAAAAAGTGGTGGTGGGCAGTAGTACTGGGTATGCTTGTATTAGGCTTTATTCTCGGTTCATTGGCCGGGCCGCGGTATTGGATGGGGGGCTATGCTAAACCTATTCCAGAGAGCAATGGACAAGGCTATATGATGGATTACATGCACAATTCAGCAAACCGGGATGAAATGGTTAATATAATGAGCTCACCGGAAAACCGAAGCGCCATGGTGAATATGATGAGTTCGCCGCAAATGCGCCAGACCATGATTAACGCCATGCAGCAGCCTGAAATGAGGCAATCCATGATCGCTATGATGCAGGACACCAGGATGCAGCAGGCTATGTCACAAATCATGTCCGACCCGAAGGCGCGCAAAAACTTTATTGATATGATGGCCTTGCCGCAAATGCAACCGGTAATTAAAGATATGGCCGCGGATAATCGGCTGCGCCCGGTTATGGAGGAGGCAATTAACGCTCAAAAGTAATAGTTATTAGCTAAGGCGCTAACCCCATCAATCTGCGCCTAACAGCATACCAAAGCACAAAACGCGCTTATTTAAACTAAGCGCGTTTTGGCTTTTTTAAGATTATTTTTTTAGCTTTCTCCGGTAAGCAACCAGCTACCAGGCTATACCAACCCCGGCTGTGTTCTTATGTATCCTCCAGATGCTTTAAATTTCTACAGAAAGTATAGCTTAAGACCATAGGTATCCAGGAAGAGGATATCTCCATTTTTAACCTGACGTAACAGTTGCTCAAATTGCTCTTCAGAATTAATTTTTCGCCTGCCTTTGGATGTCTGGTGGGCTGCTTTTGCAAAATCTCTACCGCAGTTGAATAAGGCGTAATTTATTTCTCATTACCTGTTGTCTTAGGATTGCCGAGTATTACCGTGCTTTCAGTCATATTTGGGCCGTTATCCAGCTTTTCGTCAATGATGTTAATAGTAAAGTTATCCTTTATCCGGGTGACTTCCACCAACTATCTAGTAATGTATTCAGGTGGAATATGCAACCATCCTTTTAGTTTGCCATATTTAATTACATGTATTAGTATGCTAATCTCATCATATAAAAAATTTTTAAAGAGGTCTCTTATTCTATCATTTGTAACACATTGTTTAAATGCTTTAGCATGTAAAACTCCGGCCCACTGAAGACCGATAAATAAAGTCCTGAAAATATATTCATCTTGAAATAATGATTTATCCTGATTATCCTTTATCACATTAGGCGGTCTTTTAGGTATGGGAAGACCAAACTGCTCAAGTTCATCTTCTAATATTGCAACTTGCTTATTCATTATTTTTAATCCTTTTTCTAGAACCTTTTTAAAATCAATATCATGGACAAACTCTTTCCATTTCATAGTTTCTTCGATATTTGTATACCGGTAGTTTGTATGTGACCACAAATTAAAAGCCTCTATACTACCCAATTGCTCGCCGGTGTCTTTAGGTACATTTAGAAAAACTGGAGGAATATCAATCCAACCTTTAACCTTTAAGTATTTTAAAATACTATCTGTTTGCTCAATAGCATGTTTGGAAAATTTCTGGAAAAATGCACTAACCTGATCATTATAAAAAGAATACTGGATCGAAAATAGTACCATATCAACCATTTCTTGTAAAAACGTAAAATAATTGATTCCTATAATTTCGTCCGACAGAACTTGAGTATAAACATCACCACGTGCATGTTTTTTAGGTCTAGGAGGTGTCTGTATGGAATATTTCTCCAATTCTTTTTCTAATAGAGTAACATGTTCGTCCAGATCTTTTAAAAAGTCTTTCAATAATTTTTTTAAGTCCATATCATGGGCATAGTTATACCATAATTGAACATTATCAATTCCATGATATTTAGCTGATAGCAAATTCCATAGTGAGTGAGCTTCAAAAACACTTATCTTAAGGTCTTTGCTTAATAATGAAAATAACAAAAACTATCACCCCTTGTTAGAAAGCCGTATTTAAGATTAATTGTCATCCTTAGATTTATCATATGATAACTCTAATTTAATGAATTTATTAAAGGTATGCTTTCTGTTTTATCTTCATCAATCTCATGTTCTTTTTTAGGTAGTAGGCTTAAAGAGCGTTTTACTTTAAAAACTCCTGCCTGTCTGGTGGCCTTTTCATTGCTTGCAACAGATGATATCTTACGATTCCCCTTTCCTAAGCACATAAGCCAACGCAATACCCCAAAGGGATGCACTTGTGGCGGTTGTAGAAGATAAGGAACTGAGAAGAGAATATACCAACTGGTTGCTCCATGTGTTCAGGTTTAATTTTCCCTTCAGTGGAAGAAATATGCGAATACTATAAAAGGGACTTAGAAAAAAGTTTAGGGCAAACAGCTTTAGCTGATTGCCCTTGCTTCTTCCGACAAAAGCGAATGCTTTGGGGTCAGACCTTGACATTTGACACTTTAATACGTGTCAAATGTCAAGGTCTGACCCCAAAGACAAATGGGTGGGCCTTTGATATCGGTGGGCTACCTGGAGGGAATGGAAAACCTGATTGCCGGGGTAGAGCCCTTGCAGGCCGGTCCGACTGATGAGGGAAGCAACGGTAACGGCTCCTTAATGCGCATTTTGCCCGCAGCCAGTTGGCCTACTGCCTATACGCTTTGCTGGTTAAGGAGTTACTTAACGGGCAGGCACCCGCCACTGCTTATGCTATGATGCGCCAAAAAGCACGTAATGTTAGTACGCGACTCAACATTTACCAATTGGCACTTATTCCCCTCTTTTCACAGCTAAAATTGCAACTATAAAAAAAGGGGAATTTACGAGTAAAATCACTTTAAGAACATCCTGATATATCAAATGTGCGGTTAATTATTGCTATTAAACAATTCGGGGTAGCGGTTAGCTAATTCCTTAAGCTCCGCTACAGTAGCCTCCGAACCAGCTTCACCTTGTTTCTGAGCCAAATCGATCAGCCCATCGACAAATCTAATTAAAATCTCATAATTATCGGGGTGCTGGTTAGCTAATTCTCTAAGCTCCGCCACAGTAAACGCAGCCTCTACTTCATCTTGCTTATTAGCCAAGTCATATAGCCCAAATGCCAGAGCAACGACATACTCCGCAGAACCGAGGTGTTGATCAGCTAATTTCCTAAGCTTCGCCACGGAAACCTTGGCGCCTTTTTCATTTTGCTTATTAGCCAGATTGACCAGCCCTTTGGCTAATTCAACTGCAATTTCCGGATTATCGGGGTGTTGATTAACTAAATTCCTAAGTTTCTCCACAGCAGCTATTGCCCCGGCTTCATTTTGTTTGTGGGCCAGATCGGCTAGCCCATAGGCTAATGAAACTACAACCGCCGGATTATCGGGGTGCTGGTTAGCTAATTTCCTAAGCTTTGCCACAGCAGCTATTGCCCCGGCTTCATCTTGTTTATTAGCCAGTTCAACCAGTCCATAGGCTAATGAAACTGCAACAACCTCATTATGGGGGTGCTGATTGACTAGTTTCTTTAGCTCCGCCACAGTAACCTTGATGCTTGCTCCTTCTTGCTTATTTACCAGATTAACCAGCCCTTTGGCTAATGCAGCGGCAACCTCCTCATAATCGGGGTACTGCTTAGCTAGTTTACTCAGTTCCGCCATAGTTGCCTTTGCGCCTATTCCATCCTGCACACAAGCTAAATTGAATAGCCCTTGGGCTAATCGAACTATCACATCAGTATTTTCGGGGTTCTGCTCTGCTAATTTCCCAAGCTCCGCTACAGCAGCCTTGGTGCCGGCTTCATCTTGCACACAAGTCAAATTGAACAGCTGTTGGGCTAATCCGGTGATATCTTCAGGATTATCGGGTTGCTGGTTGGCTAATTCACTTTGCCCCGCTGCAGTAACCATTACATCTTCAGTCAATTATTATCGCTCCTTTAGGTAAGTATAATTCCCTTAGTTCTGCCACAGTAACCTCTGCTCCTGCTTTATCTTACAATTTTCTCAGTTTCAAAGGCGCGATACCTTCATGTCGAATCTGAGGCTTTTATAACATTGCATATTGTATTATAATGGATTTATCCATTATTTATTTGCACGTTTTGCATCTTTGGTATGCTTCCGCATGATAACACCATGCGGATTTATCATTTTCTTAACTCTCTTAGGATCAGAAGCAGTAGCGGAGCAGCCGGCGCAATCGGAGGATACAGGCAAGCCATGTTATGTGTATGGAGCCGCCATGATGCCTGTAATAAAACCATAAGCCGCTGTCATAAGATAACAATTGATTATAAATTAACAACTGTCAAGCCTAACATCTTAACAACTGTAGGTGTACCAATGATCAGACTTATGCATTTGGCGGACCTCCATCAGGGTTGGGAGCCTAAATACTTGCCGGATGACAAAAGGAAGATTCGCCGGTGGGAACGGGATCGGCTGCTTCAGAAGGCTGTCGACTACGCACTGGCACCCGGCAATGGCATCCAGGGAATGCTCATTGTTGGGGATTTGTTTGAAAAATATAAACCGGAGGACACCCTGGTGCGCGAAACCATGCGGCAGCTGAGCCGCCTGACTGCCCAGGGCATGCCGGTGGTCACTATTCCAGGCAACCATGATGAAATAACCTACCGGGAATCAGTTTACCGCACGCAGGGCACAGCCTGGCCGGGCATCCTTGTGACCAATCCCATGCCGGAACATTGCCTGAGCCATTCGCTACAGGGTACCACCGTACATATTTACTCCCTGGCATACACCGGCGGCCTCACCAAAACTACCGCCCTGGATGTTTTTCCGCGCCTTGCCGAGCCGGGTTTCCATATTGGCGCCTTCCACGGTTCGCTGGACTGGGAGGGGCTTGGTGATCGAAGCTTGCCGCTTACTTCGGCCAGGCTTGCAGGCGCAGGCTATAACTACATTGCACTGGGTCATTACCACCAATTCAGTAGCAAAGCCGTGGGCAGTGGCCTGGCTGTTTACCCGGGCGCGGTGGAGTTTAAAAGCTTTAGCGATCCGGGAGCAGGACACTTCACCGTCGTCTGCTGGGATGGCAGCCAGGTCACCCTGGAAAAACCGCCTGTTGCGCTCAGACCCAGGCAGAGCCTTACTCTGGACGTATCCCTGGTCGACGATTACCAGGCCCTCAAAGCACAGTGTCTTAAATACGCCGACCTGGAAAAAATGCTGCAGTTAACTTTTCTTGGCACGCCCAGGTTTCATATCCCTGAAGAGCTGCTGCTGGAAGAATTGTCCGAAGCCTTTTTCTACGTGGAACTGAACAATGCGGCGCAGTATTTCTCCGACAGCTTTTTGGCTGCCGTGGCCGGTGAACCCACTATCCGGGGCCTGTTTACCAGGCGAATTCAGGAGCGACTGGCCGAAGCCGGCGATGAACGGGAACGCAAGGTGCTGGAACAAGCGCTGCTGCAGGGCCTGGCAGCGCTGAAAGGAGACGCCGACTGATGGCAGCCTTATTTTGAGTTTACTTTGGAAATACTTTAATTAGTTATTATTGTTTGCTATAATATAATACGTAATTGAAAATCATTCTCCGAGTCTGGTACACCTGTGACTTACATTGTTATGGTGAACAGACCGGCAGGGTATACCGGGAAACTGGTATGCCTCCCGTTGGGAAAGGAGAATTGAGTCTTTATTTTTTGGCTTAATGCTTTGTCCTTTTTGCAATGGGACAAAGCTTTTTCTGTATTATATGTCGTACTTTAACACTAAATAACTATTAATAGCCGGCCGTAGAGTAGAAAGATTAACTTATGTGCCTGCCATTTGGAATGGAGGGGTGTAATTGTTTTAGATATCAGTAATACCTGTTCAAGTACACAATTCCTATCCTGATTTTTAAAGAAGGAGGTCTTTAAGATATTATATTTTTCTGATGATACAATCGAAAAATACATTAAAGAAGATGTGCCCTACCTTGACTTAACTACTTTTATCCTTAATATTGCCGGGAAAAAAGGAAAAATTGAATTCATTTGCCGAGAAGAAGCAGTAATCTGTGGTACGGAAGAAGTGCTGAGGATTTTTAAAAAACTAAACATTTTACCTTTGAAGCATATATCTTCAGGGACCAAGGTACAGCCACAAACAAGCATTATTGAAGCCGAAGGCAATGTAGAGGACCTGCAAATGGCCTGGAGAGTATCAATGAGTATTTTAGAGTACACGTCAGGAATTGCTACCAGAACAAATAAGATACTCGAAAAGGCCAGAAAAGCAAATCCCAATATTGAACTTCTTACGACGCGCAAGATTTTCCCCGGTACAAAGGAACTGTCCATCAAAGCTGTGCTAGCCGGAGGTGGACTCCCCCACAGGCTGGGATTGTCGGAAACTGTTTTAGTCTTTAAGCAGCATATGAATTTTATCGGCGGTATTGAGGGACTGATTTATAAACTTAATGAACTCAAGACAAGAATAATCGAAAAAAAGATTATTGTAGAGGTTGAGACTATTGAAGACGCTTTACTATTATGCCGGGCGGGAGTAGACGGGCTTCAATTTGATAAAGTACCACACCAGGATTTAAAAACGGCAGTTAAACAAATTAAAGATAAAAATCATAACATTGTCCTTCTTGCCGCAGGTGGCATAAATGAACAGAATGCAGAATTATATGCCGCCACAGGTGTAGACGGATTAGTTACAACATCTGTATACTTCGGCAAGCCTGTTGATATGGGTACAAAAATCACACAACTTAAATAGATAAAATTTTTGAAAAGAATCATCCTACCGATCCCAAAGCAACAAGCTTTTTAGGCATACCATTGGATGTGGCATATGCGTAAATGTAGTAGTTTATAGTAGATAGACAGGGGGTTAAATACAATAAGAGGATTATCCTGGAACATTGTAGAATGATTTAAGCATAAATCCCTATGTCACAGGGAGTGCAGCAATGACCAGCGCGATTGTTTTTGAAAAACTTATTCTGCAAGGTTTTGGACCCTACCGGGAAGCAACAACTTTTACTTTTACGCCAGGGGTCAACGGGTATATAGCCGCCAATGAAACAGGCAAGACCTCCATGATGGCGGGTTTGCTGGCTACCATCTTTGGCCTGACCCATCGCCGGCGTGGCGCGTCCGCCTTTAACCTGGAAAGGTTCCGCAACTGGGATCAGCCTGCTGCCTGCCGGGGCGAATTATTTTTGTCCTCCGCCGGCAGAAGGTACCAGCTCCAGCGTGATTTTGACACCCACCAGGTGGCGCTCTGGGAGCTGTCGGACGGGCTTGCCCCTCTCCGGCTGGTGGTGGAAGGGCAGCACAACCCGGAGGCACGCAAGCCCCTGCGAAGCTATGAGGAAGCGGTGCACCGGATTCTGGGCATCAGCCGCCAGGAGCTTTTTGAGACTACCTTCTTTGTAGCCCAGCCTTTACCGGAGGTAAGCCAGATCAGCGCCGGCCTCCAGAGCTTGCTGGCGGGAAGCAAAGGCGCTTCTTTTCAAGGTGCGCAGGCAGGGTTGCTGGCCAAGCTGAAAAACCTGACCAAATACACCGGCCCAAATCAACGGGGGATCACTCCCAGAAACATGAGCAAAGAAGGTGCCATTGAACAACAATTGGAGAAGATCCAGGCCTTGCAGGAGCAAATATCCGCCGGACAACAGGCCGCCGATAGCTTGATCGATGTGCAGCTCAAGGTTAGAGCAGTTGAGGAAGAACTCAGCCAGGCGCGCCGGGCACTGGAGCAAAATAACAACACCCGTCAGGCCTGGTCGGGCTGGCAGTTGCTGGCCAGCCAGTACGCCGCGGCTGTTAAAGAACGTGCTAATTTAGATTCTGCCATAATAGAAGTGAATAAATTAACAAATGAATTAGCTGAGCTTGAAAAAGCTTTGCAGGCGCAGTACCCGGAGTTTGCCAATGCCGGCCCGGAGCTGGCGGAAGGGCTGGAGAAACTGATCTATCTTAACCAGGAAATAAGTAAGGCTACTGAAGCTGCCAATAACTGGCAGGATAGCCGGCAGCAACAGCAGGAGAGACAGGCCAAGCTTACTGCCTCAATCGAAAAGTACCGGGACTGGGAGCTGCTTGGCGCTGACCCGGCAGAAAAAATCAGAGGGACCCGGCGCACTGCTGCAACCTGTTTAAAGAGTTGGGCAAATTTTCAGTCTGACCGCAACAAGTTAACCGCCGTAAACCGGCGGTTGGCAAACAGCTACGGGCTTTTTAACTCAGCTACAGCAAGCGAACTGGCCACGATCAGCAATATCGGCCAAACCCGCAACACTCTGGCTGCGGAAACAGATAAAGCCGGTCAGGCTTACGCCAGTGCGGAACAAAAAATCAAGACCTGGGAGGATGCCCAGCGAGAACATTTCGCTAAATTCAGCGATTTGAGGGAGCTGCCGGCCCAGGCCGCTGAAGCAGCAGCTGCCAAATGGCAGCTGCTCAAAAAACAGCGGGAGCTGGAGAAACAGCTGCGGGAGCTTGTTGCGCCATTCCCAATTCCGGTTGGTGCGTGCCTGGCCGGCGGGGCGGTCATAGCTGCAGCTGCCTTTTTTTTGTTGGGTACGGGCAACCCGGTCATGCTGGTTATGGGCCTGGTTATAGCTTTCCTGATTGGCGCGGCAAGTGTGGGGTTGTTTTACGCCAAAACCAAAGTAGCACCCGACAGCAAGCATCAAGCTGTGCTGCGTGAGCTGGCCAGGCTAAAAGAGCAGGTGGCTGAATATGACCGTCAACTTGGCTCTTTTGCCCGGGCGGATGATCTGGAGCTGGCCCGTTTAGTAGAGCGGCTGAAGCTCTATGCAGAGGAAGAACGCCGGTTAAAGACCATTGAGAATGAACTGGCGGCCATTGACCTTACTGTTTTAAAACAGCGGTTGCTGGATAAGAAGGAAGATCTGGCCATCTTTCAGCGCTCTATCAATAAATTCACCGATGCCTATGCCGATGTTCAGGCAGCCTATCAAGAGTGGAAAGATTTGGCCGGAGAGCAGCAGCGGCTGGCAACTGCAGTCGATCGATTCGCTGAGGCGGCCTTTGGCTGCCGTGCGGAAGCGGCCGATTCAGCGGAACTCAACAGTGCCGGCACTGATGAACAATGGCGAGAACTGGCCGCTGTCCTGCAAGCCATACTCGAGGAGAAGTCTACCGAGAGCATCAATAGTACAAGCGCGCTTGTAAACCAGCTAGCTGAACTTACAGACGACTGGTGGCAAGAACGGGAAGCGGAGGCCGCTCAACTTATTATATTAAAGAAAGAACAAGAAACCTTGCGGCACCAGTTAGCCACTACCGGAAAACTAATCGAAGTGGAAAAGGGCAAAATAGCCCGCCTGCAACAAGAGCAGCGATCCTGGCAGGAGAAGCTGGGCCCGGTGCTGCAAGCAAATGGAAACAACCCGGAGCAGGCCCTGCGGCAATATAAAAAGCGCCTGGAACAGGTTAAACTTAAAAATGACGCCAACACCAAGCTGGAGACTTTACTGAACAATTATCAAGTCGCCGGTATAGACCGGTTGGTGGCTAAATATCAACTCGCCAATGACGAAGTTACCAGTCGAATGCTGCAGTGGCAGCAGCACACGGATAAGTTTCCAGGCCTGCCGGTGCCGAACCAGGCAGGTGACCCGGGAATAGTGGAGCAAAAAATGCGAGAAACCGAGGAAACAATCCAGGCTATCGGAGAGAATATCAGTGTTTTAGAAAACCAGCGATCGGAACTTTACCGCCGGCTGGCCCGATTGGAGGGTGTAAACCCGGTCAATATCGCCGCAGCTGAGGTGGAAGTCCAAGAATTAAAAACAGAACAGTCCCGTTTGGAACTGCAAGCCGATGCCCTGGCTCTGGCCTACCGAGAGCTTGGCGCAGCCATTACCGAGTACCAGCAAACCTACCAGAAAAGGTTGGAAGATACGGCCACCGCATACTGCCGGGGTATTTCAAGCACGCATGAGCGGCAGATTGTGCTGGATGACCGGTTCAACCTGGGCATCAAGGAAAGCGGGCGCTCGGTAACCATGGAAAGCCTGAGCAAAGGCGCCCGTGACCAGGTCTACCTGTCCCTGCGGTTTGCCATTGCCGACCTTTTAGCTGAAGAGGCAAAACTGCCCCTGATCTTTGACGACCCTTTCACCAGCACTGACGCGGCAAGACTGGCAAGAATAAAAGCGATCCTGGAAAGCCAGGCACCTGAACGTCAATTCTTCATCCTGGCCCATGCCGATCATTACTCCGGCTGGGGCAAGGCTATTGACATTAGCTAATTAAAAATCGCACAAGATAGGTAGTAGGGATAGCCTGAATAGAGCTATCCTATTATTTTTAAAAGCGAGTGTTTAATATGGTAATACATTGTCATATTTTGTGGTATATTATTTCTTTAAAACTATGCTTGTAGAAAAAATGAATAAATAGGTATAACGAATTAAAAAGCTGGGAAATTTATATATTTTGAATACTGCCATAATACAGGGAGGGCCTTCCATGTTTGAACATCCGCACACCATAAAAGTAAATGAAATAACTGCTCATCTTGCCACAGACCTGGAAAACGGGTTAAACAGCAAACAAGTCCAAAGTCGCCTGGCCGAGTACGGCGAAAACCGTCTAAAAGAAATCGCCGGCATCTCACCCTGGGTTATTTTATTAAACCAGTTTCGCAATATTATTACGCTTTTATTGCTGGTTGCCACCGTTATTTCTCTACTGCTGGGTGATTATGTTGAAGCAATGGCCGTGGTAGCGGTGATTATACTGAACGCCCTATTTGGTTTTGTTACCGAATACAAGGCGGAGCAAGCTATGGATGCGCTGAAAAAAATGGTCACCTCTACAGCTAAAGTAGTTCGTGACAGCAAATTGCAGGAGATTCCCGCCGAACAGCTGGTGCCCGGCGATATTCTTGTATTGGAGGAAGGAGACCAAGTTACTGCTGATGCCCGTCTGGTAGAAGCCGAAAATCTGGCTACAGTTGAGGCCTCATTAACAGGCGAATCACAGCCGGTGAATAAAAAAATAGCTGTGCTGGAACAAGAAAACCTGCCCCTGGGAGATCGACTTAACATGATCTACATGGGTACGATGGTGGTACGTGGCATAGGTCACGCTGTAGTTACATCTACCGGCAGCCAAACTGAAATTGGCGGCGTTTCTGCGCTGCTGGAAAAAACCGTTACCGAGCAAACCCCTTTGGAAAAACGCATGGCTATCTTAGGCCGGACATTAGCCAGCGTCAGCCTGGGTATTGCCGTCCTGATGGCAGCAGTGGGCATTGTCATGGGGCACCCGCTGTTTGAGGTTTTGGAGACAGCCATTGCCCTGGCCATTGCCGCCGTCCCTGAAGGGCTGCCGGCTGTGTCCACCATTACCCTGGCCATCGGCATGACGCGCATGGCCAGGCAAAACGCGATTATCCGGCGCTTGCCGGCGGTGGAAACCTTGGGCTCCACCAACGTAATCTGTACCGACAAAACCGGTACACTGACCGAAAATGCTATGACTTTGGAACAAATTTGGCTGGGCGGGCGGTCTATTAAGGTAACCGGTTCGGGTTACACCCCCGAAGGTAATTTTTGGGATGGCGACCTCCGGAAAGAGGTGGGGGGTGATTTGGAGTTATTCCTTAAATCCGGTGCCCTGGCCAGTAACGCCTCGGTAAATAAAAACGATGACGGCCAGTGGGATGTGGTGGGCGACCCCACAGAAGGCGCCCTGGTAGTGGCCGCTTTAAAGGGCGGCTTCAACCCTGAAGCCGCCAGGCGTACCGGGTATAAAGAATTGAAGGAAATTCCTTTTAACTCTGATGAAAAACGAATGGCCGTTTATTACAGCACGCCCGACGGGGAGATTTGGGTAATGGCCAAAGGTGCTCCCGCAGTAATCATGGATAGCTGTTCATCGATGCTCAAAAATGGTGTCCGGGTGCCCTTCGATGAACAGCTAAGGCAGCAAACCGGGGAGGCTAATGACCAAATAGCCCACCGGGGTTTGCGTGTGCTGGCCGTAGCCTACCGCCCGGTAAAAGCTGTGGAGGAAGATCCCTACCGGGATCTGATTCTCATCGGTCTGGCGGGCATTATGGACCCACCCCGAAGGCAAGCTAAGCAGGCCATCGAGGAAGCTACCCAGGCTGGCATACGCACCATCATGATCACCGGAGACCAGCCGGAAACTGCCCAGGCAATCGGAAATCGCCTGGGATTACCGCAGGGTAACATTATCCACGGTGCTGCCCTTCATACCATGTCTAAAGCAGAATTATCCGCTGAACTGGCCCATACCAGCATATTTGCCCGGGTCAACCCCAAAGATAAGCTGGAAATTGTGGATGTCCTGCAGAAGCAGGGAGCGGTGGTGGCCATGACCGGCGACGGAGTGAATGATGCGCCGGCTTTAAAGGAAGCAGATATTGGTATTGCAATGGGTATAGAGGGCACCGTTGTGGCTAAGGAGGCGGCTGACATGGTGCTGGCAGACGATAACTTTGCCACCATTATTAAAGCCGTCAAGGAAGGCCGGGTGATCTTTGATAATATTACTAAGTTTATTCACTACCTGTTTTCCTGCAACTTGAGCGAAATCTTATTCATCTTCATCACGCTGGTGCTCGGAATGCCTTTGCCCCTGGTGGCCTTACAAATTCTGTGGCTTAACCTGGTAACTGATGTTTTCCCCGCCCTGGCCCTGGGCTGGGAACCGGCAGAGCAAGGCATCATGAACCGCCCACCCCGCGACCCAAGCCAGGCTATTCTTACCAACCGTTTTAAATTGCGCTTATTAACCCAAGGCATTGTGCTGGCGTCGGGCACAATGGCAAGTTACGTGTTTACCCTTAACACCACCGGTAATTTGGACGAAGCTAGAACCGTGGCCTTCGTTACCCTGGCAGCTTTGCAATTATTTCACCTTTTTAACGTTCGCCATGGCGGCGTAATCAAGATGGATCGATCATTATTTAACAACCTGTACATATGGGGGGCTATTGTGCTGGTACTAGCCTTGCAAGCACTGGCCGTCTACCAACCCCTGCTGAACAGGGTATTGCAAACAGTGCCGTTAAACATGAACGATTTACTAATCGTTGCAATCGCTACCATAGCTTCATTTTTGATAATTCAAGTGATGAACCGGTTTAAGTTTTTATATGACCCGAGCTAAGCAGGCCAAGTGGACACTAAATCTCCAACCATCCTGGCCAAACTCAATGATGAAGTTAAACCAGGTGATTCTATGCCGATTAAATTGATTAAACCTGCAAAGCCGCTGTCAACCTCATGTCTTACAACAAAATCCTGCACAGGGTCTCGTGGCCCTTGAATTTTAGGCCTAATACCGGCCATATCTGGATGCAGGTCTGCCAAATTAATAAAGGGCAGGTAAGATTTGATAGCATTATAAAATTCCAAAGCATGTTCCTCATTAACACCATAATCTATACTATCAACATAAAAAGCATTAGGACCAAACCTTAACCGGCCATCCAGGGTTTTAGTAGCATGTATTCCCAAACCCTTTAATTCTTTCAGCGGCGGGGGATAAATTAGCCGGCTAACCAGGCCTGATTTGTTATTAGAGACGCCAAAATATTCCCCTTTGCAAGGATAAATTCGATACGCGGATTGACCAATATTCATCCCTAACCAGGACGGGATTTTATCCGCAGCTAAACCTGCGCAGTTAATTAGCCATTTACATAAAATCTTGTCCATTTGGCCATCGGGGCCGCGGAAAGTTACTTTGTATCCGTTATCCTTATAGTCAACCATGATCACTTCATGATTATAAGCAAACATTGTAGTATGTTGACGGGCCAGCCATTCTAGACGTGACATTAAACTATGTGAATCGATAATTCCTGTCGAAGGAGATGAAACAGCCGCCACCGCTTTAACGTGCGGTTCTAATTTACTCACCTGGTCTGCGTCAAGCAGTTCCAGGTCTGCAACCTCATTGTCCAAACCCTTTTTTAAAATAGACTCCAATAGCGGAATTTCCTCTTCAGTCCGTGCAATGATTAATTTACCTAGGCGGTTATGTGGTATACCCCATTCCTCACAAAACCGGTATAAACGTTTATTGCCGTCAACACATAATTTGGCTTTGAGGCTGCCGGTAGGATAATATATCCCCGCGTGAATAACTTCACTGTTCCGGCTCGATGTTTCACGGCCAAACTTATTATGCCTTTCTACAAGCACAATTGAGTTATCATCAAATTTAAATGATAACTCAGCGGCAACTGCCAAACCAACCACACCCGCGCCAACAATTACAAAGTCAACTTTTTCCATTAGTATAAACCTTTCGGTTTTAAATATCTTTTATAAATTATAGCATACTTATTTAATTTGCTTCGCTTGAGTTAGTTTGTAAAAGATAACCCCCGCTGTCGCGAGGGTTATTTGAAAGTGCAATTATAGCTTTAGAACGAGGTTATTAAAACTTAACCATACCGATATTTTTCTTCATCCGCTCCACCGCCTCTATCAACCGTTCCTTTTCCACCGTTAAAGCTATGCGGAAAAAACCGTCACTATTGCTGCCGTACCCGCTGCCCGGGGTAATCACCACACCGGCCTTATCTAAAACCAGCTCGGCAAAAGATTCCGAGGTATATCCCGCAGGTACCGGTGCCCATACATAAAACGTAGCCTTCGGCTTCTCCAACCGCCAGCCCATACTGTTTAAGGCATCCACCAGAATATCCCGCCGTTCCTGGTAGACTTTCCGCATCTGCAGTACGGCATCTTGAGGTCCGGTCAGTCCTTGAATGGCGGCATATTGAATGGCTTGAAACTGCCCTGAATCAATGTTTGATTTTAATCTGCCCAGCGCCTCAACCGCCTGGGGGTGTCCGGCGGCCCAGCCAATGCGCCAGCCGGTCATGTTATAAGTCTTGGATACCGAGTGAAACTCTATGCCTACTTCCTTGGCACCGGGATACTGCAGGAAACTTGGGGGTTCATAGCCATCAAAGGCAATTTCTGAATATGCGGCATCGTGGCAAATTAAAATATTGTTCTCTTTGGCAAAAGCGATTACTTCCCGGTAAAACTCCTCGCCAGCCACGGCACCGGTAGGGTTATTGGGGTAATTGATAAACATCATTTTGGCCTGGCGAGCCACACCGGAAGGAATCGCACTTAAGTCAGGTAAAAAGCCTTTTTCCGCCTTCAAGGGCATATAGTAGGGCTCGGCACCGGCTAAAATGGCACCTCCGGCGTATACAGGATACCCGGGGTCAGGCACCAAAACAGTATCGCCGGGATTTAAGTAGCAAAAGGATATGTGCGCTATCCCCTCTTTGGAGCCGATAAGGGAAACCACTTCACTTGCGGCGTCAAGCTCTACGCCAAACCTGGTTTTGTACCACTGAGCCACGGCCTTCCGGTATGCCGGCATGCCTGCCGAAGAAGGGTACTGGTGGTTGGCCCCGATCTCAGCTTGTTTTTGCAATTCTTCTATTATGTAATTCGGGGTGGGCATATCGGGATCGCCAATACCCAGGCTGATGATATCCACTCCGGCATCTCGCTTTTCTTTTATTAATTTTTCAATACGGGCAAACAAGTAAGGTGGCAAATTTGTTATCCTTTGCGCTTGTTCAAATTTCATGTTTAAAACCTCCTAACCTACTTTACTCAATCATTGTTTTATAAATCATTGGCCTGCCAAACTGCATTTACGGCTTTCACTAGCCGGTGCCCGGCAGGGCAGTCATATAGATGCAATTATCCGTTGCCTAATCCATACTTTTTTATAACTATACTATAACAAATATTATCCTGACAACCTATTTTTGAATATTGAGTTGTCTGTACCCAAGACAAGTTAGCACAAATTTACATATTTTAATATTTCACTATCGCTGCAGCAACAAACCCTGCTTTAAAATTTATAATAATCAAATTAATTTTAAAGCAGTACTCCATTTGTTGGCAACTCTTATTTTGTAATTGTTTTTTTGCAGTATCGCTACAACTGCTTCAATATGTTCCGGTGTATCTTCTACCAGTAATATTTCCGGTTGATTGTTATTTTGGATTATTCCCAGTGGTACCATCTCCGTGGATATATTCTGTGCGTCCTCTTGTCTGGTAATTAAATAGTAAACGAAGGAACGCGTAAAAACAATTGAAAACTCCGTTATTATAGTTTACAATAAATTGCAAGGCAAAGAAGCTGTGTTGTGCAGAGTTTGCACACCGACTTCTTTGCCTTATTTTTTTACCTGTTTAACGGAGGTGACTGACATGAACTCAAAAATGGTTATCAAACAGTCAACCATTAGTGCGCTGATCTTGGGCATATTTTTCCACATCGCGACATTGCTGGCAGGAAGTATTTTATATATGAGTCAGAGTATTAAAGCCGAGCAAACTGCTGAAAAAAGAAGGACAGAATTCAAACAGCTCGGTATGGACCTGGCGGATGCCTCCGATTATTTGACGGATGAAGCCAAAAAATATGCTGTGACTCAAGATATCAGCCATTTAAATAAATATTGGGAAGAGATTAATATAACCAAAACAAGAGATAACGTTATCGACCGGCTTGGTGAACTTGATTCGCCGCCTGCCGAGAAGTCACTGCTGGCAGAGGCGAAATATAATGGACCCAGGAAATGCGACACGATTTTGCAGGGGATAAGCGACACCA
>JAENYS010000018.1 GCA_016841645.1 Desulfoscipio geothermicus | reverse complement strand
TTTGGTGTCGCTTATCCCCTGCAAAATCGTGTCGCATTTCCTGGGTCCATTATATAACCTGGTGGAACTTTTAATACAAATCATCCACCGGATCGGGGTTCGCGCTGAACGCAAAGTTGACCGGGAAGTGCTGAATGAATTAAAAAGGGTTTCCGGAAAAACACCATTCTTTTTAATATGGCTGAGATAGCATTGAACAACCCCAGTGGGATAGTACGTGATGTTATATACCCAATTGTCAGTGAACAGACCCTAAGAGACCTGGTTAAAGAATTTAAGCACACCGGGTCGGCCTACCGGGAAAAAATACATAGCGTGATTCGTGCATCATACAGTCACCACTATAGGCGCATGGTGCCCGAGATATTGGCAATCCTTGACTTTCGTTCAAATAACGATGTCCACCGGCCGGTTATCCATGCGCTAGATCTTATCAAGAGATACAACACTACCGGGTACCGGTACTTTCCCACTTCCGAGCCTGTCCCCATCGAAGGGGTAATACGGCAGTCCTGGAAGGATCTCATTGTTGAAAAGGATGATCGGGGATAGGAGCGTATTAACCGAGAAATCAGTGTCCTTCAGGCATTAAGGGATAAATTGCGATGTAAGGAAATATGGGTTGACGGGGCCAACCGGTACCGGAACCCTGACGAGGATTTGCCTGCCGATTTTGAGCAATGCCGCGAAGAAAACTACAAGGCCATAAAACAGCCCATGGAGGCTGATGTGTTCATTGAAGAGCTTATATTGGCTATGAAATCTGCCTTAGAACGACTTAATAACGGTATCCCCAAAAAACCAAGGGTCAAGATAACCACCAAGGGTAACGGGTGGATATCGGTGTCCCCCCTTGACCCTCAGCCCGAACCAGTGAATCTCACTAGGCTGAAAGCAGAGGTTCAACGTAGGTGGCCCATGACAAGTCTCCTTGATATCCGCAAAGAAGCTGACCTTCGGATACTCTTTACTGACCAGTTTAAGACAGTGGCCGTCCGGGAGGCAATAGACCGCGCTACTATCCAGAAACGGCTTATTCTTGCCCTTTACGGGTTGGGCACCAATACCGGGCTGAAACGGATCAGCGCTGGTGAACATGGTGAGAGCCACAAGGACCTGCAGTACATCCGCCGGAAATTTATCCATAAAGACAACCTGCGGAACGCTATCGCAGAAGTAGTCAATGCCATAATGAATATCCGGCGCCAGGAGATATGGGGTGAGGGTACCACTTCCTGCGCTTCCGATTCCAAAAAATTTGGGGCTTGGGACCAGAACCTAATGACAGAGTGGCACATTCGCTACCATGGGCGGGGTGTAATGATATACTGGCACGTCGAAAAGAACTCCACCTGTATATACTCCCAGTTGAAGACTTGTTCATCCTCGGAAGTGGCCGCCATGATTGAGGGCCTGCTCCGGCACTACACTGACATGGAGATTGAGAAGAACTTCGTGGACTCACATGGACAAAGCGAAGTGGCTTTTGCTTTTTGCCACCTACTGGGCTTTCAGCTGATGCCCCGCCTTAAGGCAATTCACGCGCAAAAACTGTACCGTCCAGAAACAAGGATGACAGAAGCCTATCCGAATCTGCAGCCGGTATTGACCAGGCCGATCAACTGGGGACTGATCCGGCAGCAATATGACCAGATGGTTAAGTATGCTACGGCCCTGCGCCTGGGTACTGCCGAAACGGAAGCCATTCTAAAGAGATTTACCAGGAACAACCTGAAACACCCAACTTATCAAGCCCTTGGAGAACTTGGTAAAGTCGTAAAGACAAAATTCCTATGTGAGTACCTGGGGTCCGAGGAGCTGCGCCGTGAAATTAACGAGGGGCTAAATGTCGTTGAAAACTGGAATAGTGCTAACTCGTTTATCTTCTTTGGCAAGGGCGGTGAAATTGCCACCAACCGCATTGAAGACCAGGAAATAGCTGTATTATCACTGCACTTGCTACAGAACTGCCTTGTATATGTTAATACTCTGATGCTGCAGCAAATTCTTGCCGATAAAAAATGGTTTGACCTGATGACCAAGGAGGATCTACGAGCTTTGACTCCCTTGATTTATTTACACGTTAACCCGTATGGCACATTTAAGCTTGACATGTCAGAGCGACTCTCAATTGAGCATGTGAGCATAGCAAATTATTAGGGTGAAGTTTATATCTGAATACCAGTATAGCCATACGTTTGCGCCTGGTGTTAGGTTCGCTGGTATTACAGCACAAATGGTAGTCCTTGGTAAAGAACCTTAATATAAGAATGATATTTTTAAAAGGGGTGGGTATTGTGTCTAATAAGCCCGATTTTTCTTTTTATTTAGCTCATTTTACAATTGACAGGGAACCTTGGGTAAAGGATGATCCCGCAAATCCAACAATTGAAAAAACTAGAGGATTATCTGCAAGGGATCGGTTGATTTCTATTCTTAAGGAACGTAAAATTCTTTCTTCATCTATACCCTGGAAGGTCGGTAGTGGTAGGAGAGCTGTTTGTTTAACAGAATGTCCTTGGACATCCCTTTTGGTACATGCCCAAAGATATTCTCCATATGGAATTGGCTTTAACAAAGCATTGATTTACCTTTTAGAGGGGGTTGTTAATATATTCAGGCGAGGCACACATGCTATGGGAACATTTGCAGCAGCGCCACGACTGCCTTGAACTGACCCTGGTATGCTTAAACAATATCACTGATACGGAATTTAGGCTTTTGGTTGAAAAAGATATTTTCTTGAAACTCATGCCGAAACCTTGCGGATGATGAGCAATGACAGCCTGCGCAACATGTTTATTGGCTGGATGAACGATGAAATGAAAATTTTTGACGACCTCGTTAAGTACGGTAAGATAAAGGGCTGGTACTGGGGTGTACCCGCTTACCAGTACTAAAGATATCAATGATACAACAATAATACAATAACCCGTCCGGTTTTATAGGCGGGTTTTTTTCTGTGCTATAATTTCATGCCTAGTTTACACGGCAGGGGAATTTGTAATCCGGTGTAGAAATACAAAATGAATAAAACCGAGGAGGTGGTTGCATGGCTGAATTAAATAATAAAATTGGTAACAACAATACTGCCGACTGTTGAGGTACCGGTTCGGATACCAGTCGGTATCATATGCGGAACAGTACCGAAAACTGCCAAATCTGTAATAGTGCTTTAATATATTTCGAAAATGGTAAAGAGCTTAAATGTTTCCGCTGTGGTAAAACTGAGTTTGCTAATATTATTTGCTCCAATGATCATTACATCTGTGATGCTTGTCATGGAAAAGATGTTTTTGATCTGATTAGAGATTACGTGCTTTACACAAAATCTATGAATCCCTTGGAAATTGCCGAAACTCTGATGAGCTATCAAGATAAGGTCCCCATGCTCGGCTGCGAAAACGCCTGGATAGCCGCCGGTGCTTTAATGGCGGCCATAAAAAACGAAGGTACCCTTCAAATAGCAAAGGACCAAGTTGATGAAGTGCTGAATCGAACCCATAGACAAGCTATTGGCGGTTACTGTGGTTTAACCGGTGTTTGCGGTATTGCTCCCGCCATTGGCGCTTGTTTTAGCGTTATTTTAGGGGCGGCCTGTCCTAAAGACTGGGAAACGGCTATTACTATGAAAGTTGTAAGTAAGATAATAAATGTAATTGCCAATGAAACCGGACCGTGCTGCTGCAAAAACTTTGTTCGAACTGCCCTCACCGAGAGTGTTCAACTTGCACAGGAATATTTGCATGTTAACGTCCCTACGGTTCTACCTGAAGCAATCATCTGTGATCACGTAGAGCGTCATGCTCACGGGTGTCGAAAAGAACGGTGTGCATACTATAAACAAGGCCATTAATAAAGGTGCCAGGCATTTCGGTACAAATAAGAAGCTGGGGTTTTGAGAGTGGCCTAAGCCAGTCCCAAAACCCCAGACGAATAATTGGCAGGATTTATTCTACCTTGGGCATTCCGTCAAAACCCTTTTGCAGATCCTCGTCGGTAGGAATATAATCAGTCATTGTCTTGTCATTGTATTGCATGTAAGCATGCATGTCAAAGTAACCTGTTCCGGTAAGACCAACCAAGATTGTCTTCGCTTCTCCCGTTTCCTTGCACTTAAGAGCCTCTTCAATTGCACAATGTATCGCATGAGAGGATTCCGGAGCCGGAAGGATCTGCTCAAATTTGGCAAACTTGACCGCCGAATCGAACACTTTGGTCTGCTCTGCAGAAACAGCCTCCATGTATCCATCATGATAAAGCTTGGAAATGATGGGTGACATGCCGTGATACCGAAGACCGCCGGCATGATTCGCTGAAGGAATAAATCCGCTCCCAAGCGTGTACATTTTAGCTAATGGTGTTACTTTTCCTGTATCGCAGAAGTCATAAGCATACTTACCCCGGGTGAGTGATGGGCAAGAAGCTGGTTCGACGGCAATAATTCGGGGATTAGCCTTACCGGTCAGTTTATCTTGCATGAACGGCGCCATCAGGCCTCCCAGGTTAGACCCGCCACCAGCACAGCCGACCACGATATCCGGGTACTCCCCAATTTTCTCCATAGCTATTTTGCCTTCTATACCAATAATGGACTGGTGAAGCAGTACTTGATTTAGCACAGAACCAAGGGCGTAGCGGCAGCTTTCATCTTTTAAAGAAAGCTCAATTGCCTCTGAAATTGCACATCCTAAACTGCCCCCGGTATTAGGGTCCTTAGCCAGGATAGCGCGTCCAACCTCGGTCGTATCTGAAGGGCTGGCTATGATATCCGCACCATAAGTTTCAATGACGGCTTTTCGGAAAGGCTTTTGCTGGAAGGAGACCTTAACCATAAATACAGTTAGTTTAAGACCAAAAAAGGCGCAAGCCATTGCCAGAGCAGTACCCCATTGTCCGGCTCCCGTCTCCGTGGTAAGGGATTTCAAACCCTGTGCTTTAGCATAATAAGCCATAGCTGCCGCTGCATTAAGTTTATGACTGCCCGACGTATTATTTCCCTCAAATTTAAAGTAGAGCTTAGCAGGAGTGTCCAACGCTTTTTCAAGATTATAGGCCCGGATCAAAGGCGATGGCCGGAATGTTTTGTAATATTCCTGAACTTCCTCTGGAATATCTATATATCGCGTTGTTGTATCCATTTCCTGTTTACATAGTTCCTCGCAAAATATCGGATATAATTCCTCTGTTGTCAGCGGCTTGAGTGTACCCGGATTTAAAAAAGGATCATGTTGTTCTTTCATATCTGCCCGCAGGTTATACCATTGTTTGGGCATTTCTTCTTCAGTAAGATAGATTCTATAAGGTATTTTCACTATTGATGTACCCCTTTCTTATAGTAATTTATTGAGAAATGTCAGCCTGTTTTTATTTTGATCAATTTAAAATAAAAATAAAAAAACTCTTGTCCATCTATAGGGACAAAAGTTATAAAACTCATGCGGTACCACCCAAATTGGTCAAAGACCCACTTAATCCACACACTAACATGCATGCTCCCTTGATAACGGGCGGAGTTCCCGTCGATCACTACTTTGTTTTCAACATTTTGCGATCGCCCTCGTCAGTCCATTCAACTTGACTGCAACTGTTGCAATTCCAGCCACTGCAACTCTCTGAAAGTTCAGTTTCAAGTTTACTACTCTGATTCAGCAGTTAATATTATATTTGCATTGTATATATATATTTTATATTTGTCAATCTTAATATGTTAATTATTTCAATATATGAATTAGGGCTCTAAAATCCTCCTTTCACAAACAGAAATACTGGTTGATATTGAAGATTTCCTGTTTTCAGAAACCATATTAGTCCATTTGATTATGAAACTGGCAGCCTCTACTTCAGGATTTAATGCAACTCTAGCATTTGCTTAGATATGTGTTCATCGTCCCAATTTAAACCTTTCTAATATCCATGATCATTTAATCACAACCCACTTATGAAAATGGGACAGAAACCCGAGAGGTTCCTGATTTTATCTTGATTTGTTTATTTACGGCAGGATAAAGCTTACATGTGCAAGAAATATAAAAATATTGCTGGTTGGTTTACATAAGGGCGAATTACAAACAAATAGTGGAGTGAATGGTCATGGAAAGAGCCCGGGCGTTGTTAAAAAAATATTACGGATATACAGGCTTTAGAGCGGGTCAAGAGAAAATTATTGACAATATTTTAAACGGGGGTGATACGCTGGGGATAATGCCCACCGGTGGGGGCAAGTCCATTTGTTACCAGATACCGGCTTTAGTCTTGCCCGGTATTGCGCTGGTTATATCACCACTAATATCATTAATGAAAGACCAGGTAGATGCATTGGTCAACCAGGGCATCCCAGCCATATTTATCAACAGTACATTGGCCTACCGCGAAACAGTTACACGCATGCAGGATTTGGCCCAAGGCTCTTACAAGCTTTTGTATATAGCACCGGAACGCCTGGAATCAGAATCCTTTCGGGAGCTTATTTACCGGTTGAATATTACCCTGGTGGCTGTAGATGAAGCGCATTGTGTTTCCCAGTGGGGGCACGATTTCAGGCCCAGCTATCTGGCCATTGACGGACTGATCAATGGATTTGCCACCCGGCCGGCGGTGGCCGCTTTTACTGCCACCGCCACCGAGGCGGTGAGGCGGGATGTTATTAAACAATTGGGTCTGTTAAATCCCTTAACCTACATTGGAGGTTTCGACCGCGCTAATTTATACCTGCAAGTGATTAAAGGTGAAGATAAAAAACACTTCTTGCTCCAGTACCTGAGCCAAAATGAGGGGCGTTCGGGCATTATCTATGCTGCCACGCGCAAGGATGTGGACAGTCTGTATGACATTTTACAGTCTAAAGGGTTTTCCGTCGGTAAGTATCATGCCGGGCTGAGTGACAGGGAGCGCAATCAAGCCCAGGACGATTTCATTCATGACAACATCCAGGTAATTATTGCTACTAACGCATTTGGCATGGGTATCGATAAATCCAACGTACGCTATGTAATACATCACAACATGCCCAAGAATATGGAGGCCTACTACCAGGAAGCCGGCCGGGCCGGGCGGGACGGTGAGTCTGGTGAATGCATACTTTTATATAGCCCGCAGGATGTCCAGGTGCAAAAAAGATTAATTGAACTTAATGAAACGACACCGGAGCGCAGAGAGGTCGATTACCACAAATTACAGGCAATGATTGATTATTGCCACACATCTCATTGTTTACGCCGGTATATTCTAACTTATTTTGGCGATATAGATGTTGCCGATACTTGCAGTAACTGCTTCAATTGCAGTGGTGATAATGAGCTGGTGGATATCACAATACAGGCGCAAAAAATTTTGTCCTGCATATGGCGCATGCGGGAACAATATGGCTTAACAATGGTAGCCGATGTTTTGAAAGGTTCGCAAAATAAAAAGGTACAACAGCTAGGCTTTAATCGTTTATCTACCTATGGACTGTTAAGCAACTATGCCATCCGGGATATTAAAGATATGATTAACATGCTGATAGCCGAAGGTTATATCAACATGACCCAGGGCGAGTATCCCGTACTAAAATTAAGGGAAAGTGCTTACCCGGTACTTAAAGGCCGGGCCAGTGTATACCAAAAAGTTCGCCGGAAAAAGCAAATCCGTGTTGACGATAAACTCTTCCAAATGCTGCGCCGGTTGCGTAAGGAAATAGCCGTTCAAGAAAAGCTGCCACCTTACATGATTTTTTCCGACAAGACGCTGCAGGAAATGAGCCGGCGCTGCCCGACAGACGAACAGGCACTGCTGGCTGTGAGCGGGGTGGGTGAATTCAAGCTGCAGCGCTATGGCGAGGAGTTCTTAGGGGAAATCCAGCGTTATTTGGCAGAAGGGACCGTATAATTACTTTTTAAGGGAACATCAACAGCATAATGTGCGGGATATATCTGCGAGTTTAGTGCATTCCTTAGGACCACCGGTGTTAAAATAAGGGTAGCGGCCCCATTACACCTGCTGGTGACCTGACTATGTTAAGGGTGGTTAATATGGAACAAACACGGATAGCCATGGTGCAGATGAACGTACAATTTTCGGAAACAGATAACAATCTTGATAAAATGGAAACTTTTATTCGAGATGCGGCGAATCAAAAAGCCGACATAATTTGCTTTCCCGAGCTATGTGTGCAGGGATACAGCAGGAACTGCTCCGGGCCCATTGCTGAAAACGTGCCGGGTCCTTCATCCGGTAGAATTTTAGATTTCGCAAAACGGTATCGCATGGTGGTATTGGCAGGATTGGCTGAGACATCGCCCACCGGCAAACCATTTATTACACAACTGGTGGCCTATCCGGACGGAAAGTTATCTAAGTACAGGAAGACACATTTAGGCAACAGTGAAAAAACCAATTTTACTCCGGGCTCTGAACTGCCGGTGTTTAGCTATACAAAAGCAAACTTTGGTTTGCAAATATGCTGGGACTTGCATTTTCCCGAAGTTTCCACTATTTTATCTTTAAAAGGGTCTGAAATTATTTTTGCGCCTCATGCCTCGCCCACCATCGTGGGGGATCGCAGGAAAATATGGCTTAAATATATGACCGCCAGGGCCTACGACAATGCTGTGTTTTTGGCGGCCTGCAATTTGGTGGGTGAGGATGGTGCCGGGCATAGCTTCTGTGGCGGAGTTCTAGTAATAGACCCCAGAGGAAACGTTGTCGCCGAGGCCTTTAATAACAGAGAAGAACTACTGATGGCCGACCTTGATCCTGTGATGATCAATACAATCCGCCGCCGTGAGTCTGATTCCATGCGTGATAGTTTTTTTCTTGACTGCCGGCGCCCGGAACTATACGGAGAACTAATAACATAGGTTAAATTGATTTAAAGGTATAGTTCTATATAAGCAATAGAGCAGATCGGCAAAATTGAGCGGAGGCACATTATTGGGAAAAATCAGGCACTGGTTCAGGCGGGCCAGGGATCTAAAATCAGACATTTATGTTTTTTTGCTTGCTTACCGGGATTCCCGGGTGCCCTGGCAAGCTAAATTGCTGGCTGCGATGGTGGTGGTTTATGCCTTCAGCCCGTTGGATATTGTATCGGATTTTATACCGCTGTTTGGGTATCTGGATGATTTGTTACTTATACCCCTGGGTATGAGACAGGCTATGCGTATGATACCCCCGCCGGTGCTGGAGGAATACCGACTCAAAGCACAGTTAAGAGGGCGGAAAAACCGGGCTATTGGGGTAGCTACGGGACTGATTATTTTATTCTTGATAATGTTAATAATAATGGTTATCAACCCATTGGTACGATTGCCCGGCTAACATTGAAAAGTTGGTGCTTTCTGCTGTCCAATATATGGCACACCCGGGGTGCCCACTTGGTAAATCTATTTTGCATATACCCGCATATAATAAACTAACCCTGTGGTTCAAGGAAAATACTCTGGCAATATCGCCATGAGAAGGTTTGACATAAAAATAATTAGTACGTACATACACGGCCACAAGTAAAGGGTGCCTGCTCTGCTGCATCAAACATCATTCAGGTGATGGCGATATGAGCAGGTATATGCAATAAAGGGGGAACCTCATTTGTCCAAGGGAAGAATGAAAAAAGTTTTTCCCGGCGGTAACACCAGTCAGGGCTTTTATTCCTTTTATGATTATATTATTGATCAACAAGAAGCTACCCGGATATTTGTTATTAAAGGTGGACCTGGTGTGGGTAAATCAACTTTTATGCGAAAAATTGGCGAAGAAATGTTGGAACGTGGGTATGACGTGGAGTTTCACTGCTGTTCCTCGGATAACGGTTCACTGGACGGTATAGTGATAACGGCAATACGGGTGGCCATGCTTGATGGCACAGCTCCCCACGTAGTAGATCCCAAGAACCCCGGAGCTGTTGACACCATTCTCCATTTTGGTGACAACTGGAACGAGCAGGGTATCCTCGCCAATAAAAAAGAGATATTAGCCTGCAACAAAGAAGTTGGTAGACTTTTCAACCGTGGTTATGCTTATTTATCCGCTGCTAAAATATTCCTGGATGAAGTTAAGCTGTATTATGTTGGAACGGGTGCTTTTAATGTGGGCAGATTCGACCGCATGGTGCTTGATCTGGTACACGAAATTTTTGAGGGGAAAGACCGGCAAACCGACAATCCCAAGGCCAGGAGATTATTTGCCACCGCTATTACACCCGATGGCCCGGTGAGCCACCTGGGTACTATAGTGGGCCATATCGGTAAACGGTATATTATCGAAGGAGACGATGGAACCGGTAAAAACATACTGGTGGCCAGGTTGATGGATGCAGCTATGATGCGTGGGTTTGATGTAGAAGCATACCACTGTGCGCTGGAGCCAAATTTAATTGACCATCTGGTGATCCCCGGTCTCGACGTGGCTATTGTTAACTCTGTAGAGCCACACGATTTTCTCCCACAGGCTGAGGATGTAGTGATTGATACTATGGAATGCGTAAACCCCATTCTAAACGAAAAATACCTGATAGAAAAGACTATTGCCCGTAAAATGTACAGGGAGTGCATGGAGCAAGCCGTATCATTCCTTCGCCAGGCTAAGGCGGAGCATGATAATATGGAAAAATATTATGCACCATACATGGATTTTGACGCCGTCAACGCCAGGCGGGAAAAAATAATGGCCGGTATTTTAGACATAGCAGCTGCAGCCAATGATGCAGGGTGATTATAAAATCACGGCAATTAAATTAATCGTTGATCAGACTAAGAAGGGTTTATAAAAAGAAAAGTGCCGACACCTATATACCGGTGTTGGCACTTGCCATATTGTACTGATATGCAATGTATTAAATTTTACCCTGCAATATTTCCTAGAACAAAGTCAAGTAACGGTCTATTTCCCACTGGTGCACCTGCATTATAAAGCTTTCCCATTCCTTAGCCTTGGCTTCGGCCAATTTTTCATAAACATGCTCGCCCAGCGCACCCTTTATCACCATATCCCGGCTCAGTTCATTATAAGCTTCCGGCAAACTGCCCGGTAGTGATTTGATGCCCATTTCCTCCAGTTCAGCAATTGTCATCTGGTAAATGTTCCGATCGCAGGCCGGTGGAGGATCTATTTGATTGACAATTCCGTCCAGACCGGCAGCCAGGCATCCCGCCAGAGCCAGGTAGGGGTTGCAAGCCGGATCCGGGTTGCGCAGCTCGACTCTGGTGCTCTGTCCACGCTTGGCAGGAATGCGAATCAAAGGACTGCGATTGCGACCGCTCCAGGCAAGATATACCGGTGCTTCATAGCCAGGCACCAGGCGTTTGTATGAGTTAACCGTGGGGTTGGTGATAGCAGCCAAAGCCCGGGCATGCTTTAATAAACCTCCGATATAATAATGTGCTTCATTGCTTAACTGCATATGACCATTTGCGTCATAAAAAGCATTGCTATCACCCTTGAACAAAGACTGGTTGGTGTGCATACCGCTGCCGTTGATGCCAAAAACCGGCTTGGGCATAAAGGTGGCATGCAGGCCATGCCGCTGGGCAATAGTTCGCACTACGTATTTAAAGGTAACGATTTTATCAGCCGTGTCAAGGGCGTTCGAATATTTGAAATCAATTTCATGCTGGCCGGGGGCCACCTCGTGGTGGGAGGCCTCAATCTCATAACCCATTTGTTCTAAGATTAATACTATGTCTCTGCGGGCCGCCTCTCCAAGGTCTACCGGGGAAAGGTCGAAATAACCTGCATTGTCATGTGTTTTTAAGGTTGGTAGGTTGTTTTCGTCTACGCAGAATAGGAAAAACTCCAGCTCAGGGCCTACCTGCATGGTATAACCTAGTTCTGCGGCTTTGGCCAGTTGACGCTTTAAGATCACCCTGGGACAACCGTCAAATGGGGTACCATCGGGATTGTAAATATCACACATTAATCTGGCCACACCGCCATCCCTGGGCCTCCAAGGGAATACCACGAAAGTGCTGGGATCAGGACGCAGGTACATGTCGGACTCCTCAATCCTGCTAAAACCGTAAATCGAAGAGCCGTCAAACATTAATTCCCCATCCAAAGCTTTCTCCAGTTGATCAATGGTGATTGCTACGTTTTTCATTACTCCCAGAAGATCAGTGAACTGCAGACGGATAAACTTTACTCCCTTTTCTCTTGCTTCGGCAATGATTTCTCTTTTATCCACAACTTTGTCCTTGGCTTCACCCATAACCGAAACCACCTTTCAAATTAATAATATAATTACTGGTTGCATATTAAAAACCGGCCCGGGGTTTGATTGAACAAACCATGGGCCGGCCTCTTTGCCGGATTACCCGCACACCCTTGCACGGTTAAAATAAAAAAGCCCACGAACAAGTTAAATGAACTGTTCGTGGGCCTCATTGCCTAGTTATTAATACGCCTTTGTATTAACTAGTATTTAATTAAGTACCATCATTATAATGGAATGATTTTTAAAATGCAATAGACTTTTTTAAAGTGGAAAGTATTTTTTGATTAACACTGTTCATCTATAGAACACGCATTAAAGCGTTCTCCGCTAGGCTGTGGAAGCTTATTAAACTTATTAATGAATTCCACACTCCTATTGTTTATGTCGTAATAATAAGAATAATGTCGAATAACATAGAAATATTTAACTTGACCTCATGTTAAAACTTGGCATAGAATGTAAACAATTAAATATATTTTTTACACAATTTTATAATTTAGCTCCGAGTCTTCTTGTCTAAAACACTCAGTCATGGCAAAAGGCCTTTCAGGGTTAATCTGGAAACGGATTCGCCTCCCATGGTTGGAAAGGGGCATTAATTTAATATCAGTATGGTTGCATATTTATTATCTTCCATTTACTGGTTATTTATATTTAAAAAGACCTCCAGCCTAGGCCTAGACTGAAGGTCTTTTTTGTGTGCTTACTCGGCATTCCTATAGCCAACATTTGAAAAAAGTCCTGTGTCGCCTAACCGGCCGGAAGGTAACCCGTAGGCAAGGCCTACTAGCAAAGGAGAGGTCTATAAGAAACTATGTAGTGGTGAAATTTAGGGGTAAAAATTAATTTGGAGGTGATAAAATTCGGTTTTAGTTAGCGAAATAAAGAAGAAGGCGTATTTACTATGTAGTCTTGCGGGTTATGGTTAATTAATTCCGGTTTCTGTATTTTTTTTAAACTATGATTTAAGTTCCAAAGTAAATTACTAAAAAAGGATGGTACGCGTGAAAAAATTGTTCAGTATTTTATTAGCTCCAGTTATTTGCTTGTTATGCATGGGAGTTGCATTTGCTGAAAATAATGAAGCGACAGTCAGTCTTGATACTCCAGCTTCTTATCAAAATTACAAACCTGGAGATAACGTCCAAATTACCGGTAATGCGCAAAATATTACGCAGGTCTCTATTTTGGTGCGCAATACTGCAGGCGGTATGGCCTATGCGGCGCAGCCATCTGTAGTAAATGGTGCTTTTTTCACAGAATTTCAACTCAATGATGATGCTGTGGAGGGTCAATATACGATTAGTATTGGCGCCAAAGAATTGTCTGCGCCGGTTAATTTCACTTTTAAGGTTGCTAAGAGCAGCAATAATACCGGCACTGGTAGCACCACTGGTGGTGGCGGCGGTGGCGGTTCAACGTCAAATCCGGTTACTTCCACTACCGGAACGGCCACAGTTACACCCGGCGCGGGTGGCACAATAGGCTTGGGCAGTGAAGCCACAATTGAAATGCCCGCCAACGCGCTAACAGGCACCGGCAAAGTAGAAGTTAAAGTGCAAAAAGTAACCACTTCTCCCGCCGTGCCCGCGGGTTTCAAGCTTGCCGGCAATGTATACGAATTCAGCGTGGGTGGCAAAAACAGCTACACCTTTGCCAAAAATGTAACCATAACACTTAGCTTTGATCCCCAATCCATCAGCCCCGGTGAGACTCCGGCAATCTACTACTATAAAGAGAGCCTGGGCGAGTGGGTGAAGCTCGGAGGCACTGTATCAGGCAATACCGTAACTATAGAAGTAAACCATTTCACAAAGTATACCGTAATGGCAGTTAATGAAGATGTAATTTATAATGCCGGAATAATAGCTGAAGCATTGAATGATATAGCCGGCCACTGGGCCTATGATAACATTAACAAACTAGTGGCTATGGGCTGCATAAGCGGCTATCCGGATGGCAGCTTCAAGCCCAACAAATCCATTACCCGGGCCGAATTTGCCACCGTGCTGGTAAATGCATTCAAGTTGTCGTCTTCGAATGGCGGTAAAAAATTTGCAGATACAGCCGATCACTGGGCCGGAGACTTCATAGCTATTGCAGCTGCCAACGGAATAGTCGGCGGCTATGACGCCGATACCTTCGGTCCAAACGACCTGATCACCCGGGAGCAGATGGCCGCAATGATCGTTAAGGCCGCAAAGTTGACACCGGCAGCAGGGGAAACGCAGTTTGTCGATAGCAGCAGCATTTCCAGCTGGGCTAGAGAAGCTATGGCCGCTGCCACGGAGCACGGGATCATGAATGGCTATCCCGACGACACCGTTCGGCCCCAGGCAGGTGCCACCAGGGCGGAGGCAGTGACAGTTATTGTTAATGCGCTGAATGAGTAGTTGAATAAAAGGCTGAGAAAGGATGTTCCTAAATGTCAGAATGTAATGAAACCGGCATTATTACTTTAAAACCGATAGGGATTATTAGATCTGATTTCCAGGCCTTGGACAATGTGCCGATTGGGGGAGGTACCTCCCAGATCGAAATATTTCCCGAATACAAGGACGGGTTATTGCGTATTGAGAAAAACTCGCATCTCTGGATTCAGATGTGGTTTCACAAGGCGCCGCGTGACGTTTTGAAAGTCGTACCCGGGAAGGTTAATTCCAACCTTCCTGAATATGGAGTTTTTGGCTTGCGCGCCTTTGGCCGGCCCAACCCTATTGCCTTATCGCTGGTCCGTTTGGAGCAAGTGAAAGACAACCTTCTTTGGGTTAGTGGATTGGATGCTATAAATGAAACTCCAGTGCTGGATATAAAACCTTATTATGAGCAGGAAATCGTTTTCTCCCCGGATACCCCATACATTCGTCCATTAAAAAGAGAAATGCGTCAACAAATTTTCATGAAACAGGCTTTGCTCCACCACCAGGAAAAATGTGACCAATTATTGCTGGGCGTGCGCATGGCTCTAATAGCTGATGATTATTTTGGACAGCTCAATTCAAGGGAGTTAAAGTTAACGGTAAACGGTTCACCGTGCTTGGCCGATGTTCTGCAAGGCTTAAGCAATGCGCGTTTGGCTAATCCTCCGCGCTTTAGATATAACAAAACCCATGAGTTACAACAAAGCATTTGGGAAAAGGACGGCAGCAGCCTGATAATCACAGTCAAGCAGCCAATAACAGATGATAATTTTTTTAATACCGATGATCAGCAGCTTTTTATAATTGATTTTAAAGAATAAAGAAAGACAAATTGACTGCCATTACCATTCAATAAATGGAAAGGTGAATAACGCATGGAAAATTTCCGAAATTTAAGCTTGCAAAAGCTACTGGCCGGTTTGGCGGTGTTATGTTTTATTGCCGGTTTTTTTATCCTGGCTGCACCGCAGGTGTCTGACGCGTCCGAGCCAATAGCGTTAACAGTAACAGGTGACGGGGTCGAAAAAACAGTGCAATTTACCTGGGCCGACCTGGAAGCCCTGCCGCAGGCAACTTATACCTATTCCGGCTATAATCGCTACCCGTCCTTAAAAATATTTGAAGATATGACGGGCCCGACGCTGAAAACCATTTTAGACGTAGCCGGTTTAAAGGATAATGCCCAATTAATCAGGGTCAAAGAATCCGGTGGTAGTTATAGCGATTATACCAAAAAACAGTTGCTGGATGATCCCCGGTATTATTTCCCCGATGTTGAGAATCCAGGTGATGTTGTAGGATGGCCCCCGGAGCGTAGTGAGGAAGGGAAAATACTTGTTGAAACCATGCTGGCTTTAAACTTAGCGAATGGGAAACTGTTATTCGGTCAGCGAGCACCCCTTGAGCCAATTGTATGTAAAAGTCTAACGATTGATGATGTGTGTGGGGGAGGGACCATTGAAGTAACCACAGGGCCTCTGGAGCAATGGGAATCACCGAACGTGGATATCGCCCCGGGCACTGTAGTTCCCGGTACGGAAGTAAAATTACAGTACGAGGATGGTACCAATACCAGACCTATCATTTATTATACCCTGGACGGTACCGAGCCTACGAATAAAAGCATCATAGCCAATATCAGCTATCCTTATTTTCAACCGAAATTAAACGCACCGGTACCAATAAATGGAAATATAACCATTAAAGCAAAGGCTATTGGTTTTGGTAAGTTGGACAGTGAGGTCGTAACCTTTGAATATAACTTAGGGGCGTTAGCCTGTACCATTGAAGGAGCCGGGTTAAGTAATCCGGTTAGCTATGCGGTAGAAACATTAAAATGCATGCCCCCGTCTGAGGGAAGCTACCAGTGCTCGGAGCAGGGACAAACTGTTACTCTGACCGGCAAGGGAGTGCTTTTAGGTACTCTGCTCGATCAACTTAATGTTTCCAGCATGTGGGGCGTTGATTTTATTACAGCCGGCGGTGAAACAATTGAGGCCGGTACGGTCCAGGAATTAAAAAACCAGCAGTGCCTGTTGGCCTATGAAGTAAACGATGAGGAAATTGCCGATATATCCGGAGATGAGACGGTAAATATTCAAATTTTACGAAATCTTAGCAATAGTGATTTAACCGGTAATAGGTTGAAGTATGTCAATACTATCAGGTTGATTAATATAGACGATGAAATAACCATCAGCAGTGTTAAATTGCTGGACCATAACGGTCAGGAAATATCTTCTGTTGCAGCCGGTGGAGGATATTCTATCGAAGCCGGGTTTGATAACAAAGTGAATGCAGACAAGAATGCTTTGCTGGTTATTCAGGTACGCAATGGGGAAGGGGCAACCGCTATCACCGGGGGCAGTATTGTGGGATGCGTCGCCGCACAGACGGATGTAGGTGTTTCGGGTGGCCTGGCTGCGGCTGAATTTACCATGCCCGGTAATATAAGTGGAAAAGCCTATGTGGATATTTTTGTCTGGGATAACTGCAGTAGTCTTAACCCGTTGGGAAAGGATAATCATGAAATAAGCTTTGTTGTTGAATAAAACTATTTTTTACTCTTCTTTTGTTTGGGAGATGAAAGGAGAATTTATGAAGTTTATACAGATAAGAAGACATTTATTGGGTATTTTGATGATGCTGGCGATATCCTTGTGGATATTCGGCGTTTGTTACGCAGCTGATGAAAGTGTTCAAGTGAGTCTGAGTTCTCCCGGTGCCCATCAAGTATACAAGCCTGGAGATACTGTCGAAATTAGCGGCACTGCCCAGGGATTAGCCGAGGTATCGATAGCCGTGCGAAATGAACAAGGTATATTGGTATTTACGGCCCAGCCCCAAGTGCAAGGTGGCGCCTTTACCACCGGTTTTACTCTCAATCCTGCGGCGGATGAAGGGCAATATACAATTAATGTCGGTAGTTTAGGCTTGCCGGAACTAAAAACATACCGGTTTGAGGTTAGAAGTACCGGTGGAGCCGTCATAGACCTGACAAAACCCTCTGCGGGGGAGGAATTCAAACCGGGAGACATAGTGGAGATAGCCGGCACGGCCCAAAGAACCGATGCGATTGCTATTTGCGTTCGCAACAGCAAAAGCGGGCGGGTTTATGTAGCCCAGCCGCCGGTGGTAAATGGTAATTTTACCACCCGTTTAACCCTCGCTGCCGATGCAGTTGCAGGTGATTATACTATTGTTGTTACCGGGGACGGGCTGGCTGCAGCCCAAACTTATCAATTTGCGGTAGCTTCAACAGGAGGAGGAACCCCCGGAGGTGGCAATTCGGGAGGAGGTACCGGGGGTGGAGGAATTGATCCCAATGACGATCTTTTTATCAGCGGGGATGGTGTGGCAAATGAAATTTCTTTTTCCCTTGATGAGCTAGCAGAAATGGATCAGGAAAGAGTATTATTTTCAGCGACTAATGACTGGCCCCAAGATTTATTTGTAGCTGCCGAAGGTGTACCGCTGCGGACCTTGCTGGATCAAGCCGAAATGCGGTGGGGAGCAGCCAAAAAAATTACTTTTAAGGCTACTGACGGGTACAGGGCCGAATTTACGGTTGATGAACTATTTAACCAAACACGTTACAAATTCCCCGATCAAATAACAGTAGAGCCGTTAATTGCCTTGAAACGGGCGGAAGGATCTTCAAGTTTCGGCAGTATGACCGGTAGTGAGACACCGGTACTATGTTATGGCCAGCGCGCGCAAACAGAACAAACTCTTTTGGGATTTGTCAAATACTTAAATAGCATCACCGTATCGACCAATTCTCCAGGTCAGTGGTCCGAACCGACGGCCAAAATTATCGCTCCCGGTTCCAAACAAAAAGTTGCTACCCAGGGCGGTCAAGTAGAAAGTGGTTCAGAAATTGTCCTTGTGGGTAAAGCGGGAGCAATAATTTATTATACCACCGACGGCAGCGAGCCGAACCTTAATAGCAAGATTTATAATGTCAGCGGTCATACTCCGGAATTAAACGAACCGATTCCGGTAAATGCAAACACCACCATTAAAGCCAAAGCTGTCGGGCGAGGGCAAATAGATAGCGACATTGTTACCTTTAAGTTCACGGTTACAGGAGGGTCCAGTGCGGTTGTTCAACAAACAATTGATGAAAATAATATTCAAAAAGAAGAATTAACCCTTGAGAACGGCCGTAAGCGAGAGAAAATCACTTTACTGCCAGGCACCCTGGATAATATAGAAAATGGGGAGCAGGGGAGCAGGCTGGCGGTTACTTCTACCGCCGCTGTGGATGAAGTGGTCACGAAAGTGCCTGCTGCGGTGCTGAAAAAAGCCCAAGAAAAAGGGATGTTGATGGGCATAAACAGCGCTATAGGCTATTACACCCTGCCTTTGAATTCCCTTGACCTTAATAAAATAGCATCCGAATTAGGCGAAAAACCGGAAGAGCTGAACCTGCAAATTTATATTTTCAAAGCAACTGATGAGGATAAAAACAAACTGGCTGCCCATATAAGGGGCGATCAGAAAATGCCGGCTGACCCGGTCGGATTCCGTGTGGAAATCACCGCTTCCGGTGATAAAAAAGCAACCTATAATTCCTTCGGAAAAACCTATGTTGAGCGGGAAATCCCTCTGACCGGCGATTTCAATGCCGGACAGGCCATAGGTGTCGTGTGGCATGAGACGCAAGGACAGTTCCAACCTTTGCCTACGCGGTTTGAAACCAGGGACGGCCAAAATATAGCGGTTATTTTGAACCGGACCAACAGTTTATATACTGTTTTGCAGTCCAACAAGACCTTTACCGACATTCAGGATAACTGGGCCAAAGAGGATATTGAATTATTGGCTAATAAAATGTTGATCTCCGGCAAAACCGCCACCACCTATGCGCCCGGCAGCAACATTACCCGGGCTGAATTTGCCGCCCTGCTGGTCAGGGCTTTGGGTCTGGAAGAAGGCAAATTAAAAGAAGGCCGGTTTAAGGACGTGACAGCTTCAGACTGGTACGCCGGTAGTGTTGCCGCAGCCACGCAGGAAAATATTATCGGCGGTTATGAAGGCAACCTCTTTAAACCCGGTAACAACATCACCCGGCAGGAAATGGCCGCCATGATCATGCGGGCAGCCCGGGTAGTCGGTAAAGAGGATACACTACTCGCTGAAGTGCAGGCCCGGCAGTTGGCCCAGTTTAAGGACCAGTCAGAAATTGCCTCCTGGGCAGCCCAGGATGTGGCTCTAGCCGTCAAGGCCGGCATCATCACCGGTATGGCTGGCGGAGATTTTTCACCGCAAACCAATGCTGACCGGGCTCAAAGCGCAGCTATATTAAAACGGTTCTTAACGTATGTCAATTTTATCAGTGCTAATCAACCGGAAAATCAGCAAACGGATAATCATGCAGCAAATAATAACTAAGCAGCTAAAGAAGAGGATAAAGCTTAATATTTAGCCATTGATTTTAAGATTTTTTTTGGGCCGCAGCAGCAGAAAAAAAGGAGTATTTTTAATGAAAATGAAAGGTATCAAATTACTGAGCATATTGTTTGTTATGTCTTTAGTCATATGTTTGACTAGTGCAGCAGCTTTTGCGGATACCACTTCCGTAACGGTTAAACTGAATGACAGTACGATAGCAACGTATTCTTCCGCGCAGTTGGAGGAATTTGACACAACTGATGATTATGACTATTCAACTTACGATTCCTGTCGTGACCGGTATCGGTATTACACCGCCCACGGTCCGGAAATGCAAGAGGTTCTAAATAATGCGTTGGAAAGTGAGACTCCTGACCTTGACGATGTTGTCAGCATTGAAATAACCGCTTCCGATAACTACTCGGTAACACTCAGCAAGAGCTCCTTGCTGGACACCACACGCTATTACTATGACGCAAGTCATTCACAAGTGCTACCTGATGTTCCGGCAATAATTGCCACCCAGTATGGGAATCTTGGTGGTTCATTGAGCACCTCCAATTGTCTAAGGAATTTTTATGGCCAGACAAACTACCAAGATTACACCATTCTCAACTTTGTTTCATCCATCAGCGAGATTAATTTAATTACAAATTAATCCCCGGCTTAATGGATGAAGCGGATATAAAAACCAGTTAGATTGACCGCAAGCTGCTGCGGCCCATCATTTTATAACATTTTTCTTTATTGGAATGGCACGAAACCGGGAAAGGAAGAGAAGTCCATGAAAAAGATTTTCTCGCTGCTCCTATGTCTGGTCATGCTGCTCGGCTCGCTGCCGGCGGCTTACGCCGTCGATGACGGCAATACCACGAGCAGCCCGACTGTGGACAGTTATGTTTACAAGGCGGCGGTAGATGAAGAGGTTTACGGGGCCGGTGAACTGCCCCAGACACCGGAGGCTTACGCTGCTAGCGATTACGCGCAGTTGGCTGCCAGGATGGCTTGTGGCGCAAATAGTGCGGCGGTTGTTTTGCCGGACGGGTCAGTGGAGACATGGGGTGACAATAGTCACGGCCAGTTGGAAATGCCGGTGGGGTTGACCGGGGTTAAGAGTATATCTGTAACAGGTCATACGCTGGCCTTAAAAGAGGACGGCACGGTGGTCAGCTGGGGGAATAACAGCTCTGGCCAGTGTGATATTCCTGATGTATTGACAGGAAAAAAAGTTAAGGCTGTTGCAACAGGAAGTATAGGTACTTCAGCTGTTCTCACCGAGGATAATAAGATAGTTGTATGGGGCAGTTTTGTAGTTAATAATCAGGTAGTAAAAAGTATTAAGGAGTTGGATTTAAACGGAAAAACTGTGGCGACTATAGATTTGAACAGCAGATATTTAGTAGCGCTTGGTAACGACGGTAAGGTAACTGCTTGGAATAGAGAGAACAGCTTTCAGCAGTGTGATGTGCCAACCGAATTCAGCAGCCATGTTGTAGATATTGCCGCTGGAAGTATCCATGTTCTTGCTTTAATGGCAGACGGTACCGTTACTAGCTGGGGCAATGATAATTATCCTGTTCCGGCAGGACTCAAAAATGTGCGGGCTATTGCAGCTGGAGATTTTTTCTCTGTTGCTTTGACTGCTGACGGTAACGTTACGGTCTGGGGGAGCGACAATCACGGTTATGGGTTGCTAAATGTTCCGACCACGCTTGGACGGACACAGGCGCTGGCTGCTGGAGTATATAACATTTATGCTCTCCAAGAGGACGGTACGGTGGTTGCCTGGGGGGATAACCGTGCTGGTCAGTGTTACGTGCCGGAAGGTCTCAATCTAACAAGCACCGTCAGTGTAAACAATAGGCTTTATGCTCTTTCCGTAGCAGCTGTGGTTTACGAGGCGGGAGAAGCAAAAATTACCAGTTGTGGTATCTATCCTAAATTTAGCTGTATTCAATCCGAAGGAGTGGTTGATGTAGATTACGAGGTGGCAGAGGTGCGCATTAGCGCGCAGCCTTACAGCAGTAAGGCCACCCTGGAGATCGACGGAAAACCGGCAGCTGCCGGTGTCGCTTCGGTGTTTAATGGCTCGAGCCTGGCGATAGGCGACAACACCATCGAAATCAAGGTAACTGCTGAATGTGGCAGCCAGCGGACTTATACTCTCCATGTCAAACGGGTCAGCAGCGAGTACGCCCTGCCCCAGACCCCTCAGGCCTACCAGGCCAGCGAGTATACCGCTTATGTCCGCCGGTTGGCGGCAGGTAGTAATAGTAACCTGGTTTTAAAAAAAGACGGCACGGTTATCGCTTGGGGCCGAAATAGTTACGGCCAGTGTAACGTTCCAGCCGGCTTGGACAATGTTACCGATCTGGCCGTTGGCAGTTCAAGCCTGGCCTTAAAGAAGGACGGCACCGTTATCGCCTGGGGGGGTATGCATGGTGAGAGCGACGTGCCGGATGGGTTAATTGATGTGGTAGATATTTCTTGTTCAAATGTTCCTGCCGCTTTAACCAAGAACGGCAGAGTGGTTGTCTGGGGTGATAACTCTTTCGGCCAGTGTGACGTGCCGGCGGGTTTGAATGAAACCGGTGATGTAGTGGGTATCGAGTGCGGCACCAGGCATATGCTGGCCCTCAAAGCCGACGGCACGGTGGTCGCCTGGGGTGATAACTCTTTCGGCCAGTGTAACGTGCCCGCCGGGCTGGACCATGTGGTGGCAATAGCCGCTCATACGTATTACAGTATGGCCCTGAAGGCTGACGGCACCCTGGTGATCTGGGGAACAGACTTTAATGGTGTGGAATTGGAAAATATCCACCTTCAGTATGTCAAGGCCATTGTCGTGGGCTCAGATTATGCCGCTGCCTTAAAGTGGGACGGCAACCTGGCCGTCTGGGGTAACCAATATGGTGAAAATGTTGATTTAGGTGTTCCTCTTGAACTTGACCAAGAAATATTGGCCATTAGCAGTGACAGTTATTCCCTGCTGGCCTTAAATGAGGACGGCACGGTTACGGCCTGGGGTGATAATACTTATGGTCGATGTGACGTACCCCAGGGGTTGAACCTTTTTGCAGACGACCCGCCCCCATACAGCGGGCCGGCGCCCAATATTCCCCAGACCCCGGCTGCTTATGCAGCCAGTGACTATATCCAGGCCGCCGCTAAAGTTATCAGCTTGGGAGGTGGCCATGCCGTATTAAATATGGACGGCACTGTCAAAGTATGTGACCCTAAAAATTATCATGGTGAAGCGAATGTGCCGGAAGGTTTAAACAACGTTAAGTCAATTATGGTTGCAGCGTTTATAATGGCTTTACAACAAGACGGCACGGTAGTGGTCTGGGGCGATAACCGCGACGGCGCCTGCGATGTGCCGGAGAATCTGAGCAATGTTACAGCCATCGCGGCTAGTAACCAGTACTGTCTGGCTTTAAAAGAAGACGGTACGGTGGTGGCCTGGGGCGGTAACTATAACGGTGAGTGTGACGTGCCGGAAAACCTTGACGGGGTTAAAGCCATAGCGGCGGACTTTTCCCACTGCCTGGCTCTAAAGGAGGACGGCACGGTGGCGGCCTGGGGCAATAACGATTACGGGCAGTGCGACGTACCGGCCGGTTTGACTAACGTGGCCCGTGTTTTTACAGATAGTGATTATTCCGTTGCCTTAAAAAATGACGGCACGGTGGTGGCCTGGGGTAATAACGAATACGGCCAGCTGGACGTACCGCCGGGTTTAAGTAATGTGGTAGATATCTGTGTTAACGGTACAAGCTGCATAGCCTTAAGAGGGAACGGCACGGTAGTGGTCTGGGGTAATAATTCTTATGGCAATAGGAATGTACCGGTTGGCTTACATGATGTGGCCGCCGTATGTGCCGGCGGGTTGGCCGTCAAGGCGGACGGTACAGTCGTAACCTGGGGTGCTTATACCAAATACGCCGAAGAGTTAGCCGCTGAGACAAATGTATTGACAATAACAAATCACACGATAATCTACCGGGACGGCACCCTTAAATACTTTGGCGATGGGCCTTACAATGAAGAAATCAACCAAATGCTGGAGGGGCTTAATGTATTATCCGGGCACTATTTTGCCGTGGACAAGGTAGAACTGCTCGACTCGTCGGGCCAGAGCATCACTTCCGTGGCCGGCCAAAGCGGCTATCGCATTAATGCCAATATAGCCAACAATTACTGCGCTCCACAAGATGGACTGGTGATCATGCAGGTGCGCACCGGGGACGGCGCCACTGCTGCCGGCGGCGGCCAGGTGCTGGAATGTGTCGGGCTGGCGGGTGAGATTCCGGTTGACGGTAAAGCGGTCAGTACAGATTTTACCATGCCCGGTAGCTTAAGCGGGCAAGCTTACGTGGATGTATTTGTCTGGGACGGTTGGGAGACCATGGTGCCCCGGGCCAACCCAAGCCAGAATTTGAGTTTTACCGTAACAGAACAATAAGTGATAAGTGTAAGAGCCTGTAAAGCAAGGATATCTTTTCAAAGTAATCTTTATTAAGTAGCGTAATTGAAATCAGGTAGCGAGGAAATGAACACCTTCGTTAGTCAATTAGAGCAAAGAAAGGAGAGTTAGCAAGTGCAAAGAATAAAACGGATGAAAAGGATATTGTCGGTATTAATTTGTTTGTCGTTAATGTTTACCTGTATACCTATCGGTTTGGCAGAGGAAGTTAATCCCCTGCCGCAGACCCCGGAGGCTTATGCCGCCAGCGACTATGCGCAAAATGCGGCTAAAATGGCGGTTGGTGTGGCTGATGAATTACCGCATACAGCCGTCGTTAAGGCAAATGGGACAGTGGAAGTATGGGGTGATAACACCTACGGACAGTTGAATGTGCCGGCGGGGCTGAGCGGAGTCAAGGCCTTAGCAGCAGGAGCTGGTTTTACGCTGGCATTAAAAGAGGACGGCACAATAGTTGGTTGGGGCAGTGTTTTGGATCAAAATTTTAATCCGTCCACATATACCATCCCCACTGAAGTGCAGGGCTTAAAAATAAAATCAATAGCAGCAGGCGGCAATATGTCTGCAGTCGTCACAGAGTCCGGCGAGGTTTTTGTTTGGGGTAGTAATAGTAGAGATGTTGAAATCGTACCGGCAGGACTAGGCAATGTGGTGGCAATGGCAATCAATAATAACTATGCCGTGGCCCTTAATGATACAGGGAGCATAACAGTCTGGGGTAGAGACACCAATGAGCCGGCAGGTTTGGATGGAAATGTGGTAGCAATAGCAGCGGGATCAATGCACTGGCTGGCTTTAAAGAAAGACGGCACGGTGGCAATAGGCGGTTATTCTTCTCATGTAACTAGCAACCAGGATTTTGTTAACTCGTTATCAAACGTACGGGCTATTGCGGGTGGAGTTAAGATATCTGTTGCTGTATTTGCTGACGGTACTATTCAAGGTGTATGTATGAGGGGTCAGATTTCATTTGAAGAGTCAACCGATATCAAAGCGATATCCGGCGCGCCAACAAACGAAACTATTTGTACTTTACAAACGGACGGCAGCCTTACGGGTTGGTCCAGAGATGATGCTAATTACAACAGCAGCATTCCTGCCGGGCTTAATCTTTTTACCATGCCAAGCAGCAATGCCGACTTAAGCGACCTATCGGTAACCGGTACGGTATATTCGGACTCCTATACCCTGACCCCGGCTTTTGACCCGGCGGTTACCGCTTACACGGTAGATGTGCCCAATGATGTGACCGGCGTGAGTATCACGGCCACTACTGCAGACAGCAAAGCAACCCTGAAAATTAACGGAACGTCGGCAGCCAGCAGCGTGGCTCAAACGGTATACGGCCTTAACGAAGGGGCCAACCCGGTAGCCGTGGAAGTAACCGCGGAAGACGGCACGGTCAATAACTATGGTATTACCGTCAACCGGGCGAACGACGCGGGTGAAGTTAATCCCCTGCCACAGACCCCGGAGGCTTATGCCGCCAGCGACTATGCGCAAAATGCGGCTAAAATGGCGGTTGGTGTGGCTGATGAATTACCGCATACAGCCGTCGTTAAGGCAAATGGGACAGTGGAAGTATGGGGTGATAACACCTACGGACAGTTGAATGTGCCGGCGGGGCTGAGCGGAGTCAAGGCCTTAGCAGCAGGAGCTGGTTTTACGCTGGCATTAAAAGAGGACGGCACAATAGTTGGTTGGGGCAGTGTTTTGGATCAAAATTTTAATCCGTCCACATATACCATCCCCACTGAAGTGCAGGGCTTAAAAATAAAATCAATAGCAGCAGGCGGCAATATGTCTGCAGTCGTCACAGAGTCCGGCGAGGTTTTTGTTTGGGGTAGTAATAGTAGAGATGTTGAAATCGTACCGGCAGGACTAGGCAATGTGGTGGCAATGGCAATCAATAATAACTATGCCGTGGCCCTTAATGATACAGGGAGCATAACAGTCTGGGGTAGAGACACCAATGAGCCGGCAGGTTTGGATGGAAATGTGGTAGCAATAGCAGCGGGATCAATGCACTGGCTGGCTTTAAAGAAAGACGGCACGGTGGCAATAGGCGGTTATTCTTCTCATGTAACTAGCAACCAGGATTTTGTTAACTCGTTATCAAACGTACGGGCTATTGCGGGTGGAGTTAAGATATCTGTTGCTGTATTTGCTGACGGTACTATTCAAGGTGTATGTATGAGGGGTCAGATTTCATTTGAAGAGTCAACCGATATCAAAGCGATATCCGGCGCGCCAACAAACGAAACTATTTGTACTTTACAAACGGACGGCAGCCTTACGGGTTGGTCCAGAGATGATGCTAATTACAACAGCAGCATTCCTGCCGGGCTTAATCTTTTTACCATGCCAAGCAGCAATGCCGACTTAAGCGACCTATCGGTAACCGGTACGGTATATTCGGACTCCTATACCCTGACCCCGGCTTTTGACCCGGCGGTTACCGCTTACACGGTAGATGTGCCCAATGATGTGACCGGCGTGAGTATCACGGCCACTACTGCAGACAGCAAAGCAACCCTGAAAATTAACGGAACGTCGGCAGCCAGCAGCGTGGCTCAAACGGTATACGGCCTTAACGAAGGGGCCAACCCGGTCACCGTGGAAGTAACCGCGGAAGACGGCACGGTCAAGAACTATAATATTACCGTCAACCGGGCGGGCAGTACTTCTATGAGCAGCAATGCCAATTTGAGTGATTTGACGGTGACGGGTTATAACCTGGCCTCGGCCTTTAACCAATCAGTTACCGCTTACACGGTGAATGTGCCCAACTATGTGACCAATGTGAGTATCACAGCCACTACTGCAGACAGCACAGCAACACTTAAAATTAACGAAACGATAGCAACAAGCGGCACGGCACGGACGGTGGATAGCCTTACAGTGGGCGATAACCAGATTACCGTGGAGGTGACCGCGGAAGACGGCACGGTCAAGAACTATAATATTACCGTCAACCGGGCGGGCAGTACTTCTATGAGCAGCAATGCCAATTTGAGTGATTTGACGGTGACGGGTTATAACCTGGCCTCGGCCTTTAACCAATCAGTTACCGCTTACACGGTGAATGTGCCCAACTATGTGACCAATGTGAGTATCACAGCCACTACTGCAGACAGCACAGCAACACTTAAAATTAACGAAACGATAGCAACAAGCGGCACGGCACGGACGGTGGATAGCCTTACAGTGGGCGATAACCAGATCACCGTGGAAGTAACCGCAGAAGACGGCACGGTCAAGACCTATAATATCACCGTCAACCGGGCGGGCGGTACTCCTACCGCAGAGAATGAGTTTAACATTAGCAGTGTACGGCTGCTTAATCCGTTAAACAATGAAGAGATACAAACCGTGGCGGGGCAGAGCGGATATCGTATTGAGGCCATGATAGACAATAACGGTCAGACGATAACTGATGGGTTAGTAATTGTTCAAGTAAGGAACGGCACAGGAGCTACAGCTGATAGCGGTGGTAAGGTACTGAACTGTGTAGGAGTATCATCCGGCATTCCCGCTACAGGCTCAGCCGTCACTACAGATTATGTTCTGCCTAATGGTTTGAATGGCAAAGTATATGTTGATGTTTTTGTCTGGGACAATTGGAATAACCAGATACCGTTGGCTGATTCCCACCATAGCACAAGTTTTAATGTATCACAGTAAATGACAGAAACGCAGCAAGAAGTAAGAAAGGAGTAACACTATGGCGAAGGGAAAGGTCCGGCTGAAAAAGCTGAGTGTGTTATTGGTTCTTATGCTTGTAGTCGGCTTAGTTTTAACTGGACAGGGGTTAGCTGAAGAAACTCTTGTCCAGCCGGACTCCGGCTTGCAGGTTGCCCCAACTGTTGCCTCGCAGGTATACGGTGCCGGTGCAAGCGAAGATGAGGCCACTGTCTATTTGGACCGGGCTGCTCTGCAGACGTCCCAGACTGTTGCCTCGCAAGTTTATGTCCAGTCTGTTCTAACCTGGACAGCTAACCCCCAAACGACTCAGACTGTGTCCTGGGGGGTATACGGCACAGCTAGCGGAAAGGTTCAATATATACAGGAAGATGACTATTCATCCGACTTTAGCGGCGCGCTGGAGAAAGATGCTGTTTCCAGCGAGTTATATCCAGGCTTTAATCAATTTGAGGTAGAACTGGATAATTTACAACCGGGTACCACCTATGCCTACCGCGTTGGTACGGACGGTTGCTGGAGCGAACCGGCCATCTTTACCACAGCGACCGAGACGGATAATTTTTCCTTTATGTTTATGGGTGATGTGCATGCCGGCTATAACGAAAACAGCGTCGGAGTCTGGCAGCAGCTTTTAGCGCAAGCTTACGCCGATTATCCGGACATAAAATTTGCTCTGCAAGCCGGTGATTTGGTTAATGATGCAAACGATTCAGAACAATGGTCGCAGTTATTCAGTGCGGCAGCCGGTGTTCTTGACCATATTCCATTAATGCCTGCCGCAGGCAATCATGAAAGTAGTGATTCGGACCTGTTTTTAAAATATTTTGCTTTACCCCAAAACGGGCCGGCAGGTTATGAAGAACGACACTATTCTTTTGATTATGGCAATGCCCATTTTGTTGTGCTTGACAGCAGCCTGATGGGTAGTGAAGGCGATGCTTACCAGGCCGGTATAAGCTGGCTGGAAAGTGACCTGCAAAACAGCAGCAAAAATTGGAATTTTGTTATGTTCCATGTACCTCCATATACGGCCTATAGCGGTGTTGGCGGAGACGATGCACAGGCTGAGATTTTAAAGCAATACTGGGTGCCGGTGCTGGAGCGTAACGGGGTGGACATGGCGCTCGTTGGGCACCAGCATATGTATATGCGCACCTATCCCATGTATGAAGATCAGATCCAGAAAAATCCAACGGATGGGATTTCATACTTAATGGGCAATGCGAGTAACAAGTTTTACATTAACCCGGAACAGTATGATTACATCGCTAAAGTTTTAACTAATACGACTTGTTATACATTATTAAACATTGACGGCGATGTATTGACAATGACTACCAGGGATGCGGAAGGCAATGTTGTGGATGAGTATAAGATCAATAAAGGCAGCACTATGACCGCACAGGTAACAGTAAGCGGCGCCAAGCTTTTAAATAGCTCGTACCAAGAGATAACCTCCGTTTCCGCGCAGGGGTATTGCCGCTTGCAGGCCCACCTTAATAATAATACCAGCACGCAGCAGAAAGCTGTGACTGTGTTCCAGCTGCGTAGTGGAAACGACGCTGCGGCAGACTGTGGCGGCGAATCATTGGGAATAGCCAGTTTAAAGGTTGATGTTCCGACGGCGGGAGCGGATGTATACGCTGATTTTACCTTGCCTGATAGCATTTCCGCCGGCAGTAAGATTTATGTCGACGTCTATGTTTTGGATGAGGCCAATGTACCTATTGATGAGCCTTATCAAAAATTCAGTTTTAATATAACTTCTAATAATCAATAATTTAAATGAGCTTTGGGTTCGGAAGGAGTTATCTCCTACCGAACCTTAGCTTAATTTTGTTTAAGCTTTTCAGCCGGTTTATTTCAGATCTTCGAGGATGGAATTTACAGGCTGATAGTAGATAATCCTGGAGGCAATAAAATGGATGAAACCAAATTTGATGGGAGTAAAGGCATTAAACCCCAAAAATGGTTTGTTGCAGGAGTTGTGCTATTGGGACTGGCGGTTGTTGTTTTCTCGTTCCTAAATCATTATAACAGCGGGCCGCAGGAAGGCACGTTGGTAATTACAGCCGGTGATACCACGCTGGGTTGTTTTACCATTGCCGAACTTAAGAAACTACCGGCAGTAGAAAAGAAAATGGTCGTTCAATCCAATTGTGATGGTAGTTGTGGTAATAGTACCGGTAATAACAGTGTTGAAAGCAGTGAGCACAAATTTACCGGCACATCGCTTCTGAGTGTTTTGAACAGCATTGATCCCGGCCTGACCCAAAAATACAACAAGGTCATTACCAGGGGTGTAGATTATTATAGCCAGGTGCTGGAAATGTCCGAAGTTCTGCAGCCGGATAATGTGTTTATTGCTTATGCTGATTACGGTAAGCCATTAAAAACAAAAGCAGGTGGGGAGGGAAGCTTACAACTGATTATGGGCAGCGACAAAACCGGGCAGCACATTACCAATTGGCTGGTGAGCCTGGAATTACAGTAAATGGCTGTTCATGTTGTTTGGAGCATATGTTGCGGGTCTTTGTGAATATAATGCTAAACAGATTGTTTATGTATTAAGCGAGGTGAAGAGTAGTGCTTAAGAAACTGATTGCCGGCTTGGCGGGGCTATGTATTATTGCCGGATTGCTAATTATGACTGCTCCTCAAGTTTCGAATGCGGAAGAGGCGGTTGCGTTAACAGTAAAAGGCGACGGAGTGCAGAAAGAAGTGCAGTTCACCTTGGCCGATTTAGAAGCCCTGCCGCAAAAAACTTATTCTTATTCAGGATACAATCATTGGCCGTCCCTAAAAGTTTTTAAGGATCTAACCGGGCCGACGCTTAAAAGCATTTTAGATGTGGCGGGTTTAAAAGATGATGCCGTCTTGCTTATATTCAGGCCATCCGGTGGCAAGTTTGTGCATATGGATTTTACCAGGGCACAGTTGCTCGACGAGCCTCGGTATTATTTCCCTGATGGTGAAAATCCCGGTGATTGTGTGGAATGGCCACCCCAGCGCAGCGAAAAAGGAAAAGTACCGGTGGAAACGATAATTGCTTTGAATGATTCAAATGGAAGAGTATGCTTCGGGCAGTGTTCTCCGAATGAGCCAACCGGCGGTGATTGTGTCATGATTCAGGAAATGCTGAAAAACGGGGTAATTGAAGTAACTACAGGACCCCTGCAGCAATGGGAAGCTCCTTCTGCCGATCCATCACTCGGCCTGGTTGCCCAGGGCACGAAAGTAACACTCAATAAATCGGAAGATATACCGGATAATGTCATGATTTACTATACTCTGGATGGAAGTGAACCTACCTATGGAAGCTATATTTTCAATATTAGCTATCCTAGCTTTCGGCCGGAAGAAATGAATAAGCCAATACCGGTTAATGGTAAAGTAACTATTAAAGCAAGAATAATTGGCTTTGGCAAATCGGACAGCGAGGTAAAAACTTTTCAATATTATACAAAAACGCCGGACTCTAGTGATGAGACTGTGGGAAATAACGTAAATCCTTTCACTGACCTGGAAAACCATTGGGCCAAAGACAGTATTAACACTTTAGTAAATAAAGGAATTATAGATAAAGCCGGAACAGAATTCATGCCGAGTGAAAAAGTTACCCGAGCTCAATTCACTCAATGGCTGGTTAGGGCTTTAAAAATTGAAGTTAATCAGGATGTTGACTTTTCCTTTAAAGACGTACCCGCAGGCGCGTGGTATCATGACGATGTTGCAGCAGCTGTTCAGGCAGGGTTAATCAAAGGTATTAATGATGTTAATTTTGCCCCGAACGAGAACATAACCAGGGAACAAATTGCTGTCATCATTTCCCGGGCCTTGAAAAAGAATTCTACTAAAGATTTGTCTCATGCTATTACCGACCAATCAATTGACAAGTTCTCGGATAAAGCGGATATATCATCGTGGGCAAGGCAGGAAATAGCGCTGGCAGTAAGCTGTGGATTAATCAATGGAATAAGCAAAGACACTTTTGCTCCTAAATCAAACACTACTAGGGCTGAGGCGTCATCTATGATTTTACGTTTGTATGAACGATTACAGTAGTATTTCAGTAAAGTTGGAGTGAAAAGTAATGAAGTTGAGAGGTTTGGATTTGAAGCCCGGTCAGTGGAAAGCAGCCGCCATTGTGCTGATGCTGATCATTTTGTTCGGCCTGCTGTGTATTGCCGGGCCGGGCATGGCAAGTACAACTGGCTGCGGCTCCGGCATGCAAGGAATACCGGCTGACACGTTAACGATCAAGATCGGCTATTTCGGCGGACCTTACTACACGAAAAAGGTCTACACGCTCAGTGACTTTGATAAACTGCCGCAGGTAAAACAGGCTTACAATTTCATTGATAGCATGAATGCAGTGTGTGTGGATGCGGCTACCGGGGTTAAACTAACCAATTTGTTGGAGGATGCCGGTATCGATGTCAATTCTGTGCAAAAATTTTATTTTTATTCCAGCGATATCAAAAAGGGATGGTATCAAAGTTTGGACAAATCCTACCTTTTGGATACTCCTAGATATTATTATCCAAACCTGGCTTCAAGTTGGGATTATGAAAAAGGAACGTCTACAGCTGAGGCAGTGTACGGAGCGGTACGGGTCGATCCGATTATAGCGTACAAGGACAATTGGCAGCGGTATGTTACCGAACCTGATTTCAGTGTTTATGATACCTCGACCAGGTTCAGGTTGTTGTTTGGTCAGGCCGATCCCGATACAAAAACTGCGACCCAGTCTGTAAAATGGGTGCATGCCATCGAAGTAATGTTGGGAGGTATGCCGCCCTCAGAGATCACACTGGACCAGAGTAATATCAATAAAAAAGTCGGCAGTACGGTACGGTTGACAGCCACAGTAGCCCCGTACGATGCCACGGATAAAAGTGTAATCTGGAGTTCCAGCGATCCTGATGTGGCCACGGTGGATAAAACCGGCCTGGTAACAATTGTCGGCCCGGGCACGGCTACCATTACAGTGAGTACTGTTGTGGGTGGTTTAACGGCCACCTGCGTTGTGAATGGTCAAGGTCAGGAGATTGCTGTTTCCGCCGGGGCCGGTTCTCAAGAGAATGAGGAAACGGAAAACCCTGACGGGCCGCCGGCGGCTGAAGATAACCGGCAGCACCTGGCAAATAAGGATACCAATGACGCCATTTCAGAAGCCGGGATTACCCCCCCTGAACAGGCGGGAAATCAACCTTGGCGTGTGTTCGAGATGTCGCCCGATGCCGTGCCTTTGCAGCAGATAAAGAAGCAAAACACATTGGATATTTACGCGGCTGTATTATTTGGGGTCTTATTTCTTTTTGGATCAGGAAAAATCTACATGGAATATGCAAGGGAGGTAGCTAATTGACAATTAATATATTGATGCCGCTAAAAGATACGATGCATACTATTTCATCCGGTTTATTAATACCTACTATTGCTATCTTGCTTCTTTTTCTGGCTCTGGCAGTGATCGAGCTGGGCGGTCTAGTGGCGGAAGCCATAATAAGACGAAGTATGGTAAAAATTAATGTGCCGGAGTTAGTTAACGCCTTTCAGAAGAAAGATACCGGGGAGATCATGAATGAAATTAATAATAGCCGCCTGTTTCGGCGCCAGAAAACGGCTCTTGGCGAACTAATCAAGTACAGCAATTTGCCCAACGACTCCCTGCAGGCCCTGGCGCGCCGGCTGCTTGCCGGTGAAGAACTGCATTATGTCAAAATAACCAGCAGGACAGACCTGGTGACACGTCTGGGGCCCATGCTCGGATTAATGGCCACACTGATTCCACTGGGACCGGGCTTGATTGCCCTTGGCCAGGGCGATACCAAAACACTGGCTGATTCTCTACTTACCGCCTTTGATGCTACTGTTGCCGGCCTGGCAGCGGGCGGTGTGGCCTTTGCCATCTCCAAACTGCGGAAAAGGTGGTATGAAGATTACCTGAGTTCTCTTGAAGCTCTGATGGAAAGCTTGTTGGAGGTGATTGCTTGTGAACGGGGGATTGAGGAGCAGAAGACTCAGGACGCATGAAGATGTTAATCCTTTGGAGGGTGTCATCAATATTGTAGATGCCATGCTGGTGTTTGCTTGTGGGCTAATGCTCTCTTTGGTCATTCATTGGAACGTTGACCTGGGCTTGACGGGTGAGCGGGTTAACCTGGAGCAGGGTCAGGAAGTGACCCAAAATACAGATATTCGCAATGATCTGATTGAAACCCAGGGCCAGGGAGAAATTTATGAAAAAATGGGTACGGTCTACAAGGACCCCAATACGGGGCAGTTTTTCATGCTGACCAAAGAGTAAAACGGGGTGAAAAAGCGTGGGGTTTTGGCGAAAATTTTTAGATAATTTTTCTATTTATGATTTAATCATTATAGCTATGATGTCCGCCCTGGGAATAGCTATTAAACCAATTATAGCCCCTCTGGCTCATATTATTTCCGGAACGTTTTTACTTCCCGGAGGAGCTCTGGCAGGCGGCTTCTATATGATGTGGCTGGTCCTGGGATTTGGTATTACCGGTAAAAGAGGTACAATGACCATGATTGGCCTTGTCCAGGCAATCATGGTAACTGCTACCGGCATGGTCGGCTCGCAAGGGGTGTTGAGCTTGCTGAGCTATACTGCACCGGGCATCCTGGCGGACCTTGGGTTGTTCCTCATCGGCCACCGGGTTTGCTGTTTGCCCTGTGCTTTTCTGGCAGGTATGTTATGTAATATTGCCGGCACCGCTATAGTAAATTATGTTTACTACCGCCTTCCTGCAATTCCTTTGGTATTAAGTATAAGTACCGCCGCTCTGTCCGGCGGCTTAGGCGGTCTTATTGCTTTTAAAATTGCGCAACAGCTATGGAAATTTCCCAAGCGGAACTTGGAGACACCTGAGGATGAGTGCAGTTAATGCCGGTAAATTTATTGAAGAGATGACACAGGCAAAAGGAGAGTGGCAATCGTTTCTGGAAAAGCTTCGTGATACGGGAAAGACTATAATTGCCGTAGAGCACGACCTGGAAGCTGTTGCATTTTCTGACCGGCTAATGGTGCTGGAGGGAGGAAAACCGGTGGCATATTTAGAATTGAGGCAGGTAGCCTTCTCTTACCCCCGGAAAATGAAACCGGCCCTGACGGGGATAAACCTAAATTTTGAGAAAGAAGAAATAACGGCTATCACCGGCCCCAACGGCTGTGGCAAGACTACTCTGACCAAGCTGATGATCGGGGTTTTGCAGGCGACTGAAGGAGAGATCTATCTGGCGGGGTGCCCTTTAACGGATTATTCACTAGCGGAAATAGGAAGTAAAATTGGTTATGTATTCCAAAAACCGGACCTACTGCTTTTTTGTAGCACCGTGGCCGAGGAAATCGGTTTCGGGTTAACCAACCGGGGCCGGGGTTGCAATCCGGAAACGGTGCAGAAAAGAATTAAGTTCTACCTTGATTATTTTGAACTAACCGGTTACCGGAATGACTTTCCTTTGCATTTAAGCCAGGGGGAAAAAGAGCGCTTGGCAATAGCCGCCGTGCTGGCCAATGAACCCGAATTTCTAATTCTTGACGAGCCCACCATTGGCCTTGATGCTTATCGCAAAAAGCTTTTAGAAAACTATTTAAAAAAAATTGCCCGGTTGGGTAGAGGCATGATCTTGGTCAGCCATGATGCCCCATTTGTTAACAGGTTGGCAGAGCGGGTTGTTACAATGGCTGACGGCAGGATTCAAGGGTGTAACGAGCGAAAAGGAAATGACGGCTATGAAGCTTGACCCCCGGACTAAGATGGTGATGGTTATATGCCTTTCCTGTTTAGCTTTAATTTATAACACCCCTGGCCGGTTGCTCTTGGTTCTTGCGATAACATTAGTGCTATTGCTGATTTTTCGTTTTGACCCAAGCGCTGTATGGGGATACTTGAAACCGTTTCTTTCTCTTATGTTAATACTTTTTGTAATTCAATGTATTTTTTCACCGGGAGGCAATGTGCTGCTGGCAGTTGGCCCGGTACCACTGGTAACCGACAATGGCCTGTTGATAGGGGGCAGTGTGGTTTTGCGTATTATAGTGGTTATTGCAGCCGCTATGTTATTGACCACATTTAGTTCCCGTGATTTTATTCTGGGTCTTGTGCAGTGGAAAGTGCCTTACGAAGTAGCTTTTATGGTTTTCATAGCCCTTCGTTTTTTACCGATTTTCCGGGAAGAAGCGATCAATGTGATTACCGCAATTCAATTGCGTGGGATTGAACTGAAGAAGGTCCCTTGGGGGCAAAAAATTGCTATATACCGCCAATTGTTTTTCCCATTAATCTATGGGATGATGCAGAAAGCTCAACAACTGGCGGTGTCCATGGAAGCCCGGGGATTCAGGGCTTATCCCCGGCGCACTTATATCAGGCGGCTGAATTTTAATTTGGCCGACTATGTGGTGATGCTGTTCTTCTCTGCAGCAACCCTTATTTTTATATTCCTGCAAATTACATGAAGGCAGCGAACGAAGTGTATACAATATTTCTACCCGGTATACCTTGCATTTTTTCAGCAAATTAGTATAATTAATTGATATATAAAATAATAATTAAGGACAATGGCGTCCCAAAGATTTGCTGTAGCAAGTTTTTAGGGACGTTTTTTTATAATAACTTCATAGTAAAAACATTTTACCGGCGGCTCAATGACGAGTCCGTATATTAAAGGGCGATGCGGCCCACAAAGTATTGCTTGATAAGGTCATAACTTTTGATAGGTTATACCTTAATTTAAGGCCATACTTTGTGGGCCTTTTTATTTTCTGCTGATTACACAACAAAACGTTCAAAAGCACCTGCATTTTTACATGGGAAGGAATGAATATTATGGGTAGAATTAAGGCCAAACCCGAGGTTTGTATGGGTTGTCATTTGTGTGAAGTATGGTGTGCGGTGGCCCACTCCAAATCTAAACACATTATTAAGGCCTTTTTATATGAAGAAGATAAACCGCTGCCCCGATTATTGGTGGAGGAAAAATTACCGCTTACTTTTGCGCTGCAGTGCAGGCACTGTGCCGAACCTGATTGTGTCACAGCCTGTATTAGCGGGGCCTTATGGAAAGACCCGGAGTCCGGGCGGGTGATACATGACCCAAACCAATGCGTGGGTTGTTACAGCTGCGTGCTAACCTGTCCCTATGGCAACATATTTATTAACCACCGGAAAAGGGAGATTATTAAATGCGACCTTTGCGCCGGGCTGGATACCTTATATTGCGTGAGTCACTGTCCCAACGAAGCACTAGTATATGAAGACTGCTAATTTTATGTGGGGGAGATCATAGATGTGTAATATGGGCGATTTTGATTACCTAATTATAGGCAACTCCGCGGGTACTGTGGGTTGTATAGAGGGTTTGCGAAGCGTAGACAAAAACGGCACGGTGGCCCTGGTGGCTGAAGAAGACTGCCACGTATACTCCAGGGCGTTGATCCCTTACTACCTGGGTGGTCAGATTACCCGGGATAAAATGTATTACCGGCCCCTTGATTTTTATGATCGCGCCCGTGTCTGTGTTTTTCAGGGGCATCAGGCTGTAAAAATCGATAGCGCAGTACGGGTGGTGGAACTGGACAATGGCAGCCGGCTGGGCTATGGCATGCTGCTTATAGCCACCGGCGGAAAACCGGTCTTTCCGCCCATCCCCGGCCTTGATAAACAAAATGTGTTTAGTTTTCACAGCATGCCTGACCTACTGGGTATTGAGAAGGAACTGGCCGGTGCTCGCAGTGCCGTTGTGCTGGGAGGCGGGGTAATCGGTTTGATGGCTGCCGAGGCGCTGCACAAAAGGGGTATCAAAGTGCATGTGCTGGAGTTGGCCGAACGGCTGTTGGCACCGGTGGTGGATGCAACCACGTCTCACTTGGTGGAAGACGCTTTACAAAAGGCCGGGGTGGCTATGTATTTAAATAACACTATCGATCAGGTGCACGGCACTGAGCGGGTGGAAAGCGTTACCTTAAAAAACGGTCAAAACATACCCTGCGATCTACTTATTGTAGGAGTGGGAGTGGCACCCCGGGTGGAACTGGCTGAGGGTACGAGCATAGAAGTTAACCGGGGAATAGTGGTAGATAAAAGAATGCAAACCTCAGTGTCGGGTATCTTTGCCTGCGGTGACTGCGCATCCACATATAACTTTGTAACAGGTACCGAGCAAAACTTGCCGCTGTGGCCCAATGCCTACCTGGGCGGGCGTATTGCCGGCTTCAATATGGCCGGTATGGAAAGGTCATTTATTCAGGGCACCACTATGAATGCCATGCACTTTTTCGACGTTAACATAGTCAATGCCGGTGTAAATGTTACCGGGGCAAACCAAGGAGACGGATTGGAAGTAAAGCAAAATTATGATTCGGACGGACAAACATACCGTAAATTTGTGTTGTCTGAAAACGGCCATATTAAAGGTTTTATACTAGTTGGTCAAATTGCCAGAGCAGGTATATTTTTAAATTTGATGCGACGTAAAATTGATGTGCGAGCTTTTCAGCAGGAACTGTTTAAAAACGATTTTGGATACGCTGATTTGCCGGAAATACTGCGCTGGAAACTGCTGCAAGATGACGTAATTTTAGGGGTGGTATAAATGCTGGTACAAAAATATTACCAGAACGAGAGGTTTGTGCCGGATAAAGAGATGGATGCCTGCGGGCTGTTCGGGGTGATGCATACCGGTGGTGTTAGATTTGGCGGCCAAATGGCCATTGATGCTATTAAAAACATGAAGGTGCGGGGCAGCGGCCTGGGTGGAGGGTTTGCTATTTACGGGCTGTATCCTAAATACAAGGATTATTATGCATTGCACATTATCTATCAGAACAAAAATCTAGCGGCCAAAAAGGTAGTGGAGGCTTTTTTAAAAAAACATTTTTATGTGATTTTTGACGAAGAAATACCCACCAATCCGGATATTCGTCTGTTTGCTCCTCCTCTGTCGTGGCGTTATTTTGTGGCACCACAAAAAAGCAGTGCGGAAGAGGATGTACCTGATGATGAATATGTCATCAGTAAAGTGATGCACTTGAATAGCGAGATAGAGGATGCCTATGTATTTTCATCGGGTAAAGACGTGGGAGTTTTTAAGGGCGTTGGCTTTCCCGAAGAAATAGCGGATTATTTTATGCTGGATAAGTTATACGAAGGATATATATGGACAGTGCATAGCAGGTTTCCCACCAATACACCGGGCTGGTGGGGCGGTGCGCACCCACTATCCATACTGGACTGGACTGTGGTACATAATGGAGAGATTTCATCTTACGGTGCCAACCGCCGGTTTCTGGAAATGCATAATTATTACTGTACTTTGCATACGGATACCGAAGTACTGGCCTATGCGGTGGATTTGTTAATGCGCCGCCAGGGGCTGCCCATAGAAGTGGTAGCAAAGATATTTGCCCCGCCCATGTGGGATGCTATCCGTCATATGAATGACAACGATAAAGAACTGTACACGGCATTGAGGATGACCTATGCACCACTGTTAATGAATGGCCCTTTTACAGTAATTGTCGCTCATCATAATGAAATGATCGGCCTTACCGACCGCATCAGGCTGCGGCCAATTACGGCGGGAGCCAAAGGCGAGCTGGTGTTTTTATCCTCGGAAGAGGCGGCCATACATGCGGTATGCCCTGATCTGGAACTAGCCTGGACACCTCCCGGCGGTGAACCGGTAGTGGTCAGACTGCACACTAAAGATCACTTGCAGAGTTTAAATAAATCCATTTGAGGGTGGTAAATATGTATGATTACTTATTACCGGAATTTTTAGTTGAACGGCGAGAAGATAGCTGTATCCGCTGCCGTGTATGCGAGCGGCAGTGTGCCAACAATGTACACTTGTACGATACTGAGCTGGACAGATTTTTCTTGTCTGAAAAAGACTGCGTGGGCTGCCAACGCTGTGTAGAGCTTTGTCCCACCGGTGCCCTGTATGTGCACCCCCGGCTGGCTGATTACCGGCCTAATAGCAGCTGGACCAGAGATAAAATGCAAAACCTCAAAAAGCAGGCCGCTACGGGCGGAGTGGTTTTGACGGGCAGCGGTAATGACAAACCTTACCGGGTATATTGGGATCACCTGCTACTTAATGCTTCCCAGGTTACTAATCCTTCTATTGACCCGCTGCGTGAGCCTATGGAGATGCAAACCTTTTTAGGGCGCAAGCCGGATACCTTAAAAATTGAATTTAGTGAAGGCAAGGCTAAATTGGCTTCAGAGATGTGTCCCAATGTGCCGGTGCAAATACCGCTGGTGTTTTCCGCCATGTCCCTGGGGGCGATCAGCTATCCAGCTTTCAAATCGCTGGCTATGGCGGCCAAAGAGACCGGGGTGTTGTTTAACACCGGTGAGGGTGGCCTGCCCGTGGAAATGCGGGATGAATACGCTGACTGCGCTATTGTGCAGTGCGCCAGTGGCCGGTTCGGGGTGGATCTTGATTATTTGAACAGCGCCCGGATTATTGAAATTAAGATCGGCCAGGGAGCCAAGCCAGGCATCGGGGGGCATCTACCCGGAGAAAAGGTATCCGATTACATTGCTCAAACCAGAATGATTCCCCGGGGTACGGACGCTTTGTCACCGGCACCTCAGCATGACATATATTCCATTGAAGACCTGTCCATGTTGATTTACGCGCTGAAAGAAGCAACGAATTACACTAAACCGGTTTCGGTTAAAATTGCCGCAGTGCATAATGTGGCAGCCATTGCTTCGGGCATTGTGCGGGCTGGAGCAGACATTGTAGCCATTGATGGAATCAGGGGAGGCACCGGTGCGGCACCTCTGGCCACCCGTGATAACGTGGGCATACCGCTAGAGCTAGCACTGGCTTCGGTGGATAAACGGCTGCGAGACGAGGGCATCCGAAACAAGTGCTCTGTTATGGCCGCCGGAGGTATCCGCTCCTCCGCTGACGCAATCAAAGCCATTGCCTTGGGTGCCGATGGTGTGTATATCGGCACCGCTGCTCTGGTGGCAATGGGATGTACCCTTTGTCATAAATGTTACACCGGCAAATGCAACTGGGGGATCTGTACGCAGAATCCCTACTTGACCAAGCGGTTGAATCCCGAGCTGACCAGCCAGAGACTGATAAACCTGTTAAAGGGCTGGAGCCATGAAATTCAAGAGATGCTGGGCGGTCTGGGCGTAAACGCCATTGAAAGCCTGCGGGGCAATCATGAGCATCTGCGCGGCGTAGGCCTTGAAGAATGGGAACTAAACGTGCTGGGAGTAAAAGGAGCAGGAGAGTGATAAAATGAACGGCTTTAATGTAAAGTTTGGTTATCGAGATAACTTTTTAGATAATTTACAGCCGGTAGATATTTTATACAATACCAGGGTGAGTACTGACGGCTGTCGAGCTACGATAAACGCACTTGGGCTAAAGCATAAGGAATTAAACGACTTGCTCAGGGAAACTGTGCAGAGTGGCGGCAAAGAGCTGGTTATAAATAATGTGTTTGGACAAAGATATATCGGCACACGGTTATATTTGCCCTCTGAAGATAATAAACTGCACATTGAAGTAAATAAATTTCCGGGCAACGATTTAGGCGCGTTTTTAAACGGCCACCGGGTTATTGTGCATGGTAATGCCCAGGACGGCGTGGGCAATACAATGGATAGCGGGGAAATAATTGTACATGGCCGTGCGGGAGATGTTACGGCTATGTCTATGCGGGGCGGCAAAATATTTATCAGAGATAACGTGGGTTACCGAACGGCCATTCATATGAAGGAGTACCGTGACAAAGTGCCCGTGCTGGTCGTGGGAGGCACAGCCCAGGACTTTTTGGGCGAGTACATGGCCGGAGGCATAGTACTGCTGCTGGGTTTAAACTTGCAGGAAAGTGAACCACACCGGGCCAACTATATTGGCACCGGCATGCATGGTGGAGTAATCTACCTGCGGGGCTGCCTGGCGGAACACCAGCTGGGCAAAGAAGTAGGTGTACTACCGCTGGACGATCAAGACAAAGCCAAAATCGATTGCTATGTGCGGGAATACTGCAACCACTTCGGCGGCAACCCGGAAGAGATCTTAAACGGAAGTTTTCAAAAACTAATCCCGGTATCCTTAAGGCCGTATGGACAAATATATGCTTATTAGAAAGCTCTAGGAAAGGTCGTTTCGGAAGCAAGGGGACGGTTCTCCTGCTTCCTTGCTCCGAAGCAGGAGAACCGTCCCCTTGCTCCTACCACGCTTCCATATATTTGTCAAGCTATTTGTATACGGTACTCCCTCAGCCAGGTGTCCACCTGGATTAAATAAGCTAAATACTGTGCATCGGTCATTAGCTGACCGTAAAAAGGCCGGTTAAAATATGAGCCTGTGGATTGAGTCATGCGGCGAACATTATCCACGTTAATAAGCGGCAGCAATGGCGATGAAGAATCCTCCAGTATTTTCGTTACCATTTTCCTCACTGTCTCCAGGTAAGCCGGATGGTGAGACTTGGGGTAAGGACTCTTGCGTCGGGTAAGCACATCCTCGGGCAGCAAGCCGGCCAGCGCCCGGCGCAATATGCCCTTTTCCATGTTGCCGCAATTTTTCATATACCAAGGTATATTCCAGGCGTATTCAACCATACGGTGATCACAGAATGGAACGCGCACCTCTAGACCCACGGCCATGCTCATTCGATCTTTGCGATCCAGCAGGGTAGCCATGAACCAGTTTAATGTCAGGTACATAAGTTTCCGTAGATGAGCCTCCTTGGGTTCTTCACCCGGCAGGCGGGGTACATTAGCCAGCGTTTCCTGATAGCGCCGGTTTACGTATTCTTCGGGTTGCAGCAAATCGATTATTTCAGGCGCCAGCATGTGCACGCGCTCAGCAAGCCCCCGCAGCCAGGGAAAAGTACCTTCTGACGCAGCCTGTGGTTTATGGAACCAAGGATAGCCGCCAAATATTTCGTCAGCGCACTCCCCCGACAAGGCAACAGTGGCTGATTGTTTAATTGCCCGAGAAAAAAGGTATAGAGAGGCGTCCACGTCGGCCATGCCTGGCAAATCCCGGGCCCGCACTGCGGCTGACAGTGCATCTACCAATTCAGGGGTGTCAATAATAACATCATGATGTTCACTCCCAAAGTTTTCCGAGACAAGCTGTACCCACCGGGTATCGCTATTTGGTTGAAACAGGTCGGGTTTAAAATACTTGTCATTATCTCTATAGTCTACAGACCAGGTATGCAGCGGTTTTACACCGTTCTGCTCCCAGACACCTGCTGCCACCGCGGTGATTGCGCTGGAGTCCAGCCCGCCCGATAATAAAGTGCAAACGGGCACATCCGCCACTAGCTGGCGTGTCACGGCATCGCAGAAAAGTTCGCGCACTTTGGCAGTGGTAGTGTTCAGGTCGTCTTCGTGTGGTCTGCTTTCAAGCTGCCAGTAGCAGTGGATGCGCAGCCCGCTGCGGTTATACACAAGGTAGTGACCAGGCTTAAGCTCAGCCACATTGCGAAATACACCATGGCCCGGCGTGCGACCCGGACCCATGATTAATACTTCCGCCAGACCGTTGGCATCAACTGCAGGCTGCACCGCCGGATGGGCCAGCAGTGATTTCAACTCAGAACCAAACAGCAGTGAGCTGCCTCGTCGGGCATAAAACAGCGGTTTTACACCCACCCGGTCTCGAGCCATAAACAAGCTCTGGTCTCGTTCGCTCCAGATAGCCAGAGCGTAGATGCCGTTAAGCCTATTCAAACAATCTTCGCCCCACTCAATATAAGATAACAGCAGCACTTCAGTGTCCGAATGCCCGCTAAAGGTGTGCCCGCGAGCTATCAATTCCCTTCTCAGTTCCGAAGTATTGTACAGTTCACCATTATATACCATTACATATATATTATCTCCGCGCCGGCGAAGCATGGGCTGCCCGCCCCCCTTCGGGTCAACCACCACAAGCCGGCGATGGCCCAGGGCTGCATGGGTTGAAAACCATGTGTTTCCCGCATCGGGACCTCGATGAAACTGAGTTTCATTCATGGCTTCCAGTATGTGTTGTTGCCGGGTTAGATCTTCATCCCAGTCTATCCAGCCTGTTATTCCGCACATTTATACTATCCCTCCCATGAAGATAAAATTACGTACAGCATGGCCAGAAAAAATAAAAATGTCGCCCACCAAAAAAGGCGGGCGACATTGCCGTGAAGGGTAGATGCGCTGTTGCATCTACTTGAGCCTTGCTAATACAGAATATGCATTAAGATGTTAAAATGGTAGTACATATATGGTGTAAGCTACAGGTATATATTGGTATAATATGAAACCCTGACTTATTTTTCATAAATTTTATTTCTGCTGGCTGCTCACAACGCATACCATCACATAACAGTATGAGCGACTTTAGAGCTAAAGTAGGGGTTGAGCATTTTTATCAGATTTTATTCAATATCATAGCTCAAGCCGTAAAAATAAAAGGTTTTTTGAATCCTGTCTTATCTGCTATAGATTCAAGGCCATTATTCGCTAAAGTTTAAGTTGGGTTAGATTTTATAAATCTTTGTCTGAATCTATGGGTACATTATATAAAACCTTCGACTAATAATGTTACATTCTTGAAAATTGTCCTATTATCTTGAAGAGTGTAAAACACATCTTCAATAGACCCTTTTACTTTTAGGGGTTCCTGGTTATAATCTTCCGGCAATATTAAGAAAGTGCTGAAGGGAACCTCAAAGTGCGCAGCGTGGATAGGCTGGCTCGGTTTGGCCGCGATATATTCCACTATTTGCTTTAACTTGCCTTCGACAATTAGTTTCCAGCCGGTCAGCACCTGGCCCTCATAGGATTCTCCTATCGGGGTCGGCTTTACTTTAGTCAATATGATTTCAAATTTAACCGCAATATCAAGGATTTCTTCAATATCCGGCTTCATTACGGGAATCTCCAGTACTTCCTGAACACTTAATTGTTTAAAAATTCGCAAACCTACATCAGTTTCTGCAGGGTTACTGGTAGAAGAGCCAGTCAGGGGCGGACGTCCGGATTCCACGATATAATCAAAATCAACAGTTGCTGTATTTATTAATTCCGGCGGGCAGGGAATAAAATCAACTGATACTCTAAAGCTTACATTAACTGTATCTTCCGGATCTATACTGCCCAGACTTACGCCCAATGAGGGATTTTCCCCAGGCTGGATAATGCTGTCAATAGCAAAACTATCGGGGATAAAGCTGGTTCCCGGCGGCGGTTGGTCACTGAAAATGACATTATTAACAGTTACCGTTCCCGTATTCCTTATGACAAAGGTATAAGTTAAGATGTCGCCAACGTTGGAAACCTCTTTATCCACTGCTTTGATCAGCTGGAGAAAAGCACTTACAATCAACACCGGCACCGGATTGCTAACGGCGGTTCTCGTCAGCAAAGGACCGGCAGGATCGATCAGAAACTGGAAGGTGGCACTGGCAGTGTTGATGGTTGGATTCGGAGATGGTACAGAACTAACAGTGACATCAAACGTGATAGTGCGAAAACCGCCTGGAGACAGACTGCTGATATTTACTCCTGCGGTTGGGTCTGCTCCCGGTTGAACTATTCCATCGATAGTTAAACTGTCCACAATGAAACTTATTCCCGTCGGAGGCGGATCAGTAAAAATAATGTTATCGGCAGGAACCGTCCCCGTATTGGAGATTACGACGGAATAGGTTATAGTTTCCCCTACTGCGGCGATTGCTTTATCCGCACTCTTAAATAATGTTAATTCCGCAATCTCAGCCTGGGTTGTTACTATATTAGTGGTGGTTGTAACAACAATCGGGGGCAGGAGCGGGTCTACGGTATATTGATAAGCTACCGTAGCACTGTTGGGAATGGGGTTGGGTACAGGCAGGCTAACTATGGTAGTTTGAAAGCTTACCACATAAGTTGCCCCAGCAGGGATACCGGCAATGTTAATTCCTAAAGCCGGATCTACACCTGGCTGAGGAATACCGTTAATTGTGACGCTATTAGGAACAAAGATGGTTCCGTTGGGTATGGGATCGGTTACCAGTATTACATTTGCAGGTACATTACCGGTATTTTCGAGCGTAATGGTGTAGGTCAGCACATCACCAACTTCAGCGATAGACTTATCTACAGCCTTTTCGGCAACTACTTCGGCATGATTTATCTGAGTAGTTACAGTATTGGTAGTGATTGAAACACTTACTGGCGGCTGCTGTGGGTCAACAGTGTACTCATAATCTATACTCGCACTATCAGGGATAGGATTGACAAGGGATATTGCTTCCACTATTACTTCGAATATAATTACAGTTGTGATTCCGGAAGCAATACTGCCTATATTTATACCTGTACTCGGGTTAGCTCCCGGCTGCGGTATAGTATCAATTACTACGCTGTCCGGAACAAAGCTGGTTCCGTCCGGAATCAGATCGGTTACAACCACATTATCTGCCGAAGTATTGCCGTTATTGGTCAAGGTAATCGTATAAGTCAAGAAATCGCCAATATCGGCATACTCTTTATCCACAGATTTCTCGGCTAAAAGATCAACATTACTTACCAAGGTTTCTACAGTATTACTTGGTGTGGACTTGCTTACCAGCGGACCTTGCGGGTCGATAAGATACTGATAATCAACCACAGCTGTGTCAGGAATCGGATTCGGAACAGGTATTTGGCCTATCGTGACTAGAAACCTAACTGTTCGTGTCTCGGCAAGCAGCATCGTACCGAGCGCAATGCCCAGGGCAGGATCGGCAGCAGGCTGGGATATACTGTCAATGGTCACGCTCCCGGTGACGAAACTGGTCCCGTTGGGAATTGGATCGGTTAAAACTACGTTGGTTGCAGCAACATTCCCTGAATTAGCAACAACAATCGTATAGGTTAATGTATCACCAACATCGGCATACTCTTTATCCACACTTTTATCCGCAGTGAGTTCTCCCAAAACTACCAGAGAGTCAACGGGATTACTATCTTGGGTCCGGGTTTCTACCGGCTGACTGGGATCCACCTGAAAGTCATAGGTCAGTGATGCAATATCAGTTGTGGGATTGGGGACAGGCACAGAATTTACGGTAACGGAGAAGCTCACAGTAGTAAAAGCCAAGGGGAGGAGGTCTGCTAAGGGAAATCCCACATTGGGATCAAGCCCCGGCTGGGCGATAAAGTCTATAAAGACACTATCAGGCACGAAGGACGTCCCCGGAGGGTCAAAGTCCTGGAAATTTACGTTGGTAAAAGGGATTGTCCCGATATTGGTTGCCACCAATGTATAGGTCAAAGTATCTCCCACTTGGACAAAGGGCTTATCGACGGTTTTAACTAAAGTCAGCTGAACATCATTTACCTGGGTGGTTACCTCATTGGTTAAGGCTACTCCTGGTATGGGCGGCAGTCCTGGGGAGGGCACGTATTCATAATTTATGGTTGCCAAGTTAATCAGGGTGACGGGAAGAAGTTGAAAATCGACGGTAGCCTCAAAAGTTACTGTTTTGGAGCCGCCGGAGGTTATGGTACCAATATTGACACCAAGTAGAGGGTCGGCACCCGGTACCGGACTGCCGTCTACTTCAAAACTTCCTGACACAAAGGTTGTTCCTACAGGGAGTATATCTATGACAGTTACATTTAGGGCGTCTTCAGGTCCGTTATTTGGGATTACTACTGTATAGGTCAGGGTATCTCCGATCTCAGCAAACGCTTTGTCGACGAATTTAGTAGGTTCTATATTTGGTGCCGCCACATCCACTTGGATACCAATTCCATTGGTCAGATAAATATCGCCTTGGGTGGTTAATCTTAATACAGCTGATAATTGACCGTTTACTAGAGCTGGCGTGGCATCCACACTTGTAATATCCCACCCCTGTCGTCCCGCAAAAACATCAGTGCCTGCGAAAGCATCATGGTTATTATTGCCAAAACTTCCCGATGTATCGATTTGTCCCACGCTTGGATTGTTGGGATCGGCAATATTAATTTGGGAAGCAAAAAAATTATCTACCGGATTGTTGAGACCGGATAGAGCTGTAAGGGAGAGAGTATCCGGGCCAAACAAGGCCTGGTCATTAACAAAGACTGCATCCCCTTCTTGGGCACTTAATAAAACGCGTCCGTTTACAGGACCTAAAGGTGGTGTAACAAACCCGGTGACCGTTATATCAAGAGGTGGTGAAAGCGTACTGATAAGCTCCCCGCCTACGCCAAGATAGAGACTGCGCATTGGTAACGAAAGATTTTCATAAACTACAGCAAGCGTCCATCCAGCGTGGTTATTGGTGTTATCCGATCCTATTATCGTAGATGGAACTTCCCCTACGGTGTAGGTTCCAGATCCCCCGGTTAGAATATAGCTTGTGACGTTTGCCGAACGTAAATAGAACAATCTTGTAGGATCTACAATAAAATTAAAAATTCCGGTAGTAGTATCAATGCTCGGAGTTATGGAAAATGTGCCTTGAGGAGTAGTTAAGTTGATAGAGTTATTTATAGAAGCTGTTACGTCTTCTCCCAGTACACGCGCACTCCCTCCCCAAATCAATTCGGCATACAGAACAACACTACCAGATGGGATGTTTAAAATTGCACTTGAACTGTTCTCCGGCCAGTTTAAGGTGACATTCTCGTTATTGCCAAGATTAACAACACCACCCCAGCCGGCCGGTACCGGCAGTGCTGTGTTAGTAGTAATAAATGCACCAATAGCATTTCGAGTTCCAGGCAAGTTATTATTTGTATCCTTGCTAAGTCCTAGCGTATTGCCAATAAATGTTATAGCGCCAGGCGCTATTCCGGTAAATCTCGGTAAAACGGGCATCTATTGGACCTCCTTTACGTCCAGTACAAAGACTGTTAATTAATTGTCTGTAGCTCAGACCGGAAAAGTAACATTTAGCAAAAGGGTTGTATTTTTAAAAATATGCCTGCTGTCAAGCATTTCACAGTAAATATCCTCAATGTAGGGCGTAACATTAATTCTACCCTTTTTGAACAGATTTTCGATTGGTATATTACCGACTCTTTGTGGGACTACAACGAACAAGCTGTTATACAAATTTTCAAAATGGGCGGAATGCTCGCTTTGACTAACGCTGTCGGCTACGTAGGTTACTTTTTGATCTAATTTCAACTCAATTACCAATTTGCGCCCGCTTAATAACTGCCCTTCATACGATTTCATACAAGGTGTTTCTATCAAACGGGTACTCATTACGATAGCTTCGACCATACACGATAAAATCGCTTCCATATCGGGTTTTTCCGCCGGGATCGTGACTGTTTCAGGGATAGAAATCTGAGTAAAATATAGAGGATTTGACGGTAGCTCTTCTGCTACCCCTATTTCCTGAACGAGTGAATTTTTTTTTGTTGGCATTACAAACCCCCACTTTCTCAGCCACTGCTGAACACCAGCAATAGAGTTGCATTAAAAAATATTTTCCGTTTGCCTAAAGGCTGTGCATAAACGGCTTCTACATAACTTTCAACGTTAACAGGTATATCTTCCTCAAAATCAGGCGGTAAGATGATAAACGTACTGAATGGTACGTTAAAATGAGCTCCGTGAACATTCTGGGTAGATATATCTGCGACATATTTTAGTCTAAGTTTCAATAGACCTTCAACAACAAACTTCCAACCAGTTAACCGCTGTTCCTCAAGCGATGCTGCTATGGGTGTCTGAATGACTCTTGTGCTTAAAGTTCTTACTGTAGTATTTACTTGAATTAACTGTTCAATATCCGGTTTATCGTATGGCAATACTAAATTATTTTGTACACTAAATTGATTAAAAGCATCTACAGGCTGCTCTAATAATGGTAAGACTTCTGACAAACCTGTATACTAAATCACTAGTGTTGCATAAAAGCACTTTTCCATTATAAGGGTATTACTAAAGACCT
>JAENYS010000017.1 GCA_016841645.1 Desulfoscipio geothermicus | reverse complement strand
CACGAACGACGCCCGTTTTGCATCTCGTTTGCACTGTTTAGTTTTCAAGGACCGTGCGGCCGTTTTGCGACCGGAATTGTATTATAGCACTTTGTGTCCGTCTGTGTCAATGGCAATTTGTGGTTGCCTTTGAGCTTGTTCTTCTTTTACCAGTTTTATACTCGTTTAGTTTATTGCACCGCTATTGTTGCGGCGACATTTGTAATAATATCACTTTAAATGATATTTTGCAACAGGTATTTTATACTATCTTACAAAATATATCTTGCTAATACTTTCATATCATTCAGTTCATAATCTTCTTGATCCATTCAGGTTCTCCATAAAACTCATCCGGAGCGAAATTAAAGTAAGTTGTAGTTATTAGCGACAGGAAGTAGCATAATCGTCCCCTTGTTTCCGTGACTCCTTATTGCCGTGCAATATATAGTATAAAAAGACGCATGCCAATACCAAAGCAGCCAGTGCCATATACATGCCGCGAAAACCAACTATAGGAATCATATATCCCAGCATAAAAGGACCAATTCCCACCCCTCCATCCAGGCAAATAAAAAAGGTTGACGTGGCAAGCCCAATGCGATGCCGGGGTGATTCCTTTATCGCAATGGCCTGGCAGCAAGATACCATCGTCCCATATCCAAGGCCAATTATCCCCCCGGCCATCAGCAAAGTAAAACTGTGCCGGGTTTGACTGAGTAATAGCAGACCCAACGCAAAAGTTATCAGCGCCGGATAAATAACCGGATTCGCCCCTTTAATATCAAACAACCGACCGGTGAATGGCCTGGAAATTAATATGAACACAGCATAGATAAGAAAAAAGAAACTAGCCGCACCAATTAAGTTAATCTCCATTGTATAAGAAGTAAGAAATGACATAACGCCGGAGTATAAAAAGCCCATACAGGCGATAATTATAGAAATAGGAATAGCCTTAACTTCAAGGAAATCTTTAAATTGAAAACCTTTCATATCCTCAAGCTGTTTTTTATTTACCCGGGCTTCAGGTATATGTGAAAATAAAGATATGATTATGCTGGTTAAAGAAAAGATGGTACAGGCTGCAAATACCATTGTAAAACCTGCATGCTGGCTGATAAGAACACCTACGAAGGGTCCAATGGCCGTACCCAGAGTAGCGCTCATGGAATAGTAACTTGTTCCTTCTCCCAGGCGCTTTCGCGGAATAATGTCCATTACAGCTGTTGCCATGGCTGTCGTGCAAACACCATAGGCCGCCCCGTGGATAAAACGCACAAACAAAAGCAAGTTCAGGTTTTCCACTGGAAAATAAGACAGCACCGATATCAAAAATAAGGACAAACCTCCGAAAAGCAACCTATTACGTCCAATTGACTCAATATATTTGCCTGCAAAAAGGCGAAAAAAAAGCGCACCGATGATAAATATACTGGAAGCAAGACCTGCCTTACTTTGTGAAGCATTGAATTCTTCAATAGCATAAACGGTTATATTAGTCATCAATAAATAAAAGGTTAAACCAACAAAAAAATTCGCTGCCGAAATTATAATAAAATCTTTTGTCCATAGTTTTGAATCTGATGTATCCATCCCACCTACCCCCAAACACATTTTACACTTATAAAAAATAGTGTCAACAGGCTGCAAAAGTGACAGTTCTTTGCTGTCTGTTGACAGGTCGGGTTGGCGAAATTTTAGGTTTACAAAAATAGCCTTTATACGCATTTAAATCGCACAGAAAAAGTTGTCCCTTGAGGGCTTGTTTGTACATTAATGGTTGCCTTATGCCTGGCGGCAATGCTGTAGCAAACAGCCATCCCCAAGCCTGTCCCGTTATCTTTGGTAGTAAAAAAAGGGGTCCCTAGTTTATTAAGTACTTCAGGTTCCATCCCTTTACCCTGATCCTGCACCGCCAAAACTACCGCTTCGTCATCCAGGAAAGTCCTTATGGTCACACTCCCACCGGCAGACATAGCTTCTAAGCCGTTACGAACAAAGTTTAGCATTAGTTGGTTAATTTCTTTCTTGTCTAAAAAAATATCGGGAATATCCCCCAGTTCAATTTGAACGTATTTATCGGCAAGCATGGCATCTGCCTGAACTAGCGGAAATAGGGCTTCAATTATGGAGTTGAGGCTTTGCACCTTCAGATTTACAGCTTTGTTTTTAGCGAGTGCAAGATATTCTGAAATAATTGAATTAGCCATATCAAGTTCTTTAATCATCATATCAAGATATTCCCTGGATTGAGTAAACTCTTTTTTACCCCTAAATAATTGTAAGAAACCGCGCACGGTAGTCATGGGATTTCTGACCTCATGGGCGATACCGGCCGCCATTTCTCCGACCAGGTTCAACCGGTCCAGACGGGCCATTTCCTGTTCTAATTGTTTACGCTCGGTGATGTCACGAATCACAACTTGCACCGCCGGTTTTCCTGACAAGGTCAATGGAACTACCGCTGTCTCCACATCCCGGACTGTCTCATCATTCCGAATCCACTTCATTTCAATAAATAGAGTGGTGCTCCCCTTTTCCAGCGCCTGCCATGCCTGTTCATTGGCTATTTTTCGAAAATCCGGGTGAACATATTCCAACAATGGCTTCCCAATCATGTCTCTTGGGCTATTTAACCCGGAAAGTTTTGCAGCCGTATTATTTACAAAAACAATCTTGCCTTCACTAAGCACCGCAATCGCTTCAGGTGACAGATCGACCATCCCCCGGTAGCGCTCCTCACTTTCCGCCAACGTCTGCTCCGCCCACTTGTGTTCCAGCGCATTAACAACAATTTCCCCTACTATTTTGAGCAGCGCAATAACTTCCTCCGACCAATTTTTCTCTGCCCGCACTGCTTGAAAGCCAAGAAAACCCAAAAGCGACTTGCCATAGATTAACGGAACCGCTACTATTGATTTAACATTCTGCGCCATCAGGATTTCTCTTTCCGCGTATGCCTCGGGCGGCAGATCGACAACTCTATAACACGATATGTTTTCCAGACGGCTAAGTTTCTCCATCCACCACGGGATATCATCAATGGATATCCCCTGCCATTTCTCCATTTGCAGTTCGACTCCGCCGGCGCACCACTCATAGATATTATTCAGCATTTTTCTATTTTCCGACAACAATATAACGTAGCAACGATCCATATTGGCAAACTGTCCGATTTTCCGTAGAGCATTTTTTATACCACTGTCAATTTCATTTGGCGCAAGGTTAATAAATTTGGTTGATATAGTGGTGATAAGTTTTTCAAATTCTAATCTATATTTTATTTCCTGCTCCGCCCTTTTGCGCTCAATAATTTCCTGCTGTAATTCGGCCGTACGCTCTTTTACCAATTCATCGAGACGGTCGTGTTGTTTTTTTAATTTATTCTCCAATTGTTTTCGTTCAGTGATATCCAAAAGGGAGACCACTCTTTTCTTGGTCCGCGGAATCATGGACACAGTTAAAATGACATCTCTAATATTACCTTGTTTATCCATAAGCCGTGCCTCATAGTTCCTTAACGCAGCGCTCGGGTCAATCATTCGTATGCGATGAAACTCTCTTATTCTTTCCTTATCCTCTTCTACAAGAAGTTCAATCAAGCTTTTATTACCTTCCAATTCCTTTTTAGTATAACCGAAAAGTTTTTCAAATTCGGCATTAACTAAGGACATTATGGCATCTTCCTCAACAATCATTGTAGCGCTGCCGGTGGTTTCAAAAACAGTACGGTATTTGTCTTTCGATTCCCGGAGAGCTTTTTCCGCCTGTTCGCGAACCTGCAAAGAGCGGCACAATATAACATACAACAGAAAGCTGGTGATAACAACAAAAATCCAGCCCCTGTATGTATACACTCGCATTATCTGTTGTTGATTGTCTGCAAGCAAATAAATCAGGTAATCTGATAATATTAGCCATAAAATGCCGAAAACGGCATAAAGTGTGCATATACGAAAAGTGAACTGAAAATATGGGTTTTTCATATTCGGTTTCCCCCCCCCGATACTTGGGTAATTACACATTACTGTCCAAGTTACCTTTGGGGATTTAATCGAATTTTGTAACTTGATAAAAAATTTTTAGTTTTTATTGGACATCCATGCCCACATTTATTGTTTAGTAAAAGCAAAAATAAACCCGCCGTGTCAAGTTAACATTACTGCGGGTTTTTATTTAAATTACGTTAATTAAGGCAGGTCAATTCCACATCTTCTATCCTTACCTTATTTGTATTTCCGGACCGGGGCCGGAATACAAACCGCAATTGGAGGCCTTTAGTGCTCGCGGGCAGCCGGCCCGTTTCAAAGGAATACTGCCGGTAGGCATTGCCGGGCAACCGATCGGGTTTAAAAACCGAACCTACCCGGCCGATTTGGCGACCTTGCTGATCCAGAGAGTGTACGGTAACCTCCAGGTCAAAATTATTATTATTACCTGTGCGCACAACCTCCATCGCCCAAAAAGAAACTCGGTAAGACCGGCCGGGAGCAGCGCCAATAATCTGAGCAAGCAGCGCCTGGTCTATAGGCCGTGCGCCCAACTCGGCCGCATACCTGCCGGAACGTTCCTGGGTTGCCCTGTTAACATTTTGGGCCGACCACCCTGCCGGTGTGCTGCTATCAGTCCACATATCCAGGCTGGGATTAATCAACATATTGGACTTAGAGCAAGTGTCATTCCCCGAAATAATCATACTTTGATCATTGGATTTGAGCACCTCCAACCCTGTATCCACAAATTGATTCCTTAACTCCCGCGACAGGTCATGCGCTCTGAGTATATATGAACCGGGCTTCACATGATAGCCCTCCCGGTCGCATAAATCCCAATATCCATTATAAGTGCGGCATTCCCCCGGCTGGAGCAGCATGCTTCGGCCGCCGTAACTATATTTATTTTTTTCAGACCATCGCCAGATATCTCTTCCGCTACGCAAGCATTTAAAATCGAATAAACGGGCGTCATCATAGCGAAGTCTTTTGGGTTTATCGGACAGGTTGCAATAACTGAATATGATGGACACATTTTCCCCGGGGCGAAAATGCTTGCGCCCGGTCCGAATGTCATAACGTATACCATCGTAGTACTTATGCCGACCCCATTCTCTGGGGTAGTCGTAATAGTCGTATTCATATTCAGGAATATATACCCGCCGGCCTGGCTTAATATCGTCAAAATCAAAATAATCATTGGCTTTATAAAGCCACCGCTCAGGAATACCATACCGGCCGGCTATCCGGGCCGGGGTATCGCCGTTTTTGATTAAATGAACGGACACTGGATTTCCCCTCCTTATAACTGACTAGTTATATTATTTTATGTTAAATAAAGTAGAAAGTTCCGCTCATCATACAACTTTATACGCACAGTACCGGCGGTACCAGGGGAACTTTTTCCCACCGCTCTCGTCAGCATGTAAAAGCACATAAATAAGGAGGTAATGATTATGTCGTTACGGAAGGTCTGGTACGGCTTGCTGGCCGTGCTGACGGCAATGATCGTTTTGCTGGCAGGGTTCTCTGCCGGGACGAGCCAATCAGCGGCTGCAGAGCCGGCCACGTTTAAAAGCTACGAGGAACTGGTAAATTATATTGGGCAAAATACCCGGCTGGCCCGCCAGTTTGCCATGGGCTACGGAGCAGCCATTGAAGACCGCGCGGTTGCGGCTGCTCCCGAAGCCGTGCTTAAGAACAATACGGCCAATCAGAAGACCGCCCGCGACGCCGGTGCATCCGACTACTCCGGCACAAACAACCAAGTACAGGGCGTGGACGAAGCAGACAAGGTGAAAACAGACGGTGAATACCTGTATATAATTAGCAGCCAAAAGCTATCTATTATTAAAGCTTACCCGGCTGCGAAGAGTAAGAAACTGTCCACAATACATTTTAAAGGGCAGCCCGTGGAAGCTTTTATTAACGGCGACACGCTGGTGGTTTTCGGTTGCAGCCCGGAAAAAGACCTGATGTTCATGCACAAATATAGAGTGGCCAACCGGGAAAAGCCTGTGCTGGTCAAGGAAGTAAAATGCAGCGGTTATTACCTCACCTCGCGGATGATTGGCTCGGACGTGTACGCGGTGGTACACACCCCCGCTTACCGCTACGAACCGGCTAGCAAGCAAAATAAAGTGGTATTGCCCAAGCTAATCATCGACGGCCAGGAGCGTACCATTGCCGTCTCAAGCATCCACTATTTCAATAGCCCGGATAATGCCTACAATTATACGCTGATACTGTCTTTAAATATGCAAGATAATGCCGATCAGGTGCAAAGCAAAACATTTTTAACCGGTACTTCTCAGAACATATTTGCATCCACCGGCCACCTATACCTGACCGGCGACAAAATGCCTGATTACGCCCTCTACACCCAAAAGCTGCTGGACGGACTGGCTGACCTCGTACCGGCTGATATCGCCCGGCAAATAAGAGCTGTGCGGGATTCGGATCATGGCTACGCAGAAAAGACCCGGCAAGCCGAAAGTATATTGGAGGAACACTTAAACAGCTTGAACTACCGGCAAGCGGCTGCCCTGGAAGAAAAAATAAGGGAAATCATGTACAAATTCCAACGGGATATGGTCCGGGAGCGGAACAAAACCGTCATTCATAAAATGGCACTATTAGGCTGCCAAGTGGAATACCGTGGCCAGGGTGAAGTAAACGGGCGCGTATTGAACCAGTTCTCTATGGATGAATATAACGGTTATTTCCGCATCGCTACCACCTCGGAGGGTTTTTTGTCCACCACTGCGCCCGCCACCCGAAACAATATTTATGTACTGGATGATAAAATGAAAATAGCCGGGCAGTTGCTGGGCCTGGCCCCGTCGGAAAGAATTTACTCGGCTCGGTTCATGGGCAACCGGGCTTACCTGGTAACCTTCCGGCAAACCGACCCGTTGTTTGTGGTCGACCTGGCCAACCCGCAGCAGCCCAAATTACTGGGTCAGCTTAAAATACCGGGTTATTCAAATTACCTGCAGCCATACGATGATAACCACTTAATTGGCATTGGCCGGGAGGTTTCCACGGTACCGGCACCCCAGCCCCTTACCGAAAAAAGCATGATTATACCCCCGCCCACCCAGGAGCAGGGCGTAAAAATTGCCCTGTTTGATGTGACCAACCCGGCAGCACCCCGCGAAATAGCCAAGTACGTGGTAGACCGAGATGATTCCGATTCAGCGGCACGCCACGACCACCGGGCGGTATTGTTCTGCAAGGAAAAGAACCTGCTGGTTATACCGGTTAGCTACGGGTCAACCTGGCGCATCATGCCAATGGATACAAAACGCATGCTGCCCTACTACCCTGAATGGCAGGGAGCTTATGTATTTGCCATCTCCCCCGAAGAGGGCGTCAAGCTGCAAGGCAAGCTGGAGCACCGGGTCAGCCAAAACGGCGAAAGTTACTATGACACCGTCAGCCGCTCGTTATATATAGAAGATGTGCTATATACCATATCCGAGCAGCAACTTAAAATGTATAAGCTGGATAACCTGAACGAAATCAAGAAGATAACTTTATAGGGCAACAGGAGAACATTTGAACTCTTGAAGTTGTTGCAACAGCTTCAAGAGTTTTTATTCTTTATTTCCGTTCCATTTTGATAAAGATGCATCTAAAATGTATGCCGTACTGCTTGCCTGTTGAAAAAAATGCTAAAAAAGAGTAATATCATTTAGGTAAACCAATGAAAGATGCCCGGAAAGGATATACAGCATGAATAAAAACATGATTCGCAATTTAGCCATTATTGCCCACGTTGACCACGGCAAAACAACCCTGGTGGACGGCATGCTCAAACAAAGCGGCGTTTTCCACGAAAAGCAGGTCGTAGAGGAACGTGTTATGGACCGCAACGACTTGGAGCGGGAGCGGGGCATCACCATTATGGCCAAGAATACAGCTGTGCAATACGGCCAATACAAGCTTAATATCGTGGACACCCCCGGCCACGCCGACTTTGGCGGCGAAGTAGAACGCATTGTCCAGATGGTGGACGGGGTACTGCTATTAGTGGACGCCTTTGAGGGTCCCATGCCGCAGACCCGCTTTGTATTGCGCAAAGCGCTGGAGGCCGGCCTGGCTCCCATTGTAGTAATTAATAAAATTGACCGGCTGCACGCCCGTCCAACTGAAGTTATCGATGAAGTATTGGATTTATTTATTGAGCTGGAGGCCAGCGACGCGCAGTTGGAATTCCCGGTAATCTATACCAATGCCCGTAGCGGCACAGCTACTTTAGACCCCGGTACCCCTGGTTCGGACTTAAAACCTTTATTCGACATGATCGCGGAAAGAATACCCGCGCCAAAGGGAAAGCCTGAAGCGCCACTGCAGTTAGGCGTCACCCTGATTGATTACGATACGTACGTGGGACGGCAAGCCGTAGGACGCATTCAAAACGGCACCATTAGACTCAAGCAGGATGTGGCCGTACTTAAAGCCGGCAGGGAAATGCAGCGCCAGCGTGTCTCCGGGCTTTTTATTTTTAGCGGGCTAAAAAAAATACCCGTGGAGGAAGCCACAACAGGTGACATTGTAGTGGTAACAGGCCTTGAAGACATTAATGTGGGCAACACCATTGCCGACCCGGAAAACCCGGTGCCGCTGAATTTTATAAGTATTGATGAACCCACTGTGGCGATAGCCTTCCACGTTAATAAAAGCCCCTTTGCAGGCCGGGAGGGCACTTACGTTACCTCTCGCAAACTGGGTGAAAGGCTGTTTCGAGAACTGGAATCTGACGTCAGCCTGCGCGTGGCTGCCTCTGAAACACCCGATACATTTCTGGTATCCGGCCGCGGGGAATTGCACCTGTCCATCCTAATTGAAAATTTACGCCGGGAGGGCTATGAGTTTGAGATATCTCGCCCGCAGGTTGTAGAGCGAATCATCGACGGAGTTAGAAGCGAACCGGTTGAGGAATTAACTTTGGATATACCGGAAGAATATGTAGGAATAGTCATGGAGCGCTTGGGACCACGCAAAAGCGAGATCATTAACATGCAGCACAAGGATAACGGGCAGGTACGACTAATTTTTCACATACCCACCCGGGGCTTGTTCGGCTACCGCTCGGAATACATGACCGACACCAAGGGACTGGGTATTATGCACCATGCTTTTCACCATTACGCACCTTATCAGGGTGAAATTTACACGCGTTCCAGAGGCTCGCTGGTGGCCTTTGAAAACGGCGATTCCACTGCGTACGGATTGGAAAATGCCCAGGAGCGAGGCGAATTGTTTATCGGCCCCGGAGTGCCGGTCTACCGGGGCATGATCGCAGGTGAGAACTCCAGGCCGGGGGACTTGGTCATCAATGTCTGCAAGAAGAAACAATTATCCAATATGCGTAGTTCCACCTCAGAGGTTTCAACCAAGCTAACACCTCCCCGGTTAATGAGCCTGGAGCAATGCATGGAATTTATCGTTGACGACGAACTGCTGGAGGTAACCCCCAAATCACTGCGCATGCGCAAACAGTAGCGCAGGAAAGGGGTCAGCCAACCAAGACGGGGTCAGACCTTGACATTTGACACGAAGTTCAGTGTCAAATGTCAAGGTCTGACCCCGTCTTGTGATCACGAAGTTCAGTGTCAATTGTCAAGGTCTGACCCCTTTTGTGATCGTATGTTGGCAATACCGAACGACCTCAGCACCTCTTTGCAGAAACGCCACAAACTCCTCCGGGGACAGCCCAATATCAGCCGGCTGCGGGCGCATATCCTCCATCAACAGAGTCAGTGCCTGCGGGTCCTGGACCAGCTCACTAATTACCGCTTGCGCTAGTTCCCGGTCGGCAAAGGCCAAAGGAATTTCCAGCACCCGGTGTCCCCCCCCGGGACCGCACAAACAGCGCACCCAGGCTGCAGCAGCAGCGCCAAGGGCATCTTCCATGAGCGCCCCCAGCATGGCAGTGCTTTCCCAAGCCCGGCTGCCGGACGGCGTATGCAATACCACCCGGGCCTTTTTACCAACCGATTGTTTTTTCACCTGCAACAGCCCGGACAATAACCATTTTAAATCATTAAACTCGCTTACATCCGGCAGCCAACAGGCTAAATCGCTATACAACAAATTAAGAACAGCGCCAAATTCCTCCCTGTTCAGTAAATGCTCCAACAGCCTGTCCCGGTCGAAGCAAGCGCTAATAGCCACCGCTTGTTTTTTTAAGGGCAGCCGGGACAACCATAGCAAGATTGCAGCCCTTTCATCTAAATCACCGGGGGCCTCCGCCTGCCCGGCCCATTGTTTGGCCAACCAAGGCTGTTCATTAAACTGCCGGTCATCAATCCGTGCCCCGTCAATCGGTTGCAATTCATCCTTAGCAGGCATCTTGAACTTCCTCCCTCGCTGTCTTCCTAATTTAAATAAATGCGCGGGCCATACTGCCCAGCAAGTATAATATGGCCAGAGCACAAACGCCATAACCAATAAGTTGCTCCGGTATGGTTTCTTCTTTTACCAGGTAGCACATAACCTTATCCATAAAGCTTTTAGAACTTACATTGCTGTCAACCTTTGTAATTAGAACCAAGTTTGCTTTGATATCAGTTTCCGGCTCCGTTTTCAGCTTGTTGACCATCTCCGACACTATGGCCAACAGCCGTCCATAGGTTTGCCGTACGGTTGCATTTGCCTGCATAAAAGTCCCCCCGGCTAAAATTTAAGAACAGCTGTTTGCATTCATTATAAACCCGGGGCTCCATAACGTCAAGAGAAACCGGGGTCAGACCTTGACATTTGACATTATAAATATCAAATGTCAAGGTCTGACCCCACACTCATAGTTTTCCTCCGAGTATAACCGGACACCCTCCCTGAGCAGCGCTGCAGCAGTACAGCCACAACCGGAAATCCTGCGGTTTTTAAATGTGCCGTCATAAATCATCGTGCTGCCACAGGAAGGACTGCGCTCTTTTAAAATAGCCACGCGAGTACCGTTTTTTTTCGCCAAAGCCACTACCCGATCGGCTCCCCGCATAAATGCGTCCGTCGTTTCAGCACCCCGGTTGGTTACCACTTGGGCCTTGCCATCCAGCACATCAAAGCCGTTACCGCCCACTATCTCACAGGGATCTCTGGGTACGGGCAAGCCGCCCAATACCTCCGGGCAAACAGGTATAGCCTTACCTTCCTCCACCAGTTTCCGCAATGCGGGGTAATCAAATCCATCACCGTTATAGCGACACTTTTCCCCGGCAAGACAAGCACTGATTATTAACACCGGGCACTTCACCACCTTTCTTACTTTACCAACCGCCATGCCGCTCCTTTGGCGGTTTAGCAACCAGCATTATTTTTTCCCGCCTGGAAAGCTTTTTTATAGCCATTTCTCTCTGCAGCGAACTGCTTTTATCCGGCAGCACTTCATAGTACACCAGTTCTACCGGCAAGCGAGACCTGGTATATTTACTGCCCTGCCCCGAGTTATGCTTTTGAAGCCGCCTGACCAGGTCTGTTGTATAGCCGGTATAATAAGTACCGTCAGCACATATTAGTATATAAACATAATACATTCTAGCACCTTTCACTAACTGCCTTTTATTGTTTAACACAGCTTGCCGGCAGTGTTTTCATAAAAAGTTACTCTTGTTAATTAAATTATCAGCACGGCTTTATTTTTAATGCTAGAAATTTATTTCCAAGTATGGTAATATATTACAAATAATACCATGGGAGATGGCTATATGATCGACATAGTAGAAGAATATATAGAATATGATATTTCGCCCCTTACACCCGCTTTAAATGAATTCAGTGAACATGTCCAACAAGTACTGGCAGGCGTCAATCACACCGAGCTAAGCAACCGCTTAATACTGGAAGCCACAATATACGGCAGCTTGGTACAGACTTTTGATAAATATGGACTACGCACATTCGGCCTGGCCACAGCCATAAAAAAATATTATAGCTATTTTATAGTGGAGGTATTACTTAATAACCCTGAGCCCAAAACAATATTAGAGGTAAAAATCCCCGTTATCTAAACCTGCCTGTTGGCTGGAACAGTTTAAAGGGGAAAAAAGCCCCCCCGTTTGATCCAGGTTGGCTTTTAATGATATGTTTCTTATTTATAAGGATATGATTCTTGAAAAGCCCAAAAAGTGGTCATGCCAATACGGACCATAAACTGAAGTGACGGCAACCCCCTTGCTGGAAGTGGCACTTATAAACTTGTCACCACCAATGTAAATACCAATGTGCGATATGTAACTACCGGTTTTAAAAGCCACTAAATCACCACGCTTGGCTTCACTTGCCGGTACAGCCTGCCCTGCACTGAACTGGCCGGCAGCAGTACGGGGCAAATCAATATTAAAATGAGCAAATACGTATTTGGTAAAGCCCGAACAATCGAAACCGCCGGGTGAACCGCCTCCCGCAACATAAGGCACCCCAATGAAAGAGTGCGAGTAATCAAGAATCTCTTCCAAACGATCACTACTTCTTGATACCGGTTTAACCTGGTTTGCCTGGTTAAACGAGCTTGACCCGTTGGTTTGTATAGCATTTACGTTATCACTCGCACCCGTTCCGACCAGTAAGTTTTGACCGGGGTGGATCATACTGGAACCCAGGCTATTAAGTGAACTGATTTTTTCCACCGTAGTATTGTACATCCTGGAAATTTTCCATAGGGTATCACCCTGGCTTACTGTGTAATAAGAATCGGCCGAAGATACCCCGGGTAAAACAAAAAGAGATACTCCAAGTGCAATAGTAGTAACGAATACTTTCGCCTTGAACATGTTGCCTCACTTTCCACACCTACGAGGTTAGATTGCATTTCACCCCAAAGTGGTTCCCCCGTTTCCCTAAAAGAGAATTCGGTGACAAATTTTTTCTGCGCATCCCTTTTTAGGCTTACTATGTAAGTTTATGAATTTTCTTTTAATTAGTCAAATATATAAATAGTCATTTTGACAAAATATCTCCATATAATTACCTTACGAAGCCTTATTTAGCTTATTAAACAGTTAATAGTCGAAAGTCTATTTAGAACATTCACTGCCTATCTAAAGACCAAAGTCGGCGGCAGTAAACAAAGACTCTACCCGAACCCCCATCTCTTCCAAGGCCTGGGTACCACCTTCCAGCCTATCCACCAGGACAATGGCCTTGACTACCTCACAACCGGCTTCCCGCACAGCCTCCACCGCTTGGATTATCGATCCTCCGGTAGTAAGGACATCATCAACAATAACTACCCGCTGACCGGGCTGAAGGGGCGGTCCTTCTATTTGCTGTTTTGTGCCATGCTTTTTAGCTTCTTTGCGCACAATAAATAAAGACAGGTTAAGACCCCTCCGGTAAGCCTCCGGCCCCAAGGCCCCTACAATGGGATCGGCTCCCATGGTCAAACCGCCCACAGCTTCCACATTTTCATTTTCAAGCATATCGCAAATGATTTGGGCAATTAAATAAGCCCCCCGGGGATTCAGGGAAACCTTCCGGCCATCGAAATAATAATGGCTGGTTTTACCGGAAGAAAGCACCACCGTCCGGCGTTCAAACGCCCGACTATCCAATAATTCTTTAAGCGCCAGATGATTATCCATATCGCGCACCTCCAATTTAGTAAGTAAAGCCCTTTTGCAAACGAGCCAAGCGGGCAAGAGCGTCCATTTTATCCCTCTCGCCAACCCGCACACGCCGCAGGGCGGTTTCCAACATCTCAATAGATAGATCGTAATTGTGTCTGTCCACCGGGTAGGGATGACCATCTTTGCCTCCGTGGGCAAAAGAATAGCGCACCGGATCCCGTAAGCTGGCCCGCACCCCGTATACCACTTCGCCCACCAAGGCAAAGGCCCGAACGGTGGCCGGCCCGACCCCCCGGGCAGCCAGTAGCTGCTCATAATTTTCCGGAGTCAGCTCATACAAGCAACGCAAGGTTTTTTCGATACGGCCGGCCTGGGGCACCGGATGAGCAGCAGGTAAATCCAACCTGGCCAACTGCTCCCGGGGCAGGGCGGCAATCTTTTTCAAGGACATAATAATCTTTTCCGGCTTCTCTCTAGCCTGAAAAACCGATACATTACGGGCCTGACTACTTTCCCGGGCCACCATATTTAGAACATTCAGCCCGTTTTGGCCGCAAACAGCTGCATGCGGCTCCACTACATAGTTATGCAAATTATCGCTCAGCCAGTGATAGCGCCTGGCCCAGCCATTTTGGCCATCCATACCCTGCTGGACCACCGCCCAGCTACCGTCACCGGTAAACATAAAAAAATGCTGGTAAATCTGGTAGCCATCTTGGACAGCCGCAGAATCTACCTTAGCACACATCCGGCTGGCATACTGCAATTTGGCCACATTGTCCGGCAGTGCATAACGGTCGGTATATTCAGCTATTTCAAGGGGCGTTTTGCGGGATGTCATAGCCTTGCCACCCGCAAAGAATATACCGGCATCCTTCTGCCGCTCAGCCATACCTTGCTTCAGCGCACCGCAAAGCACCGTGGTTAACCCTGAAGAATGCCAGTCAAAGCCCACTACACAGCCAAAAGCTTGAAACCAAAAAGGATCGGACATACGGCGCAACACTTCCCGCGGCCCGAATTCCTCCACTACCGCCTCCACAATGGCCGCACTGAGGCGCACCATCCGGTCAAAAAGCCACCGGGGACAATGATGCCCGTGCAGAGGCAAATTAGCTATACCGGTACGCATTTGCCCATCTCCTGAACAAGTGTTTTTATTCTTTCATATCAACAAAAATAGCTTCTTCCTCAGGATCATACCTGGCATCATAATTTCCCTTTTTACTTTCAAGATTAAAAAACCTAAAGATACCTCGGGCACCAATCTTATTTTTATTAAGCAATAGCCCGCCTACACTCACCGCTTTAATTCTTAATTGCCGGGTTTCCCTGTCATAAGCCACCTCAACCCGGTCACCACCAAGCTTATCAACCAGTTTTACTCCCAATCTAATATGATGTTTAGTAAAAGCAACCACATCTTCTTTTGATGATCTTGGTTTATAAACTTCAAACGCCAAAATAAACACCTCCCACAACTTCCTTCTAATATATTCATTACCCCAAATATGTATATATAATCTTATTATATGCCTGCATTTAAATATTAACATAAAAACAACAATACATGAAACATATTCATTTATTTAATCATAGCACAAAAATGCAAAGATCCTGCATAGCGCAGAATCTTTGCATTAAATATTAATATCATCCACAACATTAAAGTCCGGCTAACATAAAATACACTATTAAAATTCGTGATAACAAGTTTAATTCGTGCATAAATCTCAGGCTAGTGAAGAAAATATTACTATTACAAGCGAGCCGAACAGCTGATGCAGCGGATGGAAAAAAACCGGCCTTGTTATGGCCGGTTTGGTTCTTTAGGGAGTAGGCTGCTGGTTGGTCACCTGCGGAGTAGGAGGCTGTTGTCCCTGAGCCAGGCTTTGCTCATAAGCGGCAATCATTTTCTTTACCATGTTACCGCCGACTGCTCCATTCATCCTTGAAGGCAGATCACCAAGGTAGCCCTGGTAGTTTTGAATACCCAATTCCGCTGCGGTTTCATATTTAAATTGATCCATTGCATTAGCTGCCTGCGGTACCAGTTTTCTGTTGGTTCTTTGTCCTTGTGCCAAAATAAAAAACCTCCTTTTTAATTATTTTTATTTTCTGTTGATGTTTTTATAATGCCCTTTAAAACTACGAGTATGTGTGACACTATTTAGTGACAAAGGAACAAAAAAACCCGGTTGCTACTATGCACCCTGGTTATATTTTATTAAAAAACTTATATATAGAAAAAGTATATAGAAAAAGCAAATCCCCGTGATTAAAAAATCACGGGGTATATCTGGTGACCCATCCGCGACTCGAACGCGGGACACCCTGATTAAAAGTCAGGTGCTCTACCAACTGAGCTAATAGGTCATAAGCAACCGCAAATGCAGTTGCTTTGGCTGAGGCGGCTGGATTCGAACCAACGAATGACGGGACCAAAGCCCGTTGCCTTACCGCTTGGCTACGCCCCAGAAACTGGGGTGGATGATGGGATTTGAACCCACGACCCCCAGAGCCACAATCTGGTACTCTAACCAGCTGAGCTACATCCACCACATTAATTTTTACGTTTTTTCTTCAACGCAAGAACTATCTTATCATAATCACTATTTCAAGTCAAGAAATGATTTTTTGCTCACTTTCTATTCCATCTCCAATGCATGTTTTAACTTGGTATAAGTTGCCTCCAAGGCTTCGGAAATTACCCGAACATCACTCAGCACAGGCATGAAATTAGTATCGCCGCCCCAACGGGGTACAATATGCACATGCAGGTGGCCCGGTATACCGGCTCCCGCTACTTTACCCAGGTTAATTCCAATATTGAAGCCATCGGGATTAAAAGCTCTGCGCTGCACCCTGACCATGCGTTGGGTAACGGCAAACAATTCCTGCATCTCATCAAAAGTCAGTTCTTCAATATCACCCAAATGCCGTTTGGGCACCACCATTAAATGACCATTGTTATAGGGGTAAATATTCAGCAGCACAAACACCTTGTCGCCTCGATACAGCACATAATTTTCCTGGTCTTTACCGGCACCTGCATTTAATTTTTCACAAAAAATACACTCTTCGCCATGTTCTTTACCTACATAGACACCACGCCAAGGTGCCCAAAGCCTGTCCACACCCATGCCCCCTGTGCTAATTATTTTTATCCAAGTTATATACTTCTTTATTTAAAGGGCAAGTCCTGCCAGGCTAGGTTCTTTGCCATACTTCCAACTGCGAGTAATATTTATATGACTGGCCGTTACCTCTGCCAAAATAATTAAACGCAACCAGTCGTCCTCTGCTGTTAAATTGCATTTCGCCCGAGGCATCGTAATGCGGGCAAGTCAATTCATTATAAAATACGATATGTCGCAGACCGGGGTTACCTTCTAGAAAATAAATAAATTTATTCAAAACGCCTAAAGCATTCACCCGGTCGTCCGCGTGGTTCCAAACACCGTATTTTTCTTCGCCCAACAAACTACGCAGCAGTTGAGGGTGATACAATACTATATGATTAAAAAGCTCGACCGGCGTTATGTTTAATCCACACCGCCATCCCGGCAAGTTCCAAAGCTTAATACGCATTCTTTTTAACGTTGCCAGCAGGAGTACCCGCTCTACTATCACCGACCGGCAATTCTCCCGCAAAACATCAATACCATATTCTATTTGCAAGCGCTGAGCTTTTTGGCCTACTAAATCAGTAACCTTAACATCAGGCTTATCCCCAAAATAAGAAAACCTTTTCCCGGCAACCAACTCGCACATTTTTTTAAGAGGAATCTCCATGAGTATATCATCTAGTACTATTCGCTCTATCATATTAAATCCAAAATCACAGCCCATCTCCAAGTCGTCTTCAGTTACCCCTGCAATGTAATACAAGCTGCCCACCTCCAATTAATATGATAAATGTTTTTGAAGTACGTAACAACGATTTATAATGTCGCTTCATGACTTCATTTAACGACGGCTCGGACAAAAACTGCGCTGTCAAGTAAATAATTCCGACAAATAAATACTAAAGCCCATATCCGGTCGGAATATGGGCTTAGTATGTAACGATATTAAGGTTTTTATTATTCTTCTGTAACAGAAACAGCTTCGTTCCGGCAAACGCTCACGCAAGTCTCACAGCCCAAACATTCATTGGGGTCGCCGGCAACAATTGCTTTATCGCCGTCCATGGCCAAAATTTCAGCCGGGCAGTTATCTACACATTCGCCGCAACCTTGGCATTTATCTTGGTCGATTTTCACCATGAACATGTTATTAACCTCCCTCATCATAATAAATTTCGTAGGGTTGTCCCCCTAATTACCGGTTAATCAACCGGCCAAATATAATTGTACAAAACCGCAATCGTCACGTCTATAGTAAAATTATGCAAAGTATATATAAGCAATTTGCTTATCACGTGTTGATTTTGTTTAATTTACTCGTCTAGTGTAAACTCCCACGCACAGTAGCAGCCTTCCTCGGGCTCATCCGGCGGGCAGCAAATACACCGGGTATTAATACGCGGGTCAATAGAACGGGCAAAACCACTGTATTCCACCAAACCCGCCTGCTTGCATGGAAAAAGCGGCAAATTTTTCCGTTCCCGGGCTACCTGCACCCGGCAGGCATTCATGCGAAAAACCAGCTTGTTAGCCGCCTGGCGAATTATCTCCTGTTTATTTAGAAAAGCATACAGTCGAAACTGCAAAGCCAGTTCCAGCGCATCCAGGCCGCCCTGTGCCGGCAAATTAAGAAATTGCTTAATCCGTTGGGCTTCAAGCGCAGTGAATTTTTCCCAAGCCGCAATATCAACCTCAATGGCCTTATCCAAACCATACTTTTTTTCCACAGCCTGAAACCAAAGCCCGTCAAGAGCCAGCCAGCGTTTGCTTAAATCGGTTATAAAATCAATGAGCTGCTCTCTGGTCAGGTCATTAATATCTCTTATTGAAGACATAATACATACCTCCATAACGTACCGGCCCCTTCATCACCGGGTTAAGTTCATTAATGGTGTTTAGTGTTACGCACGTGCATCAGAAAGCGCCTCACTTGGTGAAGCGCTTCTTATGCTTCAATATGGCACTTTATTGCTAGTAGCTGAAATATATACTTCCTCCAATAAATTCCCTTAAGATAGAATTAAAAGGAACTTTGGAAACATCCATAGGCTCGAAAAACGACAACAGGTTTAAGAGTCGGTCTTTAGATTCATAATAAGGGCTATCATTACTAATTTTACTCAAAGTAGCCTCTGCAAAAGGACGCAAGGCGTTCACTTCATAAAGTATATTTGAATTAAACATGACATCTGCGTCTTCCTGGAAATGAAATATGTTTTCATTTTCCCCTTTGCGCACATTAGCCCACAGGCTTAAGGTCTCTTCGGGATGGGAGCCCCTGAATCGATCATCCCTTACCATTCTTCGAAGCAATCTAACTTCAGTGGTGGGCATTCTGTTGACCAAGTCAAAATTAAGTCCGCCAAGCGCGCTAACATAGACTTTGAAAAAAAGATTCCTATTAATGTCGGGCACCAGCTTGGGGTTTAAGGCATGAATTCCTTCAATTATGAGAATTTCCGAAGGTCCCACACACATGGTTTTTGTCTTTTTGGCCCGGCGGCTTTGAATAAAATCATGTATGGGAGCCTCAATGGTTTCTCCATTAATCAGTTGGACAAGCTGTTCCTGCAAAAGTGGCAGGTCCAGAGCTTCCAAACAGTCAAAATCATATTTGCCATCTTTATCACGCGGAATTTGTTCCCTACTTAAATAGTAGTCATCCAAAGAAAGCGAAACTGTTTTCAAGCCATTTACCAGCAACTGAGTGGAAATCCTTTGAGCAAAAGATGTTTTACCTGATGATGAAGGCCCGGCAATAAGCAGCACACGCAAAGAGCGACGTTGTTGAATTATCATATCCGCAATATCGGAGATTATCTTTTCGTGCACGGCCTCTGCCAAACCAAGTAGTTTCAGGCTCTGGCCGGATAAGATATTATCATTCACATCAGAACAAAATTCAATACCGATATTACTCAACCAGCGCTGGCTCTTTTCATAGGTGGACGCCAGCATAAAAGGCGGTTCAATAGTCTTATTGCTTCTTCTGGCGGGATCACTAAAATCTATAATAAAACCGTAGGAATAAGGAGTAATCGTAAATGGATCGGCCAGAGCAGTGGTAGTGTGGGCAGGATAGATTATTTTAACCACCATGTCGCCTACTTTATAGTGATAATAACCATCTTTACGTTCAATAAACTGGATCGGGCTATCCTGCTCAACCCATTCCCTAAGTTTTATTTCAATTTGTTTTACTTCTCTTACCGATAGCTGAGACCCGGCCAGGTTACAAAAAACCCCTTCACCAATTGAATAAGAATTTTTATAAGCGTCATTGGGAAACAGATCCTGCATGACTTTCGAGATTCCCAATTTAATAGTTTGGGTACCTTTACGAAAATGGGTTTCCTTCATATTATCACCTTCCTCCTCAGTAATTTGCCTGCAACTATTCCATTGCAGTATTCAGCAAGACCATGAGCTTACAATTTTGTAATCCATCCTTTACCGGAGAACTTTATTCCACTTGTCAATGTATTAAGAAAGACAGACCGGAATAAATCCCCCACCAGCGCTTTTTTAACCGGGGGCAGTTTCAAAATTCCCCCCAGCACACCCCGCATCACCCGGTGGGTAACAGCGCCGGGGTTATCAAATATATAGTTTTGCAGAGTTCCCCTCTCCAGACAGGCCAATATATTACGCTCAAAGGTAGTTTCAGGAGGCAGCACTATAGACCGGCGTTTTTTTAGCTGTATTGCCCCCCGGGCACAGTGCGCGGCGCATACCCCGCACCCCAGGCAAATAGCTTCATCCACCCGGGCAAGCTTTCCCTCCCCCAATGCCGGTAAATCAACCAAATGGATACCGTTTACCGGGCAAGCTGCGGCACACCTGCCGCAACCCACGCATTTTTTAGCATCAACGGCGGCGATAAAGCTTGAAGTTTTGATAAAGCCGGTATAACCAAACTTGTTGATACCCTGGAGTAAATTGCAGCAGCAAGAACAGCAGCAGCAAATAAAGGTGACATTCTTTTGCACATTGTCGGCGCAAAAAACCAAACCCAGTTCTTTACAGCGGTTCAGGTTTTCCAACACCCGTTCGCGGTCGACCTTTACGGCCATGTGATGTCTAATCAAGTAATCAGCGGCATAACCAAATGAAGTGCAGGTGTCAAGTGGAGTAGCACAGGTTTTTTGACCACTATGCAGTTTCTCGTGCCGGCAGGCGCAGGTACCGATTGCATAATGTTCATAGCTATCAACAATAGCCTCGACTTTTTCATAAGATAAAATCTCCACCACTTCTTCCGGCGCCACTGCATCTATGTAAGGTAACGCCCTGGCTAAGGATATTTGCTGCCCGTCACCGGCGTTGGCCCGGTAAAAGTCGTCGTTACCCGACAAATAAGCATGAAACAGCTCGGCTGAAATCTTTGGGTTGCAGTTACCGCCACTGCGCATCATGGTAAACTCGAATATGCCCACCATGAGCGGGGAAGGCATGTAATAATACTGCCCCTCATGATAAAGATCCAGCACCAGCCCCTTTTCCGCCAAACCTGCCAGGCAGCCCTGCATCCTTTCCGGACTAGCACCGGTTATGCCGGAAATTCTGTCCACACTGGAAAGCATGTAAGGCATCTGCACCACTAAGTCCGCTTCCTGTTCAGAGTACAGCTCCTTAAGCACCTTGTGCAAAGCCTTATTCCACGGTGATTTTACGGTAAGGTTATCAATTTTTTCACCCAGCCTGCGGTATATATCTTTGCCCGCCATGTGCCCCATGCCAGCTATCCTTTCACATTTGGGGGTCAGACCTTGACATTTGACAACCATTTGACAACTTGCGCTTATCTGAAAAGTTCGCCAATTATCTCATACATTCCTGCAAGCAGTCAAATTGGGGGTCAGACCTTGACATTTGACATTTGACATAAGTAGGATATGATAAACTAATATTATAACTACTGTAACGATTTTAGTATTAATCATAATCATTCTACCACTAATATAATATGTAAAATAAATTAATATTTTTTAACCGAGAGGTAACGGAATGGTTAAATACGTTATTTTCGACTTTGATGGCACCATTGTGGATTCACGCTATCTTGCAGTGGAATTGCTAAATGAACTGGCCCCTAAGTATAAACTCAGGAAAATAAAGGAAAGTGATTATGACCACCTGCGCTCGCTATCTATCCCCCAGCGTTGCAAGTTCATTAATCTGCCTTTTTACAAGTTGCCCCTTCTCAAGCTGGAATTAACCAATAAATACCGGCGAGCCACCGCCTATTTGCCCATAATCGACGGCATCAAGGAAATACTTGGTCAACTAAAGGCCGGAGGACTGGCGCTAGGCATTATTTCATCTAACTCGACGGAAAATATTAACGCCTTTTTAAAGCTCAACAAAATCGACTACTTCAATAATATCATCTCATCCGGCAGCCTGTTTGGCAAGGATAAAGCCATTAAGTATTTTTTAGCACAACAATCTTTACATAGCCAAGAGGTAATTTATGTGGGGGATGAATGCCGGGATATTATCGCCTGCCAAAAAAACAAGGTGCGCGTTATCGCCGTCACCTGGGGCTATGACAATGAGGAATTGCTCGCCGGCTGTCATCCCGATGCGCTCATCCGCCACCCGCTGGAACTGGGCCAAGTTATTCCCTCAAAATAATAAGCAACACGGGCTAAAAAGCAGGTTTTTCCATGAGCACATTAGCCAATCAACCCTTCAAGAAGTGCCCGGTCCCATTGCTAGTTTCTAAAGCACGGGCAACATAAAAAAGCTTAGCTATCACACATAGTCGACAGCCAAGCCTTTTCCCAAGTCCTGTGTTATAATTGCTATGTTAACGAATCAAACTAATCCTTTACCCTTCCCAACGCCAGGTCCTCCAATTCCCCCACCAGGCGGGCAAACACATCCAGACATTCCTGCACCGCCTGCGGTGTGGTCATATCCACCCCGGCCGACTTCAACAAATCCAGAGAGTAATCGGAGCCGCCTTTATGCAAAAACTCGACATAACTCTTTACCGCAGGGCCGCCTTCTTCGATAATGCGACGCGTAAGAGCGGTCGCCGCCGAAAAACCGGTGGCATATTTGTACACGTAAAATGCGTTGTAAAAATGGGGAATTCGCGCCCATTCCATGTCTATTTTACTATCCACTACCACCTCCGGTCCATAGTAATCCAGGTTCAACCGGTGGTAAATACTGCAAAGAAGCTCAGGAGTTAGCGCTTCCCCTGCCTCAACCCGCTCATGAGTAATCTTTTCGAACTCGGCAAACATGGTCTGCCTGTACACAGTACCCCGGAATTGTTCCAGGTAATGATTAAGCAAATACAATTTCTTTGCCCGGTCTTGAACTGTTTGCAGCAGGTATTGCACCAGTAAAGACTCATTGACTGTGGAAGCCACTTCAGCCGTAAATATCCTATAATGTGCGTAAACGTAGGGCTGTGTTGTATAAGAGTAGTAAGAGTGCATAGCGTGCCCCATCTCGTGAGCCAGGGTAAACACATTATCCAGGTTATCCTGATGGTTCAACAGCACATAGGGATGTGTGCCGTAAGGGCCCCAGGAGTATGCGCCGCTGGTTTTCCCCTTGTTTTCATAGACATCCACCCAGCCGCCGTTAATACCCCGGACCATCGTTTCAACATAAGCGTCACCCAGCGGGGCCAGGCCGTCCCGTACCATATCCACCCCTTCCGGATAGGTGATCTTCCAATCAACGTCTTTAACTACGGGGGTGTAAATATCGTACATATGTAATTCGCTAAGCTCCAGTAATTCTTTGCGCAGTCGCATGTAGCGGTAAAAAGGTTGCAAATTGTTGCGCACCGTCCGGATCAGCTCATTATATACCTCCACAGGCACATTATCTGCAAAAAGAGAGGCTTCCAGAGCCGAGGGGTACCTGCGCGCCCGGGCGTAAAACACATCTTTTTTAATACTTGAGCCCAAAGTGGCGGCCAGCGTGTTGCGAAACCGGCTGTAAGAGCTATACAAGGAAGTAAAAGCGTCCTGACGCACCCGGCGCTCTTTGCTTTCCATAAACTGCAGGTAGCGACCGTGAGTAAGCTCCAGCTCGCGACCCTCTTCATCTTTCACCTGCTCAAAGGTTAGATCGGCATTATTGAACATTTTAAAAATGTTGGCGGAAGCCTGGGTTACTTCCTCCGCCCGGGCAATAAGCCGCTCTTCCTCCGTGGACAAAACGTGCGGCTTTTGACGGACCAGTTCCTCCAGTACAAACCGGTACAGACCCAGGCCGGCTTCTTCTTGCAAAAACTGGTTTAAAGTCTCTTCCGGCAACGTTAATATTTCAGGCATAATATAGGAGGCCGCAGCCTGCACTTGGGCACTCAGGCTCTCCGCCCGGTCGGACAGGGCCTGGTAAACGGAGTTGGCGTTATCCTCATCGCGCCTCATGTGGGCGTAAGTATACAGCTTTTCATTAAGTGCTTCCAGCCGGTCCTGCAGTTGAAAAGCCTCCAGCAATGTCCGGGCCGACACACCCAGCTTGCCCTTGAAGGACTCCACCCGGGCAGCCAGGTCCAAAGCCTGGCGGTAATCCTGTTCCCAGGCTTCATCACCGGGATAAATATCTTCCAGCCGCCATTTATACTGTTCGGGAATTTCCTTGCGGGTGGGTAAATTACCTTTATTCATCACCAATCCTCCTCGCTTAATAGGGGTCAGACCTTGACATTTGACATTATCCCGTTTATAATACCACATAATAGAAAATAGTGGAAGGAAATGTCCCGGCATGGCCCGACCATTACGCATTCAATACCCCGGCGCTTTTTATCATGTCACGGCCAGGGGAAATGAAAAAAAAGCAATATACAAAAGTAAAAGTGACCGGTTAAAATTTATCCAATATTTAGAGCTGTCCTACGAACGGTATGATGCCGTTATGCATGCTTATTGTTTGATGGATAATCATTATCACCTTTTGTTGGAGACACCGCAAGGAAATTTATCACAAATTATCCAATATATCAACGGGTCTTATTCTTCCTACTTTAATTCCAAGCACAAGCGGGCCGGCCACTTGTTTCAGGGCAGATTCAAAGCAATTTTGGTCCAGAAAGACGTCTATGCACAAGAACTCTCCAGGTACATCCACTTAAATCCCGTACGAGCCGGGCTGGTTGCGCTCCCTTCAGATTATCGCTGGTCCTCTTGTCCTTTTTACGCCGGATTAAAGGATAAACCGGACTGGCTGCAAACGGACTTTATTTTAGGTCTTTTTGGACAGAAAAAAAAATTAGCCCAAACCAGTTATTATAATTTTGTTCAGGATGGGCTGCAAACAAACATCAATAATCCCCTTAAAGAAACCCGGGCCTCTACTTTCTTGGGCACCCCTGATTTTATCAAAAATGCAATAAAACATATGGATAAGCAGGACATTAATGACGCCGACCTGCCGGCAGTCAGACAAATCGAAACAAAACCTTCTCTAAAAGAAATTGAACGCACTGTAGAGTGCGTAATCGGTAAAAGCCACCCGTTTTATAGTAAGTTTTCTATCCATGTTAGTCACCGGTATAGTGGCTTGTCTTTAAACGAAATAGGAAAGTATTTTGGAAAAAATGGATCCACCATATGTCAATCCAGCCGAAGGTTCAAACAAGAAATAGTCAAGAACCGGGAACTTAAGAAAATTATGGATGACATGCTGGTGGAATTAAAATTAAGATGAAATTAAAATGTCAAATGTCAAGGTCTGACCCCTAATACTAATACTTCGCCAAATAATGTTTTATTTCCCATTGATGCACTTGTTCGGCATATTCATACCATTCTCTATATTTGCCTTCTAAGAAACGATTGTAACAATGAGTCCCTATTGCTTCTTCTATTAGAGGGTCCTTTTCCATTTCTTTCAGAGCAGCAAATAAATCCCGGGGAAGGATATCTATATTCAAGGCTATCCTTTGCTTCTCCGTTAAATTATGAATATCTTCTTCAAATGGCGGTGGAGGCATATGTTCGTTTTTTATACCTTCCAAACCTGCTTTTAACATTATCGCAAACACCAGATAAGGATTGGCAACAGGGTCGGGATTTCTTAGCTCAATACGAGTTGCACTACCCCGCCGGACAGGAATTCTCACTAAAGTACTGCGGTTGGAATTTGACCATGCGATATGGGTAGGTGCTTCATAACCGGGTCTTAATCTCTTATAACTGTTGACTATGGGGTTTCCAACAGCAGTCATGCCTTTGGCATGCTCAAGTAACCCGGCCAAGTAATTAAAGGCAATATTGCTTAATTGGTATTCGCCGTTGATATCGTAAAAAACGTTTTTATTGTCTTGAAATAATGACTGGTTACAATGCATGGCAGATCCGTTTTCCCCTGAAAAGGGCTTGGGCATAAAAGTGGCATAAAGCCCGTGTTTTTTTGCTATATTTTTAACCACGTCACGGAATGTAACCCATTGATCAGCGGTTTTGAACGCCTCACCATATTTAAAATCAATTTCATGCTGTCCTGGCGCTACTTCGTGATGGGAAGCCTCGATTCTAAAACCCATTTGCTTCATTGTAAGTACTATATCTCTTCTGGCGTCTTCGCCATGGTCTATCGGCGCTAAATCGAAATATCCCGCTTTATCGTGAATATGAAGGGTTGGCCCCCCGTCTGAATTAGTGTGGAAAAGGAAAAACTCTCCTTCAGGGCCCATATTTAATTCATAACCCATTTCCTCGGCTTCTTTTAGCACACGCTTTAGTGTTCCTCTAGGACAGCCCTCAAAGGGTGTCCCATCGGGATTGTAAACATCGCAAATCATTCGGGCCACGCCTTTTTCAGTTGGCCTCCAGGGCATAAACTGAAAAGTATCCGGGTCCGGTACCAAACACTGGTCGGACTCATTAATTCTAGCAAACCCGTCAATCGAAGAACCGTCGAACATCAGGTTGCCATCCAGAGCATCCTCCAATTCATCAGGTGTAACATTGACACTTTTTATAACACCGAAGACATCAATAAATTGCAGCCTGATAAATTCTATGTCTTCTTCTATCACTCTATTAATAACTTCCTGTTTTTTAATCTCCCGGTTTTTATCTCCAAGTGTATCCGTAATGATTTTTATATCCCCCTTTGGTTATTACAATTTTTTTTAAAACCTCTCGCTTTTAATAATATAGGAAACTAAATATATTAACCAACTCATAATATAGCTATAATTTACCTAAAAATGGGATTAAGATGTGTTAGAACAATTTATCGGAGTAAACCACAATATATATACCGGTTTGACTAGACTGCTCCATATTACAAGGTTTCATACTTTATAATACTTTATACAGCAAGCTCAGCCAAGTTTATGATCCCTATGGTAAAGATTAATGTCAAATGTCAAGGTCTGACCCCCATTTGTTATTTGGCGGGCGGCGCATAGTAGGCGGCGGTAGAGTCCTCCGGTTTCAGGGAACTCCGGGTTGAAGAAAAGGCCGGGGTGAAAAAGCAGGCTGACGGCTCCGCCAATGCGGCTGATGTGGTCCAGCAGGCGCTGAAAAACTTTGACCGAGTCCCGGGGATATTGGTTGATTAGCGTACTTTCAATTATGGTCAGGGGCACTTCCCAGAGGGACAGAGATCTACCGGATAAGTGGTCGTATGGCTGAAACGGCCCGGCAATCCCACAGCGGTAACCGATGCAATCCGGATAGCCTACGCTTTCGTCAATACAAATGCCCATAGAAGCTAGGAATGAAAATGATTTTTCAGGATCAAAACGCAGGTAATGCGCCCGACCGGCTACAATTGGCCTATCTAAATAGGAGCATAATTCAGCCAATTGACTATTAAACCGTTCCGCGTCAAGCAAGGTATCGTAGTTATAATGAATGCCGACCGGCCATTCGGAGGGGATTTGCCTTAGTGCCTCAGGTATCAAGGCTGAACCGCTTCTAGCCCCGAAACGACCACCGGAACCGTTTAAGAAATAAAAAGATGAAGTATAGCCCAACATCTTTTCCACGTCAACCATCCCTGCTATATTTTCCAAATAAAAAGTCTTAGGATAAATAGTGTTGCGCAGCATCCACCATAAATTCATTAAACGCGGAGCTTTAAAGCTAAGTAAAGGTTGAAAAATCCTTAGTAACCGTATCGACTGTGTCCACATATCGTTGCCGCGCAAAATATCATTGTCGTGGGAAAGAATAAGCACAGGCGGTTGTACTAAATCCTCCAAATCAAAACGAGGGTTGTTTTGTTTATAAAGGCCGGAGCAGGCGGCCACTAAGGCCGCAACGCCCTCATTAAAAGCCGGTACTGCCAGTAAATTGGCTTCCCGCCTGGGGCTCATTGACCCGACAAACCTCCCGTGGACATCCCTCAGGGGGTTTTCTCTTTCCTCACGCAAGGTAAGTAAATCAAACAGGTTGGCAAAAATATTCCAGGCCGGAATAAGTGTTCCCATATCATGCCGGTACCAAATAGGAGCATCGGAACTTGGCCGGCAGGTCCAGCCTTCCCCCCGGGGCCGGGGCAAGGGATTCCAAAGAGTTAATTCCGTTCCATTAAAAGGCACCTTATACGGGGCTTGCGGGTAAACTGAAGTATTAACATCAATTGGTATAGCAATTACCGGTTTGTTTATATGAACAGCTTCTGCATAAGGGAGAAAACGAACCTCCGCTGTTTTCAGCATATCAACAGCTTCACGGGTAAAAAAACGCCTCGTATGCTGAAGTATTTGTTGCCATAAATAGTTAGCTTCACCAAGTTTCATTACCCCAACACCCCTTCGGTATAAATTCTGTTAATATACCAGTTATCAATTGCTCTTAATGAAGGTCGGGCAGCAGAACCCTGCAGGTAATGAAGCACCATCCACTCTCCGCGAGGGATAAAATAAAACCCCACTTTACGCGCCGCACGGGCAACTAAGTCATCAAAAGGGTGACTGTTCACTTTCCATGCCCTGACGCCCAGTGCACCCGTTTTACGCAACCTTACCACCGCATCTCTGAGTAAAACCGCCACCACCGTCTCCATGTCCGACGGGCTAAGCTCGCTTGAGGCCGCTATTATATCTACAATATGCCCTACCGAATTGTCGTCCAGGGAATAGGCCACCCAGCCCAAAAGCCGGTCATCCCGATAAGCCGCCCGCACCGTAGCCCGGACATGGGGGTTTTCGAATATTCGCCACCTCAAAAACTCGGTATCCCTTAAAATAGTTGCACCTCCCCACTGTCTAACAAATGCCCGGCATAAATCCGCACATTCATCAGGAGGAGTGGATAACGTTTTCAAACAAATATTTTGGGCCAAAGCATCATTCATTCTCAACCTCGTGCAGCATAAAGAGGCGGATGAACAAACACCGGCCAGGCCACATAATATTTTAAAACCCTTTGTTTTTACTTTGGATAAGGTGTTATTTTTCAGCAATACGTTAACAGCATCCGCATGCATTGGGAAAAACAATTGACCTATACTGATATGCGCTTCAAAACCTGCCTGCAGGTTAGCTTTTATAGCAGGAGTAAACCCCCAGACTACTAAAGTCTCCCGGCTCTCCATATAGGCAAAAATCTTTTCAAACATTGCCGGGTATATTCCTTTTCCTCGAAGATCCGGGGCCAATAAGGCCTCCTCCGATTTACCGGTTAAAAATTCCCCGTCTTGATCAATCATGCGTATGGGGATTTGTGCCAGCGTGCCTAAAATCTTGTTATCTTTTTCCGCCACCACAAAAGGTATCTCAGGCAACCCGGAATGCAAAAATTCCCACTTCCATTGAGTGTCCGTCCGGTCCTTCCCATAATAATCATTGTGAAAATTATTACAAGCATTGCCATCCTCAACATTGATAAAACGAATAACGATTGCATCCATAGCAATAAACCCCATTATTAAAAATTTACTGATAGACTACGCAAAATCTCAATATTTGGTTACTAACCTTGATATTACTTTTTTTAAAAAATTCAGGGCTTTTACAGTAACTCACCGGCCCGGGTATGCGTATTATGCTACATACATAAATGAGATTAAGAGGTGGAAGCATGAAAAAAAAGTCTTTATAATGAGCTGTTTGCACTCCTGCAATGACGTCCGGGTATCGGTCAAACAGGCAGCATCACTGGCTAAAATATATGACGTGCAATTACATGCCGTGGGGGATTTTAAATTTGCCAAAAAAAATGGAGTTAAATTATACGGCTTACCAAAATATCAAAAGATTTATTTGCGACCGGTCAATTGGTGTCGCCTTCTGGTACGGGCTTTAAAGGCCAAAGCAAGCATATATCATTTTCACGATCCGGAATTAATTCCTGTGGGGCTGATCTTGAGAATCCTGGGCCGTAAAGTAATTTATGACGTGCACGAAGATTACGCAGACGCAATAATGCACAAAACCTGGTTACCCGGGTGGACTAGAAAATTAACTTCCAAAATATTTAATTTTATTGAAAAGAAAAGCGCATCATTTTTTAGCGCTGTTGTGTTAGCCGAATTAGGTTACCGGGATAGCTTTAAAAAAATTAAAACAATTAAAGAATATATCCTGAATTACCCCCTTTATTCTGTAAACAAAATAGAGCGCCCCTCGCATAACCGGACACCCGTCAACCTTATTTATGCGGGCACCATTAGCGACATCAGAGGCGCCGTGGAAATGGTCGAGGCACTGCGCATATTACGCGATGAAGCAAACAACGTACACCTGTACCTGGTAGGTCCAATAAATCAACCAAGTTTGCAAGTAAAGCTGAACGAACTTATTGATGCATACGGGTTACATGACCATATAACGATGACGGGCCTGGTTCCGCACGCCCGGGTTTATGAGTATTACCGGTTTGCCGATATCGGTTTGGGCCTACTCTACCCGGTTGATAACCATCTAAAGTCGCTGGTCACAAAAATATTTGAATACATGGCGGTTAGCCTGCCAATGGTTATCTCGGATTTTCCCAACTGGAAACAACTGCTTGCGGAAGTTAAAGCAGGGGTTACAGCCAACCCGCTTGATCCCACGGACATCGCGGTGCAAATAAAATACTTGATTAATAACCCCCAAATCCGCGCCGGCATGGGGCATGCGGGGCGTATAGCTTATGAGAAAAGGTTTAATTGGTTAACCGAAGAAAAAAATTTGCTGCGTTTATATGAAAAATTACTTGGCTAAATGTAATTGGGAAAAAGGTGAGAGTTATTATGCAAGAGGTTTATTTAAAATACCGGCCGCATTGTATCATATTTTCCGTACTTACCTTGCTGCTGGGGATATTGGGCGCGGTTTTTAATAACTGGCTGCCTCTTTTTTTGCTATTGGGCTTAACCCTTATTGCCTTTATTGTTTGGCGTCCGCTGGCAGGTTTTTGTATAATGATTTTCTTTATTCCCCTGGAAGATTTAACAGTGGTTGTCCCCTCGTTTACCTTAATTAAGTTAATCGGGATAGTAACCTTTTGGGGCTGGTTAATGCATTTAATTATGGCTAAAAAATTTTTAAAGCTAAATAACTTTATAGTTATTTTAGTTCTATACCAGCTTTGGTGCCTCTTGTCCGTTCTATGGGCTATAGAGCCTGAACAAAGTATGCACCGGGTAATTTCACTAGTGCAATTACTGGCCATGATCCTTCTGGGTTATAACCTGGTGGACAAAAGAAAAGATTTGCATTTTATTTTGGGAAGTTTTTTATCGGGGGCATTTGTCGCAGCGCTTCTAGGAATATATAACGGCTATCTCCATGATTTTACCACCAGGATAGTGATCTGTAATTTACAAGACCCCAACCTATATGCCAGACTATTATGTGTAGGATTGATTTTTGGCGGTTACTCTGCCTTTACAGCCAAAAATATAATAGTTAGGCTGGCCGGCCTTTCAGCATGTGCCGTCTTGTTCCCGGCAATATTGCTATCAGGTTCCAGGGGAGCTTGGTTGGCCCTATTCTTGACTTTGATAGTTGGTGTCGTTATTTGCGGCAAGTATATTATCCGCGCTTTTAACAAACGAGCCTTAGTGGTTTGTTTAATAATTGGCATAATCATCGCCGGCTGGTTGGGTTCTTATGTTGTTAAAGAAACACCGGTGGTATTCCAGCGCGCCCAAAGCATTAACGAGCTTTCAGAAGATAGAGCAGCGGGACGGTTTGACATATGGCTGGTCGGGCTGGAAATTTGCAAAGAAAATTTTGTGCACGGAGTCGGACTGGATAATTTCCCCTACGCATATACTCAGTATCTCCCGGTTACAGATGGGGTCTCCGGGGTTGGCTTAAATAAGGGTCCTCATAATATTTACCTGGCCGCACTGGCTGAATTAGGGTTACCGGGATTAATTTTATTATTAGCCCTGTTTGTGTCTATGTGGCGTATGAGCGGGCAAACGGAAAATCCGGCTGATTTAGTTACCTGCAGGCTTATTACAGTCTTTCTGGCCCTGGCCGGCTTAACCTGTATGGACCATCACGCCAAGTTCTTTTATTTGGCTATGTTAATTCCCGGTATTATGGCCCAGTTTGGCATATTAAAAGGCCACCGGCCTTCCGGCAGTCCCTGTAAAACGATATTTTTATCGCCATTATTCCCGGACAAATTCAATAAAAACAGAGGCATTTTTGCCTTTAAGATCGTACAAAACCTGCAAGCCGCCGGGGTATATGTAAAAGTGATAGCCCCGGTAGCATACAGCCCCCTGCCGCTATGGTTTAATGAAAAATGGCGCAACATGGGGCGGGTTCCCTGGAAGGAAACCATTAACGGAGTGGAAATATTTCACCCTCGCTTCCTCTGCCTGCCCGGGGGCAAGTATGACGACTGGAATATGCGATTAATGTACCGGTCTCTATTGCCGCCAATAAGCATTTTTAACGAGGCTGCCCGGTTTAAGGTAATCCACTCCTATGGCTTGCTGCCCACCGGCTACGTCGGTCAACTAATAGCGGAAAAACTGGGTATATCCTCCGTATGTACGGCCATAGGTTCAGATGTTAATATGGTTGATCAAAAGCCTACCGGTGTATACGACAAAGCCAGTTATACATTAAAAAATACGCATGAAATGGTAGCGGTTGGCCGGGAATTAGCACGGCAGGCTGAAAAATTATGCGAAAATAACCGGGAAATTAAAGTAATCTACGAAGGCGTAGATGATAGCATGTTTGACACCACTCGCATCAGCCTGCAACGGGCCAAAACTAAATTAGGCTTCAAAACAAATGACCGGATTATTCTTTATGTAGGCAGATTAATCCGTCAAAAAGGAGTATATGAGCTTATTGATGCCTTCGCCAAGGTTAGCGAGAAATATCCTTCCGCGTACCTGGTTTTAGCAGGTAGCGGTGAAGATAAGGAAGCTTTAACTACACTGGTTAAAGCCAGTGGACTGCAGTCCAAAGTGATTTTTGCGGGCCGGCTTCTCCATGCCGAACTTGTCTGGTGGTATGCGGCGTGTGAAATCAGCGTTCTGTTAAGCTACCATGAAGGAGTGCCCAATGTCGTTAAGGAAGCCATGAGCTGCGGCAAGCCTATCGTGGCTACAAAAGCGATAGGTATTGCGGAGCTGGTGGAAAACGGTGAAAACGGTATTTTAGTTGAACCCCGCAATAGTGACGAAGCGGCGGCGGCTATGGTTAAATTGCTTGACGACCCCGGTATGGCAATGCGCATGGGCAATTATGGTCGCAACTTAATTAAAAAAGATTGGGCCGGGTGGGAGCAAACCGCCCATAGCTACAAGGAAATATATCTTCAATTGATTAATCACAACAAGACAATTTACACTTACTCAGGAAAATTTTGACGGTAAAAAATATAAAGGATTTTGTAGGTAATTGTAGAATGCCCTTCTTATATGACATAAATAAGGAGGGCATCCTAGGAAATGAATAGTTTTAAAAAATTTTGCATTACACTGGCTGTTGCACTGCTAATTCTAATACCCGTTCAGTATGTTTATGCCGCACCCGGCGCCGACACTTTAAAGAGTTTATTTGATAAGGTAGACAACTATGCTAAATGGAGAGCCGGCAGTACAATAGCGGACGGTTATGAAATATCCTATAATGCTTCTTATGCTCTGCGCGCTTATCTTTTAATGTATCAGACCACAGGGGACAAGCAATACCTGGATAAATACACCGCCATTGCCGATAACGTATTGGCTCACAGGGACAGCGTAGTGGGCAAGGCCGACTTTCGCGGTTTAAAGCTGCCGGGCTGGAGCAGTAATCATTTTGATCCCAATACAACTATGCATTATGCTATGGCCACCGGCATGATTGCTACGCCGCTGGCCCAATTTGCCACGCTGGTGAAAAGTGACTCCGCTTTAGCTAACTATACAACTAAAGCCAACACCTATTTGCAGGCGGCCAAGGATGCTGTGGCTATACACAATAAGCCGGCTAACTCTCAATACATTTATCGCGATAACAACTGGATTGAAGATAGTACCACTTTGCAACTGAAAACACCTGTTAATATGAACGTGGCTTATGGCTGTGCCCTGCTGGCTATTTACGATGCCACGGGGGACAAGTCCTACCTGGACAAAGCGGTAAAAATAGCCAATTATTTTAAAAAGCACCTTACCGTTAACCAATCAACCAACGGCTATTATTGGAAATACTTTCCCGACCATCCCTCCTACAGCAGCGTTATTGAAGATCTAGCTCATACTCCGTTTGCTACCGAGTTTGTTTATCTAGGCTATCATAACGGTATTTTTAATGCTACAGACATGCAGAGGTTCGCTAATACAGCCACCAAAACCCTGGCTAAAAGTGACGGGTCTATCGCAAATCGTTTAAACGGAAGCGGTACAAGCACGCAGCCCGGAAAATTCCTGCACTGGTTATGGTTTGAGCCCTGGGCGACATCTTTGTTGGATACAAGCTATAATATCGTAAAAAGCAGGACTTCGACTTATCCCATGGAACTTGCCGGGATAGCCATGTTAAATTATTTTAATTCCTCCGGGGATACACCTACCACACCACCACCCTCAGATACACAAAAGCCGGTGGTTAAGGTTAACTCCCCGGCCGCTGGAAGCCAATTGAAAGACACGGCGGTTTTCGAGGTCTCGGCCGGCGATAATGCCGGTGTGGACAGCCTGGTCCTGGGCTTCGGCACCAGCACAAAAGGTCCGTGGACGGAGGTGGCGGGCGCTGCTAATTTAGTCGGCGGCACCAAGGAAAACGGTAATTGGCAGATTAGCTGGGATGTTTCCGGGCTTGAAGACGGTACTTACTATGTTTTAGCCAGGGGAACCGATGCTGCCGGGAATATGGGCTTCTCTTCTGTGACTAATTATACTGTAAAGAATATTGTTCCGGATACGGAGCGGCCGGTGGTTAAGGTTAACTCCCCGGCAAGCGGCAGCCAATTGAAAGACACGGCGGTTTTCGAGGTCTCGGCCGGCGATAATGCCGGTGTGGACAGCCTGGTCCTGGGCTTCGGCACCAGCACAAAAGGTCCGTGGACGGAGGTGGCGGGCGCTGCTAATTTAGTCGGCGGCACCAAGGAAAACGGTAATTGGCAGCTTAGCTGGGATGTTTCCGGACTACAAGACGGCAACTACTATGTAAAAGCCAGGGCTATAGATGCTGCGGGAAATATGGGCTTCTCATCTGCGACTAACTATATTGTTAAAAACCAGGCTCCGCTTCCGGCTGGTAACTTAATCGAAAATGGCGACTTTAGTTCTAACCTGCAAGGCTGGTCCAACAAGAACAACTCGGCTAAAATTAGCCGTGACTCCAGCGGCAACCCGGCTTTAACCAATACAGCCAACTACGATTTCTTCCAAGAAATCAACCTGCAGCCCGGCAATTATAAACTAAACGCCCGGACACACGCGGGTACATCCCAAAAAGCAGCCATGGTTGTAGTGGTGTTTTATCAAGCCGACGGCAGCCATAAAACAGCTTCCGCCTTCAAGCACCAACATACCGGTAAGACCTGGGAACCTATGCAAGAAATGAAAATACAGGTGCCGGACACAGTAGTCAAGGCCAGGATTTTCTTAACCGTTGAACCTGGCGATAGCGGTTACCATCACTTTGATGATGTGACATTAACAGCGGTCAGGTAATACTATAGGGGGCGTTGGTTGACGCCCCCTTTTACTTTTCTTCAGGTATATACAATATTTGACCGGCTTCAAGATTGTTAGGGTTGCTAATATTATTTGCATCAATTAATTCATCCAGGTCAACTCCTAATTGAACGGCTATTGCTGAGGCTGTATCGCCGGGTTTTACTATATACTCGGTATGGTTACCCAGGTAGCCGCGTGAATCTCCCGTCTGAGCCCGGGTTAAATCTTTTAATTCAGCGTCTGTGGCTAATTTCATAGATATGTCGTCAAAGTCACAGGCTACGGGATTGGTGTCGTCATTTGCCAACAGGTAGATCCTGACCTGGTGAATACCTGCAGGTATCTTGATAACTTCGGCCACATTATTCCATTCGTTGTTCGCATGGGTGCGCACAATATTATAAAATTCCGGAATCCTTTGACCTTGCTCATCTAAAAAAATTACCTTAATGCGGGTGGCTACCCGGCTATCCGGTGTTCTTGTTTTTGCGCTAATCATATAAGCCTTTTCAGGCTCTACCTCGAGCTGTTGGTAAAGACTCCAGTTATACCCGTTCCTTAAAAATCTATTATCGTCTTCCTCTTTTATGAAAGAGGCATCTCCAACCCAGCCAAAGAGTCCCAGCTCAAAATCACCGTTGGTTAATACTTCATTTTGGTCCGTTTGCAGGTCTTTGCGATCTCCTACGGCGCTGGTTCTGGTAATCTTAATATTGTCAAAGTAATGGTAACCTTTAGCGTCACTTGTTAAAAGATATATCTTAGTTATTGCGGCTTTGTTGGGTATAGCGACATATTGTTGGGGAATATCTTCCCAACCGGTGCCGGCATGAGTATGCCTGATATCGTAATATTTAGGCAGCATGTTTCCATTTACATCATGAAAGGTGAAGACCACTCTGGCCGGTCCCTCTGCAGTTCCTTTTTTAGTTTGGATATTCATTTGATAAGTTGTGTGGGGAAGTAGATTCATTTCCTGCCTGATTTCCCAGCTGGCATTGTTCATTATGCAATGGTTTCCAGTTTCCTCCTCTTGCACTGCATAACTATTGTTCCAGCCCAGAGCGCCCTGTTCAAAATCTCCGTTTACAATCACAGGTTCTTCTAAAAAAACAGGGTTATTGGGTTTTTCTTCACTTACAGTTTCACCGGAATTTTTGGCGGGCTGGAAATTCATTTTGTTGTAAACTAAATAAAGGACAACCAGAGCAAAAATCGCAGTTAAAACTATTACCACTATTTTTTTATCTTTTATTTTTTTCTCCTCCTTCTGAATTATAATGTAAAACAAGAACGGATATTTTACATTATGCTTTACTTGGGAGTAATGCCATTAAAGACTAACATGCATTAAATGGCATTGTTGGTCTTGGACTTGAGCAAGCGTTTAACAACCATATTTAAATTCCTAAAATCTTGAGCATAACACATGGTATTTATAAGGAGCGTCACAGCAGTTGTAATGAATGTTATTTCACACGCATAGATGCACCATTCTGCAAAGGTATCAATAATCATGACAGGCATTAATTTGGCACAAAAAATAATCAAGATAATCGCTAAAATATTTACCGCACATCTATTAACAAACTGCCATATACTTCTCTGCAATACATGCCTGGATAGATATATCGCGTACTGGATCGTTCTAAAAAGTATCGCGCACAGAGCCGCTATGGCAACGCCTACCAAACCATATAGATTAACTAATAAAACAGATAAAATAATATTAATCAAGGCTTCAATAAAAGCGCCGTTTCTGGTTTGTTTAAAATGCCCCGCGGCCAATGTTACAACATGATAGGGAAGCCTGATACAATATATGGCTTCACCTAATGTTAAAATATAGGCAAAGGCAGGCCTGTAGTAATCAGCATCAGTTATGCCGCTTATATATATTGAAATAAACGGCAGCACCAGTAAGCCGACACTAGTAAACAAGATAGTAGTAAGGGTAAATGAAATAAACTCATACAGGCGAAAATTACTGTTTAATGCCGCTGTTTCATTTTTAGCCAGCATATTGCCAAAACCGGCTTCCAAACCGGCTGAAAAGGTGGTCATTATTTTTTCAATAGCGGAAACCACCATATAATACACCGAATATACGGACACTTCTTTAACACCGGCGAACAAGGTCAGTACTACAACAGCCGTGTGCGTGTGCAAAAAAAAAGCTAAATGGTGCCCCAGTCCATCCCACCTTTGCTTAATGGCCAGATTATCAGCCGCACATTTTTTAATTAATCTGTATTTCCCGTTGACATAGATATTTAGAATAACCGGTCTAGCTATAAATATAATGGCGCTGCCCAGCATGACAATATGGATACCGGCTCCCCATTTAACCAGCATAACTACTAAACCCGTGTTTATAACTGTCGCCAATATTTGCAGTAAAGAGGTTACATACCCTTTTTGATCCGCCTGCAGTAAAATTTGATAGGTAATGCCAAAATAATATTGTACAAAGGTACCGGTACCGATAATTAACACCAGTATAAAAGTAAACAGCCAGGCAAAGTCCCTCCCCACTAAAAACGGGAATAACCCCGCCACAGCTAATGAATAGCCGATAAATATAAACGCTATAACCTTGAAAAGATTCTCCGTCGCTTTGACGATAGCGCTGACGGAGGATAAATTATCATTAGCAAGCGGTTTATACAGGGCCGCTCTCACCACACCGCCCACACCAAACTCAAGCAGAGTAATATAGCCTAAAAACTGTCTTATCGAATACACCAACCCGTTAATGCTTGAACCAAAAGAACCGATAATCAGTCTTGGAATGATAAAACCACAGATAATGGTAACTATCTGCAAAGCTAAGGAAGCTACAGTATTATATAACGCTTTTCTGCTGCGCATGTTTTATTTCTTCCTTTATTAATGGAAAGTATTAATGGAAAAGCCGGAACTTGACCATATATATCAAGTAAGCCAGGTTTCGCCTAACCGCCAAAGGCGCCGGCCTAACGGCTTGCCAATAAACCGCTATGGCTTTTTTTGTGTCTCCCAGTTGAAGATAATAAGGAGTGAGCATAATAAGCCGGATACTTTGAGCCTGCTTGTGCGTATTCAAATAGTAAACATATTTTTGGTTAATTGCCTTTATCCCTTGAATTTTGCTTTCCGAATTAGTGGTAATTCTCTCGCCGTCATGCACATAATAATTAACCAGCGGCTCATTAACATAATCGACCCGGTACTTTTGCGCTATTCTCAGCCACATTTCATGGTCTTGCGACGATCGCATACCGGTATCAAACAGCCCGCATTCTGCAAAGCACTGCCGTCTAACCAGCACAAACGAAGTCGATCCGATAAAGTTGCCTAATATTAAAGCGTTAAAAACCTGACCGGCCCAATAGCGGCCCTCAATCAACCGAACCGTTTGCGTTGTAGCATCAACCTTATGATATCTGCAATAGACAATACCTATCCCGGCATCGGACATCTTAGCCATTTGCTTGTGAAGTTTTTCCGGCAACCATTCATCATCATCATCCAAAAAAGCGATAAATTCACCCTTGGATGCCTTAATACCGGTGTTTCGTGCCGCACCACCGCCCAGGTTTTGCTCATGCTTGATATAGTTCAGGCGGCTATCCTGCAACCCTAATATAGCCTGTTCAACCGCTTGCCGCTCCGCAAAATCAGCCGGGCTGTCATCGACAACGATGATTTCTAAATTTTTATAAGACTGGTTAATTACGCTGTCTAACGCTCTCTTGACCATTGCCGGTTGACGTTTGCAGGTGGGAACAACTACACTGACCAAAGGTTCTTCCATATCCGCCAAGCCTCTCTTGGGATTAAAAATTAAGGCATTCATTAGCTGCCTGAGTTATAATACGTTATAACATAAGTGGATGTTACATTTACGAATGCCTCATCCTGTGATAAGATAATGTTGTCAATTGTCAAGGTCTGACCCCATTTCCGGTCGCGGCCACCCGGATTAACAAAACAGGAGGCGGTTTTTGTGCGTTTATTTCCCATTATCATGGCAATGTTTGTTACTATATTAATGGTTTCAAACACTGTGGCGGTTAAAATTACCCATCTTGGACCTTTTTATTTTGACGGTGCGACAATTCTCTTTCCCATAGCATATATATTTGGGGATATATTGACCGAGGTTTATGGCTATAAACGAAGCAGAATTGTTGTCTGGACCGGTTTTTTGGCTTGTATAATTATGTCGTTGATTTACTGGTTGGTCGGCATACTGCCCGCCGCCGGTGATTGGCAGCAACAAGATGCTTACCTGGCTATTTTAGGCCAAACGCCAAGGATAGTAGCGGCAAGTTTGATTGCCTACCTGGGCGGTGAATTTGTTAACGCCTTTATCCTGGCTAAACTGAAAATAGCCACCGAAGGGCGGCTTCTTTGGACCAGAACAATTGGCTCCACAGTAGTTGGCCAGGCGGTAGACACGTTATTATTCGTCGGCATAGCCTTTTCAGGAGTTATACCGGCCAACCTGTTATTGTACATGATAGTATCCAATTACGTATTTAAAACGTCATTTGAGATTCTAGCTACTCCCTTCACCTATGCCGCAGTCGGATTGGTTAAAAAAGTAGAATCCGTTGATTACTACGACAGGGATACTGATTTCAATCCCTTTAGATTCTCCATTAAAGACATGGCCTAAAGCCGCAAGCCCCCTAAACCCTTGCATCCCCTGCTAAAGAAACCTGGGGGATACAGGGTTTTTCCTGTTTTGACATCATCACTCCTAAAAAACAGCCCCCTTGTAAAGATTGCTTTATACTTGCCTGCATATAAAATAGCTCGATGAGAAAAACTTTAAGTTACCCAAATGACATTATGACGTCCTTTTTCATACTATATTACGGCAATTGTTTGTATGAAAATAGGTAAGGATACAATGAATGGAGATGATTCGCATGCCACACAACATATCGCAGCCGGACTTTAGAAACATGGTTGCCGGCGTAAATACAACAGTGCCCTTAACGAACAATACATATGTAACAGCAATTAACTTTGATAATGCAGCATCAACTCCACCCTTCTTATCGGTTATGCAGGAAATCAATAATTTTGCCCCCTGGTATTCTTCCGTTCACAGGGGGACAGGTTATAAATCAATTCTATCCACTCAAGTTTATGAAGGCGGCAGGCAGGTAATCAAAGATTTTGTAAAAGCGGACCAAGACAAGGACGTTGTAATATATACAAAAAACACCACGGAATCGATCAATATGCTGGCCTATCTATTATGTGAAAATGATAAAAACCAGGTTATTCTTTCCACCTGGATGGAACACCTCGCCAATGACTTACCCTGGAGAGACAAATTTACGGTTGATTATGTGGAAATAGACGAATACGGCAGGCTGCGTTTGGATGACCTGGAAAACAAACTGCAAAAATACGGCGGGCGAGTTAAACTGGTAACTGTTACGGGAGCCTCGAATATAACAGGCTATGTCAACCCAATTCATGAGATAGCTAAAATAGCGCATAAACACGGCACCAAGTTCCTGGTTGACGGCGCGCAATTAGTTCCTCATATAGCAGTCGATATGAAGCCTTTTGATTCACCGGAACATATAGATTTCCTGGTCTTTTCCGCGCATAAAATGTATGCTCCGTTCGGAACGGGAGTACTTATTGGCCCCCAAGATTTTTTTGCCCGGCGCGAACCGGTATACAAAGGCGGGGGAGATGTTAAACTCGTAACGCACCGGTCAATATATTGGGAGGAACCCCCGGCAAAGGATGAGGCCGGTTCTCCCAATGTTATCGGGATAGTCGCGCTGACTGCGGCGATAAAGACCATGCAAAATATAGGCCTCGATCGAATTGAGGCCCATGAAAACGCATTAACCAACTACGCTATGGATAGATTGAAATACCTGCCGGATATTGAGCTATATACGCACAGCCAAATGGATAAGAGAAAAGTAGGTATTATACCCTTTAACATCAGGGGGGTACATCACGAGTTGACCGCCAAAATACTTGCCGACGAAGATGGAATTGCGGTAAGACACGGATTGTTTTGCGCACACCCGTACACTGAAAGACTATTGAAATTGACTCCCGAGGAGCTGGATTACACCGCGAACAATTCCGGTACACCTTTCCCCGGTCTGGTACGGGCCAGCTTTGGTCTATATAACAATAGTCTGGAAGTGGATAGATTTATCACCGCCCTGCAAAAAATTATCGCCAATAAACGTCTCTATATAACTAAATATAGCGGTGTGTCAAATGTCAAGGTCTGACCCCAGTGCCATTCGCCATGTATTCCGCATATATCTGTATACAAATAGATATATGTGGAGTGATTTATGCCATGTCCAAACTGGCCATCGATGGTGGCAAACCCATCCGCACGGCTCCCTTCGCCGCCTGGCCTTATTTTACGGAAGATGAAATATCGGCGGCATCCGCCGTGTTAAAATCCGGTCTAGTCAACTACTGGACCGGCCAGGAAGGGCGGCTTTTTGAAAAAGAATTTGCCCGGTTTGCCGGGTGCAAATACGCCGTTGGCGTGGCCAACGGCACGGTAGCCCTGGAACTAGCCCTTTACGCTCTGGGCATAAGCCCCGGGGATGAAGTTATCGTAACCGGCCGGACCTTCATTGCCTCCGCAAGCTGCGCGGTGATGCGGAGCGCCATACCGGTGATGACCGACGTTGACCCGGTAAGCCAGAATATAACCGCCCAAACCATTTCGGCAGCCCTGACTCCCGGGACCAGGGCCATTATTGCGGTACACCTGGCCGGGTGGCCATGTGATATGGACCCAATTTTAGAACTGGCCAAAGAAAAAGGGCTGTTTGTTATTGAAGACTGCGCCCAGGCCCATGGAGCAAAATACAAAGGACACCCGGTGGGATCAATGGGCGATGCGGCAGCTTTCTCATTTTGCCAGGATAAGATTATGACCACCGGCGGCGAAGGCGGCATGCTGACGACAAACAATAAGAATATATGGGAGAAAGCCTGGAGCTTTAAAGATCACGGCAAAAGCTATGATGCAGTTTATAACCGCCGGCACCCACCCGGCTTTCGCTGGCTGCATGAATCTTTCGGCACTAACTGGCGGTTAACGGAAATACAGTCGGCCATTGGGCGCGTTATGCTCGGAAAGCTGCCCGCATGGATCGAAAAACGCCGCAACAATGCGGCTTTGCTAAACAAGCGCTTATCTGCAATTCCCGCCTTAAGAGTTACCATCCCGCCCGAAAATATCGAACATGCGTATTACAAGTATTACGTTTTTGTCCGGCCGGAGAGATTAAAGGATGGGTGGAACAGGGACCGCATTATAGATGCCATATGCGCGGAAGGAGTACCCTGTCTAAGCGGCAGCTGCAGTGAAATCTACCTTGAAAAGGCCTTTGAAAAGAAAGGGCTGCGCCCGTTGGAACGCTTGAAGACCGCGAAAGAATTAGGTGAAACATCCTTAATGTTCCTTGTGCATCCAACCCTTTCCGAGAATGATATGGAAGATATTTGTTTGGCTGTTGAAAAAGTGTTCCTCATGGCCGCGCATCTTCATAATCAACGCCTTCCTGGCAGGCCACCACTATGGCAAGCAGAGTGACGGATTTCTGCAATGTCAAATGTCAAGGTCTGACCCCTGTTGCGCAAGCTGCCGCGCGTCTTCATAATCAACGCCTCCCTGGCGGGCCACCACTATGGTAAGCAGAGTGATGGATTTCTGCAGCTCCTTGATCAGCGGCTCCAGCCGCACTAAAAGATACCCGGCCACTACCATCGGAAACCCGTAATTAGACGTCAGTTTCATTATTTCTTCCATAAAGATACACTCCTTTTATTTATCGTTACCCAATTCCATTGCTTATCCATATAAGCGACGGGGACTTATATCCCCGCCGCTTAAAATGACTACTGCTCGTAGAGAACATTGACAGTTTTATCAACTATCTGCGCGCTGTACTTGGCCACCAAATCACCGCCGCTGGTATTGAAAATATTCTTGGCGATAATCTGGTCCATCGCGGCGACCACCTCCGCCTGAGTTAGGTCATCTTTGGGGTTATCCAGCGAAATAGTGGTCCTGGTTCCCGCCTGGTTAACAAAACTCATTTGTAAAGTTTGCGTAGCTGCCATATAAAACACCTCCTTTCCCCGGCTTGAAGTTAATTAACAGATAAATTTAACCTTGGCAACCTAAATTGCTTCTTCCAACACAGCGCTGTCCACGCGCAGCACCGCCGTAAGGGTATAATCCTGTAAAGCAACTAATGCCTGAGCCACGTCAAAGATGTCCTGATCCAAGGCTGTGGTTTTAACATTGCTTAGGCTCTTGGTGCGGTAAACGGGATCACCGTCGCCGTCCACCCCGGTTTGAAACTGCATCCGCAATACCGTGCTGCCGGGTATTTTTTCAACCGCCATTTATTTCACCTCCTCTCCGGCTTTTTAATGGCCTCTATATATAGGTCACGGGGAAAATGGAAGTTGCCCCCTTACTCGATATTTATTAAATAATTTTTTAGTTGCTTAATGATTCGCGCCATTCGCCTGGTAACGGATGATCTAGTCACCCCATCCCGCCTGGCCACATCCGCCATAGACATGCCGCTGTAATAAATATCCCTGACCAGCTCTTGCTGCGACGGCTCCAGACCGGCAATAGCCCTCTTTACAGACTCCCTTTCCAAACTGCACAACACGGCGTCAAGCACATCATCACCCGCCTTGAGGGTTTCCCATTTATCATTTTGCTCGCTATAGCTGCAATGCCGGCGGGTCTCCGTTTGATTGTTGTTGTTCTCAAGGCGATTCTCACCCTCGTTGATAACAATCCACATCCATGGCTCAAGCTCACCTGTTCCCGATAGCATGTCCTTTGTAATGACGGTCTTTTCATAGGCAACTGTGTGCCCGGAGGGTATGGCGTCACAGTCGCTTAAGTTAAAGGTGGTTTTTTTCCTCCCTACCGAATAGATCACCTTGCCTTCCTCAGTAATTTCAATTGTGATGATTCCACCGGCTGTTTTAAATTGTTTTAACATATCCTTGTCCTCCTTTAAAATTTTGTAAAAATGGGCATAAAAAAAAGGCACTAACGCGCCTTCCGAGCGCATCAATGCCTGGCAGAAAAAAAAGCCGCTCCAGCCGGAACGGCTTATAATGGGGTCAGACCTTGACATTTGACACTGAACTACGTGTCAAATGTCAAGGTCTGACCCCAAAACCTCTGGTCACATTTACCACTATATTGATTATATTTCCAATGAACTGCCATTGCAATTTCACTTGACTGTTAATTTACTCTCATTTTACTCTCACCGCATTTTTGACGCTTGCATATAGCACAGGTCTTTCTTCAGCAACATAACTTCCATTTAAACCCGGCATCCAGATATCCCTGAGGGATGGCAGGATATATCCCCAAAGAATAACACCCAATAGATTAATGGCATTTTTCTTATAGCGGTAATAGGTTGATAATGAAATATGGTACTTCTTCCGGATTTGTTCATCCGTTAATTTCTCCTTGTTAATATAGCTGCCGGTTATGATGTTAAAATAAATCTCTCCATTGTCCGGGTGGGTCCTCAGCTTTAACAAAGCCTTGTCCACAATTTCCAACATGCTTTTGGACTCCGCAATGTACATAAGTCTTTCCTCAATAGCCTTCTTATCCCTGATGCTATCAAAATCTTCTAAATCAAAGGATAAAAAGTCTACTAAATTTGCAATGCGTTTACTGCCAAATTCATAAGCGGTTTCATTAACATCACAAATAGCGTCTTCCACCCGCCATACCACTTTTCGATACAGCATAAGAAGCAACTTGGTCTTATGAAATTTATCATTATCTAAATATTGCACCCTAAACACCCCCTGTTTTTCCATTAACACCCTCTCCTGGTATTATCATAATGGAACATTTGTTTGGCGTCAAGGATTTTTTGATATTTTATGATTTAGCTTAAAGGGTGTCTTGACTTTAACCATCTTTGACCTTTAGGGTATTAACATTTACTAATATGATGGCACAAGCGAAGATTTAGATCCAATCATCCAGATAATACAGTTAGTTTAAACAAGTTTAAGCCTGACCCCTGCCTATAAACCACTCCGCAAACCTCGCCAACCCCTCCTCAATACTCGTGCCGGGCTTGAAGTCAAAATCACGCTCCAACTCGACAGTAGATGCGTAAGTCCTGGGTACATCCCCGGGCTGCATGGGCAAAAATTCTTTCTCTGCCACTATGTTCTTACCGGCTACCTTGCTCAGCGCCTTTTCCAACGTTTCGATGAAATACATCAGCTGTTCCGGGTTGTTGTTGCCGATATTATACACCTTATGTCGCACGCCCAAGTCCTGGATATCAGCGCCCACCAGCTCACAAAGGTTGGAGATGTAGTTCATGTAAGATATTTTCAAAGCCAGGTAGTCATTGGCGGCTTATTTTACCCTGCCTTAGCATATTGTATTTTTGTTCGTCTATATCGACACAGGTAACCTGGTGGCCCACTTCGGCGAAGCATACGCCTGCAACCAGGCCTACGTAGCCGGTTCCGGCTACTGAGATTTCGTACATAATATCACTTCCTCCAAACCATCCGATTCACTATCCCCGTATAACTCTGAATAATCTTGACCACCTTCACGCTTACGTTTTCGTCTGCATAGTCAGGTGTCGTAACACCGAGATCGCCGTTTTTATACATAGCAACAGCCAGGTCAACTGCCTGCAGTACCTGCTCGGCAGTGATACTGCCAATAATGAAATTACCTTTATCCATAGACTCCGGCCGCTCGGTGCTGGTGCGCACGGATACAGCCGGGAATTTGAAATAGGAGGCTTCCTCCGGGATGGTGCCGCTATCCGATACCACGCAAAAGGCATTTAGCTGCAAATTGTTATAATCCGAAAAGCCGAAGGGCTTTAAGCTGCGCACATGGGGGTGAAATTTAAAGCCCCTTTGCTCAATGAACTTGGCGCTGCGGGGATGGGTGCTGTATATAATCGGCATGTCATAATGCTCAGCCATGGCGTTCACCGCATTCATCAAGGCCAGGAAGTTATTCTCAATATCTATATTTTCCTCACGATGGGCAGAGAGCAAAATATATTTTCCCTTCTGCAATCCCAACTGCTCAACTACCTTACTTGCCTTAATTTTGTCCAGATTGACGGTGAGCACTTCGGCCATCGGGGAGCCGGTTACATAAGTGCGCTCTTTAGCTACGCCTTCATAGTTCAAATAGCGCCTGGCGTGTTCGCTGTAGCACAAATTCACGTCCGCGATATGGTCCACAATGCGGCGGTTGGTTTCTTCGGGCAGATTCTCATCAAAACAGCGGTTGCCGGCTTCCATATGGAAGATAGGCACTTTCAGCCTTTTAGCTGCTATGACCGACAGGGCCGAGTTGGTATCGCCCAGGATCAAGAGCGCATCCGGTTTTACCTCTGAAAGCACCTTATAACTTTTGGCGATAATATTGCCAATGGTTTCACCCAAATCTCCGCCAACTGCCTCCAGATAGTAATCAGGCTCCCTTAAGCCCAAATCCTCAAAGAAAATCTGGTTCAGCGCGTAATTCCAATTCTGGCCGGTATGCACCAGGATATGGTCAAAATAAAGATCGCATTTTTTAATCACTTCGGACAACCGTATTATCTCAGGTCTCGTGCCCAGAATAGTCATTAGTTTTAGTTTGCTCACTGCTGTATTAGCCACATTACACCTCCAGATAATACGTGTCCGGCTTGTCCGGGTCAAAGCTTTCATTGGCCCACATTATGGTGACCATGTCCGTATTGCCAAGGTTTTCGATGTTATGGGTATACCCGGTGGGTATATCAACCACTTCCAGCTTATCACCGCTGACGTAATATTCGATTGTCTCATCAGAGCCAACTTTCCGGAAGCGGATGACGCCGATGCCGCCGACCACCAGGAACTTTTCATTTTTACTGTGGTGCCAGTGGTTGCCCTTGGTAATGCCGGGCTTAGAAATGTTGACGGATACCTGTCCTCTGTCCGGGGTCTTGATAAACTCTGTAAAAGATCCCCGATCATCCACGTTCATTGTTAGTGGATAGACGAACTTATCTTTGGGCAGATAACTTAAATATGTACTATATAATTTGCTGGTAAATCCGACAGACATATTGGGAACGGAACGCTCCTCACGACTATTTTTAAATGAATGAAGTAAATCAACTATTTCACCAAGAGTAATGGTGTGCACTACCGGAACAGCGCAAAAATCTCCAACAAAGTTTTCTTTTCCCTGCAGAGCATGAATAAGTTCCTCTATAACATCATCTATATAGACTAAATTCATAATAACGCTGGGGTCATTTACAGTGATAGGCAAATCGCGAGCAATATTATTACAAAACGTAGCAACCGCACTATTGTAATTAGGCCGGCACCATTTACCAAACACATTGGGAAAACGATAGATGAGTACCCTGGCCCCTGTTTCCCGCCCATAGGCAGCCAGCAAATCTTCCCCGGCTTTTTTGCTCCGGCCATAGGGATTATCCAGAGCGGCCTGGGTCGATGAGGAAACCAACACAGTGCAGGTATTGCCGTGCTTTTTCAAGGTATCCAGCAAGGTTTTAGTAAAACCGAAATTGCCCTCCATAAACTCCGACTGTTCCTGGGGACGATTTACACCAGCCAGGTGAAAGACGAAGTTTGCTTCTTGACAATAAGTATCCAGCAGTGCCGGGTTAGTATCCTGGTCATACTCAAGGATATCGGTATATTTTTGATTGGTTAACTCAGCGATAAGATTTTGGCCAATAAAACCTTGCGCACCGGTGACAAGTATTTTCATGACTTACTCCAACTTTCCAACTCTTTTTTTACATAGTCAAGGGACAATAATTTATCTTTAATCTGCTCTATATTAAGCCTGTATGTATTATGGGAGTTATATTCTTCTTCTAAAGACAGCTCCTGGTTTCCTTCTACGAAATATTTATCATAGTTAAGGTCTCTTTGATCAGCGGGTACCCTGAAAAACCGGCCTAAATCCTGTGCTACCATGTATTCCTCTTTGGTAAGCAATGTTTCATATAGCTTTTCCCCGTGGCGGGTACCGATTATTTTAATGTCATTATCTGCGTTAAATAGTTCCTTAATTGCTTGAGCTAAGTCACCAATGGTGGAGGCCGAGGATTTTTGCACTAAAATATCACCCGTCTGAGCATTTTGAAATGCAAATGCTACAAGTTCCACTGCATCTTCAAGGCTCATTAAAAACCTTGTCATACTTGGGTTTGTTACCGTTAAAGGTTGTCCACCCTTTAGTTGATCAATAAATAAGGGTATCACAGAACCTCTGGAGGCCATAACGTTTCCGTAGCGTGTGCCGCAGATCAGAGTTTTTTTCGGGTCTACCGTTTTGGATTTGGCAACTAATACTTTTTCCATCATGGCTTTGGAGATACCCATGGCATTAATGGGGTAGGCAGCTTTGTCGGTAGACAGGCAAATTACTTTTTTGACTCCATATTGGATAGCGGCTGTAAGCACGTTATCTGTACCGATAATATTTGTTTTCACCGCTTCCAAGGGAAAAAACTCGCAGGGAGGCACTTGTTTAAGGGCTGCGGCATGGAAGATATAGTCTACACCATGCATGGCGTTTTTTACACTGGCCAGGTCTCTAACATCACCTATGTAAAATTTGATTTTGTCGTTTTTGTATAGTTTACGCATGTCGTCTTGCTTCTTCTCATCCCGGGAGAAAATGCGTATTTCAGAGATATCTGTTGCTAAGAACCGATTTAATACGGCATTGCCAAAACTTCCTGTGCCACCGGTTATTAAGAGTGTGCAGTTATTGAACATTATATATTTTCCTTTCGAGTAGCAAGATTTTCATTATGGGTAGTTTTTGGGTTTAGCGTATGCCAAGCCCAAAAACTACCTGAGCATTTATGCGTAGCTAATTAGGGCTTGCTGAACCGAATTCATAATTAATAAAAACAGTATAAAGACGAGCCATGGAAACCCAGATTATACCCAAACAGATGTCGCAGAAAAAAGAACAAAAGAACACGGAGTTTATGCTCCAAGTTCATCACTAGGAACTGCAAGCAGATCAAGCTTTCAGCGGTCTCTTTTAAACGTGCCATAATACGTGCCAAACCATAGCGACGCTTGCCTTCTCCGAATTTGGCTTCTACAGCATATCGTTCGCTGGCATCTTGCCGTTCTATGCGTCTCTGCTCTCTCTGTAACACTTTATCAATCAATGGTCTTCCTAGCCGTGGTCCACTGAGTCGTATGTTATATCTTTCGCAGAAGTACAGATTATCCCTATTCCGGTATATTTTGTCGGCCTAAACGACTTCAGGGTAGTACCCGTACTTTTGACGGTAGCATTCCACCGATTCTTGCAAGGTAACACCTTCATTGAAGGCGTCCCAGCTCAGCGTTTCCACGTAGGCGTAGCCGTTAACCAGACTGATGGCGATTTTGGCACCAAACTCAACATCGGCTGTGGCTTTACCTCGGACAATAGGACGCACATGCGGCTGGCTGATGCTGACGATGCGGTCTTTTATCTGGTGAGTGCGGTGGGTATACATATGTAATTGCTGCTTGTAGAACATACGTATAGTGAGCAATGTTTCCTGCTGTTTCTGACTCAAGCCATGACCATCACCGGCCCTAGCTAACAGGCGGTCTACAGCACCCAGATTGCGCTTCACATAGTGCAACTGCTTACCGATGGCTTTACGAATAGCTTTTTTACCGGGCTTCCTGTTATGAACAATGCTTAGGTAGGCTTTACGAGCTATTTGACGATAAGTGCGCGGTCTTCTGCCTGGTCTACCAAGAGTCTTGTGAACAATGTCAATAATGTTATCCAACTTCTCCCTTGCTTCGTTAAGCAAGGATAGGTCAGTAGGATAGCGTATGTCAGCCGGGGCGCAGGTAGCGTCCAAGATAAGTTTGCCTTTGTTTGCCGGATATACCTCAAAAGAAGAAGCTTGCTTTCCGGGCTATCTGGTTCATTCGCGGTCGTTTTTTTGCCACCTGAGGGCGGTTTGGGCTTGTGGTCATCATCCTTTTTTTGATCGTCCGCTTTCTTGGCAGCACGGCAGATTTCTTCGTTGATATCTTTTAGAGTTTCAGTGCCAAAACGCTTACGAAAATGGACCATCAGGGAGGGGTCAAATGGTGGTTTATCCTGATATTCCGTTAGCCCAATGAAAAATTGTAGGTACGGATTTTTAGTGATCTGCTCCACTGTTTCACGGTCGCTGTAACCGCATTTTTCTTTTATTATTAAGGCGCCAAGGGCCATGCGAACGGGTTTAGCTATCTGCCCCCGTTGCTTGGTAAACAGATTGGCATAGCGTTCTTCGATACTTGCCCAGGGGATAATTTTAGCTAGTTTGACCCAGCGGTTATCGGGATTTAATCATCAAGTTGTTCTCTTGGCATATGCGATAAATCGTGCTATAGCTGCCTTTGTAATCTTTAATATTTCTTAAATATTGGAAGATGCGCCGGACGCCATAATTTGCATTCTCTGGGTTTTCTTTTATTAGCTCGTAGATTTGCGCCAGAAGATCGGCATATTTGTAAGGCCGGTCTGCGTTGAGTATTCCGGAGCAAAATCCATCACCTGTCCGGGACATGGAAATCAACATTC
>JAENYS010000016.1 GCA_016841645.1 Desulfoscipio geothermicus | reverse complement strand
TAAGCTATTTTAGAACTTGACATTTGAAAATCATATTTATGCAACGCTAGTGATACTAAATTAATTTTTGGACTTCACTAGCCATAAACAGCAGCTCCTATTTTTTCCATTAAAAAACATGTTATGTTATTGTTAATATTGGAATTTTTATTATATGTTAAATTATGTAATGCAACTCTATAAGGTGACTACTAGAATAAAATTTATCCTACTGTATTATTTGGACAGATGATCGCTGCCCTGGCCCGGGGGGCCGCTGTGCTGGAAGACGTGCGCTGCCGGGAAGCGGCGGAAAAGGCAGAGCGGTTTATTCGCAATAAACTTCAGAGGCTGGATGGACGGTTGCTAGCCCGATACCGGGATGGGGAATCAGGCTTGAACAGCTACCTGGATGACTATGCCTTTTTAATTTGGGGTTTATTAGAATTGTACCGGTCTACTTTCCAAGTGGTTTACCTGAGCAGGGCTATTGATTTGACCCATAAAGTACGGGATTTATTCTGGGATCAAGAGGATGGGGGATTTTTCTTTTACGGTACCGACTCCGAGCAACTAATTGCCCGTCCCAAGGAAATATATGACAGCGCTATGCCTTCAGGCAACTCCGTAATGGCCGCTAACCTGCTTCAGCTGGCTGCCATAACCGGGGACAGCGAGCTAGAAGAATTAGCTGTGCGCCAAGTAAACGCTTTTGCCGGAACAGCCGCCGAGTATCCCAGGGGGTACGCATATTTTATGACGGCCTTATTGTTTGCTAGCGGACCCACCAGCGAAATTGTCATTACGGGCCAAAAGGACGACCCGCAGGTGGCGGAAATGCTACGATTGGTACAACAGCAATATGCGACCGGTGCTGTGCTCATCTACCGTCCAGAAGGGGAAAAAAACGGGCCGGATAGCGTACAGCTTGAAAAGCTGGCTCCATTTACCCGGGAGCAGAAATCTATTGACGGCCGGGCCACCGCATATGTTTGCCAGGACCGGGCCTGCCGGGAACCGATAACAGAGACAGAAGCATTAGGTAGTCTTTTGCAGTAGGCAAGCGATACGCAACCGGCGTGCGTATACGCCTATAGTAAGTCCTCTGGTAATAGACTACTCAACCTGCATCAACAGATAAGTAGTGTTTTTCGATTAGCGGCCATAAGTTTAGAAAGAGAGGACAGCAAGAAACACTAATAGGGATTTGAATATGCAAATATAGTAGTTAATTTAAAAAAGTTAAAGCCTGACCCCTTTGCATAAGGTAGTGACCAGGCTTAAGCTCAGCCACATTGCGAAATACACCATGGCCCGGCGTGCGACCCGGACCCATGATTAATACTTCCGCCAGACCGTTGGCATCAACTGCAGGCTGCACCGCCGGATGGGCCAGCAGTGATTTCAACTCAGAACCAAACAGCAGTGAGGTAGTAACAATTTCAATTTAACTTTGGGCAGCAGGTTAATACTGTATTTCGTGCCCCGTTAGACTTCTTACGGCCTTTTTGCAGCCCGCAGCCCATTACCTGAGCTACGGTTATACCTTTGATCCCGTGTTTTGACAGGCTGTCCTTAATATCCTCCAGCACCCCTGGCCTGACTATGGCTAATTTTAACCATTTAAATGAAATGTTAATGCTTAGCGAGCAAGGTTATTAGCAATCACTTCCGATGTAATGAAAAATGAATAAATAAAATCCCCATGTGGAATTAATAATATAAGTTGAACCCATTTTTAGTATTATCAAGGCATTTCGTTACTCCGAAAAAGTGAAGAATTTGTAGAATTGGTGAATGCTAAAAATATCCAATTTTCAATTATAGGCATATTTAAAAATTAATTACACTAAGGAGTGAAAACTTAAAATGACTAATGAGAAGAACATGAAACCAGAAATAGTCAAAAATGCCCCCGAAAGCGGTATGAGCCAACTTGATGAAATTGATGAATCCAATGATGAACGCATGATGGAAACAATTAAGGCAATATCCGGTCAGGATGTACTATACAATAAATAGTGTCACGGAAAAAAGTTATCTTAACTTAAAAAAGTATAATCTCATCAAATAGTGAGGAGGAGATTATACTTTTTTCTGTATAATTAGGGTATTTAATTATTTAGATTGGGCAAATGATTCAAGGACAAAAATCGTTGAAATGTTCTTTATTTTATAAGTCATTTTGGGGATAATAACCCCAAACACCCAAGCACTTACGTACATATTACATGTGATTTCGGGAGGTTATATATTACATGCCAAATAGGCTTGCAAAAGAAAAAAGCCCATACTTACTCCAACATGCAAACAACCCAATTGATTGGTATCCCTGGTCTGATGAAGCTTTTGAAAAAGCAAAGAGGGAAAATAAGCCTTTATTTGTCAGTATTGGTTATTCCACCTGTCACTGGTGTCATGTAATGGAGCGTGAATCCTTTGAAGATCAAGAAGTGGGCGATGCACTGAATCGCCATTTTGTTGCCATAAAAGTGGATAGGGAGGAACGCCCGGATATTGACCAAATATACATGACTGTTTGCCAGGCGCTGACCGGCCAGGGCGGCTGGCCGCTGACGGTAATAATGACCCCGGGAAAAAAGCCGTTCTTTGCCGGCACATATTTTCCTAAAAGTTCCCGCTGGGGGCGGGCCGGTCTGTTGGATATTTTAGAGCAAGTGGCTGATAAGTGGGCTAAAGATTGGAATAAACTCATCCAAACCAGCCAGATGATTACCGAGCAGGTGCAGTTTAAGCCGGGCGGACGCTTGACAGACGAGCCGCTGACTGATATAGCCACCCGAGGCTATAAGCAGTTCAAGCAGTCCTTTGACAAGCAATATGGTGGCTTTGGTTCCGCACCCAAGTTTCCTACTCCGCATAACCTGCTTTTTCTTATGCGTTACTGGAAACAAACCGGAGAAGCTTCTGCCCTTGACATGGCCCAAAAGACACTGCAATCCATATACCGGGGCGGCATTAACGACCACGTGGGTTTTGGCTTCGCTCGTTATTCCACTGATGAAAAGTGGTTGGTGCCTCATTTCGAAAAAATGCTCTACGACAACGCCTTGCTGGCCATGGCATTTTTAGAAGCCTACCAGGCCACGCAAAAGGATTTTTATGCCGAAGCAGCACGGCAAATATTCACCTATGTGCTGAGGGATATGACTCACTCAGAGGGAGGGTTTTATTCAGCCGAAGATGCCGATTCCGAAGGGGTAGAGGGGAAATTTTATGTTTGGAGCCCTGACGAAGTACGCCAGGTATTGGGGCGTGAGAATGGGGATATTTATTGTAGGGTATATGACATTACTGAAAGCGGTAATTTTGAAGGGCACAGTATACCCAATTTAATTAATGCTCTACCAGAGGAATACGCCCAAAAACTAGGTATGGAGACCGGTGCATTGCAGCAGTTATTAGAAGATAGCCGTCAGAAGCTGTTTGCCCACCGGGACAAGAGGGTACACCCGTTTAAAGATGATAAGGTGCTGACGGCTTGGAACGGGCTGATGATCGCTGCCCTGGCCCGGGGGGCCGCTGTGCTGGAAGACGTGCGCTGCCGGGAAGCGGCGGAAAAGGCAGAGCGGTTTATTCGCAATAAACTTCAGAGGCTGGATGGACGGTTGCTAGCCCGATACCGGGATGGGGAATCAGGCTTGAACAGCTACCTGGATGACTATGCCTTTTTAATTTGGGGTTTATTAGAATTGTACCGGTCTACTTTCCAAGTGGTTTACCTGAGCAGGGCTATTGATTTGACCCATAAAGTACGGGATTTATTCTGGGATCAAGAGGATGGGGGATTTTTCTTTTACGGTACCGACTCCGAGCAACTAATTGCCCGTCCCAAGGAAATATATGACAGCGCTATGCCTTCAGGCAACTCCGTAATGGCCGCTAACCTGCTTCAGCTGGCTGCCATAACCGGGGACAGCGAGCTAGAAGAATTAGCTGTGCGCCAAGTAAACGCTTTTGCCGGAACAGCCGCCGAGTATCCCAGGGGGTACGCATATTTTATGACGGCCTTATTGTTTGCTAGCGGACCCACCAGCGAAATTGTCATTACGGGCCAAAAGGACGACCCGCAGGTGGCGGAAATGCTACGATTGGTACAACAGCAATATGCGACCGGTGCTGTGCTCATCTACCGTCCAGAAGGGGAAAAAAACGGGCCGGATAGCGTACAGCTTGAAAAGCTGGCTCCATTTACCCGGGAGCAGAAATCTATTGACGGCCGGGCCACCGCATATGTTTGCCAGGACCGGGCCTGCCGGGAACCGATAACAGAGACAGAAGCATTAGGTAGTCTTTTGCAGTAGGCAAGCGATACGCAACCGGCGTGCGTATACGCCTATAGTAAGTCCTCTGGTAATAGACTACTCAACCTGCATCAACAGATAAGTAGTGTTTTTCGATTAGCGGCCATAAGTTTAGAAAGAGAGGACAGCAAGAAACACTAATAGGGATTTGAATATGCAAATATAGTAGTTAATTTAAAAAAGTTAAAGCCTGACCCCTTTGCATAACAGCTTCTGGGTTACAATATCTGAGAACAATACCAGGCCATCTGTTTGTGAAACATGGATTACGTCTGCAAACTGAATGCATTGAGGTAAAAGGGTTATAAGCATATTTTCTTTTTTTAAGATGCGCTCAGGGTGAAACACAACATCCTCCTGTCCGTCAAAAATGGCCACATAAAAAATGTCCGCCTCCACCAGGTTCTGAAAAAAGTGGGTACCATAAGACAGCTCAGGTGTACATCCTGCTTCGCAGGAGGCTACCTCGCAAATGACCGACATATTGCACAGCTCTGTAAAATGTACTGGTACACCCAGTGACGAAGTGGTGGTCCCCCATCTGCCCGGGCCTACCAGCATGACGTTTTTCCCTTGCAATGCGGTATTGAGTAGGCCAATCTGCCTAGCCACGGCGCTTTTTCTTTGTTCATTAAGTTCCGCATAAGCCTGCGCATGTACATAAACAACAAAATCAACAGGTAATCGCACGTTTCCGCCCATGAAATTACCTCGCGTGGAGAAGAAACAGTCCTGCTTATCTACCAATTCAGGCATCTGCACCGCATTACCCAGGCCCTTGGTCTTAAGGGGGCGGCATTGCAGAAGATTGACCTTAAAACGGTTGCCCGGTGTAAAATTAGCTGTAAACTCAATATCCACAGGGTAATCATAAATTTTGGACAACAGTGCCAGCATTTCTCGTATCAGACCTGGAAATTCGGTATCTTTAAGCAGTTTATAAAAATCAAGGATATAAGCCGGGTGATTGCTGGTATAGCCAAGCTCGCGCAGGCGATTGGCTGTCTGGTGGTCCCATGAGATAAACAGGTTTTTGTCAACTTTGATATCTTCATTAACAACCTGTTCCCAGCTTTGGCTGGTTAATGTGTTTTCTTTTAAAGAGAGCACATCCACATAATGCTGGGAAAATTTCTTTTTATCATCGCAATTTATCGGAGGTGTGCGTAAAGGCTTATCCAGGCAAACAATTTTGGCATAATCGTCAAAAGTTCTTTCCACCGCCCTGGTGCCCAGCCCAAAGACCAGGCGCAGCATGCCCGCGTTGATATCCATGCTTTTGTCCCAAACATAAAGGTTGGAGGAGTTGCCCACCCCTGCAATATGGGGGAAAAATTTTTCATCATAATAATCCCCGGACACCCGCTGCACTAGGATAGCCATCTGCTCATCCTTATCAAAAAGACCACGATTCATGCGGTAGGCCAGCGCATCCTCATTCATAGTGCTGGCATAAACAGTACGAATCGCTTGTTCAAAAGCAGCGTAGCGTTCTTCGGGGATACCCTGATTCACGCAGAACACGCTTTCATATTTCCCGGCAAATGTATTGCCGAAATTATCCTCCAATAGTGAACTGGAACGCACTATAATAGGTGATTGACCGAAGTATTCCAGCATGCGCATAAATTTTTCCCGCATTGATTCCGAAAACTTACCGTTTAAAATTTTCTCCTTCAATTCGGACGCGTACTTGAAATAGCCTTTTTTAGTCTTCTGCCTGGTACGCAACTTCCAACAGCCGTTTTGCACAAGATACGTGTAGAAAACATCCGACCCAAGATAATAAGAGTCATGAGGCTCTAAATATGGAATAAAACGATCATAACCTTCCTGTTCCAAAATTTTTCTGGCTACCAACATACCAACGCTCTTTCCGCCGATAAAGCCCGACCCTACTTCTCTTGATGCGATGTTTAAGATGTCCTTCAGGGTAAAGTACCGGTCACACAGCTCGAACATTCTGGAATTGCTGCCGATAAGCAGGGTCATTAGAAGCCTTTTGGCTTTTTCCTGTTCTTCCGGACTGAGAGCAAGCGCAGCTTTACCCTGGTTAAAAACTACATCCCAGTAATCCAGTCTTTCCTCACCGCGGTTAATACTAGAGAACAGCTCGGCGGCCTCGGAACTGGCCGTGATGCAGACAGCCTCCTGGCCCTGAATTAAATGCGGAAAAAACATGGTGGGCGAATATCGCTGCCAAACTTTAAGGGGGTGGATATATAAATTGTTTTTTACTTGGTATAAATCAAGCAACAGCTGTGTCGTTTCACGGATACACGCAATAGTGCTATAAGTGTGAACATTGCGTTTGATGGCAAAATAAGCTATAGTGTCCAATTCATGTAGAAACGGGCAAGACACCTTAAAAAAATTGCTGATCATTAAATCAGAATACCAGTATTCCAATAAATCACTTAGGCAATCAAAAACATAAAAGGTTTTGTGCCCTTCCTGATCTACCAGGCTGTGCACTGCTGTGGCAAAGTTTTCAAACCCATTTTGTGCTTCCAAATGATAAGTTTTTATCTCCGGACTGTCCTCCAGCAGCGGCGCATGGCTGCCAAAACGAACGTAAACCAGCTTTCTTTGGACCAGCCTGGCCTGTGCTACATAGGGTTCAACAATTTTCCGGTAATCAGAGGCTGTATCCACCTGCCACACCACATTATCGCCCAACCGCAGCATATCAACGGCCTGGTCAAAACCCTTTAAGCCAGTACTTACCTTGTTGTTGATGTCCATAGCGCACCTCCTTTAGCCAAAGCGTCAAATATAATTCCCATATTAACGGTTCTGTTATAGACGAAAATATTTAATAAAATTGGATATAACCACAATTTAACAATTATTATTATTTAATTAAAACCAGAATAGGAATTTTAATGAAAGATGAATATGTATTGTTATGATTATTATTAAAAGTACCCCCGTTGTAGATACGGGAGTACTCTCGAATTATGCTTACCCAATTGCGATAGTAATTGATCACAATACAGCATACTTTAAAGGTTAGATTGGCTATAAGGACGGTTCAAACATTCAAAAAGTAGCGAAAGGTGATGTGTAGACGTCGAAAATTCTCAGTGTCGTTCAGAAGCAATAAGATTTATATATCTAAATATTGAAATTAGTTTAAGAAAGTTTAAGCCTGACCCCTAAAAAAGCCCAACTGGAGAGATATACGATTAGCTGCCTCTATAATTAGTTTTATTAATTCGGCTTGGGAAAAAACTTGGCTGATGCGGGTTTCCGGCCCTGAGACGCTAATTGCTGCAATGGTCTTACCTTCATGATTGCGTATGGGCGCTGCCACACATTGCACCCCCTCTTCCAATTCACCAAAATCTATAGCATAACTCTGCTGTCGAACTTTGTCTATTTCTTCTTTCAATAGTTCAGGATCGGTAATGGTGCTGTCGGTATATTTAAAGAACTTGGTTTCTTTGATAATTTGGTTTACTTCGCCCGGGATCAGGGCGGCCAGCAGCACTTTCCCGCAGGCCGTGCAGTAGGCCGGCCCCCTAGTCCCGGGTTGAGCAAACATTTTTACTATATTAGGTGATTCTACCTGATCAATATATACTACGTCACCATGATTGAGCACAGAAAGGTTGGCTGTTTCACTACACCTATCTACCAATTCTTTAAGATAGGGTTTGGCAATAGAGCGAATGTCAAGATTATACAGAGCAGCGTTGCCTATTTCAAAGGTTTTCAGGCCCAGGCGATAATGCCCCTGGTTAGGCTCTTGCTCTACAAACCCAGCAATAATAAGTGTATTGAGCAGGCGGTGTACCGTACTAATATTCAGCCCAAGTTTAACGCTGAGCATAGTTAGTGATATCGGTTCCCTGTAACTGGCCAGAGTTTCTAAGATAGCCAGCGTGCGATCCACCGACTGAACTGTTTTTGCTTTTCGTTCATTGCCCTTTGGCATGGGACAACCTCTCCTTAGCTAACCTTGGTTTAACTTAATTAACCCAATATCTGTTCCACTTCTTTGGCATCTACATCCATGATGTAGGGTATACCTGTGACATCTGCTGCTTCACGGGTAATGCTGGCCAGGTCATCCCTGGTGATATTATCGAGGCTGAATTTGCGAGCACCGCACATCAGCTGCTGCAGACCCACGCCCAGACGGTCGAAATAATTATAAACGCCAATGGCAGTGGCCGGAATTCTGGCCGCATCAGCACCAAATTTCTCTTTCAAGGCTGTATTGGCGGTAAAGATTTGCTCAACGGTATTGCCGTACTTATTGGCCATATCGGCAGGCACTTTGCCATCTTTTACGTAATTACCGATAGTTTTGCCAACCATAGCTGCGGCCAGAGGAGCACGGGCCATGCCGATGGCTTTAACGTATGGCGCAGCCAGAGCCAGACCCTTATACATATGATCTTCCAGTGAGAAGCCACCGGCTACAGCTATCTTGGGCACATACATGCCTTTGGCTTTAATGCGTTCCATGTATTGATACAGCAGTGCTTCCAGGTAGACAGTGGGCACGCCCCATTCGTTCATCATCCGCCACGGGCTCATACCTGTGCCGCCACCAGCACCATCAATGGTTAGAAGGTCCAGTTTAGCCAGTGAAGCAAATTTAACAGCCCTTGCCAGATCCGCCGGGCGGTAAGCACCGGTTTTCAGCATAACATGTTTGGCTCCCAGGCTGCGTAGTTCAGCCACCCGGGCCATAAAGGATTCCTCATCAACCATGCCAATGCGAGAATGCCGTTCAAATTCCTTCAAGGATCCCTGGGCAAAACTTTGCTGTACATCTGGGTTTTCCGGATCCGGGAATACAATATAGCCACGGGATTTAAGCTGCCGGGCTCTCTCGATTGAGGGAAGCTTTACTTCACCGCCGATATCCTTGGCACCTTGGCCCCACTTAATTTCTACTGCTTCCACGCCCAGCTCGTTTATTGCATACTCAGCCACTTTAAGGCGTGTATCCTCAACATTAAACTGCACCACAATAGCGCCGTATCCGTTGTACCATTCTTGGAATAGCTTAACCCGGCGTGCCATGTCCGGGGATTTAACCACACGACCATCTTTAATCTCCCCATCGGGGTCCATGCCGCAGACATTTTCACCAATGGTCAGGACAATACCAGATATGGCCGCTCCAATTGCCAGGCCATCCCAGTTATCTTTGGCTACCCTGGTTGAACCAAGACCAGGTATTACAATGGGCAGCTTAAGCTTAATAGCATTGGTAGAACCGATTTCTGATTCTATATTGACAGCCGGGAATGTGGCCTTGTCGCTATCGGCCTCGATCCCATATGCGCCAACAGCTGTACCCATAATGTTTAAGTGTGATAGATCAACTGGGTACTCCTTCTGGGAAGCGCTGGTTGTATTGCCAAAAGGCTGGGGATAGATAAGTTCCCGCCCCCGGTAGGCTGATTTGCCTACTTCACAAAGGCCTGGGCAACCATCAATACAGGTTGCGCATAAGCCGCTGGAGGAACAAACATTACCCGGTGTTCTGTTTTTCGTTAGTGTTGCTGAACTAGCATTGATTCCGTTACTATAACCCATTAATCATCAGACCTCCTCGTCTAGTTGGTGTACATCGCTGTACATTTTCATGTTGTGAAAGTGTATTTCACTATCTTAAGATATTTTAGCTTTTGCCAACTAGCCAGTCAATAGAAAATGTTTTCACGATATGAAATCTTTATGAGCAAAACCTGTATCGTAGATGAATATTGCATACACAATACAGGTTTATTGCATTTCATATCGTGGAAATTGTACTTTGTATACACAGGTGAGACATTCAATATAAATTTAAATAAAACGGTATACTATTTCACTAGCTGGAAAACTACAAAGCAAATAGTATATTTTAAAGACGTATATTGCTTTTTTAACTCAAGCTTTGAAAAACGTAGGATTATAGAGGAGAGATGAAAGGGTAAAGGGCGATTAGATAACAATCAAAATGAATTGAAATCTATAATCAATGGAAAATAGAGGTAATTGGTCAAATATAATACATTGCAAATCAAAAAGAGAGCCTAGTCTTAAAAAGGCCATTCTCTCTCCTTCAATTACATATCCGAATGTTAATTAATTCCCATTATAGCCTAACTGAATAGATATTGTTTTTGCGGCATTCTTTATGGCATCCACCAGCTCATTCTTGATAAATGGTGTGGTGATACGAATACTGGGCCCTGAAATGCTAAGTGCAGCTACAACCTTTCCTTCGAAATTATTAATTGGGGCAGCTACGCACCGTACTCCTTCATCCCGCTCTCCAAGGTCCAGGGCATATCCATCGCGCTTTACCTGGTTAAGTTCTTTCATAAGTAGTTCAGGCTCAGTAATAGTTTCATTGGAAAACTTCTTTAATTCCATGTTGTATACTAAATCCTTTAGCTTGTCCTGGGGCAAGCTGGAAAGTAGAACCTTTCCTGAGCCTGTGCAATAAGCAGGACCGCGGTTACCTGTACGGGCAAACATCCTAACCAGCACCATATTGGTTGATTCCACCTGATCCACATAAACCACTTCGGTGCTGTCCAGAGTGGCTAAATTAACTGTTTCATTATACTTTTGCTGCAAGTCTTCCATGACCGGGCGGGCCACAGAACGCAGATCTTTGAAATATGCTGCCGCACTGCCTACTTGAAATGCTTTTATTCCCAGCCGGTACTTACTGTTTTCGGTATTTTGTTCAACAAAACCTCTTTGCGTCATGGTGTATAAAAGCCGGTGGGTAGTACCCAGGGTAAGACTTGTTTTATGGGCTATTTCGGTAATAGTAATTGGAATACCCGCCTCGGCCAAGGTTTCCAATATAAATAAAGCTCTTTCCACTGCTTGAACTGTTTTGGCATCATCCCCATTGGTGCTTTGTTTAGCCATCTAAATCGAATCTCCTTAAACAGTATTATTCAAATAACCTTTTCAAAATTTTATACAAAACACGAAGGAGTTGTCAAGGAACTTTAAATTAGCCCGAACAGCCCTTACGGCGCTGAAGTATTATGTATACTATCCTTAATTGTATTTAAAAAACTTTTCTTTTCTTTTGCATTGTGATAATATATTTCACGATAAGAAAATTTTTTGTTTGTCCACAACTACATAAATTTTAACTAATCATAAAACAAATCAACACGACAACTCCGTATGAATTGACAAATTTTCCAGACCATCTCCTTAGGGAGATAGCCTGCATGGTAGCAGCGGCGCTATCACAGCTAATAATTCTAAACAAAGACGTTTAGGAGGTTTTATTAAATGTCCTATGTACAAAATGTTCTCGAACAAGCAATCAAGCGCAATCCCGGTGAAATTGAATTTCACCAAGCTCTGAAAGAGGTATTAGACTCTTTAGAACCAGTTTTAGCTCAACGTTCGGAATATGAGAAGGCCGGAATTCTTGAAAGAATTGTTGAACCGGAGAGACAAATCATGTTCCGTGTGCCTTGGTTAGATGATCAAGGAAATGTTCAAGTCAACCGCGGTTTCCGAGTTCAATTCAATAGTGCCATCGGACCTTATAAAGGTGGAATTCGCTTCCATCCATCCGTTTACCTTGGTATTATTAAATTCCTGGGCTTCGAGCAAATATTTAAAAACTCCTTAACCGGACTGCCCATCGGCGGCGGTAAAGGTGGCAGTGACTTTGATCCTAAAGGCAAATCCGAAGGCGAAGTAATGAGATTTTGCCAAAGCTTTATGAATGAGCTATATCGTTATATTGGTGCTGACACTGACGTGCCTGCAGGGGATATTGGAGTCGGCGGTCGTGAAGTGGGTTATATGTTTGGACAATATAAGAAGCTTACCAACCTGTACGAAGGAGTCCTGACCGGAAAAGGCCTGACTTTTGGTGGCAGTTTGGTTCGGACACAAGCTACCGGCTACGGCCTGGTCTACTTTATGGATGAGGCTATCAAAGCCCAAGGCAAATCTTTTGATGGTGCAACCGTAGTTGTTTCCGGTTCCGGTAATGTTGCTATATATGCCACTGAAAAAGCGCAGCAGCTCGGTGCCAAAGTTGTTGCACTCAGTGACTCCAACGGTTATATCTATGACAAGAACGGCATTAATCTCGCTACAGTGAAGCGTTTGAAAGAAGTTGAGCGCAAACGGATCAGCGAATATGTCAAAGAGCATTCGACAGCCGAATATCATGAAGGCTGTAGCGGAATTTGGACCATCCCCTGCGACATTGCTCTTCCTTGTGCTACACAAAACGAACTGGACGGCGAAGCTGCTAAAAATCTGGTCAAGAACGGTTGCTTTGCAGTTGGAGAAGGCGCCAACATGCCTTCGACTCCCGAAGCTGCTGAAGTATTTCTTGCAAACAAGACAGTCTTTGCCCCCGGCAAAGCTTCAAATGCAGGCGGCGTAGCATGTTCAGCCTTGGAAATGTCCCAGAACAGTATGAGATACTCCTGGACCTTCGAAGAGGTAGATGCCAAGCTCAAAAATATTATGGTCGGCATTTACAACAATGCTAGCGCGGCAGCTAAAGAATTCGGCATGGAAGGTAACCTCATTGCCGGAGCAAACATTGCCGGGTTCCTAAAAGTTGCTGACGCCATGATGGCGCAGGGGATCGTATAAACTTACGATTAGAATCGTTTTGGCAGTCAACTCCCTAGTTGTTAATCTGAAAAACTAGCCTATATTTAATGGACGGGGAAAAAAGAGTATAAAATTTTACATGATGAAATAAGAAATCATTGCTTTTCCAAAATATATTGATATAATTTATTTAGTTAAAATGGAACAAACGGATACAATGACGTGTCCATTAAATGGCAAAGTTTGCCCTGTGTAGGTTATAATATACCTACAGGGCATTTTTATTTTCTTATACGGGGAGGTAGCCTTAATGAGTGAATTTAGGTTAATATTGATAGACTCCGATAATGTTTGGCGCAAAAACGTAAAGGCTATGCTCACCAAGTATGGCCACTGGGTTGTGGGAGAGGCCGGGGATGGCCTAAGCGCAATTAAACTGGTGCGCAGCAGAGAGCCCGATTTGTTAATTATAGATGCCGCCCTGCCGGGCGGTATGGATGGGCTACAGGTAGCTAAAATAGTACATGAAGATAAACTTGCACCAGTGCTTGTTACCAGCACCTCCGATGATCATAGCATACTGGAAAAGGCCAAGGAAGCCGGGGTATTTGCGCTGCTAATCAAGCCTTTGGGAGAAATGTCACTGTTACCGACAGTTGAGCTGGCCATGTCTAAATACCAGGAGATTACCGTCCTTGAACAAAAAATTAAGGATTTGCAGGAAACACTGGAAACTAGAAAAATTGTTGAGCGGGCAAAGGGCATTTTAATGGAAACTCAGGGCTTGAATGAAGCTGAAGCTTTTAAGCGTATGCAGCGCCAGAGCATGAATAAGCGGGTGAGCATACGATTGGTGGCAGAAGCAGTAATTATGGCCCATTCGTTGAATAAATAGCAAAAATACTGGCTTTTTGACATACTTGTGCTATACTATTAAAGAGCATATATTATTGAAGAGTACAAAAAGTTAACTAAAATATAAAAATTTTTAAGGTACAATGGCGTATCAAAATAAGGGCAATGAAGCCCACTTGGCAGTTTGCGTATAAATTCTGTCAGTGTGGGTTTTTTTCGTAATATTATATATTGGAATACTCATTGTGCCTCTTATCTATCAAAGGAGAGGTGTGACTTTTAGTGCCTGTATTTACTAGTGATGATGTGCGTACTGCGGTAAAGGACTACGGTGTTAAATTTGTACGTTTACAGTTTACCGACATATTTGGTGTATTAAAAAATGTCTCCATAACCGTAGAACAATTGGAAAAAGCTTTAAACAATGAGTTAATGTTTGATGGTTCATCAATAGAGGGCTTTGTACGTATTGAGGAATCCGATATGTACCTGCACCCCGACCCTTCAACATTCGTAGTTTTCCCCTGGAAACCCCGGGACGGCGCGGTAGCCAGACTAATCTGCGATATATATAACTCCGACGACACCCCCTTTATCGGCGACCCGCGCTACGTTTTGCGTAGAGCCATTGCTGAGGCTGAGGAAATGGGTTACATGATGAACGTTGGTCCTGAGGCTGAATTTTTCCTTTTCCACGTGGATGAGGACGGCAGGCCCACAACCATTACCCAGGACCGGGCCGGCTATTTCGATATGACTCCGGTTGACTTGGGTGAAAACGCCCGCCGAGATATGGTGCTAAATTTAGAGCAAATGGGCTTTGAAATTGAAGCCTCCCATCACGAGGTAGCACCCGGCCAGCACGAAATTGATTTTAAGTATTCCAATGCCCTTGATATCGCAGATAAAATAGTAACCTTTAAGTTTGTGGTACGTACCATAGCCCAGCGACATGGTTTGCATGCTACTTTTATGCCTAAGCCTGTTTTTGGCATTGCCGGATCAGGCATGCACTTAAACCAGTCGCTGATGAACAACGGTACCAATGCATTTTACGATCCCGATACCCCAAACCGGCTTAGCCAGGATTGCCTTTATTATATTGGAGGGCTGATGCGTCATATTCCAGCTATTACCTCCATCATTAACCCTACCATAAACTCTTATAAAAGGTTGGTTTCAGGCTATGAGGCACCGGTATATATGGCTTGGTCTTACCGCAACCGCAGCCCGCTGATCAGAGTGCCCGCCAAACGGGGTCAGTCTACCCGTATTGAACTGCGCAGCCCGGACCCGTCCTGCAACCCATATTTAGCATTAGCTGCATGCCTTAAGGCCGGTCTTGACGGTATAAAAAATGAGATTGCACCTCCCACTCCTTGTGACCGTAATATTTATGAATTGACTCCGCAAGAGCGTGACGAGCTGGACATAGCGATACTGCCAGAGAGCCTGAAAGAAGCCATGTATCAATTATCCATTGACCCGGTGATCATGGACGCCCTTGGCCCGCATGTTACACAGCGTTTTTTGGAAGCCAAGCGCATTGAGTGGGACAACTACCGGCAGCAAGTGCACTCCTGGGAGTTGGAGCAATATCTTACCAAATTTTAAATAGAATCAACCATAACAAGATCTACATTAACAGATGACCTGTTAAAACAGGCCTGTTTTGTGGATCTTTGTTTTTCTAAAATTATATTTTTATGGCTGTTAACTTGTGTTAAAATAATTTAAGCATCAAACATAGGCCAAACGAGTGCGTCTAAATCCATCAGGCTGCAGTAAATGCTATGAGAAAGCAGTATGCGCCATAATTTAATTAATTAAACTAGGGAGGAATTAATATGACCCACACTTTAGCTGTTATCGCCTTAAACAAACCTGGCGTTTTAGCTCGTATAGCAGGATTATTAAGCAGGCGGGTATTTAATATCGAAAGTATTGCCGCCGGTTATACTGAAGAACCCGACGTTTCAAGAATTACCCTTGTAGTAAAAGGTGACGAGCGTGAACTGGAGCAAGTTACCCAGCAACTATCTAAACTAGTTGACGTGCTTAAGATTACCAAACTGGAGGACCGCGATACCATCGAAAGAGAACTAGCCTTGATAAAAGTCCGGGCGAACCCGGAAACGCGCCGGGATATCGTGGATATCGTTGAAATATTCCGCGCCAATATCGTAGACGTTGGCCTAGAAACGATGGTCATCCAGATTATTGGCGACGAGCAAAAGATCAGTGCCTTTACCCAAGTACTGGAGCATCAGGGTATTGTTGAAATGGTACGTACGGGGAAAATTGCCCTCTCTCGCCAACCTCTGGCAGCAAAGGATGAAAAATAAAGTTTGTATTGACATAAGGTGGCTATCTGTGTATATAATTATCTATATTTGTTTTATATAAAAATGTGTATACTGGAGGTTGTTACAGTTGGCACAAGTAAGGCGTATCATGATCAGCCTGCCGGATTATCTACTTACCGAGATAGATTGTATTGCAGCCGCTGATAAACAAAACCGGAGTGAATTTGTCCGGGAGGCCATGAAGCTTTACCTTGCCGAGCGAAGACGTCAAACATTAAGGGAACAAATGAAAAAAGGTTATGTGGAAATGGCCACCATAAATTTGGCTTTGGCCATTGAGCAGTACAGACTGGAATCCGAGGTGGCGCCGGCATTCGACGAGTCTGTTGCAGGAGGCAAGCGATAATGCAAATACGCCGTGGTGAAATTTACTATGCCGACCTAAGCCCGGTAGTGGGGTCGGAACAGGGGGGTACGCGACCGGTATTAATAATACAAAACGACATTGGCAACCAATACAGCCCAACCACTATTGTTGCCGCTATTACCTCCCAAATATCTAAAGCTAAATTACCCACACATGTCGAATTACCGGCGGAACGTGATGGGTTGGGCAAAAATTCGGTAATCCTATTGGAACAGATACGTACCATTGACAAAAGCAGATTGCTGGAAAAAGTAACTTCGCTGCAAACCGACATGATGGTCAAAGTTAACCAAGCAGTGGAAATTAGTCTTGGTCTTGTAGATATCTAGTACATACATAGTTAAGCTTTTTTGATATCTGTGTTAATATACATATTTTATTTATAGAGCCGTTGCCTAAAAAGGTTACGGCTCTATGATACTAAGACACAAAATTTAGTTTGCACAAGATGCAATAACTGTCCCACTTCCCAAATAGTTTATTAAAGGGAGGTGGTTTATGAATGTATCCACTAATCGGTATTACTTGCAGTTATGATGAAGATGCAAAAAAATTTACTATTGGTGAAGATTATATTAATGCGGTTCAGGCAGCCGGGGGGGTGCCGCTGCTGATTCCCCACCGGAGCGATGAGCATGCCGCTCCTTTACTAGCCAAACTGGACGGCGTTCTGCTTTCGGGCGGAGGCGATATTGACCCTATTTATTTTGGTGAAGAACCTTTGCCGGTAAATGGATATATAAATCCACTGAGGGACAGTTTTGAAATACTAATGTCCAGGCTGGCCCTGGAGCAGGGTGTGCCGCTTTTAGGTATCTGTAGGGGTATGCAGGTGCTTAATGTGGCTGCGGGGGGAAGCGTTTGTCAAGACATCAACCTGAAAACCAACCGGCCGCTGCAGCACAACCAGCAAGCACCGCGCTGGTATGCTACCCACAACATAAAAATCGTTAAAGGTTCAATGCTGCAGCGCATATTAGGCAGGGACATGTTAAGAGTGAACTCTTTTCATCACCAAATGCTTGACAATTTAGGTAAGGGCATAGTAATATCAGCACTGGCCGGAGACAATGTGGTGGAGGCCATTGAATGCACGGGCGAGAATAATTTTGCGCTGGGTGTACAATTTCACCCTGAAAATATGTATTTTAAATATCCTTTCATATTAAGTATATTTATTTCTTTTATTGAAGCCTGCACTCAGTTTTTGTCGAGCAAAACTTGAGTGCAATTAAAGGAAAAGAAGCAGCTACCGTGGAAAGATACTACTTGGAGATGATAGCATGCAAGCCATCGTTAACGGCGAAATATGGACTATGCACGGTCCACGTTTGCCGCGGGGTACATTGCTTATCGAAAATGGGAAAATAGCCGCTGTAGGGGAAAACATTCCTATCCCTTACGGGTCTGATATATATAATGCCGCGGGCATGGTGATCATGCCCGGTTTTATTGATGCTCACACTCACCTGGGCATACTGGAGGAAATATTCGAAGAAGGGGACGACTTAAATGAAATTACCGACCCCATAACGCCACACCTACGGGCTATAGATGCCATTAACCCTTTGGATATGGCCTTTCAAGACGCACTGCATGCAGGGGTAACTACCGTTGTTACCGGTCCCGGTAGCGCTAATATACTGGGTGGCGAAATGGTAGCTATAAAAACCTGTGGCTCGGTGGTTGACGATATGGTAATTAGTTGTCCAGCAGGTCTAAAGGCTGCGCTAGGGGAAAATCCCAAGCGTGTATACGGGCCTAATAAAAAAACACCGGTAACCAGAATGGCTTCAGCTGCTTTGTTGCGGGATACGCTGGCGCATGGCCGGCAATACCTGGAAAAACAGGCTAGGGCGCTTAATGGTAAGGCAGACCCACCAGACAGGGATTTAAAGATGGAGTCCGTAGCCCGGGTGCTGCGGCGGGAAATACCCTTGCGAGTGCATGCCCACAGGGCTGACGATATTATGACCGCATTGCGCATAGGCAATGAATTTCACCTGCACCTGGTTATTGAGCATTGCACTGAAGGCCATCTGGTGGCGGACAGGCTGGCTGCAGCCGGCGTGCCGGCCGTGGTTGGTCCGGTGTTGATTAACCGGGCCAAGGTAGAGCTTATGGGCCGGTCACTAAAAACTGCGGCGGCACTGGCCGCTCAGGGCGTACATTTCGCCATTATGACCGACCACCCGGTGGTGCCCATACAATACCTGCTCATTTCCGCCGGGCTAACAACCCGAGGAGGGCTATCCGAGGAACAAGCGCTAGGTGCTATTACCATTGGTGCGGCCAGGGTGTTGGGTTTGGAAGATCGCATCGGTAGCATCGCGCCCGGGAAAGATGCAGATGTGGTAGTCTTAAGCGGACAACCGTTTTATTTGGGTACTGTTGTAAACAGGGTTTATATTTGCGGAAAGATATTTGATATAAATAATTAGAATAAAAAATAAAAAAATATTTTTTAAATAAAAAAAGGATTTACCTATTAACTGTCGAAAAGGTAATTTATAAGCCTGGAATAAATATACTAAACTTCAATCTAATGTAAAATATTGCAGAAAAAGAAGGGTGTGACGATTATGGGCTCAAATTGTATGGATATATTGGTCGTTGATGATCACCCGGGAGTTCGTTATCTGTTGGATATTGTAATTAAAGAGGTTGGTCACCGGGTATATACCGCCCAAAACGGCCTTGAAGCAGTTGATAAGGTGCGTGCCATAAAGCCCAACCTAGTTTTTATGGATGTACGTATGCCTTTGATGGGTGGCCTTGAGGCGCTGAGTAGAATAAAAAAAATGTTTCCAGATACCCAGGTAGTAATTATGACCGCGTACGGCTCGGATGATACTATCTTACAAGCCCAGAAACAAGGCGCGCTTTGCTGCATGGCCAAACCCTTCGATGTTGATGATATAAAAGATTTTTTGGATGATTTTACTCACCGGGTAATAAAGAATATCTCCTGCCAGACAAATATAGTTTAAAAAAAGTGGACAAGCCAGTCCACTTTTTTTTTGCCTGCACACTTTTTAATGAGTCAATCTTTGTTTATAATTATAACTATAAGATATTAAAAAGGTTTCTTTGTTAATATGTGTGGTTTTAAGTTTTCTGGGGGTAGTATTTTGGTCATTATAAAAACATGGTCATCTGAAGAAACCGGTGGTTTAGGTACCACACTGGGCGGCCTGCTACAGGCAGGGGACGTTATTACATTAAATGGAGAATTGGGTGCCGGTAAAACGTGTTTTGCCACCGGTGTGGCCAGGGGTTTGGACATCATAGACCGGGTCACCAGTCCTACCTTTACCTTGATCAATGAGTATGACGGTAGGTTGCCCCTATATCACCTGGATGTTTACCGGTTGACCGGTCCTGAAGAATTGGAGGATCTAGGGTTTGAAGAATACTTTTATGGTTCCGGAGTTACTATGGTTGAGTGGGCTGAACAAGTTAAACAGTATTTACCCGCTGAGAGGTTGGATATTTTTATAGAAAAGCAGCGAGGAAATGATGATCTTAGAATACTACGGATAGTACCCCAAGGTACCCGATACAATAAACTTGTAGAGGAGTTTATGCAGCATGTATGTGCTGGGCATTGAAGCAGCTACTCCGGTGGCTGCTGTAGCGGTAGCAACAAAGGAGAAAATATTGGCTGAGCGGATGGTGAACAATCGCCGTACCCATTCAGTAAACTTGCTACCTATGGTCAAGGATACACTGGCTGATGCAGGTATCAACAAAGAACATCTGACAGGCATTGCCGTTTCCTCCGGTCCGGGATCTTTTACCGGGCTACGCATTGGCATGAGTACCGCCCGCACCCTGGCTCAGGTATTGCGCTTGCCACTGGTTGGCGTACCAACTCTAGACGCGCTGGCCTACCCGCTTAGCGGTCATGCCAAATTGGTTTGCCCTATACTTAATGCCCGGAAAAACGAAGTTTATGCCGCGCTGTACCACAACACCGGCACAGGACAAGACTGCCTGGTGCCAGCTCGGGCTACGGGGATACATGATCTTCTGGAATTGCTGGAAGGGTACGGGGAACGAGTCACCTTTATCGGAGATGGCTTAGCTGAGTATGCCGTTATCATAAAAGCTCAAATGGGTGAACGTGCCTGCCTGGCACCTGAGTGTGCATCTTTTCCCAGGGGTGCGGCGGTAGCGGAACTGGGTCTGCGGCTTTTGCAGACGGGTGCAGTTTTCGATCCCCTAACGCTGCTGCCATATTACGTGCGGGAATCGGAAGCGGAATTGAAATGGCGGGAAAGGTACCGGGACAATGGATAAAAAAACAGCAAGCTTTGAAAACATAACTTTTGAGCAAATGCAGGTAAACCAACTAGATCAGGTGCTGCAAATTGAAAATATTTCTTTTCCAACGCCTTGGTCAAGAAATTCTTTCGACTACGAGTTGCACCATAATGATTTTGCCCATTACATAGTGGCTCTGGCAGGCGGTCATAGAGTTGCCGGTTATGCCGGCATGTGGGTCATTTTAGACGAAGCCCATGTTACCAATATTGCGGCACACCAGGAATACCGTGGACACGGTCTGGGTATGGCCTTAATGCTCCAACTTATCCATAGGGCCATCATGCTGGGGTGTCAGCGTATGACCCTTGAAGTGCGTCCTTCCAATACACCGGCCCTGGCTCTATATACTCGCCTGGGTTTCGAAGAATACGGTCGCAGAAAAAATTATTACTCGGATACCCGTGAAGATGCCATCATTATGTGGAAGAACAATTTGGAACAATTTGGGGTCAGATCTTGACATTTGACATTTTGTATGAAAGGTTGTTCTAAATGAATAGGACGATAAAAATACTCCTGCGCTTGAGTGGTATTGCCATGATCGGGGTGGCCATGCTAGGCGGGCTACCGGGGCCTTACCCAACACTTATTGGCATTGCCGGAGTGATTATGTTTTTTGCCTCAGGTACAATTTGAGGAAACTGTTAGCCGCGGGGCGGCCATTAATAACAAATTACATTTTGCAAACTGATAAATCTACTATTCCGGGAGTATCTTCCCGGTATTTTTATTATCGTGAATTTTTTGAATGGTAAGTAAAGTTAGCTATTGGGGAGGCTTATGGCTAATAAACCAAGATATAATTATCTCGGGTGTCATTTTAACAAATGCTGATGTGTTTTAAAGATGAAAGGAAAACGGGGGAGGTGGCCGGCCATTTACCCGTCTCAAATGAAAAAAGGTGCAAAATCTCAGAAGTCTTACCAGGAAACATATAACCGTTATTACTCGGCTGTATGCCGCCAGCTTACCTATATGCTAGGCAGTCATGCTGTGGCGGAGGAAATTACTCAGGAGGCTTTCCTAAAGCTGTACTGCACACCGCCCCGGCAATACCAAAACATTGGGGGATGGCTTTCCCGGGTGGCTATAAATCTGGCCTACAATTACCTGCGCAGCGAAAAGAGCCGCCTGCGCAGGGAAGAAAAGACCGAGCATTATAAGTTGACAGCGATTTCTAGTGAGGAAGCAGCGCTACAAAATGAAGAAACTAGCCTCGTCCGCATTACTTTACAGTCCTTACCTGAGAGGGACAGACTATGTTTATTAATGAAGCATTCCGGTTTTAGTTATGACGAAATAGCGGAAGCCATCGGGACAAAAAAAACATCGGTGGGTACAATCATTGCACGGGCCCAAGCCAAGTTTAAAAGGGTTTATCTGGAACAGAAAGGAAGTGACGCGTAATGTGCTATGAAAAAGGCATCCTTCAAGCTTACATCGATAATGAATTAAACAGCGAGCAGAGGCGTGAGATAACCCGGCACCTGGAGAAATGTGCTAAATGCAGATGTGTATTGGAGGAGCTGCAGTCAAATAGCAATTTTGTCAACCTTTGCATGAACCAGTACCTGGCAAACCTGACTACAACCAATAAAGCCTTGACAAACGGGTTACGCAACAATAAGCTATATCAATTTAGAAGGAGTTTTAATGCTATGAAACCTTATAAAAAATTTATTGCCACTGCGGCAATGGCCGCTGTATTGTTTACCGCCTTTAGTTTTCCGGCCGTGCGCAGTATGGCCGGTGAATTTCTAACTGTGTTTAGAATGGAAAAGGTACAGACCATTACCGTTAATTCCGGGGATATTGAACAACTGGAAAGAGCCATTGATGAAGGGACCGGTAATGTGAACATTGATAACTTTGGCAAGGTTGAAGTAACCGGTAAACAAGAAGCGGTTCAGGTAACCATAGCCCAAGCGGCGGAAGCTGTGGACTTTGCAGTCAAACTACCCCAACCGGCTGGCTACAACGAGACCGAGCTGCAAAAGATCACCGCCAGTACAGCCAATCTCACTCTGGACGTGGCTAGTGTAAATAGTCTGCTGCAGTCACTGGGCAGCACCAAATTGCTACCGGAAAGCTTGGACGGGCAAACTTTCACCATGCACATGCCCACTGCCATAATAGCCAAGTACGATTTGGGCAATGATATGCTCACCGTAACCCAAGCTAGAAGTCCTGAAATAAAAGCACCATCCGGAGTGGATGTGCAGGCCATAAAGGATGCCCTATTAAATGTGCCCGCACTGCCGGAAAACTTGCGCAACCAGCTGCTGGCGGTAGATGACTGGCAGCACACAGTATTAATTCCGAATATGAACGGCGCATCCAGGAATGTTATTGTTAACGGCAGTCAAGGGGTTTTTGTGGACGGCAGCACCAGGAAGGACAACTCTGCAGCGATGAGCTTTTTAGTCTGGCAGAATAACGGTGTTATATATACCATCTCGGGCACCAACCTGGATGAACTATCCGCCCTGGCCATAGCGGGGCAAATGAAATAAGGTGGGATACTAATTGGATTTGGCCATCGAAACGCTCAATTTAACTAAACTTTACGGACATAAAGTTGGCTGTACTGATATTTGCCTCCGGGTTCCCCGGGGGCAAATCTTCGGATTCCTGGGTCCCAACGGGGCAGGTAAAAGCACCCTGGTCAAAACATTGATGGGGCTGCTTTACCCCACTTCGGGAGAGGCCCGATTGCTGGGCAAGCCCCTGGGGGACATTGCTAAAAGAAGGAAAATTGGTTTTTTACCGGAAAACTTTCGCTACCACGAATGGCTGACCTTTAGGCAACTGCTGGATTTTCACGCCTCACTGTACGGCATGAGTAAAACAGACAAAAAACAACGCATACCTTGGGTTATTGATAAAGTAGGGCTATCCGGACGAGAAAGTCAAAAGATACGCACATACAGTAAGGGCATGCAGCAAAGGGCCGGGCTGGCCTGTGCATTGCTGCCGGATCCCGAATTGATGTTTTTGGACGAGCCAACTTCGGCCCTGGATCCCCTGGGACGCCGCGATGTGCGGAATATACTGGTGGAACTGAGGGCCGGCGGCAAGACTATTTTTTTAAATAGCCACCTGCTTAGCGAGGTTGAGATGATTTGCGATACGGTGGCTTTTATAAAACATGGTACAATCATCCGGCAGGGTACCTTGGATGAACTGAGGTCCGCCGAAATTAACGTGGAAATGCGATTGGAGGGAATAACCGATCAAATAAGGAGTGTGCTCGTATGTATAGCCCTTTCTCTGACCATAAAAGGCAATACTGTTTTAGCTTCAGTGAGCCGGGAAGAGGATATTCCGCTACTGGCGGAAGCAGTTATTCGGGGTGGTGGCAGGTTGTATGAATTAAACCTTAAACGTTCTTCTTTGGAGGAAATGTTTATCAGTATGGCGCAGGAGGGTGAGAACAGTGCTGGCGATTATTAAAATAACTTTCCGTGAAGCAATGGGTCGCAAAGTAGTGCTTATTTCGCTCATTCTGGCTGCAGCTTTTCTTGGGTTGTACGGTACTGGAGTGCATTTTGTCGCCAGAGATTTGGCCCGGCACCCCAACCCGATGCTGGCGCAAATGATTTACCCTCAATTGCTGTCCTTCGGCCTATATTTCGGTGGATTTATTGTATCATTTTTAGCTATTTTTTCAGCAGTAGGTGCCATAGCATCGGAAATTGAAAGTGGCATTATCCAGACCATTATCCCCAAGCCGGTGCGGCGCTATGAAATAGTACTGGGCAAATTCCTGGGTACGGGCCTGTTTCTGGCCCTGTACGCTGCTTTGTTTTTTATGATTATTTACCTGCTTATAAACCTTAAGACAGGGCTTGAGTTAACCGGGCAGTGGAATGCCATGGCACTGTTTACCCTGCAGCCTGTGGTATTGCTGGCAGTAACACTGTGCGGCTCCACGATGCTGCCCACCATTGCAAACGGTGTGGTCATGTTTATGCTGTATGCGGTGTCCGTAATTGGCGGCATGGTGGAACAAATAGGCTGGCTGATCAATAACGCTGCCTTGCAGCATACCGGCATACTAGCCAGTTTGATTATGCCGGTAGACGCACTGTACCGCAAAATTGTTCACGTGCTCATGAATCCCGCAGGTGACCCACTGCAGGCTATCCAGCAGATGGGTCCCTTTGGCAGCATGTCCGAGCCCAGTGTGTGGATGGTGGTTTATGCAGTCTTGTACGTGGTATCCTTTACGGGTTTAGCGGTATATTTGTTTAGTAAAAGAGACATATAAACGGTTTAATTGTCGCGCCAGGTAAGTACATCCTTTTTCCCCGTAAAATATACTAATTACCGGGCTTTAAACCTTGCATTATTCAAAATTTATGATACAATACTCAATGTAGCAAATTAAATACATGCGCCTGTAGCTCAGGGGATAGAGCGCCGGCCTCCGGAGCCGGAAGCACAGGTTCGATTCCTGTCAGGCGCACCAGCAATAAACCTGCAATCTTTTACATATGGAATTGCTGGTTTTTTTATTTTTATTAAGTTAGGCAATTATCTTTATTACCCCTTGATTTTCTTAAGTTCCCGCATCTATGCAGAAAACATGGTTCAAAGCACTTAGAATCTTAACACCCCGGTATGCATATTAAGCTAATTTTTTTGTATCTTTCTGCGGCAAAATTTTCGTCCAAAATTGCAATAGCTTGTAAAATAAACATATTAATTTTTTGTTTCTGAAGTTATATGAGAAGTAAGTAATGTGAAAATAGGTAGGTGCAATAATTAAAGAATGGAATATCAAAATTTATTACTCGAACAAGAGTCCCATGTTGCGTTAATTACATTGAACCGTCCGGATGTTTACAATGCCCTGGACCCCCGCACCTGGGTGGAGATCCGCAGTGCCGCGCGGGAATGCCGTTTTGATCAAGATGTGCGGGTAGTAATTGTCACTGGTTCGGGAGGTAAAGCATTTGCATCCGGATCAGATATCCATTCCCTTAATGAACGAGAAACTCTAGAAATATTAAAAAGTGAAGCCCATGCATCGCTAATTGAGGTGGAAAACCTTGAAAAGCCTGTAATTGCCGCCATAGACGGCTTTGCTATGGGCGGCGGCTGTGAGCTGGCCCTAGCCTGTGATATGAGGATTGCGACCAGTCGATCTAAACTGGGTCAGCCGGAAACCGGACTGGGCATCATCCCCGGGGCGGGAGGTACCCAAAGGCTGCAGAGATTAGTGGGCAAGGCTAAGGCCAAAGAATTAATTTTTACCGGTGATATTATAAGCGCCCGGGAGGCCAAAGAAATTGGCCTTTTGAATAAAATAGTTGAGAAACCTGAAGATTTGCTGCCGGCCGCCAAACAAATGGCGCAAAAAATAATCGCTCAAGGACCGATAGCTGTCAGCCTGGCTAAAACAGTCATTAATATGGGAGCCAACAGTGACATTAATTCGGGGCTGTTATTGGAAAAATTTGCTTCAACAATCGCATTTTCCACCAGGGATCGCCTTGATGGTACTACTTAACTAACATCATACTTCTGTCTGGCTGTGTTATAAAGTTCGGCAATCATTACATACTCTCTACCCAGGACATCCGCGTTTAATATAGCGACAGACACATTCCGCGGGGTAACCTAAATTCTATCCTCGGTATTAATCACTGAAAGCACGCTGCACGGTGCGTCTGTATAAGGCACAGCAGGTACAATTACTACATTTTCTTGACATGATAATTTAGCGCAGCTTAAAATATAGGTAACTAACCACAGTTACTTACTTTACTTGCATCATAATACTTGGGGAGACGCTCATGGAAGAACTTAGACAAACAAACATCCGAAAAGATGGCCGGGAACAGCGGTCAGAGAAAAGCCGTTCACGGATCTTAAAAGCAGCAACAAGTATCTTTGCCCAAAAGGAACCTGAAGGAGCCAGGGTAGATGAAATTGCTGACGAGGCGGGAATTAATAAGCGCATGATCTATCATTATTTTGGCAGTAAAGAAAACCTATATGTGGAAGTTCTGCGTTACAATTACAATAAAATTTATACTTTAAGTAAAAATGCCATTAATTATGCCGATGATCCAAGGACAAATGTTGCCCGGAGGAAATGCTTGAAGCATTTTTGGAGCATATTTTAAAACTTGTTTTTGATAGAATCTTTAGTAAATAAGGAGGCCTTTAGCAATGGATGCCTTAAGCGAAACTAATTTAAAGAAAGGAATCACCTTTATTCTTTTTTTGGGCATTGTTGCCGCGGGTATTCTCATCTTCAACCGCTATTTCTATGTACAAAAGGTCGCCTTGGACAATGAACGCCAAAGTCTGACCGCGACGGGAACAATAGAGGCCACGACAGTGCTGGCATCTTTCAAGATTCCCGGAAAACTGGAAAATATATTAGTGGGTGAAGGCAGCAAAGTTAAAACCGGGGAGGAAATAGCCTCCTTGGAAGCTCAGGAAATTAGTTCTGATGTGTTTACTGCTCGCGGTGCCTATGATGCGGCAGTTGCTCAGGCAAAGCAAGCTGCAGATTCGATTTCTCTAACCACTCAACAGGTAGAGAGTACGATTAACCAGTTACAAGCTAAAATGTCTCAGGCTGAAATAGGAGTCAAAGACGCTAAACTAGCCTACGAGCGAGCCTCATCCTTATTTGAAAACGGAGCTGTTCCCCAAAAAACACTGGATGACGCCACCAATGCCTATGACTTGGCCCAAAGCAAATTGAAGGAAGCCAAGGCCGGTCTTGACCAGGCCTTGGCAGCACGGACAAACGTGTCGCTGGCTCAATCTCAATATCAAGCTGCCCAGGGAGCAGTTAAACAAGCCAGTGGTGAGGTCCAAAAAGCTGAAATTTATCTTAAAAACACCCATTTACTAGCCCCTATATCCGGATATATCACCGAAAAGTATCTCCAACCGGGCGAAATGCTTAACGCCGGTACACCGGTATTTGAGATTACAGATATCGACCATCCTTTTGTAAACATTTATTTAAGTGAGAAAAAGATTGGACGTGTCCAACTGCAGCAGGAAGCCGAAATCACTGTCGATGCCTACCCGGAGCGGGTCTTTAAGAGCAAGGTGGTGTTAATCAACGATGCCGGTGAATTTGCCGTGCAAAAAGCTATCGATGACCAGTATGAACATGATATCCGTAGTTTCCGAGTCAAGATCAATGTGCCTAATGATGATCTAGCCTTAAAGACAGGTATGACAGCCAGAGTCAAGATCATTGAGGGGGGGCAGTAGATTGGAACCAGTAATAAGAGTCAGGCAACTGGTGCAAAAATACGGGCGCCAAACGCTTTTCAATGGTCTATCCTTTGATGTACTGCCCGGAGAAAGTTTTGGCGTATTTGGCTTCTGTGGAGCAGGTAAAACGGCGCTGTTACATATTTTGGCCGGAGTAGACCGGTTTAAATCCGGTCAGGTTGAAGTCCTGGGTCTCAATATAACAAAATCCGAAAAGTTCAAGCGCGATTTGGGAATAGTCACTCAGGAGAAAAGCTTGTTTCGAGATATGACAACAGGGGAAAATCTAGACTTTATAGCCGCTTTAAAAAAAGCTTCACAAGCGAATGTAGGCCAAGTGATCGAACGGTATGAATTAAAGGATTTTCTAGCAGAGCCCGTCACTGTCCTTCCAATGGGGGTCTATCAACGTCTATCCCTTGCCTGCGCCATGCTTAACCGGCCAAAAATATTGATTGCTGATGAAATTATTAAGGATTTTGATTTATACTCGCGCAACCTCATTTTAAGGGAGCTGAGGCAATTCCAGGCAGGGGGCGGAACCTGTGTTTACGGTTTCAGCAGCATTGAATTTTGTGAACAAATGAGCCAAGTCGGCTGGCTGGAAAGCGGGCAGATGCACATCTATAAGCCAAAGGATGCCCGGGCGGAATGGGACAGGCAGGTAAAATTCTACTCAGAACAGAGTGATGGCCGTCATGTTTAAACAGTGCCTGGTAATTATGAAGCGTGAGATATTTTTTATGTGGCGTGACCAAAGTTTACGTAATATTTTGATTGCCGGTCCACTATTTGGGTTGTTTTTGTTTATGGGGATCTATAACCACCCTAGGATAGACAATATTTCCACTGCGATTGTTGACTTGGATAGGAGCAGTGCCAGCCGGCAAGTTATTGCTGAACTAAAGAATACTCAAGATTTAAAGGTTATCACTTACCCCAATAGCTTTGAACAGCTGGAAGAGCTAATAAAAAGGGAGCAGGTAATAGTAGGTGTAGTCATCCCGGAAAATTACGGCAAAAATATTGCCTTGCATCGCCATACTAAGGTGGCTGTGCTTATAGACGGCGCCAACATCACTTATGCTACGAATGCGGCAAGTGCGGTTTTAACGGTCACCCGAACGCTGGGGGCCGAGGTGGGGGTCAAAACCTTGGTAGCCCGGGGAATCCAACCGGACCAGGCCAAAGAAGCCTACCAGTCAATTGACTTTCGTGAAGAAGCCTGGTTTAATCCTACTTTAAATTACGCTTATTTTCTGGTGCTGCCCTTGGTGCTTAATATCTGGCAGCAGTGTTGTATGCTGGCTTCTTGTATGAATATCATTGGCGAGAATGGGGTCCGAAGCTGGCTGCAAATCAAGGCTTCAGGTATATCTTCGTTTAAGCTTTTTTTCTGCAAGTCAATCGTTCATATTTTTATTTACATGCTCATAGTATTGCCGGTCTACTTCCTGGCGTTTGTGTTCTTTAAACTTCCCCTTAATTGCGGATTCATTATTTTTCTATTATTTACTTTGGTATTTACTATTTCCCTGCACAGCATCGGCACACTAATATCGAGTTTTTCCAGGAATGCAGTTGATGCGTCTCGTTTTGGGATGGTTATCGCGCTGCCGTCCTTTGTTATATCTGGTTTTACCTGGCCAATTGCAGCAATGCCACATTGGTTTCAGTCTTTGACCTGGGTTCTGCCCCAAACCTGGTTTTTTCAAGGGATCAACTATCTTGTTTTTAAAAATCAAGGTTGGGAATTTATGGTGAACTACTTTTTAATGCTAGGTATGATGTCAATTATCTGCTACAGCTTGGCTGCTTTGTTTACGCACGGATTTAAGGCGCATTTCAGATAAGAGGTGCTTGAAATGAAACAAATTCTGAATATTGCCTACTACGAAGTTGTTCATATATTCAAAGACCGGATTCTTTTTTTGATTGTATTTGTCGTGCCATTACTCTATGCATCACTGATCGGCATGATTTATGCCTCCAGCATCCTGCAGCATGTGCCGCTCGGCATTGTTGACCTTGACAACTCGGTTAAAAGCCGAACCTTGGCCTCGGCATTTGAGAACACTAATAATTTCAAAGTAATCCCGGAAATTAATACATATGCCGGCTTGGAAAGAGGGATGAAAAACGGTACGGTCCGGGCCGGGGTAGTGATCCCCGCAGACTATTCCCAAAAGCTATCTCAGCACCGGCTTACCCAAATTTTAACCGTATATGATGGTTCTAATCTGATTTACGGGTTTAATACCCGCAGGTATTTTCAGCAGGTGCTTAATACCTTTAGCGCAGACCATACTGCTGCCTATCTCGGCGGGCTGGGCATGAGCAAGCAAGAGATTACAAACGTTATCGATACCGTTTCTGTTAATATGCAGATATGGTTTAATCCTACCTATAGCTATAGTACCTTTATCTTTCCGGGTTTAGTCTTATTGATTCTGCACCAGATCGGTCTTTTGGGCATTGGTCTTACTATCACCAGGGAAAAGGAACGGAATTCATGGATCCAGTATTTGTGTGCCGCGGTGCCCCAGTGGAAGATTTTTATTGGCAAAGCCCTGCCATACTTAATCGTAAACTTTTTTAACTACAGTTTATTATTATGGGTGGCAGACCGCTTTGTAAACGTAAAAGTGGAAGGCTCGCCGGCTTTGATTCTTTTGCTGGGCCTGCTCTTTAATCTTATCATAACCTCGCTGGGGTTTGTCGTTTCGCTGTACTCACCCAACTCCTTGCAAGTGGTGCGTTATCTCATGCTGCTGTCGATTCCTTTATTCTTTATTTCCGGGTACAATTGGCCCGGCATTCAAATGCCGACGTTAATTTATGGGATGAGTAGACTTTTTCCTTACACTTGGATGGCTGAGGGTTTTCGTTGGGTCACGGTAAAGGACTTGGAATTAAACTACTTGAACACCACAATTATAATGTTGGCCATAATAGCCGTAGTGACTTCATTTTTCGCATCATCCTTCTCCAAAAGAAGGAACCCGTTAACAGAGAAGGGTGTGACAGTAAACAGCGATAGCACTTATCCAAGCAAGGACTTACTACATTAAGCAAGATTATTAAAAAAAGTCATCCCCACCAAAATCTTCAAAACCGTCAAACAGGCCGCCACCATCATCTTCACTACCGGCCAGATCAGCATCCGCACTTTCGTCACCGTCAAACAGGCTGCCAAACACAGCTGCCACACCACCCATAAAACCGCCAAAACCCGGTCTACCCTAAGCATGTTGCTGGTTCCGGTAGTTTTGGTAGTCTGGTATAGTATTAGGTCCTTGTGCAAAAACAGAATTAAGTTCCAGGTCAAAGGATTCTTTTGACCGGTGGCAATACGATTGGATAAGATTATCAGACACATTAATTTAACCGGAGGGCATTTATGGAAATTAGGGTTTATTACGAAGACACTGACGCAGGCGGGGTAGTTTATTACTCAAATTATTTAAAATACTTCGAAAGAGGAAGGACCGAATATCTTCGTGACCGGGGATTTTTGGTCGCGGAAATGGCCCGGCGAGGTACCGCCTTTCCAGTTGTGCACCTGGAGATTAATTACCGCGCCCCGGCTCGACAGGACGATTTGCTTAACATTGAAACAGCCGTAAAGGAAATTGGTAAGTCCTCTTTTACTTTAGTCCACCGGGTACTGCGTGCTATTGACGGAAAACTGCTTGTAGAAGGCAAAGTAAAATTAGCATGCGTGGGGCCAAAAAGGAAACCCAAAAGATTACCTGAGGAGATTATAATGGCACTTAAAGAATAAAGGATTATAAATAATAAAAACACCATTAATAATTAATATTTATTTTAATATTTAAACTATTAAAAAAACATATATGGTCGACATATAACTCCATTTTCTCGTTGTCTACTGTGGTAAAATTATGACATAAAACTTCATTTTCTATTTTGGTAAAATTATGACATAAAAACTTCATTTTTTATTATGGTAATATAATAAAGTAATTAGATATTAACATGGACAATAAGATTGAAATTAACTATTTTTTACACAGGATATCTACAAAGGGTAGTTTATAATAGAATAGTTACCCGCAAGTTAGCTATTTAATGCACTAGCGCGCCACCTCATATAACGATGGCATAATATATAAAAACGCGCGCGTAGCGTCAATCACACTACTATTACAAATGAAGCATCGTAAAAGGAGGTGAAAAAATGGTAAATATCCAAAACATTATCTTATCTTTTCGGGATAAACCCGGTGGAATCATTGAAGCTTTTCATGCGGTTCAAAAGGAATATAATTACCTGCCGGAAGAGACCATCGCTGTAGCAGCCGGGACTTTTGGCATCTCAGAAGCCCAGGCTTTCGGAGTGGCCACGTTTTATTCCTATCTGTCTGTAGCGAAACGCGGCAAATATGTCATCCGTATGTGCGAGAGCGCGCCCTGTCATATTGCCGGTGCTGAAGCTTTAATTAAAGCTTTTGAAGAAGCTTTAGAAATTAAGGTTGGAGAAACTACGGCGGACGGCAAATTTACCCTGGAACTTACCGAGTGTGTAGGGCAATGCCAGGACACCCCGGTCATTACAATCAACAGTGTGCCCTATGTTAATTTGGATCCCGCACAGGTACCGGCGGTGCTAGCCTTGTGTCAATAACATAAATAAGAAGGGAGGGATTAAAATGACCGAGGAAAAACGTATAGTATTGCGCAATGCAGACCTTATTAATCCTAAAAAGATTGAAGACTACATGCAAGCCGGCGGCTACCAGGGCTTGGAGAAAGCCCGCTTGATGTCACGTTCTGATCTTATCGCTGAGATTAAAAAGTCCAACCTGAGAGGCCGCGGTGGAGCCGCTTTCAACTGTGGATTAAAATGGAGCTTTGTACCCACCGACGCCCCTGTTTCTTATGTAGTCTGCAATTTTGATGAAGGCGAACCCGGTACCTACAAGGACCGCATAATCGTTCAAAAGGACCCGCAGTCGTTGTTGGAAGGTATGGCCATTTGTGGCCATGCGGTTAATTCCAAACAAGGCTACATCTACTGCCGGGGAGAGTACCCTTATGTAGTTGAATTGCTGAACCTGGCTATTGACCAAGCCCGCGGCAAAGGCTTATTAGGCGATTTTGACATTGAAGTACGCATGGGTGGCGGCGCTTACGTATGCGGCGAAGAAACCGCTCTTATTGAATCTATAGAAGGTCACCGTGGTGAACCACGATTTAAACCGCCTTTCCCAGGCGTGGCGGGACTCTGGGCCCAACCTACAGTGGTAAATAATGTGGAAACATTTGCCAATCTTCCCTCAATCGTCCTTAATGGTCCCGAGTGGTTTGCGGCCATTGGCGCGCCTAATTATCCAGGCACCAAGGTATTAACTCTTACGGGTGATGTAGCCAACCGGGTATCCATTGAAGTCCCTACTACTGCTACACTCCGGGAAATTATTTATGACTTCGGTGGTGGCATCAAAGAAGGCAAGAAATTTAAGGCCGTGCAAGTTGGAGGAACATCAGGCGGCTTTATTCCCGAATCACTGCTCGATACCCCAATTGATTTTGACTCGATGCGTGGTATCGGAGCAACCCTGGGTACAGGGGCGGTATTCGTCATGGATGAGACCCGGGACATAGTAGATATCACTACCCGTATAGCTAAATTCTTTGAACATGAATCTTGTGGTAAATGCAATCCCTGCCGGGAAGGCACATTCCGCGCTTACGAAATTATGAAAAAGATCAATAATGGTAAGGCGGTAGCGCAGGATATTGAGAACCTGACCATCCTATCTCAGGTAATGGAAAAAGCCTGCCTTTGCGGCCTTGGGCAAGCAGCTCCCGCACCGATCTTAACTACACTGAAGCATTTTTACCCCGAGTATCAAGCCCGGCTGCAAATTCATTAGAAAGGAGGGGTAAAATGATAACTTTAACGATTAACGGCAAAGAAGTTCATACTCCGAAGGGCAGTACAATTCTGGAAGCCTGCCAGCAGAACGGCATTCCCATACCTACCCTTTGTTATGATCCCGATTTACGTCTGGCCGGATCCTGCCGCATGTGTCTAGTAGAAATAAAAGGACGCCCCTTGTATGCGGCATCCTGTGTAACACCGGCGGAAAACGGCATAGTCGTAGAAACCGAGAGTCCGGGCATAGTAGCCGCCCGCAAGGTTATTTTGGAACTGTTGTCAGCCCGTCATAAATTTAACTGCCAAGTATGTGAAAAAAATGGCGACTGCAAGTTCCAGGACTACTGCTATCAATACGGGATTAAGGAAAGCCGTTTCATTTATGGTGAAGCAACTAATTACGGCATTAATGATCCAAACCCGTTTATAGAGAGGGATTACAACAAATGCATCATGTGCACCCGTTGTGTCCGTGCTTGTGAAGAAATTACCGCAGCCCGCGCCATCAACGTCGAGAATCGCGGCCATCATGCCAAGATTTCCACTGCTTTTGACGGCAATCTGGCCGATTCATCTTGCTTATTCTGCGGACAGTGCGTGATGGTCTGCCCGACGGGTGCCCTGACCAGTAAAGTCAGCGCCGGCTTGGGCCGGGCCTATGAGGTTGATAAGGTTCTGACTACCTGCAGCTACTGCGGTACCGGTTGTACACTGGAGCTAAACGTAAAGAACAACCGCGTAGTGGGAGTTACTTCCAATCGCACTGCTACCGGCAGCCCTGTTAATAAAGGAGCCTTGTGCGTTAAAGGACGCTTTGGCTGGGACTTCATCAATTCTCCAGATCGCCTGACTACTCCCTTGATCAAGGAAAACGGGCAATTCCGTGAGGCCGGCTGGGATGAAGCACTGGACCTGGTTGCTAAACGTTTGGGTGAGGTTAAAAATGAATTTGGTCCGGACAGTATGGCTGTATTTACATCTGCCCGAGTAACGAATGAAGAAAATTACGTGGCGCAGAAATTTACCCGCGCCGTCCTAGGCACCAACAATGTTGATCACTGCGCCCGTCTCTGACACTCCGTTACTGTCGCCGGTCTGGGGGCAGCATTCGGAAGTGGAGCAATGACTAATTCCATTGGTGAATTAGAAAAAGATGCCAGGTGTATCTTTGTTATCGGTTCTAACACAACCGAGAATCACCCGGTTATTGGTATGAAAATAAAGAAAAATGTCCTTTATAACGGGGCTCGCCTAATCGTGGCCGACCCTCGCTGTACTGATCTCGCGAAAATCGCCGATGTGTACATGCCGCACCTGCCCGGTTCAGACGTTGCTCTGGTGAACGCAATGATGAATGTTATCATCAATGAGGGGCTGGCCGATCAGGATTTCATTGCCCAGCATACCGAGGGCTATGAAGAAATGGCAGCTGTAATTGCGAAGTATACCCCTGAATATGCCGAGCCCATCACCGGTGTACCGGCTGAAGATACTCGCAAAGCAGCCCGTCTTTTTGCTCAAAGCGGCAATTCGGCAATTTGTTATGCAATGGGTCTAACCCAGCATCGCACCGGGACTGATAATGTTAAATCAGTCTGCAACTTAGCCATGCTTACCGGAAACATAGGCCGTCCCGGCACCGGAGTTGATCCCTTAAGAGGCCAGAATAACGTGCAGGGAGCCTGTGATATGGGTGGTTTACCAAATGTATTTACCGCCTATCAGGCTGTAACCAATGATGCCGCACGTGAAAAATTTGAAAAGGTCTGGGGTGTGCCGCTCTCCGGTCAAAATGGACTTGTTTTGACGGAAGTAATCAACAAAGCCCATCATGGGGAAATCAAAGCCCTTTATGTGGTAGGTGAAAATCCTCTCATGAGTGACCCTGAGCTGGAGCATGTGGAGGAGGCCTTGGACAAAGTTGATTTTGTAGTGGTACAAGATATATTTCTTAGTGAAACGGCCAAGCGTGCTGACGTAGTTCTGCCTAGCGCTTGCTTTGCAGAAAAGGATGGTACCTTCAGCAACACAGAAAGAAGAGTTCAGCGTGTTCGTAAAGCGGTATCGGCACCAGGCAAAGCCCGTACTGACTGGGAAATCCTGTGTGAGGTAGCTACCCGCATGGGCTATCCAATGAGTTACGAGAACAGCGAACAAATCTTTGAAGAAATTCGCACTCTAACCCCATCCTATGCCGGCATCAGTTACCAGCGCATTGAGAACGGTGGTTTGCAGTGGCCGTGCCCGAACGAAGAGCATCCAGGTACACCCTATCTGCATAAAGACGGCAACTTTAGCCGCGGGCTGGGTGCATTCACCGCGATTGATTATATCAACCCCGGTGAACAACCCAACGAAGAGTATCCTTTAATACTTACCACCGGTCGCAGTTTGTTCCATTATCATACCGGCACCATGACCCGCCGCGCCTCGGCTCTTAATGAGCATGTACCGGCGGCTGAATTGGAAGTCAACCCGGAGCAAGCGAAAGCACTGGGAATTGCTAATGGTGGTTTAGTCAAAGTCTCAACCCGCCGCGGTAGCCTAGAAATGAAAGCCAAGGTTACCGATATGGTTACTCCCGGAGTAATCTTTACCACCTTCCATTTTGCGGAAACTCCGGCTAACTTGTTAACCAGCTCGGAATTTTTGGATCCGACTGCAAAAATTCCGGAATATAAAGTCTCTGCAGCAAAAGTTGAAAAGATATAATCCCAAAATATTAGAGAAAAATATTAGAGAGAATATTAGAGAAAATATTATGTTTGCTTATTTGATTGGAGGAAATAAAAATGAATTTTCAAACACCTGCTGAGATAGCAGTTGCCGTTTGTAATGCAGGCAAAACCAAAGCAGAAATGGCGTTTGGAAAACTGTTTCTGTTAGGAATCCTGGCCGGAGTCTACATTGGCTTTGGTGCCAACCTGGCGACTAAAATAGGTTCTATGGATAGTCCTGGTACAGCCGGAGGCCAGTTCCTGTTCGGAGCAGTCTTTTCCGTAGGACTGATGCTGGTTGTCATTGCCGGCGCAGAACTTTTCACCGGCAACAATATGTTTTGTATGGCATCCGCTATAAATGGTCAGTCCGGCTGGGGCGGTCTGGCTTATAACTGGATTGTAGTTTTCATTACCAATTTCATAGGATCATTATTATTAGTTTATATCGTTTATTACGGCAATTACTGGGGTGCCCATGACGCAACAACCGGCGCTCTGGCCATTTCAGCCCACGGCGGCAAAGCTCTGGCCATTGCCAAGGGTAAATTGGCTCTAACCTGGGGTCAGGCATTTTGCCGCGCTATCTTATGTAACTGGTTGGTATGTTTGGCTGTATGGATGGCCTTCGGAGCCAAAGACATAGTCGGAAAAATATTTGCCATATTCTTCCCGATCATGGCTTTCGTATCCAGCGGTTTTGAGCACTGTGTTGCCAACATGTTCTTCGTTCCTATGGGTATTGTTGTAGCAAACGGCGCTCCTGAAGCAGCAGCAACTGCCCTGAAAATGTCCCCGGAGACAGTTCTATCGCTGTTCAACTACGGAACATTTATCACCAAAAACTTAATCCCGGTTACTCTCGGTAACATCGTGGGGGGAGGTATATTTGTAGGTGCGTATTACTGGTTGATATACATGAAAAAAACTGCTGCAGCCAAACAAGATAAGTCCGCATCTGCATAAATTATAGTTAAATTAAAAATAGAGGGCGGGGTATCAATCCCGCCCTCTATTTTTAAATACAATAATAAATTTATGAAGAACAATATAATAAATTTTTATTGTATTGAAGTTTTCTTTCTTTTGCAGAAACTTTTTTAGGACATACACCGCTTTATCTTGTATTTATCACCAATCAAGTTCTGCACCTGAATGTTAAGTTGTTGTATAATAAAAAAAGCCATATCCCTTGACAAAAAACAATTTTTAATTTATTTTAATTATAAACTTATATAGCTTCTCAAAAGCGTTTTATTTTAAAAAATATGTATATTGAATTAGTATGTTATCGTATAAGGATGAGGGGACAGCTATGATTGACACTTTAAAAAAATTTGGCCTAAGGGCAACTCCGCAGCGGATGGCAATCATGCAATTGTTGAAAGGGAATACAAGCCACCCTTCGGTGGAGGAAATATACCAGGAGTTAAAACCGCAATACCCGTCTTTATCTGCAGCCACTGTATATAATACCCTGGAAGCACTGGCTAAAGTCGGTGAGATACAAGAGATAAGCATTGACTCACAGCGACGCCGTTTTGATCCCAACCCGCGACCACATTGTCACTTCCTATGCAACCGGTGCCAGAAGGTTTACGATTTAGATATCGCTCTGGAGGATTTACCTGTCCCGCATCAGGCGGGCGGTTTTAATATCCAAAGTTTTTCTCTTTACCTGTATGGCGAGTGTAAACACTGTAGCAGCAAAGGTGACGAGGCCAAGGTATAAAGTGGGCCGGTTTACAAAGGATAAATATGTGTGTAATATAGGTGTAATTCTGGTTAAATAGAAGTATTATTCAATACAATATAAGGAGGAGGATACTATATGTCTAAAACCCAGGATAATTTATTGAATTCCTTTGCCGGCGAATCCCAGGCCAATCGTAAGTACCTGGCTTATGCTCAAAAAGCGGAAAAAGAAGGCAAAGAAAAAATCGCCCGGTTATTCCGAACAGTAGCCGAGGCTGAAACTATCCATGCACTAAAACACTTGGAAACAGCCGGTAAGATCAACTCCACACTGGATAACTTAAAATCAGCTATTGAAGGCGAAACTCATGAGTTTACCGAAATGTATCCGGGCTTTATTGAAGAGGCCAAACAAGAGGGGCAGACAGCAGTAGCCAAGAGTTTTAATTTAACCAATGAAGCTGAAAAAGTGCATGCCGAGCTTTTTAAAAAAGCTCTCGAGGCGCTTGAGGATGGGAGAGACATGCAGGCCGAAACTTATTACCTCTGTCCCGTGTGCGGTTACGTAGCCGCAGATCATGCGCCTGAACGGTGTCCCATATGTAATGCCCCGGCTAAATCATTTAAGACCTATTAGACTTTGACAACCATTTAAAATACCTGCATTACAATGATGCCGGAGTATTTGCGATTTAATTAGCTGCTGCCAACCTTTTTATTAAGGAGTTAGCAGCTTATTTGTTATTTATTAATTTCTGTATCATAAGGGATGTAATCAATACCCATGCAATCCATTATAGTTACGGCCGCTATAATAAAACAAAACGACCAAATATTAATTGCCCAGCGCAATGAAAACGTGGACCAAGCTCTAACTGGGAATTCCCTGGCGGTAAACTGGAACCCGGCGAGTCGCCGGAACAATGCAGGAGGTTAACCTATTATGGAATTTATGGAAGTAATTTGTAAACGTAGGAGCATACGTAAGTTTAAGCCCGACCCGGTGCCTGATGAACTTATCAGGAAAATATTAGAGGCAGCCAGGCTTGCCCCATCGGGCACTAATTTGCAACCCTGGCGGTTCGTGTTAATTAAAAGTGAGGAAAAGCGCCGTAAGCTGCTGGGGCACACAGTTAATTTCGTTACCACCGCACCGGTTGTTGTAGCTTGTTGCGTGGACCTTAACACATATAAACAGCATAAACCGAAGCGCATCAAGGAATTGACCAGGGCAGGAGCCTTCTCCGGCGTAGATTTAGAATTCAACGATGGTGATAAATACTGGAAGCAGCGCGGGGCATTGGATGCGAACGAAATCCGCGAGTATGTCTCGATAAATTGCGCGGTTGCTACTCAGCAATTGGTTTTACGGGCTACTGACCTGGGGCTGAGCACTTGCTGGGTGATGATGTTTGATCAAAGCAGTGTCAAAGAGATATTAGGATTGGGCAATGATATGGAAGTACTGGCATTAGTACCCGTAGGTTATGCCGACCAAGACCCTTTACCAAGGCCAAGGCTGCCTATAGAAGATTTGTTAATTAAAGAAATATAGCTATAAGATTAAAAATTTTTAATGTTTACTTCAGTTTCTTTTCATATTGGACTGTCATAATTATGCCAGGAAAAATATAACCTGGGGGAATGAATTATGTTCAAGGACAAAACCATACGAACAACGATTATTGCCATATTGGGGGCGCTGATACTGGAAGCCTCCTTGCTGGGGGTGATGTTTACTTACTTCCCCAAAGAAAGTTTAAGCCCGGTAATGGCCGCAACCGACACGGAGACAACCGTTACAACCGCTGTTTCACCGGTAGGTACTAACATAATCGCCGACACAGTGGCAAAAACCAGCCCGGCAGTGGTGAAAATTGAAACCATAACAAAGACTAATACCAGGTTCAATGACCCGTTTTTTAACGACCCGTTTTTCCGTGAATTTTTCGGTTCACAAAGCCCTTATAGGGTGCAACCGAACATTACCCAGGGCATGGGTTCGGGATTCATCATCAGTGAAGATGGTTACATTTTAACCAATGAACACGTAATAAGTGGCGCCACGGAAATTAATATATTTCTTTCTGATAAGGAAAAATCGCTTTCCGCCAAAGTAATTGGCTCAGATGCCGAACTTGATTTGGCAGTGCTCAAAATTAACGCCGGCAATCTATCCTACCTGAAGTTGGGTAATGATGATAATATTCGTGTGGGCGAATGGGTTATCGCCATCGGCAACCCGTACGGGCTGGACCACACCGTTACCACCGGTGTAATCAGCGCCAAAAGCCGCCCGGTACAAGTGGAGAACCGGCAGTATAAAAACCTGCTTCAAACCGACGCCTCCATTAACCCCGGTAACAGCGGAGGGCCGCTTTTGAACCTGGCGGGACAAGTAATCGGTATTAACACCGCTGTAAACGCCAGTGCCCAGGGGATTGGTTTTGCTATTCCTGCAAATACTGTAAAATCCGTGCTGGAAACATTGATTAAAAATGGTAAAGTGTCACATCCCTGGATGGGAGTATATATTCAGACTTTGAACGCGGACCTGGCCAATCAGTTGGGTCTCCAAAGCAGCGAAGGTGCTGTTTTGTCCGGGGTGGTGGCCGGATCACCTGCGGATAAAGCAGGACTTCAACAGGGCGATGCTATTTTAGCCATCAACAAGCAAAAGATTACCGACGCCAGTGACATAACTGACTTTATTGAAAAAAGCAAAGTAGGAGATAAAGTTACATTGCTGGTGGAAAGAGACAGGTCCCAGCAATATATAATTGTTACACTGGCGGAAAAATAGCCCGGCACAGGAGTGGATGCGTTGAAAATACTCGTTATCGACGATGATAAAAAAATTACCAGCATGATGCAAAGGGTACTCAACTTCGAAGGTCACGAAGCATTTATTGCATATAACGGCGAGGATGGACTGCATCAAGCTGAGCAGTATAAACCGGACCTGGTAATACTAGATATAATGATGCCGGGGCTGGACGGCTGGGAAGTGTGCCGAAGGCTGCGTATGAAAAGTGATGTGCCCATTTTAATGCTCACCGCCAAGGACGAGGTAGCGGACCGGGTGCGAGGTTTAGATGTAGGCGCAGATGACTATTTGGTTAAACCCTTTGCGTTGGAGGAACTGCTGGCCCGGGTGAGGGCGCTTTTACGCCGGGTTCGCCGGCTTGGCCAGGGAAACGAACCTGTGCTGAACTTTGACGATTTAACATTACATCTGGGGAAAAGGGAGGCTAGGCGGGGCGGTGAGATAATCCCCCTAACTACTCGGGAATTTGAACTGCTCAAGCTTTTTATGCAGCACCCTCGCCAGGTTCTAACTCGCAACCAAATCATGGAACATATCTGGGGCTATGATTTTTCCGGCGAATCCAATGTCCTGGAGGTTTACATCGGCAGCCTGCGCCAGAAACTGGAAGGCCCGCAAGCACCCAAACTGCTCCATACCGTGCGGGGTGTGGGTTATACTTTAAGAGAGCAGTGATAATTAAATGCACCTGCGAACTAAACTTACCCTGCTTTACACCGGAGTGTTAGGCCTGGCACTGCTAATATTGACTGTGCCATTGCTTTTTGCCACTTCCCATACCTTATACAAAGAAGTGGATGAAGGCATAGCCGCCAGGGCGGCATCGCTGGTCAAATCCATTAGAGTCACCGGCGGTCTTTCATCACTGCGCGAAGTAGTGCTGCCCGACGTAGACGTATTTGCAACGCCCGATACTTACCTGCAGGTAGTGGATACCCGAGGGCGCGTGGTTTCCCGCTCTAATAATCTGGGGGGACAATACTTACCCCTGGGAGAATATACCCTTCAACGTGCTCTGCAGGGGGAAGGTTTTTACGAAACTGTACTGGCCGGCGGGCAGCAAATACGGGTATACAATGTACCGCTGGTAGTAGAAGGACATCTGGTTGGTCTACTGCAGGTGGGACGGGCGCTATCCACTGTATATACATTGCTGGTCCGGCTGCGCTTTTTTATTGCCCTGGTCGGTACGGCATCGGTAATACTTGCCGCTCTGCTGGGTTGGTTGTTAGCCCGGACTGCGCTAAAACCCATTGATAAGATTACTAAAACAGCCGAATCCATTGAAATTGGCAGCGATTTAAGCAGGCGAATCGAATACACCGGCCCGGCAGACGAGCTGGGGCGGCTGGTGAATACTTTAAACGCCATGCTGGAAAGGCTGGAAAACATGTACCACCAACTTCAGCAAAGCTATGAACTGCAACGCCGTTTTGTTTCCGATGCTTCACACGAACTGCGCACACCTCTAACCACCATTCGGGGCAATGCCGAGCTGCTGTTAAAAATGCAGGACGGTGACCCTGTCCAAGTAGCAGAGGCGCTCAATGATATAACAGATGAAGCCCGCCGCCTGACCCGGCTGGTGGAAGATTTGCTGGTACTGGCCCGGGCTGACGCCGGTTTCATGCCGGAAAAGGAGACTGTTCTCCTGGCGGAATTACTGCAGGGAGTGGTGAGAAAAGCCCGCTTTTTAGCGGGTAACCAGGAGATTGTTTTTGAGGAACACTACCCGCCCCGAGCCAAGGTGCAAGTGAATCGCGACTATTTCAGCCAATTAATGTTTATATTGCTGGACAACGCCTTTAAATATTCACAACCATGCGGTACGGTGGTGCTAACCGCTTCCCAGACCAGTCAAGGCTGGGTGGAAATAGCTGTGACCGACCAAGGTCCCGGACTGACCCCCGGAGACGAAAACCGCATTTTTGACCGCTTTTATCGCAGTGAAAGCACCCGTGGTCAGGAGGGCTCAGGGCTTGGCTTATCCATCGCACGTTGGATTGTAGACCGGCACGGCGGCTTCATCAATGCTGCCAACCGTCCGGAAGGCGGCAGCGTTTTTACAGTGAGGCTGCCCCTTTGCTGTGAGGAATAATTATATACCCACTTGCACGTGTGTTGGATGCAAAATACGCACTACTTCCCGCGGGTCGAGGCTGACCAGAAAACCGCGTTTGCCGCCGTTGATATAGATTTTAGGTAATTCGGAAATGGTTTGTTCCATATAAACAGGCATGGACTTGCGAGTGCCAAAGGGGGAAGTGCCCCCTACCTGGTACCCCGTATGTTTGAAAGCCGTTTCCGGGGAACAGGGAGATATGCTTTTTGCGCCAATCAGCCGGGCCAGATTTTTAGTGGAAACCTCGTGGTCGCCATGCATTAAAACAATTAAAGGCTGCTTGTTTTCGTCTTCCATGACCAGTGTCTTAATAATCGAGTGTTCGTCGACGCCCAGCTCTCTGGAAGAAACGGCTGTTCCGCCCCTATCCTCATAGGCATAGGTAAACTCATCAAAATTAACCTTTTCATTACGCAATAAACGTATAGCGGGAGTTATGGGGGTTTTATTTTTTGCCATTCTAATTATCCCTTTCCTTTAAAAAGCTTCTATTATCCTGATTATTTAATTTTATACATTGCTACCGGCTTAAATCAAGAGTAATAATATATCGTGAAAGAAGTGCAAGCCTTAAGTTATATAAAAACCTTTGACATATAATAGACAAGCAGTTATAATAAATATTGTCGCTGATATACGGAGCTGTGGTGTAGCGGTTTAACATGTCGGCCTGTCACGCCGAAGATCGCGGGTTCGATTCCCGTCAGCTCCGCCAATAATTTTATAACATTTAACCATGCGGAAGTAGCTCAGTGGTAGAGCATCGCCTTGCCAAGGCGAGGGTCGCGGGTTCGAATCCCGTCTTCCGCTCCATTTTATTTTTGGAAACGAATATGGTTAAATAAGCCCCCCACGTGTAATTTTTAAATTATGCGTGGGGGGCTTTTGTGTTATTTGGGGCTTGTTTTGTTAAATTTAACCATGTTCAACAATGTTAATAAAGTCTTTTCTCACCCATCTTGGAATATCTTCGGATATTTTAAATTCAAGGTACTCCTTTTGATCAATTTTGTTTTTAAATTTTATTAGCTTGTATAATGGGTTTTTTATTTAAATATAATCGGTGGTAATAAGTAGTTAGTTGGAATAAAAAAAGCAAATTATGGTAAAATTAACTTGGGAATACTGGACTAATGACGGATCTCACCTGCCGGGGATGGAAACATCCGGAAAGGGGGTGAGGTAGAATGTTGACAACACCCTTGTTGTGCTGATCGCCGACCGCAGGCGCTAAATGCGGAACCCCTCAAACTGCTCCAACAGTTTAAGGGGCCGTAATTAAACCTCGGTAGTGTGAGGCACCAAAACCGTTCCTTAGTTTTAGTATTCCCGTTAATAAAAGAGTGATAATCTTTAAATAAATAATATATTCTAAAATAGTAATTGTCAATAATTACAAAATTAACTATGTTGACGTGTTTACTTAAATATCAGAAACTTCTGGCTTTTTATTATTTCTTGGAAGGATATAACATAAAAATGTGGAACTATAGAAGGTAATACAATGGGCACTAACATTTGCTGTCAACACAATTTGGAGATATCAAGCATAAAGTTCTTAAACAGAACGAGCGGGATGGAAACATAGGGAGGAAGGTATGTTTTGGGTTCAATGTATGATTTCCTGAACTATAGAGTTATATGTGATCCATCAAGTTTAATAAGGTGGCGTAAAATATTTATTAATAGACCCCATGTTAAATACCCCAAGAAAACGGTCATAGTAGAACAAGGTCAAAGACCGGACCATCTATATTTCATAATAGATGGACTAGTGGAGTACGTGTATGTAAGTGAAAAAGGTGAAGAAAATCTGATTGATGTTCTGGGAGAATGCAGTGTACTGTGTCTGCAGCCCGTATTTGGGAAAAATGTCACCTCCGGCTCTTTTATAGCTTTGACAGACGTAACCTTGTCCTCAATTTCTAAAGAGGAAGTATACAACTATATGGATAAAGACAGCGCTCTGGCCAGAGAATTAATTGATGAAATGGCCAAAATTGCCGGCGGGCTGATAGCACAACTTTACACACATACCATCAGTGCCGGTGAGCGGGTTGAGGAAATTATTTGCCTGTTGGCAGAAAATCGGATGAAATACATGCCTGAAAAAGAGAAGATATTTATTGGATTGTCCCAGTATGTTCTGGCTAGATTGGCTAGAACAACCAGAGTTACTGCGGCAAAGGTTGTGAGTAACCTAAAAAAAGAAAATCTTATTGACACTACGTATGGTGGTATTGTCGTAAAGGATTTGAATGGACTGAAAAAGCTAACAGCCGTTAAAAAGACATCCATATTGTAAGCATTTACATATAGCCGTTGCAGTAACCCGAGTTTCGAAATGGTAATTATCCCATGGCACTTGGTGAGAACCGTTGGAGAAATTTATATGATTCTTCAACGGTTTGTTGTTTGTGTTAAAAACTTTTTTAACACACTGTATTCTATTTAGCAGTAATACATTTTTTGTATGATTTAATATAATTGTAAATAGTTTACAATACAAATTTTTAGGGAGGTTCATATTTATGAAAGGTAAAATTGGTATAGAAGAACATTTCGCAATTCCCGAAACTTTAGTAGATTCTGAGAGATATTTTGAAAAAGATGTATGGCCCGTGTTCTCAGCAAAAATCCTTGACTTCATGAAATACCGTATTGATGATATGGATAAATATGGTATGGATATGATGCTTCTTTCCTTGAATTCTCCGGCCATCCAATGTATCCCTAACACAAAAAAGGCTATAACAGTAGCCAAGAGGGCAAATGATGTAATGTCTGAAGCAATCGCAAAAAACCCAACACGTTATCGCGGGTTGGCGGCGCTACCCTTACAGGATGTGGATGCTGCTATTATTGAAATGCAGCGTGCAGTCAAAGACCTTGGTTGTGTCGGAGTTTTGGTAAACGGTTTCTCCCAGATTGACACCCCAGGGAACTATAAATACTTGGACGATCCTATTTACCGTCCTTTCTGGGCTGAACTTGAAAAGCTCGATGTTCCGTTCTATATGCATCCCCGTGAGCCCCACCCCGAAAACCTGATACAAATGCAAGGCCACCCATGGCTTGAAGGTGCTGCCTGGGCCTTTGGCGTAGAAACAGCTACTCATACGCTCAGACTTATGTGCAGCGGTGTCTTTGATGAATTCCCCAAACTTAAGTATATCTTGGGCCATTTGGGTGAGACCCTCTCGTTTTGTATCTGGAGAGCCCAGAACAGAATCAACAAAACCGGCAGAGGAATTCCTGCGAAACGCCCTTTACCTGAATACATGCAGAACAACATGTGGTATACAACCAGTGGCCAATACCACACGTCATCGTTGTTGAACACAATGATGGAATTTGGATCAGACAGGATTCTTTTTGCCACTGACTTCCCGTTTGAAACTGTTGAAGACGCTTGCGTATGGTTTGACAATTGCACCATTAGTGAGGGCGACAGATATAAGATCGGGCGTGAGAATGCCATCAAACTCTTTAAGCTGAATTTATAAGGCTTAAAAGCGGTGCTGGATAAATGTTCTGGCTTTATCGTGATCAAGGCTGCCTACATCTTGCCTGTAATATTAGAATTTATTACCGGCGTAAGATGTGGCAGTCTTTTTATGCTTTTGCTATCCATAATATTGAGACCCGTGTTATTTGCAAGTCTCACTTATCATTATATAATATAAGTAAATCATTTAAACTGAGAAACTAGGCTATGCTTCAAACCAATTTAAATCAGGAAGAGCTATAATGAGCATAATTATTGGCGGTATTTATGAGCATTACAAAAAAAAATTTTACAAAGTAATTGGAATTGCTAAACATTCCGAAACGTTGGAGAATCTTGTAGTTTATCAACCTTTGTATGGAGATAGAAAATGGTGGGTAAGACCAGAGCAAATGTTTTGTGAAAAAGTTATTAAGGAAGGAATTGAGATAGAAAGGTTTAAGTATATTGGAGATGATACTTCTAATCAAGATACATAAGTATCTTATAGCAAGCCAGACATTTAGTCATTATAAGCCGGTAGCTTTAATGCATAATTCTTTCTGAAAGGTGTATATATTGAATGAAAATATTAACAAAAATCTGGGACTGGGTAAGCACTTGTGGGATAGCTGTTGCCATTACTTTATTTATTAGTATTTTTTTATTCCAACCTTACAAGGTTGAAGGGCATTCTATGGACCCAACTTTGCATGATCAGGAACGAATATATATATCTAAACTTCAACACACTTTTTCTAGTATACCGGAATATGGAGATATTGTTATAATTGATAGTCGAGTAAACCGAGATCGTTCTATTAAGGATGATATTTTGGAGTTTTCTGTTCTTCAGGCTATATTAGGGGAAAAAGAACCTATTTACTTTGTAAAAAGGGTAATTGGAAAACCTGGTGACGTTATAGAGCTCAAAAGTGATAAATTATTTCGAAACGGTGTAGAGTTAAATGAACCTTATATCAAAGAGACCATGAATTATTCTCCAGGAGAAAAGTGGGTTGTTCCTGAAAACCATATATTTGTTATGGGAGATAACCGTAATTTCAGCCTTGACAGTAGAACAATCGGCTTTATACCCCTTGATCATAACATGGGTAAGATGATTCATTAAACCTTTCTCTTGTTAATGAAACCATATCTTGACTTTTCTACATAAAAAAATAATACTAGAATTATAATTAGGAATATTAATGGGGGTGCTTTATGGAAAGAATACTATCCTTTTTAAGAGAAAATCCGGTATTTTATTATGCAACGGTAGACGGAGATAAACCAAGAGTAAGACCTTTCGGCTTTTACATGGAATATGAAGGCAAATTATACTTTGGTATGGGTAAACATAAACAGTCGTATGCTCAAACCGTGGCCAACCCGAATGTAGAAATCTGTACCGCCAGCCCAAAAGGACAATGGATTCGTATTCGTGGAACAGCGGTTTTCGATGAGCGTCGGGAAGTAATGGACAAGGTCTTTGAAACCATGCCTGCTTTGAAAGATCTGTACAACGAACAAACTGGACAAACGCTTGGAAATTTCTATATTAAAGACGGTGTCGCAGAATTTGCGGACATGAATGGTAATTTTGAAAGTATAACATTTTAATATTCTTTAACAAACAGAACAATACTAGTAGTAATAAATAAAGGTATTGTTGCCAGTACAGGACAGCAATACCTTTATTGCATAGATTGGAGGAATCGGGGATTTGGATATTTTAGATGATTTACAGAAACTTATTGATGATGTAGCAAGCATATTATTAGAAGCGCCCGGTGTTGTAGGAGTAGTTTTGGGCGGGTCAAGAGCAAGAGGCACTCAAAGTATAAACTCCGATATAGATATTGGCATTTATTATAGTAAAGCGGCAGGTTTTGATGTGCGAGATATAGGCAAAATAGCCGCCCATATTGATGATGAGCACAGAGAAGGATTAATTACCGCTTTAGGGGAATGGGGGCCATGGGTTAACGGCGGTGGATGGCTGGAGGTTGAAGGATACCTTTTTGATTTTGTATTTCGTGATATAGAAACAGTCTCACAGGTTATTGATGATTGCTTAAGAGGTACTGTGGCGGCTCATTACCATGCCGGACATCCCCATGCTTTTTTAAACGTTATATATATGGGTGAAGTAGCCACCGGTAAGATACTAGCCGATCCAAATAATCGCATTGCCGAATTAAAAGCCAAAACTGTACGGTACCCTAAACAAATGAAGCAGGCCATTATCAAATACTTTATTTTTGAAGCAAATTTATCCTTAATGTATGCTGCAGATAATGTGGAAAAAGATGACCTCACTTATGTTGCAGGCTGTTGTTATCGCAGCATTGCTTGTTTAAATCAAGTCCTATTTGCTATGAATGAAGAATATTGCTTTAATGAAAAGAAGGCTGCAACAAAGATAGATGATTTTAATATCAAGCCGTCCAATTACAAGCAAAAGCTTGATTATGCTATCACTTTAGTTTCTTTAGACACAGATAAAACAAGTATGGGAGTAGAAATACTGCAAGAACTTATTTCAGAAACAAAAAAACTGCTTCAAAATTAAAGGATTAAGCTTGCTACAAAAGCTGCCTGCTTACAGCGGGCAGCTTTTGTAGAGCGCCATCAATATTACATTAGAATAAATCAACACCCTGGTGGATCGGTTAAAAAATTTTCTTTTTCTCCATATAGTCCTGCACATACATCAGTGTTTCGCCAAAACGTTGGAAGTGCACGACCTCCCGCTCCCGCAAATAGCGAAGCACATCTGTTACTTGCGGGTCATCTGATAAATGAATTAGGTTTTCATATACTGCCCGGGCTTTTTGTTCTGCGGCCAGGTTGTCGTGCAGGTCGGCCACCGGATCTCCGGTAGCGGAAACGTAGGCGGCCACCCAGGGTACCCCGGCGGCATTTTCCCAGTACAGGGAACGATCATGGTCTGCATAATGACTGCCTAAATCGGCGGCTTTTATAGCTTCGATGGGGGCGCCTTCAATGAGTTTATATACCAGTGAGGCTACTATTTCCATATGCGCCAGCTCTTCAGTGCCAATGTCGGTAAGCACTCCTTTGGCGTATTTGACTATATTGATATGATAATTTCAACATCACTTTCCTTGCTTACACGCACTTCCCGGATGAGGTTGGTTAAAATATCTCGCTTCTCGTCAGCATCAGCTTCATCCCATATCAACCTAATGTTTTTCATAGTCTCAAGTAATTCTTTTACGCTGGTGGTCCGCTGCTTTTCTTCTCTCACTTTTTCTCCCCACTCACGGATGGTGTTTTCCAGGTACTCACGTTTGGCCCGCAGATCTTTTACCCGCTCGGTTAGTTCGTCCGGATCCAGGACGCCTTTTTCAAAGGCTTCATACCAGCGGTTTAATACTTTTTTGACTTGCTGCAGCTCCTTTTGAGATTGATTGAGTCCTCGCGCGGCATAATTTAGGTCGGTGATATCTTTTGATAATTCTTCATTTATAATATTTCTTAACAGTTTTTCATCAAAATTCAAATTAAATAATTTATCAATTACCTTGTTATCAATATCCTCCATGTTTTTATATCCACACTTGCAATTTTGATCCCTAACCATATGTTTTGCAATACCATCCTGTGAGTAACAAACGTAATAGCGCATGATGTTTTTAGGTTCTCGAGGGTAATTCTGCCATATCGTTTTATTGCGCATCCGGGCTCCGCATTCAGCACAATAGATAATGCCGGCCAGCAAAGCCTTTTGTGACGGGCGGCGATAATGTTTTTCACGGCGCTGTTCAAGAATTTCCTGAGCTTTTTTCCACTGTACCTGTGGGATGATTGCCTCATGCAGGCCCTCGTAAAGATTGCTTTTGTGTTTGGAGTACCCGGCATAAGTGGGATTGTTAAGGATATAGCTTACTGTTTGCTTGATCCAGTGACCACCGTCAGGACCAGGGATGTCCCTATCATTTAAGTCATTGGCAATGGTCTGTATACCCTGATTATGGTTTAAGTAAAGCATGTAAATATCGCGTATTATTCTGGCCTCTGATTCGCGAATTTTTAGAATATACGTCCCCGGTTCGTAACTGTACCCGTATATAGTGCCACCGTGCCAACGACCTTTCCGTGCCGCTTCGAGTTTACCCATACGTGAACGCTCAATAATGGTTTCCCGTTCCAGTTGAGCAAAAACAGCCATCATACCTATGGCAGCCTTTCCAAAACTCGTAGTGGTGTCAAATGATTCTGTGACAGACTTAAAGCCTACACCGCTGGGTTCAAAAACATCCTCCAAGAGGTAAAGTACATCTTTCTGCCGGCGGGAGATGCGGTCCAGCTTTAAAACCAAGGCGAAATTGACTAATTTATTTTCGGTGTCCTCAATAAGGCGTTTGATGGCGGGACGCTCCAAGTCCTTTCCTGAGTATCCGTCATCAACATAGAAGTCGTATATTTCCCAACCTTGTGATTGGCAGTAGGCTAGAAGCCTGGATTTTTGTGCAGGAATAGAAAGGCCTATCTCAGCTTGTTCTTCTGTCGATACTCTGACATAGGCAGCTACCAGGTTATGCCGGTTCATGAAGTCACCTCTAAACCAAGATATGATTTAGTATATTATTCTAAGATAGCGTGCTTGTAGCTTGGAATTATTAAAGCATAAGGTAATTATTAACAGGTAAGTTGGAATAAACTATATCAGCCTATTGTAAACATAGACGCCGGTTGGCACCAGTAACAGCAGCATTGCTATTATGTATAGTCCTATAGCCCCGCGCCGGTTACCCTGCCGGGCCGACCAGCGGCCATAATTAATGGTTTTAATTTCCACCAATATAACTAAAGCTATTGCCAGTGCCATAATTATCATTGCTCTTTATTCTCCTTGTTGCGTATTTTCGCTGCCGCCCTTGGAAATAGGCATAAGCCGCAGCAGCGTGCCGGTACGCCTGATTTTGTATTTTACTTCAACGCTCACCTGTGCATTCTCATACAGGACAGGCCAGTTAAGTTGTTCCCAGTCCTTTTGGGTAAGGACCAAGTGGCGGGCTTTGTTTCCAAAACCTAGTATATCGGATCGGTATTCGTGCTGGGTTTTTTCCACCAGGTTCCGGGCCTCCTGCTCAATATATTCCTCGAAGGCCTTTTCCAATACTGGCCGGTACGGGGGCAGGCTGTAATCTATTAAACTATTTACCCCCAACACGTTACCTTCCAAAAGAAACCGGGCTTCAATAACAGTGCCTTCCTCAGTTAAAAATACTTTTATACGGGGATTGGCTGCCTGGTTAACCTCCATAATCACAAGGTTGCCGGGCTTCAAGGGATCTTTTATAGTATAAATTCTTCTTCTGTATTGCCCCCTGAACATGGAATAAATAGAAGTTTCGTTACCATTTAGGATACCCACCATTTTCCCTTCCCGAAAAACCGCAGCTCCCATTGCTTCCAGGGCGACGCCTCCCTTTTCAACCATTTCACCGGCTACATAGTCACCTTCCGAACGGTAATTGCTTTGGCCATTATATGGAGGCAATTTTTCGTCGGATATGGCAATTAGTATAGATACCGGATTGATACCTCCTACTTTAAGTTCATTGTAAAAATTTTGTAGTTTTTCGCTGGGTATATATCCGGTAAACGACTGATTGCCGGCTAATAGTTCAAAATATTTTGCCGGGTTCGTCTCCAATAATGGTTTCATTCTAGTCAATATTTCCTCGGGCTTTTGGCGGGAAACAGCAATAAAAGCAGTGCCCCGTGTTTCCCGGAACTGGGTTAAACCCGGGACAATTACTCCCATAGAACCATCTTTAGCCATAGCTTCAGAAAAGATAATGCCTTTATTATGCATTAATGAAATTTTGCGGCCCACAAAGGAATTAACCATATTCATAGAAGCGTAAATACTCGGGGATTCAATCGTAACCACCGATGCGGTCTGCCCCCCGCCTCCACCGCCTTGTCCTGGCCCGGAAATATTCTTGGGCACAGCGATTAAATAGGATATGCGGAGCAGGTTTTGGGCTCCGTGGTCGATGCCAATAAGCAGCACATAGGATAGTTCGTCAGGTTCGTAATTGCTGCCGCAGCCCGCTGAAAAGAGGATCATAAACATTATCAGTAGCGCAGTGGCAAGGCGTTGCCGGCTATCTCTCAGCATTGTATCTGCCCCCCTTTCCAAAAAGTATGGCCAGCAATAGCAGAAGCACCGGCAACCCAAAAGCCTGGATATAGCCAAAACTCCGATAAGAATGATTGGCTATTGATAAGGCGTCGGGCTTGCTCTGAGGTATAAAAGCCACTGCAAAAATGATGATCAGTGTAGGTAAAACCAGGGGTCGGTAGTCCGGTAGCTTTAGCCATTGGGTCAATATGTGACAGAATCCATAAACACCGGCTGAAACCCACAGGTAGCCGCTAAACACCCAAAAGAATACAAATATAGCCTCAATGCGCTGGATAAATCGCCCTAGGTAAACACTCTGAGCCATCTGATATAGTGGTAAATAGGGTTCCTGCCCTACCACGGCAGGAATGGTCAACTGGAAGGTTATCACTATCATTACAAAAGTAATCATGGTAATAATGATGCTTAGATAACCAATTTTTCCAACCTGTTGAGCGTAAAACACCAGGGGCAATGCGTAGATAAAGTTCAATTCTATAAAATCTGAGCTGCGCATAATACCTACTTTAATTGTATTCAAAACGCCATTACCCAAAATAGGGAACAACCAGTCCGTGTTCCAACTGGGGTAACTAAGCACTAAAATCAAAAGGACCGCCCCCAAGGTAAAGGGGAATGCCAGGTAGCAGGCCCTAGCGATTGTGGATAGACCAAGATAGGCAGCTAATCCTGTGCAGATTAAAAATATGAGCATGGTAATGCTGATGGACGTTTCCGGTAGGGCGACTATGACAATCAGCTCTCCGAACCTGCGGAAGGTTATAGCCAATTCAAACAGCCAGAGTACCAGTACACTAAAAACTATCAGCCCACCTAAATATGGACCGGTGATATATTCCGCGGTTTCCGGAAAAGTGCGGTCTGGAAATCGCTCTAAATATTTTAGTATAAACCAGAAGAAAACCAGGGTAACCAGCCCGGAAATCAATGTTATCTGCCAGGCAGCACTACCGCCGAGACTAACGATGAAGGCAGGGTAAGTTAAAAATACTTTTGTTGCCAATACTGTAACGATAAGAGCGATAGCTTCTGCCTGGCCAATTTTTACCTGGTTAATTATAACCATCACCGCCTTTAACTTGCTCCGGCATCGTTTCCACCTTAATCTACGCCTTCATTTTCGCTTCCACCTGCGGGCTGCCTTGACTGCTTGATTGCCCAGACCCTGCTCAACTTGGGCTGGCGCCGGACGTCCAGCGGCTGCTGGTAATCAGGCCGCGTTTCCTGCTGCCAAGCGGGGAAGCGCAAAATTATATCGGCACTGGGGGCCGTTTTAGGGGCTACGGGTGCTAAATATGGCACTCCGAAGGATTTCATGTTTAGTAGTAGGCAAAGCAGAACAAACAGACCGCTGGAAATACCGAAAAATCCCATGGTAGCCGCCAGGAAAATGAAAAAAAATCTCATAAACCTAAAGCCAAAAGCGGCGGCATAGTTGGGAATAGTATAAGAGGACAGGCCGGTCACAGCTACAATAATAATTAAAATAGGACTTACAATGCTTGCCGCCACTGCCGCTTGGCCCAAAATCAGTGTGCCCACAATACCCAGGGTTGGGCCGATAATGCCCGGTACGCGCACCCCGGCCTCCCGTACCAGTTCAAAGGATAACTCCATTAAAAGAATTTCCACAATAGTGGGAAAAGGCACCCGTTCCCTGGCAGCAGCAATGGACAGCAGCAGGTCGGTGGGAATCATCTCCTGGTGAAAGGTAGCTATGGCCACGTAAAAAGCAGGCAGTAGTATAGTTAAAAACACGGCAAACACCCGGATAATCCTTAGCCATATAGCGTGTGGAAAACGAACATAATGGTCCTCAGGGCTGTGTAGAAAATCAAACAGCAGACCCGGCACCAGCATAACAAAGGGAGTGTTGTCCACAATAATAGCCACCTTACCCTCCGACAACATGGATGATACCCGGTCAGGCCGTTCAGTTTTAATGATCTGTGGCATTAAAGAGAAGGGCTGGTCTTCAATAAATTCCTCCAAAATACCGCTTTCGGCCACATAGTCGGTTTTAATGCTCTTTATGCGCCTTTTGACCTCTTGTACCAAATCAGGATTTACCAGATCAGCCAAGTACATAATGGCCATGTTATTGTTATTACGAAAACCAACCTGTAAATATTCTGTAATAAGCTTTTCCGAGCGAACAGTCCTACGAATTAGTGAAGTATTTGAACGCATGTTTTCCACAAAGCCCTCCTGCGGACCCTGGACCACTTGCTCGGTTCTGGCAGTATCCACCGCCCGGTGCGAAAAGCCTTTGGTCTCAGTGGATACAGCGCAAGGACAGCCTTCAAAAAATATTACTGTATCTCCTGAGAGCACATGGGTAACCACGTCTTCAAATAAGGTCAACTTTTTAACCTGGTTGCTGGGCAGGTGCTTTTGCAGCACATTGGTACAGGTATCAAGACTTATGTCGGGGCCTGGATCCAGGTTGGTTAATAACATCAGGGGCTTTAGAATATAGTCATTAATGAGCTTCGTATCCGCCATGCCCTCTATAAATACCAAAAAAGCTGGTACCGGGGGTTCCGTAGATAATGTAAATACCCGTATCACCACATCCTTGTTTAAGGGCATGTGAAATAACTGTTCAATACTTTTTTTATTAGTCTTTAGATCAATATGTATTTCCCTCTGGGATTTACCCTGATTTAAACGTTCTGCATTGTCTTCATCACTGTCTACGCCTGACTTATTCGCATTATGTCTATACCTGGCACTGCCGGTTTTTTTTGGTTTTTTAATTTTATGCTTTCTGGACATGCTCGTCGGAATACTCTCTTCGCCGGCATCTTCTGATACACTTTCCTGCTCCTCATCCGTTTCCACCAAGTCAAAATCCCTGGAGTCAGGCGGCCCGTCATAACCAAGTATTTTGCTAGTCCAATGTTTAAGCTGCATTAACACACACTCCGTTAAAGGGTATAATCACTTAATTTTCTTCTTCTTAATTGTTAGATTTAATTTCCATGCCGGATTTCTAAAAGCATAAATACTTGGGTTCTCTTGATTATCGGTAATAAGTTTTTCTTTCACATTTGTATTTCTTATGTAATTTAAGAAATACCAGGTTGCAAAAGAAAACCATGATAAATAGATAATATATGGAACAACCAGACCGCCGTAATTCCATTGAAATATACCCAGGTTTTCCAAAACATTAGAAAACATTGTACTATACCCGGCTGCGAGAAAGACGTAAATATAACTCCAGAGTCGTTCTTTCGGCAGAAAATAAAAAAACAATATAAAAAAAACAACCCAGGCTAGGAGCGGGAAAAAAGGAATACCCATAAAGCCAAATGGACCAAAGTTTATATAACCGCCAACATCTATTAGGTCAAGTAATATCAGGATAATCAAGTCAGGTACTGCCCCCAAAGTTATACCATACAAAGCCAGCTTTTTAATTTGTTTTCTCGGAACGACCGCAAGTACGATTAACATTAAAAAGGCAGTATAAATCGGGTAAATAAAATACAAAGGCATAAAACATTTCACTCCTCTCTAATAAAGACATATTTTATATTTTTTGTACTTAGTGATTTCTTATACTATGAATAATAGTTAATAGCATAGCCATTGAGATCATGAAGGAAAAATGGAATTGAGTCTGACGTTTTAAATAGGCAGGAAATTCTAAGGATGCAGGGAATGATAAACGATACGAACCATTCAGTCAGAATAGTAAAGCTATCGCATGGCCGAGGTTTATTTTTGAGGTGACTTGTCCCTATTTTCAATAACTCGCTTAGCTATCTTAAAAATCACCTTAAGCGCTTTAACAATCTTTTCTTGTTCTGTGGTAAACTGTTCCTGTTTCATAACACATTATATGTATTAAGTTAATTCCCGGTTACTATATCATATCAACATAGTCATAATCCCCTTGGCCATTGCGGTAGGCATGGTATAGCGCATATTTAGATAGCGAAGGGAGGCCGAAAGTTCCCCTTCCGGCCCGCCGGACTTATGATTTTATCGAAATGATTATGTGCAAAAAAACCCAGGTTTAGTGGCAAAGAGTTTCTGTTTTACGGCCTTGGCCAGAAATATAACGGCCAAATCGGTAAGGGTATTGTTTCATTATCGGCTCTTATTTCCAGTCTACTCCGTACTAATAGAATCATAATTAATGCCAATTACATGGGCAAATACTTATTTTTTAAAATATATCACGTGATTGCTTATAATTCGAATATTTTGAAATATTTTATCGAAATTCGTAGAAAAAAACATCATTTTATGTTAAATTATTGTAAGGGTAACATACATTTGAACGATGTTTAAGCCTAAGTGTTCTATTTTTAATTAGAGATCTTATCATACTAATTTTATTCTTTCTTAAAGATTAGTCAGGGCAAAGGATGGGCTGTGGATTGAGATGGAGTATACTTCAAATTATTTTTATTACTTTAGGGGCGCTAATCATTTTAATTTCAAGATATAAGTATAAGTCTCTATTAAATTCAAAGCCTTGGTTTTTTAAAAATTTAGTTATTGAACGTTTAAGTAAGGTTCAAGCAGGTTTAATGCTATTTTTTGTTTTTGGGTACATATTCATTACTATAGAAGTTTTGAACAATAATGATTTAGCCACTCAATCCTTAACTTGTCTGGTTTTGGCCATAGGAGCTGTTTTTATTTTTTTAACCGTATTGATTTACTTTAAAATGACACTGGTCATCACTAGTGTTGCATAAAAGCACTTTTCCATTATAAGGGTATTACTAAAGACCT
>JAENYS010000015.1 GCA_016841645.1 Desulfoscipio geothermicus | reverse complement strand
TAAAGAACATTTTTCTTACATACAAACGTTTTGTAATACCATTTTCTCATTAAAAATAAGTTACCCTCTTCTCATTAGAAAGAGGGTAACAAGAACTGTTAACTTACATAAGCGCGCTAACCGGTAAGAGCTAACATTGTTTTACATTGGTACGGAAACAGCCATTATGGCATGCATGGGTATAAGCATAGCCTCGTTAACATTGTTATTCATACGATGTACTTCTACATAATTAGAGCCCACAGAATGTAGCTTTCCCATAACGGGGGTAGACTCTTCGCCCACATAAACGGTAACATTTCTCCCTACCGTACTCTTAAGCCGGTCAAATAAAGTCATTCCGTATCCAGGACCATAAGATTCCCCCATACCACCGCCGGGATACCCACCGGAAGGATATCCGGTTCCAATACTATCGGCCATTATATATCGCCTCCTTATCATGCATATCCCAGAATATGCAGAATAAGGAGAAAATGTTAATACTTTTTAACCCGGTATTTCACCTGCCGCTTCATCCTGATCACCATCACCAGGCTCGGTCTCAGCAACAGGTAATTCCTCAACGCGCTGCGCCATCACAGTTACCACCGTAGTATCTGGTTCGTCCACCAAAACTACGTTATTCGGCACCGCAATATCCCGGACAGAAACAGTGTCACCTACAGAAAGGCCGTCCAAATTAAATTCAATCTCTTTTGGAATATCGGCCGGCAGGCATGATACCTGCAATTCCCGCAAGACGTATTGCTCAATACCATCATTAACTTTACCAATAAAATTAATTGGAACAGCCGCCTGAATAGGGTCGTTCAAAGAAATCTGATGCAGATCCACACTTAGCAATTCATGTTTTACAGCACTGTATTGAATATCCTTGATCAGCACCTTATAATGATTATCTTCTTGCCCCCCCGACCCATTGATAGTAAGGTCGATCAGTGAATTGGCTCCCTTGGATAAAATCTTATTCAGCGGTTTAATCCCCACCTCAACTGGAATACTACCCACCGCCCTGCCGTAAACCACCCCCGGTATCATTTCTTGGCGGGCCAACTGTTTACGATAACTTTTACCCTTTTGATGTCTGTAATTAACTTGCAAATTAGGATTCGTCATTTTCAAACCTCCTCAAGGATAATATTCCCTTTTAGAAGTTATAACATGCCTGTCATTAACATAACATTAATTAGAATAATTAAGGCGCACAGGGGGTGTGTTAATAATGCGCAAAAGCAAACAATTTACATCCATGCCGGTAATAAGCCTGGAAGAAGGCCAGCAAATCGGCACTATCAAAGGACTGGTGGTTGATCCCATGTTAAAAAGGGTGGCCGCCCTGATTATAGAACAAAAGGGTTGGTTTAATGATCAAAAATTTATTCCTTATAACAATGTACACAGTGTTGGTGAAGATGCAGTAACGGTAAAGCATGGCACCATGTTACAAAAAGGCGGAAACCTGCCGGAAATAATCAGCTTAACAAAAAACAAGGTAAAAGTAGGCGGCGCCCGTATTGTAACTGAAAGCGGCACTCTAATGGGTGAAGCGGACGATTATTACGTAAATCTGGCTTCAGGTGAAATGATCGGTATGGAATTCAGCGGAAGTTTTATAAATAGTCTATTCAGCGGTAAAGCCTTTTTGGATATTAATCATGTCCTTACCATAGGCAAGGACATGATTGTCTGCTCCAATCAGGCTCTAGATGAAGCAATCAAACTGGATGGAGGTTTGCAGGAAAAATTACGCGATGTAAAGGATTCCACCAGCAACTTGTGGGAGTCAACTATACAAAAAACACGGGAACTGGGCTCCAATGTAAACAATTCTATCACCAAGATTAAACACAATAAAAAACAAAACGAAGAAAACAACTCCCCGCTCGACAAACCAACCGCCGAGCCCAACGAGCCGGTTGCGCCCGTTGAGCAAGTGGAGTCAAAAGGGCCGGCAGAGCCGGATAATCCATCAAGCAAGGCCTAATCGTTTGCTATAAAGCTGCCTAAAGCATGATTCAAAAAGCCCCGCCTAGCGGGGCTTTTTTCAGTCAAAAAGTTTACTAACCGACAAATCCTCATGTATACGAATAATGGCCTCTCCCAAAAGCGGTGCCACTGACAGTATCTTTATCTTTTCAATCATTTTACTTTCCGGCAAAGGGATAGTATTGGTAACCAGCACCTCCCGTATGGGTGCATCGGCCAATCGATCCACCGCAGGTCCGCTAAGCACGGGGTGGGTGCAACAAGCATAAATATCTTCCGCTCCCAATTCTTTAAGGGCTACCGCTCCCTGGGTAATGGTGCCGGCCGTGTCTATGATATCATCAATCATAATGACGTTTTTACCGCGAATATCACCAATAATATGCATGATTTCAGCCACATTGGGTTCCGGGCGTCGCTTATCAATAATTGCAATAGAGGCGCCAATTCTTTCCGCTAAATCCCGGGCGCGCTGCACTCCACCCAAATCGGGACTCACTACCACCACATTGTCCAATTTCTGCTGAATAAAATATTGAGCCAAAAGCGGTACGCCAGGTAGATGATCCACCGGTATATCAAAAAAGCCCTGAATCTGCCCGGCATGTAAATCCATAGTAATAACCCGGCGGGCACCGCTGGCAGTGATTAAATTAGCCACCAGTTTGGCGGTAATGGGATCACGTGCCCGAGCCTTACGATCCTGCCGGGCATATCCGTAATAGGGAGTCACTGCGGTGATTCTGCGAGCCGACGCCCGGCGCACGGCATCCACCATGACAAGCAGCTCCATCAAATGCTCGTTTACCGGCTCGCAGGTGGGTTGAATGATAAAAACATCCGCACCCCGCACACTTTCATTTATTTTAACCTGTATTTCCCCGTCACTAAAATGAGTAACCTTGGCAGCTCCCACGGAAACACCAAGATAGTGGGCAATCTCTTCTGCCAGGGCGGAGTTGGCGTTTCCGGTAAATATTTTCAGCTGTTGTCGGGATGACATGTGCGCGTACCTCCACATAAATTATTCTTCAGTCTTTGCCAAATGATTCTTTCTTTTTTGAGCCCAGCCTTCGATATTCTTTTGTTTATCACGAGTTATGCCCAGCGCGCCGGGCGGCACATCTTTAGTAATAGTTGACCCGGCTCCGGTTATAGCCCCGTCACCAACTACCACCGGGGCCACCAGATTGGTGTTGCTGCCAATAAAAGCGTATGCACCAACCCAAGTGCGTGATTTTTTTACACCGTCATAGTTGCAGGTAATCGTACCACAACCAATGTTTGATCCCCGCCCCACATCGGCGTCACCAACATAACTAAGATGCGGCACCTTACAACCTTGATCCAGGTGAGAATTTTTAAGCTCAACAAAGTCCCCCACCTTGACATCTTTTTCCAGCACGCACCCCGGGCGAATATAAGCAAAGGGACCAATATTGCAGCCGTCATCTACCCGGCTTTCGGTAATTACCGAATTTTGCACATTAACCCGGCAGCCTAATGTCACATTTACTAACCGTGTTGATGGTCCTATTCTACAATTCTCGCCAATTTTCGATTTTCCTTCTACGAAGGTAAATGGATATATAAATGTATCCGCCCCAATATCTACAGTATCATCTATAAACGTTGAAGCGGGATCCATGATGGTCACCCCTGACATCATCAACCTGTCCAAAATACGACGACGCAGCACCTTTTCCACTACGGCCAACTGACACCGATCATTTACACCCATAACTTCGGCGAAGTCGTCCGCGATCACGGCGCCCACAGAGTCACCCCGGCCAATATAATACTCAATAATATCGGTAAGGTAATATTCACCCTGAGCATTGTCGGAACGAATTTGTGACAATGCTTCAAATAAGCCTTCGGCTTTAAAGCAATAAACACCGGTATTGATCTCAGTAACCGCCAGCTCAGCGGGAACAGCGTCCTTTTGCTCTACGATTTTCATTATACCGCCTGTAGCATTGCGAATAACCCGACCATATCCGGTGGGATCGGCCAAAACCGCTGTCAGCACGGTAGCAGCCGACCCACTGCGGCTGTGTTCGGCGTATAATTGAGACAAAGTTTGGTGCCGCAGCAGCGGTGTATCCCCACAAACCACTAGTATATCACCATCATAGCCTTTAAAAGCATCGCAGCACTGCAATAACGCATGGGCAGTACCCAGTTGCTCGGCCTGGTAAGCAGTTTCCACACTGTCGCCAACCAACTCCGCAACCAAATCGCCTTGATATCCCACCACCAAAACGGTTTTCTGTACACTAACTTCTTGCACCGCCTGCAGCACATGCTCTACCATGGCCCGTCCGCAAACCTGATGCAGTACTTTGGGTAAACCCGACTTCATCCGGGTTCCTTTACCCGCTGCCAATATTACTGCCGCTAACTGCATATAATTAAAAACCTCCAATACCAATGGTCAAATTTTCGCATATATAATATTATGACACACGCTTTTTTAATTCAACAAAAAAATGCTATTCCCTTTAACTACGACATTTTTTCGACCCGCCATAATTCAATCTTTATAGATACCGCTAAAAAAGAGAGCTTAAATGCTCTCTTTTTTTATAATAATACTAGTACATCCGAGTAATTATATGGCTTCACTGTAAGCTCTAAGCACCGCGTCCTGAATTATCTCCCGGGCAAAGGTATTAATAGGATGAGCTATATCTCTAAATTCACCACCTGGGGTTTTACGGCTGGGCATAGCCACGAATAACCCGTTTTGGCCTTCCACTACTTTGACATCATGGATGACAAACATATCATCCAAGGTTACTGAAACAATCGCCTTCATTTTCCCTTCGGTCAATACTTTGCGCACCCGCACATCCGTAACGTTCACGCATTCACCACCTTCCAGCTAACCATTAATGCTAAATTTATCATAAATCCTTCTACAAATAGATAAAAATTCCTGCAAATCAACACAAATATTAGGATAACTATTTAAAAAATTTATAATATTAAAAAGCCTCGGCGCTGCTAACACACCGGGGCTTTAATCAAGCAAATTCCAATTGTTTAGACACAAGTTCCAGGTCACTGGGCTTATCCACATCCACCCCTACTTCGGGGTATGAACTAATCACTACTCGCCCCTTAATACCCAGCAAATTTGATACTTTTTTTTGCGCCTCCTGCAGGGAAATGCTCTTCATTAAAAATTTAATTAAAAATAACAGTCCCACCAGGCGACAAAGCTTTAACGGGCTTTTACGGGCATCCACCAATTTTTGTCCCCTGGGTATGCATTCTTCCGCAATGCCGGGATTAAATAAAAAAATATTCCCTCCTGTATAGACACCCTCTTTTAACTGAACATAAGTACGTCTACTGGTGGAATATTGTTTTTCCACCAATTCCCGGGGCACCACGGGGTAATACAAATCCGCTTGCCCATTACCACAGAGGTCAATAAAGTTTTCAATGGCTTGATGGGTAATCAGCGGAATATCCGAAGTAACCAGTAAAACCCTTTGGGCACCGGAAAGTTCGTGCAGGCCACGGAGCACATTTTCGGTGAGATGACCACCATGCTCCACCACCACCTCTCGTCCGCCGGTCTTAAAATATTCCGCCAAATCCCTTTTGGGACCGACAATGACTATACGCCCAATACGCTCACATTGCCTGAGCGCATCCACTACATACTCCACCATCAATTTGCCCTTGATGTCAATCATTGCTTCATACCTGGCGGTGCTACACCCCCTCAAAGCACCATTGTTAAGACTGCCGGCAAGTACTAAAGCATCAATCACCTTTTTATATCCTCCATGGCATTAAGGAATGTTTGTAAAGCAGTTTCAATATGTTCCCGTGCCAAAAGACTGGCCATTTCCACATTATGTTCGCTAATGGCCTCAATAATGCCTTTATGTTCGTCAACAGCATGTTTTATACGGCCGGGCTGAGACAGAGAAGTGGTACGGAAACGCTGAATCTGTTCCTTTAACAGGGTGATAATTTGTATCAGTCGCTGGTTACGGCTAGATTTGTATATTAAATCATGAAAATCAGAGTCCCTTTCCACGATGTTATCTATCAAACCATCTTCAGCCTCGTAAATATACAATGACGCCCGCTCCATTTCGTCTAGTTCATCTGTGGTGGCCCTTTCTGCAGCTAAGCCGGCCGCCAGGGCTTCCAGGGCCGCCCGCACTTCAAAAACATCAACTATGTCCTTAACAGAAATTCCTGCCACATAAGCCCCTTTGCGCGGGACCATAACTACAAAACCTTCAAGTTCTAATTTCCTAATGGCCTCCCGAACAGGGGTACGACTGACCCCCATTTCCTCAGCCAGCTGAATCTCCATTAGCCGTTCCCCCGGCTCAAGACTGCCTTGGATAATCGCTTCCCGCATAGTTTCAAATACTATCTCGCGCAGGGGTTTATAGTTATCCAGTTTAATCGGTAGTAATTTCGGTTCTTTCAAATTCCCCCGCCTCCCATAAAAGATTTACAATACATTTTACCATTATTTCAACTAAACCTGCAAGGTTTGCCAATCAGCTTCCGGGTTAATTAAACTCGGTAACCCAAACCCCAAAGTTGCCTATTTTTATCTCGCAGGCCGCCTGCAATGCCGCAGCCTTATTTTCAAACAAACCGAATACAGTGGGCCCGCTGCCGCTCATTAGAACTCCCGAGGCACCAATCGCGGTTAAAGCCTCTTTAATCTCCCTGATTTCAGGATGCAGAGGCATGGTAGCCTGTTCCAAGACATTGCCCAAGCGAGCAACCACTCCGCCCACATCACCACTACATACAGCCCGCAGCATACCCTGACTATCCGGATGCAGCGGTTCTACAATATCGTCATACAGGCGATACACCTGGGCTGTACTCAACCCAAAAAACGGTTTGACCAGCAACACACCCAGCGGGGGCAAACCGGGTAAAGGATGAACCTTTTCACCACGCCCCTGCACCAGGGCGGTGCCACCCCGCAAGCAAAAGGGTACATCCGAACCAATGGCAGCACCCAAAGTCTCAAGCTCACTCGCTACCATACCCAGGCCCCAAAGATTATTTAATCCGTGTAAAACCGCGGCCGCATCCGCCGATCCCCCGGCCAACCCGGCTGCCAATGGAATGCGTTTCACCAGCTTGATGTCGGCACCTCCGTCGAAGCCCGCCCGGCGACGAAGCAAATCGGCAGCCTGAAAGGCCAGGTTGCCCGGACCGGCCGGCAAATCAGCCCCTTCTACATTAAGTTCAATTTTCCTAGCTTCGTTAATTTCCACCACATCATGTAGATCCAGAGTCTGCATGATGGTGACCAGTTCATGGTACCTGTCCGGCCTTGTACCCAGCACGTCCAGGACCAAATTTATTTTGGCGTAAGCCTTTACAATCATATTAAATGTCACCATATCCTTTGTATATTTAATGTATAAGTATATCCAAAAAATGCCGGGGGGACAAGTATCCATGCTGAGACATTTTTGTCCAAACTGAAACATAAATTGTATGGAAAGGAGCGTGGTAATTTGGCACCTGTCAAACCGGAAGCCGGCGGTCATTTAGCAATAAATACAATCATCCGCAAGTTGTATTATTATAACGGAGAAAAGCTCATAAAAGAATACCCCGTGGCAGTAGGCAAGACATCTACACCCACCCCACCGGGCAATTATAAAGTTAAGAATAAAATAGTCAACCCCGGTGGTATGCTGGGCACCCGCTGGATGGGTTTGACTATCCCCGGCGGCAACTACGGTATTCATGGCAACAACAACCCTTCATCCATCGGGCAGGCCGTATCGCATGGCTGTATACGCATGCACAATTACCATGTCGAAGAACTTTTTCCTCAAATACCCATCGGCACTCCGGTACATATTTACAGACGTTCCGAAGCAGATGTGATTACTGCTTTTAAACCAGGTAACATGAGCAGCAGCAACGAAGGAAGCATTGGAAAAACATACACTGTCCGGCCCGGGGATACCCTGTGGAAAATAGCTCAATCGTTTAACATAACTCTAAAAGCGCTAATTGCCGCTAACAATATAGCTAATCCCAACGTGATAGTCATAGGACAAACAATTTTCATTCCCTGAAACCGGGAAGGTGGTTCATTGATTATTATATTACTTCAGGCACTCACCGCCGGGTTGAGCACCTGCCTGGGCGCAGCCGTGACCATTCTATTCGGACCAATGAAGGAATGGGTGCTGGCTGTTCTACTGGGGTTTGCCTCGGGTGTGATGATGGCAGTAGCCATGATGGACCTACTGCCCACATCCATGGCCTATGGCAGCCCGGGCACTTGCCTGCTGGGGTTTGCCGGCGGATTTTTACTTGTGACCGGCGTTGATTTTTTACTTACCAAACTAATGCCCGGGCATCATGCCAGCCAGGTTTACCTGCGCATGGGCTATTTAATTGCTCTGGGCATTGCCTTGCATGACCTTCCCGAAGGTATAGCCATAGCTGCCGGCTACTCGGCCTCGGCGCAATTGGGACCGGTGCTGGCCATGGCCATAGGGCTGCATAACATACCGGAGGGCATGGCCACCGCAGCCCCTTTAAGGGTCGCCGGCATGGGCAGCAAACGGATAATCGGCATCAATGCATTAATCAGCCTGATTACCCCTCTGGGAACGCTGCTGGGATTATGTATACTGCAAGTTTCACCAACCATTAATGCATTGCTTTTGGCCCTGGCCGCCGGTGCCATGATATTTATCGTTTTTGAAAAACTGGTGCCCGCATCATTGGGCAACCACAGCATTTTTGCCCTATTCGGGATGATAGTTGGCTTTTGGTTTATGTTTCGGATAAACTTACTTTTTTAATATTAAAAAAGCACCGGAGGCCATTAGCACAGTACCGGTCACCCTGTACCAAGTAAACGGTGTTCTTTCCAGGCCAAACAATCCCAGGTGATCTACCAAGCAAGCCGTCAGTACCTGTCCTACTATAATGGCAGTAGTGGCCACCGCCACACCCAGAGCAGGAATGGAGCGTACCACTAGATATATTATAATCACGCCCAGTATACCACCAAGATAGGTATACCAGGGCGCTTCAACGTAACGACGCCAATCGCCGTCACCCAGTCGAAAAACAAAAAGCAATAGAAAAACCAACACTAAACCTACCAGGTGTACTATGAAGGTAGTTTCCAATAAACCGATAATTTTACCTAAAGCAGCGTTAAGCGAGCCCTGCAGAGCCATAGTCACCCCTGACATAGCAGCAATTAGCATGGCCAATAACGTAGTACTCATGAATATCCCCGCCTTATTAATTGCTAATTTTAAAAGCGGGCCCCGTGAAGCCCGCTTTAGTAGCGTACATATGGTGAATAGCCCAGGGAGTTTAAAGTGCGACGCAGGTATTCTCCGCTAATTACCGTTGGATCATAGTTAACGGTTACCGCCCCTTCATCAACGGCTACTTGCACATTCCGCACCCCGTCCACCTGAATTAAATTATGTTCAATTTCCAGGCCGCCATCCGAGTCGTACAATCCGCCCACCCAAACTGTTTCCTGAACGGTTCTAACGTTATCGCCCAAATAATCACCCCCGGTTGGTCTTTATGCCTATCATGTCCCGAATTTCCATTTCAATACCTCACCGGGCTTGGGAGGCCGCTCTTTTTTTTGTCCTGAAGTACCCTCGCCGGAACTGACCGTACCTTCTACGGAGGTTTTATATTTTTTATCCAAATTTATCTCCCGCTGTACGGGCTGCCGCTTCTCCGCCTGCCAATTACCGGCATCGGACTGGTTAAGTGGTTGAGCCGCCCCGCCCATGCCTAATAGTGGGCCCAGCAGGCTAAATAGTGCGGAAAAGTCAGGTGCATCGCCCTTACCTTGGCCCCCTCCCATTACACCATTCAAAAGACTCAATAACGCCACCGGGTTAAAAGAGCTCTGCCCCTCACCGGCGGTCCCTCCCTTACCCATACCCGCCATTAAAGCCATCAGCGGTCCCAGCAATGCTTCTATATTGCCAAGACCGGGAGTTAACCCGGCACCTGTGGCGCTGTTTTCCCCCTCGCGATTTAGTAAATTAACCATACCCATCAGATTTAGCAAGCTAACCATAATTAAAATACTGTCATCATCCACATTGTGCTCTGACTGATAGTCCAATATTTTAAACAAAGTCTTTTCTATTTTATTCTCATCCAATTTTTAAACACCCCTTTTACTATCTGGGTTTGCCATTAAGTAACAATCCACCGAACTTTTACATAACATATTTCATACTGTATTAAATAATTAAACGAAAGGAGAATTATTTTGAACCGCTCACCAATAGGCCTGTGGGAAATGCTCCCCTTATTTTTTATGGTGGTGCCGGGGAAGCAAAACCTAGAGCCCTGGATGCGCCAAGTAATTGACATGATTGATGGCATCCAAAATACTATTAAGGAAATGCAAAGGGGTATTGAAACGCTGCACAGTGCCGTTTATCAATTAATGATGTTCTCCGAAAACAATGTACCCCGGCAACCTTTGATCGAGTTCAATAATAATCCACCAGCGGATGTACAACCGCCGGTGGATCACCCCTATTACCCAAACGACAAGGAGCCCGGTATAAAAACCACACTGGAACAACCAATGACTAAATGGACTGGTGAGCAGTCAGCAATTCCGGAAGACACCAATAACATACCAATACCCGGCACCAGTGAAATAACCAGTACAACCGTGATTCAAAAACCCCCATCGCTGCTCCCCGCGAAATGCCCCCAAAAGACAATTATTAGCTATTACCGCCAATTAGCTCCGGCAAAACCAGTTTAACCTTGCTGCGCGCTATTGTCACAGCAACTTATTATTTAGCTAAACCAGTACGGCGTCCAGACCGCCCTGGTTTATTTTTGAACGCTATCAGCCGGCACCTTGCCCTTGGGACCACCGAACATACCCAAGAAAGGCACCATTTCCTGGGGACGACCACGACTCTCCTGTGCATTACCAGCGGCTCGCATTTCCAGCAGGTTGATTATACCCATTAAATTTACCAGGCTCATCAACAATAAAAATTTATCATTACCAATACTATGCTTGTCTTTTATTTCCAACAGTTCTATTATTCTTTTCTCCAGGCCATCAGCGGGCATAATATTATACCACCCCTATTAAATCAAACCCGGCACAGTTGGGATAGCCAAACCGCCCGTTAACTTAGAAAATTGCTCACGAACCATTTTCTTGGATTCCCGCATACCTTCATTAAAAGCCTCCGCAGTCAACTGGGCCAACTGCGCAGGATCCTGCATCAAATCGGGTTTGAAGTGCAGCTGCACAACCTCTTGATTGCCGTTCATTACTAACTGCACAGCTCCCTCACCAGCGCTTACTTTTACCGTCATACTTTTCAACTGTTCCTGTAGTTCCTGAACAAGCGGCATAAAGTTACCTATATTGTTCATCATAGATTTTCCCCCTTCGTAATTAGACTCTTATCAAATATATGTCTAAAAAGTTAAAATAGTTTATATAACAAATAGCAATAATTCCTAGCAACGGGGCAGGCATAAGCCACGGCTAGGCATTAAATATGTTGCCTGGAAAGATCGATTAAGAAAAAAGAGATGGCCTTAAAACCATCCCTTTGGTAGCTTTTTTCAAACCAATAAATTTGTTAATAAGCCATTAACCCTGGGTAAACTGTTCGTAATACCGGTTTTGCACCCTCATGCATTCAAGCTTGACATTATCGATTACCACTGCACTGGTATTTAGAGCATTAGGCTCAAAGGTAAACCTTACCAGAGCTTCCCTGGCTTCCTCAGGAGCAACGGCATTGAAACATAAGTTTGTAAATGTACTATCGGTTATCTGCCCGGCATTCCAGCTTCTGGTTTCACCGTTCACTAGATTGCCATAAATATCATAGAACAGCAATTCAGCCGTTAAGTTAAAGGAAGCCGTGCCTCCTAATACTGTCCTGAAGTCAGGTATTTCTGACGCATCAAAGCACAACCGGTATTCTCCTGTAGGCACAATATTGTTATTGTTGGCACCCAACCGGTTAACAGTCTGGAACAATGAAGCCGCCTCATTGGGGATATTGCCCATTAAAGCGCCACTGTTATAGCGCAAAACATTACTAGCTCCCCAGAACACCGGCATAGTGTTGGTTGCCCAGGCCTCAAAGCTGCCGTCTTTAAGCAGGTTGACACCCCGGACGCACTTGCGATCTAACTGCGGGCATACCTGCACGAAAATCTGCCTTTCCTCCACTACCTTGACCTGGAAAATCATTACCCCGGTCTGGTGCAGCCGGGAACCCCGGCGCAGTTCCCAGCGCATATCGATTTTTTTGTGATGCAGTTGAACGAATACATCGTTCTCATCCACCACAGGCTGTGCCACATCCAAAGTAACATCCTTAGTAAAAGGGATATCCTCGCCCACATGCTTCACGTGGTCATCTTTATCTACATAATAAATCTGCTTGTGCAAAGTACCGCTGACCAACACCTTGCGCACCACAGGCATACGGTGCTCCGTCCAGTGCCAGCCAAAGCGTTCCCAACCTTCTTCCTCAATGACACTAATCCAGCGATCACCGTTTTCGTGTAGAAATACCGGCCGGGCATCAAAATCATTCAGCCGGGCGTCAATATGGTCAATTTTCTGGGCTAGCTCGGGCAAAGCAGCTACGTTATCTACAATCACCTGCACTTCTTCTTCCGCCAGAACCACCGGAACCTTTATTTTTACGCATAAAACGTTATCAGGCTCGCTGTAGAAATATTGTATAGGCATATCACAACCTCCTTTGATAATTTATCAATTAACCTTTGGCTCCGCAGGGGATCTTAATGACCTGGCCAACTTGAAGATTATTAGCATTTATCCCCGGGTTTTCTGCCAGTATCATATTTACGGTGGTGCCATAACGCTGGGCTAAATTATAAAGCGTATCACCTGACTTGATAGTGTAATCAATTACCTGGCCAACGGGACACTCTTCCGTAGGTTCTTCTTCCTCTTCCACAAGCTCTGCGCACACAGACCTGCGCAGTGTTTCGGTAACCCGGGCCCTTACCTTGATGACTGCCTCGATATTAACATCACAATCATGGGCTTCGGCGTTGATATATTCCACCATAGGTTTGACATCCACATCCATGCCGTTGACGGCTCCTTTAATTTCTACAAAGGTACGGAAATTAAGCCGCTGGTGCATGGCATGCACCGCTTGATCCGGCTCCGAGGATACGTAGACAATCTTGACATCTACATAACCCTTGGTGATTACCTTGTCTTTAATAATTCTCTTTTCAGTTATTTTGACTTCCTCTATGGATACATTAAGCACCTTTTCCGGGCATGGTTTTGGTTCAGGGGTTTCAAAAGTTTCCCTCACCACTACCTGGGAAGAGTCCTCGCCAATAACGTGCTCAACATTCAACTCGACAGTTTTCACCGTGGCGCCGGCGCATTCGGTAACGACCCTGACATCCCTGGGTTCGGTAACCCGTACATCCAGTCTTACCACACAACTCGCGCTGAAGAATGGGTCACCTTTAATCTCGACATCACAGTCTTCCACCACAGCGTCCACAACCACATCCATATCCGGTTCAGCCCCTGGCACCTCTACAAAATCAGTAAACTTAATTGTTTTGTGCATATCATGCACCGACTGTTCCGGCACTGCACCTACATACATAATCTGCAGGGTTAATTCGCCGTCGATGATCACTTTGTCTGCAACAATACGAGCGTCTTTAACCGTTGCAGTGGAATCCACGTCCAGTATCTTTGCCGGCTCCGGTTTTTCGTCTGGTTCATCAAACTCATCGCTAACAATGACCTGACCGGATTGCCGGCCAACCACGTCATCAATATGAATCACGTCATAGTTGGCATTCATGTCGTCCGGTGCCTGGGTGAGCACTTCAACTTCCTGGGTCTCGGTCACTTTGGCCATAACATCAAGTACCGCAATCACATCATACCGACGAACATCCCTGCTGCTGGAATTAAGTTTGACATCTTCTACAGCGACATCCACTTTCACGTCCATGTTGGGCAATGCGCCCGGCAAATCAACGTAGGCGGTAAAAGGAACCTGCGCGTGCATATGGTGTACGGATTGTGCCGGTTCAAAAGCCACGTATACAATTTGCAAAGTAAGTGTTCCATCAACCACTACTTTATCAGGTAAAAGTCTGATCTTTTTAACACTGGCCGTCTTATCCGTGGAGATAATCTGTTCCACGTCCGGTTTGGGGTCAGGTATCATGAATGTCCCGCGTACCACGGTTTGCTGGGAATTTTCACTGACCACTTGATTTACGGTAATAGTTTCCTTAACCGGTGTCTGGGCAGCAACCATACAATCTCCTCCTTTCATGAGAGTTCTATAATAATATATGAGTGAATGTCTAAAATGTGCAGACAATATTGTCTATCCATATGAAAATAAAAAAAGGCCTTCTCAGTCCTTCTAAAATCATAATTATTTCTTAACTATGGCTAAGTAGCTGCTTGCCGGTACAGACAGTCAATATTGTATTGTGGTACCGGGCATTGCCCGGTACCGTATATGGGTTCCCTTAACCTGGTGAATAAAGCACTGCTCCCACCCCTTCTGTTAGGGCAAGGCATACCACATTACCATCCTGACCATCAAAGAAGCAGGTTAATATAAAAATTTTGTTTTTTAATCCTTTCTTAAAACGCAACAGCATTAGCTCATCTAAATTACTTAGTGTCTCTAAAGCCATACCGGAACCTTTTAATATCAACGTGTAAAGCCCGTCTGTTTGTTTTAAAAAACTAATGCTGCAGCGCGGGTTACCTTTTTTCCCCCGGGCTAGTTTATCAATTAACTGCAAGTAACTTTCCGCCACTTTAAGGGCGTCTTCCTTGCTTGGTAATCGGGGACCGATAGCCGGAATATCATTAAAAAAAGTTAGGGCTACATCGCTGGTCTGGTATACTTTCAAATAAAAACCTCCTCCCGGCAATACACTTTTAGCCCCCGTCCGGTAACTAAATTTCAATATCCAAAAGCTTAAGTACATTTTGTATGCGGTTAAATATGCAATGTGTATCTGAACCGGCAAATAAAAGACCCACTGCTTTATTTTCTTTATCTATAATCAGCGAGCCACTATCACCCGGTTGACAAAGTACATCCGACACCACCTGATCATTAAACCAGCCTGATTCTTCATCTGAAATGCTTACCTTTAAAGTGACCCCCATTGCCGTTATTTGCCCGAAGGTAACACCGGTAGTACGACCGCTTTTTTGCACCCACATACCTTCCCGGGCTTCCCCCACCCCGGACACCGCACCCAACTCTACAATTTCTTCGCCAATCAAACTAGGATTTACCGGCTTGGCTACAGCACAATCCACTATATTAGTTGAACGGCTATATTTATAAAAGCGCATTTCATATCCCGGACGTATTAGTTTAATAAACCGGTTGCCAATACTGGCAACACTTGCTGCCACCGGGCAATCGGCCGGCTGGGCAGATTTAACTAATGGAATAAACCTGACCAGTTTCGCTATTTTGTCACTTGTTTTTCCCCCGTCGTAAGGTCCTGGCTGCAAAATTGCATCGCCCACACTGGCCCGGCCGTCACTGCCATTTGACCCATTGGCCAATATATGGTTGTTGGATAGAATTAACTTTTCACCGGAATTTTTATCTCTAACCACGACCCCAAATGTACCGGCACTGATCTTATAATGGCCTATACTGCTGCCAGGAAGAGCGGGGCGCATTTTCATAACTCTTTCCATCAGTCTTACCCGGCCAATTTCAATAACATCGGTTTCCAAACCGTTTATCTTTCCTGGTAACTTTTGGCTGCGGGGCAAACTGGTTTTGGGCACCTTTTTTTCCACAAAAATAATAATCGCCGGTTTTTCAGTACGATTAAGTCCAACCTGCTTATATCCCACTCCCACGCCAACAACATTGGGCATTTTTAGAATTCGACTCTGTACTTTACCAAGAACACGATAATGCCTTTCCATACCCACACCTCCTTTACTGGTGCCATTTTATGCATGCCGGTGAAAAAGGGTTACTTCCTAATAAGGGGAACGAGGAACCCCCATGCGGTATCTGCCCCTGGTTTCCATGCCGCCAATACCGTCAAAACCAGTTATAGTGCCGGTAATTATATCCTGCAGGCTTATTGGATCATAAATAGAGGTAAAGGCAATTTTCTCTACAATAAACACCGGGTCAAAGGCATGTATCAACACCCGTTGGGGAGAACTCGCAAAATTTGCCCCGGCCCCAAGCAGGGACTCATAATGGGACTGACAAGCCCCGGCAAATATCACCAGGTCATCCCGGCTTTTTTCATAACGACGGGCTTCTTTTACAGCAGCTACGAAATGGCTGGAGTTGTGGTAATTACTAATATCTGAAAAATTCTTGGTACCTTTAATAAAACCGTCATGACCGGTAAGCACCAATAAATCAGGCCGGTGCTCTACCAGAAGATCATATACTTTTTGCGCTTGCCGGTTCTCCGGGATATTAAGACCCTCCGCAGGAATTTGCAACTGACGGTATGTGGTCATGCATAAATCAAGATAATCCTCGTCACCATCGATGTGTAATACCCGCCCCGGAACATCAAAACCTTCTTCACCTTTCTCCTTACCAGGTACCGACCGCATCAAAAACGTTTCCCGGTCTTTTTGGCGGCGTACAAAAACTCTACGCATAGCCTCATGGTTTTTGATCATGGTCATCCGCCAGTAATCCGCTAATTTATTTGGTTCGATTTTAGTCAGATCGTCTAGCGGCCCATTTGCACAAAGCCGCATATCCAGACCCTTTAAGTAGGCTATTTGGTTTCCATCATCATCCTCGCAAATATCCAATACCTTAAAATAAATATCCAGACCGTATGACTTTCGCCCTACTATATCACCAACTTTTATGTCCAGGATCAATCAGCCCCTCCATTTTATTTCTACATCTTATGAATTAACAGGGTAAAGGTGTGAATTTATGCAAATTAAAATGCCGTCCCATAGTTAAGAAACTTTTACCATAGGATGGCATATTATAAGCTACCATAATAAATACCTGTGCTTTGCACAATAACAATGCCGGGCTGCCAAAATGTACTTCAATAAAGCTAAAAGTGTAATTTAATAAACATGTTTGAGTCATGCATAATAACATAGAGGAGGAAGTAACCTGTGTTTATTACGGTAATACCGGCTAAAAATGAAGCAAAAACCTTGGAAAAAGTAATTTCAAATTTACCTTTTGATCTATTAGATTGCATTATACCGGTGCTGAACGGCTGCACCGACAACTCACTGGACGTTTTAGAAACAATTAATTGTCCTCTCCTGGCCCCACTATGGTTTACCGAGCCGCTGGGCATAGATGTTCCCCGTGCAGTAGGCGCAATAGAAGCTTCCCGATTGAATGCCGATGGGATATTGTTTATTGACGGCGACATGTTTGGGGCAAATAAAGAAATGCTAACCAAGTTGGTTTTAGCTGTTCGGGACCAAGGATTGGATCTGGCTCTGACCAATTGCTACCCAACTATTACAAGGTCTGATATCAGCCCTGCGGCCGCCTGCCTGCTCAAAGTACGGGAAGAACTTAACAGGCAATTGCAAGTGTTCGATATTATCGGCACTGCCACACCTTCCCACGGCCCACATGCTGTTTCCGGTAGATTGCTCCGGTTGACAAGCCCGGTTGATTTTGCCGTACCCCCCATGCTGCTGGCCAGGGCATCCCGGGCCGGCCTGAATATCGGTGTGGCCGCTGAAATAACCCATATGCTTCTTGGTTCACCCTTGCGGAGCGCCGACCATGCTTATAAAATTACAGAAACCATTATTGGTGATTGCCTGTCCGCCCTATACGCCAAAGACGGCAAATTTGGCCCTCGAACGTTGTACGGGCGGGACTACATCGGATACCACCACGAAAGACGCTGGGACTTGATTTAGTGTCAAGCTTTAACTTTACTTGGTATGTTTATCTGCAACGGAGGAGGCACCGTAGGCATCGGGTTTAATTTTAGCCTGAAAGCCGCTTCCAACAACCATACCCACAACCTCTTTAATTAAGTCACGGGTTTCTCCCTGTGTACCCACATCGATATGAACCTCTACCGGCAACTCAGCATAACCGCTTTGGGAAAAATATTCTACAATTTGGCTGCCCAGCTCCAGGCTGAGAGCAGTTTCATAAAATATTTTTTGACGCAAGCTTTTTATCTTCCGCTGTATTTTCTTATGATAATAATACCTGGCCCCTTTGCCCTGGCGATGCACCACAACTGCGGTAACAAAACAGGTTTCATTCCTAACCATGGAATCGGTACCAATAATAATTTTGTAAGATGAACTGGGCAGACCCCTGATAAAGCAGATAACATCGTCCATCATTTCAACAAATGACAACTTTCCCTTGGAAGGACTGATGAATAACAAGTAGTCCATCTCCTTTTATATTACTTGCATTTAACATAAGCATCGGCCAAACGGGCAAATTCCTGCAAATTAAGCGTCTCACCCCGGCGCATCGGGTCAATTTCAGATTGTTCCAAAATATAAAGCCACCTATCCCTGAGCAACTCCTTATCCACACTACCTAACGCATTAAGTAATGTTTTGCGCCTTTTTTGAAAGGCCGCCCTAATCAGAGAAAAATAAATTTGCTCATTTATTACACAAACAGCCGGACTTTTCCTTACGGTCATGCTTACCACTGCCGAGTCTACTTCCGGACGCGGAAAGAACACTGTGCGGGGCACCTTGAAGACCGTTTCTACCACCGCATAATAATTTGCAGCCACGGTGAGGGCCCCGTAATCTTTGGTGCCCGGAGAAGCGGTAAGCCGCCGGGCAACCTCCTCCTGAACCATAACAATTATTTTACGGGCGGAAGAATAATTTTCCAGTAAATGCATAATTAGTGGAGTGGTAATATAATATGGCAGGTTAGCCACAACCTTGTACCCGTCTGCCAGAGCACCGGTTCGTTCTTGCACCAGCCGTTCAAAATCAATTTTCAAAGCATCCGCTTCAACCAGTGCAACATTATCCAGCCCATCCAACGTTTCTGTCAGCAACGGTAGCACAGTGCGGTCAATTTCTACGGCTACCACCTGACGAGCTATTTTAGCCAGGCGATGGGTAAGTGTTCCCACCCCCGGGCCGATTTCCACCACTATGTCCATATTATTCAACTCAGCAGCAATCAATATCTTATTTATAATATTACCGTCAATTAAAAAATTTTGCCCAAATTTTTTTTTAATCCGAAATTGGTGACGCTGCAACAAATCTCTTAATACGCTTGGTGATGCAAGATCCAACATAATCTACCTCCGCAAATATTAATAACGATTTTACATATATCATACCAGTTTAAGCATGAAAATAAAAAAGAGAGGCATAAGCCCCTCAATTTTTTTATTCAAGCAAATATACCTTCACAGAACGTCTTCCCCATCTCAATGCCTGACTTTGGCTTTCCATAAAAACATCAATGCGATTCCCATTGATTGCCGAACCCCTATCCAGTGCCCTAGCGTAACCATATCCCTCCACGTACAGCCGGCTACCCATAGAAATTACCGACGGGTCCACTGCCACAACCCCCATATGGGGACTAACCCCGGTAGCAGTATTATTACCGGTATAAGTATAGGCAGTGGCCACCATATCATAAGCGCGGGAAAACCTAAAGGTTTCACCACCACGGGAGACGACCTGCATAGTACCTACCTGGATTACCCTATCCACAGGCTCTTGCAACACACTACTGGCTAAAAGACGCTTTTCTATCAGTATGCCGTTTTTATAAACTTTTTCCCAAATCTTTTTTTGCAATCCTTCTTTACCGCTATCTATTACCCTGATAATCCCACTTAACAATGTAGCGTCATTTTTCCGCTGTATCCTACAGGGAATAGCTATTTCTTCTTCAATTATATGAGTATTAATCCGATCTACTTGAATGCGGACTTCTTTATCCAACCGGGAGGTAACACCGGGGGTAACAATATCCCGCTCCCCAAGCACCACGCCTTCTTCTTTGAGCACATCGCCAACCGTTTCAGCGGAGCTCGTCAATTGGTATTTTTCATGCCCCACTTGCAACTGTACCGGCACAGCCCGGCGTACTTTAACCGTCATGCCGTCCTCAAGAACAGCGGCCGGACTTGGAGACACCCTATCTTTTTCAGCAAGAACAACGCCCTTTTCCTGCAAAAGCCCGTCAACATTATTATGAAAAGTACGCACTTGCCATTGTTTACCATCTATTAACAAATAAACTTCCTTTTGGGCACCCTGGTATGCTGAAATGATGGCCACAATCAATATAATAACGGCCAGCAAAGCCGACGCAACTCTGCCATTAAAGAAGTTGTCGGATACGGCACACTCAGCCGCTTTTTCGTTTAAAATGATATTTATCCCTCCCTCGAAAAACTGCAACATAAATTTTTACCGGCACAGTCCAACAATAAAAATTTCGTGCTCATATAAACTATGCTTAATATAGCTTATTAGTTAAAATAAGTGGGAGGCTATCACCGGCACCTCATGGCTTTATATACATATTCGCCGTATGTTGTCTTTTTCCTGCAATGCTGGTTAATTTGTTCAACACACCCACCTGCATTATACTATGCAACCTGTCCCGACATTTATTACTTTTCGGGGAAATGCAATAAAAAAACAGCCGCTAAAATAGCAACTGCGATAACAATCAAGGCCGGCAACTAAAACTCTATACCCTTTTGAGCCGGCATACCGGCGGCAAAAGGGTGTTTCACTTCCCGCATTTCTGTTACAAGATCGGCTAACCCCATCACTTCGTTGGCTACATTACGCCCGGTTATAACAAGATGTAAACCGGGCGGTTTACTGCGAATAATATCCAGCACATCCTCCACATCCACCAGGCCATAATGCACAGCACAGTTTATTTCATCAAGGACTACCATGTCTACCGCCCCTTCTCGCACAGCTTTTTTTGCTTCTTCCAGCGCGTTTTGGGCGGCTGCACGATGCACATCCAAATCCTTGTCACTGGAACCTCTAATAAACCCCTCACCCATCTGTCGCATTATGAAGTTGGGACCTAGCTTTTCCGCAGCTATTAGTTCGCCACACGTCCAGCCGCCCTTGATAAATTGTAAAATTAAAACCTTCATACCCTGCCCCCATGCCCGCAGCGCCATACCCAATGCCGCAGTGGTTTTGCCCTTGCCGTCTCCTGTAAATACAAGTGTCAAGCCTCTGGGTGCAACTAATGTTTCTTCCGGCAAACCAGCCCCCTCCCATCTACAATATATAACCTAACCCTGGCATTTTATTTTATATTAAAAAGCTTTTTTGCATTGGCAGTGGTAACCCCGGCCAGTTCGTCCAGCGGCATTTCCCGCAGTGCAGCAATATGTGCAGCCACATACCGCACATAAGACGGCTCGTTGCGCCGCCCTCTAAATGGCTCAGGGGCAAGAAAAGGGCAATCGGTTTCTATAAGCAGTCGTTCTACCGGCACCCGCACGGCAATCTCCTTTAACCTCGGGGATTTTTTATAGGTCACCGGCCCGGCCAAGGAAATATAAAACCCCATCTCCATTGCATCCTTGGCCACTTCCCAACTACCGCTGAAACAATGAATTACTCCCCCGGCCGGGCTGATGCCATCCCGACGCAAAATATCCATCAGGTCACCGAAGGCGTCCCGCGCATGGATGATCACCGGTATGCCCAGCTCCCGTACCAAAGCCAACTGCTCCCTAAAAACCTGCTGCTGCACCGGTCGCGGCGAAAGATCCCGGTAGTAATCAAGGCCTATTTCACCAAGCGCCGCCACCCGGGGGTGCCCGGCTAAATCAGCCAGCCGGGATAGGTAATCCGGCACTGCGTCCTCGGCATCATGCGGGTGCACACCTACTGCGGCCACCACGCCAGGGAGGCTTTCCGCCATAGCTACCGCTTGTTCCGATGACTTAATATCAAACCCAACACACATCACCCGGGTAACCCCGGCTTCGGTCATACGTCTAAACACCTGGTCCCGATCGGCTGTAAATATTTCGTCATAAAGGTGAGTGTGGGTGTCAAATAGTTCACCGGCCACTACTCTCCCCGTCTCAGTCCCGTTACTTTGACCCATTTGCATATTCATTATGCTTCCCCCAAAGTAGCCGGATCAACGCGCGGGAACAGCGGTTCTCCACGTTTGAGTAACGTACCACCCGGTAATTTTCCCCATTGCAGCGACTCCCAAGTGTAAAGGTGTGGTTGTCCCTCAATACCTAGAAGAGGCCAGGCCCTTTCCGGTAACCCGGGCATAAATGGCGCAACCATTACTGTAGCAAAACGCAATGCCTCGGCCACATTATACAGTACTGTGTTTAAGCGATCGTGCTTGGCTGGATCCTTGGCCAGCGCCCAGGGTGCAGTTTCTTCCAGGTATTTGTTAGCCCGGCCCACCAAGCGCAATATAGCCGACAAAGCGTTGGAAATTTCCCGGCGTTCCATAAGCTCCTCTACCTCAAGCGGTATAGACCGGGCCATCTCGAGCAGTTCCCCGTCAGGCCCCTCGGGGGCAGACGGTGTTTCCAAGCGTCCCCCAAAATACTTGTTTACCATAGCGCAAGTGCGATTGAACAAGTTACCAAAATCATTGGCCAAGTCAACATTGATACGATGTACCAGTGCCTCTTCCGAATAAATAACGTCCGCGCCCAGAGGCATTTCTCGAAGTAGGTAGTAGCGGATAGCATCCACTCCGTACTTGTCGATAAGCACTAGCGGGTCTACTACATTGCCCTTGGACTTGCTCATTTTACCACTATCCAGCAGCACCCATCCGTGCCCCACAACCTGCTTGGGCAAGGGCAATTCCAGTGCCATAAGTATAATGGGCCAGATAATAGTATGAAAGCGGACAATATCTTTACCCACCAGGTGGATATCAGCCGGCCAGAATTTTTGGTACAGCGCATCGTTTTCCTCACCGTACCCAAGCGCAGAAATATAATTAGTCAGAGCATCTACCCAGACATAAATGACATGTTTTTGGTCAAAGGGTACATCAATACCCCAGTCAAAAGTGGTACGTGATACACAAAGATCTTCGAGGCCACTTTTAATAAAGCTGGTCATTTCATTGCGCCGGGAAGCAGGCTGGATAAAGTCGGGGTTATCCTCAATATACTTGAGCATGCGACCGGCATACTTGGATATTCTAAAGAAATAACTTTCCTCCTCCAGCGGCTCAACAGAACGTCCGCAGTCCGGACAATTGCCGTCTTCCAGTCGTCCCTCGGTCCATAGTGTCTCGCAGGGTGTACAGTACCATCCCTTATAATTGGCCTTATAAATATCACCCTGATCGTATAACTTTTGAAAAACCTTCTGCACCACTTTTTTATGCCTGTCTTCAGTAGTACGTATAAAATCATCGTAATTTATGTTTAAACTGCTCCAAAGGTTTTTAAAGCCCGCTACAATTTTGTCCACATACTCCAGTGGTGTCTCACCCCGTTCCCGAGCCGAGCGTTCAATTTTCTGACCGTGCTCATCGGAGCCCGTTAAAAACCAAACTTCATGGCCGGTCAGTTTTTTAAACCGGGCCATAGCATCGGCCGCCACAGTGGTATAGGCGTGCCCAATATGCAAGTTATCACTTGGATAGTAAATCGGTGTAGTTATGTAAAAAGTCTTCTTATTATCCATACCTTACTCCTTCCTAATATTAAAAAGTTTATAATCCTCTTAGCAACTCATATTTTTGTGCCGGCAGCTTGAAAACACTGCCACAAAATAAATAACGCCCCCGGTTTACCCAGGGGCGAAAAATATTTTTCGCGTTACCACCCTTATTTCACCTTTCCTAGCTAGCTAGAACTGGCCTCATTTTGGTACAGGAACACTATTTCCCGATACCACAAGCTTGATAACGGCGCTTAACCGGTACGGCCTACTTTGCATTCGACCGACAGCTCCGGAGCCATCTTCAACACGGTTTCCCCGGTGGGCTCACACCTACCCCACTCGCTTAGCGGTTCTTCCGCATTTACTCCTCTCCATCATGACTTGTATCGACATACTGATTTTAAAGTAAAGAAGTCTATCTTGTCAAGTTTTCCCTAAATCAAGTTTTTATATACAAAAAAAACCAATAATTATAAAAAAGATGTTGACTTTTACTGCCATCACTGGTACCATTTACTTGTGGATTAAAATCAATTTATGTCGAAAAATGTTTGTTGTTAAGGGGAGGGAAAGACATGAAATCAACCGGTATTGTTAGAAAAGTAGACGAACTGGGACGCGTGGTAATTCCTATCGAATTACGTCGCACGCTAGGCATTGATGAAAAAGACGCACTAGAGATATACGTTGATGCCGAAAAAATTATATTAAAGAAATATGAGCCTGCTTGCGTATTCTGCGGCAACGCCACTGATGTACAACACTACAAGGGTAAGCTGGTCTGCCGAAGTTGCGCTCTGGCTATGTTTGAAAATGTAAAAGAAGAAGATACGGCCATGTAATAATAATTTATTTTATGAACCTGTTTATTTCTTTATACAATTCCCGCCGGGGGATATTCCTTAGGCGGGCTACTATTTTTATGGCCTTGCTGGGCGGCACCCCCTCCTTCTGAAGTAAATGCACGTATTCCTCCGGCGATAATGTTAAACTACTATCCAATGATTGTGCTTGCTCACCTTTGATGGAACATCCCTCAATAACCAGCACAAATTCACCCCGGGGGGACCGGCTGTCGAATAGTTCTTGCAGCTGGACAAGGGTACCACGCCGTACATCCTCATGCAGCTTGGTTAATTCCCGGGCAGTGCATGCTCGCCGGTCCCCTAAAGTATCGACCAGATCACCTAATGTTTTCGACAACCGGTGGGGAGACTCATACAATACTATAGTCCTCGGTTCACAGGCCAGCTTAGCCAGCCGTTGACGACGCTCCTTATTTTGGGTGGGCAAAAAACCTTCAAATACGAACCTGGACAACGATAAGCCTGATACGGTCAGCGCTGCCAATAAAGCACTAGGGCCGGGAAGCGGCGTCACTTGGATTCCTTTTTCCAGAGCTGCCATCACTAATTCTTCACCCGGGTCGGATATACCCGGCGTACCGGCATCACTAACCAGAGCCACGCTTTTGCCCCCGGCCAACTGCTCTAAAATGTACCCACCCTTGGCCTGCCGGTTATGCTCATGATAGCTGGTCAGAGCGGTATGAATACCATAATGGCTGAACAGCTTACGGGTATGACGAGTGTCTTCAGCCGCTACCAGGTCTACCTCTCGCAACACTTTAAGCACTCGCAAGGTAATATCCTCCAAATTACCAATAGGTGTGGCGCAAAGGTACAAAACGCCACCGGCTATCCCTGTCTGCATCAACCATCACCCCCCCTGTTCGCGGTGCAGAAAAGCGGCGCAAAATAAACACTCGCTATCCCGCATTTGGCCAAAATAAATATTACATACATGAAAACCCTGGTTGTACAGATTGGCAAGGTTCTGTCGTCCCGTAACCCTATTTGGTGCCCCCCCTGAACCCAATTCATCTTTTTTCTGCATATCATACATCAGAATCAAATGCTGACGAAGCTTTGCATTTTCCGTCTCGAGCACCTCGACAACATCTTTCAAGTTTCTGATTTCGAGTAACAGGTCTTGTGCCCTGGCCTCCAGCGCCTTCATTTTTAACGTTAGGGGCTTCACTCTGATCACCTTCCACGGATTCCACTTCAATTACGCTACATGGATACTCTTTGACCAGCTTACTTTCCCGCAGCTCCACATTAACTGTCTGCTTAATAATATTAATACCATTCACCCGGCCATCGCCATCCGGTGTGGTTACTCTTTTACCAAGCTCCGGAAATCCTTCCTTGGCCTGCTCATAAACTTCGTTTTCAAATTTTAGGCAACACATTAAACGGCCACAAATACCGGAAATTTTAGTGGGATTGAGTGAAAGGTTTTGCTCTTTGGCCATTCTGATGGATACCGAGGCGAAATCGGCCAGCCAAGTGGCACAACATAACTCCCTGCCACAGCAGCCTAGCCCGCCAATCATTTTAGCCTCATCCCGCACGCCTATTTGACGCAGCTCAATGCGGGTTCTGAAAATTGCCGCCAGATCCTTGACTAGTTCTCGGAAATCTATCCGGCCATCAGCAGTAAAATAAAAGATTATTTTATTACCACCAAATGTTTGCTCCACATCCACCAGCTTCATGGGCAACCCATGGGCATCAATCTTTTCCAGGCAGATCTCCATGGCTTTGGCTTCTTTCTCCCGGTTGGCCTGCAACTGTTCCAAATCTTCTTCATTGGCCTTGCGTAACACCATTTTTAAAGCACTTACCACTTCTTCCTCGGGCACTTCCCGGGGAGCGATCACCACGGTTCCGTATTCAATGCCTCTTGACGTTTCTACAATAACCCCATCGTTTATTGATAAATGCAGATCCCCGGGATCAAAATAATATATTTTACCAGCTAATTTAAAACGCACCCCTACAACAGCATACGGCAATATTAACTACCCCCGATCATCATCCGCTGGCCGGCAATTTTAAACAATAAATAGTCTAGTACAAGACGCTGGTTAACATTGCTTGCCAGTAGGCCCGACGCTCTACCCGCCGTTACCAGTATATCCATTACCTCCGGCTTAGCATAAGCACCGGCCATTTCAACAATATAAGAATGCCGGTCCACATTTACCATAAGCTCAGTGGAACCGGTTATTTGCCAGATTAAAACATCCCTAAAAAATAAAATAAGCCAATTGATAAACTCCGCAAGGTTCTCCCGCTCTGCCAGTTCGTTCACCGGTATAAATACACTGCCTGGTCTTTCCCGGACTATCCTCATTAATAACTCTAACATGGCGCTACGCTTATCCGGTCCGTCAAGCATATTCAATGCCCGCCCCGGACATCCCCCGGACAACTCCGCGGCAACCCGGACACTATTTATATTATAACACGCACCTGTGCCCGTATTAGTAAGCACCTGCATCACCTCTTCCGCAGACAGGGGATTAAAGCGATACTGCTGGCAACGGGACACTACTGTCGGCAATATTCCGGCCGGGTCATCAGTAACAAGTATAAACACTATTCCGGCAGGAGGTTCTTCAAGTATTTTTAAAAAGCAGTTAGCCGCCGCCAAAGTCATTTTTTCAGCCTGTTCCATCAAAAAAACCTGTCTACCCGTACCAAATGCGGTAAAAGCGGCACCGTCCTGTACAGCCCGCAATTGGTTAATTTTTATGGAAGCTCCTTCGGGACGAATAATGTGTAAATCGGGATGCAAACCCCGCTCCGAACGGGTACAATCATCACACTCTCCACAGGCATCCCCCTGGCCCCGACGACACAATAATGTCCGGGCAAAAGCCAACCCAACGGTTTTTTTACCAACTCCCGCCGGCCCGCTAAATATATAAGCGTGATTAACCAGACTTTTAGTCAGGGCATATCTCAGACTTTCTATTACCTGTTTATGGCCCACTATGTCCCGCAGAACCGGCATCAACCCAACCTCCAAAAATTAACTGCCCATGGCTTTTAGGATACCATACCCCTATAAATCGCTGAGCGCCCCCACAATGTGCCGGTGTACCTCTTCAACAGCCCCATCTCCCTGTAACACCCGAAAGATTTTAGGAAAACTAGCGGCTTGCTCCAGGTAGCCCTCCCGCACACGCTGGAAAAAAGCATGTTTTTCCCCTTCCAGGCGGTCAGGAGCACGCTGTCCCAGCACCCGGCGCATCCCTTCCGGCACAGTTATATCCAACAACACCACCGCATCCGGGACCAGACCGCCGGTAGCCAACCCGTTTAATTGAAGCAGCAGCGCCATATCCATACCCCGCCCCCAACCCTGGTAAGCCAGGGTAGAATAGACAAACCGGTCACAAAGTACCGTAACTCCACTGCTCAAAGCAGGGCTTATTATTTCAGTAACATGCTGGGCTCGGTCCGCCGCGTATAAAAACGCCTCAGTACGGTGACTTATATCTTGGCATGCCGGATCTAAGAGCAACTCCCGAAGCCTGCCCCCAATCCGAGTGCCACCCGGTTCCCGGGTACACAACACCGGTATGCCGTTGTTTTGGAGGAAACCGGCCAGAAGCTTCATCTGTGTGGTCTTGCCCGCCCCGTCAATACCCTCAAATACAATAAATTTGCCTGCCAGCAATTGTTTATAACTCCTTTTAACTATAAGTAACATTAAAAAAGAATGGGCGATTGTTTTGGTCCCATATAACTTTAAACGTTAACTACACGCAGTGTTTTAAGCGCTGGATCTGCGGCACCCTGGATGTGCACACCCATTTCCCGCACTTGTAATAAATATTCTATGACCTCCGGGGTAATTTCCTCCCCGGGATATATTACCGCTATGCCGGGCGGGTAAGCTGCGATAATTTCCGCGCTTACCAATCCCCGTGATTCCCCCAAGGGCACTTTTTTTTGCCTCGCCAGCCAAGCCCGTCGCGGTGTCATAACCTGTGGCGGCAATTGACCTAAATCAACACTCTTACGAACATTAAAGTTCCGGTCATCACTATGCCCCGCACCTTTTAACAGGCTAATTTCTGCTAAAGCACCTACCAGCTTTAGTACACCCACCCGGCTCGTACCCAGTGATAAAACTGCCACCAGATTATAGGCATCAGACATTTCCACATATATACCGTATGCGACGGCCAACTTCCGGGCAACCTCATACCCGCTAACACCCAGCCCCTGCACCGAAATAACTAGCCGGGTGGGATCATAATCAAAAGCACCTATTCCATCAAGGTGCTCTTTACCCAGCACAGCCAAACCAGAAATTTTGTTTATTCTCCAAGCTGCCTCGCCGGCCAAGGTTAATAGATCATCCAGCATGACCTGGCCGTTTAAAGCCATCTGTCGCCTGGCAGCATCTAGTGAGGCCAGCAAAATATAAGAAGGACTGCTGGTCTGCAGTAAGCGCAGTGCATCAGCCACTCTCTCCCGCGCTATCCGGTCGGTGCCCAGGTGCAACCAGGAAGCCTGGGTCAGCGCGCCCCCCGTCTTATGCACACTCTGTACAACTGCGTCAGCGCCTAGAGACAATGCATCAGCAGGCAACCCGGAATGCAGGCGCAGGTGCGTGCCATGGGCCTCATCCACCAGTAAAGGCACTTCGTGCCGCCGGCATATCTTATCTACCCCGGCCAAGTCACCAACCACTCCATAATAACAGGGATGCACAGCCAGCACAGCCCCTGCGCCGGGGTTTTGTCGCAAAACGGCTTCCAGCTTGTCCGGCAAAAATCCGGCCGCAAAATCAAATTCGGGCACAATAACAGGCTCTATAAACACCGGACGGGCCCCACTGACCACCAGGCCGCCCAGCACCGACCGGTGCACGTTGCGCGGCAACACAAGCGCTTGTTCTTCACTGCAAGTAGCTGTAATCAAAGCTTGCAGACCCACCGTGGTACCATTCACCAAAAAAAAGGTGCACCGGGCGCCATAAAGCTCTGCAGCACTTCGCTGAGCTGCAGCTATCACCCCCGCGGGGTTGTGCAGATCATCCAACCCCGCGAGTTCAGTAACATCCCAGCCCGGCAGGTTGCCCTGCCGCATCGCTTGAGGCAACCCCGGGCCGCCGCCGTGGCCGGGCACATGTAAGCGCACGGCTTTATTATGGTCATATTTTTGCAAAGCATTAACTAAAAAAGTATGTTCCTGATTGATCGGCAATAAATTTCTCCTACAATATATTTATTAACATTTTATTTTACCATATTGTCAACCAACGGACCAGGAACTTAACCTTTTTTAACCCTCAATTCATTTCATTTACATCATAAAGATGCAGACAGGGGCTAAAATAAGCATTAATAATATGAAAGGGGTGTGAAAAAAATAGAAATCAATACTACAAAACTTTCTCAAAAATACCGTACCAATGTACCCATCCTGATACGCGCCTGGAAAAAAGGCAACTCGGACAGGGAAATCTCATCTCGCACCGGTATTAATTTGACTACCCTTTGCCAGATTAAATGTGATTTAGAAATGGCTCACCGCCGGGCCCGGCTGGCTCAAAAACAAGCGTTGCCGGAAGGTGAGCAATTATCCGCTAAACACCATATTCTTTTAAGCCCGTTTCTATAATATTCATAATTTACATTGTCTACAGTTAAACAACAAATTTTTCTCTCGCAATCCGGGCAAATATAGTATCCCCTAAAATAGACACCTTGTTCCGCTACCCGGTCGGATCCGCAAAAAAAGCAAACGCACTCGCTCATAACATCACCCTTTTTAGTATATGTAATTGAACCTGTACCGGTTCCCCGCCCTACCAAAAAAGCTGCGGGATAATCACACTCCCGCAGCATACAACTTAATTATTTTAATTCTAGTTTAGTTCCTTTTTCTTTTTTTCCACTGTTATAGCGCAATCCGGGCAGAAATTTTGGCATATGCCGCAGGCAATACACTCGTCGTTTATCTCCACCGAAGGCGTACCATATACCCCTAGTACATCGGACCAGCTTATGCAATTTTTGGGACACTTCTGTATACACAGGCCGCATCCCTTGCAAAGCCCGGGGAACAATGTCCAAAAAGCCTTTTCCACTTCCAAGGTACGGCCCTTGAAGGTTTGAGTCATTCTAAATACCCCCTCTACAATTGGCTGGCCACCAGTTCAAAACCACGATCCAGTGCCCGGAAATTCATTTCCCGGAGCTCAGGTTTTTTTTCAAATATATAGCCCAGCTTTCTCTCCACAGCCGTCTTGACGTTCTCTACCGCCACCACATCAGAAGCCTTTAGCACCGCACCCATGATAACGATGTTAAACACACGAGGATGCAACTCTTTTTTGGATACCTCGATGGCAGGAATACCCAACATTTTTTTAGCGTTCCCAGGGAGCTCGTTTTCAATATTTTCAATACCGGAGTCGTAAACAAATAAAGTCTCCGGTCCTGCATACTGCTTGGTACGACGAACCGCCCGGTCACTAAGGGCTACCACAATATCCCCGATTAAAAACTTGGGTGCTCCAATAGGCTCATCGCCAATTTGCAGGTAGGCTACCGAAACACCACCCCGCTGCTCCACACCGAAATTGGGTATATATAATGCCTCGCGACCTTCCTCGTTGGCCGCCTCGGCGATAATTTCAGCCACTGATTGTACTCCCTGACCACCCTCGCCGGCCAGGATTATTTTTACTCTCTTAGCCATTTAATACTGTCCCTCCTTCTCCCGGGACCGGGTACTTAATTTACCCACATTTGGAGTATTTAGTCTTTTGTTACTCAGTAAACCAATTCCATATACCGGCTCTATTTGTATATGCGTCTTCTAAGCCGGACTTTAACATCTGCCTATCGTAATACTCTCAGTTTGCCTGGCCGGGCCAGACCTTTAATCTCTTTTACCCGGGCAACAACTTCCTCGGTAGTTATGCCTACACCCGGTTTAAACAAGGAGAGCATCTCTGCTGTGCTGCCATAAATAACTTCTTTTATTAACCTATCCAGCTGACCATTAGCGGATTCCACCACCAACAGTTTTTTAGCTTTGCCGGCTACATCCCGCAACTGATCCACCGGCAGAGGGCGCAGGGTAATCGGACGGAAATAACCTACTTTATAACCCTTTTCCCGCAGTTCCTTAACCGCTTCCTTACAAGCCCGGGAAACAACACCGTGAGAAATCACCACCAGCTCAGCATCATCAGTATCAAAGGCATCGTATTCAGCAATCTCGGATGCCACCTTGTCGAAATCAGCAATGTACTGCTCCAGCACCTCAAACAGCTCTTCTTCCACATTGTAAGTATTTCTTAACAAAGTTGGCTCCCTGTCCACTCCCGGCATCCCGGCACGTCCCACATAAGGCTCAGTGGGTACCATAGCAATGCCCCATGATGCGGGTTCATAAATAGTGAGCGGCTCTCTCATCTTGGCTTGATAACCGTCGCCCAACACAAAGGTAGGAAAGCGATATTTCCATGCAGTATTAAAAGCCTTAATAGTGTAATCATAAAGATCTTGATGAGTGGCAGTAGAGTAAACCACTCTTAACCCTTCGCCATTGCCACCCAGCGTGGTCATTGTAACTTCCTGTTGGGAATAAATCACCGTGGCAGTGGAAGGACCGCCACGCTGCTGCACAATTACTACCACCGGCAAACGCATGGCCTCAGCCATGCTCAAAGGCTCCTGCATTAACGTATTACCCGGCCCGGCAGTGGCAGTAAAAGCTCTTCTACCTGCCAACACACCGCCTGCAGTGGTGAACCCTGCCGACAGCTCATCCTCGGTTTGTAAAAACCCGAGGCCATATTTAGGGAGCATCCTGGTCCAATAATGCATTATTTCATTCTGGGGCGTTATGGGGTAACCGTACATAATTTCAGCTTCAGCCGCCACAGCAGCCCAGGCAACCACTTCATTACCGGTCATAAACACCCTTTTTTCACCCTGAATCGGTTTCTCAGGCATTACTTTATCCCCCCCTGATTCTTGACTCCTATGGTAAATTAATTTACCATAAAGCACGTGGCATATATCTATTCAATTTTCTTACCGGGTGCCCGGCCATATCTACCGGACCAATTAATGCCGCAATTTCCCTGATTGCCGTAGTGGCCACTACCGGCAACTGCAATTGCCGGGCCGCTGCATCCACCATCAGGGAACCCTGCTGAACAATATCTACACCGGTTTCGTCACCCAGGTGACTGTTATTAATAATACCGTGCACTTGACCCAACTCCCGGATATAATCCACTATATCCATTACACTGCCCGTCATCGGTCTTGCAATATTTACTACAACAAAAATATTCAAATCAGGGTCCATACTAGCCCCTTCCAGCAAGTTCATGGTTTTAGCACCTTCCACCCCATAACCGATATCCAGCACAATGTCCCCGGACCGGCGCAGAGCCCAGCGATTTTCCGCCCGGAGCACATTGCCGGCTTCACCCAATCCTATGGTATCCTTGGTTTCCCAGGCCAACACGGTAATCCCCTCTTGCTGCAACTCCCTTTTTATGGGGCGCAACGTGTAACACGGCTCCACAATATCTAAATCCACCAAGGTGACCTTCCGGCCAATGTCAGCTAAATCAACCGCTCTGTTTACGGCCACTTCGCTTTTACCGCTTGCATATTCTCCAACGTAAGCCTCTACTACCCGCGGGCCAATAATCTTCACCCCCGCGAAAATCATATTTCTAATGATCTTGTGATATAGTTTTTATAATCCAGAAACTTTTTATGAATTTATTTAGTCATAAAAAATCCTCCTCATTGTTTGTTTTGAGGAGGATTATCTCATAGTTTCAAATTATAATATATTTTCATGTAAACCACCGGCTAATTAAAACTAACATAACCAGGCCCGGTAGTCGTAAAATGCCGGCTACCAGCATAGTAAACGGGTTAAAAGCTACATGCATGTCTAAAAATCCCAAACCCCAATTCAGCAACACCAAAAACACCGTCCCAATGACCAGGCACCCTGCCAGCCTCAACAGCCATTTCAGCGGTCTATACATAATAGTAGGCATAATATACAGGCCTAGGAGCAGCAACCCTATAACTAGCAAATACCATTCCACCATTAACACCCCAATCATTATAATAAATAATATATGGAGTATAGGTGGTAAATATTACTGTTTATTCCATTTCCCGCCGGCCTTCAATAGCTCTACCAAGGGTTACTTCATCAGCGTATTCCAGGTGGGCACCGACCGGCAAGCCGTGGGCTATTCTGGTAACCTTAATACCCAAAGGTTTAATCAGCCTGGCCAAATAAAGTGCTGTGGCATCCCCCTCCACATCCGGGTTGGTGGCCAAGATCACTTCTTGCACTGCACCGCCTGCCAGCCGAGCTAGTAAACTTTTAATATTTAGTTCCTGGGGTCCCACACCTGCTAGAGGTGATAGGACACCGTGCAGCACATGATAAACGCCTTTATAACCTCGATATTTTTCTATGGCCGCTACATCCCGGGGATCCTGCACCACACAAATCACTCTATTGTCGCGTGTCTCGCTTGAGCATACCGGGCATGGATCTACATCAGTAAAATCACCGCACACAGAACAGCGTCTCACCTTTTCCCGGGCCTCTCTGATGGCCTCCGCCAGGCTGCCGGCCACATCCGGAGGGGCATTCAATAAAAAAAAGGCCAGACGTTGCGCGGTTTTTGTACCAATTCCGGGTAATTTGGCCAATTCAACAATCAGTCGTGACACCGCTCCAGCATATTGCATTTGTCTCACTATTAAAATAACCCGGGTATATTAAGCCCTCCGGTTAATTTACCCATTTCTTTGGCCATCATATCCTGGGCCTGTTTTAATGCCTCATTTACTGCCGTTAATACCAGATCCTGAAGCATTTCCACATCTTCCGGGTCAACCACTTCGGGCTTGATTTCCACAGATACGACTTCCTGACGACCATTGGCTACCACACGCACCACACCGCCACCGGCAGTACTTTCCACTGTTTTATTGCCAAGCTCCTCCTGCATTTTAGCCATGTCCGCCTGCATCTTTTGCACTTGCTTCATCATTTTAGCCATATTTCCGCCCATATCCAGTACCTCCTCATTTTTTATCTAAATCCTTTTCAAAAGATACCATTTCCCCCTGAAACAAGCTTATCGTTTCCGTAGTATCCAGTTGCTCCGTACCCTTTTGCCAGCCCTGCGGCGGGGTTTCGTAAAATTGGCAGCGCACCTGCCACGTCAAATGGGTCACTGAATTTAACGTTTGAATTAATAATTGCCTTATCCTCGGGTCCTCGGCCATATCCTTGATAAAAACATCCCCCAAGGGCACACCCAGCACTAAACAGTGTTCTTTCGTTTCCGCCGGCCAGGTTTGGCGTAAACAGGTATAAGCTATCGGATTGGCTTTTTTAACTACCGCCATTATTTCCGGCCACCATTTGCCAATCTGTTCCATATTATAACTGAGATCATCATTAGTATTTTTCATAGCTACCTGGACGGGGACTGCCAAAGCGGCACCCGATTCTGATTCCACCCCATCCGTTTTTTCGGCAACTGCTAACGAACCGGAGACACTTGCCTCCGCCCTGGATGTTGTTGACCGAACATCATCTTCGATTTTTGGAGAAACCGGCCACAACAGCCCGGTAGCCGTATCGTTATTCGAAGCACCAGATACCGGTAATACAGTACGATTAACTTTAGTATTACCCAATTTAGGCTGTTTACCGTCAATCTGTAAGTTGTTTTCGTCACTTGCTTTCATCACCGTAGATTTAAGCGATGATTGATGGCTATTTTGCGCATTATGAACACTTAATTGCAACTCGCCATTTCTCAAATGTTCCCCGTTGGCCAGCGCTTGTTCAAGCCGCTCAATTCTGTGCAGCAATTCATCTGCGGGTGGCATACCGTTGTCATCCATAACTCGTACCAGCGCTAACTCTAACACTACCCTTGGGTGCGCACTGCGGCGTATGACCTGCTCGGCCTCCACCAGGTAATCTAAAGCCCTGATTAACCGGTCACGCGTAAATAGCTGCAATAAGCTTGCCGGAGGCATATCTAACCCAAACCCGGCTTCCCCAGTTTTTCCCGGCGCTATTAAAACTACCAGCAACCTGTGCAGGTATTCCGTCAATTTTTGGATTAGCTGCTTTAAATCTTTACCCTCGGCAACAATATCTGCCACCAGCTTCAATACATCAGCCGCTTTTTTCTCTGCCAGCCCGGTGGCCAGCCCGAACAGTACATCTTCTGCCACCGTACCCAAAATATTATGCACCGTATCAACACTAACAGCAGTTTCTCCGCTGAGTAGAAGCGCCTGATCCAACACACTCAAGGCATCCCGCATACTGCCTTCAGCAGCCCGGGTAATGGCCCGCACCGCTTCCCCATTCACCGCAAAATTACTCTTGGCCGCCACCTCTTCCAGTTGCTTGGCGATTAATTCATCCGGAATGGGACGGAAATCAAAGCGCTGGCAGCGGGACAGTATGGTCAGTGGCACTTTATGCGGCTCCGTAGTAGCCAGCACAAATACCACATGCCCGGGCGGTTCTTCCAATGTTTTCAACAAAGCGTTGAAAGCTTCATTGGTGAGCATATGTACTTCATCCACTATATATATCCGCTTGCCACCCAGTGAAGGAAAATATTTTATATTCTCCTTCAACTCACGTATTTCATCAATACCCCGGTTGGAAGCAGCGTCAATTTCAATTACATCCATAGTGGCGCCGGACAATATTTCCCGGCAATTTCGGCACTGGTTGCACGGCTCTCCTTTGCACTGCTCCGTACAATTTATAGCCCTGGCCAGCACCTTGGCCGTGCTGGTTTTTCCGGTGCCTCTAGGCCCGCAAAATAAATAGGCGTGGCTAACTTTGCCTGCCATCAAAGCATTGCGCAGCGTCTCCGTAACATGCTCCTGACCCACAATGTCACTCAACTGCTGCGGCCGCCACTGCCGGTACAAGGCCAGGTAACTCACCGTCCACACCCCCCGCATATACTACCACTAAACTAAATTCGCCACCGCGACGCTTTTCCCTTCAATTATACTGTTTCTATTAGATCAACTCATAACCTTATCCAACTCATTCGCCCTTGAGGTATTTGGCCATCTCTTTATCGAATTGCGAGATATAGTCCCTGTCTTGCCGAATCGCGGAACTGTTCGTAAATATCTTCCGCCTTTTTTACCGCATCCTCATGGGAAATCGTGCCTTTGCCTGCAAGGACTTTCCGGCGGTTATTTTGCAGAAAATTATCCGTTTCGCAGAGCCAGTCCGCCATGCTCATCGGCACTTCGTCCTCTGCCATTAACTCGGCGTAGTCAATAAACATGGTCACTATGCGGTTCAGGCGCGAGAGTTCCTTTTCATTGAGGTAGTTTTTCGCAATCCCCACATAGCGCTTGATAATTTTTCCATCCGGCGCCGCTTTCCATGTAGTCAGCCCCATTGTTGGATGCTCAAGTCTGACCCGCTCGGCAATCAACTCAGCAACGGTCTTTCCGGTTATGGCATAATGGAGCTTATTCTGCACAAAGGCGTAAAACTCTAGCGTCAGGCTACTGTTTTTGTCATAGTCGTAACTGCACTGCTCGAACACATCGGCAATCTTCTGGTATGCCCTCCGCTCACTGGCGCGTATCTCCCGGATGCGCTCCAACAACTCGTCAAAGTAGTCCTTGCCGAAAGGCTTGCCGTTTTTCAGCAGTGTTCGTCATTCAGGACAAAGCCCTTTTGGATATACTCGTGCAGCGTTTTGGTCGCCATTGGCGGAAGCGCGTCGCTTTTTTCGAGTTAACACGGTATCCCACGGCGATAATCATATCCAGACTGTAGAATAGCACCTTGCGGCTGACCTCGCGACTGCCTTCTTTCTGAACTATTAAAAAATCCTTAATAGTTGGACGCATACTATGTGAAGTAAAATATCGCGAAAACAGCCGGATTTGCCCTTTTCATTTTGTGCAGTTGGGTAGGACGCAGCCCAACAGGCAGTGAAGGTCTTGCTTCAAGCTGCAGCAACTCGCAATACTCATAAAAGGACAGTGTGGGCAACCTGAGAAGCTGCCATCTACCGACACCGCTTTCCGCCGCTCCTTTTTCCAAAATCGGACTCGCGGAACCGGTGGCCACCAGTTTCAGCATAGGACGTTGGTCGTACAAAACCTTAATCCAGTTATCCCATTCCTTCGCATACTGTACCTCATCAAAGAAAAAATAAACTTCTCCTTCAACCGGAAATGCCATATCATAGACCTGAAGGACGCGTTCAAACCCTCCGAGCTTGATAATCGGATTATCAAATGATAAATAAACGATATTGCGTGGAGATATTCCTTGCTTCAACAAATCAGCTATCCTCGGTGTTTTTGTAAAACATAAAGGGGCTGTTGCGCTACGAACTATTTAGCTCGTTGTGCAACAGCCCCTTGTTAAATATATTAAATTTAATGGCCGTGCACCTGCCGTCGAATAATGGCTTCCAAGCGTTACTTTTGCAGGTAGCTCGGACCAGGCACCCTTGCGGCACCCGGATAAACTTCCTTAGTGCTGCTTCCGTCAGGACCTGACACGGTTCAAAAGCCTCCGTCGCGCAAGACCCAATCGTCAACACTCCTTACAAAAGCCAGACCTCACAAGCCAAACCCTCGGACAGGAATTCAACCCCGCTACAGCGGATTACGGGTGCAGGGCACCGCTACCTCCCCATCTAGCACGGCCAAAAATAAAATTAACTGTTTTAGCGCAAGGACGGACCCGTCATATACAGTCAAGTCCGTCCTTATGCCTAAACACTATGGCGGAGAGAGAGGGATTCGAACCCTCGAGACGGGTCAAACCGTCTACGCGATTTCCAGTCGCGCGCCTTCGACCAACTCAGCCATCTCTCCATGGTCTACATTATGCATTGATTCAGTTGTAGCGCTTGCAACCGCGCAATAATTATTATACATATCTTTTAGTTTAACCGCAAGACCTTTTATTTATAATAACAACTAAATCGCCAATATAATATTGGTATGCTTGGCAATCACCTGCACATAAAATGAGAGAAGGCGTCGGACCTTCTCTCATTGGCAACCATCCTTACAGTTTTCCGAAAACAATCAAAACATTTCTCCAGTTACTTTATTCTTACATTAATTTGGGGTATATGACTTGTTTCAACCGACTTCACAGTAATATTAAAAGCATAACCTTACCGAACAAAATCACCGAGATACCAATAAAAATTAACTCACACTTATGCAACTTACCTTAACAAAAATACACTACCCATAGACTGGTTTACTTCTCGCAACAAACCCGAAACACATATCCGACGCTTCTTGCATACCGTACAACCTGAGTCACTGTATGGATGGTGCTTAATGTAATTATAGCAAAGTTAATAACACTAGGCAATAGTTTTTTCAAATATTTTTTAATAAGATCGACTACTTGGCCGTTTTTTCCCCCTGTAGCCGGCTCCTCCTCCAGTGTTGTTTCTTTTGTTGTTTGGGCCGCTATAATAGCCCCTTTGCCCGGTGCGTAATTTTTTGTCCCTTTTAATTCTGAGCGGCACTTCCTCTGTTAATGCAACAGGAGTTTGATCCGGCTCCTTAGTAAGCACTTTTAACGCAGCAGAAAGAAGGGTAACAGAATCGGTTTCCTGCAATAATCCCTCGGCTAAACTCCTGTAATTTTCTATATCTTCTTTTTCCACAGCCATCATCAATCTTTCCACCGCCATGCGCTGTTGTCCCTCAATAGCATCTTTTAGCGTTGGCATGGGACGACGTGTTATTTTTCCTCTGGTCATTGTTTCAATAACCCTTAAGTGATGAATTTCTCTAGGCGTCACCAAGGTAATGGCTACGCCTGCTTTACCGGCACGCCCGGTTCGACCGACACGGTGCACATAACCCTCCGGATCCTGAGGAATATCGAAGTTATATATATGGGTCACACCAGTGATATCCAACCCCCTGGCAGCAACATCAGTGGCCACCAACACTTCTATAAAACCTTCCTTAAACTGCCGCATCACCTGGTCACGCCTGGCTTGAGATAAATCGCCATGGATCCCTTCAGCCGAATAACCACGCTTGTTCAGACCCTCAAACAATTCGTCTACCCGGCGCTTTGTCCGGCCAAAAATAATAGCCCGCTCAGGCGATTGGGTATCCAACAGGCGACACAGCACATCAAATTTTTGTTTTTCTTGTACTTCAATATAACCTTGCTCGATTTTCGGCACAGTCATCTGTCGAGACTCAACCTTTATAACCTCCGGGCTATTCATAAATCGCCCGGCCAATGCCCGGATTGGAGCAGGAATGGTAGCGGAAAAAAGCATTGTCTGCCTTTCCTCGGGAATATCCTTGAGTATATTTTCAATGTCTTCAATAAAGCCCATATTTAGCATTTCATCGGCCTCGTCCAAAACCACAATGCTTACTTGGTTCAAGCGAATAGTCTTTCGACCCATGTGGTCCATTAAACGACCGGGTGTACCCACGATAATGTGAGGCTTTTTTTTAAGTGCCCTGATCTGGCGATTAATATCCTGACCGCCGTATATAGGCAACGTACGAATCCCTTTATATTGTCCGAGTTTATTTAACTCTTCGGCCACCTGGACAGCTAGTTCACGGGTTGGAGTTAAAACAACAGCTTGTATATGTTCTCTCCCAACATCTAAAATTTCAATTAAAGGTATACCAAAGGCCGCTGTTTTACCGGTACCGGTATGAGCCTGTCCAATGAGGTCCCTTCCTTGCAAACCTACAGGAATAGCCCGCTCTTGTATGGGTGTCGCCTCTTCAAAACCCAGGTTATTAAGGGCCCTGATCACAGGCTCTGTTAAACTAAACTCATTGAATACTGCCATGCTTATTTTTCCCCTTTACTTCTTGATTTGTCATATATAGCATACCCACGGCCATGTAATACCAAAACAAAGGAAACAAATGTGCCAAATCTTTCCTAGTGGATAAATAAATACTAAACCGCGAATATTTTTATCATATCACATGTAGCCGTTTCTTTGGAAATATTTACGCCCTTTGCTCAATAATACAGAATCCTCATAAGCATACCTCGAAATATATCTATTTAATTCGATTATTTGTCTTATAATATTATTAGTAATAGACTAATACTTTTTTTGTTTCTTGAAAAACTGGGAAGGCGGAATAAGATGGATTACGATTTGATTGTTGTTGGCGGAGGTCCTGCAGGCATGCTCAGCGCATCTACTGCGGCATCCCGGGGGTTAAAAGTTTGCTTACTGGAAAAGAACGAAAAATTAGGCAGAAAACTCTTTATAACAGGCAAGGGGAGATGCAATGTCACCAATTATGGAGACATAAACGATTTTTTCCAAAACGTCATAGCCAACCCCAAATTTTTATACAGCGCTTTTAAATCCTTTGATAATCACGGGCTTATAACATTACTAAATTCTTTAGATGTACAAACCAAAGTTGAACACGGCAACCGTGTTTTTCCCGCATCGGATAAATCCAGCGATGTTATTAAAGCGCTTCAAAAACACTTGCAGAAAAACAATGTGGAAATTAAATTGCATGCCGAAGTCAAAAAAATAATTGTCAAGAACCAACAAGTAGCAGGTGTGCTTTTAAGCAACGCTAAACAAATATCAGCGCCAAAGGTAATTATTGCTACCGGGGGTATGTCCTACCCACAAACAGGGTCTACCGGAGACGGCTATAAAATGGCCCGTCAACTCGGCCATATTATCGTAGCCCCTAAGCCGGCTTTAATACCATTAATAACCAAGGAAAAATGGGTTAAAGACCTGCAAGGTCTAACCTTGAAAAATGTATCCATAAAAGCCCTAATTAATAACAAGGTCAAAGCGGAACAGTTCGGAGAAATGATTTTTACCCATTTTGGTGTATCAGGCCCTATTATTCTAAGCCTTAGCAGCCATATTAGGGATTATATTTCCGCATCCAAAAATAAACCGGTACAACTTATTCTTGACTTAAAGCCGGCATTGACCGGCGAACAATTGGATGTCCGATTACAAAGAGATTTTAATAAATACAGTAGCAAACACCTGAAAAACGCCTTTGATGATTTGCTGCCCCAAAGAATAATTGCCGTCGTTTTACAATTATCCGGTGTGGATATACACAAACAGGTAAACCAGATTAGCAAAACCGAGCGATCTCTGCTGGTACATACACTAAAAAATATTTCCTTGAACGTCACAGGCACCCGCCCCTTAAGTGAGGCAATTGTAACTAGCGGCGGCATCAATGTCAAAGAAATCAACCCATCAACCCTGGAATCAAAAATAATTCAAGGCCTGTATTTTGCCGGTGAAATAATTGATGTCGATGCTTTAACCGGCGGATATAATTTACAAATAGCTTTCTCCACCGGATATCTTAGCGGCCGGAACGCCGCTAAAGCCTAATTAACTATGCTATTATTACGAACAATAGAGAGTTGCTGTTAATAAAAGAAACAGCAACTCCCTAGCAAATAATTATATTAAGACAACAACCCGGGCAAAAAGGTAGCCAATTGCGGAAAGGCAATCAGCAAGGCCAAACAAATAATAATAGCCCCCAAAAAAGGCCAGATGCCTTTATAAATCACCTCCAGAGGTATATCCGGCGCAACTCCTTTAATAATATACACATTCATGCCCACCGGAGGTGTAATTACACCCATGGCCACCGTCATTACAATGATAACCCCAAACCAGATGGGGTCGTAGCCCAGGGTGTTTACCGCAATAGGGTAAAATATGGGTATAGTTAGCAAAACCAGCGCCAACGCATCAATAAAACATCCCAGCACCAGGTAGATTAGCAATATAATCGCCATCACCGCAACAGGCGGCAGGGGCAGAGCACCGGCTATTTGGGCCAACTCAAAGGGCAGCCTGCTTATGGCCATCAACCTCCCGAAAATCATGGCCCCGGCGATTAGCAGCATAATCATGGCGGTGGTGCGAGTTGCATCAAGAAGGGATTTATTAAAACCTTCCCAACTCAAGCTCCTTTTGATAAGCGCTACCCCCAAAACACCTGCTGCTCCTACAGCGCCCGCTTCCGTGGGCGTAAACCAGCCAACAAACAGCCCGCCCATGGATAGAGAGAAGATAACTAAAACTTCCCCCAAACCTCCGCGAAGCGCCATAGCCCTTTCCTGCCAAGTCGCCTTGGGGCCGGCGGGCCCAAGGCCGGACTTGCGAAAAGTAAGTACTGCTATCGTGGCCATATATAGCAGCATTAGCAATATACCCGGCACAATGCCCGCCATAAATAGCTTACCCACCGACTGTTCCGTTGCCATACCATAAACAATGAATATCACGCTGGGCGGAATCAACACACCCAGCACGCCGCCCGCAGCGACGCTGGCCGTTGCCAGTGAATCGTCATATTGATACTTTTTCATTTCCGGCAGAGCAATAGCGCCAATGGTAGCTGCCGTAGCCGTATTTGAGCCGCAAATGGCCCCAAATACGCCACACGCCGCCTGGGTGGCTATAGCTAACCCCCCGGGGTAATGGCCAATTAATTTATACGCAAATACATACATCCTGGTACCAATGCCCGAGTAAAAAGCAAGAAAGCCCATCCAGACAAACATGGCGATTACGCCCAGCGAGTATGAAGAAAAAGTTGCATATATTTCCTTAGCCGCCATACTAAAAGCTGCGGAGGGTGTGGTCAGGAAACTAAAACCGGTAAGACCTACCAGGGCCATAGCAAAAGCAATAGGCATCCGCAAAACCAAAAGCAGAAAAAAAGCTGCAATGCTTATTAAACCAACTACAAGTGTGCTCATTTATTCATCGCCGCCGCCTTTTGCACAGTTTTCACTGTATTCACCCTTGGTAACAGGGTTGTTAGAGAAGGCTGCCATAACCTTTGCACAGATTCAATTGTTTTAACCAGCAATACCAGACCAAGGGCCAGCAAGCCAAATGAAACCAGATAAATAAAAGGATATAACGGTATTTGGGAAGTGGATGACACTACGCCGCTGGCCGCTGTACTGTTGGCATAAATGCCAACCTGCCAAGCACAAAGACTCCAGAAAAGCAAAGCAACGGTATTTATAAATATTTCCACCAACCCTTGCATTCTCAAAGGTAGCCGGTCGAAGATAAAGCTAACAGCTATATGGCCGTTCTGCAACGCACAATGCGCCAGGGATAGGCCAATGGTGGCCACTGTTAAAAATACAATATATTCATAAACTCCCAAAATGGGACGATTAAATAAAGCACGCAGCAAAATATTGATTACCACCAACAGCATTGCAGATACCATACATAACCCGGCTATTTTATCAAGTATGCGACTCAATCCAGCAATCAGACCGGTTAATTTTAACATTCATTGTCACCCCTATTTTTACCGGTATTCTTTATTGTACTTGCCGGCTAGCTCCATCACTGTTTCCATAATTTGGCGACCCGAAAGACCTTTGGCATCCATACTAGCGATAAATTCATCTTGGATAGGCTGCACAAGTTTTATCCACCGGTCGGTCTCCTCAGCAGTAAGCTTTATTTCTTGAATTCCCTGTTCTTCAACCGCCCACTTCATAGCGGCCTCGTTTTGCTTATCCCATAAACCCATAGCTACCTCTGTAAAATATTTTTCATTTACTATTTCTATAGCTTTTTGATTTTCCTGGGACAGGGAATTCCACTTATCCTGGTTCATTGTGATAAAAAACAAGGTATTGTAAAGAAAAGGCGTTCTGGTTAAATATTTAGTTACTTCACCATGCTTCCAGCCCTCCAAAACCTCCACCGGTGACAGATTACCTTTGACAACTCCTTTAGCTAAAGCCTCATAGGCATCGGACTGGGGCATTGCTACCGGATTGGCCCCCAGTTTTTGAAGGGTTTTAGCGCTTAAACCCGTGGCCCTTATTTCTAGCCCTTGCAAATCTTCCAGACGGCGCACCGGAACTTTGGTAAATAAATCCCCAGGGCCGGTGGTCAGTGCCATCATCATTTTAGTATCCTGGATTTCCTTCGGATTAATTTGCTTTATGCCCTCCCAGGCCACCTTGCTGGCCACCTTGGAGTTATTGTAGGTGACGCCGGGCAATTCGAAAGCTTCCATTACCGGGAAACGCCCCCTGGTATAAGAGAAACAAGACATGCCCATATCGGCAACACCGCTTACAACCCCGTCGTATATCTGGTCCGCTTTGAGCAGTGTTTCACCAGGGTAGCTGGTTATCTTCACCTGGCCATTGGTAGCTTCCTCAACCGCTTTAGCCCATGGCTGTATTAACTCGGTCTCAGCTGGATGGGTGCTGGGAAAAAAATGCGCTAGTTTAAGTTCCACAACCTGACCGGCGCCTTTTTCCGTTGCAGATGACCCGCAACCGGCTAAAAATACCAGCATTCCTAGCAATAATAACCCTAATATCTTTTTGTTCAACCTCCATACCACCTTACTACCATTCTTACTCAACTCCCGTGACCTCCTCATTATTTTTTGGGCAACAAAAAAACCCCCGTAGGAGTTTAAAGAAGAGCAGGCCGGCTATTTCCCCCAGCGCAATATAACCCCGCTTGCTTAATGTAACGAAGCTGCCTGGAAAGCCAGAAATCCCGCACCACTTTTCCTACCGTACTTCTGTCCTACCCTTTTTGGAACAACCCCAACCTAATAAGCCAGGGTGCTTTTCTTTTGGACAACCGATATCACTTCGGAAACCGGTTTACTGTGTTACCATATCACTCAGTCCGGTTAATAAAGAATATTCTACTTTGACAATAAGTTTCCTGCCATACCGGAAAAACTTTTAAAAAATTTTTTAAAAGTCCCGTAAAATTAACAATTATCAAGGAACCTTAACTAAACCGTATTAATAAATTACATTTCACTCGAGCATATAATACAAAAGTAGCTTTTTATTTTTTCTTGAGCAAAAAATAAAGGATATAGATGCCGAACATAGAATTTTTTACAATAAAATATTAATATATTGCCCTAGAGGAGACATAAAATGATTAAACATAAACTACTGCTGCCAAGCTTGTTTCTCTTGTTCTTTGTTTATATCAACCCAGCTTGCGCCGCTGACTATACTGTGGCACAAGGAGATACGCTATGGGACATTTCCCAAAGAAATGGTATTAGTGTGGAAAAAATTAAAAAGATTAATGATTTAAAAAATGATTCTCTGACCATTGGTCAAGTTCTCCGGTTAGACGACACAACCAAATTTTCAAATAATCAAGCAAAACCTGCAAATTCAAATATTAGTAATACACCCCCTAACGCTTATCTGGTAAAAGCCGGAGATACACTTGGCGGCATTGCCCAAAAGTTTGGTCTTACCATTGAGGGTATACGCAAGTTAAATAATATTCAGGGCGATATGATTTATACCGGGCAAACTCTGGCACTAGACAGCAACAGCGTTTCCAGGAGTTACGTTGACCGCCAAAACTCTGTTGATAATCAGGTAGTACACGATTCAAAAAGGCATGGCCGGTTAGTTGACTGGTTTAAAGAAGGGATAAACCTATTAAAACCCGGCCTAAAATTTACCGCCATTGATACCCAGACAGGTAAAACCATGCGTTTTGCTGTTCTAAGCAGCGGCAACCACTGCGATGTTGAACCTTTAACTAAAGAGGATACCGATACCATGTTAAACCTTTTCACAGAGTGGACCTGGACACCCAGACCGGTATGTATCCAGGTAGGTGAACAAGTCATCGCCGCCTCCTTGTCCGGTATGCCCCACACTACTATAGAAAATATTTCCGATAACGGTGCAACCGGGCACTTTGATATGTACTTGTACAATAGCCGGCCCCACGGCTCCGGCATATCTAAATCCTATGTGCAACAACATCACGATGCTGTACTAATAGCAGCAAATTAGATCGTCAGGGGAACTATTAACTGAATTTATATATACTTTGGGCTGTGTTGCCGAATAAAAATAAGGCTGGAGCAAAACGAACTATATAGCTCGTTTTGCTCCAGCCCTTTTTAAGCCCTTAGACATAATTGCCAATACTTAGATTTTATTTACTTACCTCTGGTAAGGAGTTACGACCCATTTCAGGCAGTTGTCTTTCTTATTGCCAAAGACATCATAACCGGTGACAATGTCATTTAAGGGAGCTCTGTGGGTAATCAGGAAATTGGTGTTTATTTTCCCCGCTTGAATTAGTTTGATTAATTCCGGTATGTGGTTTGCATTTACCAGTCCCATACTGATTTTAATGTTTTTTATCCAAAGCGTGTTCATAGCAAGTTCCTGGGGCTTTTCAAATACTCCGATAAAAGAAACGTTACCGCCTGGCCTTACAGCATCTATTGCCATATCATAAGTTGCTTTAAAACCATTGGCTTCAATAGTTCTGTCAGCTCCCATACCACCGGTCATTTCTTTGATCTGCTCAACGGCATCTCCATTCAAGGGATTGACTCCGACATCCGCTATACCTTGGGCTACTGCGGCATCCAACCTTTGCTGGTTGATATCAACAGCGATTATTTTGGAAGGCCCCCATAACCTGGCTGTTGTCATAGCGCACATACCCACGGGCCCGCAACCCATAACCGCTACAGTATCCCCTGGTTCGATCTCGGCATTTTCCGAGCCGAAATAACCGGTAGATAAAATATCGCCTACAAATAGAACGTCTTCTTCCGTCAGCCCTTCCGGAATAGAGAACATTCCCAGGTTAGCATGGGGAACTCTAACATATTCAGCCTGGCAGCCGTCAATCATATAGCCAAAAATCCAGCTGCCGGTAGTACAATGAGAATATATTCCGCGAACGCAATAGAAACACTCACCACACTGAGTAACACAGGAGACAGCAACTTTATCCCCCACTTTTGAGTTTCTGACTGCAGGTCCTACTTCCACTACTTCGCCTACAAACTCGTGACCGATTACGCGCGGAGGTTCTATTTCCGGCATGCCGCCGTGCCAAATATGAATATCCGTCCCACAAATAGTAGATGTGGTAACCCTTACAATGGCATCATCCGGTTCGATAATTTTAGGTACAGGCACATCTTCTAAACCAATTTTTTCTGGCCCGCGGTAAACCAACGCTTTCATAGTGTCACTCATTTTTGTTTCCTCCTCTTTATGTTTTTTTAACCTTTTAGGTTATTAATGCCGACTGTGAATCCTTTTCCTAATCTTATAATCTTTTAATCCATCAAAATAAATAAGACCAAAGTTATATAGGGATACACTATCCGTGTTTCCCCTAAATAACATTGGTCTTCCGCGAACTACCCGAAGGTCTTTCTTTAGCCTACCAAACATTATATATTAAATTAGTAAATGCTTACCCACCATGAGTGGTTAATGAATAAATCGTGAGTGTTAAGTAAAATAACGGTCAAAAACTACAGCATGCATCCAAAAATCGTTTTCCGGTTCTATATCATAAATATGATGAATAGCTTTAGCGTTTAATTTATCCTCAATATATTTTTTATTGTCATGCCAGTGTTGCAATACCACGTGAGTCCTCGATGCCCTGATCGTTTTCATACCGGAGGATGTCTGAGCAATAAATTTTTCCGGCTCCGTTAAAAAACCTTCCCCCCTAATAATAAGCATATCTTCAAAAATAGTAATTTTAGTATGGTCAACGCCTTTGCCTAATTTTTGTTTAAAATATTGCTCCATATATATTTTAATTTCATGCTGGAACTTTTTGCGTTGTTGCTCGTTAAGTCTAGGTTCAACTTTTTCCCTATTATATACATTAATTAGCTTACCCTCCATCCAATTCGCCCCCACAATTTGATCAAGTAGTCATATGGTGAATACCATCAGTTGTTGCAAGGCAACATTACCTGAGTTTGTATGTGTTTGCCCTGATCAAAAAGAACATGCTCTTTTTTCTAGTTATTTAATAGCTAGATCTTTTTCAACTAGTTGTCATTTACATTGAAAATGTAAAATATTTAACAATTATCACAAAGTATTTAAATTTAAATATCTTTTTCCTTAAGAATAATATATTGTAAATAATATGTCAATAAATTACTCATTATATCAAGAGTAAAATAAAAGACCTATTGTTCCCTTAATATGACTAATTAAATTCTAATCTTATCCAGTTCTGCCGATGAATAAAACCTGTGTACCCCAGATAGATGAAACTAAAAGCTAATGCTAAAATACTTCGAGATAACAAATAATAAATACAACGATGTATATATTCTTAAAAAAAACAGCCAACTAAATCGTAAAAAGACAAAAAAAAAGGGCTTCCAATTGGAGTTACCCTTTTTTTCACATCACAATTTTCGTTTGTATATTACTTTTGAACATTTGCAGCTTGAGGACCACGATTACCTTCAACTACGTCAAAAGTTACACTCTGCCCTTCATCTAGGGTCTTAAAACCTTCGCCTTGGATTGCGGAAAAGTGAACAAACACATCGTTACCTTCACTTGTTTCAATAAAACCAAACCCTTTATCGGCATTAAACCATTTGACTTTGCCTTCCAATTGTGAAACCTCCTTTACAATAAAATCGATCAAAAAGCTTTAAACCTAAAACCCTGACCAATAATATATAATCAGAGGCCTCAATAAAGCGGTTTATGTTCTCAACTTTTTAACGCAATAATAATAATACCATGGTTTAGGAAAAATAGCAAATGACATAAAAAAATATTTATAAATTACCGCCCAACTCATTGATGTTAATAGAGCTTTAGCGTCTTTACCAGTAGAAAAACGGAGGACATATAATATCCTCCGTTTCTTGAATTATTCAGCAAGCTAGCTATCTGCAAATTTTAACCTTCCGACAGCTTCTTGTAGAATTCGTATCTTTCCTTGGCATCTTCTTGTGTTTTAGCAAAGAGCTGTTCTGCTTGTGCCGGGAACAGTTTTGCCAGTGAGCTGTAACGCACCTCGCTCATAATGAAATCTCTGAAGGAATCCAGGTTTGGCTCTTTAGAATCAAGAGTAAATGGATTGTTTCCTTCCTTTTTAAGTTCGGGATTAAATCTGTACAGGTGCCAGTAACCTGCTTTTACAGCCCGGCCCATTTCAAGCTGGCTCTTAGCCATATCAATGCCGTGGTTAATACAGGGAGCGTAAGCAATGATCAAAGATGGGCCAGGATATGCTTCAGCTTCCTTGAAAGCTTTAACGCATTGATCCGGGTCAGCTCCCATTGCTACCTGCGCTACATATACATAGCCATAAGTCATAGCCATTGCGCCGAGGTCTTTCTTCTTCGTCTTCTTACCAGAGGAGGCAAATTTCGCTACAGCCGCAGCAGGGGTCGCTTTGGAAGACTGACCGCCTGTATTGGAATAAACTTCGGTATCCAAGACCAGAATGTTGATATCTTCACCGGACGCCAGCACATGGTCAATGCCGCCGTAACCAATATCATAACCCCAACCGTCTCCACCGAAAGCCCAATTCGATTTTTTGATCAGGAAATCTTTCCGATCGGCAATTTCTTTCAGCACAGGATTGGTCTGCCCTTCCAACAGGGGCAGTATCTTGGCCGCAGCGGCTTTGGATGCATCAGCACTATACATGCCATCCAGCCATTCCTGGAAGGCTCCCTTTAATTCTGGTGTAATATTCGGTAAAGCTTCCTGCATCAGCTCGGCAACTTTATTTCTAATCTTCTTAGCACCCAGATATAGACCAAAACCGAATTCCGCACTGTCCTCGAACAGAGAATTAGACCAAGCCGGGCCCTTACCTTCCGCATTCTTAGTGTAAGGCATTGAAGGAGCAGCAGCAGCCCAGATAGAAGAGCAACCTGTGGCGTTAGCTATCATCATTCTGTCCCCATATAACTGGGTAAGCAGCTTGACATATGGTGTTTCCCCGCAACCGGCGCAGGCACCGGAGAATTCCAACAGCGGTTGGCAGAACTGGCTGCCCTTAATGCTATATTTATTCAAGAGATTGTCTTTTACAGGAATAGTCATTGCAAAATCCCAGTTAGCGGCTTCCACATCTACCTGGCTTTCAATACTTTCCATGACCAAGGCTTTTTCCTTCGCCGGGCAGACGTTAACGCAAGATTCGCAACCCATGCAGTCTAAGGGTGTAACCTGCATCCGGTACTGCAGACCTTTCAATTGCGATCCATTAGCCGGCTTTGTTTCAAATCCGGCCGGAGCGTTCTTGGCATCTTCTTCTGTCAATAAAACCGGCCTGATGGCAGCATGCGGACAAACCAGCGAACATCTGTTGCACTGAACACAATTCTCCTTAATCCACCGGGGTACAAACGCCGCAACGCCGCGTTTTTCGTATTTTGCAGTGCCGGGTGGGAACGTGCCGTCTTCAACACCTTTAAAAGCGCTTACAGGCAGGCTATCTCCCTCTAGCTTGGTCATCGGCCTTAAGATGTTGGTAATGAAATCAGGTTCATCCATTGCTACGACCGCATCATCAGGTGCATCAGCCCAGGCAGCCGGAATATCAATCTTAACCAATTTATCGATACCTGCGTCAACAGAAGCATTGTTCATGTTAACGAGCTTGTCACCTTTTTTACCATAAGCCTTTTTGATTTGATCCTTCATGTAACCAACAGCTTCATCAAGAGGAATCACTTTGGCCAGGTTAAAGAAAGCGGACTGCATAATCATGTTGGTACGGTTGCCCAATCCAATCTCTCTGGCAATATCCACAGCATTTATCGTATAAAAATTAATATTATTTTTAGCAAGATATTTCTTCATTTTGGCCGGCAATTTCTCTCCCAATTCTTCCGGCGTCGTCCATGTACAGTTCAGCAGGAAGGTACCGCCTGGCTTTAGGCCTGCCGTTAAATCGTACATATTTACATATTGTTGGTTGCTGCAGGAAATAAAATTAGCGGCACTAATCAAATAAGGCGCTTGTATAGGCTTTTTGCCAAAACGAAGGTGGGAAATAGTTATACCACCGGATTTTTTGGAATCGTAAGCAAAATAAGCCTGCGCATAAAGGTCCGTATTGTCCCCGATAATTTCGACCGCTTGCTTGTTGGCACCGACTGTACCATCAGAACCGAGTCCAAAGAACTTGCACTGGATGGTTCCTTCTGGAGTAACGTCAATTTCTTCATCCCTGGGGAGGGAGGTAAAGGAAACGTCATCAATAATACTGATAGTAAACCCGTTTTTGGGTTGATCAGCCTTAAGATTTTCATATACCGCCACGACGTCGGATGGCAGAGTGTCTTTAGAACCAAGGCCATAACGCCCACCAACAATAAGAGGATTCATATCAGATTTTAAGAATAAGTTGCAAATATCTTTATATAAAGGCTCTCCAACAGCACCGGGAACTTTAATCCGGTCAAGCACAGCAATCCTCTTCACTGTTTTTGGGAAAACATCAAAGAAGTATTTAGCAGAGAAAGGCCTGTACAGATGAACTTTAATTATACCTACTTTTTCTCCCTTGGCCATTAAATAATTGATTGTTTCTTCCGCAGTATCACAAACAGAACCCATCGCTACAATAATATATTCGGCATCTGGTGCACCATAATAATCAAAGGGCTTATATTGTCTGCCGGTGATTTTACCGATTTCCCTCATATACTCTGCTACGATATCGGGCACTTTCTCGAAAAACGGGCTGCATGCTTCCCTGGCCTGGAAGAAAATATCCGGGTTCTGGTTGGAGCCTCTGATAACCGGGCGGTCAGGGTTCAAGCTACTGTCTCTGAATGCTTTGACGGCGTCCATATCAACCAGTTTGGCTAAATCCTCGTAATCAATGGTTTCAATTTTCTGTTGTTCGTGAGAGGTTCTAAAACCGTCATAAAAGTGCTGGAAAGGTATTCTGGATTTGATTGCGGCCAAGTGCGCTACGCCGGCCAGATCCATAACTTCCTGAACACTGTTGGAGCACAACTGGGCCCATCCCGTTTGAGAGGTAGCCATAACATCTGATTGGTCACCAAAAATATTCAAGGCATGAGTAGCCAAGCTACGAGCGGTCACATGCATAACGCCGGGCAGAAGCTCACCGGCTATTTTGTACATGTTGGGGATCATCAAGAGTAAGCCCTGCGACGCGGTGTAAGTGGTTGACAACGCACCGGCGCTCAGCGCGCCGTGCAAAGCTCCGGCAGCGCCGGCCTCGGATTGCATTTCTGTAACATCCACTACTTGTCCAAAAATGTTTTTCTTTCCCTGAGCACTCCACTCATCAACATATTCTGCCATAGGAGAGGATGGAGTAATTGGGAAAATGCATGCACATTCTGTAAAAGCATAAGACACATATGCTGCTGCTTTAGTCCCATCCATCGTTTTCATCTTGTTTTTTTCCATTAACTAGTTAACCTCCTCTTATTTAAAACTTTATACTATTTGACACTCAGGCAATATAAAGCCCATGTGATTTCCTTTTCAGAAAAAATTCCAATATAACTCTGATACTATAAAAAGGCTCCACGGCGTCTAGATTCCCTGTTCACCTGCCAGCAGCCTTAATTCTTTAGTTTCAAATACCTATTTATAATCACTTTTCTCTAAATATTACCATACCCGTCAACATATGCTTAAATAAGTGTAATCTTTTGTTAGTATATAACACAGTTGATTTATGAGTCAACATTAATCCAACATATATGATGTATACTTGTTATTTTTGTTCCAATTAATACGCACATTAGATTCAAACTATAGATATGTTTTACGCAATAAAATTTATTCCGACAAATCTAAATCATTTTTAATGCCACTTACCCCTATTAAGTAGATTGGCCAATCGATTTACTTGATTAAAAACAAACGACTAAATTAAATTATAAGCTAAATTAGAAGTTTATCAACAGAATATTAGAATATACAAACATTTACCAATAGAGAGGACTGTTTTGCAGCATTTCTCTTACCCGCTCAAATTTTGCTTAAGGTCAATTTTAAAATAGTATCCAAATAGATACCATTATGGATTTATTTTCTGCTATATATCGCTAAATATCAATTGTCGCTGGCTGGACCGTCAGCTGACCTAGTTTTGAGCATAAAAAAGACCAAGGAGTTAGCGCCTGGATAATAATAACTCCTTGGTTTTGAAACTCCCATCTTATCTATTAATACTTTAGTCCTTTTACAATCTCATAATCAAGAATTCTTTTACGCTCTTTCCAGTCCGGCATATGTATAGTCAAAAATTCATAAAAATCTTTATTATGTTTGGGATAAATAAAGTGTGTAAGCTCATGCAAAACGACATACTCAATACAGGGCGGTGAGGCTTTGTACAAATAGTAATTCAAATTGATTTTGCAGTGTTTCCTAGAGCAGCTGCCCCAAAGAGTTTTCATTTTTCTAACTTGAAGTGCGGGTTGATTAATACCATGCTTGGCAATAATTGGATATAGCCGCTCAATAACCAGCAAAAAATATGATTTACTCTGTTTTTGCCACCAGCGTTCAAATTGCTTTTGCAAAGCTTGTTTATCATCAATAGCAGGTGATTGCATATAAACATAGTCTTCCTTTTGTTCTATTTTATAGATTTTCCCTTCTTTGACGATGATCCTTTTTTGTCTACCCAAAATACGGGTTGATATTCCGCTGTGTATTGTATCTAATTCATTAGCCCTGACATCTTTAAAGTAATTCAAAGAATTTTCTATCCATTTGGTTTTGCCGTTGAGATAATCATTTATCCATTCACCCGAAACACCTAGCGGTGCGGACAGCTTAACAACACCGTCCGGGAATACTTTAAGCCTGATTTTTTTTACACTTTTACGCTCAATAAATATATCAATACCGCCATATAGCCGTGTCATGCATGATTTTTTTTCTTTCATAACCTAATACCTGCTAATTGCCGTTTTTCTGAGTCCTTCCAGGATAAGGTCAATTTTTTCAATGGGTAATTTTATTTCATGTTCTTCAGTAAAATCCCAAATCAAATCGTCAAGGGCTTGTTCCATATCCTTATGTACAGCTACATTATTACGCCAATCTACCTTTGCGCGGCCGGCAATAGACTTCTTTACCTCAATAGCCAATTGTCCCATAGCTTCATCCATCTCCGGCGGCACATCATTTATCACTCCGGCAATAATACTTTGAATCGTTCCGTAAAAAGCTTTCGCATCGCTATCGTTGTCTATACAGGCCGGGTAGTGATGTCCGGTATAGCCTCTTTTAAAATCATCTGCCATTATCTCCATTTTAAAGAGATACGCATCATCATTTCTTGATACTTTATATTCTTCAAGAGTTTCTTTAACCTGCTCAGAAAACCTTTTGTATAGCAGAGGGTCGTCGTAACGGCAGGTTTCCAGTTCTCTATCCATACGAGTGCGTATGGCATCACCCTTGGCAGCTTTGCTATCTAATTTTTCTAGCTGTTCCTTCATCCCTTCGGTATCGTGAATGGAAACCGGCTCAACAATAATCCGGCTTGGTTCGGAAAGTACAAAATTATTCAGTAAGCTACGAATACCGTCTTCATACTTGCTAAAATCGACTTTTTCATTATAACGAAGTAGAACTGCCCCGCGAAGTTTCTGGAAATGATGCAAATCCTGCTTGTATTTCTGGATCTGGTCATATCCAATAGCACTATATAACGTATAGCTTCCCATAGCTAAATCCAATAATCGCGTAAATATCGAAAGTTTTTCATAAAAAACTTTTCTCAAATCGTAGTCTGCCAACACGCTTTGCCAGCCCTCGGAACTATTTTGGTCAAAATCTTCTCCCTCAAATAAAAACCACAATTCCTGATGTGCCTTTTCCAGTTTGAGCTTTTGATCACCGGCGCCGTAAACAACATTTTCTATATCGGCCTGATCATATCCATCCATGCCCGATTTTTCATCCGAATACATATCCATTGCAGTATTTAATTTGTTAAAGATTCCCCAATAATCCACGATTAGCCCAAAGTCTTTACCTGGATACACGCGATTGACACGGGCAATGGCCTGCAACAGAGAATGTTCCCGCATGGGTTTATCTACATACAGCACAGCAGCAACCGGCGCATCAAAGCCGGTTAAAAGCATATCCTTGACAATAAGCATATCCACATCTTCACCGCCAATGAAGCTGTTTTTGGCCCAGTCAACATATTCCTCATAGTTGTTGCCAAAGAGGGGCTCCACCTCTTCTTTAAAAAAGGCCTTTATTTTCTCTTTGTTTTCGCCGGTAAGTTCGTCACCTTCTTTAACATTTTCGGGGGATATCACCACCGCCGTTTTTACACCGCCAATTTTCCTTATTGATTTATGCAGGTCAATAGCCGTAGGGCGAGAGGAAGCTGCGATCATAGCCTTAAAGCCTTTTGGCTTGGCATAACGCATAAAGTGTTCATGAATATCAAAGGCCACCATGTCAATACGTTGACGGGTCTGAGCCAGCGGTAAAAACCTGCTCCATTTGCGCTTTATATCCTCCTGCCGCTCACGGTTCAGCGGCGCAATGATGTATTTGAGATAATCGTCAATTTTCTCACCGGTCACATCTTGTGGAATAATCCTACCCTCATAGACTAGGGGAACAATGACACCATCTTCTACAGCCCTGATAATAGGATAACTGTCAATAAGCGGCCCGAACTGCGCATAGGTATTGAACTTGTGCTTCTTAAGCAGCGGCGTGCCGGTAAAACCTATTCTTATCGCATTGGGCAGCACATCTATCATAAAGTCATGGAGTTCGCCTGAGTGAGTGCGGTGGCTTTCGTCCACCAGCAAAAATATATTATCATCTATAATCTTGACCCTCTTTTTTGCCGCTGAGTCAAATTTATGTACAAGAGTAGTAATTATAGTTTCGCCTTTGCCATTTAATAAACCAATCAAGCCCTTACCTGTCTTGGCCCGGGCCGGGCTAAGCTGCGTTTTGGCAAAGTTATCTCGCAGTTGTTTATCCAGATTGATCCGATCGTTAACAAGTACAAAGCGAGGATTTCTAATATCCGGATCAGCTATTATTTTTTTTACCAGCATTACCATGGTGAGAGATTTTCCGCTGCCCTGAGTATGCCAGATCACACCGTTTCTGGTACCCGTGCCGTCTTCTCCCTTGATACGATGCATAGCTGCCTGTATGCCAAAAAACTGCTGGTAGCGAGCGATTTTCTTAACATTGTTATCGTATAGGATAAAATAACGAATCAGTTCCAGCAACCTCTCCCTGCTAAGCATGGAAACGATAGCCCTGTCCTGTTCAGTGACTTTACCGTCCGGACTAACATTATTGCATTTTTGCTGCTGCCATTTGTAATTCTTTTCCCGCCATATATTAAAGTGCTCGGAAGGAGTACCGCAAGTACCGTATTTAATAGTGTTTAGATTCATGGCCATAATGATTTGGACAAATTTAAAAAGATGGGGAATATAATTGGGCTGCCAGTTGCGTATGTTTTGGGCAACTCCTTTTTCCACATCGATACTGGATTTTTTGCACTCGATAACCACCAGAGGGATACCGTTGACCAGCAGAACTATATCCGGCCGCGCATACTTGCCATTTGACCGTTCTACCGAGAATTCATCTGTCGCCTGCCAGATATTGTTCTCCGGATGCTCCCAGTCAATAAACTTTAAATCAAAGGATTGACGGCCTCCGTCAAACAGCTCCTCTTCATAGCTGCTGCCGGAAAGAAGCATGTCATAAATTGTTTTGCTCGCCGATATCAGCCCGGAAACTAGCGGAACATCAATATCGTTAATGGCCTTGCCAATAGACCGGCCGGAAAAGGGCGTTTGCTTGCCCCTATAAACAAAAGACTGCCGGTGCAAAAACTCCTGCAAAACCTCAGGGAACAGAACATTGAAAAGCCGCCCGCGAAAGATATCCGCCTGAGACCGGGGTATATATTGATATCCTAATTTTTCCAAAACCTTTATTGCTCTATCCTGGCTCTCAGGCCGTTCGTCGAATATGGTATGTTTGGGCATTAGATCTCCTTCTCCGCATTGACTCTCACAATTCCTGTCAGCAGCAGCTGCATCAAGGCTTTTTTCTGTTTTTTTAGCTCCTCAAGCTGCTTTTCATGTAGATCAATTTCACGGTCTGCTGTGGATAAAATATTTGCAATGGCTATTTGTTCAGAGAGTGGCGGGAGCGGGAATGAAATTTGAGCAATGCTATTTTTACTAATCCCATAAACAGAAATCCCATTTGCATGAAATGCAAATTGCTTTTTAACATTGAAGGTACCAAAACAATGCAGCTTGAAATCGTCAGAAATTAGATCATTTTTTGGACGAGCAATTATTGTATGAAGGCCAGCTAAGAATGGAATGTTTTCTTTATTTTTCACCACAACATATTTGCATATTCCTTCATAATCCTCGGATGCATCCGCAAATACAACGTCACCATCACACAAAAGATATTTACTATTCAATTTATTTATATTTATTTCTAATTGTTTTCGCTAGCCTATAATGACCGAAAGCTGACAGTATTGCCTGTCCAAACCTT
>JAENYS010000043.1 GCA_016841645.1 Desulfoscipio geothermicus | reverse complement strand
AAATATGGACAACTTACACCAGCTATATTTGGTCGTTATGCAGTAGCATTAACATAAAACCTTCCATCACGGTTGGAAGGTGTTCTTCCTTTATAATTTTTTAAATTGTTTCTAGCCTCACCTTTTTACCTGGTTCACAACAAACGGAAAGCAGATGCATTAACATCCGCATACCACTACTGATGTCTCCCCAAAAATACAATCTCCTTTTAACATCAAGATTAATGGTTCTATATCTATTTATATGATATCTATAACAAGTTTTTATATTGTGTATTTTACATATGGTTCATCAAGTTGGCTATTTTCGCTTCCATTCATCTAAGTCAATCAAATATGATTAGTAAAGCCCGCTGAATCCTAATTATAAAGAATAGCGGGCTTTATTATTTACATAACTTCTTCTCCCATTAAATTACCCTCAGATAGTTCAAAGTAGCAGCTATTACCAGAGCGTCATATACGGAATTTTTCATATTTAAGATAAACACGATGGAACGGAATATGGTAAAAGCCAGTAAACATATGTTAGCATTGTTAGCAGCAGTAAGCCCTCCTTTATTTAAGCCACGCGGCATTTCGCTATCTCAAAGTATTCAGGGTCTTTCTCAATCACAATGAAATTAAAGCCTTCCCCCTTAGCGGCCACCGCCGTACTGCCACTCCCCCCAAAGGGGTCTAACACGATACCCCCTGGAGGTGTTATTAAACGACAAAGCCATGCCATCAAGTCCCTGGGTTTTACCGTAGGATGATTGTTCCGGTATTTAGGAATTTTACCGCCAGTTAAGCTTCCGTCAGCACTGCCGCACATACTACCGCCGCATTTTTCTTCAAGGCTGATCACGTTGCCCTGCCAGTCGGTGTTCCGGTCATTTTTGCTTGCCTTCTTCGATAATTCCCTTGAGGTTACGTTAAAGTAAGGTGTGTACCATTGGTCAAGTTCAACAGTGACGCAGTTTGCGGGGAAGCGGCCCCCCGCCCCGGTAATTCTGCAGCCGTCAATATTAAGCCCCCCAGTGCCATATAATTCAATGGTTTTACACACGGTTCTTTCCAAGGGTTTCCTTGCCAAAATTATTGGTTCATGGGCTGGTTTTAGGGCCGTCCCCCATCCGTCCCACTGTTTCGCCAGGTCGGTGGTCGGTAACGTAATGGGCACTACTTTAGCTGCTTGGGAATTTTTTTCTTGGAAAGCATAAGTCTTGCCACTTCCAATACCGGCCTTTTTTGTGCCTATTACTTCCCGTTCGGCCCCGGCTTGCTTATCAAACTGATTACTTACATTCATGCTTTTGGGAAAGCCCTTTACATACAGCCATTCTATTACGTCCCTAATCTCAAAGCCCGCCAGCCGAAGGGCCATGGTCATAAGGTCTTGTGTACGTGTCCCCGCAAAGCAAAGGACGTGGCCCCCCGGTTTCAGCACATGGTAAACTTCACGCCAAAGGGAAGGACTTGGCACAAAACTGTCCCATTCCTTACCCATGAAGCCCTTACTGGGGTGCCTGTATTCCAGGTCGCTCATCCAGTGGGTCAAGACTTCCCTAATATCCGGTTCTTTGGAAAGGCCATAAGGTGGATCAGTTACAACCGAGTCAATTGACTGGTCAGGTAGTTCCTTCAACACATCATAGCTGTCGCCCAGGGTGACTACGTTTACAAATTGCTGCATCTGTTATGCCTCCTGCGTTTATCTTTTTTAGGAAAGGTCTTGCAGTAGCTGTAATAGGAAAGATCGGGCCGGGGAAGTTCCCGCCTTTGTCTTACCTTTGCTTGTCCTTCTGATAAAAAAGGGTATTCCGTATTTGTTAACTTGTCAGGGCATTTGTCACCCAGGTCGTCTTTTAGAATGTAATTAGCAAGCATGTTTAAGGCTTTAGTTTCAGGTAGCTCACCCGTCTGAGTTATGTAGGCTTCGCATAGGTCATCGACAGCCTTAATACGCCAGGGCAGGGGCATATCCTTACTTATCAAATCAAGCACAGCGTCATTAAACGCCGTTTTATATGCCCCGCCTTTATCGAATTTCCCTTCATACACTGTCTGCGGCCTCCTTTGCTTTGTTATTGGCGGTCACTTTCTGAACAACAGAGTTTACTCGGTCGCTTACCGCCTGTTGGGAAATATTTAAAAGTCTTGCTACTTCGTTCTGGGTCAGGTCTTTAGCAAATACGTTATATCACCTGCTGTTGCCGTTCGGTCAGGTTGGCGTCCTTTATGCTTTGGTAGAAGTCGAGAAGCAATATGCATGCATCAAAGTCCCCTTTAATAAAGCGGCCTTCCCTGATACGGTGCATCTGGGTTAAAAGGGCGTAAACGCCCCTTACGGTATCCTGCGGGTAGGCGTCTTCCAACCGCTTTTCTTTAGAAGCAAGGTCAATCTTTACACTACCCACGCCGTCCTCCTCCTTTTAAAGTCGACTTTGAAATATTCCAGCATAGCGTCCACTTGGGCTTCCAGTTGTTCCAGGGGGCCGTCGTTATAAAGTTCATAGTCCACAGTAAAAGTATCAAAATGCTTTTCTGTTTCGTGATCCAGGTCGGCGGGGTCGAAGTCGTCCCCCGCGGCCCGCATACGTTCCAGGCGGGTTTCGTAAGAGGCGTTTACCCGTACAATGTAAAAGCCTTTTACTTTTAGGTATCTGTATTCATTGGGCTGCCTCATGTCGGTAATAATGACACTTTCAGGCCGGGAGGCTTCTATTTCGTTAAACGTGTAACGTATCCACACGTCGGGGTCATACTTGCGGAAGTCTTGGCCCACGCCCTGGTACAATTTGCGGGGCTTGCGGCCCTGGGCCAGGATATGGGGTAAGGCCAGGGCACAGGTCGCACGAATACCGTCCGCGAAGGCGAAGCGTTGAAAGCCGTAAATATCGGTCAAATAGTCGGCCACGGTATCTTTGCCGCTTCTCATCCGCCCGGTCAGGGCTATCTTTAATGACATTCAATTCCCTCCCCATCCCATGTCCAGTCCAATACGCCGTAATCCATTAACTTTTTCCCGCCCTTCTTCTACCGCCACCCAGCGTTCAAGCTGGGCTATTTTACAGGTCAAATGTTCATAATATGCTTGTTCGATAATATCCAAGTGTTCCATAATTTCGGCCATAGCCAGAGGCTTATTGGGATCGGCCCTATCTATTAACAGGGCTTCAAAGTCTTCCAGTTCAGCTTTTAAGTCGGCCAGATATTTTTTGTAGCATATTACGTTGTTTTCACTGTTCTTCAACGTCGTTACCCCTTTCAAATTTCAGCCAGCGGTAGTCCTGGGCGTCCATTTCGTAGCACAGTTTCCCGCCCCATTTCGCAAAGGTCACGGGCCTTTTAGTCTTCTTAATGCGTTCAAGGTCCTGGAGTTGCAATACGGTAAATACCGGGCTGTCTGTTTCATAGCCGTTCACCCAGAGGACATACGCCTCTTGCTTTAAATAACTATCTAACTGGCAGGCTTTAAAATGAAAACGTAACAACCTATGATTGTTGAATTTCACTTCCACGGGCTTGCCATTAACAATAAAATCCGCCTGGGTGTTTACTTCGGCCAGTGGTAACAGCTTGCCGGAATTATCACAGCCGTTATCCTCCACTTCCAGGGCCATTCCGTATTTAATTTCGTAATGCCGAACAAAATTGTCAATAATAATCCGTTCTTTATGGGTTCCGGTGGCTATAAATTCAGCAAACACTTCTATAGACCGGTCTTCCAATCGGTAACGGTCATAAAGTGCGTCGTTCACAGTGTCTTCCGCCCCTTCCTCCTTTTGTTAGATTCAATAAGTGAAAAGGAAGGATTTATGACACTTGAATACTATTTATCCAGGTCGAATTTGCTTACTATTTCTTTAACTTTGCGACACTTAATACAGCCATTGCACATGGCCATACATTGGCGGCTATAGCGAAACATATTTTCAGTCATAATTACCACGCCTTGCAGGTAGCTGGGGTGGATAAGGCATTCATTTTCATTCAGGGCCACCAGGACTTTCATTTTGATTTTCAATCAATTCCCCCCTGTACTTGATTTCGTACTTTAAGACGTGCTATAATTCATAAAGCAAGAAGGGAGGTCACAAGCATGGCCTTAAAGCTAAAGATTAAATTAAAAGAGGTATTGGAGAAACGGGGCTTAAATCAAATGCAATTAGCCGAAATGTCCGGCGTCCGCCGCCCCTCTATATCCGAATTGGCCACAGGGGCCAGAACGACAATCAATAAACAACATTTACTTAAAATTATGGAAGCGTTAAATATCACAGACATCACGGAAATATTAGAAGTCGTTGACGATAAGTAAAGTTAGGCTGCTTTTTTAGGCCATTTTCCGCAGGCCCCGTGCACTTCCGGGCATAGTTTGTATTCGTCGCCACGACAGCCCAGGTCGTTGAATATTACCGGTATTTGGTCTTTCATAATGTCAGCCATTTCATTGGCCAGTTGCCGTATTTCCCATTCGGCCCGTCGGCAAAGCCGACGCTGTAAGAAGTCATACAGAGCTTGAAAGTTGCCGCTTACCACCAGGTCTGTAGTAATGGCCAGCGGTAACATCATTTTGGCCAGTTCCCTGTTTTGTTCTTTGGTGTAGCCTTCTTTTTTGTTCCAGCGGTCGTATATAGCCATAACGGTGTTCAGATCACAGCTATAGTCCAGGCGGTCCTCAAAGGCTAGAAATGGGGGCACTGCTGCAATGCTGTCCTCAAAACTGCAGTAGCGGCTTGATTTCACGGTTAAGTTAATATGCGGGTGGCGGCTTAATTGCTTTAACAGGCTTTGGCTTACTTCTTCCACCAGGAAAGATGCCATACCGTGGCGGGCAATACTTCGGTGGCCGCTTGCCCACACACGGCCCACAAGCATTTCACTTTCCGGGTTTTGGTAGGGCATGGCCGCCGCTTTTTTTATGGCGTCTATAGGCGTGCAGTCTATTAATGACACTTGCATGGGTGTTAGCCTCCTATAACTGTATTGGTTAAAGCCGTCAAGGCCGCCGCCGCTTCTTCCCGGCGGATTTCAAAGCCGAAGGAAAACACAAACCATAAACACAGGGCTATAATAATAAGCAAGCCTACCACAATAGAGTCGTTGCCGTTTTTCAGGTTCATTACGCCACCCCCTTTGCGTCCGTACTGCCAAAGCCTCCGCCTCCACGTTCGCTTTCATTCAAAAATGACACTTCCGTTAATTTCATGTCGTGGCTAACCGGGGCAAAAACAAGCTGGGCTATTCTATCCCCTGGGTAAATAAGAAATGGTTTTTCCCCGTGGTTAATCAAGATTACGCCCACGTCCCCGGTATAATCGGCATCAATAGTGCCGGGGCTGTTTAAAACGGTCACGCCGTACTTTAGAGCTGACCCGCTTCTGGGTCTTACCTGGGCTTCCATGCCTTTAGGGGTTTGCACGGCCAGCCCCGTTCTTACCAAAGATACTTGTCCAGGCCACAAGTAAAATAAGGAAGTTTCGGTATCATAGGGCCGCTTCACATTCCCAGGACGCACCACATCCAGGGCGTGAAGGTCAAAGCCGCTTGCCAGGGCCGTTTGTCTTTGCGGTATCACGGCGTTCGGGTGCAGTTTCTTAACAGATACTTTCACAGCGTCTTCCACCCCCAAAATTTTGACACTTCTTTGTCTTTCGGGTATGTCAGTCACCAGTATGGTGCCTTCCCCGTAAGTGCAGCGTAACTTTTGGCTTGGGCTTTCCCCCTTTCTTACCTAACATCCATGATCTTTAATCACAACCCACTCATGAAAATGGGTTTTCAATCA
>JAENYS010000014.1 GCA_016841645.1 Desulfoscipio geothermicus | reverse complement strand
TTAAAGAACATTTTTCTTACATACAAACGTTTTGTAATACCATTTTCTCATTAAAGATATTTACGGAAATATTATTCAACACGCCGGGGAGCAGACTTCTCCAGTCGGGGTATTGGAGTATCAAAATAAAAAAGACGAGCTAACTGATCTGATTTATCAGTCGCTTAAGTCCACGGACTGGCAGTTGGTATTACAGATACCGCGTAGTGAGAACATTGGATTTTTAAATACCATTAAAATAAATACGCTGGTTGCCAGTTTGTTATCCTTTGGTTTAATTGTGTTTGTATTTTACTTAATATCCACCCGGATAGCCGATCCTTTTAAAAGGGCAGTATTATTAAGCCAGGAGCTGGATAATATGGTTCAGGAACGGACTGCCAAAATTATGGACAGCATTGATTACGCGAAGCGGCTGCAAGAGGCTATTATTCCCGGTGATGAAGAAATGATCGAGGCGTTTAAAGAACACTTTGTCATTTGGCGTCCACGTGATTTGGTAGGTGGCGATTTGTACTGGTTCAAAAAGAAAGGGGACGACCACGTGCTTGCAGTGGTTGACTGCACCGGTCATGGTGTACCGGGAGCGCTGATGACGATGACGGTTGCTCCAATACTGAACCAGATTGTTGAAGATGTGTGTTCTAATGATCCTGCGGTTATTTTAAAAGAACTTAATGTGCGAATGAAGGCAGCCTTACACAAAAAAGCCAGCGTGGTTAGCGATGACGGTGCGGATATTGGTATATGTCACTGGTGCAGCGGTCAATATCTTAACTTTGCCGGTGCCAGGATAGCTTTATATGTGAAAACAGCAGTCGGGGTGCAGGTGGTTAAAGGTGATAGGTATAGCGTAGGTTATCAAAGTTCGGAACTTGATTTATTGTTTAATAAAGTAACACTGCCGGTTGAAGAAGGGGATAGGTTCTATCTGACTACAGACGGGTATTTAGACCAAAATGGTGGTCCCAAAAATCATTCCTTCGGTAAAAAGCGCTTTACAGCGTTGATTAATGACTACGGACATCTGCCGTTGGCCGTGCAGCGGCAATTCTTTGAAGATGGCTTGGACGACTATAAACAAGACGAGGAGCAGCGGGACGATATAACAGTTATCGGTTTTCAACTAATTACTAATGGCAGAAATGTTGTTGATAAAGAAAGGGTATTAGATAATGATTAGTCCTAATTTTAACCGCAAGTTATTTCAGGAAGAATTTGAAACTCTTGAAGTCGCCCTGACCGAGTTGGCTACGGGTAGGTATGCTCATAATGAGCTTTTCCCCAAATACGAGGAGATGGTGACCAGTTATGAAAAACTACTAACTTTAACCCGTAAGGTAATTAAAATTAGTGATGCGCAGGGAAGAAATTTACTCAAGCGGGATAATGAGATTAAAAATTTAATGGATAACGCCGGGCAGGGGTTTCTTACCTTTGGTAAGGATTTGCTGGTTAATAGGGAGTATAGTGAAGAGTGCACACGCATTTTTGGCCAAAAGATTGGTAGATTAAATATTTTAGCATTGCTAAGTAGTGATGACGAAGAGCAAAACCAATTATTTGCCGATGTGTTTCAGGGAATCTGGCAGACTAAGGATGCCGGTATGCAGTCTGATTATATTAACAAGCTGCCCGTAGTAATAAAAATTAATGGATTTCATCTGAAAATTGAATGTAAAATTGTACCACCCGTAGAAGGGGATGAACCTCTGGTTATGCTCATCCTAACTGATATTACGGATAAATATAAAGCCCAGGAACAGGTAGCTTTTCTAAGCTACCATGATAAATTAACTTATCTATATAACCGTGCCTACGTGGAAGAGTGGCTTTCTAGTTTTTTACACCCTAAAGACTTTCCTCTCAGCGTTATTATGGCAGATATTAACGGTCTTAAACTAACCAATGACGTATTTGGCCATGAGCAGGGTGATAATTTGCTGGTGCGGCTGGCACAGGTATTAATGCGTTGCTGCCGGAAAACGGATATTGTCGCCCGCTGGGGTGGGGACGAATTTATTATAATACTGCCCGGCACCGACCATGATGCTTGCACTCTAGTTTGCGAGCGTATTAAGACCGCTTGTGTGCAGGAAAAGGGGCTACCCATTGAACTAAGCGTAGCGCTGGGCGTGGCAACACGACATAGTCTGCAGGGTGGTTTCGATGATTTATTTAGTATTGCGGAAAACCGAATGTATAAAAATAAGTTGGTGGAAAGCAAACAGGTTCGGTATAAAATTATTCTTTGTTTACAGGAAATACTATATACCAGATGCAATGAAACCGGTGACCATATAGAAAGGTTAAAGAAAGTATCATTGGCGTTTGCTAAAAGTCTGGGGTATGCTTTGGAATCCGTTGAAATACGGCATTTAAGTTTATTGGTTGACTTTCATGATGTTGGCAAGGTGGCGCTACCCAGTAATATTTTAAAAAAGCCCGGTCCTTTGGCTCCTGACGAGTGGGAAATAGTACGCAGCCACAGTGAAATTGGTTTTCGCATGGCGCAGTCTATCGGGGAGACAGCTGTTGGAGAGCTCATTTTAGCGCACCAAGAGCGTTGGGACGGCCAGGGTTATCCATACAGTCTGCAGGGTAAACAAATCCCCCGGTTGGCTCGCTTGTTTGCCATAGTGGATGCCTATGATATAATGACCCACGAAAGCCCATATAGTGAGGTTTTAAGTCAAGACCTTGCGTTAAAAGAAATTGAGAAAGGTGCAGGCACTCAGTTCGATCCGGAATTAGCTCTGGCGTTTATAAAATTTATAGCGGAACATCCTACACATTAGCTATAAATTGGAGGGCATATGCTTATTTATGAAAGCTAACGGTGGAAGAAAAATTAAAGTGGCCGTAGTTGGGGGCGGAGCTTCCGGGCTTACCGCCGCTTTGGCGGCAAGGTATAACAGCGCCGAAGTTACTGTGCTGGAGCGGTTGGACCGGGTGGGCAAAAAAATATTGGCCACGGGTAACGGCCGCTGTAATTTAAGTAATACCAACTTGGATATTGCCCATTACCATGGATTGAACCCTAAATTTGCTTTTGGGGCGTTAAGCCGCTTTGATTTCTATAAAACCATAGAATTTTTTGAAAAGCTGGGAATTGCCTGGAAGGTGGAGGACGGGGGCAAGGTATTTCCTGTTTCTAATCAGGCTTCCAGCGTGCTGGACGTGATGCGGCACGAGTTGGATACACTGGGCGTGGTAACCCGGTGTGAGGCTGAAGTGAGGGAAATAGAACCCCAAAACGGTGGTTTTATTTTGCGTTTGGGTGATGGAGGCCGGTTCAAGGCCGACCGGGTAATTATCGCCACCGGTGGCAAGGCGGCGCCTAATTTGGGTTCCAACGGCAGTGGTTATCAACTAGCCCAAAAACTGGGCCACAGTATTGTGGAGCCTTTTCCCGCGTTGGTACAGCTAAAGCTGGCAGCTGATTTTTTAAAGCAAATATCGGGGATTAAATTTATTTATCTCGCAGAAATACAGGTGTTAGAAAAGCCCCTGGCTCGTGCCGAAGGTGAAGTATTGTTTACCGATTACGGTATTTCCGGTCCCCCTATACTGGCCCTCAGCCGCACAGCCGGTGAACACCTGCGCAGGGGGGAACTGGTCACACTAAGGCTTAATTTGATAAATTACATGTCCAGGGAGGAACTGGAGTCTTTTATTTTTAAACGGTTGCAGCAGCAGTCCCATAAAACGCTGGCCTTTAGTTTTGTGGGCTTTATTAATAAAAGATTGGTACCGGTGCTGTTAAGGGAGGCCGGCATCGGAGATATTCATAAACCGGCAGGGCAGGTTACTACTGCGGAGAGAAATGCTATAATAGATATATTACAGGATTGGCGCTTTGAAGTTACCGGCACCAATACCTGGCAGCAGGCTCAGGTTACCGCCGGGGGGGTTAATGTTCGTGACATTAATCAAAAAAGCATGGCTTCAAAACTGGTGCCCGGATTGTTTTTAGCCGGGGAGGTATTGGATATCGACGGTGATTGTGGAGGCTACAACCTGCAATGGGCCTGGTCTTCGGGTTACGTGGCCGGGGTTGGCGTGGCCACATCATAATATATTGGGGGGAGAGATTGGCATGTCAGGATGTGGAGATTGTTCTTCATGCAGTATTGGGGATAAAGCCAAGGAGTATAGAAATAATTCCGGGAAACCGGCGGTAAAATGCACCCTGTGTGGTAAAGAAGTTACTTTTGATAAATTGCCGGAAAATCGCCGGGTTACCTGTCCGGAATGCGGGACGCGTATTGAAGTTATACCGTTGCTTTTAAATTAGGTAATTAATATTAGCAACTAACTAGTATCATATTGATTTGTAAATGAACGATGCTATAAACCATACTGGAAATGAAATAGACTGCGAATGCAGCGGGCTCAGTGGTATGATTAATGGCTGATAAGCATAAAAAAAGCTCCGCGCTGGAGCTTTTTTTGCGTTGAGTAGCTTTTTTAATCGCCGTTTGGCGCTGTGGAGGTGGAGTCTTCCTTATCATTCTCTTGTGTGCCTCCGTTTGGCTGTGCCTGGTTTTGAGCCGGTTCTTCTTCAGGGGCCGTTTCCTGAGTTGTCTTAACCTGATCGGCGGATTCCCTGGTTATAGGTGTGGGTGTTGGCACTGGAGCGGGTTGTGGTTTTTCCTCTGTTGGTTCTTCTCGGTCTTCCTCAGACTCTTCCTTTATCTCAAAGCCGACACCGTTAATACCTTTATCGGTCCTGTCAAGTTTTACAGCTACCAATTTACTATTATTTTTTAAATCCTTGGCCATATTGCCGTCTAAATAATCCAATTGTACATCAAGCCAGAGAAAGTCTTGTACGGGGACCCTCTGTATTACTTTACTTACTTTTAAGTTTTCCTCTTCCTGGTCGGTATTTAATAATATATAACTGTTATTATTGTCGTTCGCCCAGGTAACCATAGACCTTTCTTCCATGGCGGAAGCTACTTTTTGGATGGATGAGGGCAGCTCATCTATGTCCACCTGGCTGAATCCGATGGACGATTCCTTGGGGGTCAGCGTTTGCTCCGGGGGAACCGGCTTCTGTTGAGCCTGATTGCAGCCAAAAATAACCAGGGTTGATAGTAAAATAACAAAAACGGTTAGTTTCTTCATGCTTATGCCTCCCGATTTTTGTTATATTTTTTGTCTAAAGTTGCAACTCTATACATTCATTAACCCCATTACAGTTTTGTATTTTTCATGCCGGTTAGTCATGGAACTTAACACCATGTAAATGCGTCCTTTTAATAAACAATCTATTGTAAGGAGAAAGGAACGGTAAAAACATGCGAAAAATATTTACCTTATTGATTGCAGTAGCGGCCTTGTTGCTTTTCTGTAATGCGGCCTTTGCCCAAACGAGTAATTTCAAGCTGGGTAATGAGCTGTTGATGACCAAGTATCACCACTTAATTGATGGTAAGAAAGTGGGTTTGGTTACCAACCAGAGTGGCGTAAATAGCCGGGGTGTAAGCACTATTGATGTATTGGCGGATGATCCTTCCATAAATTTAACGGCCTTGTTCGGGCCGGAGCATGGTATTGACGGCACGGCCAAAGCCGGTGCTTATGTCGAATCTTACACGCACCCGACGCTGGGCATACCCGTATACAGTCTGTACGGGGCAACCAGAGAGCCCAGCGCCGAAATGCTGAAAAACGTGGATGTACTGGTATTCGATGTGCAGGATATTGGAGCCAGGTCCTATACTTATATGTCCACGCTTAATTACTGTATGGTGGCGGCGAAGAAATACAATAAAACCGTGGTGATTCTGGACCGCCCCAACCCGGTCGGCGGCGAGATAGTAGAGGGACCCATGATGGAAGATCCATATATTACTTTTGTGGGTGTGGATAATTTACCAATGGCCCATGGAATGACAGCCGGGGAACTGGCCCGGTTTTATAACCGTAAAATTGGCGCCGGAATTGAAGTGGTGCCCATGGAGGGATATACTCGCTCTATGATCTACCAGGATACCGGTTTGCCCTGGGTGCCAACTTCACCCAACATACCTGATCTGGATTCCGTTTTCGGTTATATGGCTACCGGATTGGGGGAAGGAACGGGTATCGGCCAGGCCGATAAATTCAAGTGGATTGGCGGCAAAGGTTTGGATGCCCAAAAGTTTGCCGATTTACTAAATAAGGCGGGACTGCCGGGGGTTGAGTTTGAGGCTGAACAAATAGGCGATAAGGGTGGTGCCCGGCTGCACATTTCAGATTATTACACCTTTAACCCGGCTAAAACAGGTATTTACGCTTTAACCTATGCTCATTCGTTAACTAACTTTACAGTTCCCAAAAGCGGTGCAACCGTGGTTATGTTCGATAAAATTATGGGTACCGATAAACTAGGCCGGTACCTGGAACAAGGTCTGACACCCCAGCAGATCGAAGCGCAATATGCCGGGGAGTTAAACCGGTTTAAGGAGCAGCGGAAGCAGTACTTGATTTATGGCGACGGGACTGGGCAGGAGCCCGGTTTAGATGCCGGTCAGGTTGAGCAGCAACAGCGACCTATTAGTGTTATAGTGGAAGGCCGGTCCATTGACTTTGATGCAGCTCCTTTTATGGATGCAAATAACCGCTTGATGGTTCCGCTCAGGGCTATTGTTGAGGCTCTAGATGCGACTGTGGACTTTAACGGTGAAACAAAGGAAATTACCATCGTCAAGCAGGACCAGACAAGCATTTTTATGCTGAACAGTAACATGGTGTTGGTAGGCAAAGAACTTAAGAGTATGGACACTATGCCTGTTGTTAAAAACGGTCGTACCATGGTGCCGGTGCGCTATGTGGGTGAATATTTCGGTGCACTGGTCAACTGGGACCCGGCAGCTCGTATTGTCACAGTTGACTAACTGTTTGTGTGTTTGATTATCACGCAAAATCTTTTGTAGACAGAGAAAAAAGTAGTTTTACCGAACGTTATAAGATTGCTTGAACGTTGACCGGCGTGCCCGGCTTCAGACTTGTAGCCGGTCTTCTATTTCTCGTATCTTTTCCTTAGTTTTTTCTATTTCTCCGTAATATTTGCCGGCGGCGGAGCCGGGCACGTGAATATTGGTTTTGCTCAGCATATATGTTCTTTCCTTCTCTAGATCGGCCAGTTCCTCTCTTAATTCGGTTAATTTCTTTTTTAATAAATCCAAATCAATGTTGTTTTCCATGGCGGCTACCTCCTTTAAAAACTAACATGTTAATCATAGTATAGCAGACAGGAACGATAGATAATCAATAAATATGGAGTAGTAGTTGGATAACGTAAAAAATGTATGTAATTTATGACGCAAAGTTGGCCATAATATATGGTAGATTAACTTACAGGAGGAAAGTATATTGCAAGGAACAGTAAAATGGTTTAATGACAGTAAAGGCTATGGATTTATTGAAGGTGAAAACGGCAGAGATGTTTTTGTCCATTATTCGGCCATTCAAACCAACGGTTTTAAATCCTTAAGCGAAGGTCAAAGAGTGGCATTTGAAGTTGCTGAAGGCCCCCGGGGGCAGCAGGCGTCCAACGTGCAAGTGCTCTAGTCGAAAAAAGTCCGAAAAACCCCGTGTGACGGAGTCCCACGGGGTTTACTGTATTTGCGCAATAATTAAAACTTTGGCAGTTGCATAAATACAATTTGCATTGGCTGCAAAAGTTTCGGGTTTGCTTGTTTTTTATATGACGATTAAAAAAACTCGTTAGCAGTGTGCCTTTATTTAGTTTCTTTGAGGCATGCCGCCGGAATTAATATCGCCCCGGGCCAGCGATGCGAATATGCCGGCTAAACATGTGATGGCAAAAACAATAAAGGCTGTTTTAATACTTTGGCTTAACTGGCTTACGTCGGCTTGGTTAAATTCTACGCTTCCGACAAACATGGCAATGATTAAAGTAGCTATAGTCATGCTTACGGCCTGTCCGGCGAGACGCATAGTGCCCAGCGTGGATGAAGCGATACCATAATATTTCTTTTCTACCGAGCCCATGACAGCATTGCTGTTGGGGGAAGAGAACAAGGCAAATCCTATTCCCAAAAGCGCCAGGTTAATTAGCACAAACCATATGGGGGTTTGCTCGGTTAAAAAAACAAAAATAAACAATCCCAAGGTGGACAAGGCCATACCCCAGGAGGCGACTATCCGGGGCTGCACCCGGTCGGAAAGCTTGCCGGCAAATGGTGATAATAATGCCATGAGCACCGGTTGGGCCAACAAAATTAATCCGGCCTGTTGGGAGTTGTAGCCCATAATTACCTGGAGAAACAGGGAAAGTAAAAAACTTACCGCAAAGGTGGCGCTGTAATTAATCAATGCCGCAAGGTTGGAAAAGCCGAAGGCTATATTCCCGCTGAAAAGTTTTAAATTAAGCACAGGGTATTCAGTTTTCATTTCATGCCGGATGAATATGGCCAGTATGATAAGCCCGGCGATAAAAATGTACCCGGACCAGGTTGAAGTGGTGATGCTGGATATACCGTACATAAAGGCTACCAGACCAACGGAGTAGAGAACCGCTCCGGCCAGGTCATAGCTTTCTCCCCTGGCTCCCGCCCACTCTCCTTTTAATTTGGTAAGACTCATTATTATAACAGCCAAGCTAATCAGCACACAGAAATAAAAAATAGACTGCCAGCCAAGATTATGGTTCAATGTACCGCCCAGCACGGGTCCAAGAGATAGTCCGATATAAACCGTGGCCACATTGATGCCCAATATTTTGCCCCTCTCCTGAGGCGGAAAAACCGAAGTCAGGATAGCCATTGCGGTACTGAAAACCATAGCGCTCCCGATACCTTGCAATACCCTGAAGAGGATAAGCATTTCTACAGATTTAGCCAGGCCGCATAAAAAAGAAAAGAGGGAAAAAGAAGCTACACCGGCAACAAAAACTTTTTTCCTGCCCACAATATCCGCCAATCTGCCAAAAGGAACCAGGAAGGCTGCCGAAGCCAGTATGTAACTGGTAACCACCCAGCTTAAGTGCATGGCGCCGGCGTTAAACTGTTCACCAATAGCGGGTATGGCTAGATTTATGGCGCTGCCCATGAAGGGTGTTAAAAACGAGGCCATAGTAATGGTAATCAGGGTATGCCTTTTAAATTGCGCATCCTGGTTCAAAATTTCAACACCTCCGTATAACGAATCAAGTAAAACCACAGGGTTACTACTACTTTATAATTAACTATTAGTATTGTAAAGCATGTGTTTGTTTTGATTTGAGCACATTAACAGCGTTAGACTGTTATTCAAAAATATACATTACCAGATAAATGGCAATTTGCTTGTCTTAAACACATGGTTGCATTACAATATATAAGACATCATGGTAGTGACAAAAAGGAGTGGTTGTAAATTGCGTAAATCAGTTGTGCTAATCATGGCATTATTGCTTTCAATGACGATGGTTTCTGCAGCTTTTGCCCATTCCAGCGGATATGTGACATATTTTAATAATGGCGGTAGCGGCTGGGTGAGCAATGGCCAGCATGGTCATTACTGGTCGGGCTTTGACGGCCCGGTGGTGGTTAAAGGTATTTATGATCGTAGTTACTTTAATACCCGCGATTGGGGTTATAGTTACTCCCGAGGCGGTAGTTTGTATCGTTATACAGATGCTAATGGTAAGAATTATTATTACTATGATTGGGATAATGACGGAGATTGGTACTATTACAAAGATGATAACGGCAAAAAACGTTATGTTTACTTAGATCCCGATCGTGATGGTAAATGGCATCATTATTATGACAAAAACGGAAATATACAATACTACTATGATGTTAGGTAGTAGACTGAATTGTTAACTAAAAAGGATTTTAAATTTTTCAATAAACGGGCGATCCTTGTGTTCGCCCGTTTATTGTTAGTAAAAACGGTTGGTTAAAAAACGTTTTACTTTTAACTAATAATGTGATACTTTAAAAAATAACCATGGAGGTTATGCATTTAAGGAAGTGAAGGCATTGTCGCATGGTTTTTTGCTTTATGCGATTAGTCTGTGCAGCATTTTAGCCTTTGTTTGGACCGTGAGGTATATAACATGCTTAAAAATAAATTGTTTCGCATCGGTGTTATTGATGGCCAGGGGGGCGGCATTGGTGCGCAAATTGTAGAAAAATTAGCAATGGCGCTGCCTGCCGGTAAGGTGGAAATTATTGCTCTGGGCACCAACGCTCTTGCGGCAAGTCGCATGCTTAAAGGTGGGGCCAACGAAGCGGCCAGTGGCGAAAACGCTATTATTTTCAATGCGCAGCAAATTGATTTGTTTGCCGGAACGGTGGGCATGCTTATGCCCTACGGTTTCGGCGGGGAAATGACCACAGTCGCTGCTGAAGCGGTGGCTATGTCTCCGGCTCCCAAATATGTTTTATATTTGAACCGGGCAGGTGTCGAGATGATAGGCAGCATGAATGAACCAATGCCGCACTTGGTGGATATGTTGGTGAAAAGAGTGCGCGAGTATTTAGCACTTTAGCATTGTAAATGAACAGGAGTTATATTTAAGTATGCTTGGAAAAATGGTGAATGGGCCGGCCAACCTGGGCTATCTCATTCACCATTCTTTTTTTATAGTAGGCATTGCTTGGGCGTCGATGGTACAATAATACATAAGATTTGCCGGTTATTAGCTTTGCATAAAAAAAGGAGCAATGTATTATGGAGATAACTAAAATTAAACTGGCCGGTATGATTGACCATACCTTGCTTAATCCTGCAGCTACAAGCAAGGATATTATTACATTATGTGCCGAGGCCAGGGAATATAATTTTGCCGCTGTGTGTGTCAATCCATATTGGGTGTCCCTGGCCGCCGAACAATTGGCTGGCTCGGGTGTGGCGGTGTGCTCCGTGATAGGGTTTCCCTTGGGTGCCACTTCTACTGCCGATAAGGTTGGCGAGGCCGGGCAGGCTGTTCAAAACGGTGCCTTGGAAGTGGATATGGTTATTAACATTGGCGCTCTTAAAGAACGCTGTACAGACATTGTGCTTAACGAAATTCGGGCGGTGGTGGAAGCGTCTCGGGCGCAAAACCCTGATGCTGTTACCAAGGTAATTATTGAAACCTGTTATTTAAACCGGGAGCAAAAGATATTGGCTTGCCAACTGGCTGCCCGGGCCGGGGCACGATTTGTCAAAACCAGCACCGGTTTTGGTCCTGAAGGCGCTGCGGTGGAGGATGTGGCGTTGATGCGTGCTATCGTAAGGCCGGAAATGGGCGTCAAGGCTTCCGGGGGTATAAAAACAGCCGGGCAGGCCCTGGCCATGATTAGAGCAGGGGCAAGCCGGATAGGGGCCGGCGCGGGGGTGAATATCATTAAGGAAATGAATAAATGAAGGAATCTGTTTGCTTTTTCGCGAAATGATTTTTGAGTAAATGTCATAAAGGGTGTGTATAAACTTGTTGCAGGCGGTACTGTTTGACCTGGATGGAACTCTCCTAAAGGTGAATGACGATGATTTTATAAAGGAATATTTTAAAGAGATAGCCCGTGCAGTGGCACCGGTGGTTGACTCGGGCCGGTTTACCCGGGCTCTTATGGGTAGCACCGGTGCTATGTTGGCCAATCGTGATGCGGCATTGACCAACGCCGAGGTGTTCTGGAACGATTTTCGATTACGCTTGGCCGACTGCCACGAGGACCTGGAACCGCTGCTAAATAAATTTTATGCTAATGAATATAAAGAGTTGGCCCGGTTAACCGATCCCTCTCCCCTGGCCCGGCAGGTAGTGCAGGCCGCTCTAGATCGGGGGTTGCGCATTGTATTGGCAACTAACCCTGTGTTTCCACGCGAGGCTATTTATGATCGCATGGCCTGGGCCGGGGTGGCTGATTTATCCTGGGAAATGGTAACCAGCTATGAAGAGATGCACTTTTGCAAGCCGTATCCCGAATATTACCTGGAAATTGCCGGGCGGTTGGACTTGCCGCCCGGGGATTGTCTAATGGTGGGCAATGATGTGCCCATGGACATGGCGGTATCTGCCGTTGGGATGCATACCTACCTGGTGACGGATTACCTGATTAATCCCGGGCAGGCAGATTACGGCAAAATGGTCGACCGGCACGGCACTTTGGACGATTTGTGCCGCTGGTTTACCGGCGCCGGCTGGGGAGTAGGCTTTTTATGATTGCCTGGCAAATAAATGGCATGAGTGCGACATGTACCTAAAAATTGAGTGTGAATAATGAAAAACATATTGTAGGAAGGTGATTCGCTTGAAAAGCATAAAATTAAAAATGATTATTTATTTAGGGGCTTTATTGATAACGGTGTGTGCGGGTTTAGGCATTTCGTCCTACATAAACGCTTATAATGCATTAGCAGAAAATGCTAAGATGATTTTAGCTGAGGTGGCAACGCAAGGTGCATATCGATTATCTAGTCAGGTAGAAGTGCAATTAAGTAAATTAAGGGCCATTGCGAATAGAGAAGTTATAATGAATCCTGATATTAAATGGGATGAGAAGAAAATAATTCTTAATCAGGATGTTAAAGACAATGGTTACAAAAGACTGGGAATTGCCACAACAGATGGGGAATTGTTATATTCAAACGGAACCACTGCTAATATTTTGGATAGAGATTACTTCAAAAAAGCTATGTCAGGGCAACCGGCAGTGTCAGATCCTCTTATAGCCAAGATTGATAGTTCTATAATAGTAGTATATGCAGTTCCAATAAAGTACGATGACAATATCATTGGGGTTTTAGTCGCAGCTACGGACGGTACTAGTCTGAGCAAAGAAACAGATAGTATTGTAGTTGGTAAAACAGGGTCATCATTTATGATAAACAAGCAGGGTACAACAATAGCGAATAAAAACAGAGACCTTGTAATTAACATGGATAATAATTTTGAAAATGTAAAGAAAGACCCATCACTTCAACCTCTTGTTGAAATAGAAAAGCAAATGGTGGCGGGAAATTCGGGATTCGGAGAATATACCTATCAAGGTGTTAGTAAATATGTTAGTTATCATAAGATTGATGGCACAGACTGGTCACTTGCAGTAACAGTGCCAGAAGAGGAAATACTAAGTGGATTAGATAAATTGAAAATGTCAATTATTATTGCCGGGTTATTGTTTATGCTCTTTTCACTAGTATTTGCTTTTTATATAAGCAATAATCTTTCTAAACCTATCTACTTATTAAATGCTGAGGCAGCCAAAATTGCCGACGGCGACCTTACCAGTGAAGCGATTATAGTAAAATCAAAAGATGAGATTGGTAACCTTGCTAAATCCTTTAATACTATGCTCGGAAAACTTAAAAATCTTGCGAGACAGCTTCAAGAAAAGTCGCAGAATGTTGCTGCATCTGCAGCTGAACTATCTGCCAGTGCTGAAAACGTGTCTGCCGGAGTCACTGAAACTGCTGCCACTATGAATGGAATAGCTGCGACAGTGGGGCAAGTAACGCAAAATATTCAAGACATATTTAAAGAATCCGAGAAGATTTCTGAACTTGCAGCTGAAGGCAACATTATAGCTGAAAAAGTTACAGTACAGATGCAAAATATTTCAGGTTCAGCAAGTGAGGTTAAAGAGGCTTTTGATCATGTAAATGATAATTCTCAGGTAATTAGTAAGATGGTTGATTTAATTAATAATATTGCTGATCAGACAAATTTACTGGCTCTTAATGCTGCTATCGAAGCTGCTAGGGCTGGAGAACATGGTCGGGGATTCGCAGTAGTTGCTGATGAAGTTAGGAAGCTAGCAGAACAATCAGCCACAGCTACAAAGGAAATATCAACCATAATCAATGCCATTCAAGCGGAATTAAAAAATGCAGTGAATGGCATGGCAGGAGCCATAAAAGAGATTAATTTGGGGACGGCAGTTGTCCAAGATATTAATAATAAATTAAAAGAGATTACGGATACGGTGAAAAGTTCAGCAACAAAGTCCAAGGAAGTAGCATCAGCCACGGAGCAAATGTCAGCAGGGATGCAAAATGTGGCTGCAGCAACCGAAGAACAGACGGCCACGATGGAGGAAATAGCCTCCACCACACAAAATCTGGCTGGTTTATCGGAGGAATTGGATGATCAATCGAAACGGTTTAAGTTAAGGTAGTGCCAAATGTTTTGTCTTTTATGGGGGGTGAGTAGACCTGGGGAATTTCACTCCCCTTATCGTTACCAGTAAAGCAACCGATGATTTCTCCGGTCAGTTAAGGCTAAGAATGCCAAAGTCTCTACACAAGGCCCTATCTGAAAAGGCCAAAGCTGAGAATGTAAGTTTAAATCAACTTATACTTTATCAATTAACTGGGGGTGTAGGGTATCCAATGAAATAAAAGGACGTAACACATTCAATGTGAAATAAACTACATCTCTAGATTCGTTACGGCCACTCAGAAAAAAGTGCAAAGCCAGATCTTTTTAGTAGATCCGGTTTTGCACTCAAAATTTTGGCTTAGCGTACGAAATTCGCATTTTGCTGCACTGCACAGCACAGCAACTATCCAGACCTGTTGATTATGATTATTTGGACCTTGGTTTTGTAAGTTTTGCATAAATGGCCATTTGACTACCAAATAAATAATTTCATCATCATATTTAATTAATTATGACTCTGGTGGTCACTCTGGAAACCTGTGAAATAATTGAAAAGTTAGAAGGGTTTAACATATTATGTAGAATTATAATAATGACTATGTATGCAGCATCAATGGGGTACATTTGTACCAAGATTATGTACGATTGCAGAATGAATTAGATGCCGTATTATAGATATTATGTCTAATGCGAAGCTAATACAGTGCAAATAAAAACCCAGGTTATTTATTTTAGGAGTCCAGCATGATACAAGATTTTAACATATCTAAACTTGATGAAGTAATGAAAATTTGGTTGATAACTAATATTAAAGCTCATGATTTTATTCCTGAACAGTATTGGTTCAATAACTTTGCCCTTGTAAAGAACCTTTTACCACAGGCTGATATTTTGGTTTATCAAGATAATTCTAGTATACAAGGCTTTGTCGGCATTACGAATATATCTTATATTGCCGGACTGTTTGTTGCCGATCAATTCCAATCGAGAGGAGTAGGTAGTGCTTTAATAGAACAATGCAAGCAGCTTTATTTTTTTCTGGAATTAGATGTTTATGTTAAAAACGAAATAGCAGTCAAATTCTACAAAAAGCATGGATTTAAAATTCAAAAAGAAAAAATAAATGAAGACACCAAAGAAAAAGAATATTCTATGGTGTGGAGAAAATGAGCATAATTTATAGTTTGATAACAAAAATTAAACTTCTCTTTATCTATATATAATAATAGATTGAGGCTATGCAACTTGAATCTTGAATGGTTCAGTTAGAATTATCGTAGGCATTCTAGTCACCAAACTCTTTTAATAAATCATCAGCTTTAGTAAATGTTTTATATTGACCTTTTTCTAATGCCTTGGCACTGCGTTTCATTTTATCCTGCCATTCACTAGACCAAAAATACTCCTGTTTTTTATCGTGCCATGAAACAGGACGTATAAAAACCCCCCCCATCCCGTTCCTCCAATACTACATAATCGCCTTCCTGAATGTTAATTGACTTTGATGTTTTCTCAAGAACTATTTAGTACTTTTTCACAAAAACCAATATCGATAAAAATACCAAGAAACTCAAGCGAGGTGCGCAATTTATGAATCGAATCTCAGGAATCCTTACGTTCGTGCCATAGTGCATACCTGTGATTATTCGACGTAATATAGTTTCATATACTATATTTTTATCTGTAGTGCTAATGGTATTAGCCTTAATTACTTTCTAAAACCACGAGTCCTAATAATACCAAAAATGTCAAACTTGTAGTGCTATCTACGAATTTTTTGTATTGTTCTTTGTCGCCGGGGGAAAGAGAGGGAGACCTGTTGATATATGCAATTAATAAATCCTCCAATGGTCCTGCAGCAATAATAGCCAAGGCAACATACAGGGGGATTGTTTCGTTTTTTGTTACATAAGTGTAGAAAGCGGATACTACTACAGTTGTTCCCAACAAATAGTTTAATACTTTGAAAACCCTTAATATTTCCAAGTGTCTCCGCTCCTGACTTGCGATAATATTTATAATTATCATATTCCGTTACCTTTATATATGTCATAGTGCCAAGTATAAATCCTTTTCTGAAAAGAATACATGGATCATCAATTACGGGAGGAAGGTGCCGCGGCTCGCTATACCGTGGAAACGGAGGTGCGCCTGGACCACCTGGTCGCCTACCACCTGCCTTGCGTTCACATCAAGCTTGAGGTACAGTACAAAAACGAGTTGTATAACCAAATCGTTGTTTACAACCCCTATAGTAACGATATTGAAGCCCCTGCCTGTCCCGTATGCGGCGAACTGGGCCGGCTGCTTGAGTCCGCAGCCAAAGGGCGAACTTAAGGAGTAAAAAATGTTTTAAGATATACAAAGATTATTCATATTGCATATACAACCCTCCTAAGGTATAGTATATTTAAAATAATAACTCTTCGAGTCGGACGTGCCTTAGACATTAATGTTATGGCGGTTCGACCGTAAGGCATACCGGGAAACCGAAATGCCTCCCATTGCGGAAAGAAGAGAAACTTGTGGGTTTTTAAGACCTGCGTTGCTCTTTTTTGGCAATGCAGGCCTTTGTTTTATTTTGATGTTTTGATACCACGAGGAGAAAGGATGTGACACTTAAGACTAAAAACTACGCCGGAAAATATATAAAAAACTCAAGGAAACGGAGGAATATGTCAATGAAAATGAAAAGCCCTGTTATAGTACTCGTTTTGTTGCTGGCGCTGGCCTTAACGCTGGTTGGATGTGGTCAAGATACCACTAAAGACCAACCACAGAACAAGGATATCATTCTGGCCACCACCACCAGTACCCAGGATAGTGGACTACTGGATGTACTGGTACCTACATTCAATGAACAAACCGGCTACACTGTAAAAACAGTGGCCGTAGGTACCGGAAAGGCCTTGGAAATGGGGCAAAGGGGAGACGCCGATGTGCTGTTGGTGCATGCCCCGGCTTCTGAAAAGCCGCTGGTGGACAGCAAGGTAGCCATTAATTACCAGCTAGTTATGCACAATGATTTTGTGCTGCTGGGGCCACCCAGCGACCCGGCAAAAGTAAAGGGAACCACTGATATAGCCGAAGCCTTCAAAAAGGTAGCCGACAGTGGAGCGCTTTTTATTTCCCGCGGTGATGATTCAGGCACAAATAAAAAAGAACTGGCTATATGGAAGAGTACTGATATAGAACCCAAAGCTCAGCAGTGGTATCAGGAAACTGGACAAGGCATGGGTGCCAGCATTACTGTGGCCACTGAAAAACAGGCCTATATATTGAGTGACCGCGGCACATACCTGGCCCAATCTAAAAATATCGATCTGCAGGTTGTTTCCGAGGGCGATGAGGTGCTAAAGAACATTTACCACGTCATGCAGGTCAACCCGGAAAAATTTGAACGGATTAATGCGGAAGGTGCCCAGGCGTTCGTAGAGTTTATGATCGATAAAGATACTCAAGAAATAATTAAAGAATTTGGTGTGGACAAATATGGCCAACCGCTGTTCTTTCCCGACAGGCTGAACAGTTAATACCGGTAATTCTAAATGGTTATGGGAAGCTTCTTTCCATAACCATTTCCCACCTCCAAGCGTTAAGAATATACATAAATCAAATCTCTGAGCCCGGTGACCTAAGCAAAAGTATGGTTGCCCGGCCTTTCGGGTGCATGAGGAAACTAGTGTGCCTCCCATTGTGGAAAGGAGAATTGAGCTTTATTTTGCTGTAAAGCTTTGTCTCTTTTCAATGTGGCAAAGCTTTTTTTATATTTTTAGGAGGTGACAAAGTGGAAGCTAAGTTTGGTGACTTTCTTGTTTCATTTAGGCGCGGCGAGGTTTTTGGAATGCATAATGAAAAAGAGGTGGAACTTAGTGAGATATGTAACAAGTTAGGGGGAATTGACCGCAAAGTTTTTAACCCTTATAAGGCATATTCGAATTTGGCTGATAACAAACTTTTAGTAAGGGTTGAAATTAAAAATCTTAATGGGACAAGGACTACATTTTTTTTCTATCCAGTTGATAAAAATCAAAATGAAATAAGAAGAAAAATTATTAACTTTATATTGAATGAGGCTAGAAAAGATTACAAATTATTTTTGAATGGCTATGCTGTCGTTATTAATAAATATGGCAACCTTAAACTTGCCTGCATTGATAAGAGTCCAAAAAATACTATTAAAAGAATGAAAAATGCTTAAACACGGGTTAACGGGGAGTTAAGTCGACAAGGGGATGTTTTAATATCTACGACAACAGTCTTATGTTTGTTCCTGTCTGCCCCTCATGCCTCCCATGTCTTTACTTGTCCATAACACTTCAGACAGTATATAATTAACTGTCTGAAAGAAGTAAACAGGAGGGGGATACCATGTATAGGTTGCTGGACCAACGGGGGGTAAAATCCGTGCATGTAATACCACCTCAGGAGGCACGGTACGCGCCCTTTCCGCCGGGTGTTGCCGGGGCCGTGGCGAGCTCGCTGGCCGGGCAGGGTATTGGGCGGCTGTATGCACATCAGGCGCAGGCAATAGGCAATATTATGGAGGGTCGCAATGTCATTATAACCACCGGCACGTCCAGCGGTAAGTCTTTAGTTTACACCATTCCAGTATTCAGTGAACTTATCAGCCGGCCGCAGTCCAGAGCATTGTACATTACCCCCACTAAAGCGTTGGGTCAGAACCAGATGAAAGCAATGCAAGATATTGCCGCAACTATTGATTGGCCCCGGGGAAAGCCGGTTATTGCTGCATGCGATGGTGATACGTCCTTTAACCAACGCCGGGATATCATTAACGGTGCCGGTGTGCTGATCACCACTCCTGATTTTATTCACGCCTGCCTGCTGCCCAGACACGTTGATTGGCCAAATTTTTGGCGTGGATTGAAATATATAGTTATTGATGAAGCTCACGTTTTAAAGGGCGTGATGGGCTGTCACTGCCTGCAGGTTTTTCGCCGGCTCAGGCGGGTTTGCAATTATTACGGGGCCAGGCCGGTGTTTATCCTTTGTACGGCAACCATTGCCAATCCCGGTGAATTTGCCGCTAGTCTGGTAGGCTTGGATTTTGCGGTGGTGACTACGGAAACATCGGCGGCCGGTGAAAAAACGATGGTTTTATACGAGCCGCCTACTTATCAAACCAATGATGGACAAATCAAGCGCCGGCTAACTCATTTCGAAGCGGCCCGGGCCGTGGGGCGCTATGTGGAATCCGGGAGGCGCACTATTATGTTCGGCCGCTCCCGGCGGGTAGTCGAATCGGCTTACCGGGTTATCCGGGAAAATTACCCCGGCGTGGCCGGGACGATCACACCATACAAGGGTACCTACGCGCCGCAAATGCGCCGGGAAATCGAGCACAAGTTGTTTACCGGCAGTTTGAAGGGTGTTATTACCACCAACGCTTTGGAATTGGGCATAAACGTGGGGGAACTGGACACCTGTATACTGGCTGGTTTTGCCGGCAGTATTTCGTCCACCTGGCAGCAGGCGGGACGGGTGGGGAGAAAAGGGCAGCAGTCTTTAATTGTACTAATGGCCAATGAAGACCCGCTGGATTTATATATTGTGCGCCACCCGCAATATTTTTTCGGACAGCCATTTGAAAAAGCAGTGGTCAGCGAAAAAATGCAGTTTTTAGTGGATCACCTGCCCTTGGCCGCTAAAGAGCTGCCTCTCAGTAAAGAAGATACCGTTTATTGGGACCGGGATACATATTATGCGGCAGTTAAACTGTTATTAAAACACGGGCGTCTCAAACCATTAACCGGCCCGCCCAGGGTTTATGGCGCGGCGGGGCAGCCGGAGTTTTTTAATTTGCGGGGTGAAAGTGACAATTATCATACCATCAGTCCCCAGGGCCAATTACTGGAGGAGTATAATTACGATGACGTGATCAGGGATGTCTACCCGGGAGCCATACTACCTGTCTATAACAGGGTATACCTGGTGGAGAGTATTGATTATAAAACCAAGTCTATTAAGCTGCGGGATTTACCTGCCGGCCTAAAAGGTTTTATTACCCGAGCCAATATTGATTCCAAAATTACCGTGGAAAAGATTGAGCGTACTTACCGGGAAGGGAATGTGGTAGTTTACAGCGGGGTGCTCAATATACATAAAAGCTTGGCCAGTTATAACCTCATTAACGTTGGAGACACGCAAAAAGAAAACCAAAAGGCCATCGAGCTTGGGCAAGCGCTAAAGCCTATTGATTTTCCTACGGTGGGTATCTGGCTGGATATTGACTTGCAGAGTCTTGAGCAGGAAGTTAAGTACGGTGCGGCCCATGCCTTAAAACACCTGCTCCACATTATCATTCCTTTAGAAGTGATGTGTGAACGCAACGATCTGGGAGCCAGCTTGCAGGTGCAAGGTGACCGGGCGCAAATATATATTTATGATAACTACGCGGGCGGCGTGGGATTGGCAGAATCGGTATATGAAGATATCAAAATTGTGTTGGAGCGTTGTTTTGAACTGGTAACGGGATGCAAGTGCCTTAACGGTTGTCCCTCCTGCATTATTATTTCGCAGTGTTTACAGGCTAATGAGCGGCTGGATAAAGAAGGTGTAACCGAGTTGCTGGCCAGATTGTTGGGCAAGGATACTATCCAGAAAAAGGGTGGTCTGAGCTTTATAAAAGAAAAATTTTTTAAAAGAACATCCAGCCGGGAGGATATAAAAATGGAAGCCCGGGCACTGGAGATGGAACAAAAAGAGTACGAAAAGGTGTTTTCTTTTGTTGGTGCAAACTGGTCTGCTGCAGCTGATAGAATAAAACAATTTTACCCGGCGCGGTTAATTAAGTACGAAATTGCCATTTTAGCTGTGCATTATTTAATGCATTCCAAAACAGGCAAGCCGGTGCCGGAGCGTTTACTTAAACAGGCGGTAACGCGGTGCTGCGGGTGGTCCGATATGTACCGGTTGTCCTTGCAGGGTCTGAGAGAAAAGGGATATTTTATCGGCTCACCGGAGCGGTTAACATTATTACCTGACGTGCAAAATAAACTTGATGCGAATATGCCAAAACTGCAGATGAGCCGGAATAAAAAATAAGCCAATTATTGTATTGTGTTTGGGGTCAGACCTTGACATTTGACACGCAGTTAAGTGTCAAATGTCAAGGTCTGACCCCATTGTGGTATAGTTGACTAAGGAAAATGTAATAGATATAATAAACATAAAAAATTTTGGGGAGCTCATGTTATGGGCTGAGAAAGGACTTTTGAGTGCCTGACCCATGAACCTGATCGGGGTAATGCCCGCGTAGGGAAGGTATAGTGAAAAAACGCGCCTGACTTACATGGTGCGTTTTTATACTTAATAATGTAATTATAGCAGGCTATGGATGGCCTGAGCCAAGCATTAATATTAAGTATTTAAAAGACGTGCCTGAAGAATTGCATGTGGCGCCTTATTAATTGTTAGGTTGCCATAACCGGTATGTATTTTGATTACACAAATGCAACATGATACAAGGAGGAGTTAGCATGAGTTATAATACCCAAATGGATGCTGCCCGCCAGGGTATAGTAACCGGGCAAATGGAGGCGGTAGCCCGTAAAGAAAATATAGATGTGACCAAGCTTATGGAACTGGTGGCCAGGGGCCGGGTGGTTATTCCGGCCAACAGGAACCACTATTCACTGGACCCCTGCGGGATTGGTGAGGGAATGAAAACAAAAATCAATGTTAATCTTGGCGTTTCCCAGGATTGCTGCAATATAGAGTCGGAATTGGAAAAAGTACGCTATGCACTGCAGCTGCAGGCAGATGCCATAATGGATTTAAGCTGTTATGGCAAAACCGAAGAGTTCAGGCGCCGTCTAATTGATATGTCGAGCGCGGCTATTGGCACAGTCCCGGTTTACGATGCGGTGGGCTTGTACGATAAAGAGCTGGAAACCATTACTGTAGACGAATTATTGGGTGTAGTGGAAAAGCACGCTCGGGATGGTGTGGATTTTATGACCATCCATGCGGGGATAAACCGTGATATTGCAGCCACATTCAAAAAAAACAGTCGATTGACCAATATTGTTTCCAGGGGAGGCGCCCTTTTGTATACCTGGATGAAACTGAATAACCGGGAAAATCCCTTTTATGAATATTACGATGACCTGCTGGATATCTGCGGCCGCTATGATGTAACCATCAGTTTAGGCGATGCCTGCCGTCCGGGCAGCCTTAAAGACGCAACTGATGCCGTGCAGGTTCACGAATTAATTGTTTTGGGTGAATTAACTCGCAGAGCTTGGGAGAAAGGCGTTCAAGTGATGATAGAAGGACCCGGACATATGCCTTTAAATGAAATTGCCGCCAATATGATTTTGGAAAAGAAACTCTGTCATGGGGCTCCTTTTTACGTGCTTGGACCGCTGGTCACGGATATTGCGCCCGGTTACGATCACATTACCGGCGCCATTGGCGGGGCTATTGCCGCGGCCAGTGGCGCGGATTTCTTGTGTTACGTTACCCCGGCTGAACACCTCCGCCTGCCTACGCTGGAAGACATGAAAGAAGGAATTATGGCTTCCCGTATTGCCGCACACGCTGCCGATATAGCCAAAGGAATTGCCGGGGCACGGCAGTGGGACGATGATATGAGCGAGGCCAGGCGCTGTCTGGATTGGCCACGGATGTTTGAGCTGGCTATTGATCCGGATAAGGCCAGGAAATATCGGGTTGAGTCGCAGCCCGAAAATGAGGACACCTGTACCATGTGCGGTAAAATGTGCGCTGTGCGCAATATGAATAAGGCACTTTAATATCAGGCTCAGCATGTAAAATTTCAATAATTTACCACTTATAATTGTTCATTATTAAGCCATAATAACTAACGTAAGGTTCGTAATGGCCGAGCCAAGATTGTTGCAAGGTCGCAAGGCTTTGTAACAGTCGGCCAAAGGTTAATATCGGGTCAAACAGGCTCGGTATTAGCCGGCGGGCAGATCGGTAAGTGTTCCGGCAGGCTGTATGGCAGTCCTAAAGATTGTCATATGGTCGTAAGGGATGTTTACCGGTCGAGCTAAGATTATTATGGGTGCCGAAAAATTTTGCTAAATTTTGTTTGGGTTTGCATCAGTCGAGAGATTGGTGCAGGCTCATCAGGTATCCATAATAGTCGAGCAAAGATCATTGCGGGTGTCGTAATGGTTCATGGCAGTCGAAAGATTGTCATGGGCTACGTAGATACGCGTAATGGTTGTAGCGCAGGTCATTACGGGCTTATAACATAGGAACCCTTTTCCTTTGGGAAGAGGGTTCCTTATGCTGTGGTAATGCGTAAGGGGGTCAGACCTTGACATTTGACACTTAACTGCGTGTCAAATGTCAAGGTCTGACCCCTAAGAAGGAGGTTTAAGCTATGAGTTCAGTAGTTGTGTTGAACCACCCGGTGGCAGGGAACTGTTTGCGTATATTACGGGACAAGCGGACGGAAACCGAAGCCTTTCGCAAGGAATTGAAAAGGTTGGGCCTGCTTTTAGCTATAGAAGCCACCAGGGATATTGAATGTGTAACGGAGCCTGTGGTAACGCCCTTGGAAATGGAAATAAACTGTCCCAGGCTGCGCGACGGCAGAATACTGCTGGTGCCCATTTTGCGTGCCGGCCTGGGGTTTGTGGAAAGCGTTTTGGACATTTTACCTGCCGCTAAAGTGGCTCACATCGGTGTGGCCCGGGATCACGACACTTTGCAGGCAGTTGCTTATCTGGATACCGTGCCGGATTGCTGTGCAGATTTCGACCATGTATTTGTAGTGGATCCCATGCTGGCTACAGGTAACAGCAGCGTTAAAGCCCTGGAATTAGTCACTGCTAAAGGCTATAAACCGGAGCAAATTACTTTGGTATGCGCTTTGGCTGTAGAACGGGGGATTACCCAATTGCATAATAAGTTTCCGAAGATTAAGATTATCACCGCGGTTATCGACCCGGGCCTAAACGATAACGCTTATATAGTACCCGGTTTGGGGGATGCCGGAGATCGTCTAAATTTAATTTAACTGCCCCCGGCCCAGGGTGCCCGGTTGTCCTTCCGATATATTATTAAATGGCATAATGCAATGCATTTACACATAACCTGATATACAGCTTGGATTTTAGTACATAGCATAGGAGGAATGCATTTGCAGCTAAAACTAAACAGCATTTGGTTAGTGCTGATTGTGTTGACCGGCGTATTCAGCCTGCTTTTTCTATGGTTTACACTGTTTCCCGGCCGGGTTAACCCTGAGATCGGCCAATATTTTAGTGCCCGGCAGGTAAGTCAAGGGCGTGACTACGTGCGGGGAATGCGGTTGGTGTTCATTGTCGGTTTCATCACGCAAATAGCTTTTTTGCTGTGGTTGGTGTTTGGGGGCCGGGCAGTGGCCCTTTCCCGGTGGATTCAGCAGTTTACCGGGAGCGGGTTGGTGGGCTATGTAGCCTTCTTTTTAGTACTGTGGCTGCTGCTGAGGCTGATTAACCTGCCTTTTGACCTCTTTGGCGGCTACTACTGGCAGCATCGCTGGGGATTTTCTACACAATCGTTGGGAAGCTGGTGGCTGGACTATTTCAAATCCGCCGGTTTGGAAGTGGTGCTGTCCGCTATGGGTGTGGCCTTGCTGTTTTGGATTATAGGACGCTGGTCCAGTGCCTGGTGGTTGGTGGGAGCGGCCTTTTTATCACTGTGGCTGGTGGTGCAGAGCTTTCTCTGGCCGGTGCTGGTTTCCCCTTTGTTTAACCGCTTCGAGCCAACCAAAGACCCGGCGGTATTAGCTATGGTGGATGAGCTTTCCCAAAAAGCGCGTCTGCCGGTGGACCGGGTGCTGGTGATGGACGCCAGTCTGCGTACCACCAAGGCTAACGCTTATTTCACCGGTCTTGGCAGCACCAGGCGCATTGTATTGTATGATAATCTGCTTGCTGATTACCCTCCTGACGAAGTTAAGGCGGTGGTAGCCCATGAAATGGCTCACTGGCGCCAGTGGCATATTGTTAAAGGACTGGGCTTGGGAGTGCTGGCCAATTTCATCATCTGGGGTCTGTTGTTTATCACATTGAAAACAACTATACCAAATATATCCCCTTACGGGCATTATCAGCCTTACACTTGGGCGGTCATTGTCTTATTTATGGCGCTGGTTTCCTTTACTGCCAGCCCTCTAATGAATCACTTCTCCAGGAATATGGAGTTTGAGGCCGACAGGGTGGCAGTGCAGCTGACCGGTGATGCCACGGCCGCTGAGCGGCTGCAGGTGAACCTAGCCGGCAAGAATTTATCCGACGTGGCTCCGCCTGCTTTTATAGAATGGTTCAGCTATAGTCACCCGCCGGCTTTGGCCAGGATCAAGGCCATACATCAAGCTGCTGAATAATTGCCCAAACTTCTTTAGCATTAAATATAAAGGTTGTATTTAAATGGAATCACAATGCAGTTTTTCTAGCTACGGTGAAAAGGGTGCTGTTCTACGGCGTGAGTGAGCGTGAAATCAGGTAGCTACCGTATCGATTTTATTTTAGAAAAAAATAAAAAAGTCCTGCTCATCTAGGCAGGACTTTTTTATGTGTCAATTATAATTCTTTACCTAAATCAGAACCGGGCTGGGTGTTATAAATATGGGTGACTTGCATAAGAATTGCCGATTTGGGGTTTACATCCGGCATCCCTTTTTTTACCCAGGCTATAGCTTCATCGAATGGTTTACCGGATGTAACAATGGTGGCCTGCCCCTTGATTTGATAAGCCTGATTTGTGTTCATATCCCAAACACTAATGGCTATTTGGGGGTTTTCCTGCAAATTTTTCAAACTTTTATTCATAAAGTTGTCAACCAGCAGGATAGTATCTTCATCATAAATTTTCACAAAGTGAATAGGCACTACGTTAGGAACACCATCTTTGGAGGCTGTAGCTACAGGGTAAATGGCAGTTTTGGTAAAGACATCTTTGACGGTACCGGTAAGCTTTGGCATAACTAATCACTCCTTTAATTATGGTCTTATGTCTAATAAAATTTTCGACATAGCGGTGTTTATTTCCTTTTAATAAAATTTAATTTTTTTTTAAAACTTATTTTACCATATAGTTGATGTCGATTAGCTAGTTTCCAAGTGTTGAAAGTTGAATGATTACAGGGTACCAACATTTCACAAAAAGTAACTAAGTATATTGTCGTTTATCAGTAAGAATGTTATTATGTTACTGAGTAAACTAAATTGGTAAATATAGTTTACATATTGCCACATATCGCAATAATTAACAAATCAATCTATTAATTGACGAAGGTAGTGTTAGTTATGAATATCAAGAAAAAGGTTGCAGCCGTGCTGGTAATATTACTGCTGGCAGCAGGCGCATACTGGGCTTATGAACATTATTACCGGCGTGAAGCTGCACTTATCCAGGCCACCGGCACTATCGAGGCTACCACGGTGGAGTTAAACGTAAAAACAGCGGGAACGATTGCCACGCTGGCTGTGGACACCGGCGACACCGTTACCGGTGGGCAACTGGTAGCCGAGCTATCCCGCAATGACCTGGCGGCTCAGCGGGAGCGGGATGCTCTGGGTGTGTTGGAGGCCGAAGCCCGGCTGGCTGATTTGCAATCCGGAGCCCGGGAGCAGGAAAAAAATGAGGCTGAGTCCGGAGTAAATATTGCGCGGGTAAATTTGGATAAGGCCACTACGGACTTGGGCAGAATGGAGACTCTTTTCCAGAACGGAGCTGTTCCCCGGGCGGACTATGATGAAGCTAAGACGAATGCGGAGTTAGCCAAAAACCGGCTGGCGGTTGCCGAGGCCAAGCTGAACCTGCTGGAGGCGGGCAACCGGCCGGAGCAGATCAAGGCCGCCCAAGCGGAGGTGGAGCGCAGCAAGGCTGTGCTCAAGGCCAGTGACGCCTTGCTGGCTGATTTGAATGTTTATTCACCTATCGCAGGGGTGGTGCTGTCCAGAAATTATGAGGTGGGGGAATACGTCCAGATGGGAGCTTCTCTGGCCACGGTGGCCGATTTAAAGGACCTATGGATCAAGGTTTACATACCCACCGTTGACCTTCCCCTGATTAAATTAGGCCGGCAGGTGCAGTTTGTCGTTAGCGGTATGGACAAAGTGTTTAAAGGGGTGGTGGAGGAAATCGCCACCCGGGGCGAGTTTACTCCCAAGACTATTCAAACCCAGCAAGAGCGGGCCAACGTAGTGTTTGCCGTCAAAATAAAAATTGATGAAACCGGGGACGTTTTAAAACCGGGTATGCCTGCAGACGTGACGTTTGGGAAGAGGAAGGCCCATGATTAAAACAGAAAACCTGGGCAAGAGTTTTGGCCCGGTTATTGCCGTCAATGAAGTTAATTTACATGTGCCCGCGGGGGATATTTACGGCCTGGTGGGTCCGGACGGGGCCGGTAAAACAACCCTGATGCGCATGATTTGCGGGCTTATCGTACCCGATCAGGGGAAGGTGCTTTTGAATATCCCCGCCGTGTATGAAAAACGGTCCGGCAGGGATATGCTTGGCTATATGCCTCAGCGGTTCGGTCTTTACGGTGACCTGACGATAATGGAAAATATTAATTTTTTTGGTGCCCTTTATAAAATAAACCGGTCAACGATAAAAGAACGTGCTGAAGAAATACTGGAGATGACCGGGCTTTTGCCCTTTAAAGACCGTTTGGCAGATAACCTGTCCGGTGGCATGAAGCAAAAACTGGCGCTGACCTGCGCCCTGGTCACAAGACCCGGACTGCTGGTGCTTGATGAACCTACTTATGGGGTAGATCCCGGATCCCGTAAGGAATTTTGGCGGTTATTGTACCGGTTGAACAGTGAGGGTATGACCATATTGGTTTCCACGCCTTACATGGACGAAGCCGAGCTGTGCGCCAAGGTAGCTTTTATGGACCGGGGCAAGGTGGTGGTGGCCGATTCGCCGGCCCGGCTGAAAAGTAATTTCCCGTACCGGGTGCTGGAGGTGCGGGTTGGCGTCCGCCTGCCTGATATCTTTAACGGTTTACCCCAATTGGTGGATGTATCCTATTACGGCGATAAATACCGCGTGGTGGTGGAGGATGTGCAGGCAGCCCGGCAGGCTATGGAGAACCGTTTGGTAACATGTGGCCTAGAAGGGGGGCTGCGCTGGTCCGAAGTAAACTCGACAATGGAAGATGTATTTATTGCGCTGGCCGAAAAAGAGGTGTTTTAGTGGAATATGCTGTAACGACCGACCGTCTGACCAGAATCTTCGGCAATTTTACGGCTGTGGATAAACTTACCCTGCAGATTAAACCGGGGGAGATTTACGGTTTTTTAGGCCCCAACGGGGCAGGGAAATCCACTGCTATACGGATGCTTTGCGGCATACTGGAGCCGACATCGGGCACAGCCACTGTATTAGGCTACGACCTGGCGCGGGAAACCGAGAAAATTAAACGGCGCATCGGTTACATGTCCCAGAAATTCAGCCTGTATAATGATTTAACTGCAGCGGAAAACCTGCAGTTTTATGCCGGGCTGTATAGTGTATCACGCCGGGAAAGGAAAAGCCGGGTGCAGGAAATGCTGAACATGGCCGGATTAACCGAACGGGAGGATGAGCTGGCGGCCAATTTAAGCGGCGGCTGGAAGCAGAGGCTGGCTCTGGGCTGTGCTATTATTGCTCGGCCTGCTATTGTTTTTCTGGATGAGCCCACCAGTGGAGTCAGCCCAACCAGCAGGCGCCGTTTTTTTAACATTATCAGGCGACTGGCCGGCGAGGGAACTACGGTGATGGTTACCACTCATTTTATGGATGAGGCCGAGTACTGCGATAAAATTGCCTTTATCTCATCCGGCCGGTTGATGGCTGTGGATACCCCTGACAATTTAAAGCAAAACGTTTTGGAAGGTTGCTTGGTGGAGTTGGATTTGCCCGGTATCATGGAGCGCCTGGAAAGCATCGAACAACTCCCTTATGTAAAAGAATGTTCTGTGCACGGTCTGCTGCTGCACGTGCTGCTAGAGGACGAGGCCGGCCTGGGGGTTCTGGAGGAATTCACGGGAGTGCCGGCCAAACCAATCACCCCCTCCCTGGAAGATGTATTCATTGCTCTGGCGAATAAAATTTAACGGTTGATGAGAGGTGCCCGATGAGCAGGATTATTGCAGTTTTACATAAGGAAATATTACAAATGCGCCGGGACCGGATGACGCTGGGCTTAATTTTTATGCTTCCGCTGGTGCAGCTGTTGTTGTTTGGCTATGCCATTCAGACTGAGGTTAAACACATACCTACCGTGGTATTTGACCAGTCACTTTCAGTGGAGAGCCGGGATTTGCTGGACGCTTTCGGGGCTTCGGGTTATTTCGATATGTCCTATACAGTAAACAGTTATTCCGATGTTAATAAAATGATCGACAATGGTGAGGCTAAAGTAGGCATAATTTTTCCACCGGACTTTGCTCGCAATATCAAACGGGGCGAATCAGGACAGGTGCAAGTAATTGTGGATGCCAGTGATAATATGGTGGCCAACCAGGCCGTGGCCGTGGCTAATTCCATTGGACTCATCGAGTCACAAAAAGTTCTATTGCAAAGTAAACAGTTTAAAGGACTCCCCTATGATATCAGGGTGCGCCCCTGGTACAATCCGGACGGTATCACCGCTTATTACATGGTGCCGGCCATACTGGGGATCATTGTGACCATGACGATGGTGATCATGACTTCTATGGGTATTGTGCGGGAGCGGGAGCGGGGTACCTTGGAACAGCTCATTGTCACGCCCGTCAAGTCTTACGAGCTGATGATCGGTAAAATAGTGCCCTATATTATCCTGGGTTACCTGCAAATCACCGTGGCCCTGCTTGTGGGGGTGCTGATTTTTCACGTTCCCATCAGGGGCAGTTTGCTGGAGCTGTACCTACTAACCCTTTTCTTTATCACCGCTTCATTGGGCTTGGGCATATTGATTTCCAATATTGCTAAGACCCAGATGCAGGCTTTCCAAATGTCTTTTTTTGTTATGCTGCCCAGTATATTGCTGTCCGGTTTCATGTTTCCCCGGGAGGCCATGCCCAAATTTATTTATTACCTGAGCTGTGTCATCCCGCTGACCTATTACCTGGATATCATCAGGGGGATAGTATTAAAAGGCATCGGTTTTCCTTCCCTGGTGGGGCAGGTTGTTTCATTGCTGGTATTTTCGGTGGTGCTATTAACGCTCAGCATATTAAAGTTTAAGAAAAAAATTGCTTAGCAGGTTATTTGACCGGTGCAGCCTTACGCAGGTAAACCATTTTATCGTAGAGGTACCAAAATTTTTTATTTAAAGGAGTGCCGGGTTTTAATGAGAGATCGCATCATCGCTGCATTAACCGAGTTATCTTACACTCGGGGTTTTTATAATTTTACCATGGATGAATTGGCCGGCCAGGCAGGCATGAGCAAAAGAACTGTTTACCGGTATTTTTCCGGTAAGGAAGAAATAATTGAAGCTGTGCTGGACCAGTTTATGGCTGATGTTGCCGGTGGTATTGAAAGTATTATCAGTGAAGGAAAAAATCCTGCGGATATGTTTGCAGCACTGGTCAGACATTTAACGCAAACCAGTGGGAGGTTAATTAACCCGCTGGTACTGCAGGATTTGCGGGTACATTACCCGCACTTTTGGCATAAAATAGAAGATTTTAGAACGGGAAAAATTAAACATTTTATCAAACTGGTCATGACTAAAAAAGGTTATGCTAGGGATATTGATCCACAGATCTTTATGGCGGCATTTTTAGCCTCCATTCAGGCTGTAATAAACCCGGAATTTATCCTGGACAATGGATTGACCTTTGACGAGGCTGTTGGCCAGCTTGTGGAAATTTTTACGCATGGCTTATTGGGCCGGAACGGTGTTGTTTGATTGGTGGCCGGACCTGCGGGTTTACGAAGCTGTGAGCCGGCATAACATGTACGTATTGTATCCATCTATTGCTTCCTCTTTTTTTGCAGGGCACAACAGCCCGATCATCTGAAATTTGATAGGTGTTCTTGTAGCAACAATATATTGTGATCAAAGGCAGTTGTGATCAGTTTAAATCCATACCTATTTTCATGCCGGATTGTGCTGCAACGCCGCGTGGGAGTTTAAGGGTAAGGGGGCAGCAGGGCGGGCAGGTTTTGCTTATAACAAGAGGCTGCTTCTTAACAGCCTCTTGTTATAAGAATAGCCTAATTGAAAATGTGCAACGGAGTATATATTGCTAAAGAAGCGGCTTTTTACTGGTACATTGGATAAGGAAACTGGGAGCTATACCGGCTGAATTGTTGGTACGTTTGCGCCATTTTTTGCGGCTGATCGGGTTCCAGGGTGTACCAGCCTTTCCTGAACATAAGATCAAACAACTCGCGGGTCATGGCGTGAGTTTCATTAAAAATACGCATCACATCGTTGTGCAACTGCCTGTGGCCGGCTTCACGGGCAAATACATTTAAATTGTCCGTGATATATTTTTCCTGGGACAAGGCGAAATTCAAGGTATCCCGGTCGTTGATGCCGGCGCTCTTTACCTCGGGGAGCAGATTGGACTGGGGATTTTTAATCATATTTTGCTGCTGGTTTGGCATGCCTTGTTGGCTTGACATACTTTGCCGGCCCGGTATGTATTGACCGCCCGGCATACCCGGCATGCTCATAATGCTTTGCTGTTGATTAAACAAATTAAAACCTCCCTTAATAGACTTTAGTGATTAGCCATATTGGCAGGGTTTAAATGGTTCAATAGAATTTGATAATGCATTTGGTGCATCTGGCCGGCCCGGTCCATGTAGTCCCGGATTTCCGGGTCCATGCAGTTTCTGGCACCGTGGTGGATCATCTTCATAGCGGTGAGCTCCCACGATAGGGCGTCTTTCAGGTAAAGATGGTCTTTGGTGCTGTTTACATTGGGCGGTTCAGGCATAATTTGCCCCGGTTGCTTCTGATAATATGGTGAACTCATGAATATCATCTCCCTTAACTAAAGTTAACAATATTTTGCCTAATTACGGCAATAGTATGCGAAAAGGTTTTAACGGGGGTCAGACCTTGACATTTGACATAATTGTCAAATGTCAAGGTCTGACCCCCTTATCGAACTGTTGCTTGGTGTGATATAATACACTGGGGTGAAAGTTATGCAATTTGAATTAAAATCCTCCTATGTGCCCCGGGGTGATCAGCCCCGGGCGATTAATGAGCTGGTCGAGGGGCTCAATGACGGACTGAAACACCAGACGCTGCTTGGTGTGACCGGCAGCGGTAAGACATATACTATGGCCCAGGTGATCCAGCGGGTGCAGCGGCCCACGCTGGTGCTGGCCCATAACAAAACACTGGCTGCGCAGTTGTGCAGTGAGTTTAAGGAGTTTTTCCCGAATAACTCGGTGGATTATTTTGTAAGTTATTACGATTATTACCAGCCAGAGGCATATATTGCTCACACCGATACCTATATAGAAAAGGATTCCTCCGTGAATGACGAGATTGATAAGCTGCGCCACTCGGCCACCTGTGCTTTGTTCGAGCGGCGGGACGTAATTATCGTGGCCAGCGTGTCCTGTATATACGGTCTGGGTGACCCTGAACAGTACAGCACCCTGGTGCTGTCCCTGCGCAAAGGGGCCGAATATGACCGGGACGCCGTGCTGCGCCGGCTGGTGGACATCCAGTACGAGCGCAACGACATCAACTTCACCCGGGGCACTTTCCGGGTGCGGGGCGACGTGGTGGAAGTATTCCCGGCCGGCAATTCGGAGCAGGCCATCCGGGTAGATTTTTTTGGCGATGAAATTGAGCGTTTGCTGGAATTCGACGTGCTTACCGGGGAAATTATCGGGGAACGCCAGCACGTTTCGGTTTTCCCGGCCAGTCATTACGCTATTTCCCGGGAGCGCATGGAGGTGGCTATCGCCGGCATTGAGGAGGAACTGGAGCAGCGCCTGGCCGAGCTGCGCGGGCAGGAAAAACTGCTGGAGGCCCAGCGGTTGGAGCAGCGTACTCGTTACGATATTGAGATGATGCGGGAGATGGGGTTCTGCAACGGTATTGAGAATTACTCGCGTCATCTCACCGGGCGGCAGCCCGGCCAGCCGCCATACACGCTGTTGGACTATTTCCCTGATGACTTTTTAATGATGATCGATGAATCCCATGTGAGCATTCCCCAGGTGCGGGCTATGTATGCCGGGGATCGCTCCCGCAAAGAATCGCTGGTGGGCTACGGTTTTCGCCTGCCCTCGGCTTTTGATAACCGCCCCCTAACCTTTGAGGAATTTGAAGAACGGCTGGGCCAAGTGATATATGTGTCCGCTACCCCCGGCCCGTATGAACTGGAGCATAGTGGTCAGGTGGTAGAGCAGATTATCCGCCCCACCGGCCTGGTGGATCCGGAATTGTCTGTCCGGCCTACCCGTGGCCAGATTGATGATTTAATCGGCGAAATCAACCGGCGGGTGGCCGGGCAGGAGCGGGTGTTAATCACCACCTTAACCAAAAAAATGGCCGAGGACCTGACCGATTACCTGCGAGAATCGGGCATCCGGGTACGTTACATGCACTCTGAGGTGCACACTATTGAACGGATGGAGATAATCCGGGACTTGCGGTTGGGCACCTTTGATGTGCTGGTGGGTATCAACCTGCTGCGGGAGGGCTTGGACTTACCCGAGGTAAGCCTGGTGGCCATTCTCGATGCAGACAAAGAAGGGTTCTTGCGCTCTGAACGCTCACTGATTCAGACTATCGGCCGGGCGGCCCGCAACGTCAACGGGCGGGTGATCCTGTACGGCGATACAATTACCGATTCCATGACCAGGGCGATTAATGAAACCGAGCGCCGCCGCAAGCTGCAGACCGAGTTCAATCTGGTCCACGGCATTACGCCTCAAACCATTCGCAAGGCGGTGCATAGTGTTATCGAGGCTACCAAGGTGGCCGAAACACCGGCGGTTTACGATGCCGCCATAGAGGCCAAAAAAGGCAAGCTGAGCAAAAAAGAAATTAAAACACTGCTGGCCCGCCTGGAGAAAGAAATGCAAGAAGCAGCCCGGCGCCTGGAATTCGAGCAAGCAGCCCAACTTCGCGACGCTATCCTCGAACTAAGAGGGGTCAGACCTTGACATTTGACACGATGTATGCGAAATAATATATCCTCCAGCCCTTGATTCCAAAAAATGCCTTTGGTATAGTAAGAAAATAAGTAAGGATAAAAAACGATTGCCATAACTAAAAACCAGAGAATATTGGAGGAGGGGGAGTTTTACTTTGCAAGTCGAATTGGTAAAGCTAACCAGTAAAGGACAGCTTACTTTACCCAAGGAGTATCGGGATAAATTGCGATTGGACAAAGGTTCTCACTTATCTGTTAGCGTCAAGGGTGACACACTATTGCTTAAAAAAGTTTACGAATTGACGCCACTAAGTGAAAATGACCCCATCTGGGATATGGTGGGGATTTTTGATGACCGCCGTCGTGCTGCCACTGTTTCAATGGAACACGATAACTGCTTGGCAGACGGGGAGCTGGGCTGATGGAAAAGATATTGGTGGATTCGGGAGCAGTATTTGCTCTGCTTTGCCGGGATGATAAAAACCATCCGGCCGCGGTAGCCGGTTTGCGGAAAATGCAAAGACGGCGAGCCTTGCCAGTACTAACTAATTATATATTGGCAGAGATCCATACGTTGCTGGTTGCCCGCCTGGGACCGGATGCAGCCAGGCTGTGGGTACGCAGTAATATTTGGCCGGTGGAACAGGCCGGTTCTATGGATGAAAAGCGGGCCATGGAGATATTGCTGTCCGGCCGCGGTGGAGATTGTACCCTCGTTGATGCAATTAGTTTTGCGGTGATGGAGCGGTTGGGGATGGACACGGCCTTTACTTTTGATGTGAATTTTGCCAACTTCGGCTTTAAAATAGCGGAAACAGCGTAGCTGACCGGCTTGGCCCCATCAAACTTTCTTAATTTCCCTTTTGCATATCATCAGATAACTTAACAGCAGCATACCAACCGCTATCCAATAAGGGTGGACAGCCATTTGCGTTTGCAATAAAGTCAATAGGGCCAGTAAAAATCCGGCCACGGTGATGGGCAGACCAATATAAACACCGGAAAAATCAATTAAATTGTAGCGAGCCAGCCGGTAGGCACCACAGGTGACAAAAACAACGGTCATGATAAAGCCTAATACAAAAGTATTGGTAAAACTAAGTAGGAATATAGAAATGGCCGGGGCAATGCCAAAAGTTATCAGGTCGGACAACGAATCGAGCTGCTTGCCCATTTCGCTGGTTACCTGGTACTTTCGGGCCACGTGGCCGTCCAGGCGGTCGAAAATCGCGCCGATGATGATGAGCAGTCCGGCCAGGGTAAAATTACCCAAAGACGCGGTTATAATTGAACTTAAACCCATAACTATGTTGCACAGGGTTAATACGTTGGGCAGCTGGGTTATGGGCGAGTTGCCGTTAATCATCATTTAACACTCCTATGACGGTTATTCCTGCCCGCACCTTTTGGCCTAATTGCACCACTATTTTGGTGTCGGCAGGTACAATTATTTCCGTGCAGGAACCAAATTTAATCAGTCCAAAAATTTGTCCCTGTTTTAAGTAGTCACCCTGTCGGTTATAAAATACAATGCGCCGAGCCACAAAGCCGGTAATTTGGTGGACCAGCACTTTTATGTCACCGTTTTCTATGCCCAGGGTGTTTCTTTCGTTAATATCGGAAGCATGGCTTTTAAAAGCCGGCAAATATTTGCCCGGTCTGTATGACGTGTAAGTGATTTCCCCACTTAGCGGGCTGCGGTTGATGTGCGCGTCAAATAGGGATAAAAATATGCTTATCTTTATCGCCCGGCCTTGGATAAACGTACCCTCATCAATTTCCTGGATGGCTTTGATAGTACCGTCGGCTGCAGACAAAATGTGGTTGATATTTGGCGCAACCTTCCGGGGAGGATTGCGAAAAAAGAAGATCACAAACAACAATAAAAACACTGTTATAATAGCTAATGCAGGACTAAGGGTATAAAAAATCAGGCTTAGTAATGCTAATAGAACTAAATATGGTATACACTCCCTGGCTAACATGCCTTTATTAGTCCCTCCGCTTATTATATTATACAAATAGATAATTCTATTTGCTTACTTGATACCTGAAAAACGATATGTCTATTAATTGTATCATAACACGGTTTAATTTGATGTAGTAAAATGTTTTTAGGGTTCTTTTTTTTGTCAACGTTTTACACCCGGCATATTAACCAGGCGCTTAATCCGGCTTACGGGCCGGGTGATTATTATAATTACGGAGGCCTTTCATGCAGGACAAAATTGTGGTCCGGGGCGCCCGCGCCCATAATCTGAAGAACATTAACGTGGTAATCCCCCGGGACAAACTGGTGGTTATTACCGGCTTGTCGGGGTCGGGCAAATCCTCCCTGGCTTTTGATACCATTTACGCCGAGGGTCAGCGCCGGTACGTGGAATCGCTGTCGGCTTATGCCCGGCAGTTTTTAGGCCAGATGGACAAACCCGATGTGGACTATATCGAAGGACTGTCCCCGGCCATTTCCATTGATCAGAAGACCACCAGTAACAATCCCCGTTCCACTGTGGGTACTGTCACCGAGATTTATGACTATTTGAGGCTGCTGTTTGCCAGGGCCGGGCGGCCTCATTGTCCCAAATGCGGCAAACCCATTACCCGGCAGACGGTGCAGCAAATTGTGGATCAGCTGCTGGCTCTGTCCGAGGGGACCCGGCTGCACCTTTTGGCCCCGGTGGTGCGGGGTAAAAAGGGCGAGCATGTTAAATTGTTGGAAGAAACCCGCCGGGAGGGGTTCGTCCGGGTGCGGGTGGACGGCGAAGTGCTGGATGTTAATGATGATATCAAGCTGGATAAAAATAAAAAGCATGCCATAGAAATTGTGGTGGACCGGGTGGTTATCCGCCCGGGCTCGGCCAAGCGACTGGCCGACTCTCTGGAAACAGCGCTCAAGCACGGGGGCGGAGTGGCCGTGGCAGCCGTGGTGGATGGCGAAGAAATTGTCTTTAGCGAAAACTTTGCCTGTACCGACTGCGGTGTGAATATTACTGAGATTGCCCCGAGGCTGTTTTCCTTTAACAGTCCTTACGGGGCTTGCCCGGAATGCACCGGGCTCGGTATTAAATTGGAGTTGGACCCGGAACTGGTAATCCCGGATAAAAATCTGTCCGTGCACCAGGGAGCCATCGAGCCCTGGCTGAAAAGCTTTAACGGCATGCGTTACTTGGAGGCTGTGGCGGAGCACTACGGGTTTGACCTGGATACCCCGGTGCGGGAAATGGATACCGGCCACCTGGACAAGCTGCTGTACGGCACGGGCAAGGAGAATATCAAAATGACCCTGTCCAATTCCATGGGTATCCAGCATAGTTATCGAGTGCCCTTTGAGGGCGTAATTAATAATTTGAACCGCCGGTACAGGGAAACCAACTCGGACTACATGCGAGAGGAAATTGAACAGTACATGAGCACACGCCTCTGCCCGGCCTGCAGCGGAGCCCGGCTCAAGCCCGAGGCGCTGGCGGTGAAATTGGGAGACCGTTCGATTAACGAGGTAACTGCCCTGTCAGTGCTGGATTTGCAGAGCTTTTTGCAGGGGCTGGAGCTCAGCGAGCGGGAGCAGCTGATTGCATGGCAGGTGCTCAAGGAAATTAAGGCCCGGTTGAACTTTTTAATTAACGTAGGCTTGGATTACTTGACTTTGGACCGGACGTCGGGCACGTTGTCAGGCGGCGAGGCCCAGCGCATCCGGTTGGCCACCCAGATTGGCAGTGGTTTGATGGGAGTGCTGTATATATTGGACGAGCCAAGTATTGGGCTGCACCAGCGGGACAACCGGCGGCTGCTGGATACTTTGGAGCACTTGCGGGATTTGGGAAACACGTTGATTGTAGTTGAGCATGACGAGGAAACTATTTATGCTGCCGACCATATTATTGACATTGGACCGGGGGCCGGGGAACATGGCGGTCATTTAGTGGCCAGCGGTACGGTGCAGGATATCATGGAGGTGCCCGAATCTATCACCGGCCAGTATTTGAGCGGCCACAAATTTATTCCGGTACCTGCTGTGCGTCGCAGGCCAAACGGCAAATCTATCACAGTAATTGGGGCTAGTGAGCATAATTTAAAGAACATTGATGTGACCTTTCCCCTGGGACTGTTCATTTGCGTTACCGGTGTGTCCGGTTCGGGCAAAAGCACGCTGGTGAACGAGATTCTCTATAAAAAACTGGCCCATGAGCTGCACCGGTCCAAGGCGAAGCCCGGAGAATGCCGGGAAATCCGGGGCCTGGAGCACCTGGATAAAGTGATCGAGGTGAACCAGGCGCCCATCGGGCGTACTCCCCGCTCCAACCCGGTCACTTACACAGGGGTATTTACCGATATTCGGGATCTTTTTGCCCAAACCCCTGAGGCCCGGGCCCGGGGCTACCGGCCGGGCCGGTTCAGCTTTAACGTCAAGGGCGGCCGGTGCGAGGCCTGCCGCGGGGACGGGATTATTAAAATAGAAATGCACTTTTTGCCCGATGTATACGTACCCTGCGAGGTGTGCAAGGGCAAACGCTATAACCGGGAGACCCTGGAGGTTAAGTATAAGGGCAAAAGTATTGCTGATGTGCTTAACATGAACGTGGAGCAGGCCTTGGAATTTTTCCGGCACCTGCCTAAAATCCAGCGCAAGCTGCAGACGCTATTTGATGTGGGACTGGGCTATATCCGTTTGGGCCAGCCCGCTACCGAGCTGTCCGGGGGTGAGGCCCAGCGGGTCAAGCTGGCCACCGAGCTGTCCCGGCGTTCCAACGGCAAAACGCTGTACATCCTGGATGAGCCTACCACCGGCCTGCACATGGCGGATATTCACCGCTTGCTTAACGTGTTGCACCGCCTGGTGGACGCCGGTGATACCGTGCTGGTGATTGAACATAACCTGGACGTAATTAAAACTGCGGACTATATCATCGACCTGGGTCCCGAAGGAGGCCACCGCGGCGGTGAAATTCTGGCTTCCGGCACCCCCGAGGACCTGGCCCAGTCGCCGATCTCCTACACCGCCCAATTTTTAAGGGGTCAGGCTTAAACTTTATTAAACTAACTTATCTAATCATTTCAGTGAGGAACGCATGTGCTATAATGAGGTAAGTAATTACTTTGTTGGGAGGGATTATGATATGCCCCGCCAGCCAAGGTTGCATTTGCCTGGTGCTTTTTATCACGTGATGGCCCGTGGCAACCGCAAACAGTATATCTTCAAAGAAAATGAGGATTATAAAACTTACGTGCGGTTAATGAACCATTATAGCCGGCGTTACAATGTCGAGGTGCACGGGTATGCGCTAATGCCCAATCACGTGCACATGCTCCTTAAAATTGGCGATGTCTCTCTTGCCAAATTTATGCAGGGATTGCAGCAGACATATACCCAGTACTTTAACAAAGAACAGCAGCTGGTTGGGCATGTTTTTCAGGGCCGTTATAATAGCATCTATGTAGACAGGGACGAGTACCTTTTGGAACTCATCCGTTATATTCACCTTAATCCGGTAAAGGCCGGGCTTGTTGACGAGCCTACAAAATATATTTGGTCCAGCCATCGGAGCTATTTTTACAATGAATTATCTTTTGTTAAAACGGACTTTATCAAACACCTGTTGGCTACCTACGGTGGAACGGTAATAGATGATTATAAACTAACGCCTGAATCCATTCCCCGTCAGATAAGTCCACCTGATGTGAGGCATTGTAATGCAGACTATAAACAGCCACATATGCTACACAACGGCTTGGAAGATATAATGAGGCAGCTATGCACTGAATTGGCAATAGAGCCCGGGCTAGTTTTAGGGGCCGGCCGGGGTAGCCGGGCAGTGCTGGCTCGGCGGTTGTTTGCTTACCTGGCTTGCCGCATGGCGGGCCATCGTTTGCGTGACGTAGCTAAGTATTTGGGCTGCAGTGACGTAACCATTTCCAAGTCTGTTAAATGGGTGGAGCAGAATCTGTCTAACGAGGACGGCAAAATAAAAGGGGTCAGGCTTAAACTTTCTTAAACTAACTGCATAATCGGTATATTAAAATAATACAGTTGCTTTAATAAAGTTAAAGCCTGACCCCAAAAGAGGGGGGTGTAGGAGTGCGTGATAAGCTGGCTCAGTTGCCCGAGAGTCCAGGGGTGTATTTGTTTCGGGACGGTGATGAGCAAATTATCTATGTAGGTAAGGCCGTGTCTTTGAAGAACCGGGTGCGGTCTTATTTCAGTGCTGCGGCGGAGCGCGATGCCAAGGTGCGGGCCATGATGGAGCGGGCCCGGGATTTTGAGTATATCACTACCGACTCCGAGGTGGAGGCCCTTATTCTCGAGGCTAATTTAATCAAGGAACATCGCCCCCGGTATAATATTATTCTAAAGGACGATAAATCTTATCCTTATATCAAGGTAACTACCAATGAGCAATTCCCCAGAGTGTTCATCACCCGGCGGGTGGTTAAGGACGGGGCCCGGTATTTTGGCCCCTACACCCAGGTGGGAGCAGTGCATGAAACACTCAAACTGCTGAATCGCATTTTCCCGCTGCGCACCTGCAAACAGCAGGTGCTGGCCCCGCGCAGCCGGCCTTGCTTGAACCAGCACATCAAGCGGTGCTTGGGCCCCTGCTGTGATCTAGTGACTCCGGAGGAATACCGCAAGCTGGTTGATGGGGTGCTGTTGTTCATGGAGGGCAAACAGGAGGACTTGGTGCAGGGACTGCGCCGGCGGATGGGAGAAGCTGTGGAAAACCTGGAATTTGAGCGGGCTGCGGAACTGCGGGATCAGCTGCAAGCGGTGGAACGGGTGATGGAACGGCAAAAAATAGTGGCTGCCGACCACAACGACCGGGATGTGCTGGCTATGGCCCGGGGGCAGGATGATGCCTGCGTGATGATGTTTTTTGTGCGGGGAGGAAAGCTGATTGGGCGGGAGCACTTTATTGTGGAGGGCACCTCGGATATGGGCCGTGATGAGGTGCTTACAGGCTTCATAAAACAGTATTACCTGCGGGCTGAGTTTGTCCCAAGGGAGGTGTTGATAGAGGATGTTTTAGCCGGTGAGGTCGAGGTGCTGGAGCGCTGGCTTTCCGATAAGCGCGGCGGGCGGGTTTACCTGGTCTGCCCCCAGCGGGGAGATAAAAAGCGCTTGGTAGAGTTAGCGGGTCGTAATGCCTTACTGGTGCTGCAGGAAGTGGAAGCAGGGCGGGCGGTTCGGAAGAATGAGCTGCAAAAGGCTATGGAGCAGTTGGCCGAGGCATTGGAGTTAAATACACTGCCCCTGCGGATGGAGTGCTATGATATTTCCAATACCCAAGGCACGGAACCGGTTGCTTCCATGGTGGTGTTCGAGGAAGGTAAGCCGGTGCCCCAGCAGTACCGGCGATTTAAGATTAAAACCGTAACCGGGCCTGACGATTTTGCATCTATGCGAGAGGTGCTGAACCGGCGGCTGGCCCGGGGACAGGAGGAGCGGGAGTTGGTCAATACAGGACAAATGTCCAGTCGGGATGCCAAGTTTCACCGTTTTCCCGACCTAGTAGTTGTGGACGGTGGCAAGGGGCAGCTTTCTTCGGCAATAGCGGCCTTTGAGGAGCAGGGATTTAGTTATATACCCGTTTGCGGGTTGGCCAAGGAGGAAGAATTAGTGTTTCTGCCTGGCCGTTCAGAACCCGTGCGTTTGTCCGAAAGCTCCCCGGCCTTGAAAATGCTGCAGCGACTGCGGGACGAGGCGCACCGGTTTGCCGTGACCTACCATCGTCGGCTGCGGGGCCGGCGCAATCTCAAGTCCATGCTGGAAGAAATCGACGGTATCGGCGCGGTGCGCCGCCGGGAATTGCTTAAGGCCTTTGGCTCAGTGGAAAAAATACAGGCAGCTGAATTGGCGGAACTGGCAGCGGTGCCGGGCATGAATCACCGGTCGGCCCGGGCGGTGTACGATTTTTTTCGTAATTAATGTAGGAAAGGTAGCTAGTGGTTGTTGGGAGGCTACAGGTTGAGTAAATACAAATATAAGTTGTTGGCTTTGGACTTGGACGATACCATGCTGAATTCCCAATTAATGATACCTGGGGACTCGCGCCGGGCAGTTGAACTGGCGCGGCAGGCAGGGGCGCGCGTTACTCTGGCTACCGGCCGGATGTTCTGTTCGGCGCTGCCCTTTGCCCGGGAATTGGGGATAGAGGAATATTTGATTACCTACCAGGGAGCTTTGGTGAAGCATGCTGTGACCGGTGATGTTTTGTTCCACCGGCCGGTACCCTTTGACCTGGCCCTGGAGGTGATTGAATTAGTCAACCGGTACGGCTACCATATTAATATTTATTTGGATGACGTGCCCTACATAGCGCGGCAAACCAAGGAAAGCGAGCTTTACACCGCTATTTCGCGCATTTCTATGAAAGAGGTGGGAGACTTAGGAGCCTTTCTCCGGGAGCGGGGCCAGGATCCCACCAAGATAGTGGTGGTGACCCGGGAGGAGTTAATTGATCGCCTGCTTGCCGAGGTGCGGCCCATCTTTGGGGATCAATTGCATATCTCCAAGTCTAAGCCCCATTTTCTGGAGTTTTCCCACCCGCTGGGGAACAAAGGCGATGCGCTGGCGGCCATTGCCAAGTACTATGGCGTGGCGCGGGATGAGATTATCGCGGTGGGGGACAGTTACAATGACCTGGAAATGATTGATTATGCCGGGTTAGGTGTGGTGGTGGGCAATGCCCGCCCGGAAATCAAAGCGCGGGCTGATTACGTATGCCGCACCAATGATGAGTGTGGAGTGGCTGAAGTGGTGGATAAATTTATTTTAACCAATTTATAAGGTCTGCGGGTGTAACAATATTACAGAGAAGAGAAAATAATTTTCTCAGTTGGTATTAACGACCAACTTGCAGTTTTGGACATGAATTTCTACGAAATAGTTTAAATAAATTTAAGCCTGACCCCTTTGGGCCAGGCTTTGGCAGTTAGTTTAAGAAAGTTTAAGCCTGACCCCGTTGTATTGGACTACCGCTTTTTCGTAATCCGGGCGTTTTTGGCTGTAGTCTTGCCGGCCCATTAGTGCATAGGTGATGTTTTTGCCTTCTTCCACGCCGGGCTGGTCGAAGGGGTTGATGTGCCATAAGTTGGCCGTGTATATGACCAGAGCTTCATAGAAATATAACAATGCGCCAAGCGATTCCGGAGATACATCCTTTAAAGTGATCCGGTAGCAGGGCCGGCCCGCTCCGACTAAGGTCATTTCGGTCGCCAGCTGCTCGATACCAAGCTGCTCACTCATGGTATGTCCGGTGAAGTAGGCGTATTCTTTTTCTCCAGGGAAGGCTTCGGGCAAAGTGACATCTGCGGGCAGGCTTTCTATCTTGACAAAGCCCAGCACTTTATCAGCGGGGCCTTCTTTAAAAAGTTGCAATATGGAGTGCTGGTCCGTGGCCCCCAGGCTGGTCAGCGGCGTGGTACCGGAGTATACTACCCGGCCATCCAGATTCATTTTTTTACCCAGGCTTTCTGCCCATAATTGCACATACCATAACCCAAATTCAAACAGCAGGCTGCTATAATTAAACAGCGCGTGAATGGATTTGCCCTTCAAGGCCAGTTCATAAAGGCAGTTGCCCAGAGCGAAAAGTGCATTTTGCGGCATCGGGGTATTAATGATGGATTGATGCACCTCTGCCGCGCCGGCAAGCAGCCGGGCGCTGTCTATACCGGAAATTTCAGCGGGCAGAAAGCCCACTGAAGATAAAACGGAATACCGGCCGGGCAGGTCCTTGGGGATATGCAGCAAGTGGCAGTCCAACTGTTGGGCAATGTGATTAATGCCATTGTCGCCGGGGTCGCAAATAATTACAATATCTTCCATGCGGCCACCTGCCGCTTTGTATTTGTTGTAGAAAAAAATAAATTGCGCTGCCGTTTCCGGGGTGGAGCCTGACTTGCTGGTGTAAATAATGACGGTTTTAGTAATATCAATAACCTCTAAAGCCTTGGTCACCAGCACGGGATCCAGGTTGTCAAGTATGAACAGACGTGGATGAGCATGCTTTTCCAGGTTGTAAAATGGTCCATGTAAAAACTGTAGCACCGCTTTGGCTCCCAGCGCCGACCCGCCGATGCCCAGGAGCAGTATATCATCGTATTTTTCACGCAGCGTTTGAGCCAGCTCTTTGATCTGAGGGATAGCGCCGGCCTCACTGAAGGAAAGGGTAACCGGGGACGTTTTATGCTTTAGCGGTGCCAGGAACTTTTCAAACGCCGGCCCGTATTTTGCGGCAAATTGATCAAAGCCGGCCCGGGAAACAAAGTTGGCCTGGTCTTGGTCACTTAACAAACTGCCTATATCAATAGAAAGTAATTCTTGCATTTGCTCACGTCCTTTGTAAAAGTTCTGTTTTAGTATATCCGCATGCCGGGGGGTTATTTGCGCAAGTGATTTATGGCTCAAATTAGTGTTGTCTAATTAACGGGCGGGTAGACCTAATAGGTTTTATTTACCATTAGTATAGTTGTTTTTAAATAAATTTTAAAGCTGCGCCGGCAGAAATTTATTTATTTATTAAATAATCTAGTATGCCGGTTAAATATTTATGTGCCGACTATCAAAAATATTATGATGGCCGGAATAATGTTTTTTGCCTTGGTAAACATAGTTCCATCGGAAGGAAATTGTATTTCAGCTCGGATATGGTAAAATATTAACAGTGCGCGAGCACAAACAGGAGTAATGATGTATGCAGTTGTTTGCTGATTGGCATGTGCATACCGGCTACAGTGATGGGCACGCCACACCGGAGGAAATAGTGGCGGCGGCGACCCGGCGCGGTCTGGCGGAGGTTGCTATAACCGATCACGGGCCGCGGGGCATGTTTATCGGTGTCCGTGATGCCGGGGTATACCGTGAGTTAAAGGAACAGGCGGCCCGGCTTTCCGAACTTTACCCGGTACGGGTGCTGGTCGGCGCTGAAGCTAATGTGATCAGCCTGCGCGGGGATATCGATGTGCCGGCGGCCATAATCAATGAGCTTGATGTATTGATTGCCGGCTTGCATCCTCAGGTTTGGTGCAGGCCATGGTGGGAAACACTGACCTGGATATTGCCCAATCGGATTGGTAAAACGGTCGGGTGGATACGGGAAAGGATGCGCGAGGCCAATACTACGGCACTGGTGGCCGCCGTGCTCAATAACCCGCTGACTTTTATTTCCCATCCCGGCCTGGTGATGGTTGTGGATCTGGACGAGGTAGCCGATGCCTGTGCCGGTACCGGGTGTGCTATGGAAATAAACACCGGCCACCATTACGATCGGGATGAGGTGGTGCGGGCTGCGCTGTGCCGGGGTGCACGGCTTGTAGTAAACAGTGATTCCCATTTCCCTGAGATGGTAGGTGAGCTGGATATAGGCATTCAACTGCTGGACAAGTACCGGGTGCCGCCGGAACAAGTGTTAAATGCCCGCCAGGCCGACCGGAAGGCAGTGCCGGGGTATTTGCCGGGCGTTGCTGATTTGCCCGGACGGCCAGTATCTTCAGTGTAATAAGGTGTTGCTGGATAAGTAGTTTACATAGAAAGGGTAAATGTCTATTGACTGCACATATGGTTATCGTCACCGGATTGTCCGGTGCCGGAAAAACTCAGGCGCTGCGCTACCTGGAGGACATGGGCTATTTTTGCGTGGATAATTTACCACCCACCCTAATCCCCAAGTTCGCCGAACTCTGTGCACAAACCAACCGGGGTATTAATAATATGGCATTAGTTGTGGATATTCGGGGTGGGGAGTTTTTTCAAGCCTTGTCTGAAGTGCTGGGGCAGTTGGAACAGTATGGCATTAAGTTCGAGATACTATTTCTGGAGGCCTCTGATGAGGTGCTGGTACGGCGGTTTAAAGAATCGCGCCGCCGCCATCCACTCGGTACGCATGGCGAAGTGTTGCCTAACATTCGTGAGGAACGGGAGTTGCTGGCGGAAATCAGGGGCCGGGCCGATAAAATTATCGATACCTCAAATTTAAAATCCCAGGCACTCAAGGATAAACTGGTTGATCTGTTCGGCAGTGAAGCAGCTGATTCTCAACTGCTCATCAGTGTGATTTCCTTTGGCTTTAAATACGGTATCCCCCTGGATAGTGACCTGGTCATTGATGTGCGTTTCTTGCCCAATCCTTTTTATGACCCGGCGATGCGGTTATTGTCCGGTAATGAACCGGTTGTGCGCGATTTTGTATTAACTTCACCAGTTACAAAAATCTTTATGGAAAAATTTACTGACCTGGTGGAGTTTCTCATTCCCTGTTATATAGAGGAAGGCAAGACTACATTAATGATTGCTATCGGTTGCACCGGCGGTATGCACCGCTCTGTGGCCTTGGCCAACCGGCTGGGGGAGGTACTGCAGGGCAAGGAGTACCGGTTGGCGGTAACTCACAGGGATATCAGCCGGGTTGGTTAGGTACGGCTCTAGATTTACTTTGCGGAAGACATACGGGGGGCTGTAGAGATGATTAAGTGGCTTTATCCAGGCATGTACATCAAGCGCTGGCTCTTACTGGTATTTTTGGGGTGCGTACTGTTATTTGCCGGAATGGCGCTGATATTATATTCTTACATTCCGGCCCCGGGTTTTTTACTAAAACAAATAATTTACGATATAACGGGCCTGAGACAGCTGCTGCCGGGCATTATTGTATCTGCCGTCGGAGCTGCTTTAGTGGTTTTCGGATTGTGGCGTACTTTGCATTCGGTAATTAACGCTATCATGCCGAGCGGAGACAAGCTGGTGGATGTTATTTATAACCGGCGTCGGTTAGAGAAAGGACCTCGGGTGGTGGTCATCGGCGGTGGTACGGGAATTCCCGTTTTATTGCGAGGTCTTAAGATATATACCGATAATTTGACAGCCATTGTTACAGTCGCCGATGATGGAGGCAGCTCCGGTCGGCTGCGGGGTGATTTGGGTATTTTGCCCCCCGGTGATATCCGCAATTGTCTGGTGGCCTTGGCCGACCGGGAGCCTCTGATGGAAGATCTGCTGCAGTATCGTTTTACTGCGGGGGAACTAAAAGGGCATAATATGGGTAATCTTTTGCTGGCGGCATTGTGTGATATTAGCGGTGGCTTTGACCGGGCTGTGCGCAGTCTAAGCCGGGTGCTGGCGGTGCGGGGGCAGGTTTTTCCGGCCACTTTGGCCGATGTCAGGCTATGTGCGGAAATGGAAGACGGTTCAGTGGTTAGCGGGGAATCCAAAATTTCAAAAAGCCATAATAAAATAAAGCGCGTATATCTAGATCCAGGTAATTGCCGATCTACCGGGGAGGTCTTGAAAGCGATTCAAGAAGCCGATGCCATTATTATGGGACCGGGGAGCCTTTATACCAGTATTTTGCCCGGTCTTATGGTGCAGGGTATTCCTGAGGCGATAACTTGTGCCAGGGCTGCTAAAATTTATATTTGCAATGTTATGACCCAGCCCGGGGAAACCGATGGATACTCTGCTTCCCGGCATTTGCAGGCTATCATTGATCATGCCGGTGAAATAGTTGATTATATAGTTGTTAACACGCAAATCGTACCGGTCTGGTTGGCGGAGCGGTATCGCAGGGAGGGTGCCGAACCGGTTGAGGCAGATCTCGAAGCTATTACCGGTTTGGGGGTAACGCCTGTTTCCGGCGGGTTGCTGCAGGAGGGTGGGGTGGTGCGCCATCACCCCGACAAGCTGGCTCACATGCTCATAGGGCTTGTGTATGGTAATCGCCGCTATCCGGAGCGGGTGGTGTATTTGAACAATTATTTCCGCTTTGAACAATCCGATGGCGAGCAGGGTAATATGGTTTTGTAAAGGTAGTAGCTGTTTCTGTCCATGCTTGGGGGATAATGCGAAAGTGCCGGGATAAGTTTCCGGTGCTTTTCTTATGGCAAGTTCATCTTTAAGATATATGATGAATGCGCTCGAATTATGTTGCTTGACGCTGTTAAGTTTGCGGTATACTATGAAATAATGTGAAAAATTATTTGAGGAAGTAGCAATCATGATAGAACGACAAGTATATCTGGATAATAGCGCCACCACCCGTCCTTATCCTGCTGTAACCCGGGCCGTAGTGGAGGCGATGGAAGAACATTATGGAAACCCTTCCTCGCTGCATAAAAAAGGCGTAGAGGCCGGTCGGTTGTTGAGCCAGGCACGTGAAGCGGTGGCCAGCAGTTTGGGTGTGAGCCCCGGTGAAATTGTGTTCACCGGCGGGGGCACCGAGGCGATCAATTTAGCTATCAAGGGAGCGCTGCCTGGCCGGCGTGGGAGGCATGTGGTAACCACAGCCGTAGAGCATCCCGCAGTTTTAAATGCCTTAGGGCAGTTAAAAGAGCAAGGCGTTGAGGTAACGGTGCTGCCTGTTGACGGGCAGGGGGTGGTAGACCCACTGCAATTGCAGGAAGCGTTGCGGGAGGAAACTTATCTAGTGTCCGTGATGTATGTAAATAATGAGGTGGGTTCGGTGCAGCCGCTGGAAGAAATCGCCGTAGTGCTGGCTGCTTTTCGTAAGGGCGGGCGTAAGCTGCTGTGGCATGTAGATGCGGTACAGGCTTATGGTAAGCTGCCCGTGCAGCCCGGGCTGCTGGGCGTGGATTTATTGTCGCTGAGCGCTCACAAGGTGCATGGACCTAAGGGGGTTGGAGCACTGTATGTGGCACCGCACACGCAGCTGCATACTCTGGTGGCCGGTGGAGGTCAGGAGCACGACCGGCGCTCGGGTACTGAAAATGTACCCGGTATTGCCGGTTTTGGCCTGGCGGCCGCAGTAATTGCAGGGGAGGTTCGCGAGGCGGCAGGGAAAATATTTCTCTTGAAAAAAACGCTTGTAGATGGTATTCTGGCAGCTGTGCCCGGCGCTGTTTTAAACGGCCCTCCGTGCTGCCGGGAGAACCCGTGCTGTGCTCCGCATATTGCCAACCTATCCTTTCCTGGGCTGCGCGGTGAGATAGTGCTACACTCATTGGAGGAGCGGGGTATTTATGTTTCTACCGGGTCTGCCTGTGCCAGCCGGAAAAATCCGGGCAGTCATGTATTAAAGGCGATGGGTGTAAAAGGGGATCTGCTGGAAGGGGCGGTGCGGTTCAGTTTATCGCCGTTGACTACGGCAGATGAAATTGATTATGCGGTGGAACAAACAGCAGCGGTGGTCCATGAACTGTACGCTTTATATGGGGTCAGACCTTGACATTTGACATGAATCATGTCAAATGTCAAGGTCTGACCCCGGAGACGGAGATGTTAGAAAGGAACGATAGGTTATGTATAATACATATATGATTCGTTACGGGGAAATCGGGCTCAAGGGCAAAAACAGGCCCGCTTTCGAGCGCCGGTTAATGGATAATATTAACCGGGCGCTAAGGAAATTGGGGGCGTCTCGGGTGCTGCGGGTGTATGGCCGTATTTTGGTGGAAAGTGAAGCTGAGCCTGCCCGGGTACTGGATATATTAAGTAAAGTTTTTGGTATTGTGGGCGTTAGCCCGGCACTGCGCCTACCCTTGGACGAGCAGGCTATTTGTGAAGGGGCGCTGGCGACGATAAAAGATGCCGCAGCCCACGTACTTCTTCCCGCAGGGGAAGCGCTGACCTTTAAGGTAGAAGCGAGGCGTTCAAATAAACAATTTCCGCGCACTTCCCCGGAGCTTAACGGTCTGATTGGCGGCTATTTGCTTGATAATTTTCCCGGGCTGCAGGTGGACGTGCATACACCCCGGATTAAGGTGCGGGTGGAAATCCGGGAGAAAAACGCCTTTGTTTATGCCGATGATATACCGGGTGTGGGCGGCCTGCCCGTTGGGGTGAGCGGTAAGGCGCTGCTGCTGCTTTCCGGGGGGATTGACAGCCCGGTGGCCGGTTGGATGGCCATGAAACGGGGTATTGAAATTGAAGCGGTGCACTTTTACAGTTTCCCTTTTACGGGTGAGAAATCTTTGGAAAAAGTACGTGACTTGTGCCGCATTCTAACAGGCTATACTGCCAGGGTAAAAGTCCATGTAGTGCATTTCACCGATATTCAAAAAGAAATCCAAAAAAACTGTCCCGAGGAACTGCGGGTGACCATAATGCGGCGCATGATGTTTCGCTTGGCCGCGCGGATTGCAGATATGCGGGAGGCACTGGCGCTGGTAACGGGGGAAAGTGTGGGGCAGGTGGCCAGCCAGACGCTGGAAAGCATGCGGGTGATTAACCAGGTAATCGATATTCCCGTGCTGCGCCCGCTGGTGGGCATGGACAAGCTTGAGATTGTCGGCCGGGCACAGTCGATAGGAACGTACGAAACATCAATACTGCCATATGAGGACTGTTGCACTTTATTTTTGCCCAAACATCCGGCTACCAGGCCCCGCCTGGAACAAGCGCTGGAAGCCGAGCAAGCGTTGGATATTGAAAGCTTGCTGGCCGGCGCGCTGGAGAAGACAGTGGTGGAGGACATTCAACAACCTATTTTCTAGACTATGCATTAATGCACTTGGTGAGCTGGTTTTTCTTTTGGGAGGTGGCCTGTTGAGTTTTTCCACACTGACTAAAAACGAACTGGCCAGGGTGATAGACTCACGCCAGTGCTGTAAAAAGGCTGAGCTGGTTGCCCTGATTAAAATGGACGGTTCCCTTCAGGTGAGCGGCCGGCAGGTGTCGTTAAATATACTAAACCATAATGCTGCCGTGGCCCGTAAGTTATTTAAACTGGTAAAAGAACTCTTCGGTATCCATGCCGAGGTGCTGGTAAAAAAGAAAATGCGCCTGAGGAAGAACAATGTTTACTGGGTGCGTATACCACCCCAGGAGGGCTTGCGGGAGATGCTGTTGCAGCTTGGTTTGCTAAAGCCGGACGGAACCTTGCGAGAGGGCGTGCAGCAGGATTTGGTAAGTCGTAACTGCTGTCGACGTGCTTATCTGCGGGGTGCTTTTTTGGGTGGCGGTTCGGTAAACAGCCCGGGTGGCAATTATCACATGGAGATTATCACCAGCAAAGGAAGGCATGCAGCCGACCTATGCCGTTTAATGCAAAATTTTCGCTTAGCGGCCAAAATCAGCAGGCGAAAGGCATGGTTTGTGGTTTATTTAAAAGACAGTGAGCAGATCGTGGAGTGTCTTAACCTGATGGGCGCCCACTCGGCGTTGCTTGAATTTGAGAACACCAGGATATATAAGGGTATGCGTAACCAGGTAAACCGGTTGGTCAACTGTGAAACCGCCAACTTGAATAAAACTGTGGATGCCTCGTTGCGCCAAACTGAAAGTATTGCTCTGGTTGCCCGGACTATCGGTATAGATAAATTGCCCTCCGGACTTAGGGAGATAGCCGAGCTGCGCTTGAAATTTCCTGATGATAGTTTAAAAGAACTTGGCGAAAAGGCCAACCCGCCGCTAGGTAAATCGGGGGTTAACCACCGCCTGCGTAAACTGGACCGGATAGCTGAAAAGCTACGTTCCGGTGATACTTCGCCGGGATAATTAGTTCAAAGATAACCTAAAAATTTATTCCGGTTTACTGAAATATAAAAAACAGGCAGGATTTTTGCTAGTGTATGTCGAATTAAGATTTTATATGTTTGAATAATTGAGGGGGTATTTGGCTAATGCGCATGGGTTATGTGCTTGATGTTGTACAAACTCAAAAACTAATTATGACTCCCGAATTGCGCCAAGCCATTGCTATTTTACAGTTTTCTTCCTTGGAACTGGGTACGTACGTGGAACAGCAGCTCCAGGAGAATCCTCTGCTGGAAATCGGGGAAGATTTCGAAAGTGAGAACATTGAAGGGCAGTCACTTGCCGAATCGGAAATTAAGGAAGAGGATAAGGAAAAAGAAAGGGAAAATGAATATGATATAGACTGGCAGGATTATTTTCAAGACAGCAGCGACCTGGGAATGACACGGTCCGAAATGTGTCGGGAACAAAATGATTACAGCTATGAAAATTATATAAGCATTGCACCGAATTTAATGGAATATCTGATGCGTCAGCTCGGCTTGGTTAAGTGTACTGAGCGTAACAGAGTCATTGCTGAATATATCATCGGGAATATCAACGATCATGGTTATCTTAGTTATTCAATTAATGAAATAGCAAAACAAGTGGGTGCCTCAATTAGTGAGGTACTGGATGCTTTAAAAATTGTACAAACTTTCGACCCGCCGGGGGTGGGGGCCCGTTCGTTGCAGGAATGCCTGCTGTTGCAATTGAAATACCTGAACTTGGATGATGACCTACTGGTCTGCGTGGTAGTGGAAAGCTACCTTTCCGACCTGGCAGACGGCAAGTACAATCGTATCGCTCAAGTGTTGGGTGTGTCGGTGCAAGAGGTCCAGCGGGTGGCTGATTTATTGAAAACTTTAGATCCTAAACCCGGGCGCAATTTCAGCAGCTTAAGTGATAATCGTTATATTGTGCCGGATATTGTTTTAAATAAAGTGGATGGCGAATATGAAATTATCACTAATGATAATTCCGTGCCCCGTTTAACTATCAACAACACATACCGTGCTGTTTTGGGCCAGAGTAAGGGTGACAGCCGGACTAAAAAATTTGTGGAGAATAAACTAAATGCTGCGGCCTGGTTAATTAAAAGTATCGAACAGCGCCGCCTGACTCTGTACAAGGTTACTAAATGCCTTATTGAATTGCAGCGTGACTTTCTGGACTATGGGGTTAAACATTTAAAACCGCTAAATCTCAAGACAGTGGCCGATATTGTAGGCCTGCATGAGTCCACTGTATCCAGAGCAACATCGAATAAATATATTCAGACTCCCCTGGGTGTCTTTGAAATGAAATACTTTTTTTCTTCAGGTTTGAGCAGCATTGAAGGGTCTGCGGTTTCTGCCGAGAGCATTAAAAAAACCTTGCAAGAGATTGTCGATGGGGAAGATACCAAAACGCCGTTAAACGACCAGCAGATTGCAGATATGTTTAACACGCGCGGCGTTAAGATTTCCCGGCGGACAGTGGCCAAATATCGTGATGAGATGAATATACCACCTATTAGAAAAAGAAAACGGTATTAAACATAAATAAAGAGGAATCGCTTAGCGGTTCTTTTTTTTTGTTTTTTTTTGTATTCTTGTATACATAAAAGAAGGAACTAATATATGAATGATCGAATAGAGTATAACATATTTGATTAAATAATTACTACTGATGTATACTATTGAAAATAGCAGTTGTAATAGTGGTGATGAAAAAACTCAGAAAAAGTAAAACGGGAGGAAATAAATGCAAAATGCATTCGAGAAAAATTAAAGGGCATACTAAATACGGCGAACTTCCACTCGTGTTCCTCCGGTTATAATGTTGACGCACATTTCTCCATTGTAGATGCGCTTTCTTATTGGTGATATGTTATTAATATTTCTGAAGGAGGGAGATTTTATGTCCAAAAAGACAATCCGGGATGTGAATGTGTCCGGCAAGCGGGTGCTGGTACGGGTGGATTTCAATGTGCCTTTAGATAAAAAGGGCAATGTTACCGACGATACTCGTGTCAAGGCGACGTTGCCTACTATAAAGTATCTTATTGACGAAAAAGCTAAGATAATATTAATGTCGCATCTGGGTAGGCCAAAGGGTGGGCAGTCAAATAAAATTTTCCGGATGGATGTTGTGGCCGCCTGTCTTGAACGGCTGCTGGGGGTTCCAGTGCAAAAGGCCGACGACTGTGTTGGAGAGCAAGCTCAGCAGGCGGTGAGTCAGCTTGGGGAAGGAGAAGTGCTGCTGCTTGAGAACCTGCGATTTCATCCCGAGGAAAAAGCAAACGATGCCGGTTTTGCCCGCCAGTTGGCCTCTCTGGCTGAAGTGCTGGTAGATGATGCCTTTGGCATGGTTCACCGGGCACATGCGTCCAATTACGGGGTTGCGCAATTTCTCCCTGTAGTGGCCGGTCTTTTAATGGATAAGGAAATTAGCATGTTGGGACAGGTGCTGAGTTCGCCGAAATGTCCCTTTGTGGCTATTATGGGCGGGGCCAAGGTTTCGGATAAAATTACTGTAATTAACAATTTATTGGATAAGGTATCCACCCTGTTAATTGGCGGTGGTATGGCGAATACCTTTCTTAAGGCTAGCGGTCTTGAAATAGGCAAATCATTTTTGGAAGCAGATAAAGTAGAGTTGGCCGGGCAGTTGATGCAAAATGCCCGGGATAAAGGTGTAGAACTTGTGCTGCCCGTGGATGTGGTGGTGGCCCGGGAAATGTCTCCCAATGCCGAAGCCCAAGTGGTTCCGGTGAACGCTGTACCCAAGGATAGTATGATACTGGATATAGGACCGGAGACCGTGCAAAAGTTTACCGCACAATTTGATAAGGTTGCAACCGTGCTATGGAATGGTCCGATGGGTGTATTTGAAATGGAACCATTTGCCAACGGTACAATGGCAATTGCCCGGGCACTGGCGGATCTTAAGGCTATTACTATCATCGGAGGCGGTGATTCGGCGGCGGCGGTGGAAAAGGCCGGGGTGGCCGATAAAATTACGCATGTCTCCACCGGCGGCGGCGCGTCACTAGCATTTTTGGAGGGCCAAGAAATGCCCGGGTTGACGGCCATACAAGAAATAGACCGGAGCGAGGTGTTTTCGCAGTATCCAGAGGAGAGTGTGTCATGGGTGTACCCATCATAGCGGGTAACTGGAAAATGTTCAAGACCGTTGGCGAGGCGGTCAATTTTGTGAGTGAGTTGGCGGGCCGGGTAGCCGGAATCGAAGGGGTGGAAATGGTGGTATGCCCGCCATTTACCGCCCTGGCGGCGGTGGCCGGACAGTTGCGGGACCATGGATCCGGCATTGCCCTGGGAGCCCAGAACATGTACTGGGAGGACGAGGGTGCGTACACTGGAGAAGTTGCTCCCGGAATGTTAAAAGAGATCGGTTGTCGTTATGTTATACTGGGCCATTCGGAGCGCCGGCAGTATTTCGGGGAAACTGATGCGGTGGTGAATAAAAAGGTGCATGCCGCGCTGGTTCATGATTTAATTCCCATTGTTTGTGTCGGCGAGCGGCTGGAGGAGCGGGAGTCGGGCACTACGGAAGAAGTTGTGCGCCGCCAGGTAGAAGGCTCTCTGGCTGGATTGACTGCCCGGCAGGCTGCCGGACTGGTAGTTGCTTACGAACCTGTATGGGCTATCGGCACCGGGCGCACGGCATCAGCCGCCGATGCCCAGCAGGTGAACCGGTTCATCCGGGGTTTGCTGCGCAATATGTTTGGTGAAATAGCGGCTCAGGCGGTCCGAATCCAGTACGGGGGCAGTGTCAAGCCGGGCAATACCGCTGAATTAATGGCTCAGCCCGATATTGACGGGGCGCTGGTGGGCGGTGCCAGCCTGGAAGTCGACAGTTTCACCGGTATTATAAAAAATGCGTTGTAGGTTATTGAGGAGGAAATGTTTTGGCTACCAATAAGCGCCCTTTGGTGCTCTTTATCTTAGATGGCTGGGGCTTGTGTGAAAAAAGCCGGGGCAATGCTATTGCCCTGGCTAACAAGCCTAACATGGACAAACTGTTCGCCCAATATCCTCATACTGTGCTGGGCACTTCCGGTGAGGATGTGGGGCTGCCCGAAGGGCAAATGGGCAATTCCGAGGTGGGGCATTTAAACATAGGTGCCGGGCGAGTGGTCTACCAGGAATTGACCAGAATTAGCAAGGCTATTCGGGAACACACCTTTTACGATAACCCGGTCTTGCTTGAGGCCATGGATAAGGTACGGGAGCGTCAATCTGCCCTGCATTTGATGGGTTTGCTTTCTGACGGTGGTGTGCATAGCCATATTGAACATTTGTATGCACTTTTAGAGTTGGCCCGTGATCAGGGTTTGTCACGTGTATTTGTGCATGCTTTCCTGGATGGCCGGGATGTGCCCCCTGCCAACGCGCGGGAATACATAATACCCCTTACAGGACGCATGAATAAATTGAAAACCGGGCAGGTGGCCACAGTAATGGGGCGCTATTATGCCATGGACCGGGATCATCGTTGGGAGCGTACCAAGGCTGCTTATTATGCCATGATACGGGGTGAGGGGTACCGGGCCTCATCGGCCTTGGAAGCATTGGAGCAGGCTTACGAACGCCGGGAAACCGATGAATTTGTCAAACCCACCGTGGTGGTAGACGGACAAGGTTATCCCGTAGGACGGGTGGCTAAAGGTGATTCCATTATTTTCTTTAACTTTCGGCCGGACCGGGCCAGACAAATCACCCGTGCTTTTGTGGACGATGATTTTGAAGGCTTTGAGCGTCCGGCCAACCGGCCTTTGGTACATTATGTATGTATGACCCAGTACGATAAAACCATCGATGCCCCGGTGGCCTACCGTCCCCAGGTGCTTATCAACACTTTGGGCGAAGTGCTTAGCTACCATAATCTTAAACAATTGCGATTGGCGGAAACTGAAAAATACGCTCATGTCACCTTTTTTTTCAACGGTGGTGTGGAAAAGCCGAATGAGGGTGAAGACCGGATATTAGTACCGTCACCCGGCGTGGCCACCTATGATATGCAGCCTGGAATGAGCGCTGAGAAAGTGACCGATGTTTTGTTGGATAAAATAAAAGAACAAGTTTATGACGTAATTATAGTTAATTATGCCAACCCGGATATGGTAGGGCATACCGGGATACTTTCCGCAGCCATTCAAGCTGTGGAAACGGTAGACCGGTGTATCGGCCGGGGAGTGCAGGCCGTGCAGGAGGCGGGCGGTCTTGCGCTGATCACCGCTGACCACGGCAACGCTGAAATTATGATTGATGAAAACGGGGAGCCATTCACGGCCCATACTACAGACCCCGTGCCATTTATACTGGTGAACGAAAAATATAAAAATTCTAAGTTACGACTCGGGCGCCTGGAAGACCTGGCCCCCACAGTGCTGCACCTGCTCAATACAGAAAAACCACCCGAGATGACGGGACACAGTCTGCTGGATTCAAATTAGTGCCGCCGGGTGTTGAATGTTGAAAATATAAAAGCCAATATGTTCCGAGGAGGTAATTAAATGTCTACCACGATAGTTGATGTACTGGCCAGGGAAATACTGGATTCCCGGGGTAATCCCACCGTTGAGGTGGATGTGCTGTTGGAAGATGGTACCCTGGGGCGGGCCGCAGTCCCCTCCGGTGCTTCCACCGGGGCCTATGAAGCGGTGGAATTGCGGGATGATGACCCTCAGCGTTACAACGGTAAGGGCGTTACCAAAGCGGTGGAAAATGTTAATGAAACAATAGCGCCGGAAATCATCGGTTTTGACGTTGTAGACCAGGCGGGCATAGATTTGACTATGATAGATTTGGATGGCACACCCAACAAAGGCAAACTTGGAGCCAATGCCATATTAGGCGTTTCCATGGCTGTGGCCCGGGCCGCCGCCAGAGCGCTTGAACTGCCTTTGTACCGCTATTTGGGCGGGACGGGAGGAAGATTGCTGCCTGTGCCCATGATGAACATATTAAACGGCGGTAAACATGCCGATAATAATGTAGATATCCAGGAATTTATGGTTATGCCGGTGGGAGCCTTAAATTTCGCTGAAGCGCTGCGCATGGGCACAGAGATTTTCCATACCCTGAAAAGCGTACTAAAGAAAAAAGGCATGAATACCGCAGTGGGCGATGAAGGTGGCTTTGCTCCCAACCTGGGCTCAAACGAGGAGGCCCTGGCAGCACTTGTGGAGGCTATTGAAGCGGCCGGGTATCGACCCGGAGATGATGTGGCCCTGGCCATTGACGCTGCGGCAACCGAGTTTTTCAAGGATGACAAATATGTACTGGCCGGTGAGGGAGTTACCTATACGTCAGCCGAAATGATTGATTTTTACGCTCGATTAGTCGAAAAGTATCCCATTATCTCCATAGAAGACGGTTTGGCTGAGGACGATTGGGACGGTTGGCAGCAGTTAACCAAACGCCTTGGCAACAAAGTGCAGATTGTGGGGGACGATTTGTTTGTCACCAACACGGAGCGGCTGGCCAAGGGGATTGAAACTAAAACAGCCAATTCCATACTTATTAAACTGAACCAAATCGGCACTATTACCGAAACTTTGGCCGCCATTGAAATGGCCAAAGAGGCCGGTTATACCGCCGTAGTATCCCACCGCTCGGGAGAAACTGAGGACTCGACTATTGCCGACCTGGTGGTAGGTATTAACGCGGGTCAAATCAAAACCGGTGCTCCTTCCCGTACCGACCGGGTAGTCAAGTATAACCAGCTGCTGCGCATAGAGGAAGAACTGGCCGGTACTGCTTTGTTCAAAGGCCGGCGGGTGTTTTATAATTTGCGTTAACCCCGGCACTCCCGTGCTATATTATCCTTGTTCTTCGGAACAAGTGTTGCTTTATCTACTCCGGTATATTAAAATGTTTTTATGTTAATAAGGGGGAGTGAAATTGGCTGTCGGGGAAATTATTTTAACTGTGCTTCTAGTAATCCTCAGCATAGGGTTAATAACAGTAATCTTATTGCAATCCGGTAAAAGCGCAGGTTTATCGGGATCCATTGCCGGAGGCGCTGAAACTTTTTTCGGCAAGAAAAAAGGATTGGATGACTTTCTTGCTAAAATTACTGTATTTGTAGCTATTGCTTTCGCTGCCGTTTCATTGATACTTGTAGTTTTAGCCAGATAAAAATCCGGGGTATTCCCGGATTTTTATTTAAGTTTATTGCCAGGCAATATTTACTATTGATAATATTATTTACTATGTTATAATTCTTGCAAAAAAATTTTTAGGAGGTGAATATCGGATCTATTAATGTTTTGGGTATTATATTAATGATGTGGTTATTTGTTGAAAGAATGTTTATTTAGAGGGAAGAGGAGGGTAATTATAATTGGAGTTTGATATTAAGTTGGCCTACTATGCTGCTGGAGCAGGTGCCCTGGCTTTGCTGTTCGCCCTTTTTACAATGTCTCAAGTTCTCAAAGAGAGTATGGGTACACCTAAAATGAAGCAGCTTTCGGAAGCTGTTCAAGAAGGTGCAATGGCGTATATGAACCGCCAGTACAAAACGCTTGCTCCCTTCGCACTTGTAATTTTTATTTTATTATGGATTGCCGGATTTTTTATTGAACAACGGCCGGGTTCCCACCTGCCCGTAGGTCCGGCGTCCGCTATTTCATTCCTGGTGGGCGCGGTTTGCTCTGCCATTGCCGGTTATTTGGGTATGAATAGTACCACCAAATCTAACTCTCGTACCGCTGAAGCTGCCCGTAGTTTCGGTCTGGGCAAAGCTTTACAGGTTTCCTTCCGGGCCGGCGCTGTTATGGGACTGTCCGTGGCGGGTTTAGGCCTGCTGGGTGTTTCCGTGCTGTTTATTATTTTCAAGAGCCCGCTGATTATTAACAGTTTTGCCTTTGGCGCATCTGTTATTGCGTTTTTCGCCAGGGTTGGCGGTGGTATATATACCAAAGCTGCCGATGTGGGCGCCGACCTGGTAGGTAAAGTTGAAGCCGGTATTCCGGAAGACGATCCGCGTAACCCCGCTACCATTGCCGACAACGTTGGCGACAATGTTGGTGATACCGCCGGTATGGGTGCCGACTTGTTTGAATCTTATGCTGCTACTACCATCGCCGCCATGTTGATTGGTAACACGCTGTTTGGTTTCTCCGGTGTAATCTTCCCGCTGTTGGTAGGCGCGATTGGTATTATTGCTGCTATTCTTGGCACCTTTACTGTGCGCACCAATGAGGGCGGCAACCCGCAGGCTGCTTTGAACGTAGGTCTGTGGAGCACGAATGTCATGACCTTAATTGGTACTTGGTTTGCAGCCAAGGCTGTTTTTCCGGTTAACGGTATCGCTGAACCGTCCGGTGCGGCCTTCGGTAATGTATCGTTCGGTATTTTCATGGCTGTTGCAGCCGGTTTGATCGTTAACGTGGCGGTAGGTTGGCTCACCGAATATTACACGGCCAACAATAAGCCTCCTGTATTGAAAATTGCCGAAGCTTCCAAGTCCGGTCCGGCTACCAATATCATTAATGGGCTGGCAGTGGGTATGGAATCTACCTTCATTCCCATGCTGGTTTTTGCCGGAGCTATTTACTTCTCCTTCTGGTCCGTGTTGTCGTACGCTCCTGAAGGCTATGCTGCCCTGTGGTCCATCTATGGAATTGCTATGGCGGCTATGGGCATGCTCTCTACAGCCGGTATGGTTGTGGCAATGGACTCCTTTGGTCCGGTGGCAGACAACGCCGGTGGTATCGCCGAAATGGCCGAGCTGCCCCCGGAAGTACGTGAGAAAACAGATAAATTGGATGCCGTGGGTAACACAACTGCAGCTATTGCTAAAGGTTTCGCAATTGGCTCCGCAGCTTTGACCGCTCTGGCTCTGTTTAGCGCTTTTATTGACGGCGTTAAGCATAATCCAAATATGCAAGATGCCTTGGCGGCTACCAATGGAAACTTCATTGTTAACGTAACAGATCCTATGGTTTTGGTGGGTGTGTTCATTGGCGGCGCAGTACCTTTCTTGATTGGCGCCCGCACCATGCGTGCGGTGGGTGAAGCAGCATTCGGAATGGTGGAAGAAGTTCGCCGCCAGTTCCGGGAAATCCCCGGCATAATGGAAGGTACCGGCAAGCCTGATTATGCTCGCTGCGTGGACATCGCCACCCGCTCTGCGATTAGCAAGATGATCTTTCCCGGCATTATAGCCGTTGTAGTTCCGCCTCTCGTTGGTTTCGGCCTTGGTGCTATGGCGCTGGCCGGTTTCCTGACCGGTTTGACTACCACCGGTGTGCTGCTGGCCTTGTTCCTGGCCAACGCCGGCGGTGCTTGGGACAATGCTAAGAAATACATTGAAGGCGGCGCCCTGGGCGGTAAGAAAATTGACGGCAAACCCAACCCGATTCACCAGGCGGCGGTTATTGGTGATACCGTAGGCGATCCCTGTAAAGATACCTCCGGTCCTGCTATGAACCCGTTGATCAAGGTGGCAGGTACCATTTCCCTTATCCTTGGTCCCCTGCTTACCAGACTGTAAAAAGAAGAAAACCGGGCTAAATGTCGAGAACAGGCACCACTACATCCTTCTAGTGGTGCCTTTGTCATGTTCAATATAAATATATGTAGTGCTTCTGGCTTGGTAATTTTGCCGTGACTCGGCGGGCGTCGAGAACATTATTTACCGCTTAGCGTCGGTGCAAACATAGCTAAAAAAGCAGCTGCTACCAGAAGGGCCATAGTAATGAGACGCCAAATGCGTACGACCTTACCGCGCATTTTCAGCTTACTCATGAGTATCAGGCCGGCGGCGAATATAAAGGCAATAATAGCAACAAATAAAGACAGCTGATTTTTCAAGGTAATTCCTCCCAAGACTCGGCGTTGGTTAAAGTTGATTATAAAACTTTTTGCCCTTAAATGCCAGCCTGTGTTTAGGGCCGTCAATTTTTATTATGCATAGTAATTGGCAGCCCGGGCACAATATATAAAAACATAAAAGCGGAGGGGATATTCTTGGATTACAGTGACCCTGGGCAGCGCTACCAAAAAGGCATGAACTTTGATGAGAAAATTAACTTTTCCTACGAGATGGAACAGGAAATCATAGAAAACAAAGATGAACTTGCCGAGCTAAAAGAACGTGGCGAAGATGCGCGTGTTGAGGATTTATCAACGCGCATTAAGAAAAATGAGATATTGCTCCAAGATGTGCAAAACGATATTCACGGGCTATAATGATAAAAAACTATAGTAACATACCCGGCTTTGGCCGGGTTTTGTTATCTGCTTTAGCAAGTTCGAAACGGATACGTTTCGAACATAAAACCACCCGTT
>JAENYS010000013.1 GCA_016841645.1 Desulfoscipio geothermicus | reverse complement strand
CGAGGTCTTTAGTAATACCCTTATAATGGAAAAGTGCTTTTATGCAACGCTAGTGAGCTTGCGTATATCTATTTATCTATCAGTCAAGGAAATCAGTAAAAAATGGTATAACCCTGTAAAAGACTGGGGCAAAATAATAGGACAATTTATGATGTTTTACGAAGATCGGTTCGCTGAAATACGTATTGCATAACCAGGGCGCTGCCCCGGACCCCGGAGTTTACCGCTTTTGTTTTCCCTAAAGCGGATAGCAAAACGGACGGCAACAAAGCCATCCGTTTTAGGGTAAAATCCGTGCCACCGCTCGGGTCGCTCTTCAGCGTTGCCCTATCCTGTGGTACGGCAAAAGCCATTATTATTATGAACAATTATTTGTTAGGTTATTCCGTTTACACGGTTTATAGGATACTCCCTTTTGTTTTTTAGACTAACTTTAATTTTCTTCAGTTCTCCCAATACCTGATGATATTCCTGATCAAGTAATTTAAGATCATCGTGCTTTGCTGGCATTGATAATCTAGATATGATTTCTGATAATCGATGCTGCAATATTAAAATTTGTTTTTCTGCACCCTCTCTACCTTGATCCATAGCTTTATTTTTTTTAGCTAAATATTCCACATAATTTCCATTGAATATTTTTATTTTGCTATTTTCAATGGTCATAATGTGCTCGGCCACAGAACTGATAAAACTGCGGTCATGAGAAACAAATAATAAGGTTTTGTCATAATTTCGCAGTGCTTCCTCAATGACTTCAATGGATTTGATATCCAGATAATTGGTGGGCTCATCTAATATTAGCAGGTTGATATCCTCCAGGAGTATTTTAGCAAAAGAAACTTTTACCCGCTCTCCTCCGCTTAACACATTAACCTGTTTATAAACATCCTCTCGCTTGAACAATAATCTTGCCAATAATGTCCTAGCAAAGCTCTCATGATAGATACTGTTTTCCAACACATTTTCAAGGATGGTTAATTTTTCATTTAAGATACTCATATCCTGACTAAAGTAGCCTATCATTGCCGCAGGGGCAATCCTGATAACATCATCCTGTTGCATGATCATTTTGAGCAGAGTAGTTTTTCCGCAACCGTTTGAACCAATAAGGGCAACCTTAGAGCCATTTTCAATCTTAAACTCAGCATCTTTAAAAATAACCTTATCAGTAAACGCCTTGTTAATCTTATTGCCCTCAATAATAATTTTACTGTAAACTTTCTTTGTTTCAGCTATATCAAACTTAATTTCCTCTTTTACCGCAGGTTTTTCCTTAACATCCAGATGCTCAATTCTTGACTCAATACTTTTCCTTGCTCGGTTAAGTGAGGCCTTGGCCTTTTGGTTTCCCATCTTGTGGAGCCTGGCTTCAGAATTACCCATCCTTTTAGGAGCTTTCTTAATAGACTTAGACTTTTGCTTTAAATCTACGGCTATTCCCTCAAGTCGTTTTTTTTCGTTAACATACTGGAGATATTCAAATTGAGCCCTTTCCCTTTCTTGGGCTTTTTGCGTACTGTATTCGTTGTAGTTTCCGTTATATATCTTTACTTTGCCGTTTTCAATCTCCAATATTTTATTACAGAGTTTATCTAAAAAGCTGCGATCATGAGAGATCAGAATAACTCCACCCCGGTACTCTGCAAACCAACTTTCCATAAGTTCAATACCTTCCATATCAACATTGCTGGTAGGCTCATCTGCGAAAATTAACATACTATCATTGCCAAAGCATGCTGCAAGTTTAAACCGGGTCTGTTCTCCTCCACTCATGTTTTCGTCCCAAGTAACTGCAACACCAAATTTGGAAGCCATTTCAGGACTTAACCTTTTATTCTCAGGCAACTTAAGCTGGGAGATAAGAGAACACTTTCCATAGAACCGAACCCATCCTTCATCAGGTTCTAGCTTTTGGCTTAGAATGTTAACTAATGTAGTTTTACCCGATCCATTAACACCAACAATTCCTATCCTATCTTCAGAGTAAACTCGCAAATTCTCTAGATTAATGATCAGCCTATCTCCAAAATATTTTTTAATGTTGCTGCATTCGAGTAATAAAATAAGAAACCCCTCCTTATGTTAGGAGAGGATAGCATCAGAATATATACAACCTAAGAATTGCTCATAAAAACCAAACAGTATACCACAATCCATTTCAGGGTATACAAAACTAGGCTGCAACATATTATAACATACTACCAGCAGTTTACAGAACACTATCCACTCACAAGTTAATAAAATGCATGACAAATAAGCCCCTTGAAAGTTAGGGCTTTATTTCTAATCTTCCATTTTACAATGGTTGTAGAGTGAATTATTTCCTCATTTCAGCTGGGTACCTTGCCCTTTCTTAGAATATTTAAAGCCTATCATAATTATATTAGGCATATCTTTATATGTCAATCGACTTCCATTTCATTCTGCCAATTTGTTTATTATTGCATAATTATACGCTGGTGATAGGATAGAATCAGAGATGGCCATATAAATTTAGCTTACTATGCGATCAACCGACCGGCACCCCTTGACATGGAGCCTCTGGGCCTGTGTTTCCGGGAGCCCACGGGGAGGAGGTCCACGCTTCGCTTTGGCCTCCCGCCGCAATAGGCTAACACAGGCTCCCCTTCATATCAAGGGTTGCCTGGTTGATTCTAATTGAGATGGTTTTGTGTTAAGAGGAAATACCCATTTACACGAAATAATTTATATTCCCAATCTAGAACTAAAACCTTTTTTTATGCATAGTTACCACTGTTTTCAGGTGCTATGAATATTTCAGGTTCTATACTTCTTATATTCTTCAACTATGTTCGTGCCACTGTTCATTTATTTTATATACCCTTCCCTCTACCATTATTGCTCATTAAACGATGCCTTAATATTATATATTTGGGTACATTTACTCAATTCATTTTCCGCAGCATTTCTTATATTTTCTCCCACTTCCGCAAGGACATGGATCATTACGCCCTATTTTAATAGCCGTTTCTCCTTTTGGTTGACTTTTTTCTTTGTTTTTGAAAAGTATCTCTCGTCCTTTTTCCTTCATTTCTTGATAACGATCATTTATTAGAGTAATACAATCTTTGTTATTGACAATAAAAAAATCAACTATACTTAATAATTCATTTTTAGAATACCTGCTCCGATCTATAATTTGATATTCGTTATTTTGCAGTTTTAACCTTATCACAAAGGTACTGCTTGAACCATCTTCTTCCGAACGGGATTCTATAAAAGTAAGGACCACTTCATTACATTTACATTCTGGATTCATACAATACTGGTCATCAACTAAATAATTCTTTCCCTTGCATTGGAAACAGAATTTTTCAACATCTTTCTCACCAAAAACTTCTACATAACCGACGGACAGTCCTTCTAAAATTAGAGCAGGATCAACACTCATACTGTTTCACCCCTTTTCAATTCCCTACCTAACCACACTAAAATCCTTTCGATGGCAGCATTTCATGTTCCCGTTTACAACTATTTGCCCATTTTTTTGTCTTAGGGAATATGTTTTTTGATTTCAGAAACTCGAAATTATCAAGTGTCTACCTTCTTTCTATCCTTACCACTGTCTCCACATGTGATAGGGAGGCTAATTCAGTGGTCAGAATGGATGTCAAAATTCCGTTTCATAACCCCGCTCAAATCCCGTAAAACAGCCATTTTATTTAACCACTCCATAGAAACCGTCTCATCCGCACAGCTTTAATTGCAGCCGTACGGTTGAGAGAATGGTATTGATGTCATTGAAACTCTATGAATGACTTCGCGAAAAAGTTCATTAATATCAGGTTTATATTTATGCTCTAGAAAATTGGAAAACAAGTTACTTATTACATGTGCACTAAACATACAATTTGTGAAGTAAAAATACCTTGAACTTTAACCAAAATCAAACTAACTTTAATTTAAAAAGGCTATTTTCATCTCAACTCAAGATCAGTAATCACTAAATTATATTGAGCATTTCACCTTTTTCAAGATAATAATTTAAAAGTTTTCCTAGAGTCGATATTTCCTCAACATATAATTCATCCGAATAAGCTTCTACATAGTCATTTCCCTTTTCGTTTAAACCTGTAATTATTTGTTCGAAAATAGCATCTGTTGTAAAATCCTCATTGTTAATAAGGTAAATATTGTACCTTATTACTATCGAATTATTAAAACGGATAAATTGAATAGTCTTGTCTTTTTCGTATTGACTCACTATCCATGTTTCTGGCTCTAAATCACTTGGAAAATTCGTTCTAAAAACACAATTATCCTCAGCATAACCAGTTTGGGAAAATAACATTTCGCACTTCCAAGGCTGAATCCACTTATATTCCATTGTTGGACAAAGTAGTGGGAATACTTTATTGGATGGTGCATTCAATTTTTGTTTATATCTTTTAATTGTTCGACTGGATCTAAAACCACACATCAATTAATACCCCCCAGAATTAATGTTATCGAAACTCAAGGAACAACATCACCGAAAAGATCATTCCGGTTTCTTTTGTTTTGAACTGTAATGCGTTCCTTTTCTTATGGCCTTACCAAAAACAATTTCAACATTGCTTCTTCGTCTCATTTCTGCTTAGACCTTTTCAAATATTCCGGATTCTATAATCGGTTCGTGAGCATCTTTCATTAAGAACTGGTCCTGCTCGCCACTATTTTTACGTTGCTTATTATTTGGGAAATCACCGGAATAGGTTTTGCGAACAACACATGCCCGATATACTTTTCATTGGTTAATATATTTTGAATGGCATGTTTCGACCAAGTATCTTTGCCCTGTGGTGATTTGATGTTTCTTTGCTCAAGTTCCCGGATAATTAAAACTATGCTGAGTCCGCTTAAGTATAAATCATAAATCAAGCGGACAACTTCTGCTTGTCCTTCATCAATAATTAGCTCGCCATCTTCATTACGTTTATAGCCAAAACACTTGCGGGAATACAGCTTTGAGTTCCCAGACATGAACCCGCGCTTTAAACCCCACTTGATCGCCTCACCAGTCGATTCACTTTCGGCCTGGGCAATTGCACTGAGTGCAGATATTAGTAGATCATTATCTGCTTCACTGGTTCTTAGGTTTTCTTGAAATATTATCTCAACGCCCAACCCCTTGAGTCTACTTACCGTTTCGAGCAAATCAACCGTATTTCTGGCAAAGCGGCTGATGGTTTTCACTAAAACAATATCAATCCGATTTTCGTAGCAATCAGAAATCAATTTCTGAAATCCATAACGCGCCACATTTCCTCCTGAATCTTTATCACTATAGATTTCGTACAGTTTCCATTTTGGGTTGTTTTCTACAACTTGCTTTAGGGTTTTTATTTGAATGTCCAAACTTTCATCCTGTGACTCATGTGTTGTGTTGACACGGCAGTATATGGCAATCTAGGGCCAGTTTTAACATACTCCCACGAAGCGAAAAAATCACATTCTTTATGCTCTGATTTCAAACACAAAATTACACGAAGGCTTATATCAAGCCTTTCCAGACACCCCGTTCTAAACCCTCGACATCAACACCACCGTCTCAACATGCCCTGTATGCGGGAACATGTCCACGGGCTGCACTTCCTGCAGCATGAAACCCAACCGGTGCAGATATCCCACGTCCCTGGCCAGGGTGGCAGGATCACAGGAAACGTAAACGACCCTCCGAGCACCGCTTTGGGCCAGGGCATCCAGCACCTCGGTACGACAGCCGCTGCGGGGCGGGTCTAGCACCACCACCTCCGGGTGATACCCCTTGTCCACATGCTCCGCCAGTACCCGCTCCACTGCACCGGTAAGAAAGCGAGCGTTTTCTATACCGTTAAGCGCGGCATTGGCTTCAGCATCCCGCACCGCCCCCGGCACAACCTCGTAACCCCGTACTGCTTTGGCGTACCGGGCCACGTATAGGGCAATGGTACCCACCCCGCAGTACGCGTCGGCAACATCTTCATTCCCCTGCAAAGCACTGTATTCCAATGCTTTTTGATACAGCACAGCAGTTTGGGATGGGTTAACCTGGTAAAAGGAGGCAGCGGAAATACGAAAACGCAGTCCGTCGATTTCATCCTCAATATAGCCCCGACCGGCCAGAGTATGATAACGGCCGCCGCCTGTTTTTTTACTGGTGCCACGGGCATAACCCACCACCGTCACCACTCCGGGAATGACAGATATTTCGCCGGTTAACCCAGCCAGAGACTCTCCGCTTTGGGCGCCTGAAGTTTTGCATATTAATACCACCATCACTTCACCGGTGCTGCCCAGGCGCAGCATTATCTCCTCCGGTAATGCCGCACATACCGCGCTATCCTCCAGCACTGCTTGTACCTTTTTGGCCACCCGGTTCAAATCACTGTGGGCAAGCAAGCAAGAAGCCCCGGAAACGTTATCGATGCCCGCAACCACTTGGTGCGATTCCGCAGCGAAAAACCCCAGTGCCACTTTCCCGCCCTTCCGCTGCACCTTCAACCGAACATTGTTGCGGTAATGCCAGGGATCCTTCATACCAATGATATCGCGCACTACACCCCTGTCGACTCCGCCTATACGGGCTATATTTTGCTTGACCAGGGTGGTCTTCCACCGCAACTGCTCATTGTAGGCAATATGCTGCAGATTACAGCCACCACAACGTTCAGCCAGGCCACAGGACGGCATCACCCGGTATTCCGAAGGTTTAACGGTTTCCAACAGCGTCCCCCGGGCATATCTCTTACGTAGTTCTTTAATTCGGACGGCAACCTGCTCCCCGGTTACCGCGCCGGGTACAAAAATTACCATACCTTCATTCGCCCGCCCAATGCCCTCACCGTAGCGATTGATATCTGTTATTTGCAGTTTTACTTCCTGTCCTACCTGCAAGTGGTTCACTCCGTTCTCGTACACATTATTAAAAATACGTTTATCACCTTAAGTATTATAGAAAAGGTTCCAAAATTTACAGGTAAATTTAAGATAAGTTTGGATCCTTACGGCATTTCTTTACATATTATAACACTCTAGCCATAAGATTAATTTTTTTTCATCCAATGGTCAACTCAACCGTTATTCTACTTATAAATCGCCTGGGATGATAAGTGACTGGTGCTGGATGTATAAAAATGTAGTAATATATAATGTATGAAATCAAGTACCGGCATTAAGAAACCTTTAATTATATTAGGTTTTACCCTTATATTGTTTTTAACAACAATATTTCTATGGGATATTAATTTAAGTGCTGTGGTGCAAACCGCCGCCTCAGGTGATATACAGTCCGCGGCACGGGTAATTGCAGGTGCGGGAACACCGGCTATTCTGATGAGCATTTATATTAATGCTGCTATCAGCGTTATGGGAGTGGTACCTTCAGTATTTTTAACCGGGGCTAATGTGCTGGTCTTCGGCCTGTACGAAGGGTTCCTGGTATCCTGGACGGGAGAGGTTATTGGTGCCACAGTTTCTTTCATGCTATACCGGTGGGGTATAAAATCCGCCGCCAGAATTCCCACTGATCGCTGGAAGTATATAAAAACAGTCAATGCTTTACCAGGAATAAAACAAATTTATTTCCTAACGATACTGCGCATGGCCCCTTTTGTGCCATCAGGATTAATTAATCTACTCGGATCCTTAACCGCCATTGGACTATGGAACTTCATAATAGCAACCACAATAGGCAAGTTTCCCGCTCTGCTGCTGGAAACTGCATTTATTTATAACCTTATAAATATTAACAAAGGCTATATTAACCTGGGCATTGGTGTTCTGGTTGCCGTCCTTTTGTATTTTGATGTTAAAAAAGAGCTTGACCGCCTGTCCAAATTGCACCAAAACCAGTAGTGCTTTTATTGTGGGAATTACAGACTACTCAAAGAATTCTTTAGGGTGAATTACAGTTCCTGAAACACCCGAAAGACTACCACTTTCAAGTTCTAAGGCCATAAAGGATTCGTCCGGTACATCAAGGGAGCTTTTATATTGCATATACTGGCAGGCTTAAAACCAAATTGCGGGTAATATTTATCAATTGATGCTTCTTCCTTTTAGAGGGTAATTTTTTAAAAACATGATACAATTTAAGTAAGGAATGTTCTTCCTTTCAAACAACATAAGAAGCAAGGAGGGGTTTTCATGGTTGATCCACGCATTACTGTGTTGGCTCAAAGACTGATACGCTATTCCTGCGCATTGCAGTGTGGAGAAAAGGTTTTAATAGAAAACACGGGCATTGAGGCACCACTAGTAAAGGAGTTAGTAAAAGAGGTATATCGAGCCGGCGGTCTGCCCTTTGTTTCATTAAAGGACAACTCCATTGAAAGAGCCTGGCTATTGGGTGCAGGGGAAGAACAGGTAAAACTCCGTGCCCAATATGAAGCTGTTAGGATGAATGAAATGAATGCCTATATTGGTATTCGATCCGGAGGGAATAGTTCCGAGTTGTCTGATGTGCCCTCGGATAAAATGGATTTATACAATAAATATTTCTGGAAAGTAGTGCACGAAAATATTCGGGTGGCTAAAACCAAGTGGGTTGTATTAAGATACCCGTCACCTTCTATGGCCCAACAAGCAGCAACCAGCACGGAAGCATTTGAGGACTATTATTTTAACGTATGCAACCTGGATTATGCTAAAATGTCCCGTGCTATGGAACCGCTGGTTGAATTAATGACCCGCACTGATAAGGTTAAAATTGTGGGACGCAATACTAATTTGACATTCTCCATCAAAGGCCTGCCGGCCATCAAATGTGCGGGAAAAAGTAACATCCCGGACGGTGAAGTCTACTCGGCACCTGTTAGGGATTCGGTCAACGGTTATATAACCTATAATACCCCGTCCCAGTTCCAGGGGTTTGTTTATGAGCATATCAGATTGGAATTTAGAAACGGACAAATAGTTAAAGCAACAGCCAACGACGAAGAGAGGATCAACAAAGTATTGGATACCGATGAAGGAGCCAGGTATATCGGTGAATTTGCCCTGGGTGTTAATCCGTATATTACTGCCCCGATGAAAGACACCTTGTTTGACGAAAAAATTTCCGGCTCTTTTCATTTTACTCCGGGCAGCGCTTATGATGAATGCTTCAATGGAAACAAATCCGCCATACACTGGGATCTGGTATGCATTCAAACACCCGGGCATGGCGGCGGTGAAATATATTTTGACGATGTGCTGGTAAGGAAGGATGGCAGGTTCGTTACAAAAGAACTTGAGGGTTTAAATCCCGAAAACTTGCGGTAACAAGTAGGGACGTAAGAATAAATTTTTGTCAACCAGAGCAAAACCCGGTTCTCTCCTGGTTAAGCCAATTTGCTGACTTACGAGCCCCGTCGTTACAGATGTTCTTAAATTATGGTATTATCTAATTGTTGAAGAGTTTAATATGGATTTAATTCCGGCACTAGCCTTATAGATATGGCCAGTGCTAATTTTTAATAGTATAAAAAAATTGCTTCGGGTAACTGCTATGTTGGAGGTGATACAAATGTCTCTTAATAAGAACCCCATCGATGAAAAGGTCCCCATACCAGATACAAAGTACGGACCGGGGTTAGAAAACCTTAAAGCGGCCCTCAACGAAGAAACTGACCCATTAGCAGCATTTAACGCGGAAAAAGAGTCAAATAACTAATCCCTGCTTTCCGGATGGTTAAGATAAATTATATTTTCATCAAATAATGTCAGTGTTTCCAGCCCTTTTTCCCCCACTACATAGGTATTTTCTATTCCCACGGCACCTTCCGGAAAAATAAATTTTGGCTCTACAGCAATAATCATGCCCTTTTCCAGCGGGGTTTTAAAACCAGGGGCTAACACCGGCCATTCATTGAGCTCTATACCCACGCCATGTCCTAAAAAAGGCACGGGGTCAGGGAAGCCCATAAAATATTCTCCATATCCAGATTCCGACGCCATATTGATGGCGTGCTTATAAATTTCCTCGCACGATGCCCCCGGTACAGCCATCTGCTTAACGACCTCCTGAATACGGAAAGCTGTCTCATATGCTTGGATGAGTTTGTCCGGCATTTGACCGATACAAAATATACGGGTCTGGTCGGCCAGATAGCCGTCAATAACCCCTACATAATCAATCATAACAGGCTCATTCCCGGCTATTTTCTTATAGCCGGCACCCTGAGGGAAGGAAATGCTTACACCCGGCCCCCCGGTAGGACTATCCATAGAACTAGGTATAGACCCATTAGTACCAGACAAAATGTGGCCATAAGAAACCTCATTATTAAATCCCCGCATTTTTACAATGCCCTGGTGTCCTGCCAGGCGATAGACCGCTTCCAGTTGACCCGCTAGTTCTAATTCGGTAATGCCTTCTTTTAAATAGTCTTTGACCCTGGAAAAAAGAGTATAATTAAGTTGGGCGGCGTCCCGGAGCACCTCAATTTCATATGGTGACTTAACCATGCGCACAGAACGGATTAACGCATTGATATCAACAATCTGAGCAGCCGCAAACAACTTTTGGTAGAGCAGGTAGAGCGCTACAGGCAGTACGTCCAACTCAAGACCCAGGGTGGCTATATTTTTATAACCATGCTCAACAAGCATTTTAGGCAAGTCTTTTACATTAGCCAGGGGAATTATATCCTCTAACGCAGATTCCTCCCGCGCACGGGTATAGCTTTTCTTCACCATCAACAAAGGCCTGCCCTCGGCGGGAATAAACAGGTGGGCACGCTGAACGGTGCCTGCATAATAAAACAAATCCGCATTTTCCATAATTAACGCGCCATCAACGCCCTGTTGCCGCAGTAGTTTTTGCAATGCGGCAACCCGCCGGGTCAGCTCGCCTGCTGGAGTCAACCTCATTTACAACACTTCCCTTTTTATACATAATAGCGCAAAAATTATAGCAGTACAAGATATTCAGTATTATGGAACAACAGTATTATTTTAACTTAAATATTTTTAAACTGTCGGTGATTAATGCAACAAATTATGAAAAAATTCGTCTATTATTATAAACAATGGACATATTTCCGGGAAGAGGTAGTAAGCTTATGCCATCCGTACATTTACGCATTTTGACAGTAATAATGTTCTTGCTAATTGTTTGTTTCTGTTTTTTTTGCTTATTTCCCACCAATGCCAATGCCCCATCCAGCATTTCAATAAATGAAACAGGGCTAAAAATAAGCCGGCAGGTTAAAGCAACACATGAGAAGACAATAAGACCCGGTCAACCACAAGTAGAAGAAAAAAACAGTATACCGGTGCAGTCCTCTGTCCCCAGTACCGGGCAAAGTGTCGCTGTAACTGAAGATGAACCGGCCAAGGTCAATCAAGGAAACCCGGCAGATACAACTAAGCCTGATCAGAGCTTAATCTCACAGACAACGATTGCACCACCGGCAAATCCGAAGTCTGAGGCAACCGACCAGTTAATCAAAAGAGTAGATGATATAAATAATATGGTGGCCTTAACCTTTGACGACGGTCCCTTTCCCCAAATGACCGCGCAATATTTAGCAGTGTTGGACAGGCTAAATGTCCGGGCTACTTTTTTTATGGTTGGTCAACGTATTAAAGATTATCCCGAGCTGGCGCGTAAGGTGGTGCAATATGGCAGTGAAATCGGCAGCCATTCCTGGGGACACGCCAGGCTGGACCAGCTAACAGCAGAGGCTATTGCCGAAGATTTGCGCCTTGTGGAAAACCAGGTGCAAACTAATTTAAGCCGGGAAATTAGCCTGTTGCGCCCCCCTTATGGTGGACGCAATGATAATGTGCTGGCGGTAGCGAAGCAGCTAGGCTATAAGGTAATCATATGGGATGTCGACCCCCGGGACTGGGAGGACCCTCCCCCGGAGAAAATTGTGGCCGGCGTACTTGAGCAAGTTAAGCCGGGCTCCATCATTATCATGCATGAAGGCCACCCGAACACGCTTAAGGCTTTGCCGGTCATTATCCAAAGATTACGGGAGCGCGGCCTCGAACCGGTGCCAGTCTCTGAAATGTTGAACCAGGTCAAAACCCCACTGGGAAAACCATTAGCTTCCCTCCCATTCGATATTACTTTGATATAGCACATATGTTTGTCAATGGGAAGATAATACCTCCTATCAAGTAAGTTTTTTATTTTTTACGGAAGGGTTTTAAACTAATATCAAGAATTAATGTACTGAATGTTATGCTCCGATTCACAGAACCTAAGTCTTAACGATATGGACTGTGAACGATAAGGTGTACGGGGAAACCTTTATGCCTCCCGGTTGGAAAGGGGCACAGTATTATCTTTATAAGGGTAATTTTTTGTGCTACTTTCTCGCCGGAGTTTTTACTCCGGCTTTTGTTTTGTTCAAATACATGAAAGGAGTGTTGTTTTGGACACAGGAAATTGATTTTGGGGAAATATCCCGCTTTTTCTACAGAATTGCATTCTTTACAGGGTGCAAAAAGTATTGCCATTGTGATCACTAAAGAAATATCAAGAAAGGGGTAGTGTTAAGTGCTAAAGAAAGTTATGTCAATATTTTTAGCAATAATTTTTGTTTCATCTGTTTTATCCGGATGCAGTGCCGGCAATAACAATGCTGCAACTGAGAAAAAAGACCGGAACGAAGATGAAGTTCAAACTCTACAGGTTTTTAGCGGGGCTGGTTTACGCAAGCCAATGGATGAAATCGGAAAGGTTTTTGAGGAAAAATACGGGGTTAAAGTAGAGTATGCATATGCAGGTTCCGCTCAAAACCTAAGCCAGATAGAACTCACCGGTAAGGGTGATGTCTATGTACCCGGCGCAATGTACTATTATGAGTCAGCTAAAGAAAAGGGTTTAGTGGATGAAAAAAAAGATGTGGCCTACCATATACCTGTAATTGGTGTTCCTAAAGGCAACCCGGCAAACATAAAAACATTGGAAGACCTCGGCAAAGATAATGTCAAAGTAGTTCTTGGCGATGAGAAATCTGCCGCTATTGGCAAACAGGCTAAAAAAATACTTACAGAAAATAACCTCCAAGAGGCTGTCGCGAAAAATACTGTTGCCAAGGCAGCTACTGTTAATGAACTTGTAGTCTATTTAACCATGAAGCAGGCCGATGCTTCAATTGTCTGGGAAGATAATATAGCAGGGGTTGAAGATGTTGAAATTATTGAGATTGCAAAGGATAAGAATGAAATTAAAACCATACCGGTCTGTATTATCTCAAAGTCAAATAAAAAAGAACTGGCTAATCAATTTGTTGACTTTGTAACATCCTCAGAAGGTAAAAGTTACTTTAAAAAACATGGTTATAAAACGGTGGAATAGTTAATAAAGGGCGTGTTCTCAAAAAAATGATGCAAAAAAAAGGTATTAATACGGTTTTTACCGCCATTATAGCTATTTTTATAGCTTTGCTTACGGGATTTATCATAAGTGCTATTTCCATGATTTTCATGAAAGGATTTCCGGATTTATGGACAAGCCTTTTTAATAAAGAAATTCAATTTGCCATAAAATTAAGTTTTTACACTTCAGTAATCTCAACCCTAATGTGCATAATTTTTTCCGTTCCTATTGCTTATGGTATGGTCCGAATGCAATTCTGGGGCAAAAAATTTGTAAACACCGTGCTTGAAATGCCAATGGCATTACCTCCAATAGTAGCCGGTGTTGCACTGTTGATTATCTTTGGGAATACGAATTTCGGTCGGTTCCTTTCAGAGTTGGGCTTGGATTTCGTTTTTTCAGTTAAAGGAATTATTTTGGCGCAATTTTTTGTAAATGTCCCCTACATGCTAAGAGTACTAAAGGCCACTATTCAAAATATTGATTCTCGTTTTGAGTTTGTTGCTCGTACACTAGGTTGTAACCGTATGCAAGCCTTTTTCAAGATAACACTCCCTTTGGCTAAAAACGGTCTGGTGGCTGGAATAGTCATTACCTGGGCTCGGGCAATTGGGGAATTTGGTGCCGCCCTTATGCTGGCAGGGGCTACCCGCCTAAAAACTGAAACTCTCCCGATTTCGCTGTTTTTAAATATGTCCACTGGTGACCTTAAATTAGCTATGGCGTCGGCAACAATATTAATTATTATTTCATTGGTTTCTTTATTCGTCTTTCAATATCTCGATGGGAACCAGTCAAATCAGTCTCGGTTAGGTTGCTAAGAGGAGGAATTCAACAGTGCTTAAAATGGTGCAAATGTCTAAACAATTGGGAGATTTTCATCTGGCAGACGTGAGTTTGGAAATAAATGATGGAGAATACTTCGTAGTTCTAGGCCCCACCGGAACAGGAAAAACAGTAGTTCTGGAAACGATCGCAGGTATGTACCAACCTGATCAAGGATCCATTATATATAATGATCAGAATCTGCCGGATCTTTATCCAGAGCACAGGCAGATAGGCTTTGTGTACCAGGACTATGCACTTTTTCCACATTTGACTGTAAAAGAAAACATTATTTTCGGGGCAAAAATCAAAAAGTTTCCGATCGATGAAATACAAAAGAAACTGGACCAAATGGTGGAAATGCTTGGTATCGGTCACTTGCTTCACCGTTATCCTTCTACCCTCAGCGGAGGCGAGCAGCAAAGGACTGCCCTTGCCAGGGCTTTAATCACTTCACCAAAGATTCTTTTACTCGATGAACCGTTAAGCGCGCTAGACCCCCGTTCTAAAGAGGTTTTCCAACAAGAATTAAAGAGAATCCATCAAAGACTGAAAAACATAACTATACATGTTACTCATGATTTCAACGAGGCTATATTTCTGGCAGACCGGATAGGTATTATGCACAAAGGGAAACTAGTACAAGTAGGAACGCCGAAAGAAATATTCGAAAACCCGGCTTCTGATTTTGTGGCCAACTTCTTGGGCGTTGAACATAGAAGCAAAAAAAAGGACAGGCAACTTTTTTGTATGTCTTTGTAAAATAAGAAAAAGAACAAGAACAGATAAAAAGTGTTTAATGTACTAAAAAACAATATTTATGCTAAAGAAGCGGTCTGCCGGTTGACAGACCGCTTCTTATTAACAACGTCTCAAAGCAGCACCGGAGGCAACGCTTATCAGCACCCGGCCCTGCCGGAATGTTCCAGCACCGCAGCGCAGCGAGGACAGGTTTCAGGATGTGCCGTGTCCTGCCCCACATGCTCATGATACATCCAACAGCGAGAGCACTTGGCACCGGCGGCCCGGGATACACCTACAGCCAAACCGGGGGTTTCATCAATCTCCATGGCAGCCGCAGTCCTCTCGGCATATGCGTGCAGGGTAACTCCGGATACAATGAACAATACGGCTAGATCCTGGTAGTACGGATTAACCAGCTCAGTCATCTTTTCATCAGCATACAAGTGCACCCTGGCCTCCAGGGAGTTGCCGATTACCTTTTCCTGGCGGGCTTTTTCCAGCGCCCGGGTAACCAGACCGCGCAGTTTCATCAGCTGTCCCCACTTTTCTTCCAAAGCTGTATCCATATACCGATCGTCCGGTTCAGGCATGTCGGTAAGCTGGACACTAGCCGGCGCATCCGCCGCTTTGGGCACGTAACTCCACATCTCTTCAGTGGTAAAAGCTACTATGGGCGCCAGCAAGCGCACCAGCGCGTGCAGCGACTGGTACATCACCGTTTGAGCGGAGCGGCGCGGCTCGGAATCCGCCTTTTCACAGTACAACCGGTCCTTAATAATGTCCAAATACTGGTTACTCATATCCACTGTGCAAAAATGATGGATGGCGTGGTATACCACATGGAATTCGTAATTGCGGTACGACTCCAGTACCCGCTCGATTAGATGCTGCAACTTTAACATGGCATAACGATCGAGCTCATTCATTTTATCATACGACACGCTGTCTCGTTCAGGCTTAAAATCATAAAGATTACCCATCATGAACCGGCAGGTATTTCTTATTTTACGGTAAGCCTCGGTTAACTGTTTAAGAATGTTGGGCGACACCGCCAAATCACTCCGGTAATCCGCCGAGGAGACCCATAGGCGTAAAATATCGGCACCCATTTGCTTAATTACTTTTAACGGGTCCACAACATTGCCCAACGACTTGCTCATTTTGCGCCCGTTTTCATCCACCAAAAAACCGTGGGTAAGCACCGCCCGGTAGGGAGCCTGTCCCGTCACCGCCACCGATGTGTTCAGCGAGGAGTTAAACCAGCCGCGATGCTGGTCACTGCCCTCCAGGTATAAATCAGCCGGCCTGCTGAGGTCAGGCCAAATGTCCGGCTCATCCAGTACAGCCAGGTGGCTGGAACCACTGTCAAACCACACATCCATGATATCGGTTTCTTTGGTAAATTCCTTAGCCCCGCAGTCCGGACAGGTTAGCCCAGGCGGTACCAGATCTGCCGCCTCCCGGGCAAACCAAACGTCCGAACCGTGTTCCCGGAAAAGCTTTTGCAAACGACTGATGGTTTCGTCATTAACAATTTCCTTGTTACAAGATTTGCAATAAAATATGGGAATAGGCACTCCCCAGGTGCGCTGGCGGGAAATACACCAGTCGCCCCGATTGGCCACCATATTATGGATTCTATCCCGGCCCCAGGCAGGTATCCATTGCACTTTGTCTATTTCATTCAAGGCTGTCTGGCGAAAACCGTCAATTGAAGCAAACCACTGCTCGGTTGCCCGGAAAAATACAGGTTTTTTACAGCGCCAGCAGTGCGGGTACTGGTGACTGATTTTGTCGGACTTGATTAATGCGCCGTTTTCCCTAAGAATATCCAGTATACCGTCGTTAGCTTCATTATATAATTGCCCGGCGAATTTACCGGCCTCACTTGTGAACCGGCCCTGCCCGTCCACAGGTGAAAGAATGGGCAAATTATATTTCAGGCCCACCAGGTAGTCTTCATGGCCATGCCCCGGCGCAGTATGCACGCAGCCCGTGCCCGCATCCAAAGTAACATGGTCGCCCAGTATAAGCATCGAGTCGCGGTCAATAAAGGGATGACCGCATACAATGCCTTCCAATTCTTTACCTTTATATTGGCCGGTAATACCTCCTTCGGTTAAACCTGTTTCCCGTAAAAAGGATGCCTTAAGCTCCTTGGCGATGAGCATTTTTTGACCGTCCAGTTCCATAAGAATATAATCGTAGTCCGGATGCACAGCGATAGCCATGTTGGCAAGCAGGGTCCAGGGGGTGGTGGTCCAGATAACTACGTAAGTATTTTCCTCCGGTAAAATTCCCTTGCCATTAAGCACCGGAAATTTAACATAAATGGAAGGGGACTTTTTATCGTCGTATTCCACTTCGGCCTCGGCCAGAGCGGTTTCACAGGTGGCGCACCAATAAACCGGCTTTAACCCTTTATAAATGTAGCCACGTTTGGCCATTTCACCAAACACGCCGATTTGGCGGGCTTCGAAGTGCGGCATTAAAGTAACGTAAGGATTTTCCCAGTCTCCCCGCACACCCAGGCGTTTAAATTCCTCCCTTTGGATGTCTACAAATTGCAAGGCGTATTCCTTGCACTTCTGCCGGAACTCAACCGTGTCCACAGCATGACGATTAAGGCCCAGGTTTTTAATGGCCTGTTGCTCAATAGGCAGACCGTGAGTATCCCAGCCCGGGACATAAGGAGCATCGTAGCCAGTCATAGAATGGAATTTAACCACGATATCTTTTAGCACCTTGTTTAATGTGTGCCCCAAGTGAATATGGCCATTGGCATACGGCGGCCCGTCATGCAAGATAAATTTAGGTTTGCCGCTGTTATGCTGCCGTACTTGGTGGTAAATATCATTTTGCTCCCAGAATTGCATGATTTCCGGCTCCCGCTGAGGCAAATTGCCCCGCATGGGAAAACCGGTTTTAGGTAAATTAAGCGTTTTCCCGTAATCCATGATAACACCTCAATCATAATGATTTGCAAATAAAAAACCGCCCCGATAAAGGGACGGATGTTTTCCGTGGTACCACCCTGATTGGACTGCGCTGACGCGTAGCCCCACTTGCATCGCCATTAACGGCGGCAGCCGGACAGGCCTAATTTCCCCGAAGATTTCAGCCGTCGCCTCCCGGGTGATTTTCAAGCGGTATTAACTGCACCCGGCTCACACCTTACCCGGGTTCTCTGGGCAGCCGCACCGTTTTACTCTTCCCGATCACCGGCACTTTTTCACAAATATAAAGCTACATAATTATATTATAATAACACCCGTCTAGTCAATAACTGAGCTTATCCAACACCTGCCGGGAAGTCAGCCCTTCAACCCGCACCGTTTTATTGCGCCCCGTATGCCCGTTGCAAATTGCCACCTGACCCTTGGCCACCCCTAACAGTTCGGCAATAAATGCACAACAGGCCTTGTTAGCCGCACCATCTACCGGCGGAGCGGTGAGTCTTACTTTCAGGGCACCATCCATGACACCGGACACCTGGTTTTTGGCGGCCCTAGGCTGCACTCTTATTTTAATGGATACACCACCACTATCCTCTTTAATATTCAGCATGGATAAACCACCTTCCCCTGGCCGCGTTTTTTTGGTCTTTTATTTATTATGTTAATTTAACCTATTAATCTGCTTAACCTGCCTGTGTCCCAATTTCACTAACGGTAGCACCAGGCTCAGCTTGGGACACTACAGCCGTTTTTTCCTCATCATCACTGTTAGCAGCACCGGTATCATTCTCAATACGGCCCGCGGCTGTTTCCAGCCAACCAGGTTCCCAATCGTTTATTAATCCTAGCACTTCTTCTCCCTGTTCGTCCAGCAAACTTATCTGGGCATCCAGAAAAGATCGGAATCTAGTCCGGAACACCTGGATCTGCTTATTTAGAAAGCGATATTCCTCTATGACCTGTTTAACCCGGCTTTCGGCCTCCTGGATACGATACCGCGCCCGCTCCCGTGCCTCATGGATCGTCCGCGCCGCCTTTTCCTCGGCATCGCCAATAATTTTCTCGGCCCGCAACCGGGCATCTTCAAGCTGCAGCTCAGCCTCCCGCCGGGCGTTGTTCTGCAAGTCATCAGCGTTTTTCTGCGCCATGATTACAGCGTCTTTTATATTTTTTTCCATTTTGAGGTAACCTTCCATAGCTGCCTCATTAATCTCCAGTTTTTCCTTTAAGGCCTGATTTTCCAAATACAGTGCATCGTAATTTTGCGCCAACCGGTCGATAAACTTGTCCACATTTTCCACATCATAACCCCGGAAGGATCGTTTAAACTCTCTTTGCCGGATATCCAAAGGAGTAAGCATCTGTAGCACCTCCGTACAGATTTTTTACTATCTATCTACTACAGTCAAAAAGTTGACTGGCGATAAGTTTAGCTTAATAAATGTGCTTGGCGTTATCTCCAAGCAGAACCGTAACAGTGTAGTAGCAGGTTGGTCCGGCCTTTTTTTGTCTGCCCGCCGGTTTGTTTTAGAACTACCCGGCCCCGGCCCCGGGCGGAAATCATATCTCCAGTGTGCACCTGCGTGGAAGGGTCCAAACAAAGACGCCAATTAAGGTATACTTTACCGGCGGCAATTTCTCTGACCATTTTAGTTCTGGATAGACTAAAACCATGAGCCGCCACCGTGTCCAGGCGCAGCGACTGCACCGTAACCTTTATTTCACGGTAATCCCGGACCGGCGGCTCAAGTGCCGCCCGGTTAATTTCCCGTGTAGTAACCCCAACCCGGCCTACAGTCGTTAGCCCCATTTGGATAAACCCGGACACCTCGGCAGCCACGATTATCTGGGCGCCTTCCTCACCCACCAGTATGTCGCCCAGCTTTTCCCTGCGCAGTCCAAGGCTAATTAACGCTCCCAGATAGTCCCTGTGGGTAACGGTTTTGAAGCGAAAGCTGCCTTGCACTGCAAGAAAGGCCAGCCCGGGATCCACATCCACGGCGGCCAGGTAATCCGGGAAAATTAATACCCGCGACCGTTCCGCCGCGGGATAACCACCGTCTACCGCCACTGCCAGTCCGGGAATACATTCCACGGCACGGGTAATCATAGCACAGCGATAGGGATCATAAAAGTCTGTTACCTGAGGCCTGTGGCTTTTGCCGGTCACTTCCGCCAAATCTAAAGCCCGGGCCAATATCTCCCTGTCCTCCCGATTCGTTGCCATGCTCTGCAATTTGTCCGGGTGCATGATATTCACCCCCACTGAAAGCGTCATTGACAAGATTCACCTGTTTAGTAAAGGCCAATTGAATGCAGTAGCCAGATGATTAAGTTACCCAATAATTGCACAGCTAAAAGGGCAAATATGGGGGAGAAATCAATCATACCAATTGTAGGAACCAGCTTTCTGAAAAAGCCCAGCACCGGTTCGGTAGTCTCATAGATAAACTTGACCACCGGATTATATGGATTAACCCTGACCCAAGATAGTATAATCCGAATAAAAATTAACCAGGTATATACCTCAACAGCATAGTAAACTATCGTAGTAAAGCCGATATTCATAAGTCACCCCGTTAGGTTATTTGTCCTCTCCGGACAGTTCACCGGAACGCCGGCAGGCTTTTTCCACCGCGCGGTACAGCGCGGCCCTTATGCCGCTCATCTCGAGAGCAAACAATCCCTCAATGGTAGTACCCCCGGGAGTGGTTACCATATCCTTGAGCATTGCCGGGTGACGGTCTGTTTCCAATATCATACGAGCAGCCCCCAGCATGGTCTGAGAGGATAGAGTTAGCGCCACTTCTCGCGACAACCCCATGCGCACCCCGGCATCAGCCAGCGCCTCAGCTATAAGATACATATATGCCGGCCCACTGCCACTGAGTCCAGTTACCGCGTCCATTAATTTTTCAGGCACCGGCACAGCCCGGCCCACCGCACCGAATATAACTAGGGCCAGTTCTTGGTGCTGACCCACAGCCCACTGTCCACAGCACACCGCTGTTGCTCCCGCACCCAGCAGCGCGGGAGTGTTAGGCATCGCCCGCACTACCGGTACCTGACCTGTTAGAAATTTTTCTATGTATTTAGTAGTAATACCCGCAGCAATTGAAACTACGGTTTGAGCAGGGCTAAAACCGTTCCCAACATGTTCCAGAACTTCACTCATAACAAACGGTTTTACTGCTAAAATAACAATATCTGAATTTTTTACCACTGCGCTGTTATCGGTGGTTACCTCTACTGAGAATTTTTCTTTTAAATACGCCCTTCGCTGATCGCTTAAATCACCGACCAGTATCTGCTGCGCCGAAACTAGTTCAGCGAAGGTTAATCCGGTAATCAGCGCTTCGGCCATAGCTCCACCACCAATAAAGCCGATCTTTTTCCCACCCAGTGACATAGTTTAACTTCCTTCCGTGATTACTTCATCCAATTCAAAATACCTTTTTCTTTAATTTGTTCCTTTATATCGACATCTATATCCACATTATTCGGTACAAACAGGAAAATACCCTTGCCCACTTTTTGCATTCCGCCATCCAACGCATAGGTAGCACCGCTTACAAAATCCACTACCCGTTTAGCCAGCTCGGGCTCGGCCTGTTCCAGGTTAACGATCACCGGCCGGTGGTTTTTTAAATGATCAGCTATGCCTTGCACATCATCAAAGCTATAGGGCTCCACCACTGAAACTCGCATTTGTCGCTGGGAATGTAAGCTGACCACCTGGCCTTTGTTTTTCTTGGGTTTCTGAATTATTGTTTTTTCCTCTTCTAAAGTGTTTATTCCATGCTCACTACCATCTTCCTGATCCTCTTCAAAACCCATAAAATTAAGCACTTTATCCACTAACTTTGCCAAATTCGTTCACCGTCCCTTTCACTCATAAATAACATACTAATTTTCTCGGGAACCAAAAATAGCAGTACCCAAACGAAGCATATCAGCGCCTTCCTCCACGGCTACTTCGAAATCATTGGTCATGCCCATAGAAAGGTGTTCCAAATTGTGCCCTGCAGCAAGCAACCGTAGTTCCCTAAAATAAGGACGCACTTCTTCAGGGTTTTTCACATTAGGAGCAACAGTCATTAACCCGTGTACCGATATTTGTGGCAAGTCACGCAGTGCTAATAGAAAATCGGCTAATTCTTCGGGAAGTAGACCGTATTTGGTTTTTTCCCCGGAGATGTTAACCTGAACCAATACTCGGGCCACCACCCCAAGATTATTAGCATGCCGTTGGATTTCCTTGGCCAGACTCCAACTATCCAGGGAATGAATCAAATGCACCCGACCAACCACATATTTAACCTTGTTAGTCTGCAAATGACCAATCATATGCCAGTGCAAATCTGCCGGTAAAACTGTGATTTTTTCAGTCAATTCCTGAACCCGGTTTTCTCCCAAGTCAACGATTCCCTGCTGTACAACTTCCCGTATCCGAGGGACCTCCACCCTTTTAGTAACAGCTATTATTTTGATTTTTTCTATATCACGCCCGGCCCGAACTGCGGCTAGGCGGACTTTTTCCCTAACCTGCTGCAGTTTTTCCCGCACGCCCATGGAATCCCCCCTCCCCTAATTCAGCCGGACACCCTCCCGCGCCCAACCAGGTTTTTTTATGTAACGCACTGAACCGCTTAATGCATCACTGCTAACAGCGACCATGCCCTGCAAACGGTCCTGCACTTCAACAGGCATCCAGCGGATCGATTGCTTGTAAATAATATAAAGGCCGGGGGTACCTTCTTTGAAAGCTATCGCTCCTTCAGGAACCAGCCAACCGGTCATCCGCCGGGTAACCAAATTAAGCTGTACCCGCCGCTCATGAATAAAATCTTCCGGATACGAAGATAATTCAACAAACATGTTTAATGTTTTATTCACAACACTTGCTTGGGTTATTTTCCCCATCAGCTTTTGATCATTCCAGAGTAGAGTTACTGTTGTGTCCTTTGTAAATGAGCGAGCTACAAATTCTTCCATTTTTGTTGCCTTGATAAAAACCAGCAACGGCTGTAGATTGTCCACCACTTTGCCGATGATTTGCCCACCGGCTACTTCATCCGAAACCGGCGTTACGCTGTTGTTTATTTTTTTAATCTCATCCATATCCAATACATCTATCATACCGGGTAACAGCAAATTCTCCAAATTATCCAGGTGCGTGCAGAAAACACCCGCACTGGGGCTCCAAATCTTCTGGTCTGAAATACCACTTATCTCAGCCAACAGCGTACCTATACGCAACCGGTCACCGTCCTGTACCAGCAAACGGATTTTACCGGCTACCGGCGCTTTGACCGGTTCCTCATGTTTTACCAGCAAACCCTCAAATTCCGTAGTATCCCAAATTTCATCATGAACCAGGGATTGTACATCAAGCAAATGCAGCAGCACATTATTTTTCGCCCATGCAAGCGTATTCAAGGCACCCCAAAAAGTCAATCCCACCCCGCAAATTAACACAACCAGCATAGGTATAAACCGGCCGGGGCGCACTCTGTATTTGCCCACACTGTCTCCCCTTTAGCTATTTAGTTAGTGTTAAAACAATGCAACTTTCTAACGTTATAATTTATATAATTACACAACCAGACACTTATGAATAGGTGCAATGGTCTATTTTCAGAAACGTGATAAATCATATTCTTTCCTAAATTAGCACATATTATTTAGTACCTCGTAAAACTGAAATCTCCTGCTTGAGAAATAAAAAAACGCCCGTAAAGGGCCAAAATATAATTAATTAGCTGCACAACCGGTCAGCATTATTTCAACATAATTAACGAGGCCATCCGCCCGGTGCTGCCATTTTGTTTGCGGTATGAATAAAATAAACCGTCACGGCAGGCTGTGCAGCAGGCTGCCATGCTAATATTTTCAGCTCGCACACCCGCACCCAACAGTAGACGATAGTTTACTACAGGCAAATCCAGCCACCAGCGCCCGGGCTTGCCGGAGCAGGCCGGTACCGAACCGCCCGGTAAACACATCTCCACCGCTTTCATAACGGGAGCGTCCACTTCATAACAGCAAGGTCCAATAGCCGGGCCTACCGCCACTAAAATATCTTCCGCCTTACAGCCATGTTTTTCAATCATATGATGCAACGTTTTAATTCCTATATTTTGCACCGTGCCTTTCCAGCCGGCATGTGCAAGAGCAATGACCCGGCGCACCGGGTCAAGGAAAAGCAGTGGCACGCAATCAGCATAGTAACTGGAAAGCAACACATATGGCTCACCGGTAACCAACGCATCTACACCGGGCAACGCATCACCTTCAGATGTTGCACCCCTGCCGGCATGAGCAGCGCCCACAGTGACCACCTTGTCACCGTGCACCTGCTGTCCCGCCACCAGACGGGAAATATCCACGCCCAGCGCTTCACAAATAAGCTGCCGGTTGGCGATTACTTTTTGGGGATCATCACCTACATGCAACCCCAGGTTCAGGGAACTGTAAGGCGATAAGCTAACCCCACCAAGTCTAGTGGTAAAAGCATGTGCCACCAACCCGGTGGTGGCAAAAGACGGCACAAATAAATAAGCCAGATCACCACACCGGTAGAGTTTAAAACCACCCAGCATATAGAGTTTCCTTTCAGAGTTGATTTACTAACCAGCCTCGGGAACTTTTGCAAGAATGGATTCCAATTGTTTAAACTGCTCCATCACCCGCTCCAAGTCTTTCTGATTAGGGGTAGATTGCATAAAACTATCCATCCTTGCCGCCACGGCATGGTAAGCCCTTTGCAGTTCTTCGGTGCTAAAGACAACTCCGGGGGTTAGTTCTATGGTTTCCTGCCAAGCCGGAGCGTACGCATCAACACCGGTTTTTTCCAATGCCAGCTTTTCCATCACCGACAACGCATCCTGGTCACCGTGTACCAGAAAAACCCGAACCGGCTTTTGTCTATAAGCATTTATCCAGCCCAACAATCCCTGCTGATCGGCATGGGAGGAGTAACCATCAATAAACCTGATATCAGCTCGCACCGTCACTTCTTCTCCGTGTATACGAATAGAGGTTACCCCGCTTAGTAACCGCTGCCCTTTGGTGCCGGGGGCCTGAAAACCCACAAACAGCACAGTGCTCTCAGGCCGCCATAAGTTATGTTTTAAATGGTGCTTAATACGGCCGGCATCGCACATGCCGCTGGCCGACAATATGATAGCACCACCCTTGATTTCGTTCAATGCTCGTGATTCTTCCACAGTACTAGACAGGTGCAGCACCGGCATGGTCAGTGGATTCTCACCCGCTGATATAAGCTGAGTGGTTTCCTGATCAAAATTATCGTAATTCCGTTTAAAAACCTCAGTGGCAGCCACCGCCATAGGGCTGTCTATATATACCTGCATGGGTGGCAGTTGGCCATTCATCAACAATTGATTAATATCATAAAGCAAATCCTGGGTACGCTCCACGGCAAAAGCAGGTATAACCAAATTGCCGCCCTTTTCGTAGGTTTCTTGAATTACTGCACGTAATTTTTCCAACCGGTCGTCCTTATCACGATGGATCCTGGCACCATAAGTACACTCCATCACCAAGTAATCCGCCTCATCTATAACCGAAGGGTCTTTGATGAAGGGCTTGTCGATGGCCCCCAGGTCCCCGCTGAATACCAGTTTAGTCTGTTTGGTACCCTCACGCACCCACAATTCCACTATGGATGACCCCAGTATATGACCGGCGTCTACAAAGCATACGGTAATATTTTCATCCAGGCTGACAACTTGGTTATATTTAACTCGCTCAATTTTTTTTACACATTCAAAAGCGTCCTCGGCAGTATAAATTGGTTCGACAAGTTTTTTGCCCGCCCGCATGGCTTTGCGGTTTAAGCGTTCGACCTCCATTTCCTGTATATGGCCACTATCGGGCAGCATTACTTCCAGCAAGTCCACAGTAGCTCCGGTAGCCAGTGCACGTCCTCGAAAACCATGCTTATACAGCTTGGGAATCAGGCCACTGTGGTCAATATGTGCGTGGGTGATGAGCAAATAATCCACTGTTTGAGGTATCATGGAAAAGGGCAGGTAGTTTCGCTCACGGATTAACCGGGGACCTTGAAACAAACCGCAATCAATCATTATTTTTTTATCAGCTACTTCCACAACGTGGCACGAGCCGGTAACTGTTTGGGCTGCACCGTAAAAAGTTATACGCATTTTGGCCTCCCTTTTATTATTAAATTAAGTGTTATGTTTAAAATATCCATAAAGAAGTAACAATATAATTAACTATTCACTTTTTTACTCTCAATACCTGCAAAATAAATCAAAAAACTCTTCTATCCTTGACAGTTTAAGACGCTCGCCTTTAAATTAATAATAGAAAGGAGTATATGGGCATGCCAATTTACGAATTCCGCTGTCATAAATGTGGGCAACGTTTTGAAAAGTTTTGCTCCATGGGCGAAAGAGGTGCAAATATGCAATGCCCTGCCTGCTCAGCTACGGCCCTCCAAAGGGTTATGTCGGGCTTTTGCAATAAAGGGACGAGTGACCGGATTACAAACAAAGGCGGTGGCTGCAGCACCTGTAGTTCCACCAATTGCAGTACCTGCGGCCACTAGAAGGTCAGGGCCCAAGCGATCAGGTACTAGAAAATGATATTACGGTGCAATTTTAGAGGCAGCCGGTTTTGAACCGGCTGCCTCTAACTTCCTTATTTGGACGTCTGCATTTAACGCACACAAGTCATTATCACATCATCAATGATCACCGTATTGTTGTTACCGGCGCCGGGTCTAAATACAAAGCGCAGTTCCGCGCGGTCGGTGCGCGACGGCAGCACCCCGGAAGTGAAAGTATACTGCTGGTAAGTATTATTAGGCAACGCACCGGGGTTATAGGACGGATCTACCCGGCCGATTAACCGGCCTGCACTGTCGTATATAAATATTTCCACTTCCAATACGAAATTGGCTGTACGCCCGAACCGCACACGCTCCATACCCCAGAAGGTAATCCGGTAAATGCGATTGGGTTCAGCGTCCACGGTCTGGGACAGCACCGCCTGGCGACCGGCATCGCCGCCCAGTTCCGCAGCATAGCTGCCGGAGTGAGCGGATGTAGTTCGCACCACATTGTTTCCCGACCATATCCTGGGTGTATTTCTGTCCAGCCATCTTTCAATGCCCGGATCAGATAACATATTTGTTTTAGGGCATGGCGGCCCGGTCGGGGGAGGCGGTTGCTCCCCACCTGCACGCACCACCTGGATGTTGATTTGAACGGGCTGACCGCTCAGTGTCCGGGCTATGTTGAAAGCTTGGATAGTAAAGTCATCGAGGGCCACAAAATTACCTTGTTTATTACGCAGGTCCCAGGTGGCTCTATAAGTGCGGCATTGCCCTGGTTGCAGCACCTCGGTACCGGCAGCCTGGGTAAAAAACCGTTCATCCGACCAGCGCCAGACTTCCCGACCATTGCGCAGGGCTACAAAATCAAAGCGCTGGCTTGTATTATAGCGTAACCTGATGGTTCTGCCGGAAACATTACATTTTGTGAAGGTAATGTTTACCCTGTCCCCGCGCTGGTAACGAACGCGATCGGTGGTAATGGTATAGCGCAGGCCGCCGACAATTCTACTTGCGGACGGATCCCCTCCCATATCCCCCGCCCCACCAAGCCGGCCAACATCATCATCTTCACCGGGAATTACTATACTTTGTCCCACCCAGATATAATTGGGATTAGCTATGTTATTCAGCTCAACCAATTGCTGCACGGTGGTGCCGTACCGGTAGGCAATGGATAACAGTGTATCGCCAGGTTGTACTGTATAAGCCATTAATTATCCCTCCTTTTTTTTTGCAGATCTCTAAACATTTTATGAGCTAAAAGGAGGAAAAGTGTCGGGCATTTTATGATTTTTTATATTAAATACTCAGGCACTGGATTTCACCGTCTAAAGACGCTTTTACGTCTATGAGCCGCTGGTTTGAGGAACCCCTGAAGGCCAGGGAAATATCGCGCTTATTTTCTTCGTAGGAGCCGTCCACCAGCACATCAACGTACTGAAGCACCGGCCAGTGCTTTACCTCTTCAAAAGTATACCCCGTATATACCCAGATGCTGAATTGCGGATACTCCAGGCGAAATAGTTTTAATGTTTCGGCAAGCGCATCTGCCTGCATCAGAGGATCACCCCCGCTAAAGGTAATTCCCCCGGTCAGCGACGTAATATTTTGTTTAATCAAATGCAGCACTTCTTGAGGGGTCATTTCCCGCCCGCCAATTGCAGGTATCAAATCGGGATTTTGGCATCCCCGGCAATGCCTGGGGCAACCTTGAGTAAATATTACCAACCGAAAACCAGGCCCGTCCACTACGCTTTCTTTCACAATGCCGGAAATTTTAATTGTATTCAACCAAATCCCTCCTAATAAATTTCAGTTAGGCATTATTCAAATTATAACTGCTTCATACAACTAAAAATTATGCACTATCCGGTCGTGCAGCTCGGCCACCTTGCTGTCGTTGAACCGGTCCACAGTGCTCAGGTAGCCTGTAATGCGGCGCACTCGCCGGATAGCCGTAGATCCGCAGCGCGGGCAGGTATCCTCGTTTATTACCCCTAAGGTACCACAGCCCGTGCAAAAATCCACCGGAAAATTGACTGCGGCATAACCCATATCGCTTTCCCTCATGTGCCTGACGATAGCTTCCATCGCCTCGGGGTTATGCACCGGCGGCGAAGCCATTTCCACATAACTGATATGCCCGGCATTGCAATACTTGTGGTAAACCCCTTCCAAGCTGATTTTATCAAAGCTGGAGACGGGGAAACTAACCGGTATATGGAAAGAGTTTGTGTAATACTCTTTATTTGTCACACCCGGAATAATGCCGTAATCTTTGCGGTCCATGTCAATAAACCGTCCGCTTAAGCCTTCCGCCGGAGTGGCCAGTAGTGTATAGTTAAGGTCATATTCCTCACTTGCCTCGTCAATGCGACGCCGCATATGCGCCATAATTTGCTCGCCCAACTTTTGAGATACCACGTCCTCGCCGTGGTGCCGGCCGGTCAAGGCGGTCAGAGTTTCGGCCAGCCCAATAAAACCAACCGACAAAGTGCCGTTGACGATAGCCTCCCGGATAGAATCAGAATCCTTAAGCCCCCTGGAATTCAGATACAATCCCTGTCCCATCAGAAAGGGCATGTCCTTCACCTTGAGTTTGGCCTGAACTTCAAAACGATGGTACAGTTGGCGAATTGTCAGAGTCATCACTTCGTCCAGCAGGCGAAAAAATTTATCCATGTCCCGCTCTGCCTTGATAGCCACCCGGGGCAAGTTAATGGTGGTAAAAGAAAGATTACCCCGTCCATCGGTCACTGCCGGACCACGGCGGTTCGCCATCACCCTGGTGCGGCAGCCCATGTAACTAACTTGGTCGCCCCACTCTTTATTAAAACTGGCATCCATAAAGCCAAAACTGGGATTGAGCCGCTTTGCCGCAACCCGTAAGGCCAGCTTAAAAAGGTCATAGTTGGGGTCGCCGGGGTTAAAGTTAACTCCTTCCTGGACCCGGAATATAATATTGGGGAAGATAGGGTTCTCACCCCGGCCTAACCCGGCCTCGTAGGCTAATAACAGGTTCCTAATCACCTTGCGGGCTGCCTCGGAGGTCTCGGTGCCAACGTTAAGGGAGCTAAAGGGAACCTGCGCGCCGGCGCGACTGTGCATGGAGTTAAGATTATATATCAGCGCCTCCATTGATTGGTAAACCTCATCATCACCGGCATTTTCTACATAGGGGGCCATATCTCTATCGAAAAAAGCAAAAGATTGTCCGCCATGCATATCATTCTGGGAACTTTGCAGTATAATGGCCGCCAGCGCCGTGGCTGAGCTGGGTCTTTTGGGCGGGCGAATATATCCGTGCCCGTTATCAAACCCCTCGGCTAAAAGCTGTCCTAGTGGTATTTGCACACAAGTCAATGTTTTTCCATAAAAATCTAAATCATGAATATGAATGTCCCCCTGCTGGTGGGCCTGGGAGAATTCTTCGGGAATTAACCGGGTGAGGTAATATTTCCTGCTGGCCGCGCTAGCTATTTGGAGCATCTTGGCCGAGGGGGAATTGCCAATATTAGCATTCTCCCGGCTGGTTTCATCCAGTATTTCCGCCACCGCATCCATCAAATCGCTTTTAGCGTCCCTGATACGCGTACGCTTGTCCCGGTGCAGAATATATGCCTTGGCAGTTTTGGCGTGACCTGCCTCGATGAGCACCTTTTCCACCACGTCCTGCACATCTTCCACGCCGAAGGTGGCACCGTTGTATTTTTTCTTTAGCATCTTCAGAGCTTCAATGGTAAGTTCCATGGCAGTTTGCCGATCTTCTCCACCTACCGCCCGGGCCGCCTGAAAAATAGCATCGGTAATTTTGCTGTCGTCAAAGGGCACTTCACGCCCGTCGCGCTTTCTGATAACCTTGAACAACTAGTTAGCCTCCTCCACATCGTTTTATATTTATTTCTTTTTGATCAGTTGCTCGATTTCCCGCATAAATCCTTGGACATCTCTGAATTCATGATAAACTGAGGCAAAACGAACATATGCCACTTCATCTAAATCTCGCAGCCGCATCATTACCTGTTCGCCTATATCACTGCTTTGCACTTCCCGGTCGGCATTATTCTTTAAATCACGTTCAATTTCTTCGGCCATTTGATCCAGTAAATTTGTAGGTATGGGGCGTTTTTGGCAGGCCGTGGTCAGACCGGCCAGCAGCTTTTGCTTGTTAAAAAACTCCCGCCGGCCGTCTTTTTTCACTACAATTAACGGTAGCTCATCCACCCGCTCGTATGTGGTAAACCGTTTACCACACTCGCCGCATTCTCTGCGCCTGCGCACGGAATTACCTTCTTCCGTGGGTCGGGAATCCAATACCCGGCTGTCAGCAGTACCGCAATAAGGACATCTCATGTAATCTCACCTGCCCATTTTAAATCAATCAAACAATATATGTAGTATTACGGACTTTTTCATTATACTAAACTTTGTTATTAAAGGGAAAAACGAAAACGGCACCCCAAACTGTATTTTGTTGATATTGCTTTCTCCTGCTATTTAAGAAACTTGATAGCATAAAAATCCTCTGGTTTTTGGTAAAACATATAGACTGGATAAGATGGCCATTTATACAAAATAACCCCGGTAGCATTTGTGCTCCGGGGTAATCATTACCATTTTTCTTTAAAACCGCCGTGCAATTCAGCGCCCGTCAAATTAAAGGACAAATCCACCAGAATAATATCAACGCCAATCTTTTTAACCTTTGGCCAGGGCACCACCAATTCTTCTTCACGCCCGATAAAGCCCATCAGCCGTCCGGCACCACCGCCGTGCCCCGGTAAAATAATAGCGTTAATACGCCCTTCTTCCAAATTGATATCTATATCCTTTATGGGACCAAGGCGGCGCCCGTCCGCTATGTTAACAACTTCCCGCATGCGTAATTCGGAGATTCTAACCATATAAAACACCCCCATAAATATTTATATGAGGGTGATAGTTTAATCTGAACAAAAAGGTTCGTTTGCGTAAAATAAATTATTCGCGTTATAAGCATGGACCACGCAATCATTATCTGGTGTCGACCCGTAAACCGGCAACGCAATGAGGGTAGAAAAAATAAATGCAAACCAGGCTGACTTGTGCAAGCTACGCACCCCCTATTCACACATGCTTGCGCATGTGGTGCAGTGCCGCTTTTTCCAATCGTGAAACCTGAGCCTGGGAAATACCGATTTCGTCAGCCACTTCCATTTGCGTTTTGCCTTCATAAAACCGCAAAGTAAGAATCAATTTTTCACGATCGCTTAGTTTACGAAGGGCATCCCTGATGGCAATACCCTCCAACCAAGTTAAGTCCAAATGTTTTTCATCACTGATTTGATCCATGACAAAGATGGGGTCACCACCGTCATGAAAGATAGGCTCAAATAGAGAAATAGGTTCTTGAATGGCATCCAAAGCAAAAACAATTTCCTCACGGGGCATTTTTAGTTCAATGGCAATTTCATTTATAGATGGCTCCCGAGAGTGTTTGTTGACCAGCGAGTCGCGCACCTGCAATGCCTTATAGGCCACATCCCTCAGTGAGCGACTCACTCGAATGGGATTGTTATCCCTTAAATACCGTCTAATTTCACCGATAATCATTGGTACTGCGTAAGTCGAGAACTTAACGTTCTGAGATAAATCAAAATTATCAATGGCCTTCATCAGACCAATGCAACCCACCTGAAATAGATCATCCACATATTCACCCCGGTTGGTGAATCGCTGAATCACACTAAGCACCAGCCGTAAGTTACCATTGATCAGCTGGTCTCGGGCTGGGTAATCGCCGCTTTGCAGTGCAACAAACAGCTCTTTCATTTTAGCACTGGATAGCACCGGGAGTTTGGATGTGTTTACGCCACAAATCTCAACCTTATTGACCAGCATGGACAAACCACCCTTTCCCCTGACTTCTGCTGAGCTCAATTTCATTATTACCTCGGCTTGGGTGATTTATACATGACACTCCTGCCTATTCCATGCGGTTAATTTCTTTTTTCAAGCGTTTGATAATTCTTTTTTCCAGCCTGGAAATATATGATTGAGAAATACCCATCATATCCGCCACTTCCTTCTGGGTTTTTTCTTTACCGCTTTTTAAACCAAATCGCAATTCCATTATCCCTCTTTCCCGGCCATTTAGTTTTTGCAAGGCCAGATGAAGCAACTTGCGATCCACCTCTTCTTCTATATACTTATGAATAACGTCGTTTTCCGTACCCAGCACATCAGAAAGAAGCAGTTCATTACCATCCCAATCAATGTTCAGCGGCTCGTCAAAGGAAACTTCGGTTCGAGTTTTATTATTCCTGCGCAAATACATTAGTATTTCATTTTCAATGCACCGGGAGGCGTAGGTGGCCAATTTAATTTTTTTGGCCGGGTCAAAAGTGTTTACAGCTTTAATCAACCCAATTGTACCAATGGAAACCAGGTCTTCGATACCGACCCCGGTATTTTCAAACTTACGGGCTATATATACCACCAAGCGCAGGTTTCTTTCGATCAATACGGTGCGCACGGCACCGTCCCCAGACTCCAACTTATTGATCAAGTAAGCTTCCTCATCAGCGTTTAGTGGCGGTGGTAAAGCTTCACTGCTGCCCACATAGTAAACATCCGATTTTAAACCCAGTCGCAGCAGTACTTTTACCAGTGTAATACGCAGGTACAATCTTATTTTCCCAAGCAGCATCAAGCACTTCCCCCCGAATATAATTTATCAATCACAATAAACCACTGGGCAACAAGGCCCGGCACGAAGTATCACCCTGCAAACAATCCCGGTAAAGGGCAACCACCACATCGCTAACTTTATGAAAATTATCTCCAGCCTTTAGTTCCACCTCATCAGGGCGGAAACCAAGCAGCCAACCATTTTCTCGCCCCACCGACCGGTATGGTATAATACGGAAGTTACCCGGTCGAATATTTTCACCCAATGCAGCAAGTACAGCCGTACCGTCTTCCAGACCATGAGACTCTATCAAAGTACATACCTGTTCAGGCAATATTTCTTTGATCGCTGCATACTCGGCGATTATCACCGGATGTCCGGTAAGTGGATCACTAAGACTGTTGCCTGTATCAAGGAGCGCTCTTAAACTCACTTTCCGCTCTCCCAAACGCACGGTCAAATCAGCTCGGAGTAGGGGCAACATTAGGCGCTTGCGCAGCGCCGCGGGCATAACCCTGCCCAGAATCCAGTAGATAAGCACGGCCAGGAATATACCGTACCACAGAAAGGTATCTATAGCCTGCATCATACCTGTCAGACGCCCGTCAAAGGAACTTTTATGTAAAAAGTTAATAATCCCCAGCACTGTACCGCCCAACATAAATGTACTGAGATAAAAGTAAGCCAGCAGCACCAGCACTTTTTGGGGTGGTCTGGGTAAAAAAACCACAGCCACCATCAATAATGATACTAATAGCTTATAACCGGGTCCCAGGTAGCCTTCCATAGCCGGGATAAACAAAAACAATGAGTACAGAGCACCCACCGCAGCACCGGCCAGCAAACGCCACCGGCTATAGGAAATTTTCCCCAGCCTGGCCGTAACCCAGAGAATCATCATATTCATTACCAGGCTGCCAATAAACACTTGATCTATATATACAGTATAAGTTGGCACTTAGCTTCCCCCAACACAGCTTGACAATAACAAATTCTAAGAATATCTCCCGCTAAAAAGAAGCGGGAGTATTAGCGGCGATTAGCTATCGGATAAACCCTTACTAGATAAATATGGCACATACACTATGTTTATGAATTTTTACATGAAATAAAAAAGTCCCGGCTTTATTATACACGCCGGGGCTGGTAAATTTTGTTATTTAATGTCATAGAAGTGACATTTTCGTTCGACATTATCTCCTACGTAAAAAAGCAGGGATATCCAAGTCATCATGGGTAGTAAAAGATTTGGACTCCGGCCTCTCATCGGTAGCCCTTTGCTTTTGCGAATTAAAAAACTGTTTTTGGTCAAAACCTGTAGCTATTACAGTAACCCGTACTTCTTCCTCCATACGCTCGTCCACTACCGCCCCAAAGATGATATTAGCCTCCGGGTCGGCCGCTTGGGCGATTATCTCTGCGGCCTCATTAACTTCAAACAGCCCCAGTGATGTGCCGCCGGTAATATTAAGCAGAACACCCCGAGCCCCCTCAATAGAGGTTTCCAAAAGCGGACTGGAAATAGCCGCCCGTGCTGATTCTACAGCACGGTTATCGCCGCTTGAACTCCCGATACCCATCAGCGCAGAACCCGTATCTTTCATAATGGTCTTTACATCGGCAAAGTCAAGGTTAATTAGTCCCGGCACGGCGATTAAGTCAGAAATGCCTTGTACACCCTGTCGCAGTACATCATCGGCAATACGAAATGCTTCGACAATGGAAGTGTTTTTTTCCACTACCTGCAGCAACCTGTCATTAGGTATGGTAATGAGAGTATCCACCTTTTCTTTAAGGGTCTGAATGCCGTGTTCAGCCTGCATCATGCGTTTTTTACCTTCAAAGGTAAAAGGTTTGGTTACCACACCCACAGTCAGAGCACCCATTTCCTTGGCTATTTCAGCCACAACCGGCGCAGCGCCTGTGCCCGTACCACCGCCCATACCGGCGGTTACAAAAACCATATCGGCACCACGAAGCACCTGTTCAATATCGTCCTTGCTTTCCTCAGCAGCCTTTTGACCAATATCCGGATTTGCACCGGCACCCAGCCCTTTAGTCAGCTTAGCGCCGATTTGTATCTTATTACTGGCCAGAGCCATTTGCAGTGCCTGAGAATCGGTATTCACCGATATAAACTCCACACCTTTTAAACCGGCAAAGATCATCCGATTAACAGCATTATTGCCGCCACCGCCCACCCCAATCACCTTAATATGCGCGTATTGATCCAGGTCTAGTTCGAAATCTAGCATAATAAATCCTCCTTCTCGGGGGCAATTAATTTGCTAAACACAATTATTACTAACGAAGCCAGCTTTTTAAACGTCCCATGAAACCTCCCTCTGTCACTTGGCTCTGTTCGTTTCCCCAGAGAGCCAGGCCAATGGCAGTTATGTATCTATAGGCGTCCTCATTAGGCGCTTCTTTCCTCAATAACGTGTTACAACCTATACGCACAGGCATCATCCAGTAATCCTGCGCTAACCTCGACAGTCCGCTAAGCTGGGCTCCCCCCCCAGTTATGACTATTCCACCGGGAACGGATGAAACCAATTTTAAGTTTTCAATAAATTGTTTGACAAAATCAAGTATTTCTTCAATTCTAGATCTGATAATTTTATGTACCAGTGCACCGGGGACAACGTTATAACCGGTACGAGATAAATTTGGGACGTAAACATGTCCGGAAATTGAACCCAGCCCATATTCTTTTTTAATCTTTTCAGCAGCCTCTAGCGAAGTATGCAAACCCACCGCCAAATCGGCGGTAACATTTTTGGCTCCCACTGGAAATATGCTTAAATGGTACAGCATGCCGTGATTAATAAATACCGCCTTAGTCATACCGGCACCGATATCCACACAAATTACACCCACCTGGCGTTCCACCTCGGCCAGCACCGCTTGAGCGGCAGCCGGCGCACCGGCCACAATTTGAGTCACTTGTAAGTCTACATTACGCAAACATTGCCGTGTCTGTTCCATCTGGCTACCGGGAACAGCTAAAACTGTAGCCGACAAACCAAGCTCTCGCCCTCGAAATCCCTGAGGCCTGACAACATGCTTATCATCTATGTAAAATCTGATATTAACCAGTTGAATAACTGACCAATCCGCCGGTAAAACAGTTTCACACAAATGCTGTTGAAGTTTTTGTAGGTCCCGCCATTCAATTACCTGCTGTCCTGCAATTGTTTGTTTTACGCTGCCATGTCTGGTAACAAGTTCCGGCCCTTCAATGCTCACATTAGCTGAGGCAAATGACACCCCGGCAGCGGTCCGGGCTTCATCCATAGCTTTTTGAACGGCAATGGCAGCATTCCCGGGATCATCTATACGGCCCTTTTCCATACTTATCGATGCGCAAAAGCCAAAGCCAAGAGGTTCCTGTATGGCCCCGCAACTGCGGTTTAGTACGGCTACAGCTATTCCGGATGTGCCAATATCTATCCCCACCACCACATCTTTTTTAACTGTCCCGACCAAGCAGGTTTACCTCCCAAAACTTTACTTATATTGCAAATTCAACACTCAGTAATAATTCCCTCTTTATTTGTTAATTTAATTTTTTAAAATATAGCGGCGAATAATGGCTAGATTTTGGAATAACCTTACACCAAAGGCCACCACTGCGGCAAGATAAAGGTCAATTCCCAGCCGGTCACCAATATAAGTAAGACCCGCCGCTAAGAGAGCGTTGCTGAAAAAACCGGTGACAAATATATCTTTGTCAAACTTATCTTCAAAAGCGGCCCTGATACCACCGAAAACTGAATCTAATGCCGCCAGCGCCGCCACCGACATACACTTGGCATAATCCTGTGGTAAAGCCACCGGTATATAAAAACCAATCAATGCACCAAACCCCAGGCCAACTAAAGCTAAAAAAATGCCCATCCACATGATTACGTCACCTGCCGTTTCCTTAATACTAGGGGAAAATTGGCTAAAAATAAAAATACCGCATTAGATGTTCTGTTTGTCATAGTAATCTCGTAACCAAACACCTTTGAAAAATAAATTTTGGACAATCATAATTAGATACGCTGAAACTAAATTTTCTCAAGGTATAATTATTTCTTACCGTATGCAGGCAAAGTCAAATCATCGTGTTTTTCTATAGACACCTTAATACCCAAATCCCGCCAGTATTCCTGTAACCCGCCCGTTATTTCCAGAGTATCCATGAGTTTCTGCGGATTGCCAATGGCCAGTATTTGGTAAGGGGGGACGACCCTGTTAAGGTTAATATTAATAAAGGAACCCGCCTGCCTGACCTCGGTAGTAGCAATAATGCGCTGGCCATTTATGGATATTGCTTCTGCCCCCGCACCCCACAGCTCGTTTAAAGCGCTTAATAAATACTCATCCTGGATAATCATCAGCTCGAACGGTATCTGGGTATCCCCTGTATTTGTATCAGGTTTATCCAGTACCAATTCAATCCCTGGACCACTTACCGTAACCAGACCGGCATTCATGCGCACCTTATTTAACTCACTTTGCAGGGCACTAATGGCCTCGGTCTGACCCTGTTTTATCTGGTCTAATTTTAAAGTTAGATCGCTTATTTCCTTGGATAAATACTCCTTCTCTTTATTAATTTGTTTTAATTCAACGGTCAACTCTTGAGCGCGGTCAATGGATATGCCATTTGGGGCACGATTAACCGCACGAAACTGCAGGGACAGCATTAACCCCAATACCGCGGCAACCAGCATTATGGAGACATACATACTAATTTTTTGGGGCACAGGTCAACCACCTCCCCTATTATATCTTGGGTTTAGCATAATCAAAAACAAGGCCGCCCGCATAAGCAGGAACAGTTAGTTTATCTATTTTTTTGACATCCACCTGAATGCCCCAAAACTGCAGGTAGTCAATCACTCCATTTTTCATTTTTAAGGAACTGGATAGCGTTTCAGGATCGCCCACCGCAGAAATGATAAAGGGCGGACTAATACGCTGATTTTTATTCACTAAAATAGTTGGTCCAATGCAGCGCACTTCAGTAGTTGAGATTATTCTTTGCCCGTTAAGAGAAATAGCTTTCGCCCCGGCCGCTTTTAGCTCATTTAACACGCGCAACACATCTCCGTCATGCAGCACGTAAAAGTTGGGATTTTCCCCTGGCAGCAGAACTTTGTTGCTATCATTTAGGGTTACTTCTACACCGGCTCCCTGCACCTCTTTCATACCCGCCTCCTGGCGTGCTTCTTCCAGCTCCTTCTTTAATCTAGACAGTTCAGGACCGGTTACAGCACTGTCCAATTGGTTACGCAGCTCGTCTACTTTAGCTTGTAATTGATCTCTGGAGTTACGGGCCTCGTCCAGTTCCTGAGTCAGCGCAATAGGCCTGTCCAAATTAGGTGTGCTCTGCATATCACGGGTAATTCGGAACTGTATCGCCAGCATAAAGCCCATAACAACACCAAACATCAACAATATCCAGTAGTATGATCTCATTTTCATGCCAGTTCCTCCATAGTTCATACGGTCAATTTTTATATTTCACAACCGGCGAGTTGATGATGGAGAAGTCAACATACTCAATACTCTTATTTCCCTCTTGCAATTCTTGTATTACCTGAAGAAAATAATCTCCTTTGGTAACAATGTTTTCCGGCGTACCCAACCGGCACTTTATTCCATCCAACGTATACAAGGTCACCAGGCCCACGTTATCGACATGCACCTCGGACAGGTTATTTCGCAATTCGTCGTTTAATTCCTGCACTACTTGCAGTGCTATATCTAATCTCTTTCCGGTAACTTTTTTACCCGGTCCCACAGCCTGCACATGCACACCGGTAATCACAGGCAGCCCGTTAGCAGCGACGCTGCCCGTACGCAGGTAATAGCCTTCTGCATCCAGTTCCACAAAATGCTCATCCACAGCCACCAGCGCCACAGACTTCCGCTCGACAATTTTAATAACTATAGTATCGGGAAAATCTCTATCGATCTTTACCTCTTTTATCATAGGCAAAACCTTTACTCTGGCGGAAGCGGTTTGCATGTCGGCTTTAAAAATATTCATGCCGGTTACAATACCCGACACCTGCACTACTTCTTCCCTAATTAGCTTATTATTTCCCTGCACTGTAATTTTAGTTATTGTAAAAATGGGTGATTGCAGTAAAACATAGCTTGCCATAAACATAATGAAAATAAAAAAAAAGCTCTGCCAAAAAATAAATTTTTTCTTTTTACCAACTGCACGAACCGGGCCTGCTACCATACTCGTCCCGTTCCTTTCCTACAAAAAACATCTCTGGATCTCAAGCCCTTGCCAACTATATAAATAAATTAGGTCCTTTTTCTTCAATTAGTCAACATTTAAATTATAAAACACCTAAGTAATATTGTACAAGAGAAAGTCTCAATCGCTGCGTACAATACGTTTAATTTTTTCATGGAAACATATACACGTTTTTCCTGTGGCTCTTAAAACTTCAGAGGACGGGTTGTACTTGCTTCTTATTCCATAACTCCTGCAACCGTTGGGAAATCTGGCATCCCAGGTTATATAAAAGTTTTTGCAATGCCTGCAATTCACCATTATTTGCACCGCTTTTTTCTTTTTATTTTGATACCAGGTATAATTAAAGCTGAGCATAGTTTTAATAAATTGTTCTATAAAAATTTAATAACCCCTTTTACTACACAACTTTTTCATTAATAGCAAGCCAAATTTCTCTTAAATGGTCTTAAGTTAAACATAAAAAACACCCTTTAACAAGTATAAAGATTGGTTATAACCACACAATAATGTAGTACTCTCAATATTCTAATAGGGGGGATAACGGTGGCACGCGAAGGCTTGATACCCACTGTTTTAGGCGCGGCAGTTACCACCACGGGGCTGGCTCTGCGCAATGTGAACCCTATGATCGGCTGGGGTGTAACAGGTTTCGGATTAGCGCATATTCTCTTAGGTACCATAGACCTGGTTCAACATAACTCCAACCGCTTTTAGTAAATGAGAGTTCAAGAAAGGAAGCCACAGGCTTCCTTTCTCTTCGTTAGTAATTAGAATCAATCCACTGCAGTTTTGTTTTTTACACATTTTACAAAATGCAGGGAACAACAGGTAAAGCAGCAAATTGGGACCGGAAGCATGGGGACGGTTCTATTGCTCCCATGCGCAACCGTCAGGCGCAGCGCCGGCGGAAACCCGCTCCGTTTGGACCCAGCAGACCAAAGCACTCTCACCGGCTCACTTGGGAATTAATCCCGGGCACCTCAGTAATGCCTTTATATTGTTCAACCAAATCGCGCTTTAAATACAGGTCCTGTACTGTATGCACTGGTCATGCTCCTTACGATCGGGTATTTTGCCTACGCCTGCATATATTTTTGTGGGCAAACGGCTATGCCCAGAATACCAGGTCCGACATGAGTACCCACTACCGAGCCCATCTGACTATGCAAAATTTCCATGCAGTTAAGCTTTTCCCGCGCCAAATTTTGCATATATTGCAGCCCCTCGGGGTCGTTGCCATGGGCCATAAAGCAAAATAGCGGCCCGGCATCCCTGTACTGTTCAGCAAACAGGTACACCAGCCGGTTGATGGCCTTTTTACTGCCCCGCACCTTTTCATAGGGGTTTATTACTCCTTCTAATACAGTACATAGAGGCTTTACATTTAGTATAGTACCCAGAAAAGCCTGGGCTTTGCCGATACGCCCGCCGCGCCGCAGGTACTCCAGGGTATCCACCATAAAATAAACCCGGTGATCGGCAATTATATCCTGAACCAGGGCCACTATCTCCGCCCGGGAGCGCCCTGCTTCGGCAGCCCTGGCCGCCGCCAGCACCATCATCCCCAACACCACACTAACGGTACGGGAATCAACCACTTCCAGCCCGTTGTAATTTAACATGGTTTTGGCCAGCTGTGCGGACTGCAGGGTACCGCTCATCTGCGATGAAAGATGGATGGATACAATGTCTGCGCCATCATCAACAAACGGGCGATAATATTCCACAAATTCGGTTGGTGAAGGTTGTGAGGTGGTGGGCAATTCCTTGCTGACCACCAGACGGCTATAAAAATCAGCGGCTGACAGATCCACCCCGTCGGTGAAACACTGCGCACCAAAAAACACCTTCAATGGCACTACGGTAATACCATATTTTTGAACCAGCTCTTTCGGCAAATCGGCCGTACTATCAGTCACAATGCGGACTTTAGCCATAGAAATACACCTTCCTTATCACAATTAGCGGGATATTATTCCGCAGAGACAATAAACTGATATAAAGGTTGTCCGCCATAATGCAGCTCAAAATCAAGCCCGGCAAATGCATCTTCCAACCTTCCGGTTATTTCCTGAGCTTCAGCACCGGTCATGCCTGCCCCGTAATATAAAGTAACCAGTCCGGTATCCTCATCAACCAAAGCCTGCAGCAAATCAAACAGTAAATCTTCCAAATGACGGTCTACAGCCACCAGCCGGTCATCTTCCATACCGATAAAATCACCTTTAGTGATATTTTTACCGTTAATAACTGCGTCCCGCACTGCCATAGTCACTTCGCCCGTCTTGACTTCGCCTAAAGCATTTTCCATTTTAGCCGCGTTTTCCGCTGCAGGTGCATAAGGATTATAAGCCAACAGCGCCGCAAAGGCCTGAGGGATACTTACAGAAGGTACCACATGTACCTCTTTATCGGCCATAGCTGCGGCCTGCCGGGCGGACAGCAGTATATTTTTGTTGTTGGGCAGCAGAATTATTGCCGGAGCGTTGACACTGTTAATAGCATCCAACAGCTGTTCCGCCGAGGGATTCATGGTTTGCCCACCTTCAATAACTGCATCCACTCCCATGCTCTGCAATATAGTAGCAATACCATCACCCGCGCCAACAGCCACCACACCCAGCGATTTACTTTCGGAAGTAATGATGCGACGTAATTCCTGGCTTTGCTCCTCCATATTGCTAATTTGTACGGATTGCAAAGCACCATATTTCAAGCCGCATTCCAGCACCAGTCCGGGGTGGTTGGAATGAATATGTACTTTGGCAGCTCGGTCGTCCCCCACTACCAGCAGGCAGTCACCATAAGGAGTCAGTTCCTGCCGCAAGTTACCCATAGGTATATGGTGGCCCATTAGGATAAATTCGGTACAGTAAGTGAATTCAATATCGGTAGTGAAATCCCTGGTCCGGCTGCCGATGAATTCCTTTTGCTGGCTGGTCGCCAAGTCGAATAATTCAATGTTGCGCCGGGCCGCCGCGTCTTTAAGGGCTTGAATAATACCCTCTAGTATTATCACCAGCCCCTTGCCACCGGCGTCCACCACACCTGCCTCCCGCAGCACCGGCAGATGCTCGGGTGTGCAGGCAAGAGCCCGGATGGCCGCCCGGTAACCCAACACAAACACCCGCACCGGGTCTTTACTGCGAACAGCAGCCTTTTCCAGGCCTGCCGCAGTTTCACGGCATACCGTCAGTATCGTCCCATCCACAGGGTTACCCACAGCTCGGTAGGCCGCCTCGGCACCACCTGCAAAAGCCCTGGCAATATCGGCTGCACCGGCGCTGCTATATCCCTCCAGCGCCTGAGCAAAGCCGCTGAAAATCTGGGACAATATCACTCCGGAATTGCCTCGTGCTCCCATTAGACAGCCCCTGGCCAACGCCGTTGTTACATCACTTATTTTACCGTTCTCCACTTGTCGTGCTTGCTTAACTCCGGCCAGCATGGTTAGGTACATATTGGTGCCGGTATCACCGTCGGGTACAGGAAACACATTTAGAGCATCAATTTCAGACTTATTCAGAGCCAGCAGGTTGACAGCCCCCACCAGCATATATTTCATCTGTTCTCCGTCAGTAGAGTATATGTGCAAGACAAATCCCCCTTGTCATTACAGTAAGACTAGATGTACAATACCTGCAAATATTATTTCTGCATTTTTACTGGTAAACCTTTTTGTTTTTCCATTCAACCGAATACTTAACCTGACACTACTCGTAAAAATGCGAGTCAATTATTATTATATATTTTAAAGGGGATTTAATGACATGGCTATCCAAACAGATATCATTATTATCGGGGCAGGAGTAATTGGCCTAAGCACTGCTTATCACCTGGCGCGTCAAAACAATACCCTTCGGGCACACAGTAAACTGCGCATCATCATCTTGGAAAAAGAGAAATTTCACGGCGCTGGCTCTACTGCCCAGTGCACCGGAGGCATCCGGCACCAGTTTAGCAATCCGGTAAATATTCAATTAACTAAAATAAGTTACCCCCACTTTCTGCGATTTACCGCTGATATGAAGTACCCTATTTATTTTCGCCGGCGTGGTTACCTTTTTGTATCCGCCGGGCATACCCAATGGCAGGAACTACAAAAAATGCAGGAACAGTTAAAGCAACTGGATATACCCTCCCAACTACTAACCCCGGAACAAATCCACACTGCTTATCCCTTTGTTTTGACCAGCGATTTGCTGGGAGGCAGTTATTGCCCCCTGGATGCCTATGCTGACCCTTACGGAGTTATGGAAGGTTACTATCGCCAGTGCAGGAAACTCGGCGTACAAGTGCTGTGCAATACTGAAGTCACCGGTATTAAAGTCAAAAATAACCGGATCAGCGGCGTGCTTTGTAGGCCAACCAACCGGCCAAACAGCACTTCCACTGAACCGGATATGATCAACACCCCGGTGGTGATCAACACCGCGGGTCCCCATTTACATCTGCTGGCCCGGATGGCAGGTCTCGAGTTACCTGCGTCCCCCTACCGCCGGCAGGTGTATGTATGCGCCCCCATGCCCTCTGTCCCCGCGAATATTCCCTTGCTTGTCGACCTGGACACGGGCTTTTACGTACATGCTGAAAAAAATGGCGTACTGTTGCTGGGCGGTACCGACCGGAATATCGCCCCCGGTCTGGAAACAGTAGTAGATAGAGGCAGGCTGACAGATTTCATTGAAATGGCTATAAACCGGGTGCCGGCTCTGGAAGATGCTCAAATAACCCGTATATACACAGGCATTCGCTCCCTGACCCCTGACGGGCTGGGTATACTGGGGGAAACCGAAGTAAGCGGCTTTTACTGTGCCGGTGCCTTTGGCGGCAACGGCTTTATGCACGCCCCGGCCATCGGCCTGATCACAGCCTGTCTGGTGCTGGGAGAACAACCGCCCTTGGACCCGGCACCGCTTTCCCCCAACAGGTTTAATAACGCCACCATAGCCGAGAAAGCCCTTTTTTAAGGGCACGTTACTTTCGCCTCACAACTAGAATCGCCAGGAGCAGGGGGACGGTTCTGCTGCTTCCAAAATTGAAAGCAGCAGAACCGTCCCCCTGCTTCCCCATGCTCCCTACTATCTTTTAGTAAGGCATTTGTTGGTGCATTTCATCGGCACCCATGCCCTGACCAGATTGCCATACGGAAGCGGATGCGTTAGCCGGTCGCACCTCAAACCAGTTGCGATCGTGCATTAAATTAAAAATTTGTTTTTGCAGGTTTATCTCCTCATTATTTAGCTGAATCAGCGTATTACGAATCCGTTCATTGGCCGATTCTAGAACTGCCCTGTGATAATTAGCGGATATATACTTGGTATCCATAAGTAAATCAGTCATTATTTCCCTGTCACCGTATTGCATTTTTCACACCTCCTCCTAATTTAGTTCTGAGCCATGCCGGAAGCAATTCCGGCCTCTTGCAGCATACTGTTTAATGTACTAAAATGACGCTGTCCCTTTTCGGCCATCTGCTGCAATACAGCTTGAACTGCCGGGTCACGAGTGACGCTCATATACAACTGCACCTTGCTAGAGCAAATCTCTTCGGACCGCAACTGTTCCTCAATAGCCAGCCTTTCCATTTCAGTGAGTCTGCCCATATGCATAAATTTCACCTCCTTCGGAAATTTATTGTAAAGTTATTGTTTACTCGTTCTTAAAATATATGTAGTTTACAAATTGGTATAATTTACGAAATATTATTAATTAACATCTAACTCCATGTATTCAAATAATTTCTAGTAAATTTTTAGAATCATAAATACAATCTTTCCCGTAATATGTATAAGCATAAATCTACGGGAGGAGTTTAAACAAATGGCAAAAAGGTTTTTAGTGTTAATGATAGCCTTTTGTTTTTGTTTTGTTTATACCGGAATGGCTATAGCGGGAGTACGCATTGTAATTGATAAGTCAACTAACCAACTGCATTACTACAAGGACGAAATATTGCAGAAAACCTTTCCGGTAGCCACTGGGAGAAATATATCTCTCACTCCGGAGGGTAACTTTACCATAGTAATTAAGTTGGTTAACCCATACTACGGCCGTAAAAACATACCGGGGGGCAGCCCTAAAAACCCGCTGGGCTATCGCTGGCTGGGCCTTAGCGTCGGGGGCGGCGGCATATACGGCATTCACGGCACCAATAACCCATCATCAATCGGCACCTACGCCTCGTCCGGCTGCATCCGCATGTATAACCAGGATGCCATCTGGCTGTACGAACATACACCGTTGGGAACACCGGTGAGAATTACCGGAAGCAGCGCTATCCAGGTTGCTGCGCAGCCCAAACCACAGCCCAAGCCGCTACCAGTTACCGTAGCACTGGGCCGGTATACTATTGATGTTAAGGAACCGGCTGGCACCAGCCGGGACGGGTCACCACTGCTGCCACTACGGGCGATTTTTGAAACGCTGGGCTATACCATCGGCTGGAATAACGCCAACCGCACCCTCATCATCACCAAAGGAACCGAGAGAATCGCCGTATCATGTGCCAGCGGCCAGGTAACAACAGGGCAAAATGTATTTTCCTGCCCCGAGCTTAAACTGGTGCAGGGTACCGCACATGCTCCCCTGTCCTTCTGGCAAAAAACACTGCCGTTGTTGCAAGTCAGCTGGGATGCCAAGCAGCGTAAGGTAACATTCAGCGAAAAGACCACCCCGGAAACAACAGGCCAATGTACCTGTAGCGGCAACATCGGGAGCATCGACAGCATCAGAGGGTACATAGCCCAGGTAACATGTGATAATACAGTAAAACAACAGCACAACCACCCGCCCGCTGCATAACAATATTTGATCATCCGGAGAAGACAATGCGACCAAGAACAAGTTTCGAGGATACTCTGAATAATCGCCTGAACAGGTAAGTTCATCCACCAAACCCCCTTGATGAACTATTGCCGGCGCACACCATACTATGCTGAGTGCGCCGGCAATTTTATACCAAAGAACGCTTTTTTAGACAGCCTTTGCAGGATGCACTGTTACAACAGCGAATATTTTATATCAAGCACACGGTCATTGGCAGGTGAAACATTTTGCTTGATGCAGCAAGCATGGACACCATTATAAACAAAATAATATTACACATTAAGGAATCCCAAGAACAAATATACGATATATCGGAATATACCCAAAACGAATATAATTGTATTAAGGATGAGCTTGAAGAAGTAAAAAAATCAGTAGCCCAGTTAATTGGCCACGTAAATAAACTGCGTGAGCGGGAAAAAACAGCCCGCCTTCATTTAATGGATGTAAGCAAGAATTTTTACCGGTATAAGGAAGACGACATCAAGCGGGCCTACGACAGAGCTCAAAAAATACAAGTGGAACTGGCTAAAATGCAGTCCCGGGAACAATTGCTCCGGGACAAAAGGGACAACCTGGAGCGGAGTCTTAGGCGTCTGCAGGCTATGCTGGATAAAGCGGAAAATATGATTTCGCACCTGGGTGTGGTATTTGATTATCTAAACCAACATCTATCCGCCATATCCTCAAGCATCGGAGAATTACAACAATTGCAGCAATTAGGCGTCAGCATCATCAAGGCACAGGAGGAAGAGCGCAAGCGTGTAGCCCGGGAAATTCACGACGGCCCGGCACAGCTGATGGCCAATATAGTTATGCGTGCCGAGTACATATTAAAGTTAATGGATGTGAACCCCGAAAACGTTAGAAAAGAGCTGGTCAGCCTGCAAGAACTGGTTAGACAAAGCTTGCAGGATGTTCGCAAAATAATTTTCGATCTGAGGCCGATGGTACTGGACGATTTAGGTTTGGTACCGGCTATCAACCGTTACATGGAAGATTATGAAAAGCAGTATGATATCCATGTTGAAGTTGTTTTTTTCGGCAAGCAGATTCGCCTGCCACCGGCCACGGAGGTGGCCCTATTCCGGGTGGTTCAGGAAGCACTGAATAACGTACACAAACACGCTCGGGCCAAGCACGTACTGATCAAAATGGAGCAGCTTGCCAATAAAATAACCATTTTGATTAAAGACAACGGCAGAGGTTTTGAACCGGAGGCGGTGGGGAAAAACAGCAACCGTGAATGTTACGGGCTTATCAATATGCGGGAGCGGGTGCAGATATTAAATGGTGAATTTAAAATAACCAGCACCCCGGGCAAGGGCACTTTAATTAATTTAAGCGTACCGATTAAATAAACGCAACGTTATGATAAAAAAAGTAAGGCTACTTGACCTAAATTTGACGCAACAAAAGGGGGCATAATACTATGCAGCCAATTAACGTGCTTATTGCGGACGATCACGCCCTCATCAGGGAAGGGATCAGAAAAATACTATCTTTAGAACAACGCATCAATGTGCTGGCAGAGGCGGCCAACGGGCGGCAGGCCATTACACTGTGCCTCAACCAGCACCCCGACATCGTGCTGCTGGACATTAACCTGCCTGATATTACCGGCCTAGAGGTGTGCAAGGCTATCAAACAGGAACTACCCGACACCGGTATAATTGCCCTGACTATCCATGACCAGGAAGAATATATAACCGAAATGATTCGCAACGGTATTGCTGCTTACCTGCTTAAGGATATTAGCCCGGACCAACTGATTAAAACCATATTGCAGGTGGCTGAGGGAAAATCATTTATTTCTCCTTCCCTGACAGCTAAAATATTCAGCCAAATAAATAAATTATCAACTGACAGGCCATTTGAAAAAAGGCCCCACGGCTTATCGGATAGGGAACTGGAGGTATTGCGCCTGGTGGCCAATGGTGATTCCAACAAAATAATTGCCCTAAAATTATTTATCAGTGAAAAAACCGTTAAAAATCACCTTACGAACATATTTCAAAAACTGGATGTTACCGACCGCACCCAAGCGGCACTGCTGGCCATAAAAGAAAAAATAGCGGAAATTTAAAAACCCGTCGATAAACGACGGGATTGTGGTTTTCCGGTGAGACTATTTTACTATGCTTCAGGTACGACGGACCCCTGCTTTACAGCCGCATCAACCTTAAACTGCAAACACAAATTATTTAAGGTATTGGACACCCGAAGTATTTTACGCAATGTGGCCTCCAGTTCCCCAAGCTGCTCGGTTTGTTTTTTACCAGTCACCCCGGTGCCGATAAAGGATTGTAATGATTTATCAAGCTCTGTCATTAGATGCTCCAGGGCCTCCAATAGTTGTTCACCTCGTTTATTGTTTTCTACCAAGGCATCAACCAACTGCTTGGCAGTCTCCTTCTCCCCGGTCAGCCGGTGGTCAATGCGTTCCCAGTGCACACCTGCCTTTTCAATGCTCTGCCCCCCCTGAGCCGCCAGCTTAATATTCCGGGCAACGGCGTCTTCAATACTCGTTACTGTCTCCCCGACAAACTGCATTTTATGCAGCATATCTCTGGTTTTAGCCATGCCCTCGTCGGCCAAACCCTGCATTTTTTTCAATTCATCAGTCATATCCGCACCGCCCAGCCTGGCCACTTCAACGGCAATGTTAAAGCTAAACGTCCGGCTGTAATCCAGGTAATCTGTAAATAACCCGGACATCTGCTCCACTTCCAGCAACGCATCTTTACAAGATTCGACTGCCTTTTGTAACTTATTCAGGGAGCGACCGATATCTGCCACATCGCCCGCCGCCCGGGTCATCAGTGCGCCCGGCTCACCGCTGTCCTCCACCGCAGCAGTGATAGCTTCTGCTTTTTGCTTTAAGGCCTGCCCGCTTTGCTCCACCCGGTCCACCAGCTCACAAGCCAAATCGGCGCAACCTTGCAACAAATCAATGTGCTCCCTGGCTTTCGCGGCATGCTTGTCCATCGACTCCACCAGTCTCCCGGAAGCACTGACCGTGGATTTAATACGCATGGTCACTAACTGGCACGATTTAACCAGCTCCCCTGTATAAGATATAATTGAGCGAAACAGGTTGGCCAGGTAACCCGTCATTATGTTAAAAGACATGGCCAAATCACCCAGCTCATCCCGTTGATGCAGATCGACTTTGGTGGTAACATTACCAACGGCAATATCTTCGGTGGCTGCCACTAAATCTTTAATAGGACGGCTAAAAATACGCCGGCTGATCACCATAGCTAAAAAAATGCCTGCGATCACTGCAGCCACGGTGGTGGTTCCTAAATATATGATCAGGTCTTTTATTTTATGCTGCATCTGACCGGCATCTGTGACTACTCCCAGCCAACCCAAGAGATTGCCGGATGGGCCGATAACCTGACGGGTAAAGACAAATTTAGGGATGCCTTCTACCTTGATAATTTCCGAGATGAATGCGCGATCGCCGGTACCTGCCACATCCCATATATCGTTATCCGTTAACTGCCGAGCACTACCGGCCAACACTTTACCCTTGCTATCCGTAACAATAGCGCTTTGTACGCCACCTTGTGCCTTAAGTTCCGCTATTAAGGGTGTTAGCCCGGCTACATTACCGGCCTGCAGCACACCGGCAAGACGGGGCATCATTAGCCCGGTTAAAAACCGGCCCTTGTCATAGGCTTCCTCCTGCACCACCGTTTTCAGCTGTAATACAGCCACCGCACCTATTATAAGTATTAGAAAAGTAATTAACACGCTTAGGCAAACAGCAATTTTAAAAGTTATGGATACCTGTTTCTTTATCATATTTTCATCCTCCGGTTAATAACTTATTTTGACATACTTAAGGGCTTTTGGACTTCGATAACCGCCAGCATATCCCGCCGGGCAATGCCACTTGCGGCGATAGTACCCGGGGGCAGTTCGATAACCCGACGGGCACCTTTTACATACGGGCTTACCCGGTTGGGACACAATTGCTGCAGCGCCTTCACGACACATAAGTCAGAATCGACAAATAGAACATCAATGGCAAAGCGCATAAAAAATGTATGTACTTGCTTGCAAGGATTAATCACCAACGCTGTGCCCGTTGGAAAGTCCGCCCGGGCGCAGCCCATTAGCCCCCGCAATCGCCGCTGGAAGGTATCTGCCCACATAACCCGGGCGGCAACCACATTCCCCCTGGTTTTATTATACAATATCTGTCTGCTCTGCATCGCCATGCCCCCTGCTCCGACTACCGAATTAACGACCGGTAAATCTGGATAGCCCCCGGACCGAGGATGATGATAAACAATGCCGGGAAGATCAAAAACACCAGCGGGAAAAGCATTTTTACGGGCGCTTTCATGGCCCGCTCCTCTGCGCTCTGTCGCCGGCGCAGTCTGATTTGATCAGCCTGCCTCCGCAGTACATTGCCTATACTTATACCTAGTTGTTCACCAAGTATCACAGCACTCACGAAATTATTCAGATCCTGTACGGCAAATTTATCCGCCATATCCTTTAACGCCTCGCGTCTGGTTTTACCCACTCGAATCTCCTGCATCATTCTTTTTAGTTCCAGGGTAAGCACTCCCCGTGTTTTTTCAACTACTTTGGCGATGGCCCCATCAAAGCCCAGTCCCGCTTCCACACTCACCGTCAGCAAATCCAAAATCTGCGGCAGCACGGACTCCACCTCAGCGCTCCTGCGACTGGCCCGGGCCGTCAGATAGTATTCAGGCAGCATCAGGCCCGTGACTACACCCAAGACAATTAACAATAAAATATTAACCGGCGGTGATTCGGCTATACCACCTAACAACGCCGCGATCAAACCCAATAGCAGCGCCCCTAGATACTTGAGCACCATCATCTCCACCGGTCTCAGCCGTTCCAAAAGCCCGGCCCGCCGGAGTTTTTTCTCCAGCGCAGCCTCCTTTTCCGACGGCAACACTTTGACGAACACTGCGGCCGCCCGGCTAAATAGCGGCTTAATCACCCTGGTTGCCAAGGGAACGCTGAGCTCCTTTTCCCTGATGGTTACAGCCGGTGTACCCATTACCTGGTTAACCCGCCTGGCCAGCATAATGCGCTCACCAAACACAAACTTATAACCCAGCAGGAAAACAAAGAAGGCGGCCATAAAAACCAGTGCCAGCAAATAAATCATATTCATCCCCCGCTTAGTACTTGATATCCACTATCCGCCGGATGAGTAAAAAACCGGTGCTCTGGGCAACAAGCGCCGCTCCCACCATTAACAGCCCGATTTTACTGGTAAACAACAGGGATATGTATTCCGGATTGACTACAAATAAAAATGCACCCAGCGCCACAGGCAACAGTCCCACCACCACGCCCGAAATGCGCCCCTGAGCTGTAAGAGTTTTTATTTCCCCTTTGATGCGAATGCGCTCCTGCATGGTGTAAGCAATTTTCTCCAGCACCTCGGCCAAATTGCCACCCACCTGGCGCTGGATTAATACTGCCGTGATCACCATCTCCAGTTCCTCACTGCCCACCCGCTCAACCATGTTCTGCAAGGCCTGCTCCGTATGGGTGCCCAGGTTGACCTCCTGAAAAGTGCGCCCGAACTCCCGGGCGATGGGATCGGACATTTCCTTGCGCACCAGGTCCATCGCCTGTAGAAAACTAAATCCCGATCGCAGCGAGTTCGCGATAAACATCAGAGCATCGCCAATTTGGCCGTTCAAAGTGGCTAGACGCTTTTTCCTGGCTCGCCCGATGAAGAGATATGGCATCGGCAAGAAAACCATCAATGCCATCAGCGTCATCAAAATACTATCTGTGACCAGCATTGTAATTATTGCCACCCCACCCAGCCCCGCCAGGGAAAAGACCAGAAACTCATCTTCCCGCAGGGGCAGGTCTGCCTTGGTCAGCTCTCGTTCCACCCATTTTTTCAAGGGCGTTGTGCTTATTAGTCCGGTCAGCCAACGGTAAAGCGGGTTACACACTCCCCGCAGGCCGGAATCAAAAGCCACACCGTCATGCTTAACCGCTTCTTTTCTTTTTAAGATTCGAGCTATGCGTTGAGAAAACTTTTGCTGGTCGGCTATCATCGGCAGGTATACGCCCAGCACCGATAGCACCACAAAAGCAAAAACCAGTCCGGCAATATAACCCAAGCTCATCACATCACCCCTTTCTAATCAGAATCATTGCATAATTACCAGTAACCCCCTCCCGTGAACAAATCCCGGCGCAATTGTACACCTGCGGCCTCAAGCCGATCTATAAAGCGCGGCTGGATACCGGTAATCTTAAACCGGCCGGTTACCCGGCCATCGTCATCAACCCCGGTCTGCCGGTAAACAAATAAATCCTGCAGTGTAATCACATCGCCCTCCATACCCTGCACCTCGGTAATGTGGGTAATTTTACGGGTACCATCCCTCATGCGACTCTGCTGAATAATTAAGTCTATAGCCGCAGCTATCTGCTCCCGTATAGCCCGAACCGGAATTTCCACCCCCGCCATCAGCACCATAGTTTCCAGGCGGGATAATATATCCCTTGGCGAGTTGGCATGACCGGTAGTCAAAGAACCGTCATGTCCTGTGTTCATGGCCTGCAGCATGTCTAGTGCCTCACCGCTGCGCACCTCCCCGACCACAATGCGATCCGGTCGCATGCGCAAACAGTTGCGCACCAGGTCGCGGATGGTGATGGCCCCCTTACCTTCAATATTAGGCTGGCGACTTTCCAAAGTTACCAAATGGGCTTGTCTGAGCTGCAATTCCGCTGAATCCTCTATGGTAACAATGCGTTCGTTGCAGGGTATAAACGATGACAGCACGTTAAGCGTAGTGGTTTTACCACTGCCGGTGCCCCCTGAAATCACAATATTTAGCCGTGCTTTAACGCAGGCTTCCAAAAACTCGGCCATCTCAGCCGTCAAAGAGCCCATGTGTATCAGATCTTCCACCTGCAACGGGTCCCGGTAAAACTTACGGATAGTTATAGTAGGCCCGGTAAGAGCCAACGGCGGTATGATTATATTCACCCGTGAGCCGTCGGGCAACCGGGCGTCCACCATTGGAGAGCTTTCATCAATGCGCCGCCCGATGGGGGCAACAATTTTTTCGATAATATGGTTGATATGTTCGTAATCTCTAAATTTAACCTCGGTTTCCTCCAGTTTGCCGCGGCGCTCAATATACACAGCGTACGGACCGTTGACCATCACTTCGGTGATATCAGGGTCGTTCAATAGTGGAGTAATGGGACCATAACCAATGGCATCGTTAATTATTTCCTCCACCAGGCGATCTCTTTCCAACCTGGGCATGTTATTATTGGTGACCGCCAAATGCTGCAGCACCAATGTTTCTATTTGGCCCGCAATATCTTCCGGGGCAATTCCGGGCTGCCGGGTGCCCGTAAGCTCAGTAATAATCTGTTTATGCAGCTCCGCCCGCAGCTCACTGTTGCTATCCCTCACCGACACCTCCCGGGGTTCAGGATTTCTTTCAACCTTTTTCTCAAGCCGTTCCATTAAAGACACCGGTTATCGCCTCGATTAAATTTTCATTTTATGAAGATTCCGCCCTTAAAGCTCACCTGTTAAAACTAAACATTTTTTTGATAGGGTTAATCTTAGTGGTTTTCCCTACCTTTTGCTTTGTTTTTTCCGCTGCAGCCAGTTTACCGGCCAATTCCATCAGACAGCCGGCTACCCGGCTATTTTTTTGGTTCAGCACAAAAGGCTGCCCTTTGTTTACCGACTGCAACACTGTTTTGTCGTCAGCAGGGATCACCGTAGTCATACTCCGGCCCAAATTTTTTTCCATCTCTTTGACACTAATGCCATCGGGCCGCAGTTGGTTGAGCACCAAGTTGATCTTATCTGTAAAGTTCAGCGCGGCGAGTACCTCCATTGTGGAACGCACGTGCCGCAAAGTTGGTAGATCCTGGGCTACCAATACCACCAGATTGTCCGACATTTCCAGCACATTTAGATTTATTTCACTGTAGGCGGGAGCTGTATCCAAAATAACAAAATCAAATTTTGTTTTGAGATAGTTAATCAGCTTGGTAACGTGCCCTGGAGTGACCAACTCCGCCTGCTCCGGGCTGTTGGGCGCACAAAGCACGTTGATACCCGAAAAATGCGCGGCCAGGAAAGTATCGATAACCGTTATGTCACCCTCCCAATCCTCCTGCGCCAGGTCGGCAATAGTTTGGTTAACCGTTAGATTCAAAATCACCGCCACATCTCCGCCCTGCAGGTCCAAATCCACCAGCACCACGCTTTGGCCCGATTGTGTGGCCATACCAATGGCCAGATTGCACGCCAGTGTTGTTTTGCCCAATCCCCCTTTAGTACTAAACAAAGTAATTATTTTACCCGGCGGTTTACCGAGGTGAACGGCCGGTTTTTCATCCTCGCCCACTAGGTGCAGGTGACGCTTGCGAGAAAAATCATTAACCCGGCGCACCGTTTCCGCCAGATCGGTGCTGGTAAAAGGCTTGACTAAGTAATCCCTGGCCCCGGCCGCCATCGCCTTTTTTATGTACTCCTTTTCGCCCTGAATAGAAATGATAATAATAGCGACCTCCGGCACTTGCACCGATATTATTTCCGAAGCACCAATACCATCCAGACCGGGCAGGTTTATATCCATTAAAATAACATCGGGCTTAATGCTCATGGCCAGCTCCACGGCCTCCTCCCCGGAGGCCGCCTCACCCACCACTTCCATATCCTCCTCGAAGTATAAAAACCGTTTGATATCTTCCCGGGTGTTTTCCACATCATCTACTATTAATATACTAATTGGCTGCACGCCGGTGCCTCCTTTCATTATCTGCTTACCTAACCAACTCCGTCAGCTTTGCAGAAGGAATGTTTACTACCTTCAGGTCGGCAGGCGAGCGCATCATCAAGCGAATACTGCCCTGCTCAGAGGCTAAGGTTAGCTGTTGGCCCTGTTGCGGGGTAACCGCTAGAGTCACTGTCTTGGCTGCTTCTTTTTTCTGGTCGCTTTGCACCGCCCCGGCATCGGTTTTCTGATCCACAGCCAGTACGGAGATGCTCTGCAAAATAATTGAAGTCATTGCGTTCCCATCATTATCAAAGGTAACCATTACGTCAACGATATCCCCCGGCATCACCATCCCGGAAATGCCCGAAACCTCGTTCACCGCCACGGTCACCGCCCTTTTACCGGCGGGAACAATAAAAGCCAGTGTTCCTGAACGATCATTTTTCCCGACCACTTTACTGCGCAATATTTGCTCATCTTGATAAATGGGCGCTTTGGTCAACTTGCCATTTATCTCCTCCGGGTCCAGTACAGCATCGCTGTTTACATATTTGGACGGTATATCCCGCATGGTAAACATTTGCAATGTCAACTGAGTTTTAGGTGCTATGTACTGCATGGCCACGGCTACCCGAACAAATTTACCCTGTTTTACATAGGCAGCCTTGACAGCGCTGAGGTACTGAAATACCCCCAGGGCCGCCGCAATACCGAAAATAACAGCCAGGAGCAATATAACGTTTATTTTGTGATTCTTCATTGGATTTGTCTCCCTATCATAAGTTAAATAATTAATCCGGTTGCATAAACTCCCTGATTAACCGCCCCGGAACCACTTTCCCCTTCAATTACCATTTGCACGAAATACCCGTCCACATAGCTCATATTACCTACTGTTTTATCACCAGGAATGTCCATTAAAAACGTCGCAAATCCTACAATTCTAACTTTGGTAATTTTATCGTCAGGCGTTGGGTTCTCCGGTTCCGCAGGTTCGTAAACAGGAATGATAATTACCCGGGGACATGCCGGATCAAAATTGGTCGGAGTACATGCATGAGTGCATTGCGATACACGATAGTTTATACCATCCCTGGTGGCACCACTTTTATTACCGGTTTCTGTATATATTACATCACCAATCATAATTTTTTGATTATATCCGTACTTAAAGTTATCCTCATAAGTTGACGAACCTGAACCACCCATTTGCAAAACGCCAAATGTCCCAGGCCCCAAGTACTCGTCAAAATCAGAGTTAGATGATATTTTAAGAGAATATTTTTGATTAAACAGCAGCGTTTGCTGCTTTATGCCTATAGGTACAACCCCACTAACTGCCGTCAGTGGTTCAATACCCGCGGCGGCAGTACAGTTTACCGTGGAAGAGGTAATCCCCAGCACCCCGGCCAGGAAATATTCCACACTGGCCTGACCGGTAGCCGTCACCGTCCTGTGGTCATCCGATACGCAAACACCGGTAAGACTAAAATTTTCCGCAGCATTATGATTGAAATATTCCTCCACTTGGTTTTGAACATTATCCACCGTATCGGGCAATTCCTGGCTGCCCGCCAGCACTGCAGCATCCAGGGCGTTATTTAACCTTTGCTTGGTCAGAAAAAGGTTGCCCATATCCACCACCAGGGAACAAAAACCAATTATAGCCACCATAGCCGCATAAACAATTATGATTGCAGAACCCCGGCGATTAGTTAGTACTTCCTTGCACATTTCATTCAATTCTCATCACCGACCTTGCCTGAAGTGAAAAAGGATTCGGCAAAAATGTACTTAGCATGGGTGTTAGCAAAGACAAATCATAGTCCACTTCAACCTGCAGGGCTCCCCCCCTGTACCGGTTGGCCGTATTCTCGGGGACTATTTGTAAAGTTAGCTGCGCGGCATCCAGCGTGGAGCAAATTTCCTGCACCCTCTGGGTTATCTCCGTATCGTTATGGCCGACCACGCCCATTCGGGCCCCCTCCCGGGAAGCGGCGGTGATAAGCAGGTATGAATAAAATATATTGCCGAACTCAAAGATAACCATCAATAGTAACAGCAGTAAAGGAAGCACCAGGGCAAACTCCACCAAGGCTTGTCCTTTTTTTTCCTTGCGCAATTTATTCCAAACTCGCATACCATCCCCCCCGGCAATTACCGCATCATTAACTTTAAATCATCTCGTCATCTCATAGTCCTATCAATTAGAGCAGCAAGTAAGTCCACACCACCCCCAGACCGATGGGCAAGGCATAGGGGATACTCTCACCCCGCACCGCCACATCCAGGTTGCCAAAACTCACCGGCACGGGAATATGCAATACTTTATTAATAAAGAAGTAGTAAATTTTTTTAAAAGTAAGCAGTAACCTACCTCGTTTAATTAACAGGTAAACTGAGAAAACACTACCCACTATGGCTCCGGTCAGAAAAGCCATGAGCACAAACTCGGGCCCCTTAAATGCGCCTATGGTGCCCAGCAGTTTAACATCACCGGCACCAATACCACCAGCGGCAAATGGAATCAGTAAAAGGGCCATGCCCGCCAGCAAGCCTTTAACGCTTACTAGGCAGGCGGGCCAACCACCATTGAGAAAGCTAGCGATAAACGCCACCAGCACGGCCGGCAAAAGAACAGCGTTATATATTTTTTGCGAGCGAAAATCGGTGTAACAGCACACCAGCATGAGAATAATCAATAGCAGATCTACGTATGTTATGTTGGCAATGGTTAAGTTAATCATTTATTAACCAACCTTTCTAAAACTGGACCCTACTTAAGTCGGGCCTAAGTAGGGTCCTATGGGAAGTTAAGGGTGTTGGATTATTAAATGTTAGATTTAATAATCTAAGGTAATGCCTTTTCTGTATTGATCATAGCAATAAAATTAAACCACCCGTATTAATCTTCTAATTGCCATCGCCGTTTGTAATAGAAGTCCCAACACCTTGAATCTTACCATTAATAGCACCTCCCAGTGCATAAAAGCCTCCAATACATAATACCGCCACAAGGGCCAGAATTAAACCATACTCAGCCATACCCTGCCCGCTTTCTTCCTTCCACAGTTTAGCCAGCAACGACATTGACTGTCACCTCCGAGTTTTTTTATTATTCTATCTTTTCTGTTGGGCAATTACATGCATCTACAGTCTTATCCTCAATACTGCAAAGTCTTATCTTACTAGGACCTAATTCCCACAGTGTTGTCAAAAGGCTGCAAAAAAACCCGGCGTACAACGCCGGGCGGTTGATACCATAACAAATATGTCATTACACATTAAATCGAATATTCAATATATCCCCGTCTTTTACTATGTAATCCTTACCCTCCAGCCTGGCCAGGCCTTTTTCCTTAACTTTGTTCATACTGCCAAGTTCGTGCATATCGCGGTAGGCCACCACCTCGGCCCGAATGAACCCGCGCTCCAAGTCCGAGTGAATTTTACCTGCGGCGCTTCTTGCATTCAGCCCGGCCGGGATGGTCCAGGCCTTCACTTCATCTTCGCCCACAGTGAAGAAAGAAATCAGCCCCAGGGTGTCGTAAGCGGCCCGGGTCAGCCGGTCGATGCCCGATTGCTGCAAGCCCAGGTCTTCCATAAATTCGCGCCGGTCATCCTCAGGCAGTTCGCTGATTTCCACTTCAATCAGGCTGCTGACTTCCATTAAAATCATATCCTTTGCAGCAGCGAAGGTACGCACCTCTTCCTGGCCCGGGTAACTGCCGCCCCGGAGCTGCTCTTCATCAATATTAACCACCAACAGCATAGGCTTATCCGTTAAGAAGCTATAATTAACCAGCAGCTCGCGCTCGGCCTCGGAAAGCTCCAGCTTGTGCATGGTTACTTCATTTTCCAACGCCGACAGACACTTGCGCAGTACATCCAGCTCAGCAAGCTGTTCTTTTTTAATCTTTTTCCCTTCCTCAATACGCTGGATCCTTTTTTCCACCAAATCCATGTCAGCCAGCAGCAATTCCAGGTTAACCGTTTCTATATCACGCATGGGGTCAATATCCCCGTCCACATGGGGCACATCTTTGTTGCTAAAGGCGCGCACCACGTGCACCAGTAAATCTGCATTGCGGATGCCGTCTAGAAAGCGGTTGCCCACACCTTTGCCTTCGCTGGCCCCGCGCACCAACCCCGGCACATCGCTGAACTGAATTTGTGCATAAGCCTTCTTTTTAGGTTTGTAAAGGTTAATAAGAAAATCAAGCCTTGCATCGGGCACCTCGGCCGTCGCCACGTTAATTTCAGTTTTACCCGTCAAATAATTGGAGGTTTCGAGTTCCGAGTGTGTTACCAAGTTAAATAGGGTAGTTTTACCCACCATCGGCAAGCCGACTATACCACAAGTTAGCATTTGCTGTTCCCGTTCCTTTCTTCAGTAGCTAAAATACTTCCTCTAATTTTACCTTCTTGCACCAACATATACAAGCATTACACCCGTCACTCGAAAGCCAAATCACTAGGCCACAGGCAGACAAAAAACGGCAGTCTCCTGCCGCTTTACCGGGCAAAAACCAAACAGCCTATTTCTCACATATTTCATAAAGATCAGTACGCCGCTGGTTCAATAACGGCAGGCGCTCGCGCACATCTTGAATTTTTTCCGGGTCAATTTCCGCTATAATAATTTCCTCGCCGGTACCTGCCTGGATAACGACGTCACCCCAGGGGTCTACCACCATAGAATGGCCGTAGGTCACATACTCCGCCCGATCATCACGGGCCGGGGAAGCTGCCGCCACGTAAACCTGGTTATCCAGCGCCCGCGCCCGCATGGTCAAATCCCAGTGGGCCGGGCCGGTAATCATATTAAAGGCCGCCGGTATCAACAGCACATCTACTCCCGCCAGGGCCAGCAGACGGGCCAATTCCGGAAATCGCACGTCAAAGCAGATCATTACGCCAATTTTACCTATCCCGGCATTTACAACCGTGAAATCACAGCCTGGCCCCAGTGTGCTGGACTCCTGCACATTTAAGTTGGGCAAATCCACATCAAACAAGTGCATCTTGCGATGCCGCGCTAACAAGTCACCCTGCCGGCCAAAGATAAAGCAAGTATTGTAAATGATATCCCCATCTCTTTCCGGTATGGAGCCGCCTACCAACACAATGTCTAATTCGGCGGCCACCCGGGACAGCATTTGCACCGTTTCCCCGTTCGGGTAAGACTCGGCATAATCGGGAAATAAATTTGTTTCGTAAGGGCAGTTAAACATTTCCGGCAGCAGCACCACCTCCGCACCCTGCCTGGCCGCCTGGCGCACCATATCCCAGGCGTGACTTATATTAAAAGTTTTATCACTGGTGACATTAATCTGGCAAACTGCTAGCTTGCATTTACCCATTAATAAAACCACCCTTCCATTGAGCTTGTTTTGCCAATTCTGTAGACAACCAACGTCGCCAGCATAATCAAACGCCGGTATCTTCTTCAAAATTTACTTTATACACAGAAATGCTAAACGTCAGGCTGATAATAGATGCTGCGCACTACTCTATGCCCCATATACAAATCATAGTGCGCACATTAAGTTGGAGCCCCAACCTAATATTATAAATAAACTGCCTGCAAAACAATAGTATATGCGTTGCCCGGCAAAATACACAAAACCACTTTCTACCAAGTATATAATGGTAAAAAGTGGTTATATTAAATTACTTAAACCCCGTAAAAATATTGGGGAATTTTGCAGTTAGTAATTTACCTAACCTCGATTACTTCCTTCACATCAGGCACTTCTTGCTTGAGCGACCGCTCAATACCCATTTTAAGGGTATAGGTGGACATTGCTCACCCCCCGCAGGCACCTTGAAGTTTTACTTTAACCACCCCATCGGTTGTAACATCCACAAGCTCAACATCACCGCCGTCACGCTGCAGCATGGGGCGCACCTTATCCAAAGCAGCTTGTACTTGTTCACGCACTGTTTTCAACCTCCCTTCTTCAACTATTATAACAATAAAAGATTCATATTATTAACCGTCAAATCATCAACTATTTCTATTTTAACTGTTATCTACTAGTCAAGCAATAGTAAAACTTTTAATTCTAACAAATTACGACTATTAATTATTTTAAATACCGGCCTAATATATTATTTTACATAAAGACTAATCTTGGCAAAATTAACATCCTTCTGCAGCTCTGCTAGTGCCCGCTGCTGAATAGTTATTTGCTCACGCAGTGCATCCAGTTCAGCGGCACCGGCCGCACCGCTTTCCGTTTGCCCGGCCCCCTGCTGCTCTACCAGCACTTTTTCCTGTTCCCGCAGTACGTTTAATTGTTCTTTCACACCCTGCAAATCAGCAGCTAAATCCCTGGTGTTTGATTGAATGTCCGCCTGCCCTAAATTGTTTAAATCCTTTATAAACCCGTCTACATTACTAGTAGGAATACGCAACACCCAGCATTCCCCGGTTAGCTGCGGCTCAGTTTCCACAAAGCCACCGTACCCGCCCGCTGTTGCACGCCAATCGGCCACTGTATTTGTCTGAATATTAAACGTCAATGCAGCAGTTAACTCACTGGCCGCAGGAGGAATATTCTTTGCCATTATGGCTGCATTCCCCAAATCGTCCGAGGGTGCGGCCATCATAGTGAATAGTGAATCATCACTATCCAACTGCCCCTTCGGCGTGGCCAAATCATGAGACACCTGCTCCCCTCCGGCTGCAGCTGAGCCCGGCTTTTCGTCGCCCGCGTTATTAACAGGTGGTTCTCCAGTCCCTCTAGAAAAAGCAAGCTCTTTTTCAGGCACAGATACATCGGGCGCAGCCAATTGGCCTTGGCCTGTATCCTGATCCTGTGCTGTATTATTTGCCGCATTCAATTGCTCCGTTGCCTTTATTTGCCTAGTGGTTTTTTCTTGGGCAGTTTCTTGGGCAGTCTCCAAATCCCGTGTACCATCTTCTGCATCGCTCCCGTACCGTTCGCCCCGGTCAGCTATATTTTGACCGGCACTTAGCTGGAACACGGAACCGGGTAACCCACCCTCCTTGTTACCATACCAAAGGGCGGTAACACCTACGGTAAGAAACAGTACCACTGCAACAGCCAATGTCTTGGACCATTTTCCCCAGGCCAACCTACGAATCAAAACAGCCGGGCTACCGGTAACAGAAGATGCGGGTAACGATTGCAGTTTTTGTCGTAAATTTTCATGGAATTCCGGAGGCGGTAGCACCTCCGGCAACCCCCTGACCAGCTCTACAGCAGCTCGCAATTTTTCATATTCCAGCCTGCACTCAGCACAGGCAGCAAGATGTTCCTCCACCTGAACAACCTGGGAAGATTCCAGCATGCCATCAATGTACGGTGACAACATTCCATAGATGTTATGACATTGCATTGCTCTTCCCCCCTTTTGTGTAAAGACGATCTCTACCCGATAAAAGTTCCCCTTCCTTACTCATTTTATCCTTGAGCGCGCTTCTAGCCCGGCTGATACGTGATTTCACCGTGCCCATTGAACACTGTAATGCACCGGCAATTTCTTCGTAGCTTAATCCCTGTATTTCACGCATTACCAAAACCAACCGGTGGTCATCGGAAAGCTCGTTCAAACAAAACTGCACCTGGCGCTGTACCTCGTACCGTTGGACAGTTTCCTCAGGTGAATAGCTACCATCGGCGGTGGGCACATTCGCCGGTGAAGCGTCAATCATCTCATCCATAGAAACACTGCGCCGCCGCTGCCGTTTTCTAAGCTCGTCCCGGCAAATATTGGCCGCAATGCGATAAATCCAGGTAGAAAAAGCAGCATCCCCCCGAAAACCGGCCAGCGCCTGATAAACGCGAATAAAAGTATCCTGGGCAAGATCACTGGCGTCTGCATGGTTACCCATAAAGCGGTAAGCCAAACCATATATCTTACCTTCATAGCGACGCACCAGTTCATCAAATGCATCCAGGTCGCCATTTTTAGTTTTCTGGACCAGCACCTCATCGGTACGATGCACTTAAATTCACTCCCGTCCAACAAAAAAAACCAGGGCATACGCCTCTAATATTTATTCTTCGACACGCTTAAACATACTTCCTGCAGTACATGAGAAAGGGTAACCAGCTTGAGAATAATTAATTTGCCATATAAAGCCACTCCGGCCGATTCTATCATGTACGCTAGAGACCGGTAAGTTAGCATGACAATACAGTTGACAAGGTTAATTAAACTATGGTACAATTTTTCTTGCAGGTTAGCCGGAACTTATTAACTAGATCCGGTTGACCATAAAATATGCCGAAGTGGCGGAATTGGCAGACGCACACGACTCAAAATCGTGCGGGTAATCCCATGAGGGTTCGAGTCCCTCCTTCGGCACCAGCTTTTAAAGGTTCAGTTGCTAACGCTTTTTGCTAACGCAACTGATTTTTTCATATCTAATATGGTTTCCATAAATCTTTCCATACAACTATCTATACAGTTAGCTAATTGCTCCTGCATGGCTGGTAGCAAGTGGCTATAAGTGTCTGAGGTAATACTGATATTAGAGTGACGCAACTGTTCTTGAACCAGTTTCATATTCTGGTTGTTTGCAAGTAGTAAAGTTGCTAACGAGTGCCTTAATCCGTGCGGCGTGAGTCCCTTTAGTAGTGTATTACAAACCTTACCATGAAACTCTTTAGTGAACCAGCTTGGATTGATTCGACTTCCATCTGGCCAGGTGAAAACCAAGCCATCCTTATTGCTCCAACCTGAACCAACCAAACGTCGTTCTTCGTTTTGCTCCATTTCTCTTATTTTGAGAAGCTGAGCAGTTAACTTGGATATTTGCAACGGTCTCTTGCTAGATTTCGTCTTTACCTGAGTTAATTCTAATTTTCTTGTTTGTGGAACTAATTGCAACTGTTTGCTAACACGCATGATCCTTTTATCTAGATCTACATCACGCCATCTTAACCCTAGAGCTTCACCCCTTCTTAATCCAGTGGATAGCATAACCATGCCGGGGAGTAGTAAAATGCTGTCACCTAATGCTTGAACCAGTATACCAATTTCCTCAGGGTTTTCTAAAACCCTAATCTCTACATCTTCTGGTTTCGGTCGCTCTACATTTGCCGCAGGATTGCGGAAAATCTCCTCCCGTTTCACGGCATCTTCAAGGGCTTTATGCAGCGTCCGGAACACGTATAATAAAGTTTTATTGCTCAAATCCGTACCGGCAAGTGTCTCGTGGAAAAGATCATCAACATGAGCTGGTTTTAACTTACTGAGTGGTACCTCTCCGATGTAAGGTATGACGTGTTTTTCCAGATTAGTTCTGTAGCCGCGAAGGGTATTTGGCGCAAGGTTCCGTTCCTGCCGTTTAAGCCATTTTCTAAGATATTCGGATAAGGTTGTTTTTTTGGGTTCAACATAAATGTTAGTGTCTATCTCCCTTAGAATTCTAGTAAGTTCCTTCTCAGCATCTTTGTATGAACCTCGAACGGTATGCCATTTAGGCTTAGTCTTGCCGGTTAATGGGTCTTGAATGCGAACTATCACCGCCCAGCTGTTTTTTCCTCTCGGTCTGATGTGTCCCCTCATTATTTTCACTCCTTTCACGGTCCGGGCACACATCATATCTATTTGACACGACGGAGTTGTGTTCCTTCTGTGTTCACCTGGCTAGATATATATTCTAGCAGAGCATCCTTTGGAATCCTTGGCGATCTGCCTATGTAAAATACAGGCACCTTTCTCTCTCGCACTAAACAGTATGCTCGGTTCCGACCTATTCTCATCACCTTGGCAAACTCCGGAACTGTCATGACCGCCGGTAAATCTCTTAAACTTATGTTCATAATTACCCCCTCGGTGTACATGTCCATTGTACTACATCCCCTTTCATATTTTGAAATACAAAACCCCCGGTCTCCCGGAGGCGTACTATCAGGTGTTTATTATGCCATTTTAACAATTTGCGGTCCTGGAGAGGGTTTGGGAATCTTCCTGCCCTCAGCCATGGCTGCGTAGATCCAGGATAGCTTGACCTCTTCCAACTTGACCACAGCTTCTTCCGGAGTACCACCGTGAATTTTACACCCAGGCAAGTCCTTGTGTTCAGCCAACCATTCCCCACCGGCCAACCTGGTTAATACAACCGGGTATTTTACATCCCTGTATGCTTCGCTTCGATGAATTAAATCAGAATGATTGATAGGAATATCAAGAAAACGGTCTAATTCTCCCTCAAGAGCATCGGTATTAATTTTAATTGAACTCATAACCATAGACACTTGATACACCCCCTTACTTGGTCTTAATGCCTATGTATTTTAGCAGGTCTTTGATGTCCTGCACCTGGTATGGACGCAAATTATCATTTTCCATGAGAACAATTGATTTAGGATAACCTGAATATGTAAAAACACGATGGCGGCTTGATCTTTTTCGCATCGAGCACCCAATTACTAATAACAGCCGGGCTACTTCCTGGTAGGATATATGCATTGGAACGGGGTGCTGATTAAACCTCTTTAATAGATTTTCAAATTTGCCCAACAGGAATGCACCTTCTCAGGTTAATTATATTCAACATGCTGATAGTTAATTGAATAGTTGACTAATAACTTTAGGAATAAAAATAACCGGTGGCGGCACCGTCGCCACCGGTCCGGCATGGCCCGTCAGGACACACCACAGCTTCTCTTGCTGTATGTTATTATGAAAATTATTACGACTTTATCGAACATTATTCTGTACCACGGACGGTCCCGCAGAGCAGTAATAACGACGCATGTTATGTTTATTCTAAATGAACAATCACTCAGTAAGCAAAACTCTAGCTGAGTCCCATCCAACCAACACTGGTTAGTTGAACAGCTTTCCACAACTATGCCGGCGTCTTTTCGCCTTTCCCCTCTGCAAAGCAAAGGACCTGGGGGATTCAGGGAGCCACCCCTCCACCATAAAATGACATGGTTCTCCCCGGGGCTGTCATCGTGGCCACACTCGTCACTTACCGCGATATTATTCGAGCTGCGAACTTTTTCAAGGGGCTTGAATAAATTTTATTCCTTTGAATATCCACAATGCACTATGATATAATAAGTACACAAATGAACATTACTGAGTTAAATTGTAAACAATATATATTTACATGTCAATTTATTAAAAACGCATGAAATGGGTGTTCAAACATGAAATCAAGACGTTTTGGTGAAATACTAAAAAAATCCAGAGTTTTACGCGGTTTTTCAGTTAGAGATTTGGCAAAATTACTAAAAGTTTCGGCCACCTTAGTATCAAAATGGGAAATTGGTAAATATCCTCCACCGCAAAAATCAGAAACCATAAAAAGAATTAGCAAAATATTAGCTATAGATGAAAATGAATTACAAGAACTTTGCAACATTGAAAATATGCTTAATGGTTTACCTCATAATCTTAGAAAAGCACTTAAACAATCATTATATATTCATTTAAAGACAAATTATCGAGATAAAGAAGGTTGTTTTAAAGGTCCTGAAAATATTTGTGATACTTTATTCTCATTAGCGCATGATTTAGGAAACCCTATGGTCGCACACTTAATTTCTAATACATTTAATTGGAATAAAATAAACTACTCAAAATTCAATAAATTAGATGAATGGGTTATTAACGATTTTCTTTTACAACTACTTTGCAATATTTCAATAGATTTTGTAAATGTTCAAAATGGGTATGCAGACAGGGAAACATTTTTAAGAAATGAAAATAGAAAATCTATTATACAAGTGAACTTCCTTAAACCAGATGAAACTGAAGAACTTTATGAGCTGGACTTTGAAGGTATTAGTTATTATGAATTTTCACTGGTTTGAATAAGCTATTATTTATAAAATTATCAATTTCAGATTGTTTAAATCGAAGTGTCTTTTGACTATTTATTTTATAGCCGTTCAAAACCCCTTTTCTAACCATTCTATATACAGTCTGTTTCGATACACCAAGTATTTGAGCAACTTCATTGGTATTAAGCATTCGTTCCATTTTTACCCCCCCCATATTTTGAGTATTCCGGAGCAGTTTACACCTTCTGTCCAGTGCTTGGAAACCGCCATTCCGTTCTAGTGGAAACCACTTCACTGCAATCGGAAACCTTATTAGGCTTCCGTACAAGGTATCCAAGCAAATAATCTGGAGCCAGCATTTAAGCTATTTCAAGATAAGAGAGCTACATATACGCAGGCTGATGGACAGTGCCGCCCTGTGGACAACCCTAAGGGGTTGACACACAGGGCTTGGATAACGCTTCGCGTTACCCACACTGCCCACAGCCACTGCTACTGCCAAAAAGCACCATCATCAAAATATATACAAAAGCCAACTCCAGGAACTAATCTCAAGCATAGCCTTTAGTAAGTGACTCAATGTTTTTTTGCACAACAAAATATAGTGGTTATCATTCCAGAGAGGTGGCTCACCGATCGCTGGAATAATAGCCTTGCTAAGCCGATATATGCACTGGTGAGTAAAAGTAACCAATTGCGGTTCCCAGTTCCGGACAGGCGGTTTCCAAATCTCCGGAACTGCGGCTTCGCCGCACCGGAATATTCATATTTAATATAGAAATTTGAATAACGGCTAGGGAATATAAAAATTTTAAACCCAGCTTATACTTTCCTATTGCCGCTATAAAGGAACATCCAAAGCGATAATTAACGGTAGCCACCACTCACATTCCCTTACTTAACACCATCCAACAACCCCTCCGGAGCATAAATCAAAGTAACCGATACCCTGCCATGCCCCATAACCTTGGAAGTCACCTTCCGTGCCTCTTTCTCAGCCTTGGCCCGATCAAAGCCCTTTTCAAGATTTTCCTTGAACCTTTCAATAAGAAATTCCCTGGCAAAAGTATGCCGCAGGCCATGTGGAGTAAGGGCACCCTGTTCTCCAGGCTTAAGATTAAATGCAGTCCGCTTGCGATCAGGGTCTTGCAATCCCTCCCGGCCCTGTTCAATAAAATCCTCAACCTTATCTTTGAATTGATCCACCCTCATACCAGCCGGCACTAATAAATAACTCCCCCGACTGTTAAGCTTGAGAGCAGCCCTAAAAGCAGTTTCCGCCCTGGTGGAGATAGGCACATCCCTTTGTTTGCCACCCTTAGTATTCGCCAAATGCAAAACATCAGTCCGGAGCGCTGCCTCGGCAGCGGCCCGCCGTAAGCTGGAGAACTCATCAATACGCATCCCTGTTGCCCTGGAAATCTCCAGTGCCAGGGCGATATTAGGTTTATTCTCCTTCATTGCCAGTGTCTTCATTGCCGCCAGTTCCCGTTCCGTCCAGGTCCGGTCAGCCCGCCCATCTGGAGTGATGCCCAGTCCGCAATTCTTATTGCTATATCTGCTATCCAGCAATTCAAACCTGGCCTGGGGCACCTGCCGGTGCATATACCGGATGCCAGATAATTCTCTCTTAATGGTCCTGTCCGCGCATCCACGCCTCTTCATATCCTCTGCATAAGCCTGCAAATGCTTCTCCTGAATATTTTGCAGCTTCTTAAGCTTAAAATTAACGCCCACAAACCGGATAAACCTCTCAGAGTGAATATTCTTGTGCGATGAAATCGCAGTTCCGGGAAAGTGGAAATCACGTGT
>JAENYS010000042.1 GCA_016841645.1 Desulfoscipio geothermicus | reverse complement strand
GGTCAGAAAGAAGAAAGAAGCGTAATTATACTTACGGCTTGCTGAAAATGAGTTGAACGTAAGGGAGTACATCAAAAGACTCTTATAGATAATATTGTCTCTCCGAGCCAGATGACCTAAAGCAGGATGTCATGGTTTATTGGCCCTATGGGTGCGTTGGGAAACGGGCGTGCCTTCCATTGCGAAAAGGAGATGGATTCGGTATTTATGCCGGGCTAGCTATGCTTTTTGCAAAACTGCCCGGCATTCTCCTTTTACGTATTAACCAAAATTAAAGTTTGCAGGGGAGATTATCACAATGAGAGATAAAAAAATAATGGTATCCATTGAAGAAGAAGCTCAGAAAGTTACTTTGAACTCTGTCAGCTATCTGAGCTGTGAGAACATTGCTATTAAGGAAGCATCCAATCAGGTTATATATGAAGATATTGTACCGGATATAATGATACCTCCTGTAGATAATTCCTCAATGGGCGGTTATGCAATAATTGCAAGTGACACGAACGGGGCATCAATAAATACTTCTTTAAAAGCAGGTGGTTCTACCACAGGTAAACAAGTTACAAAAGGAACACCAATAAGAATAATGACCGGCGCTCCGATAGCGGAAGGCGCTGATTCAGTAATTCAGCTTGAAGATACAGAAAAAGCTGGTTGTGTAAAAATACATCACGAAACTGCTAAGTACGAAAATTATGGCTTTACAGGGGAAAGTATTAAAAATGACAATGCATATGATTTGTATTTAGGAGCAAATAAATGTAACACTATTCTTATTCCCGAAGACAAGCGAAGTATTTCCAAGATTTGTGAATTTTATCCTAAGGTTAAGATTATTTATCCAGAAGGTATCCAGACCCATGTTTGGAGAAGGAAATTGCCCATGGAAGAAGCCCGTGATCTTCTACTGCAGCATGTAATTATCAGTCCGGGGGAAAATTTGCCTTTATGCGAGGCATTGGGACGTGCAGTGCTTGAAGACCTGACGGTTCAGGAAGATGTACCGGGCTTCAATCGCTCTTCAGTTGACGGGTATGCCTTACTTAGCAGTGATACCGAAAATGTTTCGGAAAATGGTCCGGTCAGACTAATGGTTTTGGGAAAAGTAGCACCTGGAAGGAACCATTATTTCCAAGTATCGACCCAGACTACAGTTAAAGTGATGACAGGGGCGCCGCTTCCTTGGGGGGCTGATGCGGTGATCAAGTGCGAAGACGTTCGGCGAGTGGGGTCATATGTCCAGGTTTATCACCAGGTTATGGCGGGGAGCAACGTAGCCAAAGCCGGCCAAGGAATAAAAGCCGGTGAAACTGTTGTATCCAAAGGTGCACCGATTACCCCGTCCCTACTTGGGTTGCTAGCCGAAGCGGGGTTTAGTGGCATACCTGTTTATTCAACAGTTAAAGTAGCTATTATCAGTACAGGCAGTGAATTGACAGAGCTTGGCGAAACACTTGGCAGCAGTTGTGTTTATAATAGCAATCAGTATTTCCTCACGGCTCTTCTTAGGAAAATTGGGGTGGAACCTGTCCCAATGGGTATTGTGCCGGATGATGCGGCAAAAATAGCCGCACTTTTGCAAACAGCTCTGGAAAAAACAGATTTGGTCATTACTACAGGAGGAGCATCAGCCGGAGATTTTGACTTGGTTGAACCAGCCATGGCCATTGCGGGGATAGAGGGCTTATTTTCAGGAATAGATATCAGACCCGGCAAGTCCTTTGTGGCGGGGAAAAAAGACGGCAAATTAATCCTGGGTTTATCTGGTCATCCGGGAGCTGCATTTACTGCTTTTGAACTCTTGGTTAAACCAGTTATTAAAAAGATGTTGGGCTATAAAGATATCTTGCCTTGTAAGGTCGAGGTTATATTATCCGGCGATTACAAAAAAACTGATGCCAGAAGGTTAAAAACCGCCAAGCTTTCTATTGAGGGAGGAATCGCAAAGGCAAACATCCTTACCGGGCATGGAGTTCTGAGGACTTTGGCTGATTGCAACTTATTTGTGGAAATACCGCCTGGTAGAGGTATGCTTGCGGATGGAGAAAAAGTTTCAGCATATGTTGTCGAATTTTTTAATACGAACTAAAAGTAAGGCAATAAATATTTTTTGTAGGTTGTGAAAGAAGTGAGCGTATTCCCATTTATCATTATATTATATCACTTTTGCTTTTATGAATCCGTATTGTAGTGTGCACTATACTATAAATTTACTATTATATCGATGAGCGGCGCCTATAAGAAAGTATAAGAAAGGCGAGGCAGTATAACAATGAGAAAACAAACCGAACATGTTAAACAATTAAAAAGAATGTATGCTAAAGAAGATAACAGAATAAAGGGAGATGGTTATTGGGAAAAGTTTCCTTTGTTCTGGTTCATCTTGTTTCTGTCGTACAAATGCACAAGAAGGTGTGACTATTGTTATGCCTATAATCAAGTAGGCGATGACAATAAAATGGAAATGGATGAGGATACATTTTCCAGATTATTAGAGTGGATTCCAGAAGTCTGGAAAATTAACAATGTTAAAGTGAACACTGTTGGCTTTCTTGGCGGGGAACCATTATTGAGAACGGATAGGATAAAGAAAGTTATGGATTCCGTCTACAGAAATACTGATGGCATGCAAGGTTACCTTTATACAAATGGTGATTTGGTAGACTCAGCAAATTGGAATGATCTTGAAGATATCCAATGGATTACAACAAATATTGCAAACACTAGTATCGAAGAAACATCAAGAAGAATGAAAATAATTGGTGAGAGATCAAATGTTATCGGCCAAACCATAGTAGCTACCGTAGATGATTATAACTTAGAGAGACTGCTTGATATAGCAAGATTTGGTTTGGAAAACGGCTATCGTTTAAGATACCAAAAGGATATCTTCAGGGGATTAGATACCGAATATAATAAAAGATTACTAAAGAGATATCATGAATTACTTGACTTGTTGGAAAGTTATATTATTAAGGGCTACGATGTGCATACTACTTTCTTGTTGGATACCTTAAGTTCTTTATGGGAACATGAAGTTTCTCCTTATCCTTGCGGGAAAAGAAATGCTGTCGTATTTCCCGATGGAACAGTTGGAGCATGTATTAGAGAACATTCCTCTAAAACAGGAACAATATTTGATAAAGACCCGTTAAGTGTAATACAATGTGACACATTCCATTATGATCTTACCAGCCAAGACATTCCGGATGAGTGCAGGGTATGTAAGTATAGAACTACCTGTCAGGGAGGATGTCCGCATGATAAATTGCTGATGACCGGTTCCAGGGCCGGAAAATCTATTTCATGTGGAATCCATAAAGAAATTATTCCAAGATTAAGATATTTAGATAAATTACAAAACAAGCCGGGTGCGTGAAGATTATAGCTTTCGATAATATACCGAAAACGTGAGATTCTTACAAAGGGCGGGCTCGGGTCTTAGTATAAAGTAAGGAGAAATCAAGTCATGGAAACAAAACTGGAGAGAATAGCGGTTAAAGCCAAGAAGGAAACGAAACTTCGGTTTACATCCCTGACTCACCATATCACCAAAGAAATGATATGGAAAAACCTAGTGCATATGCAGAAGGGAACGGCTACCGGAATTGATAGCATTACGGTAGGTAAGGCAATTAAAGAGTTTGACATTTGGGCGGAAAAAATGATTAATTCCATTCATCTAAAAAACTATAACCCGCCTGCCATTGGAGGTGTGTGGATACTAAAACCAGGTAAAGACGGAAAACGTCACATAGGCGTTTCCGGAGTTGCTGACAGAGCGTTGCAAAGAAGCACTGCAGAAGTATTAGAGGCAATCTATGAGCAGGACTTTTTAGATTGTTCGTTTGGCGGAAGACCAGGAAAAGGATTTCGTTATGCACTTGCAACCCTTAATAAAACCATTAGCAGCAAGAAAGTGAGCTGGGTGCTGGAAGCGGATTTGAAGAATTTCTTCGGAAGTTTGAACCATATATGGTTATTAAAATTCTTAGGACATAGAATAGGAGACCCAAGAATCATTAGCATGATAAGCCGATGGCTCAAAGCAGGTGTAATGGAAGATGGAAAGTTGGAAGTTATCGAGACCGGTACACCGCAGAGCGGTTCTATTAGTCTCTTATTAAGTAACATTTATCTACATTACGCTTTAGATTTATGGTTTGAAAAAATTGTAAAACCAAGCTTGAAAGGAGAAGCATACATTATAAGGTATATCGATGACTTTTTTGTATGCTTTCAATACCGTTCAGAAGCCTATTGGTTTTACGAAGGATTAGAAAAAAGATTAAATATATTCTTCCTTCGACTTGATGCTAATAAGACACGTCTAGTGGAATCCAGTCGCTATGTATATAAAAGAAAGAAACACGAAACTTCAGTAAGTCTACTACCTAGGGTTTACGCATCTTTTTGAATACAGCAACCCAGCGCATGTTTTAAATATTTGCCGGCGGGCGGCCTCCGGGAAACGTGCATAAAAAGGCCATTAAAACCCTGTGTTAAATACTCGTCGGGCCTGTCTGTCAAGGCTTCCCTCCGGCAACTATTTGTATTTATAGCTTTTTACCCATTAAGAACTGCTTCTTGCAACATTTATCCTTGCTTAATCTAAAGGTAAAACATATAATATATAAAAAGATGTGATACAAGGAAGTATCAAAAACTGACCAAAGAAGGTCCTGATGCCGTGAATTTATGCGGGTTAGGGCTTTTTTCGCTTTATTAAATAGCCTTTGGTCATATTTGACCGGGCTAATGTAATAAAGCACCGAAAGATGTAAAGCTATTTTTAGTGTTGGGAGGTAAGTTTCGGTGAAAAAGATAGAAGCCATAATTCGCCCTGACAGGTTGGAAGATGTTAAGGAAGCTCTTTCATGTTACGGTATTCGCGGTATGACGGTTAGTCAGGTTTTGGGATGCGGCGCACAAAGGGGTTGGGTTGGTGTTTACCGTGGTCATGAGTACAGCATGAATCTATTGCCTAAAATTAAGATTGAGGTTGTTTTGGATGAACGATGTATAGAGGAAGTATTACGGATCATTTGTAATACTGCTCGTACCGGTGAGGTGGGGGATGGCAAGATATTTATTTATCCTATGGAGAAGGCGGTGCGCATACGTACCGGGGAAACAGACGAAGACGCTTTTTAATCAATCACGAACTAAATATCCCAAAGATGGGTTTGCAGGGCAAGGACGCTCGTGTGGTTAATAACCACTAGCGTCCTATTTTTATTTATTGGGAGAGTGTATTATGGAACTTGGAATTAAGGATTTAGCTGCCGGCATTGATACTATCTGGGTGCTGATTTGTGCAGCGCTGGTTTTCTTTATGGAAGCGGGTTTCGCTTTTTTGGAAGCCGGTTTCATCAGGGCTAAAAATTCGCTGAACATTGTGATGAAGGTTTTTACTGATACTACAGTAGGTATGCTTGGGTTTTGGGCCATTGGGTTCGGGGTGATGTATGGGATAAATATTTTGGGGCTTTTTGGTGGCAGTGGTTTTTTTCTAAGCGGCAACCTGGAACATATTAACCTGCGAGTGCCAATTTATGCCTACTGGCTGTTTCAGGCCGCATTTGCTGTGGCCGTTGCTTCAATTATTTCCGGCGCGGTGGCTGAGCGCATGAAGTTCGGTCCTTATATTATTTTCACTTTGATCTGCACAGCCTTAATTTACCCTGTGGCAGGACACTGGGTCTGGGGAACCGGAGGTTGGCTGAGCAATCTCGGAATGATGGATTTTGCCGGTTCCGCAGCGGTGCACGCCGTGGGCGGTTGGGCAGCGCTGGCTGCAGTGACGGTATTGGGTCCGCGTAAAGAAAAATATAATAAGGATGGCAGCATTAATGTACTGCCTGCACATAATATGCACTTGGCTTTCCTTGGTACGTTTATACTATGGTTCGGTTGGTTTGGTTTCAATCCGGGCAGTTCACTTTCCGGGCTTGACCTCAATATTGCTCGTATAGCGCTTACCACTAACCTGGCCGCAGCGGCCGGCGGTACCACCGGTATATTATTTACTATGCGGCGTTATGGTAAGGCTGATCCAAGTATGGCAGCCAACGGTGCTCTAGCCGGTCTTGCAGCTATAACGGCGGGCACAGCTTATGTAGGAGCAGGCAGCGCGGTAATTATTGGTGTTGTGGCCGGTATACTGGTGGTACTGGCGGTAGAATTTTTTGACCGGGTCAAGGCTGATGACCCCGTTGGCGCTATTGCAGTCCACGGGGTAGGAGGTACCTGGGGCGTCCTGGCCGTAGGACTGTTTGCCCAGGAGGGTGGACTTTTATTCGGCGGGGGTGCCCACCAGTTGATGGTTCAGGCCCTAGGTGTGCTGAGCGTATCCCTCTGGGCATTCGGAGCTACCTTTGTAGCGTTTTCTGTTCTTAAGGTAACAATGGGAATTCGCGTATCGGCAAACGAGGAGTTTGAGGGTATGGACATTAATGAACACGGTATTTCAGCTTATTCAGGGTTGGTTACCAATTCCCTGAAAGGTATCGGGCATCCAGCCATCCAAGAATCCGAAGAGACAGCCATGCCGTTATCCAGCCCGGTGCAGGCAGGTCGTTGATAGGGAGACGTTTCAATAGCAGTTCATAGTTTCATGGTATAGACGGGATATAGAGAACTAGCCATCTTTAGCTGGTTCTCTATATATTTATATATATCAATTAGCATGCAATTATATCATATATTTATTTGCACTAGTGTTGCATAAAAGCACTTTTCCATTATAAGGGTATTACTAAAGACCTC
>JAENYS010000041.1 GCA_016841645.1 Desulfoscipio geothermicus | reverse complement strand
GTTACTCGCTTGCTTTCGCTTGACGAGGTTTGGTTTTTGGCCGCCGTCGCTTTATTCGGTTATTGTTAACCACTCACGACTGCGTCCGTTTCCATCTCTTTGCACTGTTTAGTTTTCAAGGATCACACGGTTTTACTTCTCACCGACGAAAATTATTATATAACTTTCTTTTGGGTTGTGTCAATGGTAATTTATGTTTTTATTTAGAAAATATCCATCAAATTGCTTTCATTACCCTGCTGTTCCATTTTTCATCGCTTTATCAACAGCAACATTTGATAATATAGCACATTTTATTACACTTTGCAAGAATATTGATTACTTTTTTTTAAAATTAACCAACATTGCAACCATATGACAATCGTTTAAACTGCCATACAGCCTGCCTAAACATTTACCAATCTGCCCATGGCTAACATCGACCCGGTCCAGACCCGCTATTAACTTTTCGCCGACTGTTACAGAGCCTTTAAGACCCTGAGCAATCTTTACTAGGCCATTACGAACCTCACGTTAATATTATGGCTTTTTAATAAATATTAATGTAAAATCGCACCAATTGATAATTATCGAATGGTTGACATTTTAGCACGAAACTAGTATTATAAATTTTACATTGATAAAAATGCCGACGTGGCTCAGGGGTAGAGCAGCGCACTCGTAATGCGCAGGTCGTCGGTTCAAATCCGACCGTCGGCTCCAGTAATACCAAGGCCTCCGGGGTTTTCCCCCGGAGGCCTTTTTGTGTTTTGGTGCCCATTTGGTGCCCAAATATTTAAGAGGTATATTAAGCTAACGTAGCGGTTATTACATTTTACCTCTGACTAAGCATGACCGAGAAATTTATATAATGAAGGTTGAGCCATTCTCTGTTTTCTGGACACTGTTTCGTGAGCATAACTCAGAGTTACATAGAGTTTTATAAGCTTGCTCCTAAATCCGCATTTATTCCACGGTCCTCTTGACATGGGGTCCCCTGTACCCTCTGGACTCCTTGTATTAGGCGGAAATAATCTTTATATGTGAAGGCGGTTTCCGCCTTCAAGATTCTACCAGAGGGTACCACCCCATATCAAGAGGCTTTCGCGGCATAAACGCTGTGTGACTCTATAACAGAAGTAATACCTCTTATGCTGCGAGCTTTGAAAATAATAGCTTTTTATATTGAGCAGGAGTCATCCACCCTAAAGCTGCATGCCGCCTTTGTAGATGGTTTCTTTAACTTCTGTCCAGATAGGGTCAACTCCCCATACGGGATGTTTTTTTATGGGTTTCTTCAATTATCGTAAGTATTTGTTTGTGTTTTTTCTCTCGCTTTGATAGTGGTCTATCTACCCAGTCATAGAAACCGCTCCGGGATACTTCTAATAATTCGCACATTTTCTCCACAGAATGCCCGGAGGTATGAGCTTTTATAAATTTATATATCTCTCTGGTTGTTTTAGTTAATTCCGTGGTTTGACGAAAATGGCTACCGATTTTTTTAATATTTCAACTGTATCATTAGCATTATCTAGCTGCTTTTTAAGCTTTTTATTCTCAGCTTCAAGCTCAGCGAGTCTTTTAGTAGTAACATCTTCTGGTTCAGTACTTGCCCTTACCCATCGTCTAAGGGCCGGTTGTGAGATCCCTAAGTCTTTGGCCACTGTACTTATTGATCGGTCCTTTTCTAGTACCATTTTTACAGCACTGGCCTTGAATTCATCATCATAACTATTATTATTGTTACCCACTTTTTACACCCTTTCATGATTTGATTATATAATCACGATTCGGTGTCCGTCAAAGTGGGAATGAGTCAATTCAACCAGGCGAATATTCACCCGCACCATGCCGCAGCAGCGGCAGGCGAATTCCTTTTCAGCGAAATGTGCGCTTAGCTTGCGCCCCGGCTGGGGCCGGTGGGGCAGCAGCAGTGCCAACGCATCATGGACTTGCCGGCCGGCAATGCCGTCCGCTCCAGCCCGCAGTAACGCTGCAGCTGCTCAACCGCCCGGCGGGTGAGCGGACCGAAGACGGCATCCACTGGGCCCGGGTCAAAACCGGTAGCTGCCAGCTGCCGCTGTAGTTCCTGTACTTTTATACCTTTATCAGCTATTTGCATCTATTACACCCCTCAGTTAAAAACGCCCCTGGGCACGGTACATTTCCCGGCCGCCCTCCACAATTTGCTGAACCTGCTCCACATCTATGTCGGACTGCTTAGCCACCACCATTGTCAATAGGGTGATGGATTTCTCCAAATCCCTGATCAACGGTTCCAAACGCACCAGCAAATAGCCGGCTACCTCCATTGGAAACCCATAATTGGCAGCCAGCTTCATTATTTCTTCCATAAGGTTCACCCCTTCGTCAACTGTTTATGAGTGTACATATCCACATGTTGGCTCCTTCATCGTGAATACCATCACATGCAAAGCTAGCTCTGTTAAAATACCTCGTATTAATAAGATAGGGATAGCTCTATCCACGCTATCCCCACTCCACCTTATCGTTAATTTTTATTGCTCATAAAGGACATTGACGGTCCTGTCAATAATATGAGCGCTGTGCTTGGCCACTAGATCGCCGCCAGTGCTAATGAAAATGTTTTTGGCGATAATCTGGTCCATTGCGGCGACCACTTCCGCCTGGGTCAAAGTATCCTTGGGGTTATCCAGCGAAATAGTAACCCGGGTTCCTGCCTGGTTGACAAAACTCATCTGTAAAGTTTGAGTAGCTGCCATAACAGCACCTCCTTTCTGTTTTACGTATCGTGTTATAGTCAACTAAAATTGTTTTGACGATGGTGGTCCTTGCAGCCGGACTCATACCTGCCTTATATTAAACAGCTTCCTCCAACACTGCGCTATCCACACGCAGCACCGCCATCAAGGTATTCTCTTGTAATTGGACCAGGGCCTGGGCCACGTCGAAAATGTCCTGATCTACAGCATCGGTTTTAACGTTGCTAAGGCTCTTGGTGCGGTAAACCGGATCACCATCGCCGTCCAGCCCGGTTTGAAATTGCATCCGTAGTACCGAACCGCTGGGGATTTTTTCAACTGCCATTTATTTCACCTCCCCTATTAGCTTAGTTATAAGCGGCGGGGGGCCGAATCCCAACCGCCCAATAGAAAAAGGCCGAAAATTCTTTCGGCCAAGTAAAAGGTAACATAGAAAATTGCACTAATCAAGCAAAATATGTTAATTTGCTTCTTTTTTGGCTAAAGTTATTTATTATCCTTCCGCTAAAAGCTGCCCTAGAAAAATCCGGCCCGCCGCTTCTATATCATCATTCAAATCAAAACTAATACTCCGAACCCTAATATCACTATCCCCTATAAACTGATCATAAGCATGAATACTACTTGTGGGGTATACCAATACTGCTTCCTTGCAATTCTTAGCTATGGCATAGGTAGCCACTTGGGAAACATCACCGGGTAGTGGTGTCTGATTGGTTTTATACTTGGTGTCCAATACACAGCGAACTGTATTGTTTACCGTATCGTATAGAACCAGGTCGATAGCAAAACTCACATAGCCGTCTTCATCAATATCCACCTTTTCCTGAGCCTTTATCTCAAACCCGGGAGGTAAGTTAAACTTCAGCCACTGCGCTATAAATAATTCATAAAGCCTGGCCATGTTTATTAGAAAGGGCAGCATGGAGTATTCGCCGGATGTATGGCTGGGCCCGGTTTGATCAAGAAAGAAACGGCATAGTGCATGCATAGGTTGATAATCCATGTTTAAGCGGTAGTATAGTCTACCAACACAATCTTTACCAGAACAAGGTATTAAAGATGCGTGCCTCAAAATATTTCGATAGGCTTTGCGAATATTGGGCAGGATTCTGTCTGTACATAATCCGCTGCGCGATATTTTGTATAAAGTCCATGCTAGAATCTGGTTATCTTCTATGTCGGACTTGTGTTCCTGGTAATAGCATTTAATATTTACGTCCCAGGAACGGCAGGCTAATTGCTTTAGATCCATTCTACCGCTTACAAAAGAAAGCTGATCTGAGCGGTCCTTATATTCACGATAATATCCCTTTCGCCCTCTGTCCAATATGCGTGAGGCCAACACGTTAGCTAATTGCTCATAAAACTCCTGTAAGGTATCACAGTTGGTCAACCCTTCTAAAAAATAAAAGCTTTTTAAACGGTAAGCATATTCAAGCATCCGAAAAAGGTTACCAAGCGGAACCTTTGGCAGCAAGTGAAGGCCCAAGTCAGCGCTTATGGGAATATAACCGACCCAACCTTGTGCAGTTAACTGCCATTGGCCATTGGTTTTAGGCGAGGGAAAATCCACGGCCACTTGCTTATTATGGTGCCGCCATAAATGTTCACCCACCGATGTCTTTATTGCCTGAGGCCCAAACCGCCTAGGTTTATATTCTATTAAGTCTAGCCATTGCATTTGGTTCATGGTTGGACGTTTTCCTTGATCTTATGCCAGCGAAAATTAGCCATTTTATCCGGTTGATCAAAAAAATACTCTTCCAGATACGGTTCTATCTCCATAATCCAAATATCCTCCAATTGCCCTGCCAAGTCATGGCGCATGAAAAAGGAAATGCCCAGTTCGTAATGCCTATCGGCAATTTGCTTATTAACTCTTTTTAATATTTCGATAAGACCATCTACTGCAAAACCGGTTTCACTGTGAAAATTACTGAGCACTTGGTAATTAGGATAAAGCGCCAGAAAAGCAAATCGGCGGCGTAAAGCGTGATCTACCATTGCAATAGAACGGTCGGCAGTATTCATGGTGCCTATGATGTATACGTTAGCGGGTATTTGAAAATTGCCGCCGCCGGCCAAGGGAATTTCCCGGTTTCTGTATTCCAATAAGTACATGAGCTCACCAAATACACGTGACAAATTGGCCCGGTTTATTTCATCAATAATAAGCACACAGCTGCCATCTCTTTTAACTGCCTCTTTACAAAATTCCATGAACCGGCCTGGCACCACCGGATATGCCAAGCCGCCGTCAGGTTTACTTACCGGCCTTATACCCTGGATAAAGTCTTCGTACGCATAAGCGGGATGAAACTGTACCAAATCGCTGAAACCGTTATTTTCGGCGATTAAGTGCCTGGCCAATCGCTCGGCAACATAAGTTTTACCAGTACCTGGTGGACCATAAAGTATGGCCTGACCTTTACGTTTGATGGCTCTAACCCAGCGCTGGATTTCGTCTTCGTCCATGCTTGTTTCATTGGCTAGATCCGCTATAGTGTACGCTGGGTTAATGCTGTAATCGACAACATCTTCCGCTAGGCTATCCGAAGGCAGTTCCAAGCTAGCAAATTCCGGCCACCTGGTTTGGGGCTGGGCTTTTTGTATTATCCTAAGGGCAGCTTGATTTAATCGGAATAAATAGCCTTGCTTAACTTTGCCATCTTTATCAAGCGGCCCCTGGTCTATGTTAAGACTTAGCAATTGTTGTGCAAAGCAGTTTAGTGGCACTTGGGGATTTAGTTTGTGGTAATCTGTATATAGTAATCGTCCCTGTTTGTCCCAGTTCTGTTCTTTTATTGAGTCAGATTGAGGCCTTGGTGCCTCCACAGCCGGTTGGGTCACTTCACTAACATAATGCAGTACGCCGTTGGCATAGTGCAGAATAATATCACCATTTTGCACTTCCGCCATCGTATCCCAGTAATATCGAGTTCCACCATCACGTGCATTTAAAGGTGCCCAAAGATACCCTTCGTTTCTTTCTACTTCTAAGGAAGCTCCCTGGTTTACCCACCAGACGTTGGGCGTTATGATGTCTTTCTCATGGTCACTTAATCCATTTTCCAGTAACTTAAGTCTTATTTCTGTATCAAAAATTGAATTAGCCAATTGTTTTACATTACTCCTTCGGTAAGGTGACCTTGAATAACGCAAAAACCTTTGGGTAATATGGTGCAGCGTTTGTTCATAGATGTCACTCTTTTCTATAATTAATTTAGCTTGCTCTAACGGTAAAAGGTATGAACATATTGGCGGCTCGTTTTCTTTCTGTGCAAATTTGCCAAGATCGTAATCGCCATAATCACCAGCAAGACTTTCCAATAAAGCTAGGTGCATAGTTAGTGGCCCTTTGGCTTTGGCATTAAATCCAACGATCAGCCAATTACAGAAGTTAAATCTTAATACGCCCGTATCTTGCTGAAGGGTTACTGATAACCTTTCATCATTACCGGATGTAATACCTAATTTTTCAGCCGTGTTGGCCATCAAATTAAAAGCCCAAATAGCTTCTGCATAGTTTGCAAAGATCTTGTCAAATGGATAAGCCAGGGGCCTTTGTTGGTCAATTTCCTTATGAATATCTTCTGCCAAATGCGAAGCTACAATATCAACCCTGTATTTAAAGGGGGCTTCAGTTCGGTAAAAGTCCATATACTCGGCTAGGCTATCGGGAACAATTACATGTTTTTTGTCACCGGATTCAGCCTGAGCGGATCTTTCTTGTAATATATAATCATAGCTGGCCTTAAAGCATTCTTGCAGATAACTTTTCAGTTCTTTGTTGCTGTCATAACGGATTTGTAGAGTATCAATGCTTATGTTGTTTCTTTTGATGTTGTACAGCATAACGTTAAATGTCCGGTCATTTATTATTAACTCCACGCTATGGCTATCACCAATTGCCAAGTGGACACCACCATTTGCCTCTTTAAATTCTTCACTAAATTCCAAAGGGATATGTATTCCATATGTAAATATTGACCAATCAACTTTCTTTCTACCTCACTAGCGTTGCATAAATATGATTTTCAAATATCAAGTTCTAAAATAGCTTAAA
>JAENYS010000040.1 GCA_016841645.1 Desulfoscipio geothermicus | reverse complement strand
GACACGTGATTTCCACTTTCCCGGAACTGCGATTTCATCGCACAAGAATATTCATTGGAACGGCTGGACAAAGTTGTACTAATGGCATGAATACTAGGGGATATGATAAAGCTAAGAGTGTTATATTATGTCACTCTGATAATCATTAAAACGTCCTTCTTTCTCCGTCATGCGACTTAAGGGGGTTAAATTGGATGTTGAGTAATACTTATGTGTATAGCTTCACTGAGCTTGATAAATCATGTTTGGCCATCGTTGGAGGAAAAGGAGCAAATCTGGGTGAATTATGCCGTGTGCCCGGGATTGCGGTACCGGCAGGTTTTTGTGTCGCTACAAGGGCTTACCGGGATTTTGTGAACACCAGCAAGGATTTTGCCACCTTACTGGAAGAATTGGCATCGATTGATGTTGAAGTTTTAGAGGAGCTCAGGGAAGCGGGACAGCGAATGCGGAATCACCTGGAAAACCTGGATATTCCCGACCCCATCCGGCAGGAAATTATCTCGGCCTGGCGGGAGGCCGGCAGTCAATATGCCTATGCAATCCGCTCTAGCGCCACGGCGGAAGACCTGCCGGGAGCCTCTTTTGCCGGGCAGCAGGACACCTTCCTGAATAGTGAGGGAGAACGAAATATTCTTGACTGTGTGAAGAAGTGCTGGGCATCCCTGTTTACCGACCGGGCAATTGTTTATCGCCAAAAAAATGGTTTCCGCCATGATCAAGTATTACTGGCTGTTGTGGTGCAGCGGATGGTTTTCCCCGAAGTGTCCGGAATCATGTTTACCGCCGACCCGGTAACCGGCAATCGGAAGATGGTTGCCATTGACGCCAGTTTCGGCCTGGGGGAAGCACTGGTGTCAGGTATTGTCTCCGCAGATCTGTACCAGGTAAAGTCGGATAAATTAATCGGAAAGCAAATCGCCAGGAAAGAAACCGGCATTTATGCCCGGCCTGAAGGCGGGACAGCCCGGGTGGAGATTCCGGTTGAGCGGCAGACCGCTCCGGCTTTACCGGATGAGCAAGCCATCAGGCTGGCCCGGATGGGGCGGAACATCGAAGCACACTTCGGTTTTCCCCAGGATATTGAGTGGTGCCTTGCCGGCAATGAAATATTTATTGTGCAGAGCCGGCCAGTAACTACTCTTTATCCCGTTCCCGCAACTGCTGGTGAAAAAATCCATCTTTTTATATCCATAGGTCATGTGCAAATGATGACTGAGGCCATGAAGCCCCTGGGGATTTCGGTGCTCAGGACGCTTGTTCCTTTAGGCAAAAGTGCGCCGGAGGCGGAGAGCGATTTGCTGCAGGAAGCCGGTGGAAGATTATATCTAGATATCACTCAGCTGCTTGAGTATCCACAGCTAAGGAAGCACCTGTCTGTATTGCTGCTCAATGTCGATGAGTTGATAGGCCGGGCGGTGCACGAATTCACCGGGCGAGAAGATTTCCAGGCAGCGGTGCGGCCCGGTAAAAAGCTGGATTTTGCTCTGGCAAAAAAGGCCTTTCCAACGGCCTTGGCCGTGCTTGGAAACATCTTATACCGTGATAATTACCAGGCTATTGATGAGATGAACCGGTATATTGAAGAAACAGTGGCTGAAAACAGGAACAAGCTGCAAGCAGTATCAGGCGCGGACAGAATTGCGATGATTCAAGAAATGCTGCCCAACTTGATACCGGCGTTTGCTTTGCGGGCAGCCCGATATATGGGGCCTGCTATTATAACTTACAAGCTCATTGAGCGGCTGTCCCTAAAGTGGCTGGGTGACGCGGCTGAGCTGGGTGACATCAGTAAATCTCCCTCTGGGAATGTAACAACTAAAATGGGTTTGGAACTGGGAGATGTGGCCGATGCCGTACGCAATCACCCGGCGGTAATTAGATATCTGGAGCAAGCGGTTGATAAAACATTTTGGGAGGACTTGAGGGCGGTTCCCGGCGGGGGAGATGTGCTGCCTGTTATTCTGAAATTTTTTGAATGCTACGGGATGCGGGGGACAGGGGAAATCGACGTAACCCGATCGCGGTGGCGTGAGGTTCCTACTCAGCTGGTTCCCGCTATACTGAGTCATATTAAGGGTGTTAGGCCAGGACAGCACCGCCGTGACTTTCTGGCCGGTAAAATGGAGGCTGAACTTGCCGTCGATAAACTGCTGGAGCGGCTGCGGCAAACGCCCCTCGGGTTTTTCAAGGCCAGGTGTATGCAGCGGTTGATCAATGTGCACCGCTCGTTGATCGGGATCAGGGAACATCCCAAATATTTTATTGTGCAGCATTTGGATATGTTTAAAAAGATAATTTTACAGGAGGCCGGTAATCTGGTTGCGGCCGGCATCCTTGAACATCAGGAAGAAGTGTTTTGGCTGACGCTGCCGGAAATCAAAGCAATGATTGAAACACAGCGGTTAGATCGCAGTATGACCACTAGGCGTCAAGAAAAATTCAAGCAGGCTGAGAAACTGACTCCTCCACGGGTTATGACCAGTGAGGGAGAAATCATCACCGCCCAACCGGGAGCTCATGTCCCGCCCGGGGCTCTGCCCGGAAGCCCGGTGTCGGCGGGTACCGTCGAGGGCCGGGCCCGGGTTGTCCTAAAATTGGAAGACGCTAAAATGGAGCAGGGGGATATTTTGGTGGCGCCTTACACTGATCCGGCCTGGACCCCGTTATTCCTCCTGGCGTCCGGGTTGGTGACGGAAGTCGGCGGTCTAATGACCCACGGTGCGGTGGTGGCCCGGGAATACGGTATTCCTGCAGTGGTAGGCGTGGAAAACGCCACCCGCATTATTCAAGACGAACAAAAGATCCGTGTAGACGGTACCCGGGGGTTCGTTGAAATCTTGGGGTAGGTGTTCAAAAAGTTTAGATTAGATATGCGACCTATTGAGCTTCAATTTTCTCATAAGCAAAGGGATACCAAACGTACCCAGCAGTACCATAACTATAGCAGTTAACATATGATCAGCTCCTCGTATAAGCAATATCAAGTCAGGTTGGTTGCTCATTGTATGTTGGCATTTGCCTTGGCAATTGGCAGGGAATTGCAATTGCTTTTTTGTAATTTCAATAATGGTTGATATAAAAATGAATTACCCTTTTAATTAAATATGACGATAAAAAGAATGATATGTTCCCCTTGCTACACATTGCAGCCGCATTTTTATTCAGCATCCCCGGATTATAGATTAATTGATACTACATAAACCAATGCATATCTTGGAATGTCATTCGTATTATTCAAGACGGACAAAAGATCCGTATAAACGGAACTCTTGGCTCGTTGAAATTCCGGGGTAAGTATTAGATTATCTTTTACTTAATTGGGATGCATCTTTCTCATAAGCATTGGTATACAAAACCTACCGAACAGACCTTAATGATAGCAGTTAAAATTAATTATATTTTGAAAAACTGAACCGATTTTATTCGAACATTTTTATAGTAATTATTTATTTATTGAACCATTATTCATTATATGGGGAGATACGTTTGCTATATCAACAGAAAGAAATTCATTTAAAGAATGCACTTTCATTTTGGCGTAACTTTGAAAAGGAAGAGCGTGTTTTGTTCTATAACCCTCTGGAACAGAAGCTTATTATTTGTTGTTTGTGATTTAACCATTGCCTCAGGAAATGCCAAATTTGGCCAGACTGGACCTAAAGTTGGTTCTTTTGACGCCGGTTATGGCGCCGGTTATTTAGCTCGTATCATCGGGCATAAAAAAGCCCGGGAGATTTGGTACCTGTGCCGTCAATATTCAGCTAAGGAAGCGTTGGAGATGGGCTTGGTCAATACGGTGGTTCCCTTTGAACAACTGGAGGAAGAAACAGTCAAATGGGCTAAAGAAATTTTGGTCAATATTAAAGTTGGCCGTGTGGGTGGACTGTATTATGTAAAACAAATGATTGATTTATGCCGCCGGCATAATATATATTATTAGATAGGGAGCATGGTGGAAAGCGGTATTTCCAAAATACTGCATGTCCATTTGGCCGGCTTAAAAGATAACTATATTCCGGGAGACTTATCACCCACCCGACGCTACTTTGCTAGAGATGTCATTCAGCCTGAAATTACCGCCCAGCACGGCCTCATCCAAGTGCCCAAAGGACCAGGTCTGGGGGTAGAAGTAGATGAAGACGCTCTGAAGTATTTTGCCATTGATCATCCCATAATTGACGGAGGTACCCGGTTTGGAGCCAAACATGAATTTGATTGAGAGCCTGAATATTGAATATTTTCGCCTGGATCCGGAGAAAGATAAATTTGAAGCCAAAATGAATTTAACCTCCTTCCACAGCCAACCCTTTGGTATGCTGCATGGCGGAGCTACCTGCGCATTTGGCGAAATAGTGGCAGGTATGGCGTCATATCGAATGCTTAATAAAAGTAAAATACCAGCCGGTCAAACCTTGGTCGCTTATCATTTTAAAGCGAAAAAGATAGAAGGCTTTCTCTTGGCCAGGGGTATACTTATGCATCAGGGAAAGAGATCACATGTGTGGCGGATAGAGATGTACGATGAAAATGAGCTACTCATTTCCTGTGTCACAGTGACCAATGCTATTGTTGAAAAATAGACCAAAAAAGATCCGAAGTTATCCGGATCTTTTTGCGTTAATCTTGGTTCTTATTATATTTGCAGTCACTTGAAATATTAAGTATAGTTAGAAAAAATGTGAGTAGATTTAAATAATCGCAGAGGAAGGTATCTATGAAAAGTTATCGAAAGGAACTGTGGTTCGAAGTTCCCCAAAGGCGAGAATTAATTAATATTACTCCGCGTGTGAAAGAATGTTTGGCGCAAAGCGGTATTACAGAAGGACTGCTTCTTTGTAACGCGATGCATATTACAGCCAGCGTTTTTATTAACGACGATGAAGTCGGGCTCCATCACGATTTTGAAAACTGGTTAGAAGAGCTGGCACCAGAAAAGCCTTATTCACGCTATCACCATAATGGTTTTGAAGATAACGCGGACGCTCATCTAAAGCGCACTGTAATGGGAAGAGAAGTAGTTGTTGCTGTCACTGAAGGAAAACTTGATCTCGGTCCCTGGGAACAAATTTTTTATGGGGAATTTGATGGTAAGAGAAGAAAAAGGGTATTAGTTAAAATTATAGGCGATTAAAATCTATTTCCGGCTTTGTATCTTGGTCCGACCATTATTTGCGAGTAGCTGTGCATATAAATATTATGGTTCGAGAATAAAATTTTAACAGAAGGGAAAAGAGGTTTTTCCCGTAATATTAAAAAGAAACAAGTAATATCTAAGCTGGTTTACTAATTAGGCCTTGATTTGCAAAGCGGGAATATCCTACATATGTGATTTTTAAAGGAGAGAGAGTATGGCTGATGTTATAGATTACCGGATTTTTGGCGACGATATGCAGGCGGTGGAAATTGAGCTTGATCCCGGCGAAGGTGTACGCGCCGAGGCCGGCGCCATGATGTTAATGGAAGACGGGATTGAAATGCAAACATCCACCGGTGGCGGACTGTTCAAGGGTTTTAAAAGAATGATCACCGGTGAAAGCTTTTTTATCACCACCTTTATGAACAGCAGCCGGGCTAAGTCCAGGGTTACTTTTGGCGCTCCTTATCCAGGCAAAATTATTCCGATAGACCTGTCTTCGCTGGGCGGAGAGTTTCTTTGCCAGAAAGACTCTTTCCTCTGTGCCGCCAGGGGCATAGAAATTGAAATGGCTTTTACAAAAAAATTGGGAGCAGGTCTGTTTGGCGGTGAAGGTTTTATCCTCCAGCGCCTGACCGGACAGGGCATGTCCTTCGTCCATGCCGGCGGCACAATTATCGCCAAAGAACTGGCGTCCCGGGAAAGCCTGCGGGTGGATACCGGTTGCCTGGTGGCCTTTGAACCCTCTGTTGATTATGATATCCAGTTTGTTGGCGGCTTTAAAAACGCACTTTTCGGTGGAGAAGGCATGTTTATCGCCCGGTTGACAGGTCCCGGCAGAGTTTATCTGCAAAGCCTGCCTTTCTCCCGCCTGGCTGACCGGATTCTTGCCGCGTCACGCTTCCAGCAGAGAGGCGAGCAGAATGGCGTGGCCGGTATTGGCGGTGATATCCTGGGCAGCATCTTCGGCGGCGATAGAAAGTTCTAGTCATCATCCCGTTGTTCTTTCGGTGACTTGCCGGGCAATCGTCCCGCCCGGCGGGTCGCTTCCCGCAGCAAGAATTCAATATGCGCATTGACACTGCGCAGTTCATCGGCGGCTCAGCGCTCAAGTGCTTCATATAACTTGGGATCAATCCTTAATGGGAAATTTTTTGTAATAGCTGTGGCTTGCTGGCGCTGTAGCATGGCGCCGGCAATTTCAGTGGCGTAGGCCAGATGGGTTAGCCGGGCTTCCATTACATCTACACCCGCTACCGATAGCCGATCCTGCAATTCCCGCCCCAACTGGTAAGTGGAATTATTTTTGCCAGGGCTTTTTCTCCTTCATAGATATCTCCTCTTTCTTATTGATTTTGATTTTAATTTGATACCTATATGATATCAAATTAGTATGTTTATATAAACTGTGCTGATCGAAGTATTCCATTTTCTTTTCAAAGCATCTTGTAATTCGGTAGACAACAATGTTACATCCGAAATGGTAAATAAAAAGGTAAAACCAGCAGGTTAATCCACAAATAAGGAGGAATACTAAATTATTCGGACTAAATAAATATAATCAAAAAAGGTGGTTGTACATGGCTGGCTTCAACTTGATTGCTACGGCAACCTTCGGCTTGGAAGCGCTGGTGGCGCAGGAAGTCAAAGATTTGGGTTATAAAAAGGTGGCGGTGGAAAACGGCAAAGTTACATTTAACGCGGATTTGGACGCTATCTGCCGGGCCAACTTATGGCTGCGCACAGCGGATAGAGTGCGCTTGAAAGTGGGTGAATTTAAGGCCACCACCTTTGATGAACTTTTTGAGCAAACCAGGGCGCTGCCTTGGCCGGAACTAATACCAGGTGATGCTGAGTTTCCCGTGGAAGGGAAATCCGTTAAATCCACCCTATTCAGTGTATCCGACTGTCAGGCCATTGTAAAAAAGGCAGTTGTGGAAAGCATGAAACAAAAGTACAAACAACAATGGTTTCCCGAACAGGGGCCGCTGTATAAGATTGAAGTAGCTTTGTTAAAGGATATCGCCACCCTAACTATTGACACCAGCGGTGCCGGGCTGCACAAAAGGGGTTACCGGGAACTGGCCAGCCAGGCACCCTTAAAAGAAACGCTGGCTGCGGCATTGATCCTATTGTCGCATTGGCACCCGGACACTGTTTTAATGGATCCCTTTTGCGGTTCCGGTACTATACCCATTGAGGCAGCACTGATCGGTCAAAACATTGCGCCGGGGATGAACCGCGAATTTGTTTCCGAGAACTGGCCCACCATACCCAGGGAGCTGTGGCGGAAGGCTAGAAAAGAGACCCACGATTTGGCCTGTTATAACCGGTCCCTCAGTATTATAGGCACTGACATAGACAATAACGTTTTAAAATTAGCCCGCCAAAATGCCGGTGAGGCGGGGGTGGAAGAGTTAATACATTTTCAGTGCATGCCGGTTGCCGAAGTCCGCTCCAGTAAAAAATACGGCAAAATAATCTGTAATCCGCCCTATGGAGAACGGCTGGGGGAACTGCGGGAAATAGAACGGCTGTATAGGGAAATGGGGCAGGTTTTTAGCCGGCTGGACACCTGGTCGTTTTACATACTGGCTGCCCATCCGCAATTTGAAAAGCTGTTTGGCAGGCAGGCCACTAAAAAAAGAAAGCTTTACAACGGCAATATAAAAGTAGATTATTATCAATATTTTGGACCCAGGCCACCCAGAAAAGCTAACGGGGACGGTTTTGGCTATGAAAACCGGAATATTGGTGTATAATAAATATTGGATAAAATTATGAGGAGTGATAATTTGGCAGCGCAGCAAGTAAGCATTAGCACTGATAAGGGAAATATTACTATGGAATTATACCCTGATAAAATGCCTGTTACGGTGGAGAACTTTTTAAAATTAACCAATGATGGTTTTTATAACGGGCTGAAATTCCACCGGGTAGAACACTGGGTGGTGCAGGGTGGCGACCCCAAGGGCAATGGCACCGGCGGCCCGGGCTGGACAATTAAGCTTGAAACCCATCCCGATGTGAAAAATGTGCGAGGTGCGGTGGCGATGGCCAGGTCAGCGCATCCAGATTCCGCCGGTTCGCAGTTCTATATATTAAAGACGGATGCCAGCTGGCTGGACGGGCAGTACGCGGTTTTCGGAATGGTCACGGAAGGCTTAGAGGACGTAGTGGATAAGTTGGAGATCGGTGATAAAATGAATGAGGTAAAAGTGGTATAAAAAAGCATAACTGTGTAATACTATAGATACTGCAATGAGCAGTAACCAGCCTCCTAAATCTCTCTCAGCAATCCCGCCTATTTTTAGGTGGGGTTTTTTTATCTGCTTTAGCAAGTTCGAAACGGATACGTTTCGAACATAAAACCAC
>JAENYS010000012.1 GCA_016841645.1 Desulfoscipio geothermicus | reverse complement strand
TTAAGCTATTTTAGAACTTGACATTTGAAAATCATATTTATGCAACGCTAGTGAAATGACCTATATTATAGATTAAACGTGTTGGTTATAACTGCGCCGCCTTTAAGAGAACATGTAGAAGATATTGCTAATTTATTGGATTATTTTATTAATATATTCAGTAAGGAGTCCGGAAAGCAAATTAATGGTGTGACGGATGAAGTCATGAAATTTTTAACAAGTTATAACTGGCCGGGAAATATACGGGAATTAGAAAATATGCTTGAACGCGCTGTTGTTTATTGTAACAATAATATAATTCAATTAAATGACCTTGGAGTTAATATGCAGGAAATGAAAAATAAGAATGACGATCTTGGATATGGACTGGCTCTATCTAAAGTAACAAAAGATACGATAGAGAAAGCACTTGAGATTACAGGAGGTAATAAATCAAAGGCGGCCAAATTATTAGGTATTAGCCGGGCTGCTTTGTATGATAAATTAAAGCGATAAAATTGGACACATGTATGATTGTCAGACAATTTGGTGTATGAATTAATCACGTATTTATTCAAGTTTTATTGATATATACATGGTATAATTTTTGCTTTTATATTAAACCAGCAGGTTAAGGTGACTTAACACCTTGCAAGTCAGGAGTTTCCGGGGCTGTCAATACGTAGCCAATCAGGTTATTGACAGCTTGCGGTGGCTTGATAGGGAATGGTGAAGATAGCCATGTATAAAAAGAAAAGCTATACACAATCAGAGGGTCTGATACCGGCTGGAATTACTGCCGGCGATTATTTAGATCAGACCGTATCACTGGTTCCAAACAAACCGGCTTTAATTTATAATAATGAAGAAATTACTTATCTGCAATTAGTTGGTTCCGTTAACCAGTTGGCCGAATCATTGTTAAATATTGGAATTAGACATGGTGATAATATTGCTCTCCTTTTACCTGACTGCCCGGAATTAATTATTGCCAGTCAAGCTATCTTAAAAATTGGGGCAGTTAAAGTGCCTCTAAATATAAATTTCCGTGAAGCAGATTTGAAATTCGCCTTGCTGCACAGCAATTCGCGAGCCATTATTATGATTTCCGATATCAACGATTTTTCCTTTGTTGATTCAATCGCTCGTCTACGTTCTCAACTTCCGGTATTGGAACATGTCATCGTAAAAGGCCGGACGAAAGCAGATATGATTCCTTTGCGCAAACTGCTCACCGGCGCTAACGATGCTAAAAGCTTGGTAGAAAAATATATCGAGGATCACCCGGTGGATCCGGACGATATGGCAGCAATTGTTTACACATCAGGAACTACCGCTGTTCCCAAAGGGGTAGTGCACACCCATAACACAATTTATCGCCTGGCCAGATCGAGCAACTATATGCGGGAGGTGCTGGATAATGAGGTGTGGCTGGGTATGCTGCCGCTTTCTTCAGCTGTGGGGGTAATGTATCTCGAAACATGCCCAATTATTAGCAGGTCTACTTTAGTGCTTCCGGGAAGTTATGATCCAGAGGCTGTATTAAGCTTAATTCGGCAATACAAAGTAACTTCTCTTGTCGGTATGCCGTTATTTTTTGTCAGAATTATGAAACACCCGCGTTTTTCTGACTATGATGTTTCTTCGTTGCGCAATATGTACATTTTCGGAGCAACTGCACCTAAAGAGATCCTTATCGAATTACAAAATAAATTTAATTGTACGTTAACTACATCTTATGGTGCTTGTGAATATGGTCATGCCACCATGACCAAGTTGTCGGACCCCTTAGAAACTGTATATAAGACCTCCGGCAAGTCGATTTACGGTGGTGTGGAAGTAAAAATTGTAAATAATAATGTGCAGATTGTAAAATGCGACCAAGTTGGAGAGATCTATGTTCGGAGTTTTGGCAATGCATTGGAGTATTGGGGGGATTCTAGCCGGACAGATACTACTATTTGTAACTCCGGCTGGATCCATGTTCATGATCTGGGGTTAATGGATAAGGATGGTAATATTACTGTTATTGGACGAACTGATGATATAATCGTCCGGGGGGGGTATCAGATTTACCCTTATGAAATAGAATCATTTTTGTACACTCACCCGAAGGTGGCTGAAGCAAGCATTGTCGGTTACCCCGACCATAGACTTGGCGAAAAAATCTGTGCCTTCATTATTCCTAAAGACGGTATATTGGAGATAACCCAAGAGGAGATAGCATCTTTTCTCAGGAGCAAAATAGCTGAATATAAGATTCCGGATCAGGTTAAAATAGTTTCTTCCTTTCCTGTAGCAATCAATGATAAAGTGCAGAAGTTTAGATTGCGTGAAATGTTGACCAAGGAAATTAACGATACTTGACTACTAGCCGGTCGTGAATCTGCTCAAATAACAACCCCGTCACAAACCATAGCGGTGCCATATCCAGGCGAATCAGCCCGGTAATTTGCCGGCCATCCCGGTAAATTACCGGGCTGGTGCCGGTTATAGTGCGAATTAATCCACCTGTGCCTAATTCCACCAACCAGATAATCGGCACCCAGAGCATACCTCTCAGGTACCAGTGCAAGGGGCGGATGAGATTATTGGCCAGGTTATGCAAAATGTAAAATAAAAAGCGACAAGACGCAGTGAATCTTGTCGCTTTCATTTTTTATAGCGGAGATATCAATGAAATTGTTAAGAACGACTTGGTTAGTGGTATTGTTACTCCTCGGTTTTAACTGCGGGTCTGAATGTGTCCAGAACGCCCAGCAGTATATGGGCCAGACCAAAACCAAGTATGCCTGCTCCCCAATAACCGCCTATGTACCAACCAATCAAAGAAACAATTACCCCCAACCCAACAACGATCCAACTGGTAGTAACACCTTGCAAAAATAACGCCTCCCCTAAAATCTGATTTATTAATTATTTTGTCCGGGAGAGCATTTTTTATACACGGAAGGATTAAATTTTATAAACCAATGATCAACCGGGAAAACTAGGAGATTTTTTGTAAGTCTTCAGGCTGTTTTGGCCGCTTGTTTTGCATCTCCTCAGAATAATCCGTTGAAATAAGGTATAAGTTGACCCAGAGGTCATGTTCGTTGTTTTTTCCGTCAAGTTCGTTTGCCAGAATTTTAAACTTTTTTTCCACCCGATCTTTAAACGCAGAAAACTCAACCAGCAAGTCCACTACCTCACGTTGGCTGTAAGAGGCACCCTCTTTAATCATTTTAGCCAAAAATCGCTCCCCCCTTAAATATACCCTTTACCATATTATAAATTAAAAGGTAAAATATGTTAAGAGGTGATATTTGTCTATTTACCTTGTAATACGTTGAAGAATTTTACCCGCTTAAATAGCGATAACCCAGAGGAGCCGGTTAGGGGCCCTCTGGGTAAACTTGCTTTTTCTGCTGCAACCCTGCTGTAACTTAGAAACTACCGTAACCACTTATTCCCGTGGAAAACTGGTTATTTGCGTTGGACAAATTTTGGTTCATCCGGTTGGCTAGTGCTTGCTGGGCCATCTGGCTCATTTGCTGGTTTTCCGCAAAGCTTTGGCTTTGCTGCTTGCCATAACCTTGTGAACTCATCATGCCTGGTGATGCATAGCCGCCAAAGGACTGGTTATAGCTTTGTGCGTAACCCGACTGAATTGGTGAATAATAGCTACCGGCGTACTGGGAGCCGAAGCGCTGCTGCTGCATTGGCATGCTTGAAATATAATTTGGTTGGTATTGCTGGCTTGAGACAAACGAGCCGGTAGTTTGTTCTGGGAACTGATTGCCGAAAGTGCCGAACTGCTGGCCGTAGCCGCTTATGCCGGTGCCGAATTGGGAATAGTTTTGGGACATGGATTGGCCGGCCTGTTGGGCAGCACTGCTGACGCTGTTCAGGTCACTGCTTATTTGGCCGCAAATCTGCTGAATTCTTTGTAACTGCTGGGTAGCGTTTACTTCATTTTGCTGCAGGCGTTGTAGTTGGGAAGCGTTGTTCTGCTCGAACTGCTGCAGTTGGGAAGTCATTGAAGTAATGTTGCTAATTTCCTGGCGCAGTCTTTGGATTTGCTGTTGCAGTTGATAAAATTGATCCATTTTAATACCCCCCTTGGAATTGTTTTGGTTAAAATCTTTCGAACCTATTATGTACCAAATTTGCACTAATATTTAAGGAATTTAATGGTATTTTGCTCACCCTATTCATTACCGGCCAGTCTGTTGGATTTAATAAAAAGCCTTGCACCCGGGGGGAGGTGGCGGCATAATGAAAGCTATGGTTTAGTATCAGCCAGGGTACGTCACGGTTGATAATTTGCTGTGCTTGGCGATAGATTCGCTGCCTTGTATTTGGGTCAATAGTCTGACGGCCACTTACAAGCAATATTTCCAGCTCTGCATTTTGATAACCGGTGATATTTAGCCCGTTTTTTACCTGATTTTCAGCTAGCAAGGTATATAAAAAATTATCCGGGTCGCCGTTGTCGCTGATCCAGCCATATAAAAAAGCGTCCCCTTCCCGGTGGGCAAGTGCTTGTTTGAATTGCTCCCATGGATAAGCCTGTACTTTGACGATAATGTTATGATCAGCCAGTGACCTGGCCAGTGCCTCTGCCAAGATATTACCACCTCTGGGACTATATGGGCGTATATCTGTATAAGTAATTAGAGTAAAGGACATCTCTTTTGTATAACTAGCTGCCTGTAATAGTTGAGCGACCTTATCCGGTGCGTAGCCAATCTGGGTTAGTTCCGTGTCGTAACCAAGTACGCTTGGCGGCAGCGGTCCATGAGCCGGGCGTGTTTCCTGGGGCCATAACTTTTCTAATATGTCCTGGTGGTTTAATGAGCAGGCCACCGCTTGTCGCGCTTCCGGTTTATTGAACGGCCGACGGTCAGTATAAAAGCCCAGATAGCCGATATCCAGGCCGGTAGCCCGCAGCACCGGATACCCCTTAAAACGCAATTGTGCTGTTTGAGCAAAGGTCAGGTCAAGGGCAATATCAATATGACCGCCCAGCAACTTTTGCACTCTCCGGTCAACCCTGGGTTCGCTAACAAACAATACTTCATCTGCCGCCGGCGGGTCATCCCAGTAACCGGGGTTGGTCTTAAGGAGTAACCCGTTGTTTACTTCTCCTGCATAGTAAAACGGGCCGGTGCCCGCCGGGTGAGCGCCAAATTGATCAGTAGTCAGCCCTGTTGTTACCGGGCTGACTACCGGTGCCGCCATAGGCATTGCCAGGTTGTTTAAAAACGGCGAGTAGGGATATTTTAAATGAAACTCGATAGTATACCGGTCAATAATCTTTATCTTGTCCAACGGCGCATATACAAAACCAGCGTAGGTAGTAATCTTGGCGGTCTGGTTGCTCATCTGTCTTTGCACGCTTGCTCGCACTGCCGCTGCGTCGAGCGCGATGCCGTCGTGGAAACTGACGCCCTGGCGCAGGTTAAAGGTGTAGATTAGCCCGTCTTCGGAAATCTTCCAGGACGTAGCCAGGCAGGGCTCTATTTGGGTAGTGCCCGGTTTAAACCGCACCAGCCCTTCAAAAATGTTGGCAATTAACCGGATTGAACCGGTGTCTGTAACGGTTGCCGGGTCTAATGTGGATACGGTGTACTGCTGAGCGATTACAATACGCTTGTTGTCGGGTGCTTGCATTGTGTTTTGCATTTCATGGCCGGTTCTAGGTTGAATAAGCAGGGCCAGCGCCAAAAGGCCAAGCAGGCTTAAAACTAGCACATTAAAAGGCTTCGTCATTTTTATCATCCTCCATGTATTAAATGCGATAAAAAACTATAATATACAAATACTGTAAAATAATTAAATATCCTTTTTATATCCAACGGGTCTTAAATATTTGTTTTGATGTTTCAAGTTTGCCGGTTGCCATTCAATGCAATTGTTTTGTTGTTCATCAGAATGTGGCAATGTGCTGCTAATATGGTAAGATATATGCATATTAAATAGAGAAGGGAATGCAGGTATGACAGAAGTGCGATTTGGTCCGGCGGGAAATAGCGATTCTTTTTATGCGGCAGGCTTTAAGTCTTCGCTGGACATGCCCGAGTGGCTGGCCGGCCTGGGGCTCAATACCTATGAATATCAGTGTGTCCGGGGAGTACATATAAAGGAAGCAACCGCAGTAAAATTGGGTGAGGCGGCCAGGGAGTATAATGTCACGTTAAGCATTCACGCGCCTTACTATATTAGTTTGGGAGCTACGGACCAGGGGATTAGAGATAAAACTCGCAAGCACTTCCTGGATGCGCTACGCGTTGCCAAGTGGATGGGCGCGCGGATTGTGGTAATGCATCCGGGTGGCAAAGTGGGGGATGACCGGCCTGCCGCATTGCGCCGGGCTAAAGAAAACCTGGCGGAGTTGCTGGATACGGCCCGGGCAGAGGGATTGGGGGATATAGCGGTGGCACCGGAGACAATGGGCAAACCGGCCCAACTGGGCAACCTGGATGAAATTCTGGAACTGTGCACCGTGGGCAAAAAGGTAGTACCGGCTATTGATTTCGGCCACCTGCATGCTGCCGGGGTGGGTGCCTTGAAGGATGAGGCAAGTTTTAGTGTGGTGTTGGACCGAATTGAGGCGGTGCTGGGCGCCGGGGCGGTAAGAAGTTTGCATATTCATTTTAGCCCTATAGAATTTTCCCGGGCGGGCGAACGCCGGCACCGCACCACGCTGGATGAAGGGTATGGCCCGGATTTTGCGCACTTGGCCCGGCTGATCGGTGAAAGGAAAATGACCCCCACGGTAATCTGTGAGTCCGCCGGGCGGCAGGCTGAGGATGCACTGGTTTACCGGCAAATTTACCAATCTATGAAGTAAAAAAAGACGCTGTTCGGCGTCTTTTTTAATGGTCCTTTTAAAATATCTCTTTAGTGGGTTTCCACATCCTGTGCGCCAAAGCGCCTTAGAGTGTCGGCGGCTTCGTTGATGTGGTTATCGTCGGTGTGGATAGATACCAAAATGCTGCCCTGCTTAACTCTTTCCTCATAAAATTTGCTGCGGTCCTGGGGTATGCCCCAGTCCACCAATCCGCCGGCAATGCCACCGGTGGCGGCACCGGAGAGAAGCCCGGCTATGGGACCGGCGGCAATCAGCGGTCCAATGCCAGGGATGGCCAGCGCGCCGGCCCCTACGGCGAGCCCGGTTAGTCCGCCCAGCATACCACCGGTGGTGGCGCCATCTGTGATGTTATCGGTGCCCATAGTGGTGTATTGGTTCTTTTCCCTGTTTTGCTCGTCCCTGGCTACGATGGATATGTCTTTGTCAAACCCCTTCCGGCGCAGTTCGGCTACTGCTTTTTCCGCTGCATCCCGGTTGGGGAAAGTACTTAAAACTGTTTTCATATTGTTAAAAACCTCCTTTTCCCAGTAGTCTTTTTTAATATGTCACGCTGTCCGGGTTATATGCGCAAAAGTAATAAAAGTAACGATAAATGTAGAATTATACAGTTTATTTTTTTCTAGGGTTTGATATAATAAACTTTGTTGTTTTGCAAAATTAGTATTGGAAGGGGACTTTAACCATGTTGCCTACCCCAAAGAAGTTTTTTTTAACAGCCGCTGCCGCGGAAGGTTACAGTGAGCTGACCGCGTTTGATAATGCGTTGCTGGCAGGTAGAATCGGTAATATTAATTTGCTTAAAGTGAGTAGCATATTGCCCCCCGCTGCAGAATACGATCACGATTTAGTTATTCCTCCCGGATCATTGGTGCCCACCGCTTACGGGTTTATCTGCAGTAATGTGCCTGGCGAGCAGATTGCTGCTGCGGTAGGAGTAGGTTTTTCTGCAGACACCTTTGGCGTGATTATGGAATTTGCCGGGCGATGCAGTCGTGATGAGGCAGTGGCTAAAATTGAGTCCATGCTCCGGGAGGCCTTTGCGTCGCGGGGTATGGAATTAATGGATATTAAAATATCCGCTGTAGAGCACCGGGTAGAAAAAGTGGGTTGCGCACTGGCAGCCGTACCCATGTATTATTAAATAGCTCAGGAGGGATTACAGTTGGAGGTATGGTTTACCGAAGATCAAACTAAAGATTTGCGCATTGGTTGCCGGGTGCGGCAGGTCCTGTTCAGTGGCCAGTCACCTTTTCAAAAGGTGGCGGTTCTAGATACACTTGAATTCGGGCGCATGCTTACTCTGGATAATGTAATTCAGACTAATATTAAAGATGAATTTGTTTACCACGAAATGATTACCCATGTGGGTCTAAATACTCATCCCAACCCCAAAAAAGTGCTGGTTATCGGCGGCGGTGACGGGGGCGCGGTACGGGAAATTGTTAAGCATGAGGGAATTGAGAAGGTTGTGCACGTAGAAATTGACCAGATGGTCATAGATGTGGCCAAAAAATTCTTTCCCGAATTAAGTGTGGGTTTTGAAGATCCCCGGGTAGAAATAGTGGTGGATGATGGTATCAAACATGTTCAGGAAAATAAAGGTGTTTATGATATGATTATTGTAGACTCCACCGACCCGGTTGGCCCGGCGGTAGGTCTTTTTAGCGAGGATTTTTATAGCAGTGTTTACGATGCATTGACTGAGGACGGGTTGTTCGTAGCTCAGACTGAATCACCTTTCTTTAATAGTGAGCTTATTAAACAAGTAACCACTACCGTGAAGGGTATATTCCCGGTGACCAGGTTGTTCTGGGCTGTGGTGCCCACTTATCCCGGCGGCTACTGGACTTTTACTATGGGTTCTAAAAAGTATGACCCGCTGGCGGTGGATGTAGACGAGGATAAAATATCAGCCCTGAAAACCAAGTGGTATTCGTCTGAAATACACCGTGCCGCCTTTATGCTACAGCCCTTTGTAAAGGAATTATTGCCGAGATAATAGTTATAGGTGGTGTGGACAATGGACGAGCTTTTGGAACGTTGCGGGGGGTTTATGGGTGCCATCACTGATTACCACCTGTCACGCCTGGTAGTTTTGGGCGCGCCAATGGATTTTACTGTTAGCTATAGGCCGGGCACCCGTTCCGGTCCCAGGCGAATTCGGGAGGTTTCCGTAGGACTGGAGGAATATAGTCCCTACCAGCAGAAGGATTTGAGGGATTATAGTTACTATGATGCCGGTGATGTTCTGCTGCCTTTCGGGAATGTACCACAGAGCTTGCTCCGGCTGGAGGAAGTAGTTGGTAGGCTGCTGAAGGACGAAAAGTTCCTGCTGGTTTTGGGCGGCGAGCATTTGATAACTTTGGCGCCGGTAAAGCAAATGGCCCAAAAATATCGCGATCTAACCGTGCTGCATTTTGACGCTCATGCCGACCTGCGCAACGATTATCTGGGGGAGAGTATGTCTCACGCCACGGTGATGCGCCGGGTGGCGGAAGTGGTGGGTAGCCATAACGTTTTTCAGTTCGGGATCCGTTCCGGTACTGCTGACGAATTTGCTTACGGGCGCGAAAACACCGGGTTTTATCCTTTTGAAATTCTAACCCCGTTGCGGCAAGTCATTGACCGGCTGCACGGGTGTCCGGTATATGTTACTTTGGATATTGATGTAGTTGATCCCGCTTTTGCCCCGGGCACGGGCACGCCTGAGCCTGGCGGGTGCAGTTCTTCTGAAATCATAGCGGCATTGTATATGCTTAAGGGATTAAATGTGGTGGGTATGGATTTGGTGGAGGTTTGCCCGGTGTACGACCAGACCGACCGCACTGCACTGCTGGCGGCCAAGTTGGTGCGGGAGGCAATTTTACTGTTTGGTAAAGAAAATTCCATTTGACATAAAAGCGTTTTTTTTGTATACTTAACATTGTCAGTGAGCCGGGTGCCATTTGGAAACCGGTTTATGGTAAGCGCGGAGCTGTGGTGTAGCGGTCTAACATGTCGGCCTGTCACGCCGAAGATCGCGGGTTCGATTCCCGTCAGCTCCGCCAGTATAAGCCACGGTAGCTCAGTCGGTAGAGCAGAGGACTGAAAATCCTCGTGTCGCTGGTTCGATTCCGGCCCGTGGCACCATATGCGGAAGTAGCTCAGTGGTAGAGCATCGCCTTGCCAAGGCGAGGGTCGCGGGTTCGAATCCCGTCTTCCGCTCCAGTTTATTAGAGAATAACCTGCCATAGGGGCGGGTTATTATTTTTTTTGCCCAGCCTGTTTTTTCTTCCCTCTGCTTCCCTTAAAATTAGATAGTCACGCATTTTTCCGTGGTGGAATAACATGTTAATTAATTGAAACAAAGGAGGTTTTAAAATGTTATTCCATCATGTCAAATGGATACGTGAAAACAGGTTCAAAATGTGCGTCAATTTAAAGAAACGGGTAATTTCCGACTATAAGCCTGTTAAATTTGTGCCTTGTTTTTTGCAAGGATTGGTGCGCAGATTCAAAAGAAAGTGGCATAAGCATCAGGTGATTATCCAGTTCGACCCATTGCTTAGGGTTGCTGGTGGACTGCACACGCTTTCCAGCATGCTGGGGATCAAGGTAAAAAGAGAGCTGGGTATTATTCACGCGGTTTCAGCGGAACTCAGTACAGAGCGGTTGGAACAAGTGGTGCAGCATAAGTCTGTGGTTAAAGTCTGGCATGACTACGAGGTAAAAGCGCTTCTAAATATTGCTGCCCCAACGGTGGGAGCCCCCGATTTGTGGCAATCACCGGACGAGGCGCAATATACCGGGGCCGGAGTAACAGTTGCGGTGATAGATACCGGAATATATCCTCACCCTGATTTAGCCGGCAGGATAACCTTTTTTAAGGATTTCGTCGGTAATAAAACAGAAGCTTATGACGATAACGGTCACGGTACTCACGTAGCAGGTTGTATTGCCGGGAATGGCGACCGCTCTGCCGGTAAATTTCGTGGCCCGGCGCCGGGAGCTGGTCTGGTAGGCCTAAAGGTGATGGACAAATACGGGTCGGGCAGTCTTTCAACTATCATTGATGCTGTGCAATGGTGCAGGGATAATCGTGAGCAGCACAATATTAAATTAGCTAATCTTTCCCTGGGAGGTACTGCAGAGCAGTCTTATAAAGAAGACCCGCTGTGCCTGGCAGTAGAAGAACTCTGGCGATCCGGTGTTGTAGTTTGCGTAGCTGCCGGTAATGAGGGGCCCGCCGAAAAAACCATTAGTAGTCCGGCCATTGATCCGGTTATTATAACAGTAGGAGCTTCCAATGATTTTAATTCCATTGATATATACGATGATGCAGTGGCTGATTTCTCCAGCCGTGGCCCTACCATAGATGGGCTTGCCAAACCCGACCTGGTAACACCGGGCAGTAATATTATTTCTTTGCGGTCACCTCGTTCGAAGTTGGATAAAAGTGACAGCGCATCCCGGTATGATGATAACTATACCGTGCTATCCGGCACTTCTATGGCTGCGCCCATTTGTTGTGGGGTGGTAGCCTTACTTTTAGAAGTCGAACCTGAGCTCAGCCCCGACCAGGTCAAGGGGCGGCTGATAAATTCCTGCCGTTTCTTTAGCCAATACTCGGCTTATGACCAGGGGGCCGGTCTGGTGAATGCGGCGGCGGCAGCGCAGGTAGTGCCGGCAGAGCCTGATGTACCAGTAGAACCTGATGTGCCGGCTGAGCCGGCTAAACTGACAGATGATTAGAAAGGATGCGGTTGCGCATCCTTTCCGTCTGAAGCTTTTTATTTATATTGTTGTTGCTTGGTGCAAATTACCCCCTTGACTGACCGGCGGTAATTTGCTAATATTAATACTGCGATACGGCGAACAAATAAACAAGGCGACATAGCCAAGTGGTAAGGCAGAGGACTGCAAATCCTTTATCCCCCGGTTCAAATCCGGGTGTCGCCTCCAATGACGAAAAACCCAACAAGCATGCGGGTTTGAGGACGTCTAGCTATTAACAGCTAGACGTCTTTCGTTTTTACGGCAGAGGATTTTTTCAGTGAAAGTAAATCCCCTGCCATCGAAAAATCCTCTGCCACAGGTTACTGTAAAAACTTATAAGACCGACACAATGCCCATCGAAAGGTTAGCCCATTGACCCATTTATGCTGCAATAATATTATCGTCAAATTTAGGATGATTATTCCATTTACACTAAAGAATATTCACACCCATAATAAATAGCCGGGCCAATAACAGGCCTAGTTTATTTTTATTTATTAAGATTTAATTCGTCGTGATAGTTTTGTAAAGTTGAATATCTGTACTCTCTAAGGATATTCTGATCATCATTTTGAACTGCTTTAATATATTTTTCAATATATTTTTCAAACTCAGATTTTATGTGATGTTGTCTCCGATTAATTTTATTATAATCATTTCTGTTTTCTAAAAAAAACTGCGATTGGGAAACATATCGTTTTTCTTTAATGATAACCGCTTTTGAATAATCTAGTCCATGGCGTACTCTTTTACCTTTATCTTCATAGATTCTGGTTGTAAAACAAAATTTATGGTTTATATGCATCTTAGAGCGAACAGGAATAGCAAATTTTACTCCTTTAACATCTACCAAAAGTACACCGTATCCTCTTCCTTTATCTATCCCTTTATCAAGCATTTCAACTAACTGGTTATCTTTATAGAAATCCGAAGTTAGCTGTCTGAATTCAATTATATTCTTGGTCATATAGTTTTCCTCTTGACAAAAAAAGACCTAGTATTAATATAATACTAGATCTTTTTTTAAAATCATACAAGCCAATTTTCAGTTCTTACAACAGGCTTTCTTTTTTTTACGTGGGGCGACCTTACCACCACATCTTACAACAGGCTTTCTTTTTTTTACGTGGGGCGACCTTACCACCACATCTATAACATTATTATATGCACTTAAATTTATCCCGTCAATGCGAAATTAAAATTTGCCTTTAATTACGAGCAGGATCTCCCCCGTCCCCTTCACAATATTTACCTATCCGCCATATTTTAGTTGCATACGGGTTAGCAACAAATTTACTTATTGACATTCTATCATTACACCCGAAAGAAAACAATAAGCAAACGGTGCTATACATTTGAATAAGTGAAGCCATGCTATTTTTAGTTCGTTGCCATAAGGAGTGGCTTTGAGCAATAGCTAGAGTTATAATGACGGCAGAGGACTTTAGCCAACGGCAGAGGATTTTCGAAATAACGGCAGGGGACTCAGGCAAAAAGTTAATAAAAATGATAGCTTGTTAATATCTGGATAGAAGGTTGAGGCCGCACCAGATGCGGGGTTTGCTGGTTTTCGAGGGGTTTTCCCAAGGCGACATAGCCAAGTGGTAAGGCAGAGGACTGCAAATCCTTTATCCCCCGGTTCAAATCCGGGTGTCGCCTCCAGATTTTCCAAAAAAAGACAAGGAAATAATATCCTCGGCTTTTTTGCTTTTTATTGTCGTTATAATTACTGGTCTTAATTATTCTAACTCAAGTTTGACAGTAACTGCTCAAACATATTAAAAAGCTTTGTACGCAACTCAGTGCAAGACTGAAAAAGAGGCATTGGGAAACATTCCTCATATAATGTAATGTTGACACTGGAAACTTAAGCATACTATAATGGTTGATAACGGAAACTAAATAATTTTACTAATATATGTAAGAAGCTGATTATTGTCCTTCTACCAGGTAATTTTTCGATTAGCAACTAGTGGAAGGAAGTATGCATTATGATTAACATTATTAACAACAGCAACAACCCCTACTTTAACCTTGCCTTGGAAGAATATCTAATGAAATATGCGGATCTTAATGATGAAAAGTTGATTTTGTGGCAAAATGCACCAACTATCGTTATCGGTAAGAACCAGAATGCCTTGGAGGAAATCAACTATCCGTACGTTAAGGAAAACCGCATCCAGGTGGTGCGCAGGCTTACCGGGGGTGGGGCGGTTTATCACGATCTAGGCAATCTTAATTTCTCTTTCATCCTCAACCGTGACATTTTTGCCAACACTGATTTTTCCGTTTTTGCCGAACCCATCATTTATTGTTTAAGTACCTTGGGCGTCAAGGCAGGCTTTAATGGCAGAAATGATATCACTGTGGAACAAAAAAAGTTTTCCGGCAATGCCCAGTATTTTTTTAAGAACACGCTTTTGCACCACGGCACTATTTTATTTGACAGTGATCTGTCCGTACTGGGAATGGCTTTAAAGCCCAAAAAGAAATACGTTTCTAAAGCGGTAAAGTCAGTGCAAAGCCTGGTTACCAATCTTAAACCATACTTATCCGGTGACATGAATATCCAAACACTTAGGCAATTACTGGCCAGGAGTATCTTTGCCTACCATAACCGGCCGTACCGGGAATATCAGTTAACCGAAAAAGATATCAATGAGGTCAATAAGCTGGTGGCAGCCAAGTATAGCACGTGGGAATGGAATTTCGGCAAATCACCCGCATTTGAGTATCAAAAAGAATTGACCTTTGCCGGGGGCAGCCTGAAGCTTAACTTCAATATCAGACATGGATTTATTAGTAAGTGTAAGTTTTCCGGAGATTTTTTTGAACATCAGCCGGTGCAAGAATTAGAGGACATTTTAACCGGTCAGCAATATGTGGAGACTAATTTACAGTCTTTACTTAAAAAGGTTGATGTATCTCAATATATCAGCGGACTGACTTCGGAAGAACTAATCAAATGTTTGTTTTAGCTGTTGACATGAATCTTGGGAGGAATTATTATATAAGTGAATTTTTATATGCCGTATTTTACTTTAATGCATAAATATTTTTTTATATAAATACTGTTATAAGTGGGTGCAATCGAAGCTAGGATTTGATTATTAACGCTTTTCAGGGACAACTAGATAATAATAAAGGAGTGTGCTTTGATGAGCGAAAAAGGGTATATGGAGTTTGTCTGTGATAAGTTTGTTTTCCGGGTTAGGGAAGATTACCTTTACCACCAAGAAGAGTGCTGGGTAAAACAGGAAGAAGACGGGTTGATTACAGTGGGGATTACCGATTACCTACAGATGACCGGCGGAATGGTGATGGTTGCAGAGATAAATGAAGCCGGCAGTGAAGTTGAAGAGGGCGGAGAATTGGGTACTCTGGAAGCCAAAAAACCTACTAAAAAAGCCAAAACTATTGTGGGCCTAACTTCACCGGTGAGTGGAGTGATCAAAGAGGTGAACGAAAACATGGAAGAGGATCCGGTGCAAATAAACCGTGACCCTTACGGGGAAGGCTGGGTATGCAAAATTGAGCCTACCAACTGGATTGAAGAAAAGCAGATACTAATGGATGCTAAAACCTATTTTCCACAAATGGAGAAAAATGTTAAGATGGTAATAGAGAAATTTAAGGAAGCCGGTACGGAAATCAAATTTTATTAAGTAAATAAAAAGGAACCATGGCTATGGATTTAATAGCTATAACATAAGAGAGTTTATATTCTTTAATACGGGAGGCAAAAAGTATGGCGGACTCAGTAACCGGCAAACTAAATTTTTTAGACCGCTATTTAACGCTGTGGATTTTCCTGGCTATGGCAATTGGCGTGGGAGGTGGTTACCTTTACCCGCAAATCGCTGATTTTTGGGGTCGGTTTCAGGTAGGCACCACCAATATCCCCATTGCTATCGGCTTGATTATCATGATGTACCCTCCCCTGGCCAGGGTAAAGTATGAGGAAATCGGTAAAGTGTTTACCAACGGCCGGGTCATGGGACTGAGCCTAGTGCAGAACTGGATTATCGGTCCGCTGTTGATGTTTTTTCTGGCCATAATTTTCTTAAAGGATTACCCGGAATACATGGTCGGTCTGATTTTGATCGGCTTGGCTCGCTGCATTGCAATGGTGATTGTGTGGAACGGGTTGGCCAAAGGAGATTCCGAGTACGCCGCCGCCCTGGTGGCGCTGAACTCCATCTTCCAGGTGGTATTCTTTTCAATTTACGCTTACTTTTTCATTACCCTGATGCCCCGTTGGTTCGGCCTGGAGTCTTTGGAAGTACACATTTCGATGGCCGAGGTGGCCAAGAGCGTATTTATTTACCTTGGCATACCCTTTATAGCGGGCGTGATCACCCGGTTTACCGTAATGCCGGTAAAGGGCAAGGAGTGGTATGACAAACAGTTTATGCCCAAAATCGGTCCTTTAACCTTAATTGCTTTGCTCTTTACAATATTTGTAATGTTCTCTTTAAAGGGCAATTATATTGTTGCTCTGCCGATGGATGTAGTAAGGATTGCCATACCGCTGGTCCTGTACTTTTTAATTATGTTCTTGTTTTCGTTTTTCATGAGCAAAAAGATGGGCGTCAACTACGAGCAGGCCACTACTCTTTCCTTTACCGCCGCCAGTAATAATTTTGAGCTAGCTATCGCAGTGGCGGTGGCGGTGTTCGGCATTAATTCCGGTCAGGCTTTTGCTGCGGTAATCGGCCCTCTGATCGAAGTGCCCGTGATGATCTGGCTGGTTAATGTAGCCCTTTCTTTTAAACGGAAATATTTCGACTACAAGGTGCTGCCGGCCAGATAGTAACAGGTGCTTATACGCCTGCCGCTTACGTTAATTAATGACAAACCCAGGTTTTACGGTGGCTTGGAGCGATCAGTACCTGATCATTGACGCGTTTTGACACGTTGACGCGGTTGAGGAACAACCGAATAAAATGTCAAATGTCAAGGTCTGACCCCATGCGTAATCGAAATCATACAGTAAGCAGGTGTCTGATATGAGTAAAACAACGGATACCTATGACATCGCCTTTCTGGGCGGCGGGCCTGCCGGTTATCAGGGGGCCATACGTGCAGCCCAGCTCGGCGGTAAGGTGGCTGTGGTGGAGCAGGAACATCTGGGTGGTGTCTGCCTCAATCGCGGCTGCATTCCTACCAAGACACTTAAGGCCTCGGTGGAAGTGTTGCGTCTAGCCCGCAAGGGCAAGTCTTTCGGCATCAATGTGGAAAACGTTTCTCCCAACGTACCGGCGATTATTGCCCGCAAAAACAGGTTGGTAGAACTATTGCGCGGCGGTATTGAATACCTATTCGAGCAGAATCGAGTAAACCTGTACCAGGGAACGGGACGTTTGCTGGAGCCTGGGGTGTTGGAAGTAACTGGAGAGGGCGGCGTAACCAAGGTCTGCGCCCGCAAAGTGGTGCTGGCTACCGGATCTCGCACGTCTCGTTCCGGTCTTTTGGCCGGTGATATCCCAGGGGTGCTGACCACCGACGATATTCTAGAGATACCCTCAGCTCCTACCTCGCTGCTAGTGCTGGGGGGCGGCGCCGTGGGGGTGGAGATGGCGGTAATCATGGCCGAACTGGGCAGCAAGGTTACCCTGCTGGAAATGGAAGACCGCATTTTACCCCGGGAGGATGCTGAAGCGGCCACTTACCTGCAGTCTTTGCTCAAACGCCACAAAGTCAAGGTAATGACCGGGGTGCGGGTGGAGCAGGTACAGGGTGATATCCAGGGTGTTGCGGTTACCCTGGCCGTGGGTGATACCCTTGCAGCGGAGAAATTGCTGGTGGCTGCAGGCCGCAGGGTCAATATTGAGAATATCGGTCTAGAAAATATAGGCCTGCCGGCGGACGGTAGACCACTGCAGGTGGATGAACATATGCTCACCGGAGTACCCGGTGTATACGCGGCGGGCGATCTTACGGGGAAAACCTGGCTGGCTCACGGGGCCTTTGCCGAAGGTATCACTGCGGCCGAACACGCGATGGGACACCCGGCGGCTATGGATTACCGAGTGGTGCCCCGCTGTGTGTTCAGCACCCCCGAGTTTGCCGCGGTGGGTATGAGCGAGGAAGAGGCAAAAGCGCAGTTTCCCGTAACAACCATCTCCTTTCCCTTCAAGTCGCTGGGCATGGCCCAGGCGTTGGGTGAATGGGAGGGTATGGTTAAACTGGTGGTAGACAGTAAAACTGAACAGCTCCTGGGCGGGCATATTGTCGGGCCGCATGCCGGTGATCTAATTGCCGAGGTGGCACTGGCCATGCAAAACAAAGTAGGCGTCCGGGGGATTGTTGAGACCATCCATGCTCATCCTACTTTGGCCGAAGCCGTATTGGAGACGGCCCAGGGAGCGCTGGGCTTGGCCATCCACATGCCTCCGGTGGATAGGAGTTAAGTTATGCTAGTAGTATTTCAATTAAAGTCCAGCATATTATCCGAAGTTAGGGGTGACCTTTAACACAACTTGTTTACAGAACAACTAGCTACATAATTTTATAAGATTAGCATTAAAGTGTGAAAGATGGTGACATAAGGGTTAATCTACTTTTTCACCCTCTAGTTAATCATTCTTCCATGCTATTAAGCGATTATATTGAATCTTAATTTCCTATATAATACATTTATAATTTATAGCATTTAATTTTACTTGCGAATTAAATGCTATAAAATAACCAATCGTTATGTTTAAAAAAGCACAACGATTGCATAAAAAATTAGCAAGGAGGTAAATGACATTTTATAGCTATAGCATTCTCTTTCACTTACGAAGGCAATGGTTAAATTAACCGGTCGTTATGTAAAAAAAAGCATAACAGTCTTTTTCCTGAGATAATACCTTTAATTTATTAGCTTTACAAGTAATTTTGTAAGGGCTCTACCAATTTTAGTTTCCAAAAAAATATAAACTTTCAAAAGCTTAGCTCCAAGCTACTTCCCCTAAAGCTTCGGCTATGGGGACTTAGCCGACATGGTATACCACCTGTACGGTAAATTCGGAAATGGGTTTGCCTCCCTTATTTGGAAAGGAGTAAATGCTCGTGAAAGCAAATGATGTTGCTAGATTATTTACCCGGGTCGCGTTGGGTATTGATCTGCAATCGGCATGGTGAATTGCTTTCGAATAGGGGGACGTGCATTTGAAGGCTAAGCGGTGTCCTGTTTATCGGGAATGAAAGCATCCTCCTTTAATAGGGGGTTTTTTATTTCCTGATACATATAAAACGTTAGGAGGGATGGCGATAATGGAACTCATCAAACTGAAGATTAACGGAAAGGATGTTGAAGCCCCGGCGGGGAGTACCATACTCCAGGCTGCCGAAGATTCCGGGATAAGTATTCCTAAATTATGTTATGTTCCTGATCTTAGTCCTCTAGGGCAATGTCGCTTATGTGTAGTAGAAGTAGAGGGGAATATGCTCTTGCCCGCTTCATGCGTAACACCAATAACGCCCGGGATGGTAGTGTACACTGAGTCGCCTGCTGTCGTTGAAGCGCGCAGAACCATACTTGAACTGCTGATCGCTAACCATCCTCTGGATTGCATGACCTGTGACAAGATGGGAGATTGCCGATTAGCTGATTACGCCTATCAATATGGCGTTAAAGGCAGTCGCTTTGTGGGAGAGAAGCACAACTATGCAGTTGATGAAAGCAATCCATTTATTATTCGTGACTTGAACAGATGTATTCAGTGCGGTGCCTGCGTAAGAGCCTGCGAAGAAATGACCGGCAAGGATAACCTGTCATACATGTATCGTGGATACAATCGCAAGGTAACCACGGCGGGTGATGTTGCCTATGTGGAATCCGATTGCGTTTTTTGTGGTCAATGCGTTGCAGTTTGTCCGACCGGAGCATTGACGGAAAAGCAGATGCATGGTAAGGCCAGAAGCTGGGAATTGCAAAAAGTTAGAACCACCTGTCCATTTTGCGGTACCGGCTGTAATTTTGACTTGTGTGTCAAAGATAACCGCGTGGTGGGGGTTAAAACAAGCCCTGATAGTGTGGTAAACGGCCGTGCCCTTTGTGTTAAAGGCAGATTCGGCTGGGACTTTATTTATAACGATCGCCGGTTAATTACTCCATTAATTAAACGCAACGGGAATTTTGAACCTGCATCCTGGGACGAGGCACTGAATTTAATTGCTGACCGGCTAAACGAAGTTAAAAATAAGTACGGCTCTGATAGCTTTGCCGCCCTAAGTTCGGCCAGGTGTACCAATGAAGAGAATTACCTGATGCAAAAGTTTACCAGGGGGGTGATGGGCACAAATAACGTAGATCATTGTGCCCGTACCTGACACGCTCCGACGGTGGCCGGTCTGGCCACTTCTTTCGGCAGCGGCGCGATGACCAATTCAATTTCTGAGATTGACCAAGCTGAGTTATTGTTTTTAGTAGGTACTAATACCACTGAAGCTCACCCGGTGATTGGTTATAAAATGAGGCAGGCGGCACGCCGGGGAGCAAAACTCATTGTAGTGGATCCACGGCGGATAGAACTGGCGGAGGAAGCCGATTACTGGCTGCGTATCCAGCCTGGTACCGATATACCGTTTCTTAACGGTCTAATGAATATCATCATTAGTGAAGAGCTTTATGATAAGCCCTTTGTCGAAGAGCGAACTGAAAATTTCGAGGCATTAGAGGAAAGCGTTGAAAAATATACACCTGATTATGTGTCCGGTCTGACCGGTATACCGGTCCAAGATCTTTATACAGTGGCCCGTCTATATGCCGGCACTGATAAAGCGATGACTTTTTATACCCTGGGTATTACTGAACACGTATGTGGAACAAACAATGTCATGAGCATTGCCAACCTGGCTATGCTTACCGGGCATTTGGGACGACCGGGTACCGGTGTTAACCCGATACGTGGTCAGAATAACGTGCAGGGTGCCTGTGACATGGGTGCACTGCCTAATGTATTCACAGGTTATCAGAAAGTGATTGAGCCGGCGGCCCGGGAAAAATTCGAGACTGCCTGGGGTGTTTCCTTACCCGGTGATATTGGGTTGACGATTCCTGAAATGTTCGAGCGAGCCAACTCCGGAGAGTTGAAAGCGATGTATATTCTCGGTGAAAACCCTGTGCTCACTGATCCCAACAGCAACCATATTCGTTCCGGCCTTAAGAAGTTGGAGTTTTTGGTGGTTCATGAACTGTTTTTGACTGAAACCGCAGAATACGCTGATGTGATCCTGCCCGCCGCCAGTTTCGCGGAAACGGATGGCACTTTTACCAGTACCGAGCGCCGGGTGCAGCGAGTTAGAAAAGCAATAGAGCCTTTGCCGGGGAAAACCAACCGGCAGGTCATAGCAGAACTTTGTACAAAGATGGGGTACCCCGCAAGCTATGGGAGTGCTGAGGAAATTTTTAATGAAATGGCGTCCCTTACGCCGTCTTACGGTGGTATAAGTTATACCCGTATCGATAGGCAGGGCATCCAGTGGCCATGCCCCACTGCTGATCACCCGGGTACTCCTTATTTGCACGCCAGTGTATTTACCAGGGGTAAGGGCCTGTTCCAGTCTATCGAACATATACCGCCTGCGGAATTGCCGGATCAGGAGTATCCGTTATTACTATCTACAGGTCGTATACTGTATCACTACAATGTGACTACGCCATATTCCATTGCTATAAACAGTATGTGGTCGGAGGAATATGCCGAAATTAACCCGGAAGATGCCGCACGTTTTGAGCTGCATAACGGTGAAACTGCTAAAGTAATTTCGCGGCGTGGAGGGGTTACTACCAAATTTAAAGTGACTGATCGGGTTCCCCCGGGTATTGTTTGGATGTCTTTCCATTACGAGAAGACTCCCACCAACGCTTTGACCAGTGCAGCTTTGGATCCGGTCACTAAAACCGGCGAGTATAAGGTATGTGCAGTGAAAGTAGAAAAAATCTAGCAACTGCCTGGCTTGGGCCAGGCTTCACCAAGCCCTATCCTTACTACGCTGCAGTATTTCAAACATGAATATGAGCGGAAAATGCTGATTTCGTAAGCTAACATCTTATGCAGAGCAGGTCTGGTTATTTGCACTAACCAGACCTGCTTTTTTTATAAGGATAAGCGGTTAAAAGACAATGGAAGATGACGGTTCCCTTTCACCAGGGAATTTTGTTCATATAGTCGCCCCGCAGAACTGGTGTAAGCTTTGTCTTAAGCGGTTCCGGCACGTCTTTGAGTTTATAATCCTCAATTTGTAATATCTTTACGGTTTCTACCTTAACCATATAGGCCAATTCTTTAGCCGTTAGACCCTGGTTCTTGCGGAGTTCTTTTACAGTTTTTCTTTGTAAGCCAAAGCCAAACATTTAATACACCTCGCTTTATATATTCCTACTTAATCATACTAAGTTCGCCAGGTGATTACTATTAATATTATTACTAACATAAACAGATTGTGATTTGTACAAGAATAGATGTATTATTTTTATACCGGCACTTTTGCACGGAGGGAGAATACGATAGGTGAAGAAAATATTTAAATTTATTTTTAACAGGATGACCATCGTATCGATAGCCATTATCGTACAGATAGTATTATTGCTGTTCTTTGCCTGGCAACTTAATGAATATTTTATCTATATGCATGGCTTATTTTTGCTGCTTGGTATTCTGCTGGTATTGAAAATTATTAACAGCCGCAGTAACCCAATTTACAAGATTGCTATAATCGTACCCATACTAACCCTACCTATTGTTGGCGCTATGCTGTATTTTGTGCTGGGCAATAATAAATCCATGAGGATATTTAAGGAAAGGATCATGAAGGAATTTTTCAAAATTAGTCATTTATTGGCCCAGGATCAGAAAATTATTGATGAATTGGTGGTTCTAAACAAGAACATAGCCAATCAGTCAAAATATATTTTAAACGCTTCATCATTCCCAATTTATAAAAACACATTTACACAATATTTATCCCCCGGTGAAGCAATGTTCGAAAAATTAAAGGAAGAGTTAAGCCAAGCAAAGCAATATATATTTATTGAATTTTTTATAATACAAGAAGGCCTGATGTGGGAAAGTATCCTGGATATTCTAGTGCAAAAGGTACAGGAGGGGGTGGAGGTACGGGTTATGTATGATGATATGGGCTCGATTTACCTCCTGCCACCCGGGTTTAAACAAAAACTGACCGCTATGGGCATCCAATATACCGCTTTTAATCCTGTTTCACCGGTTTTATCGCTGCGCATGAATAACCGCGACCACAGAAAAATAGTTGTTATTGATGGGCGGGTTGCTTTTACCGGAGGTATTAATTTGGCGGATGAATATATTAATGCTTATCCCAAATACGGTCATTGGAAAGACGCCGGTATTATGATCAAAGGTGAAGCGGCCTGGAGTTATACCTTTATGTTCCTGCACCTTTGGAATGCGACAAGGCCTGCGGATAATGATTATGAAATATACAGGCCGGTTAACCGGAACCAACTAATGTATGAATCCGGTGGCTTCGTCCAGCCTTATGCAGATATGCCCCTTGATGAGGACCTGGTGTCCGAAAATATTTATCTTAATATAATAAACAAAGCTAAAAACTATGTATATATAAATACACCATATCTCATAGCGGATAATGAAATAGTTAGTGCCCTTTGCCTGGCTGCTCAAACTGGGGTGGATGTAAGGATTGTCACCCCTCATCACCCGGATAAATGGTATGTTCACTTGGTTACCCGGTCATATTACCCGCAGCTTATTGAAGCAGGGGTAAAAATATATGAATATGAACCCGGCTTTATGCATGCCAAAACCTTTGTGGCGGACGATGAATTGGCTACGGTGGGTTCGCCTAATCTTGACTTCAGAAGTTTATATTTGCATTTTGAATGTGGTGCATGGATGTATAAATCTGAAGCAGTCGGGCAACTTAAAGAAGATTTTCTGAATACGTTAAAAATCTGTATCCAGATCCAGGCTGAAGATTGTGCTGCAGTTAAGTGGCCTACCAGGTTTTTGCAGCGCATTCTTCGGATATTCGCTCCTTTGTTGTAGTAACGGATGAATATATAAAGGAGCACGCCGGTGATCAATTCAACGTACTCCATTGTCATGTTCGTTTATCTCTCCGTCTGGGCTGCCACTAAACTTATTGCTCCGTATTTTTCCCTTAAATGCGGTTTTTCTATTTTTCCGGTAGGGTTACGCGGGACTTTATCGAAAATAATTTTCCGCGGGCGTTTGTAACGCGGCATGGGTGTGCAAAATGACTTTATTTCTTCTTCAGTGCAGTGGCAGCCCGGTTTTAGTTCTATGATAGCAGCCGCAATTTCACCTAGACGCTTTTCAGGCAGGCCAATGACGGCCACATCCTTAATTGCATTGTGCGCGCGGAGAAAATCCTCAATTTGTACCGGGTATAAATTCTCTCCGCCACTTATAATCACATCTTTTTTCCGGTCAACCAAATAAATAAAACCTTCTTCATCCATCCTGGCCATATCTCCGGTAAATAACCAGCCATCCTTGATTACAGCTGCTGTCGATTTCGGATCATTGTAGTAGCATTTCATAACCCCCGGTCCTTTTACCACCAATTCCCCAACTTGTCCCCGGGTTACTTCGCAGCCATTCTCATCGGCAATCTTGACTTGCCAATTGTTGCCCGGTACTCCGATAGCCCCGACTTTATGAATATTCTCGGTACCTAAATGGACACAGCCCGGGCCGATAGCTTCGCTAAGACCATAGTTTGTATCATAAAGATGGCCGGGAAAATACTTTTTCCAGCGATGAATCAGGCTGGGAGGCACAGGCTGCGCGCCAATATGCATCAGTCTCCACTGGGAAAGTTCGTAATCTTCCAGCTTCAAGTCCCCTCTATCCAGGGCATCCAAAATATCCTGGGCCCAGGGGACCAGCAACCATACAATGGTAATTTTTTCCTCAGAGACTGTTTTTAGTATCCATTCAGGCTTAACCCCGCGAAGCAATACGGCTTTGCTCCCCGACATTAAACTACCGAACCAGTGCATTTTTGCGCCGGTATGGTAAAGTGGAGGAATGCATAAAAAATTATCCTCATGCTTTTGAGCGTGATGTTTAATTTCCGTATAACATGACGACATCAGACTTTGGTGCGTATGCAAAATGGCTTTTGGAAATCCCGTTGTTCCCGAGGAAAAGTATATTACCGCATCATCTTGGTCTGTAAGTTTAATATGTGGAGCTGAAGAACAGCAATTGGCAGTAAGGCGGTCATAGTTTTCAGCAAAACTTGGACGGTTTTCCCCTGCATAAAACAGTGTCTTAACCTTAGGTATCTGGTTGTAAATCGTTTCCACCCGTCCAATAAATTCAGGCCCGAAAATCAATGCAACGGTATCCGATAAATCTAAACAGTACTTTATTTCTTCAGCCGTGTAGCGAAAATTTAACGGTACTGCTATAGCTCCGGTTTTTAATATCCCAAAATAAATTGGCAGCCACTCCAAGCAATTCATTAAAAGAATAGCCACCTTGTCCCCTTTTTTAATCCCTCTCTTCAGCAGTAGATTGGCAAGCCGATTTGCTTTTTCGTCAAAAACACGCCAGGTCATTTCTCGCCGGTATTCACCTGCCGGGCTGTTTTCAATCAGTTCATACTCAAGCCAGGTGACATTATGACTTTCCTGGAGGTCCAAATTAATCTCGGTCAGGCATGTTTCCTGGGCATACATCTCGGCATTGCGTGCTAGTATTTCTGTGATGGGCATTTTTACTTTCCTCCCGTTCTACCGGTACAGCAAAAGAAATTTTGTATTTAAAATATAAAAGGGCCATACTTCTAAAAACAACAAAATTCTAAATTAAATTATAAAGCGATGCCTGCAGTTAATCAACAGCTTATTGGTTATCATGTAACTAGTTAATCGGAAAATGTTGAGAGCAAAAGTTCTGCTATGTCTTTAACCGGCATGCTACCTGTTTTTTGCTGTTTTGTTTTTTCCTCAAAAATATTACGACAATAGGGGCAAGCGGTGATAACCATTGAAGCATTTGTAGCCAATGCCTCCTTAACCCGGTTAACACTTATTGGGTTTTCTTTTTCCCCCCTGGTCCAGAAACGCCCGCCGCCGGCACCGCAGCAAAATGACTCCTTTTTGTGTCTGGGCATTTCTATTAAACGTACTCCGGGTATTGCTTGTAATACTTGCCTTGGTTGTTCATAAATATCATTGTATCGCCCCAGGTAACAAGCATCATGATAAGTAACGGCAATATTTTGCGAATGGTTAATTGTAAATCTATTCTGCTGCTGAAGGTTGGCCAACAAAACTACGTGGGGAATGATATCATAATTCCCACCAAATTGAGGGTATTCGTTTTTAAAGGTATTAAAGCAGTGGGGGCAGAGGGTAATTATTTTTTTAACGCCGTATTTTTCCCAGTTGGAAATATTTTTCCGGACTGTTTTTTGAAAAAGAAGTTCATTGCCCATTCTTCTAGCCGTTTCACCGCAACACCATTCTTCATCACCGAGAATTGCATAATCCACCCCGGCTAATTGCATGATTTTAGCTAAAGCAGCGGTTACTTTTGAGGTTGATTCGTCAAAAGTTCCCTGACAGCCGACAAATAATAAATACTCGGCGTCAGGCTTTTCTGAGAGATTTGGAATCTCTAATGCACCTGCATCGAAATAGTTGTGCTCGGGCTTGCGTGGTTTGCCGAAAGGATTACCCGTGCTCTCAATATTGTAAAAAAACTCTTTCATGACAGGGGGTATATGTTTTTCTTCCGATACAATACTGCGACGCATATCAATAATTTTGGAGATATGGTCAACCGATACGGGGCAAGTTTCATTACAACTGCCACAGGTAGTGCAGCTCCATATAAAATCATAGTAGAAGAGGTCGCCGGCCATTTTTATGGAAGGTTTATTTGCAAGGAGCTTAGGGCCCTCATCTTCCAGGTAAGCGCGAATAAAACCGTTTAGTCGTTTGGGCTTTAACCGTTCATGACTGCGTTCAGACGGGCATTCACGGTGGCAGCGTCCGCAAAGTAAACAGCTAAAGGTATCAAGCAGCTGCTTTCTCGTAAAGTCATTTACTATATTTACACCGCAGGTTTGTTTATTTGTTCCCGGCCAAGAAACCGGCGGCAGAGAACCTTTCTTGCGCAAAGAACGCCAGTAAATATTAAAAGGGGCAAAGACAAGGTGTAGGTAATTAGAATTTGGAATAACTATTAGAAAAGCAAAAATTGTTAAAAAGTGCGACCACCAGCTTATTTCTATAAGCATTTGTAATGCTGTTATCCCCAGGGAAGAAAGTCTGTAGGTAAAGGAATTAACCAGCCAGGCACCGGTAAATGGCCGTTCAATCGCAGTATAAGCGGCGAAATATGTGAGTAAGCTTAAGTCGATGAAGAAAATTAAAATCAGAATAGCATAAGTTTTAGAAGAACTATGCAACCAGTTTTGTTTTAGAAGCTGTAATATAAAACGACGTACAGTAAAGCCAAAAATCCCTATTAATAACATCAAAATAAAGAGATCTCTTAAAAACAAGAAGGACGTAAATTCCAAATATGTTATTTTGGAATCAAAAAGACCCAGAGCAGCCATGTCCAAACTGCTGAACATTAAAATAATAAAACCCCACATTATAAAAAAATGAAAAATACCGGAAAGGGGATATTCCGCAATCTTTTTTTGCAGGAAAACAGACCGGCACAAATATTTAAGTCTTTCCAGATGATGGCCGCTGTAATCTTCCGGTTTGCCTAAACGAATATAACGTATTCGCTTGTATATCTGGAAGAAAAAATAACTCACGGAAACAATCAATAAAGAAAAAAATATAATTATGTCCATATTAACCTCACAATGTATTTAATTTTATCAACTTATGAGAGATATACCGGATATAAATAAAAGCAGTTCCCGTTTGGAAACTGCTTTTTTCTACAAATTCTTCCATTTCTTTCTCATAGGAAGTTCCTGAAAGAAAATCTCCTTTCCAAAAGGGAGGCGCAGATGTTTCCCCCTGCACCCATTGGTTAAAAACCTTAGCTTTCGCGTTAGGTATTTTAACTCGGAGCGTGTTATTCAATTGGTTAACTAATATATTAATAACATTTACGATTTTAGTCAAGGCAGAGTCTTTAAATTAAATTAAAGCAAATTATTGGGTTGACTTGGCAGTGGCTTAACGGGGTTTGTTTCGGTGCTGTCGTGATTGCATGTATGGAGGTCTTGATAATATAAGTGTTTCAAACTAAACCTATTGCCCGTACCAAATTGTTGATTAACATACATATAATCACACCCACGGTGGTGGGTATCATGGCAGCCAGTAATGTCCAGCGCCAATTGTGTTGTTCCCTTTGAATGGTGAACAGCGTAGTACCGCATGGCCAGTGACAAAGGGAGAACACCATGGTGCACAGCGCTGTCAGCCAGGTCCACCCGTGCTGATCCACCAGCAAGTGGCGCAGGTCGGTCAGGCTGGCCAGCTCCGTCATGGCACCGCCGCAAACATAACTCATGATCAGGATGGGCAGCACAATTTCGTTGGCCGGCAGTCCCAGTATGAAAGCCAGCAATATGAAACCATCTAGACCCATAAACCTGGCCAGGGGGTCCAGCCACCCGGCCAAGATAGATAATACACTGGCGTCGCCAACCGTAGTATTGGCTAGTATCCAGATTAAACCGCCGGCGGGAGCGGCAATTACTATGGCGCGGCTTAACACGAATATGGTGCGGTCCAGTACAGAACGTACGAGCACCTGGCCCACCAGTGGTTTTCTATAAGGCGGCAGCTCCAGTGTAAATGATGACGGCTCACCTCGCAATATGGTTTTAGACAGCAGCCATGATATCGATAACGTAACGGCAATGCCAAAGACAACCAACCCGGCTACGGCCAGGGTAGCCACCGCACTGCTCAATGATAAAGACACGGAACCGGCTATAAATATACTCACCAGGGCAATTAATGTGGGAAACCTGCCATTACAGGGTACAAAATTGTTGGTTAGCGTGGCAATCAGCCGCTCCCGGGGCGACTCAATAATGCGGCAGGCAATAATCCCCGCGGCGTTGCATCCAAAGCCCATACTCATGGTCAGGGCCTGCTTGCCGTGCGCCCCTGCCTTATGGAAAAAATGGTCCAGGTTAAAGGCTACTCTGGGCAGGTAGCCCAGGTCTTCCAAAAGGGTGAACAGGGGGAAGAATATGGCCATCGGGGGCAGCATGACTGATATAACCCAGGCTAAACTCCGGTAGACGCCTAATACTAAAAAGCCGTGCAGCCAGCCGGGGGTATTTAAAGCCATAAACAAGTCTGTCAGCCTGGCCTCAATCCAAAAAAGCCCCGTGGCCAGTATGCCGGAAGGTACATTGGCGCCGGCGATGGTCACCCAGAATACCACCGCCAGCACGCCGAACATGACGGGAAAGCCCCATACCGGAGATGTTATAATATTATCAATTTGGCGATCCAAGTCTTGCCGCTTGGTGGAGGTGTGGCTGACTACGTCACCGGCAATTTGTTCGGCGGTACGGTAGATGCCGGTTACAATACTGTCCCTAAATTGACCCTGGTGTGGACCAGCGATTTTTTGGGCTTCCTCCAGCAGCGGTGTTAGAGTTTTATGCGCCATTGGAATAATCCCTCCTGCGCCCGTGCACTACCGGTGCTGTCCTGCCGGCGTTTAAGTGATTTTCTATGGCCTGCAACAGCCTGGTGTCACCGTCAAGTAAGCGTAGGGTCAGCCAGCGGGGGTTGATATCCTTGCCTATTACGTCCCGAACCCGGGGCTCCAGCCGGGCAATGGCTTCTTCTAAGTCCTTACTGTAGCTCACCGGTTGCGGCTTTGGACATACACGTTTACTTGCCACATCGCTAACCAGCTCTATCAGCCGGGGCAGGCCCTCATTGCTTCTGGCGGCGGTGGAGACAACGGGTACCCCCAGCCGTTCACTTAGTTTAGCGGCGTCTACCTGAATTTTTTTACGCCTGGCCTCGTCAATTAGATTTACACAGACCACTACTTTGTTGGTAATTTCCATGACCTGCAGCGCCAGGTTCAGGTTGCGTTCCAGGCAAGTGGCATCCAGCACTACAATGGTGGCGTCGGGCCTGGCAAAACAAATGAAATCCCGGGCCACTTCTTCATCGGCCGAGTTGGACAGTAAAGAATAGGTGCCCGGCAGGTCGATTAATCTATACCGGTGTGATTTGTATATATAATTACCTTCAGCCCGCTGTACCGTTTTGCCCGGCCAGTTGCCGGTATGCTGCCGTAAACCCGTTAATGCATTAAATACGGTGCTTTTCCCCGTATTGGGGTTACCTGCCAGCGCGATTATATAATCGCAGTTATCTGATTTTGCATCAAACATCTCCCGGGTGGTTAATTGACCGGTAGATTGGTAGGTAAGACCCATTTCCCTCGACCCTTTCGTTAAAATATAGTTTGAAGAAAACAGTGGTGTCGATGGCCGGCATGCTCTAAAGCGTGTTGGCAGCTATCCCCAGGGACTTACCAGCACTTTTCCGGCCACTTCCCGGCGCAGCGCAATAACTGCGCCCCTGATATTAAAGGCAATGGGGTCACCCACCGGGCTGCGCCGGATAACTTCCACTTTAGTTCCCGGAACCAGGCCGAGGTCCAGCAGCCTGCGGCGGGTTAAGCCCTCGGCCACAACTTCTTTAACCAGTGCGATAGACCCATTGCCCAAGCAATTCAGTGTTATGGTATCACTCATGTGTTTGCTCCTCCAAACTTTATGGTGTTTTATTTTGTTAAAGGTATCTAACAAATCAGTATATAATATGTGGTTTGTACGTAAGGTGTTACTGCCCCGTCGTGTCAAAACGTGGTAGCCGGCGAATAAAAATACCCGGCTGTAATAGCCGGGTGAGGGGATAGTTCGAAATTGATGCAGTGTGTGTATTATCGATAGTTCAATTACACTTCATAGCCATCAACTAAGCCCAGCCCTTGTTCTTTTCTTTGCTGGGAGTGTATTAAGAACATTTGTGCGCAATCGCTGTAATGCTCAAAAAAATCAACCAGGCTTTCAATGGCCCAAATGGTTGGCATGGATAAGTAATGTTCCATTGCCTCGGTTTCAGCTTTTAAATCGCAGCTGGAATTAATCACGTGTAAAAATTTATGCAATATGCTGTTCCTGGCCACGAGAAAATGTCCCAGCTTGCGTCCTTTATCAGTTAAAACCAGTTCTCGGTATTTTTTATATACCAAATAGTTTTCACTGCTTAATTTTCTGATGGCGTTATTTACCGAGGGCATGGTTACATCAAGGCAGGCGGCTATATCGCTGACCCGCACAACATCATTGTTTAAGGAAAAGCGGTAGATTTCCTCCAGGTAATCCTCCAGGCTTGGAGACAGCAAGTTTATTTACCCCCTTTAAAATACCTAGCTTAACTGCTTGACCTAAATCCAGTCCATTAAATTGGTGGAGGCCGAACTTATATTAGTCTAACTCTATGATAGATTTTATTAGCCTGAATGCAAAAAAATGTCTCCAAATTATAAAACTAACGTATTGCTGCAATAATTTTTTAAAACTGGGCATTTTCTCATAGCATATAAATAATTTTAAAAAGGGATACTATTATCGATAACTGGGTAAGATAATTTTTAAAAAATTTGCATGGAGGTGACGGTTTTGGCTAAAGAGCCGGCAAAAAATTTGACGACATTGGAGAATTCACTTCCGGAATTAATGAGCAAAACAGCCACCACCGGTTTGGTGCCACGGGACTTACAGGCTTATGTGGCCCCGGCACTGGAGGAGTTTAGAAATGAAATGGCCTTGGAACTGGGTATGGACGATTATGCCTATATCGATAAAGGGGAACTGCCCAGCCGCCTAAACGGTAAAGTGGGTGGTGGTATGACTAAAAAAATGGTTACCTTTGCAGAGGCGGTGCTTGCCTGGAACTACAAAAACCGCATTCTGCTAGATGAAACGGTGGATAAACAACCGGAAATGATTTCTGAATAGAGAGAGCTAATTTTAGCTCAATTAACAAAAGATGCTGCCAGGGGATATAACCCGGCAGTTTCTTTTTGATGCCAAGATTCCTACTTTAGTGTTTGCGGGTAATGGGTTCATCGTTTTATTTGAAGGATTCGGTTAACGGTTAGCCAATATTTAAAATGACATTATATTTAATGCAGGGAAAACTGGTTTAAGGGGCCGACGGATTGACAGGCTATCCTTATTACTATTACGGAGTTATGCTGAACAAAAGGCATTGCGACTTAACTAAATGATACGCCGCCACCGTTTGAATAATATCGCTGTAAATAATATAATCATAATGGAATATAAAGGAGGCGAAGAATGATGAAAAAGGCCGGAGAAATCATGACTAAAAATGTGATTACCGTTAATGCCGGTGATGATGTGGAAAAAATGGCGCGTTTGCTGCTGGAGCACCGGATCAGCGGGTTACCGGTAGTAGATGATAGCGGAAAATTAGTGGGAGTGGTAAGTGAAACAGACCTGGTATTACAGGAGAAGCCGGTAAGGACTCCGTTTTATGTGGTAATTTTCGACAGCCCTATTTATTTGGAGAAACCTAACCGGTTTATTCATGATATCAAGCGTGCCGTTGCCCAGAAGGTTGGCGACTTGATGTCCACCAAACCTTACACAGTTGGTCCTGAAGCATCGATTGAGGATGTGGCCACAATAATGACCGAAAAAGATGTTAACCGGGTACCGGTAGTCGATGACGATGGGAAACTTATCGGTATCATTACCCGGCAGGATATCATTAAGGCCAGTTTTGGCGATACAGACCGGTAAAACCGGAACGTTTAATAAGTGTCAATTAATGGTTCTATATTAAATAAAGTCAGGAACTTTTGTAATTCGTCAATCACTTCTATTAATTCTACGGCCATTGCTTCGGAATCATAGATAGCCCGGCCGAAGGCATAAGCGCCCTCCCTTTCGGGGCATTCTTGGCGGGGAGGCATAGTCTTTTTATTAAACCATTTTTTAGCGGTAGCATATGGTGTGTGAAAGCAGAACCGGTAGTCCTGACAGGTGATGGTAAATTCGTACAGGCTGTAATACTTATATTCCCTGGTGCATTTCAAACACCCGCCGGTTTTATACAGGTATTCCTGGTAACTTAGCCGTTGGTTGTTGGCCTTGGCCCGGCATTCCGGGCATAGCACTATTTTATTAGTTCCTTCAATATAGCTGATATTTAACCACTCATCCCGGTGGTAATAATTGTTGACCAGGGTGTGCAGTACGCTGTCCTTTAAATCATACAGATAGGAGTTGCCTGCTTTGGCATAATGATTAAGGTGGAAAAGATAGTAGGCTGCGCTTAGTATTACTTGTCGGTCTTGGGGCAGTTCATTTATGGAATTAAGAAACTGCTCCTTGCGATTAACTTTATCCCGGTACGACTGGTGCCTGTAAGCCCTGGCTCTGGCCATCCGGTTGCCCCCCTGGTGATAGTTGTCATGGCGTTCCCAGGCTTGTTTAATTCTGGGCATAGCTGGTATTATAGCTTTTACCTGTGTACTGGTAAATAGATGCATGACGCCGTTTTTAAAGTTTATTTGCTTTTGGACCTCAAGGTAGCCCTCATTGGTCAGCCGTTTAATGTTATTAGGGGTAATGCCCAGTGTCCGGCTGATCTGGGCTGGATTGAGCAGTTTTTGTTCAGGTACTTTGGACACGGCAGTCCCCTCCATTTACCACGGTATATATATATTTTACTCTATCATACATAGTAGGCCTACAGTACAGGAAAGTATTGTCGGAACCTGGTAAGCAGAAGAGCAAGCTGTTGCAGAGATGGGATGAGATATTGTTGTATATATTGCGGCAACATGATTAATGGGATAAGCTAATATTACATATCAAAATAGATATTAGATAAAAAAAGACTTGTAGAAAATGTTGGGGGGTTAATTTATGGCAATGTCGCTTAATGTAACTATTCGTTTAAAGTTGGTCAATCAGCCCGGCATGCTGGCCCAGGTGCTGGCCGTGATTGCTGCCGAGGGGGGCAATCTGGGTTCCATAGACGTAGATTCTGTTGCATCCGGTCATGTAGTAAGGAAGCTTATGGTTGAGTTTTCTGAGCAGAAAAACATGACAAGTCTGATTGCCGCGCTGGAGGAGATCCCCGGCGTGGAGGTGGAGCAGGTTGCCGATCGGGTATTAACCAAGCACCTGGGCGGTAAAATGGAAATTAAAGCTAAAAGGGAAATCCTTGATCGTGAGGATCTAAGCTTGGTATATACTCCCGGGGTGGCCCGCGCTTCCCAGGCTATTGTTGACGTCCCTGAATTGGTTTATCATCTTACGATGAAAGGTAATTCCGTGGCTATCGTGTCCGATGGCACTGCTGTTTTAGGACTGGGTAACATCGGTCCCGAGGCGGCAATGCCGGTGATGGAAGGAAAAGCCTTATTATTTAAAAAATTTGGCGGTATTGATGCGGTGCCTCTGTGTATTAATGTTCATGGCATAAAGGATATTGTCGACACGGTGGTGGCCTGCGCACCCACTTTTGGCGGGATTAACCTTGAGGATATAGCCGCCCCCCAGTGTTTTGCCATTGAGGAAGAGTTGGTTAAACGGCTGGATATTCCGGTATTTCACGATGACCAGCACGGCACGGCTATTGTGGTGGTGGCCGGGCTGCTCAATGCGCTGCGGGTGGTGGGTAAAAGCATCGACAAGGTGAAAATTGTGATTAGCGGTGCCGGTGCGGCCGGCGTGGCCGTTACCAAGATGTTGCTGGTGACGGGGGCACGGGATATAATAATCTGCGATCGCAATGGAGCCATTAGCAGGGATAATTTATCGAAAGTTGATTCCAAAAAATGGCTATCCAAACATACCAATGAGCGCTGTGTGCACGGCAGCTTGCCGGAAGTTATCGAAGGGGCCGACGTCTTTATCGGGGTTTCCGCTCCGGGGCTGCTGCATCGGGAAGACATATTGCACATGGCGAAAAAACCGGTTATCTTTGCTTTGGCCAACCCGGTGCCCGAGGTGGACCCCAAGGAGATACAGGATATCGCCGGAGTTATCGCTACCGGGCGATCTGATTTTCCCAATCAAATAAATAATGTGCTGGCTTTTCCCGGTGTTTTTCGTGGGGCGCTGGATTGCCATGCTCGTGTAATAAACGATGAAATGTGCCTGGCGGCGGCCCGTGTGCTGGCTGATTTGGTGCCCCTCGAACAGCTTTCGGCGGAGTATATTATCCCTTCCGTTTTTAATGAAGGCGTGTGCCCGGTCGTGGCCCGGGCGGTGCAGCAGGCCGCCGTAGAAACCGGTGTGTCCCGAAAGTATCATTATGAGGAAAATGAGCAAAGCAAGCTGCTTGTTTTTCCGACGGTCTAACTTTACATTTAAATGCCCGGCAAGGACAAAAAATCAGCAGGTAGTGTCACCTGCTGATTTTTTAAACAAAACATGGTTATAAAGATAGCCTTCTCGCAATGCCCGGATCCACAAGACCTTAATAGGTCGGTTATATTATAAAGATTGCAGCCGCGCAGGCTAAAAAACCAAAAAATATAACGGCCGGGATAAAGTTACAGCTTTGCCATTCCGAATAATCCATTTTAAATTCTTGAACCGGTTCAGCATGTCCATGTGCTTCATGCGGATCCATATTTCCCCCTCCTCGAAGTTATTTTAATTTATTTTATTTTATGAGGCCTATACTCTTATTTTACATGTATAGGTACATAATTTTCAATATTAAATAAGTAATTAAATATTAGCCAATATAGCCAAAGGATGGTTGTTTAACAAACTTACTAAATAGCATAATTTTGTATCATAAGGCCCTTGTTGCTCTTGGTGTATGGTGTATTGGCATGCTATTGGGGTAACATATGTCTTAATAATCGAGTTAACAGGTGTAAATTAGGAGGGATATCATAGTGGTAGTGGGAGTAATTACCCTGGAATTGTTGCTGGCAGGGGCCAAATCTTTAAAGGATAAAAGAAAGGTATTAAAAAGCTTGCTGGAGAGGCTGAAAAATCGCTTTAACATATCTGTGTCCGAGGTTGGCCGGCAGGACAACTGGAAATATTCTACCGTGGGCATTAGCGCCGTCAGCGGTGACATGGCTTATATGCAAAACATACTGGATTCGGTAGTGCGTTTTGTGGAGAACCATGAAGGAGTGGAAGTTATCAGCATGGAGCGGGAACTGCTTTAGCAAAGAAAAAAGGCTTCCAAAAACCCGGCAGCCTTGTTCGTATTTTATTTTATTAAGTATTCTTTATTACACGGTATTCATGTGTATATATAGTTAACTTATCTGTGCGGATAAATCCCACAATAGTAATACCGAATTCTTTTGCCAGATTGACAGCCAGTTCGGTAGGGGCGGAGCGAGCAGCAATTAGTGGAATACCCATCTTGGCTACCTTAATTAAGATTTCAGAAGCTATCCGCCCGCTAAATACCAGGATCTTATCCGACATTATAATATTATCTAACAAGCAGCGGCCTGCTATCTTATCCGCGGCGTTATGTCTACCGACATCCTCAAAAGAATAAATTATCTTTTTATTGGTACAAAGAGCCGCACTATGCGAGCCGCCGGTATTTTGGAACAGAGGTGAAATTTTCTCTACCTCATCACATAAATAAAAGATCTCATCGGGTGTTATTTTTATATCGCTGGTGACGGGGACGACTTTTTTGGTACTATTAAAAAAGTAAAGGGAGGGGCCACCCCGGGAGCAGCTTGTTGTGACTAAACGCTTGACGAATTTTTCTTCGGTTAGAGCTTCTCCCTTAGTTTCCACTCTGATTGTTTTACTAGCCCTATCAACAGTAATACTTTTTATGTCTGTTGATTGTTGCACCAATCCCTCGGAATATAAAAAGCCTACCGCCATTTCTTGGAAATCGCACGGAGAGCAAACCATTGTAGCAAATTCAAAATTATTTATAATTAAGCTAACGGGAACCTCCTTGATGATCATATCTTCGCCGGTGGAAAAGGCCCCATTTTTGTACCTGATTACCGGTACTTTAGTACAAGTTTCGGTTATTTCAATCACACTTCTCCCTCCTTGGCAAATTTTAGCTATAGCTTGAACAGATAACGCCGGCATCATACTTAATCGCTAGCATGACACCGACGTTATTTTTATTTTACTTCATTATTAGGTTTTAGTCTAGCATGAACCAGTATTACAGTATTTATCTAATAACCGGTTTATAAATAGTTGTAGATTCCAGACCTCTGACCGGATCCAATTTAACCAGGCGGCAAGCATTACCTCTCATAGTAATATAACTCGACACCTTGTCTCTAACCATGGCGTCCAGCAGCACGTTGACGTTGGCGCCCGCCCAGCCGTGCGGAACGTCAATTGCACCCGGCCTGATATCCTCGGTGACGTAAGCTTTCATCTTGATCATGCCGCGCGGTGTTTCTATGCCCATCAATTCGCCGTCCATAATGTCATACTTCTTGGCGGTAACCGGGTGGACCAGGGCAAAAGGTTCATTCGCAATTGCGCGCAGACCGGGTACTTCGTGCATCTGAGCGCCGATATATTCCTGGCGCCTGGCGCCGGTGAGCAGAGTTTCCGGATATTCTGCCGCCAGTTCCGGATTGGCCACGTAGCTTTGTTCCGGCTCCACATGATCGGGCAGCCCAGATGCGCCTAAAGCTTCCATTTGGGCGGAATACAGTTCTACTTTCTTGCTCTCGGTAGCAAAACCTATTTTTTCAAAAACTTCGTATTCTACTTCACCGAACATCATGCCTTCCGGATTTTCCACCAGCTGCTCGTAGGTTACTCCGGAGGTGGAGAATAGATGCGCTGCAACTTCTTCATCGGTTTTCCAGGGGAAGTATTCGCCTAAGCCAATTTGGTGCCCCAGCTCGCTCCAGATACTCCAGATCGGCTTGCTTTCATACAGCGGCTCAATGACTTTTTTGCGCAGCATGATCCAAGGCACGCAGTGCGAGATGCCGTAGGGGAAGCCGCCCACGCCGGTCTCTTCGATAAAGGTGCAGGCAGGAAGCACATAGTCAGCCAGCTGGCAGGTCTCGGTCATGTACGGGTCAATGCTGATAAATAGCTCGGTATTTCTCATGGCATCCAGGAAGCGTCCGGTATCCGGGAAGGCCAAAACCGGGTTGCTGCCCGAGGAGATGAAGGCCTTGATTGGGTACGGTTTTTCAGTGATAATGGCTTCGGTCATCATGGATGCGGAACCGTATGGCGGAGTGCGTTTGTTAAATTGGTGGAAGATCGGGTACTCATCGTGACCCAGACTCTTTTCAGTTACCGGCACGCGCAGGTCGGCCAGGCGAATCTGCGGGCAGGTCACCCATCCGCCGGGGCGGTCCACTTTGCCGGTGATAGCGACCAGGATGTTGAAAGCCCTTTCGGTCTGCAGACCGTTTTGGTACTGGTTCAGGTGGCCGACACCTTCCAGAATAGCGGCTTTTTTGGTTTTGGCATACATCCGGGCCACTTTGCTGATGTCGGAGGCGGCTACGCCGCTGATTTTGGCGGCCCACTCGGGAGTCTTATCCTTAACATGCTCGACCAGCTTGTCGAAGCCGGTGCACCATTTTTCCACAAATTCGTGGTCATATAGGTCTTCATAAATGATGGTGTGCATCATGGCCAGGGCGATGGCGCAGTCTGTGCCCGGGCGGGGCTGCAGGTAGAGGCCTTCACTGGCTAGCGGGATCTTGCGCACGTCAATGACGACCAGCTCTTGTTTGCCGGCGGCGAGTTTTTCACGAATGTCCAAGCCGATGGGGAAGTAGCTGGCTTCCGGGTTATGGCCCCAGAGAATAATAAGATCAGCTTCCCGCGGCTGTTCCACCGGATAGCGGCCAAAGGTAATCTGGCGGGCCAGGATCCGGGTCCGGAAGCAGATGCCTTCGGGGTTGAAGAAGTTCGGGCTGCCGAAAGCTTTGGCAAAACGCTGGTTAAAAGCGGCCATTTCAAAGTGCTCGACACCTACTGAGCCGGTCCAGGTGGCCAGGGTATGGGCGCCGTATTTTTCCCGCAGTTCTAGTAGCTTGTCGCCGATTTCTTTGTAGGCCTGTTCCCAGGAGATCCTTTCGAATCTGCCCTCTTCCAATCTTCCGCCAACTTTTTTCATCGGGTATTGCAGGCGGTTGTCGGAATAGGTGCCTTCAACCAGGAATTTAGCCTTGGAGCATATTTGACCTTTGTTCAGCCAGTGGTTCGGGGTACCTTCAACTTTTACCAGCTTGCCATCTTCCACGTAGCAATCTATGCCACAGCAGTTAATGCACAAGCCGCAGTCAGTTTGAATTTTTTGCAATTTGCTCAACCTCCACTAATTATTAGTTCATTTAACTAAAGTGATTAACTTACCCTTTTTTTAGAGCATTAGATCTGCTCTTGGCTAAGCTGTTATAAACTAGGACCGGCTATCAGCCTAAGGGTAGGTTAACTTGGCATTTTATGTATCTCTAATGGCTCACCCCCTTTTATAACTAACATTTATTTGGCGTCTACTGCCATCATGGATATACAAATATTGCCGGTATGGGAGCTGCTTTAACTTATTTCATTAAAATAGGAGGAAAGGTGAAACGCGCTATAGTCGTTCGGAAATGATAAGCATATCGATTCCATGGTACACTCAGGTTTGGAAAGCTTTATCCAGTTAGTTAACAAAATTAAAAATGAATTATTGACATTAAGTAAATCCATTAACGGCAAGGTGAAACATAATAAAAAGCTTTATCCCCGGTGAGAAAAGGATAAAGCTTTTTTAAAAGATATCTCAAGCCGTTAAGCAATGGAAAGCATATCGATATTACGATACACGTTGATTTATAAGTCAACCATGCTTAATGGTTAGAAAAGCTTTACCCGTTCAAGAAAAGGATAAAGCTTTATGTTAGAAAGATATCTTTCTCCTTTCCGCAATGGGAGGCATACCGGTTTCCAGATATACCTTGACGTCCAGTTAACCATACTAAAGGTTTAGGTCTAACTGGCTCGGAGAATTATTTTTGATTATACTAACATATATCCGACATAATTACAATAAAAACAACAAAAAATATAATAATTTAATCAATGACAAAAATATTAGTAAAAATCTTGACATTAAAATTATTAGCTTATATATTATTTTTAGAGTTACATAGCATTGTGGTATATTTCATTAATGAGAAAAAAGACACGCTGCTTTAAGATTTATACCTTGCATTAAGCGTGGAGATGTTAAAATGGTTCATATGGATATGTGCGTTCCGTTAATTGGTCTGGCCGGGTTTTCTAATTCCGGTAAGACTACTTTTCTTGAAAAGTTGATTGCCGAGCTAAAAAGACGCGGCTACCGGGTTGGAGTTGTCAAGCATACTCATCACCAGATAGAGTTTGATCAACCAGGCAAGGATACTTGGCGGCATGCGCGGGCCGGTGCCGAAGTTGTAGCTTTAGCTGCGCCGGGTGGTGTTTCCTTGGTCAGGAGTTTTGAATCTGATCCAGGTCCGGATGCAGTTATTTCAATGATAAGCGGGGTAGATCTAATCGTTATTGAAGGTTACAAAAGGGGTAAGTGGCCCAAGATTGAAGTTTACCACGAGGGGGTTTCTGAGCGACCGGTTATACCTGCAGAGGAATTGCTGGCTGTAGTAAGCAATGTACCGTTGGATAGTGAAGTGATTTGCTTTGGTCTGGATGATGCTTTAGGGGTAGCCGATTTGATTGAACGAGTCATATTAAAAACCAATTAAAATGTCTAATATTATAAAATACATACTCCGAGTCAGGCAAGCCTAAGCCTTAAGTATGGTTACCTGACCGTTAGGGTGCATTGGGAAACTGGTGTGCCTCCCATTGTGGAAAGGAGGAAAATTGCTTTGTTTATAAAGCGCTGTTCTTTCTTACCGGAAAACAGCGCTTTTTCTTATATTAACAATTAATTAGCGTTCTTTATAGAAGGGTATGGCCTCAAGTTAAAAAACATGAAATTTAGGAGGGTTATTAATGCAAAAGGTACCTGTAGCCGAATCGGTGGGTATGGTTCTTTGTCACGATATTACCAGAATTATCCCTGATAGTAAAAAAGAACGGGCTTTCCGGAAAGGTCAAATCTTAACCAAAGAAGATGTCCCTAAGCTCCGTGATTTGGGCAAAGAACATATTTATGTATGGGAGAACGTAGCTAATCTGGTTCATGAAAATGAAGCTGCTTTGCTCCTTGCACGGATTGCTGCCGGGCCAGGCTTGCACTGGGATGAGCCAAATCAGGGCAAAGTTAGCCTGCGCGCCTCATATGATGGTATGTTGAAAGTGCGGGGTAAAATATTGAATCAGCTTAACAGCCTGGATGGGGTAGTCTTGGCGACGGTGCATAATAACCGGGTAGTTACTAAAGATCAACTTGTTGCCGGAACCAGGGTTATTCCGCTAACGATACAACGTGAAATCCTGGGTGAAGCAGAAGAGATCTGCAGTGAGGCGGAACCCTTGTTGTCCGTAAAACCCTTTTTGCCGCTTTCAGTTGGCGTCATAACCACCGGTAGCGAGGTTTATTCAGGGCGGATTCAGGACGGCTTTACGAGTGTGGTCAGAAAAAAAGTTAAAGCTTTCGGTGCACAGTTATGCGGACACGTAATATTGCCTGATGACCCGAATATGATAACTACAGAAATCCTTCGCATGGTTGATGAAGGAGCGGAAATGGTAATGCTGACGGGAGGTATGTCGGTAGACCCGGATGATGTTACGCCGACCGGGATTAAGGCGACTGGAGCCGATGTTGTTTCTTATGGTGCACCGGTACTGCCCGGCTCAATGTTTATGCTGGCTTATCTGGGTAAAGTGCCGATTTGCGGCTTACCTGGTTGCGTGATGTTTAATAAGACTACTATTTTTGATCTAGTGTTACCGCGTATATTTACCGGTGAGCGTTTGACTAAGTCGGATATTGTGGCGCTGGGCCAGGGCGGACTGTGTGAAGAGTGCGAGGTCTGTCGTTATCCGGCCTGTGCTTTCGGTAAAGCGACAGAAATCTAAAATAGAATTGGGGGGAGCCGGGTGCTTGAAAATATAGAATTAGAAAAGGCTCAGGATATTATCTTAAGTCACGTCAGGGTCCTGCCGGTAGAGTCTTTGCCTCTGCTGCAGGCGTTGGGCCGCGTTGTTGCCGAAGATATCATGGCGGAGCATGACATGCCCCCATGCGCGCAGGCGGCAATGGATGGCTATGCTTTGGCTGAAGGCGACAGCGGGCGTTATCAAGTCATAGAGTACCTCAGACCGGGAGAAATGGCCTCTGTTGCACTTAGTTCCGGTCAGGCCACCGGAGTGGTTACCGGTGGTCCGCTACCTGACGGGACGGTAGCAGTGGTACCACAAGAGGCTGTTGAGCTAGAGGGAGAATATATTACATATAGTAAATCGATTGAACCCGGCAGCAATATTAAACCCCTTGGTGAGAATTTTCTGAAGGGTGATCTACTGGTGTTGAAAGGATCCTGCCTTAGCCCCGGTATGGCCGGCGTTCTGGCATCGTACGGTATAAATGAATTGACTGTGTATAAAAAGCCCCGGGTTGCTATATTAAGTCTTGGGACAGACATAGTTACCTGCCGGGAAACACCAATGCCTGGACAAATGCGGAATAGCAATGGCGTGCATCTGGCCGGGTTGGTAATGCAGGAGCAGGGTGAGGTAATTGATATAGCAGTCGCCGGGGCTGGTAGTACTGCTCAAATCGGAGAACGCTTTGAAAAGTTGCTTGATTCCTCCGATATCTTAATTACTATCGGTGGGGCCGCCTACGGTGTCGGTGATCAGGCCTTTCCACTAATCAAGCAAAGCAGAGCAGATATATTATTTTGGGGAATTCAAATTAAGCCGGGCAGCCACAGTGGCGCGGCGACATACGGTGAAAAGCTGGTGATTTCGCTTCCCGGAAACCCGGCAGCCTGTGCAGTTAGCTTTCACTTGCTGGTTGTTCCGGTATTGCGTGCCATGCAGAATATGAAGCCTCATCAGGCTCGGCTTTCTGCTGTATGTTCCAATGTTTTTTCGAAAAAAGGTGGTCCCCGGCGTTTTTTACTAGCCACTGCAGCATGCGATCATGCCGGGTGGAACGCAACAATATTGCTAGGTCAAAAATCGAGTATGACCAAGGCTTTTCTCAGAGACTGTAATGCGTTAATTGATCTTCCGGCGGGACACCCTCCCGTGGAAAAAGGTGCCGAAGTGTCTGTAATTATCCTAAAGCCTGCATGCCTTTAATTCTCTGCTTGATCAAGGTTGCGCGGCGGATTTGATGTTGAACCTATTGGGGGTGCTGCCCCGTGTTTATTAATTTCCTTTATGAGCTTAAGAATATGGGAGTGCCGGTATCCCTAATCGAGTGGATGACTCTAATGGAGGCACTGAATAAGGGACTGGCATTTTCCAGCCTGAGTGAATTTTATTATCTTGCCCGTGCGGTCCTGGTCAAGAGTGAGACTCAATTTGATAATTATGACCTAGCTTTCCAAAATTATTTTAGCGGCATTGAATCGCCTGCTAATTGGGTTAATGATGTTTTAGAATGGCTGAAGGATGGATTGCCGCCCAAGATGCTAGTTTTGGAGGATCAATCACTCTACCAGGATGATGTAGAAAAAATACAGCGAGAATTTGCTGAAAAGAAAGACGAGCAGGATCAAAATTACCAAGAGGTTTCCAATGCGGTGTCCAAAGACGGCGGAATGTACTTCGGACGTGGCGGTTTTAACCCAAAAGGAGAACGTATTGGCGGCGTGCCGGGCAATTTTTCAGCAATCCAGGTGGCAGCCCGGCGGGATTACCAGGGATACCGCAGTGATGTTATTCTTGGAGTAAGGAAGTTTGAAGCAGCTTTGCGAGTTTTGCGGGAGCTTACTAATCTCCATGACGGAGTTAAGGATGAATTGGATATAAACGGCACTATTGACGCCACTTGTCGTCATGCCGGCAGGTTGGAGCTCGTCTGGGAGCGCTCGCGTAAAAATAACTTGAAAATAGCGCTGGTGATGGACTCGGGTGGCTCAATGGACATGCACATCAACCTTTGCAGTCGGTTATTCAGCGCCTTTAAACGATCCAGTCACTTAAAAGAACTAAAGATTTATTATTTTCATAACTGTATTTATGACAATATTTATGTTAAGCCGGCCTGTATTGAAGAATATGCTATGTTAACTTATGATTTTTTGCATAATCTTGATTCTGATTACCGGTTAATTATTATTGGTGACGCAAGTATGGCTGAAAGTGAATTGATTGCGGTAAACGGGGCTATTGACTGGGACAACAGGAATCAAGAGCCGGGATTGGTTTGGCTGGAGCGTTTAGCCAGGCATTTCAGGCATGCAGTATGGCTCAACCCGATACCGGCTAAGGGCTGGAATGAGCAATTAAACTACCGTGCTCGTTCCATTACTATGGTCCGCAAGTTATTCCCCATGTTTGAGCTGTCGGTAATTGGGCTCGAACAAGCGGTAAAACGGCTTAAGGTAAGTAATTGAAATTCAAAAAACAAAGGAATTCCTGCTATAAAATAATATTTTATAGCAGGAATTCGGCCAAATATGTTGAATATCGTACTTATTGAAAAAATAATATTTCTCCGAGCCTGTAAAACCTAAGCCTAAGGTATGGTTGTCAGGCCCTTAGGGTACATTGGAAAACTAGTGTGCCTCCCATTGTGGAAAGGAGAGTATGGCTTTTTTGATAAAAAGCTTTATCCTTTTGCATAATAGGGTAAAGCTTTTTTATATTAAGACGGCAAGCCAGATGTAAGTTTCATTTGGGTTAAAGCTGTTAACATGTTACACTCCTTAACAACCCCGGTTTACCACACATAAACCGGGGGTTTTTTTGCTTTTTGCTATTGGATAATTGAAGTATGACTATGATGTACCAATAATCCCTAACGCCAGGTAACTATCGCTTTTTTTCTCAACGGAATGCGGTGGTATTGATACCGGGGATAACCAATCATCATGGCACCAAAGGACTGATGACCGTCAGGCAGACCTAGAGCTTCCTTCATTGGCGGATAAAAGTTTGCGGCGGCGTTGAAAAATCCAGCCCAGCATGCGCCCAAACCGGCAGAAAACGCCGCAAGCTCCAGGTAGGTCAGGGCAATGGCGCAGGAGGTTTGGGCTCCTGTGAGATCTTCCCGGGTATGTGCTACGATAACATGAGGTGCACTGCGACAAATTCGATCTATTCCTTTATTCCAATCGTCAACCAACCGTTTCATATTCATACTTTTAGCTATTTCAGGCTCTTCATTTATTGTATGTCGCATCCACTCTATAACCAGACCGGTTAAAAGGCTGACTTCACCGGCGTTTTCAATGACCAGCCAATTTACCGGTTGTAAATTTCTTGCGGTTGGAGCATAGCGAGCAATATCAATAATACCGGACAAGGTTGCTCGGTCTACCGGTTGGCTTTTGTAAGCGCGTACGGACCTCCGGGTTCTCAGGAAGTGCCCGACTTGTTCTGCGGAGGGTAGGAGGCTTGCGTTAACCTGTTCGCAATCCTCAGGTTTCATTGTTTGCAGGGAAATGGGTCCATAGTATAATGTTCCGTCAAAATCAACACATAGCTTGCCCGGCTTTACCGTTTTAAGAGAAAAAGCTCCGGTAGGGCAAGCTGCAACGCAATGCCCACAGTGAATACATTGTTTTTCTGCTTTTTCTATCGGTGTGGGGATTTTATCCGTTTTATTAAAAATTATTAGCTGCAACGGGCACACTGTCGCACAAATGCCATCGTATTTGCATTTTAGGGCATCAATTTTAAACAGGTTATTTCTTATTTCATCTTCTCTAAATTTTTTTATAGTAATGGCATGGTTAGGGCAAGCTGCAACGCAGTGTTCGCATTTAATACATTTTTGCTCCGCTCCCTCAATCCAGTAAGGATGCTTATCTATTTTATTTATACTGATTAGCTTAGCCGGGCATGACACGGCACAAATGCCACTGCGCTTGCATTTTTGGGGGTCAACTTGGAACTGTACAATCATGCGTAGTTTCTCCTTTTATAAAATGGTTAATGAAAAATGGTTACCAATTGCGGCGGTAAAATTTTCATAAGCGGGTTATGATTAAACAATTTGGGCGTTAGTAGAGAATTCGTTTTTCAATTGTGATCTCCTTCTAACAACCGAGAAGTCTGCAATTTGGGTGATAACGGGCTCATATTCAGTGCGGGCTTTGATAGGAGATTATTAGAAAAACAGGGACATTTAATGTGAGTTGGGGTGAACTTGTATTGACAGCTAGCGGTAATAAACACTAATCCTGCTCATAGAATTAATCTCCAACTGGATTTTTTGTCGATTAAGTTAGCTTTATCTGTTGCACAATAGGGTCATAAAGGTTATCTTTATAATGATAATGTTTGTATTGTCATAAAGCTATATTTTCACCATTAGTATCCGGTTATTGTTCCTCCGGTGAGCGAAATTTGAATATGGCGTGTTAGGTGGTTGTTTTGTATCAATGGTGACTATGTTAAATATGAAAGGAGCTTGTAACAATGGCTAAAAACATCGAGGAAATTAAAACGGCAGTGAAGAACGCCGCTAAGGACGGCAAATTGAGCTGTCCTGCAGCCAGAAAGCTGGCCAGCGATTTGGGAGTTGCACCACGGGAAATTGGTCAGGTGGCAAATGAACTGGAAATAAAGCTCTTTGGCTGTGAATTGGGCTGTTTTGATTAAAATTCATCTAAGCATTGGGGATAGATGATCTTTTTAACCAATCCCGGGTTATGGCTGTGTTATGGGACTGCTAGATGGGATGACGAGCGTTGGGAGGTAATTTTATGGGTGAACTGTTTCAGGCCCGGACGGTGCGGGAGGCCCGGGAATTGTTGGGGGAACATATCAAGGCGACCGGCCTGGCCGAGCAAGTACCATTGCTGAAGGCAATGGGCCGCAGGCTGGCCCAAGACCTGACAGCCGTAGATGCGGTGCCCGGTTTTGACCGTTCTGTTGTAGACGGTTTTGCAGTTCGGGCCCGTGATACATTTGGGGCTACGGAAAGCCTGCCCGCTTACCTTGATGTAACCGGTGAAGTGTATATGGGGCAAGATGCCGCGGCTACAGGCGTAGTCGGGGTCGGTCAGGCTTGGCGTATGCCCACCGGGGGTATGCTGCCGCCCGGGGCTGATGCAGTGGTAATGGTGGAATACACTGAGGAACTGGATGAATTGACAATTGGGGTGACCAAGCCGGTAGCGCCGGGTGATAATATAGTATTTGCCGGTGAAGATATCGCTTCGGGGAACGGGGTGCTGCCCCGGGGACACATACTCAGGCCCCAGGACCTGGGGTTGTTGGCGGCCGTGGGTTTGTCCGAAGTGCCGGTGCTGGTGCCGACAAAGGTGGGTATAATATCCACCGGTGATGAATTGGTGGAAACCCGGGAGCAGCCCGGGCCGGGCCAGGTGCGGGATATCAATTCCTATGCATTATACGGCCAGGCGGTGGCTGCCGGTGCCCAGCCTTGTATTTACGGTATTGTGCAGGATGATTTTGACTTGTTGATGGACAGGCTCAAGCAGGCGCTGTCGGAATGTGACTTGGTACTGCTTTCAGGCGGCAGCTCTGTGGGCACCAGGGATGTGGCCGCCCGGGCCTTGGATACCCTGGGCTCGCCGGGGGTGCTGTTTCACGGTATTTCTATTAAGCCCGGCAAACCTACAGTAGGTGCTGTGGTGGAAGGCAAGCCGGTTTTTGGACTGCCCGGTCACCCGGTATCCGCGATGGTGGTGTTTGATTTGCTGGTCACGCCCCTTTTGAGGCATGGCTTTTACGTAGATGACCCGTTGGAATTCCCCGTGCGTGCCTGCCTGACACGCAATATGCACTCGGCCTCCGGGCGTGAGGACTACCTTAGAGTCCGGCTGTACCAGGAAAATGGCACGCTTATTGCCGACCCTGTGCTTGGTAAATCGGGATTAATCAGTACAATGGTGCGAGCCGGTGGCCTGGCCCGTATAGCCGCCGAAAAAGAAGGCATTGAAGCCGGTGAATATATTGAAGTTAAGCTGTTTTAATGGATGGACTATTTGGCGAACGGAGTGAAACCATGAAAAGGGATGTTTACTTGGATGACAAGCCGCTGGAAGAGGCGCTGGCGGAATACCTTGATTACCTGGCCGGGCTTGGTGTGCTGGCTCCGGGGCCCAGTGAATTAATCGCGGTGGAAGAGGCGGCAGGCCGGGTGACCGCAGGACCGGTGTATGCCCGGACTTCTTCACCTCACTATCACGCTTCGGCAGTAGACGGAGTGGCTGTGCAGGCTGCAGATACTTTTGGCGCGTCCGACGCCGCGCCCAAAAGGCTGACTTTGGGTGCGCATATCGCTGTGGTGGACACCGGGGATCCTCTGCCGCCTGGCTGCGATGCTGTGATTATGATTGAGGACATCCATTTTATAGATGAAAGTGTATTTGAAATAACCAGCGGTGCGGTGCCCTGGCAGCATGTGCGGGTGATTGGCGAGGATGTGGTGGCTACGGAAATGATTGTGCCCGCCAACCACCGGTTACGTCCCGTTGACCTGGGTGGTATACTGGCCGGCGGGCTAACGGAAATAGCTGTGCATCCCAAACCCCGGGTGGCGCTTTTGCCCACAGGCACCGAGTTGGTGCAGCCCGGGGTGCCGCTTAAGCCCGGTGATATCATCGAATACAATACCCGGGTACTGGGTGCAATGGTAGCCAAATGGGGCGGTGTCCCCATGCGCCATGAAATTACCGTCGACGATTACCAGGCCCTTAAAGAGAGGCTGCGGGCAGCAGTATCGGACTTTGACTTGATTCTGATTAACGCCGGTTCCTCAGCGGGACGTGAAGACTTCACCGCTGAACTTATCGGTGAGCTGGGGCGTGTGCTCACCCACGGGGTAGCCATTAAGCCCGCTAAACCAGTGATACTGGGTGAAATTGCAGGCAAGCCGGTGGTTGGTGTGCCCGGCTACTCGGTGTCGGCGGTGGTGGCAGCCGAGCAGTTCGTCAGGCCTATAATTTATAGCAAGCTGGGCGCGTCGCCGCCTGCCAGGGAAAAAGCCGGTGCTATAGTATCTCGTAAAATAGTATCACCTATGGGCATTGAAGAATTTGTCAGGGTTAAAATGGGACAGGTGGGAGATAAGATTATCGCCACGGCCATTTCCCGGGGAGCCGGGGTGATTATGTCGCTGGTGCGGGCTGATGGTATGCTGCGGGTGCCCAGGCTTTCCGAGGGGTACAACGCCGGAGATTCCGTGACGGTGGAATTGATGCGCCCGCTGGAGGAGATCCGGGAGACTACGGTGATAATCGGCAGTCACGACATCACCCTGGATGTGTTGGCCAATCACCTGCGTCAAAAATATCCCGTCGCTACTCTTTCTTCGGCCAACGTGGGCAGCCTGGGGGGGTTGAGCGCCCTGAAACGGGGCGAGGCCCACTGTGCCGGCACTCACTTGCTTGATGGGAAAACCGGCGATTATAACGTGTCCTACATTAAGCGATTGCTGGCCGGGCAGCCTGTTGTGCTGGTCAATTTAGTACACCGGGAGCAAGGTTTAATGGTGGCGCCCGGTAATTCCCATAACATTCGTGGGGTGGAGGACCTGGTAGAACTGGGTCTCAGTTACATAAACCGGCAGCGGGGCGCGGGAACGCGCATTCTGTTTGATTATAAATTGCAAGAACATGGTATTAATGCGGACGATATCAAGGGCTACGAGCATGAGGAATACACCCATATGGCTGTGGCAGCGGCGGTAGCCTCGGGATCGGCTGATGCCGGCATGGGTATTCGAGCCGCAGCTTTGGCTTTGGGACTGGATTTTGTACCTGTGGTGGAGGAACGTTACGATTTGTGTATTCCGGTAGCCTATTACGATACACCGTATATCCAGCGCTTGTTAGAGGTAATGGCAGAGCCCGCTTTCCATCAGGAAGTCAACGCTCTGGGCGGTTACGACCTGCGGGACTGCGGCAAAATAATGTACGACAGCCGGGAATAGTGTGGCGGTGTAAATGTTCATCCGGTTTGTCCCGGCAAAGCCTGCTATTGCTGTTGTGGTGCCCGGATACCCGGCAATCCGTTAACCGTCACTGAGGGCGACATCATGTGCGCTCTCTGTGACGGTCGTTACCAGTACATTGCCGGCCTTATTATAAGAAAACCGGTTGGTTTTAATTTTACATATATAGGTGAAGAAATGTAACGGTTATGTTTAAATATAGAAAGTACATGTAAATGATAGGGTTACTTTCTTAAAGGGGGCTTAATACGTGTTCAAAACGGCCATTTTAACAATGAGCGATAAGGGTTCGCGTGGCGAGCGCGAGGACCTCAGTGCCGGTATAATTAGGGAATTGGTGGAGCAGCAGGGCTGGACGGTCGGAGATTACCGGGTTATCTCCGACGATTATGATATTATCGTTGAAACATTAATTGAATTAGCTGACCGTGGCCTGCATGAGCTTATTTTAACCACCGGAGGTACCGGTTTTAGCCTGCGGGATAATACTCCCGAGGCTACGCGGGCGGTTATCCACCGTGAGGCGCCGGGCATAGCCGAAGTTATGCGCTTGGAAAGCTTGAAAAAAACCAACCGGGCCATGCTTTCTCGGGCAGTGGCGGGCATTAGGCACAAGACCCTCATTGTTAATTTACCAGGCAGTCCCAAAGGGGTGCGGGAGTGTCTGGAAGCAATTCTGCCCGCACTGCCCCACGGTCTGGAAATACTTACAGGACAGGCTACGGAATGCGGCAGCGTAGAGTAGTAAAATAAACATTATCATAAATTTTTTGGAAAATTATCGTATGAAATTAAGTTAATTGTGGGAAAATATTTCTAGGAGTTCAAAAAAGATCAGACAGTTAAAAATTTAAGCTCCAATAATCATATAGAAGGAGAAAGCCGGAGCAATATTTTAATAAATTGTCCTATTTTTAAAAAATAAGGGTAATTTCTTGTGAAAAAATACTTGCTTTTGGTTGGCTCGTTCTATATTATAATACTTGGGTGTTAGCACTCGGTATTAATGAGTGCTAACAATAATAAAACCGCTCAATACTTTATCAAATAATATTAAGGAGGGGTTTTTGTGATAAGACCTTTGGGCGATCGGGTAGTTGTTAAGCCTATGCCTAGCGAAGAAGTAACCAAAAGCGGTATTGTATTGCCGGATACGGCCAAAGAAAAGCCGCAGCAAGGCGAAGTAGTGGCCGTTGGCTCGGGCCGTCTGTTGGATAACGGGCAGCGCGAAGCTATCGATCTAAAAGCAGGGGACAAGGTGCTGTTTTCCAAGTACGCGGGCAATGAAATTAAAATCGACGATGTGGAGTACTTGATTTTACGGGAAATGGACGTCCTCGGCGTAATCGAGTAGCTGGCTGTGTGAGCTTTTAAGCAAGGTATTAAGGTATTATTGAAGAGTTTTTAGCATGAGATATATTAAATTGAAGGAGGTAAGTTAAAGTGGCAGGTAAAGACATTATTTTCCGCGAAGATGCTCGTAAAGCACTGGAAAAGGGTGTAAACGCGCTGGCTGATGCGGTTAAGATTACCCTAGGCCCCAAAGGCCGAAATGTAGTTTTGGACAAAAAATTTGGTTCACCTATGATTACTAATGACGGCGTGACCATTGCCAGAGAAATCGAACTGGAAGATCCGTTTGAAAATATGGGTGCTCAGCTTGTTAAAGAAGTGGCTACCAAGACTAACGATGTTGCAGGTGACGGTACCACCACGGCCACATTGCTGGCCCAGGCCCTTGTGCGGGAAGGTTTGAAAAACGTAGCTGCCGGTGCCAATCCCATGATCATTAAGCGGGGCATTGAAAAGGCTGTTGATAAAGCCGTTGACGTTATTAAGAGTACGGCCAAGACAGTGGAAACCAGGGCCGCCATTGCCCAGGTTGCTTCAATTTCCGCCAACGATGATTCTATCGGCAACATGATTTCCGATGCTATGGAAAAAGTGGGTAAAGACGGGGTTATTACCGTCGAAGAATCGAAAGGTATCGGCACTACCCTGGAAGTTGTGGAAGGGATGAACTTTGACCGGGGTTACATATCCCCGTACATGATCACCGATACTGATAAAATGGAAGCCAATTTGGATGATCCTTATCTTCTAATTACAGATCGTAAAATTTCTGCAGTAGCGGACATTTTGCCGGTGCTGGAAAAAGTAGTGCAATCCGGCAAAGCACTGGTGCTTGTTGCCGAAGATGTTGAGGGCGAAGCTTTAGCTACTCTGGTGCTGAACAAACTGCGCGGCACTTTCACCTGTGTGGCTGTTAAGGCTCCCGGCTTTGGCGATCGCCGCAAGGCTATGCTTCAGGATATTGCCATCCTAACCGGCGGCACCGTGATTTCCGAAGAAGTAGGCTTAAAACTGGATAAAACTGATATCACCATGCTGGGGCGTTGCTCCAAGGTGCGTATTAAGAAAGAAGAAACCATTATCGTGGGTGGTGTCGGCAGCACTGACGAAATTACTGCCCGGGTAGCTCAGATTAGGAAGCAAATAGATGAAACTACTTCCGATTTCGACCGGGAAAAACTGCAAGAGCGGTTGGCCAAACTTGCGGGCGGCGTGGCCGTTATTCAGGTGGGTGCTGCTACTGAAACCGAATTGAAGGAGAAAAAGCTGCGCCTTGAAGATGCCTTAAACGCTACCCGTGCGGCTGTTGAGGAAGGTATTGTTTCCGGCGGCGGCGTTGCTTATGTGCAAGCTATCAGTGCGCTGTCGGAGCTTACTACCGACAGCATGGATGAAAAAGTGGGTCTGGACATTGTGCGCCGGGCTCTGGAAGAACCTCTGCGGCAGATTGCCAATAACGCGGGCATGGAAGGTTCCGTTGTTGTGGAAAAAGTTCGGGTTGCTGAACCCGGTGTAGGCTTTAACGCCCTTAACGGCGAATATACAAACATGATTGAAGCAGGTATCGTTGACCCTGCCAAAGTTACCCGCTCTGCATTGCAGAATGCAGCCAGTATCGCGGCCATGATTTTAACCACTGAAACTTTGGTGGCTGATAAGCCCGAAGATCCCAAGGCTATGGGTATGCCTCCTGGAATGGGCGGCATGGGCGGCATGGGCGGCATGATGTAATAAATACCGAAGACCCCCGATTTTGCGGGGGTCTTTTTAGTGCCCGGGTTGCTATGCTCACATTTGGCGAACTATTTCAAAATATCACAAAACACCTGAATCGTCAGGCAGAAACTTTTACCAGTATAATTATATTATCGCCACCGGTTTTTTGCAGTGCTATTCACAGCGCTGCTTTTTTATGTACTGCGGGAAAACTCAAAGCGGGAACAAAATTACCAAACGATTATTGCTGAATTAAGCGATAAATTAGGTATTATTGAGGATGTACGCGAGGACGTCAAAGAAATCAAAAACCATGGTTGACCATCACAAATTCCTGAAGGTAGACAGATACAAGCCGGTACGCCAAGCGGCTACACCGGAAGAGGCGGTCCAGCAGTTGTATGCCTGTGGCCACCCTAACGGTATCACAAAAAGTAGCTAACATTCTCAGTAATTCAGGCGTAGACGTAATACTCACCAGGGACACGGACAAGCTGTTGGCTAACAGTATTAACGCCGACCTTGGCATGCGGTGCAAGGTAGCCAACCGGGCTAAAGTAGACGTATTTGTGTCCATACATTGCAACTCGGCAGCTGACAAATCAGCGTACCGGGGTTTATAAACTTATCCAGCTCCTGGCTGGCTGTAAGCAATTTTTCAAAATTTGCGCCTACGGTGACCAGGTCATGTAATCTGGCACGCAGGCACACTATTTGTCGGTTTTTGTAGCATTGTATAGTGACAATAGCAATCACTTGTTACGCTCGGTACATACCGTGGATGAGGTGCTAGGGCGCAAGGCTCCCTGAGATTCTGAGGGTAAGGTATTGGTTAAACTTTTCATAGCAGGTTTGTTTTTTTTTCTAAAAGTTTAAGAGTATAAGCAATTACCGCACCATAAATTAAAGAGCCCATAAGTGTGGAAAGAGCGGCGAACGGTGGTATATCTTTAAGCATAGGTAGTTTAAAAATTGTTCCTAAGCCGGACAGTAGGAACCAACATACTGCTCCATAGCCCAGCCCTTTTATGTACAGATAACGATTAGAAGTAAGCATTATTATATAGACAAAAATGATACCAAGCATAACACCAACAATTAGGTGGGCGATAAATCCTACAATAAAACCTAAAATGCCCGGGTAGTCCTTGAAAGTTACGATTACAGCGGCAAAATCTTTAAATGTACGATCAGTTATTCCTGTTGCCTTGGCAATAGTGCAGGAAACATATTGTACAAATGCCGCTACTGCTCCAGCCAATCCACCTGCAACTAATCTGTCTGATTTCACGCATACCTCCTCCTTTGAAGGTTATTTTTGCACATTGAAAATTAACTATACATTTTTTTGTATCCGGGCTGTAATGCTTCACATTAAACCGCCTTAATTGACAAGCCTTGCCGGCGGTGATAAAGTAAATTCGTATGTAAAATTAAGGTTATGGATGTGATTATTATGTCGTTTGCTTACGATATTAAGCAATTAATCGGTAATACGCCCCTATATGAGCTGAAGCGATTTGGCAGCGGCCTGTCAGGCAGGATACTGGCCAAACTGGAGTATTTTAACCCGGGCGGTAGTATTAAAGACAGGGTAGCGTTGGCTATTGCTGATAATAATGGAGTATTATAGTGACATATGAATTTAAAAAAGTTAAGTTAAAAAAATATAGGCAGGACCCCTTAGTTTGGCTGGTGGCTACGCCGGCCGGTTGGGTGGGAGCAGCGCGCAGCGAAGCAGGGTTGGTGGCGTTGACGCTGCCTCAGCCCAGTGTTGAGGAGTGCTTGCGCTATCTGACTTGGCTGGGGGTAAATGAAGGGTGTCCTGTGTTGCCGCCGGAGCCCGGCCATGTGCTCGCCGGTCTGGCGCAAGCGCTAAAGCGGTATTTTGACGGGGAGCGGGTGCAGCTTGACTTTCCCGTGGACTGGTCGTTGTTTACACCTTTTCAGCAGCGAGTGCTAATGGTGGTGCGGGAGATCCGGTACGGCACGCTGCTGTCCTATGGACAGGTAGCCGCCCAGATCAACTATCCCCGGGCCACACGGGCAGTGGGTGGCGCCTTGGGGGCAAACCGTATTTTACTGGTTGTCCCCTGTCACCGTGTAATTCGCGGTGACGGCAGTATTGGTGGTTTTGGCTCTGGTCTTGCGTGGAAGGTGCGTTTGCTGGCCGCCGAAGGGCTACAACCCGGTTCCGGTGGCAAGTATCAACTTGCTTAGACTGTGTGGGGAAATCGTTGGATCTAATCAGTTGACGCAAAGTTAAGCCGGCAATTTATATAAACTTCAATTATGGCAATATGATCAGCACGGGAGATATTACATGGCTAATAAACTATTGAACAAGCAAACAGTATTGCAGGGTGCTTTGACCCTGACTGTTTCATGGATGATCATTAGAATTTTAGGCGCGGTTTACCGCATTCCCCTGGGCCGTTTGCTGGGGGATGAGGGGCTGGGTATCTATGCTGTGCCCAATCAAATTTACCTGTTGTTTTTCACTCTATCGTCAGCCGGCATACCGGTGGCCGTAGCCAGTATTGTCTCCGAAAAAATGGCTTTGGGACACTACCGTGATGCAATGCGCACCTTCCGGGTGGCCCGTGCCGCCATGCTGGTGCTGGGTGTTACCTTTGCTCTGTTGCTGTTTTTCGGTGCGGAATGGCTGATTGAGCGCGGTTTGGTGCAAATACCCGAGGCTTATCTGGGAATGCAAACTATTGCCCCGGTGATATTTTTTGCCGCTGTTACCGCTGCGTATCGGGGGTTTTTCCAGGGACTGCAGAACATGCGGGCTGTAGCTTACTCGCAGCTGGCCGACCAGGTACTGCTGGTGGGGGCTACCTTGCTGTTTAGTTACCTGCTGCTGCCGCAGGGTTTATCTGTTGCCGCCGCCGGGGCCAACTTTGGCGCCGTGCCCGGGGCGGTGGGGGCTACGCTGATGTTGGTTTTCCTTTACCGCTGGCAGCGCCGGGATATGTTGGAGCTGGCCGGCCGGGATTTGTCCGGGGCTAGGGAGGGAACGCTATCCCTGCTCAAGCGAATCTTTATCGTGGCTTTGCCGGTATCGTTTGCTTCGGTGGCCATGTCTATTACTCATCTTATTGACCAGTGGTTGATTATTGACCGGCTGCAGTTTGCCGGCTACAGTCACCAGCAGGCTGTTGCCCTGTTCGGGCAATATAACCAGATGGCGATGGCGTTTATCAATATCTCCATTGCCCTAGCCGTTTCACTGGGTTCCAGCTTGGTGCCCTCAGTAGCTGAATTTTTTGCTTTGCAAAATATGGATCGCATCAGGTATCAATTGTCCCAGGCGCTGCGGCTGTCAATACTGTTTGCTCTGCCTGCAGCGGCCGGCCTGTATTTGCTGGCCCCTCAGCTAACCGAGCTGCTGTTTGCCGAAGCGGAGGCCGGGGTACCCCTGGCCGCTGTGTCCGGCGTAGTAATATTTTGGTCGGTGCACCTTGTTACGGCGGGAGCGCTACAGGGCATGGGCAAGGCTATTGTGCCTGTACGTAACCTGGTGATCGGCATTTTTTTTGAGATCGCCATTACTTATTACTTGACTCCCGTATTGGGTATCCGGGCCGCCGCTTATGGCACCGTGGTGATCTTTGTGATTTCTTCGCTGCTCAATGTAATAATGCTCTCGCGCCTGGCAGGCTTGCGGTTTAACCTGTGGGAGTCGCTGTCCCGGTCCGTGCCTGCTGCGCTGATTATGTCCGCCGGTGTGCTGGCCGTTTATCGGGTGAGTGTAATAGAAATGGGTGGTAATACCTTGCCAACTTTGCTGGCCGTAACGGCCGGTGCGGTACTGTACCCCGCAGCCATTTTATGCCTAGGTGGTGTGCGGGCCGAGGATGTGCGCCGCTTGCCCGGCGGTGGCCGGATAGCTGCTTTTCTGGAAAAGATCGGGCGGGGTTAAGCTTGTATGCCGGTTTGTATAGTGGTGCCGCTGGACTTTACAAAGTTTAAGAAAGTTTAAGCCTGACCCCTAATTTTTTCAGCCAGCTCATTTAAGTAAACCCATCTTTCCATTTTCTCTTGAAGCCGGTTTTCCACTTCGTCCTTTTCTGTTACTAACTGCTGCAATAAGACGTAATCTGCAGCGGCCTCGTTAATTTTAGTTTGCAGTTGCTTGATTTGATCTTCCAGCCCGGCAATGATATCGTCTATTTCAGCGTATTCTTTTTGTTCATGATAAGTAAGTTTAAGTTTATTCTTTTTTCTTTGTTCTTCCTGACGCTTATTCTGCTGTTTTGGGGATACATCTCCAGCCGTAACTGCTTTGTTTACTTTATTCTCGGCCCGGTCGCCGTGCTTGGCACGGTAATCCGTATAATTGCCGGTGTACTGTCCAATATGCCCGTCTTCCTCAAAGGATAAAATCTTTTCCGCTATGCGGTCCAAAAAATACCTGTCGTGGGAAGCGGCCAACACCGCGCCGTTAAAGTCATCCAGGTAATCTTCCAAAATGGCCAGCGTTGCTATATCCAGGTCATTGGTAGGTTCGTCCAAAAGCAGTATATTGGGCGCTTCCATAAGCACTCTGAGCAGGTAGAGTCTTCTTTGCTCCCCGCCGGATAGCTTTGCAATCAGACTCCATTGCAGGCCGGGGGGGAACAAAAACCTCTCCAGCATTTGCGAGGCGCTTATTTTATCTCCTTCCGCAGTGCTTAAATATTCTGCCCCTCCCTTAATATATTCGATAACCCTCAAACTACCGTCAATATGCTGCATTTCTTGGGAGAACACCCCTATTTTAACTGTTCCCCCGGTGTCCACCGTGCCGCTGTCCGGTCGTACTTGGCCGCAGATGATGTTAAGTAGGGTTGTCTTGCCGCTGCCATTTGGACCAATGATTCCGACCCGGTCGCCTCTGGCAAGCTTAAAGCTAAAATTATCGATTACCTTGGTGCCGTCAAATGTTTTGAATACCTGCTCCAGTTCTATGGTTTTCTTGCCCAGGCGGCTGGTGGGCACGGAAATTTGCAGTTGCTCGCTCTTTTGGTTAACGGGCTGCTGGTTGTTTAACTTATGGTAGCGGTCTATTCTGGCTTTTTGCTTGGTGGACCTGGCTTTGGCCCCTTTCTTGAGCCAGGCCAGCTCTTTTTTAAGCAATTGCTGCCTTTTTAACTCGGTGGACTGCTCTATTTCTTCACGTTCAATTTTTTTCTCCAGGTAGTAGCTGTAATTGCCTTTGTACAGGTAAAGGCTGCCCCTGTCCAGTTCTATAATCTGGTTGACCACCCGGTCTAAGAAATAACGGTCATGGGTAATCATGAGCAGGGAGCCTTTTCTTTTATTCAGGTACTGCTCCAGCCAGTCGATGGCCTCATTGTCCAGGTGGTTGGTCGGTTCATCTAAAATTAGTAAATCCACAGGGTTGACCAGCGCCGCTGCCAGCGCGATCCTTTTTTTCTGCCCGCCGGATAAAGTGCTGATGGGGACATTAAAGTCTTTAATGCCCAGCCTGGTCAGGATGGACTGCGCTTCACTTTCCAAGTTCCAGGCGTTTAAGGCATCCATGTTGCGGGTTAGTTGCACAACTTGCTCGCTGGGGGTATTCGGGTTGCTCAAGGCCGTAGTATATTCCCTGATTAACTGCATTAAAGGGTTATCACCTTTAAATACCTGCTCCAGTACCGTAGCCCGGTCATCAAAATCAGGATTCTGGGGCAGGTAGGCTATTTGCATCGTATTCCCTTTAGTAACCTGTCCTTCGTCTGCTTTTTCTACTCCGGCAATAATTTTAAGCAGCGTGGACTTTCCTGTGCCGTTAATACCGATTAACCCGAGCTTATCCCCATCATTTAAGCTAAGATTGACATCGTTGAGCAGTTTTTTATCACTGTAGCTTTTAGAAATGTTTTCAGCAATTAACAAGCTCATTTTGTACCCTTTCTTAATGGCCATTTTTGAATAACTTTTGTTAACCGGTAATTATTTATAGCCTGTCCGGCTTAAGGTTTCAAACAGACAGGCTAAATAATTAAAAAATATGCGAAAATAAATACCGGCATACTAAACAGTGGATTTTCTAAAAGGTATAACCTTGCCGGTGCCGGTGCGTTTTGGTGCTGGTGGCTGGCAGGATTGGCAGCTGCTACAGCCGGATTTAAAGCCGACAAACACTTTGCGCCAGGATACCCGCCACTTGTCCTCCACCTGTTCAAGCCTTGTTTCCACTTCGTATTGGGGACCATGCGGCTCACTGGCCAGTCTGGACTCTGTAGTAGCAACAATATTGGCGGTTTTTAATGCTTTTTCTTCAGTATCAAATAAAGACTTTAAGGTTACCCACTCTTCCATAATATTAATCCTCCCTCGGTAAACATCTTTCTCTATATATCATATCCGATAAATATAAAACACTTCAATGCTCCAATAGGAATAACGAGATTGTTAAAACCAGCAGCTTATAGCCAGCCCGGCGGCCAATAAAAACCCATAAACAGTATTAGTCTGGGCGGTTGCTTGCATGGCCGGCATCATTTCTACTGCCAGGCTTTTGCCACGAAAACCGTTAACGGCCCGTCGGGCTTTGGGAATACTGCCCAGGGCCAGCAAGGACCACGGTGTGATGATGTGCAGCAGCACCAAGCCGGTAATCCAGAGATAGCAGAAAATAAACATAAATGCTAGAAGCGTGATTGCTCTGTCCCTGCCAATAAGTATAGGCAGAGTGTGGCGGCCTTTGTCCCGGTCACCGTCAAGGTCCCGGATATTATTGGACAGCAGAATGTTACCGATGAGCACGGTAATCGGAACAGAAACAAGTACACTTTGTAAAGTTACAATGTTAGTTTGGATAAAGAAAGAAATTAGGATAATGGTCATGCCCATTAATATTCCGGAAAGAGGTTCTCCCAGCGGAGTATAGGCAATAGGATACGGCCCGCCGGTATAAAGGTAACCGGCAGCCATGCAAGCAAGACCTACAGCGGCAAGCCACCAACTGCTGGCAGTGCAAATATAGAACCCCGCGACAATGGCCAGGGCATAAAAGGCTAGAGCAATATATAAGACTGTTGACGCCTGGACACCGTCACGGACAATGGTGCCGCCTATGCCCACAGATTCCGGAGTGTCCAAACCCTTTACATAATCGTAGTATTCATTAAACATATTGGTGGCTGCCTGAATGAGCAATGATGCCAGCAGCATGGCCAAAAACAGGGGAAAGTTAACTTGTCCCACTTGAAGAGCCAGTGCTGTTCCAACTGTTACGGGAACAAAGGCGGCAGTCAGGGTATGGGGCCGTAACAGCCTCCACCACACCTGCCAGTTTGCTTTATTGCGCTGTTTATACACCCGCATCACCTTTCGTTTATCAGTATGGTAGCGATCACTAGCATATACCTATTTTACATAGCTTTATTATAGCATTTTTGCGGGGAAGCTGATTAGATAAAAACCTGTTTGATGCAGTAAACAAAGGGGAACAAAAGACTGTCTCTTTTGTTCCCCGGCATTCCAGGCACTGCTGAAGGCAGGTGCCGGAGGCAAGAGAGCGGTTATTCATGTTTCCTCATGGCGCACCTGGTAAAATTCAATTTGAGACCGGCTTGCCAGGGCATTCAAAAGGTGGAATACATCATCTCAGATAAATCCGTAGACTTTATTCACACCCCAGGTAGCAAGCTGATCTAAAATAGTTGTTGCGACGTTTTTTGGTATAGATAGTCCTCCAAAAATCTTAGTATCCTTGGGGGTATTTTCTTCCCTTTATCAGTGAAAATATTAAAAAAAGTTGATTTCGGTTAATTATTTGTTTCTACATTTATTATTTTCTCGGATACGATTTTTATATCAGTGATATAGGGTTCTAAATCGACTATATCTTGTTTTGATAAATCGCCGCTGTCAAAAATCAATTCCCCTTCAATTTCAATGTTTTCATTTGCTTCTATCGGCTTATTTATATTAACCTTTAAATCTTGGTTGGTCACCCGCTTAGCAAAGCTATCTCCTAAAACAGGTTCAATCCATTTAACATACTGTTTTTCGCTATCTTCATTGGTCAGGTATATGGAGTATGAAAATCTTTGTATGTCAAAATTATTATTATCTATAGCACCTATACTTGTCGTTATTGAATATATTTGCAGCCCCGATTTACTATCTTTTTCAGTACGGCAATCAAAAATACTACAGCCTGTCATTAATAATGAAAGAAAGAAAGAAATCCCCCAAAGTGCTGTTAACCTGCGTTTTTGCATGCTTTAACCTCCATTATTATTTCTTACCGCCGCTATTTTTTCTCGTCAATCTTATTTTATATAATCGGTAGAAGAGGTAACCTCCCACGGCAAAAATTGGTGTATAGGGCAATAATATAACCGCTAGAACAAGCAGATCTTGAACAAGGTTGATCATGCCGTTGACACCACGCTGCCATCCGGCCTGTATCCGACGGCTGAAGGGGTCCCGCAGTTTTTCGCCGGTGGATAATCCTTGGGGTGAACGGAGTTCTACGTTTATGGTGGCCAAGTCTACCTGGTTATTTAGCACCTTTAGTCTGGCCTCAAGGGATTCAATCTCACCGCGTATTCGGGCCAGTTGGTTCTCAATTTCCAACATATCCTTAACCGTATTTGCCTTGCTCAGCAGCTCCAGGTACCGTTCCTCCTGCTTTTTGAGGTTGTTATTGCGTGCTTCGATGTCGTAATACTCTTCGGTGACATCTTGACCGGCAATGTTCTTATTATCGACTCGACCCAGTGCTTCTAAGCGTGGCAAGGTCTTATCCACCATTTCTGCGGGTATTCGCAAAACCAAACTACACTGGGGCCGGTCGTTGGTATGCCAAAGATTAGCTACCTGGATATGGCCGTTAACTTCCGAAAGTATTTTATCAATCTCTGAGACGGCTTTTTCTACGTCGTACACAATCATTACCAGGTTTACGGTGGTAATCAATTTTTGCTGCACGCCGGACTGACCGTCTTCCTCCGTCTCTGTTTTTTCTCTTTGTTCAGTAGACATATCGGCAGCATGATTAGCATACTGGTCACTTTTGACGCCCGGAGCGGGCGTGTTCTCTGTTGCACTTCCGCAACCGCTAATGACCAATAGAAGCAATGCAGTCAGCGTTAAAAACAATAACTTGCGCATTAATACACCATCCTAACTTTTCGTGCATCATTTTATTTTTAAGACTTTTAGCCGCTTTATAACTAAGACGTGCTAGCGGCTAAAAAGTTCTTCGCGATAAGCATTTAATTATACAAAGTTATCAAGAAATATTTAGTGCTTTGGGGTTTAATATTGTATAATGAAACAAAATAAACCGTAAGGAATATGAACGCAGACTTATTTAATTTTGTTTGACAAACATTACTTTTAGAGCATAATATAAATTAATAATTTTTTTTTATAAATCTACGATGTAAACTGAGCAGGCTATGAACCGTTGGAGAGTTCTTATAGCCGGGCCGGTGACGGCAACAGATGAAACATCTGTGGGACAGTAAAATGTTCCACGGATGTTTTTTATAAATCAGGAGGTTTTATTGATGAAGTCCTGGGACAGAAGGGCTAGAGTTGCGCTATTATCGATTATATCCAATACAACACTAGTCATTTTAAAAGTAATAACAGGCATATTAAGCGGTTCAGTAAGTATCATTTCGGAAGCGATCCATTCCGGAATGGATCTGGTTGCGTCATTGATATCGTTTTTCTCCGTCAGACAGTCCGCCAAGCCCGCCGATCGGGAGCACCCTTACGGTCATGGTAAGATAGAAAATATATCCGGTATAGCTGAAGGCCTCTTAATTTTTATTGCGGCCGGAATGATTTTAAAGGAAGCTATCAAGAAAATCTATGCGCCTGTTGAAATTGAACAGACTACCCTGGCTATTGCTGTTATGTTAGGTGCATCCTTAATAAATCTTCTGGTTTCAAGAAAGTTATATAAGGTTGCCCGGGAAGAGGATTCGATGGCCTTGGAGGCCGATGCCCTGCACTTAAAAACTGATGTTTACACATCTTTTGGGGTAGCTGTTGGCTTGGTGCTTATTAAACTAACCGGGATGCATATACTTGATCCGATTGTGGCTATTTTAGTTGCCTTGCTTATCATCAAGGAAGCATGGGAACTGTGCAAAAATGCCTTGGACTATCTTTTGGATACCAAGTTGACAGATGTAGAAGAAGCCGCAATAGTAAAAGTCATAGAAAAACATAGTGATAAATTCCATGGTTTCCACAAGTTAAAGACCAGAAAATCAGGCAATATGAAGCATATTGATTTTCATATTACTGTTGATCAATATGTTACAGTTATAGAAATACATGAGATTATTGGTTGTCTTAAAAAGGCTATGTGGGAAGAGTTCAGAAATACGCGGGTAAATATACATGTAGATCCTGTTTGCGAAGAAGAAACACCGGATAATGGTAAAATTTAATTATATATGCCTGTCGATCAGCCATCCTATGGGTTAACCTAAAGAGATGTAATTAAAAAAATCTTTCAATATCTCTGTTAGCCAACCTGATGCAGACCCAAGTCCAATTGTCGTTAAACTCCGGCACAAGGCAAAAATTTAGTACTTGATTTACCAGTTAATAAACAACTATACTAACATAAAAGCTACAAATTATATGTCGCAAGCACTTATATCTTAGCTTATACTTGGTTTCTTTTTTAATGGTTAAATGATTGAAAATTGGCAACTAAATAAATATTTACCGCGTACGAGAATAGCGCACGGAAGATTACATCACGGGTAGGTTCGTTAAAAGGGGGCTAAAAAATGGCCAGAAAGTCTTTTCAAGAACAACTTAATAAATTGAGAAACGATATTTTGCTTATGGGCAAAATGGTGGGAAACGCTATTGAAATGTCGGTTGATGCTTTAAAACGCCAGGACTTGGAACTTGCGGTACAGGTGGCAATGAACGATGAAAATATTGACCGGCTGCAGCTGGATATAGAAGGCCGGTGCCTGTCACTGCTGGCATTACAACAGCCTATAGCCCGTGACCTTAGGTTCATCGGGACTGCTTTAAAAATTATCACCGACTTGGAAAGGATGGGCGATCATGCCAGTAACATCGCCAAGGTGGCTGTATCAATAGGTAATGAACCATTTATTAAACCGCTGATCGATATCCCTCTCATGGCCGATTTAGTACAGGTAATGATTCGGGAAAACTTAACGGCTTATGTTAATCAGGACCGCGAAAAGGCCTTGAAGACGGCCATGCTTGACAATGACATAAATGCATACTTTACCAAGGTTTTTAATGAATTACAACAGTTAATGGCCAAGGATCCCAATAATATTAAGCAGGCGGTTTACTTATTATTTATAGCCAGGTACCTGGAACGGATTGGTGACCACGCCACCAATTTAAGCGAGATGATTGTTTACATGATCACAGGGGAAAGGTTGGAACTAAAAGAAGGCAATGTGGAAAATAAACTATTTAGTGTAAATGACTAAGTTAGAAGCTACTAGTCAGTTTTTTTTATGAAAATATAATTGACAGGGGGTAACCTTACGGGTTGCCCCTTTTTCATGCATTTTTTTAATAAAAATTAAATGCTGCGTTTACAAACCTTACAAACAGTCAATTTATTATCAATAATTATTTGTTACAGTAGACAAGAAGGTAGTAAAGTTTAGTCAATGCGGTCAGGACAGTTAAGTGCAAATAATGTTTAGTGTGGAGGCTCCGATGAAGACAAGGTTATCTGATTACTATGAAAAAGGCATCAAGTATCTTTTAGGTTTAATTGCGGGGACTTCTATATTAATACTTTTTCTTATTTTTTTCTTGTTATTCCGGGAAGGCATTGGTGCCTTTCATTACGTTGGTGTGCTGGACTTTATTTTCGGCACTAAATGGTTACCGGTTTCCGAGCCGCCTCATTTCGGTGCGCTACCAATGATCATTGGTTCCATTATAGTAACGCTGGGCGCCGGTATAATAGCAATTCCGGCCGGTATTGGTATAGCGGTATATCTGGCCGAGGTGGCGCCGCGCAGCGTCCGTGAAATTGCTAAAGCAGTCATTGAGCTGCTTGCCGGTATTCCCTCGGTTGTTTACGGTTTTTTGGGATTGACGGTGCTGGCTCCAATAATTAAGGATTTGCTTGACTTGCCCAGCGCACTTACAGCCTTTACTGCCGCGCTGGTACTGGCCATCATGGCGCTTCCTACGGTAGTAAGTATTTCTGAAGATGCTCTGGATGCGGTTCCCCGCGAATATAGGGAGGCTTCGCTGGCCCTGGGGGCTACCAAGTGGGAAACCACAGTTAAGATTGTGCTGCCTAGTGCCCGCTCGGGTTTGATGGCTGCCTCCATGCTGGGACTGGGCAGGGCTGTTGGCGAAACTATGGCAGTGTTAATGGTAGCCGGGAATGCTATGATTATTCCACATTCCATATTTGACCCGGTGCGTACTATAACTGCAAACATAGCGGCGGAAATGGGGGAAACAGTCCAAGGCGGTCTGCATTACCAGGCCTTGTTCGGGCTAGGTATAATATTATTTACCATTACCTTTGTAATTAACTTGATAACAGATCTTATTTTTACTAAAACTTCTTCGGTTAAAAGAGGCGCGTCATTATGATGAGTAAAAGGTTAAAGGAGAAAGCCGGTTTCGGAGCGCTGGCGGTGTTGACTTTTATGGCCGTTGTTCCGGTGGTGTCTATTATAGGCTATCTTATCTGGATAGGATGGCCGGCGTTGACCTGGGAGTTTTTGACGCAGCCACCGCGCAAATTTTTGACAGAGGGCGGTATTTTCCCGGCCATTATCGGCACAATGGCGCTTACTGTGGGGACTATACTGGTGGCTCTACCGCTTGGCATAGGCACTGCCATTTACCTTGTTGAATATTCCAGGGAGAATTTTTTTACTAAACTGATCAGGATAGCTATTATCAACCTGGCCGGAGTACCGTCGGTGGTATACGGGCTGTTCGGCATGGGCATGTTCGTGCTGACGCTGGGCCTGGGGCGATCCCTGGCTGCCGGTGCGCTTACGCTGGGTATTTTAACTCTGCCCATAATTATTTCCACCGCCGAAGAAGCACTGCTGGCGGTTCCGGACAGCTATCGTTATGCCAGCCTGGCCTTGGGTGCAACCCGGTGGCAAACCGTGCGACGTGTTGTCCTACCGGTGGCGTTACCGTCCATACTTACCGGAGCCATACTAGGTATCGGAAGGGCAGCGGGTGAAACAGCGCCGATTATGTTCACCGCGGCGGTGGTTTATACTCCCAGGCTACCTGATTCCGTATACGACCAGGTAATGGCGTTGCCGTACCACCTTTATGCTATATCCACGGAAGTGCCTAATGTATCTCAGCAGATGGCTTTCGGGGCTGCGCTAGTTCTTCTGGCCATAGTTGGTGCTATGAATCTGGTTGCGGTTGTCATACGAACTAAGATGAGGCTAAAACGAATGCGGTAATGAAAATGTTAAAGGGTGGTTACATGGGCAATAAAAATAAAATGGAAACCAGGAATCTCAACCTGTATTACAAAGGATTTCAAGCTTTAATTAATGTCAGCTTGCCAATTAAGGAAAACACGGTCACGGCTTTGATTGGCCCCTCGGGATGTGGCAAATCGACTTTTTTGCGGACATTGAATCGTATGAATGATGTCATTGACGGAACTAGAATTGAGGGAGAAGTGCTGCTTGATAATGATAGTATTTATGACGTCGGGGTAGACCCGGTGGTATTGCGTAAGAAAGTTGGTATGGTTTTTCAGAGACCCAATCCGTTTCCCATGTCTATTTACGATAATATAGCCTATGGTCCGCGTATTCATGGCCATAAAAAAAAGGATACCTTAAATGAGATCGTTGAAAATAGCTTGCGGGCGGCGGCGCTTTGGGATGAGGTAAAGGATAGGTTGCATAAATCAGCGCTGGGGTTATCAGGTGGGCAGCAGCAAAGGTTGGTGATTGCCAGGGTTCTGGCGGTTGACCCGCAGGTCATACTCATGGATGAGCCGGCCTCCGCCCTTGACCCTATCTCAACCGCCAAACTGGAAGACCTGATTCATCAGTTAAAAAGCAACTATACTATTGTAATTGTTACTCATAATATGCAGCAGGCCGCACGGGTCTCTGATTTTACGGGTTTTTTCCTAAATGGTGAAATGATTGAATACGATGTTACTAATACGATATTTACAGCGCCGCGGATAAAGCGTACTGAGGACTATATAACCGGCAGGTTCGGTTAAAAGGAGATTTCCGGAATGGTAAGAGAGTCTTTTCAAGAACAACTAAGCAAATTAAGAAACGACATACTGCAAATGGGTAATCTGGTTGAAAATGCAATTGATATGGCTGCAGTGGCTTTGGTAAACCAGGACTTGGAACTGGCGGAAAAGGTGGTCATGGAGGATGATAACATAGACCGGTTGCAAATGGCTATTGAGAGCATGTGTCTTTCACTCCTAGCGCTGCAACAGCCGATGGCCCGTGATCTCAGGTTTATTAGCACTGCGCTTAAAATTAACACTGATCTGGAAAGAATGGGCGACTATGCCCGCAATATTAGCAAAATTGTTCTTAAAATAGGCAGCGAGCCTTTGATTAAGCCTCTGGTGGATTTGCCGCGTATGGCAGAACTAGCGCAGCAAATGGTCAGAGAGAATTTGACCGCCTTCGTGAAACAGGACCGTGATTTGGCCTTGCAAGCTGCCATGCATGACCGTGAGATTAATAAACTATACAAGAATACTTTTACTGAACTAGCTGAATTAATGGCCAGGGATGCAAGTACTATTAAACAATCCATATACCTTTTGTTTATTGCCAGATACCTGGAGCGCATTGGCGACCATGCCACAAATCTAAGTGAATGGATAATATATATGATTACCGGAGAGAGACTTGAGCTTGGTGACATGAGCTCGGTGGTTCGTTAAAACCAACCCGAAGGATAGCTCTTTATTTAAACCGCCTTTTTGAGCAGGCGGTTTCTCAATAATTTAAGATCATTAAACATTAATCTTAAATTTACTTAATTTACATAGTTTTAAATCCAACTTAAATACTGTTTGCTATATTGGTACAAGACAGTTTAGTAAAAATAAAAAAGGAGAGAGATTAGTATGTTTAGAAAATGGTCACGTATGTCATTACTACTAGTTGTTTTAATGCTTGCTGCTGGTTTGGTAGCTGGCTGTGGAAACGGAGACAACAAAGAACAGGGACAGCAAAATGCCACGGAATTAAGCGGTTCTTTACAGGTTAACGGTTCCACCACCGTAACCCCCATTGCCCAGGGTTGGGCGGAAGCATTTAATGAAGAAAATCCGGAAGTAGATGTGGTAATCTCCGGCACGGGTTCCGGCAACGGGATTGCAGCGCTTATTAACGGCACCACTGAAATTGCGATGACCTCCCGCGAAATGAAAGACGAAGAAAAGGAACAAATCAAAGGTAAAGTTAAAGAATACGTGGTGGGTCTAGATGCCCTGGCTGTTACCGTAAACCCGGATAACCCTGTGGAGTTGCTTAGCCTTGCTCAACTAAAGGACATCTTTACCGGCAAGATCACCAATTGGAAAGATGTGGGCGGAAAAGACGCGGAGATTCTGGTTTACACTAGGGATAGTAGTTCCGGCACTTACGAATATTTCAAAGAGAGTGTCCTGGAAAAAGAAGAATTTATTGCCGGCGCGCGGAAAGCCGCTTCCAATGCTGCTATGGCCAGCTCCGTTGCCCAGGAAGAAACAGCCATTGGTTACTGCGGCCTGGCTTTTGTAGGCAGTTCTGTTAAAGCCCTGCCGGTTAGCGCAGAAGGCAAAAGCCCCGTGGAACCTACAGTTGAAACCGCTAAAAACGGTGAATATCCTATAGTACGCAACCTGAACATGTATACCATCGGTGAAGCTAAAGGAATTGCCAAAGCTTACCTGGATTTTGGTTTAAGTACTGAAGGTCAGGACATAGTTGAGGAAGTCGGCTACATTCGAATAGATTAAGCAATTTAAGAGGCAGACTAAAACATAGTCTGCCTCTTAAAATATCCGGACTTCAATATTATACCATCTGTTTAGTCATTATCCTTTGGCAATGTAAAATAAAAGTTGGAACCAATGCCTGGAGTGCTTTCAACCCCCACGGTACCTCCGTGAAAATCTATGATATGTTTAACGATACTAAGTCCCAAACCAGTTCCGCCCATGGCGCGGCTTCTGGTTTTGTCCACCCTGTAGAACCTTTCAAAAACCCTGTCCAGGTCTTCCCGCGGTATACCGATACCGGTATCGCGCACCCATACAGTAATGTCCTTTTCTGATTCGTCAACCTCAATTTTAATCCGGCCATGCGCCGGTGTATACTTAACAGCGTTGTCAATTAAGTTAAATAAAACCTGTTCGATCATATCGCTGTCTACTTTGACCGGCATAGTTTTCTCGGGTAGGTCCAGGGTAAACTCAAGGCCCGAGTTTTCCACATGTCCCTGTAATTTAATTGAGGTATTGTAAATAATTGATAAAAGGTCTACTTTTCTGAGCTTAGTATTTATTCTTTTGAACTCAATTCTGGATAGATCCAGCAGATCCTGAATCAACCGGCTTAACCGTCCGGCTTCATGGTCGATAATTTCTATAAATTCCCGGCATGTCCCGCTTTCGTACATGGCTCCATCTAGGAGGGTCTCAGTAAACCCTTTTATGGCGGTAACCGGTGTTTTTAACTCATGGGAGACGTTATCGACGAATTCTGCACGCATTTTTTCCAGTTTTCTTATTTGGGTAATGTCGTGGAGCACAGCTACAACCCCGTTTAATTGCCCTTCTTCGTCCAAGAAGGGGGAGATGGTCACCTCAAGGGTAGTTTCCCGGGGAATAGGTAATTTAAGCTGTTGTTGTACGAGCCTTCCTGTTTGAAGGGCTTCATTGATTCCCGAGGTCAGTTTCGGGTCCCTGATGGAAGTTGCGTAGGGTATATCTGCATCCTTTGGGGCCAGAAAAGCGAGATACCTTTCCGCGGCGGGGTTTACCAGGCTTATCCGGCCGTTCTTATTGACAAATATGACTCCACTGCTCATACTGGCTAATACTGCTTCTAATTTATTTTTGCTTTCTGTAACCTGCCGTACTTTCTCTTTAATGGTTTCGGCCATTTCTTCAAGTGTGTTTGCTAGCTTTCCTATTTCATCACTGCTTTTTATACTAACCCGGTGGTCATAATCGCCGCCGGAAATGCGCTTTGCAAAATCTATTAAGCGTTCCAACGGTTCAGTTACCTTTCTACCCAGGACAAGGCTTACCGGCAGAGTTATTAGTACGACCAGCAAAATTGCCAGTAGCACCACCGACCACAGGTTAAATAAAGACTGCCTGATTGCGGCAAGGGAAACGGCGGTGCGTATGAATCCAATCATTTTATCACTGGACAGAATCGGCACGGCTACGTACATCATATCGCTTTTTAAAGTGCTGCTATAGCGAATAGTCATTCCCGATCCCTTGGCCAGGGCTTGCTGCAGTTCCGGTCTGGTCAGGTGGTTCTCCATCTGTGCCGCGTCTTCTTCAGAATCTCCCAGCACGGTGCCATTAATATCAATAATGGTTACACGGGCATTTATATCACTGCCAACTTGGCCGGCAACCTTTTCTATGGCAGGTAGATTCCAGCTGCCAGGCCTCCCCTTAATCAGGTGGGATATTAACATGGCTTCGTTTTTTAGCCGTGTCTCTAAATTATGGTAATAGTATTTTTCCAGGGACTGTAGCAGGTAAATACCCAAAATCAGCATGGAGACTATTACCAGACTGATACAGGTTGCGATAAACTTCCATTTTAAGCGCTTAAACTTGATCACTTTTTATGCTTAATCCCCCTTAAATTTGTAACCCACTCCTCTTACCGTTTTTATATATACCGGATTTTTGGGGTTGGCCTCAATTTTTTCCCGGAGGTGGCTCACGTGGACATCAACAATCCTGGTATCGCCGTCAAAAGCGTAATCCCATATATTGTTCAATAAGTTTTCCCTGGTCATAACTCTGCCTGCATTTCTGGCTAAAAAGTACAGGAGTTCAAATTCTTTTGGGGTAACCTCCACCGGTTTATCGTTCACTTTTACCTCATATTTGTTTGAATCGATAACTAATCCATCGATGCTAATTTTTTCACCAGGCAGAGGATATTTTTCATGCATAGAGTTATTACGCGCCGAGGTCCGCCGGAGTACTGCCCTTACTCTGGCTACCAGTTCCCGCGGGCTAAATGGTTTGATAATATAGTCATCGGCTCCAAGCTCTAACCCAAGTACCCTGTCAATTTCCTGGTCTTTTGCGGTAAGCATAATTACCGCTACCGGATGGCCTTCCTGGCGGATGCGGCGGCAGACTTCCAGTCCGTCCAGCACAGGAAGCATTAAATCGAGGAGCATCAGGTCCGGGTTTTGGTCGTTTATTAGGCGCAAGGCTTCCTCGCCATTACCGGCCTGTAAAGTTATAAAACCTTCCTTTTCAAGATTGAATGTTATCAGCCTGACAATAGATTTTTCGTCGTCAACAACTAGTATCTTATATGCCATTAATTTAACCTCCACTATAGAGTTCCCATGGAAAATTATCTAAAAGCAAAAATTGTTAAATTTGTTTCAGATAAATGCTAAATTATAATACCTTAGTAGTCAAGCGAATAGTGTTTCGGGTTGGGTTAGCTTAACCTCAGCCTTTAAGCTGTCAGGGGCTTTTGAAGCCTTCTTATATCTTGTGTTCATCCACAATTAGTATTTATAGCTTATGCCCAGCACCTTCAGAAGGATAATTTCTATATTAAATTTTAATATTTGTGTGTAAAGGTTTGATTTTAAATATTTTAAAAAAATGTAAAGTTAGTGTAAATATAATTACTAACACAAAATTAACATAAACAACGAACTAAATTAAAGTTCATTGTTTATTATGAGTTCAAAGGAGGTTGTAAATAAATGAAATTGGAAGCTGATTTGCATATTCATACCACAGCTAGCGGTCATGGGTACAGCACCATTAAAGAAATAGTAGAGAGTGCAAGCGAAAAAGGTCTGAAAATGGTTGCAATTACTGATCATGGCTTACAAATGCCAGGGGCGCCGCACTGGTACCATTTTACAAATATGATATCTTTGCCTCGGGTAATGCAAGGAGTTGAGGTTCTGCGGGGCGTGGAGGCGAATATCTTGGATATGCAAGGTAACATTGATCTGTCGGAACGTATGCTTTCTGATTATATGGACATTGTTTTGGCGGGATTCCATGATTCGGTCGGATACACTGGAACTAGTATTGATGATAACACCCAGGCAATGATAGCAGCGATTAAAAATCCATACGTTCATGTTATAACGCACCCCGGCAATCCCAAATACCCGGTTAATGTTGAAAAAGTAGTTGTTGCAGCCAAAAAATACAATAAAGCACTAGAAATTAATAACAGTTCTTTTACCGTAAGACCGGGCAGTTACACATTTTGTAACCAGTTTGCCAAGATGGCCAAGAAGTACAAAGTTTTAGTTTGTATAAACAGCGATGCTCACATTTGTTATAATGTTGGGGAAAATACTAATGCGCTGGCTCTGGCTGTGCAAGCAGGAATACGCAAGGAACAGATTCTTAATTCTTCTACACATAAAATAAGTGAGTTCCTAGTATACCATAAACAACAGTCCCAACAATTTGCTAAAGCCCAATAGCTTTGAAAGACTTCTCTAGATGTATTGAAAGAAGTTAACCGAACGGCTTTATATAACAAGCCGTGCCGGCAAATTGAAACAAAAAATGATACGCCGGTTGGATGAGAATCTTCTAGATTGAAGGTCTCTTTTTATTTGCATGAAAATATTTTAATAACAAAGCTTTTGGAGTTTCTTGTTATTATTTTCAAGGGCTGTTTCACTTTCTCTGCAGAAACAGTTAATATAGAGGATGAAATGAATATAAAATTTAAAAGACTGGCTAAGTGTATGCGCAGGAATAATATTTTTGTTTTTTTAATGCAATGATGAGGGGGTATTGATTTATGTCAAAAAAATACAAAGTTGCTTTTATATGTGTTCATAACTCATGCCGCAGTCAAATAGCAGAGGCTCTTGGGAAGCATTTTGCCGGAGATGTTTTTGAGAGCTATTCTGCCGGAACGGAAGTAAAATCTCAAATTAATCAAGATGCAGTTAGGTTGATGAAAGAGATTTATTCTATAGATATGGAGAAGACACACTATCCAAAATTATTAAGTGAAATTCCTCCAGTTGATATAGTAATTAAAATGGGCTGCAACGTTGTTTGTCCGTTTCTACCAAGTAAGTATGAAGAAGATTGGGGACTCGAAGATCCAACGGGGAAAAGTGATGAAGAGTTTAAGCATGTAATTGAGCAGATCGAAAAAAATGTAAAAGAAATTTCAGTAAAGATAATAAATAAATCCATAGTCGAAGAGGACTATTAACAAATAGGAGAAGTAATCGCGGCAAAAAGAATAGAGGTTTACTCACTATAGTGCGTTTACAAACCTTACAAAAAGTTAATATGTGCTTAACAATTATTTGCTAAAGTAGTCAAGAAGTATCGAAGGATTAGAAACATAATATTCTTTTGGATTTATTCGCCGGGACTTCTATGACAAAATTAAATTTGGCTTATTTATATTAGTTAAATTTTTATTTCCATTAACCGGTATGAATAGAGGGCTAGGGGCTATGCAAATGCGCAATTCATAAAGGAGATTATGTATGGATTTAACTATTATTTTAGTTTTTATTGTGGTTGTGATGGCCCTTTCCTTTGATTTTATAAATGGCTTTCACGATACCGCCAATGCCATTGCCACTTCTATATCTACCAAGGCATTGACCCCACGGATAGCCATTATTTTAGCTTCCTCAATGAATTTAATCGGTGCATTAACCTTTACGGGCGTGGCCAAAACCATCGGCGGCCAAATTGCCGATCCGTTTAAACTGGAAAATGGCTTGATCGTTGTTCTAGTCGCGTTAATATCAGCTATTATTTGGAACCTGCTAACCTGGTATTACGGCATACCGAGTAGTTCCTCCCATGCCCTGATCGGTTCATTAGCCGGCTCGGTAGTTGCTGCCGCAGGTTTATCCGGGGTCAATTTAGAAGGTTTTATTAACATTATAAAAGCGCTAATCTTATCGCCGTTTGCAGCCTTTGCCGTTGGTTATGTAATAATGTCGATACTGAGGTTTATCTTTAAAAATGCCAACCCCCAGACTACAAACCGCGGTTTTAGATTACTACAGATATTCACCGCGGCATTCCAGGCCTTCAGCCATGGCACCAATGATGCTCAAAAATCCATGGGTATTATCACCTTTGCGTTAATAGCGGGTGGGCTGCATACAACACTGGATATACCGTTTTGGGTTAAATTATCCTGCGCTATAGCTATGGCTTTGGGAACGTCGATCGGTGGCTGGAGAATTATCAAAACCGTGGGCACTAAAATCATTAAATTGCAACCAATGAGTGGGTTTGCCTCCGATTTAACATCATCCACGGTAATTCTCACTGCCACTGCACTTGGCCAGCCCGTAAGCACTACTCACGTAATATCTTCCGCCATTATGGGCGTCGGTTCAGCCAAAAGTTTCTATTCGGTGAAATGGGGAACAGCACAAAAAATGATTACTGCATGGCTGATTACCTTGCCCGTAACTTCCTTAATGGCCGGGCTGATTTACCTGATTGCTTCTATTTTCATTTAAAGGCAGTGTGATGTGAGAAGCTAAGGAATGAGAGCATGCAAAAAAGGATAATAAGAATATTGATATGCTTAACGATACTAAGCCCCAAACCTGTTCCGCCCATAGCGCGACTTCTGGTTTTGTCCACCCTGTAGAACCTTTCAAAAATTCTGTCCAGGTTTTCCCGCGGTATACCGATACCGGTATCGCGCACTCATACAGTAATGTCCTTTTCTGTTTCGTCAACCTCAATTTTAATCCGGCCATGCGCCTGTGTATTTAACAGCGTTGTCAATTAGATTAAATAATACCTGTTCGATCATATCTCTGTCTGCTTTGACCGGCATAGTTTTCTCGGGCAGGTCCAAGGTAAACTCAAGGCCCGAGTTTTCCATACGTCACTGAAATTTAATTGTCTATTCCACATATTAAACTTGTTAAATGACACGTTTAGCATTATATTTTAAAGGATAGTTCATGAAATGAGGTGTAAGCTTGATTTCAGTGGATATACCCGGCTGCGGTACAGTGCAGCTTAAATACATTGTGCTGGATTACAATGGCACGATGGCCAAAGATGGTTTACTGCAGCCCGGCGTCGAGGAAAATTTAAACCGGCTTAGCGAGAGTATGGAAGTACACATACTAACTGCCGACACCTTTGGTAAGTGCCGGAGTGAGTGCAAAAACATCAATGGTATAGTACATATCCTGTCCCAACCGGTTGGGGGTGAAGCAAAAGAAGCCTATGTGGAAACCCTGGGAGCGGAGTTTACCGTGGCGGTGGGCAACGGGGCCAACGATAGGCTGATGCTGGCGAAAGCAGCCCTGGGTATTGTCATATTGGGACCGGAAGGAACCTCCGTGCAGGCGCTGCAAAATGCCGATGTGGCGGTAAAAGAAATCACTGATGGCCTGGACCTGCTCTTGCGGCCCAAACGATTAATTGCAACCCTTCGTTTGTAGTAAGTAATTAATGTTATGTGTGGCTTTGTTCGATATGTGCCGGTATTGCTTGCCGCCCTGCCGGCGGGGCGCAAGTGATTTAAGATAATTCATCTCTAGTATGTAATCTATTTTGTGTTTCAGATAACACTACCCCAAAAACAATGGCACCTATACAGTCTGTTACTGCTGTACCCATGTCTAGGGGAGTAAGCTTAGGCACATCTGCTATATATGTTATTCCATATATGGCAAACCAGGATATTACGCCAAAAAGAAACCCTTTAAAAATATGATTCATACTCGTCGTGAGTCTGGAAATAAGTAAGGCAAATATACACCCTAAAAAACCCACAAAAATCAATTGGACGATCATAAAAAACAAAGCTGATAAGGCATTAGCCGGAACGTTTCCTGTGATAATAATGCTTGGCCAATCTAAAAACCGCAATTTGGCAATGCCAAAATAATAAGATACGTAGCTTATTATGTTCATTAGTACGCCGGCAATTACGCCGGCAATAAAACCTCTTGTAATCGTATCTTTAATAACCAAAAGTACCAACCTCCATGCAAGGATTTTAATGTATTCTGCCCATAAATATTCAAACTAATTCTTTTGACATGGGCGACCATCATGCAAGGTTCGATAATTGCTTATGTATTAAGTTTTTAATATAATTAGGTATATAATAACAGATATAGGGATATGGAGGGAAAACAGTGATGGATATAAATATGAATTGCCAACTCAGTGTTTTCGGAGACTTTGACGATATTTCGGTTTCATCGCAGATGATGGTGAAATTAACTGAAGCATTTGAAGAATACGAATTGATCCCGAGCACTTTTATAGAAAATAACTCTGTTGTTCAGCAACCCATAATAAGACCCCGGTTAGATACCGTCAAAAATGACTGGAAAATAATGATATATAAAAAACGTATCGATATTGAGCAAAAGTTGAATTATGAAGAAGGCGCTAATGTGGTAGATATTGGTGCTTCTTTCAAAGAAAAAGCTTTAAGTATCCTTCAAAAAATATTAGAAATGTTTCACATTTCACTTACTGGGCTTTCTTTAAATACAACTAGCGTAAAATGCGATTTTAATCCGCATATTTACACAAAATTTGTAACTCCAACTGCTTATTATTCGGAAAATGAACCTGTAGAGTGGACTTTGAGAGCAGTAGCCAGAGTTATTTGGGAATTAGCTGGAAATAGTAACGAAGTAAATGTAATATCAATACTTAATCGAGATTTTGATACTTTGAAGATTCAATTTGATATTAATACTGCCTTCGGCAGTATAGCCCAACAATTAGATATCAGCGCTATCGATAGCTTCCTAATACAGGCGATAGAAACACGTGAACAACTCCTTAATGATTTGAATGCAAATGGTAAGCTTGACTAATAAACTCACTGGATTGAACCTTTGGGTAAGTATAAGAAATCCCCGCTTAATTACAAGCGGGGATTTCTTATACTTACCCAAAGGCTAAATTAGTCGACGGTAGGACCGGCTGCTATAACAGTCTCAGACATTCCTTTGAACTTATTGAAGTTTTCTTTGAAAAGCAGGGCCAGTTTTCGGGCTTGAATGTCATATTCACCGGGATCAGACCAAGTGTTTTTCGGATTCAGCAATTCAGCCGGTACATCGGGACAGCTTTGAGGAATCTCTATATTAAATATGGGATCTTTCTTGAATTCAACTTCGGCAAAACCGCCGTGCAGGGCAACGCTGACCATAGCGCGGGTATATTTGAGGTTCATTCTTTGACCGACTCCGTACGGACCGCCGGTCCAGCCGGTGTTGACCAAATAAACCTGGGTATTAAATTTTTTAATCTTTTCCCGGAGCAGTTCAGCATAAACAAGGGGGCGGCGGGGCAAAAATGGTCCGCCAAAGCCCGTGGAAAAAGTAGCCTTGGGCTCGGTAATACCTCGTTCCGTTCCGGCCAGTTTACTGGTATAACCGGATAGGAAATGATACATAGCTTGCTCAGGCGTCAGGCGGGCAATGGGAGGCATGACACCGAAGGCATCCGCAGTAAGAAAAATAATGGTTTTCGGGTGACCGCCTACACCGGGAATCACCGCATTGGGGATATAGTCAACCGGATAAGCAGCTCGGGTGTTTTCCGTAATGGCCTCACTGTTATAATCGGCTTCTCTGGATTCCGGATCTATAATCACATTTTCTACAACACTGCCGAAACGAATGGCATTCCAAATTTGTGGCTCGTATTCCTGGGATAAATTGATGCATTTTGCATAGCATCCGCCTTCAAAGTTAAAAATGCCCTGATCCGTCCAGCCGTGTTCATCGTCTCCTATGAGAAAACGTTCGGGATCGGCAGAAAGAGTGGTCTTACCGGTGCCGGAAAGGCCGAAGAAAATAGCGCTTTCGCCGCTGGAACTGATATTGGCGGAGCAGTGCATCGGACAGATGCCCTGCTCCGGTAAAAGATAATTCATTGCTGTAAAGATTGATTTTTTTATTTCCCCGGCGTAAGAGGAACCACCAATGATGATCACTCTTTTATCGAAGTTTAGAATGATAAATGCTTCAGAATAGGTTCCATCCAATTCTGGAACGGCTTTAAATCCCGGAGCACAAATCAAGGTAAATTTAGGTTCATGATTTGCTAATTCATCAGCCTGGGGACGGACAAAGAGCTGGTGTGCGAATAAATTCTGCCAGGCATATTCGTTGACTACTGTTATCGGCATCCTGTATTGTGGGTCGGCTCCACAGTAGCCGTCGAAAACAAAAAGGTCTTTTCCTTGCAGATAAGCAGTCAGCCGTAGATAGAGCTGATTAAATGCCGTCTCGCTGATTGGTTGATTGATACTGCCCCATTCAATGTTGTCATGAGTTGATTTGCTGTCCACAATGAATCTATCTTCAGGAGAACGACCGGTGTATTTCCCTGTTTCCACTCTCAGTGCACCGTTGGCGGCGAGAATCCCTTCGCCGCCGGCTAAAGCCATTTCCACCAGTTTGGCCGGTGAAAGGTTCCGGTACTCATTTTTGATATTTATGATGCCTAATTGATTAAGGTAACCTTTTTTACTCATCAAATCTGCCTTCCTTCTTATTAATCAGTTATACTTTTATTGTAATAAAGTACTACTAATACAGTCAATGATTAACAGCAAAATCCACGCTATTCCGCATAAAATTCTAATCTTGCTAATTTTTTTATTTCCCACAAAATTTACACAAATCAATGCTGACTGTCAAATAGACTTTTTCTTATTTAAACAACAGATTCATTAATTACCTTCAAGAATAATGCAAAAATACTGCTATGACACAAAGAAAGAGTAGGCCTTAATCGGCCTACTCTTAACGAACTTGGTTGGTTATCCTGGGATAATTTGTTTCGTTTTATAGCTTGCAGGGGTTATGAGGTTGTGTAAACTTGGACAAAATCAATCCACCGAGTCCGGTAAACACTATCAATAACCAAGCCAGGATTCCCATAAAACTTCTTGTAAGCTATAATGAAATCATTCAATATGCATTGATATCTCTAATTGTTTTTAGTATTAAATATTTTCACCTTAATTAATTACTTTGCTATCATGTTTATAATATTAGTCATTCCGGCAACGGAAGATAATGAACAGTTTTGTGAGATAACGCAATCTTGTATTAATCTATAAAATATTGTCAATCTTTATAAAAAGACCTTTGTTCATTCAATGACCTTAGTAACAACATTTACTGGAGATTATACCGTGCTGCGTAAAATCCTTATTGGTTTGGCAATATTTAATGCTATCGACTACGTAGCTACCACTCGTGCTATTTCCCATGGGGCTGAGGAACACAACCCCATTATGAATGCCATACTATACACGCCACTGTTTCCATTATATAAGTTATTTATCATTCCCGCCGCCCTCTACTGGGTATGGTTTGTTCGTACTAAGTGGCAACATAACCGGGTAATACTGGCGGATGTGTTTGGGTTGTTTGTATTATATGCCATGTTAGCCGGGTGGCATTTGTGGGAGCAGCTGTTTGCAAATCATTAAGAGGATGTATATTAAGGGGCGTCCCCCTCCCGGGGGCGTAAAGCCTGCAGCTTAAGATGAATGAAAATCTTAAGACTATAAGTGCCAGACTTGGTCATTCAGGTATAGGTATTACAGGAGATATTTATATGCACCTCACCCTGATGCTACGAGAAGCGGCCAATAAAATCTTAGGAGAATTACCTTTATTTTCTTAAAAATTTCTTAAAATCAGTAAATAAAAAGGTAATGGCAAGGTCCGAGTTGCGGGAAGCCTTGCCATTACCATGTTTTTCTGGAGCCGACGGCCGGATTTGAACCGACGACCTGCGCATTACGAGTGCCTCGCAGGTAGCACATAGTCTAACTTGCAACCTACGAAAGCCTTATAAATTAAGGGTTTTCTAATAACGTAAAAACATAATATTATATTACATAACATAGTTTTAGGCACATTTGGGCACCAAGCGGAAATACTTTTTGACCGATGCAAGTTTTTTTATTTCATATCCAGTAACCCCAGCATAGCCAAAGCTGCGTTCCCCAAAAATATCTATATCATTTATTTTGCATTTATAATGGTGTAAAGGGCCAGAATATCTTTCTTTAAGACAGGGATTTTATTCTTTACAATATCCCAAACAATAACCCAGTCCACTCCGAAATAATCATGAATTAAAATATCTCTTAGACCCGCTATCTTTTTCCATTCAATATCAGGCTTCTCCCTTTTTATATTATCGGGAATTTTTTTAACTGCCTCGCCTATAATTTCCAGGTTTCTTACTACACCATCCTGAACCAGTTCATTATGCAAAAAATCCTGAAACGACATGTTATAGGTATAACGTTTAATTTTATTAACTGAATCAATAATATCGCTAAGATATGCCTTATATTCCCTGGGCATATCGTACACTTCCTGTAATGTTAGGTTTTAAATCCGGCTTTATCGCCTCAGCGATAACCAAATCCACTTTACGGTTCAGTAAATCTTCAAGAAAGAATTTTAAATCCATGTAGTTATCGAAAGTTTTGTGGTTTTGATAGAATTCAACCAAAATGTCTATGTCACTGGTATCGGTTTGTTCCCCCCGGGCAAAAGACCCAAAGAGCCCAATCTTTTTTACACCAAAACCTTTAATTTTTATCATACTGGTTTCTATTTGATCAAGTATTGCATTACCGTTATTCATATTAAACCACCTTTCAGGCCAAACCTAATTTTAGTGTGTTGCTGACTGGGATAAGCTTTGGTAATTTGCTTCAATTCATTTTTTAATCTTTTTTGTATTTTATCTTATACTTTATTAATTGGCAATAAATTGCAATCAATAAAAACATATTAACTAAGGCAATTAGCGTAATGATGTTTAAGCTTCCGCAGCCTGGCATAAGGGCGTGCGGCGAAGGGCCTGCGGCAGCAGTCCAAGTCCCCGGAGCGACCTATTTTATCCGTACAGTTTCTAATTACGTCGAATTTAATAATAACTAAGTCGATGTTTTGCAAGGCCACCAGTGCAGCCACCACAGCCGCTGCACTACTCCCTGGTCTATGCTGGCCCTCCCCGGGATCGGGCATCACTCAGCCTTTTTCCATCGGCTGCTGCCGGCATCCTTTGCGCCAGCATCATAGTTCCTGGCAACCCACGGGGGCTCACTTTGTCACCGACCACCAGCCCAGCCCGCTAGCCATCAACCACTAGCCTGCCGCTACGACAATGTTTAAAGTCCCTGGGAATGGGGGATTTAGGGTGTGCGATGTTTAAGACGTGAACCGAAGGCCACAATAACGCTCGTACGCTCTCAATGGCTCTGTGGCGGTTTTTGCGACTTTAAATTTTTCGCTGTTTAAAAAATTTTAACCCTTGACAGCGACCACTGATTCTCCACGCTGAAAGCCCGGAGGGCGTCAATGTAGCGCTTTTTGCTGCATTGACCCCTCCAGGCTAGCGCCGAGCGATAAAAGCCTCCCGGCCCCTGGGGGCGGGAGGTTTGGAGGGTTGGGGGTGTTTTAAGAAACCAAGCCCGGAGGTGGCAGGGTGGCGGCTCTTTGTTTTCGCCACGCTGCCACTTCCGCGCTGCTGACCACGAAGCATACGGAAGCGGCACCATCTGCCGCGCAAAGTGACCCCATAGCTGCTCGGGAATCCGGCCGGGCGTTTTTTGCCGGGCCGGGTTCCCGAGCAACATGCACGAGACCTCAAAGAGCAACATGCACGAGACCTCAAAGAGCAACATGCACGAGACCTCAAAGAATAACATGCACGAGACCTCAAAGAATAACATGCACGAGACCTCAAAGAATAACATGCACAAAGACCCCAAAGAATGGCATGTAAGCCGGGGTAGGGGCCCCGGCTTCAGATATAAAAGGCAAGGTGTGTGGAGGGGACCCCAGAGTTTTTTTGACCCCCAAAGACCCGGAACACTCCTTGCCTTTCCTTTGACCCCTGACCCCAGACCATTCTCCCTCACCGGATGATTCCTGTTTGTCATTTTGATAGTATTCATATAACTCTTGGGCCAATACGGGTATGGACCGGTCATTTAATATATCATTCTTTAACTTGGTAAGCACATATTCCTCAGCTTTTTCCTTATTAATCTTTTCATTCCGGCATTCTTTGGTCCGTTTGGCATAGTTGCATTCATAATAATATAGTTTGCGGTGTTCTTGGGACAGTCTGGTCTTATAGCTGGACGAGGTGCCGATCATGCGCTTGCCGCATTCGCCACACCAAATAACCCCGGAAAGCAGGTACACTACATTACTCCTGTATCTGCCGGCGGCTTTTTGCCTTTTGTTTTGCTCCATCTTTTTTTGCACCTTCCAGAATATATCTTCAGAAACGATGGGCGGGATTGCACCCGCTATTTCGATTACATCTTCCTGTCCCTTGGATTGGTGATTATTGCGCCTGCCAGACGGTCCTTTGCTGGTTGAAAGGTTAAATACATAATGCCCGCATATTTTTTATTTTTCAATATTTCATGCAGGCTGTTTTTCCCAAAAGGCCGGCCGGTTTTAGTCTTATAACCTTCTTTATTAAGGGCAGCAATAATGTCGCCGTAGCCGTGGTTTGCTGCGTACATATCAAAGATTATCCTGACTGCCCGGGCTTCTGCTTCGTTGACCACATATTTCTTGTCTGTGTCAACGTTATAACCAAGCGGCGGAGTCCCGCCAGAACAGCCCGTGAGCCAGGACCCCAGAGCAGGCTTTGACGGCACTCTGGCCGACATGCACGCAGACCCCGGAGCAAGGCATGCACGGTTAATACAGCCACACATTACCAGGCCTGCCCCAAAGATTGGCCCGAAAGCTGGGACTGGTGATGTGTGGCTTCCTTTTCTTATTTATCTCCTTCCCACGATAAAGGAAAAGCCTAATATGTTAAAGAAATAAATAAATGTAAAATGTTGAAGCATGTCAATTGCTAGCTAAAATGTACAATAGTACACTTTATCATGGAGGTAGCATCGTGCTAAAAGAAATAAGAAGTTGGTCCAAGCCTAATATAGCTAATATTATAGGTAGAAACACTAGCGTTGCATAAAAGCACTTTTCCATTATAAGGGTATTACTAAAGACCTCG
>JAENYS010000001.1 GCA_016841645.1 Desulfoscipio geothermicus | reverse complement strand
AAGCTATTTTAGAACTTGACATTTGAAAATCATATTTATGCAACGCTAGTGATTTCATATGAAATAACGCCGGAACAATTTGGATTCAGCCGCTGTAACCTTGAGGATATAGCCGGCGGCAGCCCTGCGGAAAACGCGCAAATCACTTTGGATATATTAAACGGCCGGGAAAAAGGACCCAAACGTGACGTGGTAATCCTGAACTCGGCTATGGGACTTTATTTAGGTATTGATAATTGTACCGTATCGGAATGTATTAAAATGGCACAGGATATCATTAATAATGGAAAAGCCGCCGCTAAACTGGAGCAGTTTCGCAAGCTGACCAATGAGGTTGTCCAATGATCCTTGACACTATAGCGGCTGCCACCAGAGTAAGGATAGAGCTGAAGAAAGCGGAAGTGCCGCTTGAAAAGGTTAAAAAAACGGCCCTGAGCATGAATGCCGAAACAGGTTTTCCTTTTGAAACGGCCATAAACAAACCGGACATCAGTTTCATCTGTGAAGTTAAAAAAGCATCACCCTCTAAGGGAATGATTGCGGCCGATTTTCCGTATATACAAATTGCCGGGGAATACGAGACGGCCGGAGCGGATGCCATATCAGTACTGACGGAGCCGGAATACTTTCTTGGCAGCGATGATTACTTGGTGCAAATAAAAGAAGCGGTTTCGATACCAGTGATACGTAAAGACTTTATAGTTGATTCTTATCAGATTTATGAAGCAAAAACCCTTGGAGCGTCGGCTGTTCTGCTTATCTGCGCCCTTTTGAATTCCCGGACAATTCGTGATTGTCTTGCCGTATGCGATGAACTGGGTTTATCGGCGCTGGTCGAAGCGCATGACGACCGGGAAGTTGAATCGGCACTGGCAGCCCAGGCCAGGATTATCGGGGTGAACAATCGAAATCTCAAGGATTTTACGGTAGACATCGGCAACAGTATCAGACTGCGCAAATTGGTGCCGGACAACATTCTCTTTATAGCGGAAAGTGGTATGAAAACTGCTTCCGATATCGAAATGTTGCGGCAGGCCAAGGTCAACGGTGTCCTGATCGGTGAAACGCTGATGCGCAGTCCGGATAAAAAAGCGATGCTCACCGAGTTACGGGGTATAGCCGGATGACTAAAATTAAAATATGCGGTTTGACACGAAAAGAGGACATAGAAGCAGTAAACTGCTGGCTGCCGGATTACACGGGTTTCGTGTTTTGCCAAAGCCGCCGGCGGGTGACGCCGGAACAGGCAGCTCTATTAAAAGCTGATCTTGATTTGCGTATTAAAGCGGTAGGGGTTTTTGTCAATGAATTACTTCCCTCCATTGTTAAACTATGCAACACCGGTGTAATAGATGTGGTACAGCTGCATGGAGATGAAAGCGAAGCATATATAAGGGAACTTAAGAACCAAATTAGCTGCCCGGTAATCAAAGCAGTGCGGGTGCAGAGTACGGAACAGGTTCAGAAGGCAGAGAAGTTATCCTGTGATTTGCTTTTGCTGGATACTTTTCAAAAAGCAGAGTATGGTGGCAGTGGAAAAACATTCGATCATTCAATGATTCCATTCCTGGAGAAGCGGTTTTTTCTGGCCGGCGGATTGGAAAACAATAATATAGCACAGGTTATCGAAAAATATAATCCTTATGGTGTTGATATTAGCAGCGGTGTGGAAACCGATGGCATGAAGGATGAGAACAAGATCAGGCAGATCATCCAAACGGTCAGAAGTTTAGAATGCAAATAAGGAGAGGCTGCAGGATGATTTTTGTATTAAAACCGGGAGTGCCTCAAGGAAGAATTGAGCTATTTCAACAGATGATCGAGTCGCGCGGTTTCAAAACTTTTTTAAATACCGGTACGGAACATACTGTGGTCTGTTTGATAGGCAACACGGCTGTAATAGATTTGGATTCGGTTGTTCAAAACAACGAAATTGTTGAATATGGCAGGCGTGTGACTGAACCATATAAAGCAGTAAACCGAACCATACATCCGGAGGATACGATGGTAAATGTAAACGGTATAACCATTGGCGAGGGCATGTTTCAAGTTATAGCGGGACCGTGCTCGGTAGAAAGTGAAGAACAGATTATAGCGGTTGCCAGGTCCGTGAAAGCAAGCGGGGCAACTATGCTGAGGGGCGGCGCTTTTAAACCGCGCACTTCACCGTATGCCTTTATGGGATTGCATGAGGACGGATTGCGCCTATTGCTTAAGGCCAAAAAAGAGACCGGCTTGCCGGTTGTTACTGAAATAATGAATCAAACTCAGCTGCCTTTATTTGAGGAAATCGATGTTATCCAGGTCGGCGCCAGAAATATGCAAAATTTTGATCTGCTCACCGAAGTGGGGCGGTTTAACAAGCCGGTTCTGCTTAAAAGAGGCCTTGCTAATACGCTGGAAGAGCTGTTGATGAGTGCCGAGTATATTTTATCCGCAGGAAACAGTCAGGTTATTTTGTGCGAGAGAGGGATTCGTACCTTTGAGACAGCTACCCGAAATACTCTTGACTTATCGGCAATCCCTCTGTTAAAGCAGAAATCGCATCTCCCGGTTATTGTTGACCCCAGCCATGCCGCCGGTCTTCGGAGTTTGGTGGCGCCGTTGGCGCGTGCCGCGGTAGCGGCGGGAGCGGATGGTCTAATGATTGAAACTCATAACGATCCTGCCAGGGCTCTGTGTGATGGTGCCCAGTCCCTTGACTTGGTGCAGTTTTGCGATTTAATGGAGGATATTAAATGTCGTATCGCATTCGAGGGAAAACAGATAGAAGTTGTTTAGTTCCTGTGACGGACTCTATATACATAATGCTAAAATTGTGATAAAAAATTAGTATAGTTTAAAACATGAAAAGTCTATGCGGGAAGTGAATATTGTGCTGGGTGCAATAATAGGTGATATAGTTGGGTCTATATATGAGTTCGATAATATTAAAACAAAGTCATTTGAGTTATTCTCAAGCAATTCAAGATTTACCGACGATACTGTTTTGACTATAGCAACAATTGATGCACTATTAAATGAGATACCTTTTGTTTTAGCATATAAGAAATGGTTTAATAAATATCCTAATGCCGGGTACGGTGGAAGCTTTATGGAATGGGCGAAATCTGATAGCAGTGAGCCTTATAATAGCTGGGGTAACGGTTCTGCTATGAGGGTAAGTCCGGTTGGGTTATATTTTCAAACACTGGAAGAAGTCCTGGCTAAAGCCAAACAGAGTGCGGCAATTACCCATAACCATCCGGAAGGTATTAAAGGAGCACAAGCCGCTGCTTCGTCTGTTTTTCTTGCTAAGACAGGCAAAACAAAGTCTGAAATTAAGGAATTTATTAAAGACAATTTTAAGTATAATTTAGATGAGTCCATATCAAGTATTAGAACGTGGTATAAGTTTGATGTGTCTTGTCAAGGAAGTGTGCCGCAAGCTATAATAGCTTTTTTAGAATCAAGCGATTTTGAGGACGCCATAAGTAATGCTGTCTCTATCGGAGGAGATAGTGATACGATTGCATGTATTACAGGTTCAATCGCAGAAGCTTATTATAAAGACATACCTGAACAAATTAAAACTGTGGCTCTAAGTAGGCTAGATAGTGAGATGCGGACGCTGATTGAAAGGTTTTACAAATTTATAGACTGAAAGTTCTTGTATAATGGCCATTTACTTGAAAATAATTTTAAAAAAGGCGCTATGAGTGATATAGACTTGTAGCGTTATATGTTTGGGTTATCTTTAGTGCCGGCATTGACATTTAGTATTGACTCGGATATAATTCAAATATGATTTTAGTAATTTAGTAGTTAACTAAGGTTGTGATATTTTATCAGCCGGAAAGGAAGTAAATATGTGGATAAGAAAAAGCGCAAGGAGTTGTTGGAGGAGTACAAGCAGCTTAAAACCTATATGGGTGTAATCCAAATAACAAACAATGCTAACGGCAAAATCTACATAGCCGCCTATCCCAACCTGAAAAACAAATGGTTGACCATACAAGCCCAGCTGGTTATTGGTAGGCATGTAAATGCCCGGTTGCAAAAGGACTGGAAGGAGCTGGGGCCCGAAGCTTTCACCTACGAGGTGCTGGAGGAAAAGGATGCAGGCGAAGTTAACGATATGCGCTGGGAGCTTAAGCAAATGGAAAAGGCATGGTTGGAGAAATTACAGCCTTACGGAGACAAAGGATATAATAAGCCGCCGAGGGAATGAGCCGAGGAACAATAAGCCAAATATTAATATAGGCTTGTATTTTCTATAGCAATTATATATAATAAATAATGTTATGGCCCCATGGTCAAGCGGTCAAGACGCTGCCCTCTCAAGGCAGAATCAGGGGTTCGATTCCCCTTGGGGCTACCATTTAAATTTAAAAAAATATAACCATCTTTCAAAATGGAAGATGGTTATATTTTTATATTAATTTATCATAAAGGTGAAAGAATTTAATGAGCTCAAAATTATTAGAGAATTGTACATTATGTCCGAGGGATTGTCATGTGGACCGTAGTCATGGGCAGAAAGGGTATTGCAGAGAAACAGAAGAATTAGTGGTTGCAAGGGCTGCGTTGCATATGTGGGAGGAACCATGCATTTCCGGGGAAAATGGATCAGGAACCGTGTTTTTCTCGGGATGTTCCATGGGCTGCGTTTATTGTCAAAATTATAACATTGCTAAAGGATTGGCAGGCAAGAAAATCACAGTGGAACGGCTTGCGGATATTTTTTTGGAAATACAGGAGCAAGCAGCAAACAATATCAATTTAGTTACACCCAGCCATTATGTGCCACAGATTATTGAAGCCATTACACTATCAAGGGAAAAAGGACTTGATGTACCAATTGTGTATAATTGCAGCGGATATGAGAAATTGGAGACACTGAAACTGCTGGACGGTTATGTAGATATTTATCTTCCGGATTTTAAATATATGTCCAAAGAGATTGCCAAGAAGTATTCCAATGTTGAAGATTATTTTGATTATGCCTCGGCAGCAATTAAGGAAATGGTGCGTCAAGCAGGAGAGCCGTTTTTTAATGAAAACGGTCTGATGACGAAAGGTGTGCTGGTCAGGCATTTAACACTGCCGGGGTGCCTCAAGGATTCAAAGCAAATTATTAAATATTTATATGAAACCTTTGGTGATACAATTTTTATCAGTATTATGAACCAGTACACACCGTTATCAAATGTCAAACAATATCCGGAAATTAATCGGAAGGTAACAGAGCAAGAGTATAACGAACTTGTTAACTACGCCATCTCTTTAGGTATGGAAAATGGATTTATTCAGCTAGAGGAAACTGCATCAGAAAGCTTTATTCCGGAATTTAATGAAGAAGGGGTTTAGAATCGTACTTGACAATTAGTAAGGGCATAGCTATAATCAAATTTATATTAGTAATTTAGTAAACTACTAAATTGAGGGGGGTCAAATAAATGAAAATACCAACAACTTTAAAGCATAAACCGGTTATAGTATCTGAAAACTATGAAAATGTTGACGGCAGGTATGCGTATGATTCAGATGCTAAGGGACTTTCATTAGGGTTGGCTCAATGGAATGACCGGGGTAAAGTGGAAATATCTGCCAAGGTATGGAGGTATACAGGTGAAAAATGGTCCAGGCAGTCTGAGGAAATGCCGCTGCACCGTGTACTCGACCTGGCTATTTTAGTCTGTAGAGCAAAACTTCATTTTCAAGAAGCTTACCGGTTTGAGAAATTATACAACCCTGAGAAGCCTGTAATAGATAGAGTGGGTTTACAGGGTGACGCTATGACGGTCGCTGTTTGTACCGATAATGAAAAGATCAATGAGGATATAAAGTTATTCAGCCAAGCGCTTAGTAATGATGATGAACTTCTCGGGGAACGATTGAGTACTTTGGCCAGGATTTTAAAAGAGATGGGGTATTAGTGTGAGGTAACCCTCCATATCACTACTTTCTAAAGTATTGAGCACCCTTCGTAGGAAGGTACTCAATGCTTTTTTTGTTTGCCTTAAATAGTGTCAATGTAAATCAAGAAAGAATAAGATAAACCAAAATAAAGCTGGCTTTTTCCATTAACACGCAGGTTAAAGTTTTTTAAGTTTTTGAATACGAGGAGGTAATTAATAATGGAGATATTTGATAAGGTAAAAGCGATACTGGTTGAGCAGTTATTGAGAGAACCGGACGCAGTTAAGAGCGAAGCGTCTTTCGTCGATGATCTGGGCGTTGAATCTTTGGATTTTGTTGAACTGTTGCTTGCTTTGGAAGATGAGTTTGACCTAGTTATATCTGATGGCGATGCGGAGAAAATTCAAACAGTAGGTGATGCTGTGAAGTATATTGAGGATCGTCAAAGGCCATAGGCAATCCGGCTAGAATTGCCGGATACCGGTTTTCCGACATTCCTTAGCCGCTCCATTGAGGACATGTTACCGACAGTGCGGCCATAATGATGGGCTGGTGGACCAGATAAATGATAAGAGTATGCCGGCCAACAGCGGCGAAGGGCTTGAAAAGTTTGTTAACCGGCTTGACGAGGTTTTTTTGTTTATAAACTAGCTTGCTTATGCATACTCCCCATAAAAATAACCCGAACCAGGGGATTAACGGATAGTAATCTGCGGAAGAAAAGCTTGGTTTTCTAAACCCCAGCGGCACAAGCCAGTTTTGGCTGACCGGTAATTGTGCGGTATATTCACCGGCTAGAATAATAGCTGCTCCCGCTGCTGCCAGTATATAAGGAGAAATATTTTTTAATGCCGGGTAGAGTAAAAGGCAAACACCCAAAAACTGCAATATGCCGAATACAATGTTCGAGCCCGGAACTACTATATAAGTCACAAGAAAGATAATGCAGCCCCAGGTAATTAATTTTAGACCCCTAAGAATATTATTTTTGCTGAAAGAACTGCTGATTCCGGCCACTAGAATAAATAATATGGCAGCTATTTTTCCTATCAAGAAAATTGGACCCTTATCGTAAGCAATGTTAAAGTTAAAAAACACATTGAGGTCATAAAAGAAATGGTAGACAATCATCAAGATTAAAGCAATACCCCTGATCACATCGATTTCCCATAGTCGCCGGTAAATAGATTTTTGCATATTAATTCCTTCTTTTGTTAATCCGGATTATTTATTTGCAATATAACAAATAATGTAACAAGAAGGCAAGTAAGGATATACTCGAATTTCAAAAATGGCCGGTGACCGGTAGTCACTGAATGTTGTCTTTAAACCGGTATTGTGTTAAATTATGAAGAAAAAATTAATGGGGGTGCTTAGCAATGAGTACAAATGAAACAGTATTAAAAACCCTGGGGGATTCTAAAGAACCATTAAAGGCAGGCGAAATTGCAGAGATTGCAGGTATTGATAAAAAAGAGGTTGATAAAGCACTCAAAGCCCTGAAAAAAGAAGGTAAAATTGACTCTCCTAAAAGATGCTACTATGGTTTAAGCGAATAATCTCTATGAGGCTGGCATTGTCGTGCTTTCACATAGTTTTTGGCCATATTCCGCGGTCTTGGCCAATTCAGTTCCATGTTTTAGGATATCGTCGGTATTGCTATTTTTACGCGGATTAATAATTGGGGCACCTTCTTCTTCCGATACATTTCGGTATGCTCGTGGTTTTCCCCTTATAAATTTTTTTAATGGATTTGCTTTTTTGTTATAAAGCAGTTCGTTAATAAAACAAAAGTATAATAAAACCAAGGATTTAGGAGAATATTTGTCGAAATAAAATGCATAAAAAATGCGCTTAAGATTGCTTTGATGGGAGTGTAAACGTTGTCTAAGAAAAGCAAGCAGCAGGAAAATATTTTTACACCATCCGGTCACCAAGTGGACAAGGATTTAATGAAGGTGGCGGTAAAGGTTTCGCCGTCGATGCAGGCGTTAATTGCCAACCAGATTGATTTGTTAGAGATGCTGGAAGGCAAAGTAGCTAAAAACTCTGTTCTTATTGAACAGCACAGGGTGGAAGTGTTGCAGGTGGAAGAAGAGATAGCTAATGCTTTTTCAAGCTATGTACATAAAAAGGAAAAAACCAGGGAACAGCGGTTGTTAAAGAGGCAGTTAATTGAGGAGTCCGGTAAGCTTTTAGGAGAAGAACAGCATATGGAAGACCTGCAGACCCGATCGTTGGGAAACACTGCCGTACCATTTGATATGGAAGATGAAACTGGAATAGATAAACTTGCTTCGAGAGGGCAACGTAATAAAGATTCAGTGGCACGAGAAGATGATCGTCCTATGGAGCACAACATGTATTTTAATATTGAGCCGGCAAGTCAGGAATCCGGCTTGCCATCGTCCAAGTATGATACCGGCGTTCGCTCTGCAGCCATAAAGACTGCCGGGGTGGATGTGCGGCGAGTGGCTTTGGGTGTTTCAATAAAAGCATTACAAAGCTTTCTCGGTCGTGAATTAAATGAAGAGGAAATTAAATCACTTGAAAACCAGGTGGACTTATATTTGGCATAGCCGGGTAATTATCATAGCAATAAAAGGATTGCAAGGCCGCTTTAACCGAAAAGTTTGGCGTAAAGGGCCATGCGACGTAATTTGCGGCGCACGACAGGTGAGGAAATGTGATAAATATCCAGCACTTCCTGAAAAAACTTACCGGCCGCTTTCGATTGTCCTGCTTTCTTAAAATACTTACCCGCATCGAAAAATGTTTTCACCGAGCCATATCTCAATAAATTTTCCTGTAGCTCTTCCGCTTGCGCACTGTTATCCTTACTCCCGTATTTTAGTAAGTAAAGATAAGGATAGCCCTGAGCTACTTTAGGGTTAATTTCAATGGCTTTGGCAACTTCCTTAAGCCCCTCCGACCGGCCCATATTTAACAAAGAAGCGCCCAGGTAAAAATGGGCCGGTGCAGAGTTTTCCATTTTTACCATTGCCTTTTGCAACTGGTCCACTGCTCTTTTATATTCGCCCCGGTCAAAGCACAATTCGCCCAGTTCCATCCGGGCGTTGGCATTGTAAGGGTTAGCTTCAACTTCTTGCTGCAGCCGGCCTTGTCTTTTTCTCCGGCGCAGGGGGGCAGCGAAATCAGGCAAAATACCGATAAAACTACGGTCAATTAACATATAAATCAAGAAAAGGATTAGTAATGCCAGCAGTGGGTTACGGGTGAGCATGGAAATAATCAGAAAAAGTCCGAAGGTTTTCAATTATATCCCTCAATTACTTAATAATGGTTACCGGTATATTTGTATTATGCAGTACCTTGTGGCTTACGCTACCCAATACCATGCTTTTCAATGCACCCATGCCCCGGTGTCCCATGATGATGTTATCCATATGTTGCTCTTGGGCGTATTTTATGATAGTATCGGCAGGTTCTCCCTCCATTAGTGCGGTTTGGACCGTTAATCCCGCATTGACAAAAGCATTTCTAGCTTTTTCCAAAGCCGTACCGGCTCGTGTTTCCGTAAAAGGTGAAATTACGCTTATGATTGTAACTTGGGTATTAGGATTTTCCCTAGCTAGAGCAACTGTAAAATTAACGGCTTGCATGGCATTGTCTGAACCGTCTACGGGCACTAATACGTTCATTTTAAATCCCCCTTCCCGAATGCCAAAGCAATAACATTGTCTCCTTCAATTTATTATATTTTAAGGAGATTAAATGCACAAGAGATTAGTAATAGAATTGGGAACGGAATTAATAAAATATTTAAAAAAAAGCGACAAATTTAATATTATTGGATATTGACAGGATGGTAAATTTTTATTAAGATAAGGTCAGGAAAAGTCAAAGTCAATGTCAAATTATGCGACCGGCAAGTATAGTAAACGAGTGAGGTAGTTATATCCAACATAATTCCGATAATAATAACATTATTAACAAATGACAATGACCGGGAAGACACCCGGAACAATTTTAAAGGAGGTTTTGTAAATGGAAAAGACTGTAGGTATCGATCTTGGTACCACTAACTCGGTGGTGGCTTTTAATCTTTTACTTCCCCGGCCAGTACGCTGCCTTGCGCCGTCGCGCCCACGATTATGAGGAACATCCCAATGCATAGAATAAATAAACAATAAACTACCCGGTGAGGCAGGTGAGTAAAAGAATGGGAGTAACCTTTCAAGATTATTATAAAACACTCGGGGTTAGCCGTGATGCCACGGAAAAAGAGATAAAGACGGCTTACCGCAAGCTGGCCCGGAAATGGCACCCGGATTTGCACACGGGTAAAGCAAAAGAAGAAGCTGAAGAGAAAATTAAACAAATCAATGAAGCCTATGAAGTGTTGAAGGATGATGAAAAGAGAGCCAAATACGACCAGTTGGGGGCTAATTGGCAGTCAGGGCAGGATTTCCGGCCACCACCCGATATGGATGGGTTCCATTTTTATACTAATATGAACGGTGACGCCGGGGGTTTTAGTGATTTCTTTGAAATGCTGTTTGGCGGTGCCGCACCCGGTGGCTTTGGCGGAACCGGGCGCGGGGTGCGCCGCGGCTCGGCACGCGGCCGTGATATTGAAGCCGAGCTGGAGCTGACCTTGGAGGAAGCCTACCGGGGTGGCGATAAAGTGCTGCAGCTGGCCAACCGGGAAGTATGCCCGGCCTGCGCAGGTTCAGGCCAAACCGACAATGCTTTTTGTTATCGCTGTGGTGGAATCGGAGAGATTATGGGCAGCAAAACTCTTACGGTGAAGATTCCCCCGGGAGTGCACCAGGGCAGCCGCATCAGGTTAAAAGGACAGGGCGGTGACGGTTTGGCCGGGGGCGTTCGGGGCGATTTGTATCTGAAAGTGCGCCTGCTGCCGCACCCCTTGTTTAAAGTGCAAGACAACGATCTGGAGACTGAAATAACCCTGCGTCCTGAGCAGGCTGTGTTTGGCGACAGGATTTCGGTGCCTACCTTGGATAGCCCGGTATTGATGAAAGTGCCCCCCGGCATTAGGTCCGGCAAGCGCTTGAGGTTGCGAGGCAAGGGGCTGCCGGACCGGAACGGCCGGGGGGATGAATATGTGCGCATTAAAATCGATATACCTGAGCATCTGTCGGCAGAAGAAGAACATCTTTACAGGCAGCTGGCTGAGTTAAGGAAAGGGGTATAAGCAGTGCGGCAATTTTACCTGCAGATATAAAGACATACTCTGCCCGCGAGCGATGAAGGTGCTTGGGTGAAGTTGTCCAGCCTGGGCATACATCCCGATATGATCCGGTAGTTGGCATAATTTGGTGTTATTGAAGTCCGGCATAGTCGCATACCTGTGCAGCAAGCCTCGTGATTGCATAGAATTATGCGTTTACGACAAACTCTTGGTGTTAACTTTTCCGGAGCAGTCATTATCATGGATTTACTGGAACGCATCGAACAATTAGAGGATGAAATAGAGCAATTAAAAAATAGCTATAGAACGACAGAAGGTGGAATATCTATGGATATCAATCGTTATACGCAAAAATCACGGGAAGCTGTGGCGGTCGCCCAGCAACTGGCCGCCTCCAGGCATCACCAGGAGGTGACCGCCCAGCACCTGCTGGCGGCGCTGCTGGCCCAGGAGGACGGGCTGGCTTCCCGCTTTTTGGAGCACGCCGGAGCCAGCCCGGTCAACCTGACCGGCCAGGTGGATGCTTTATTAAAAAAAATACCAGCAGTAACGGGTTATGAAAGCTCCCTGTATTTAAGCAGCGGGTTGGCCCGGGTGCTGGCCCGGGCTGAAAAGGAAGCCCGGGATATGAAGGATGACTATATCAGCGTGGAGCACTTACTACTGGCGCTGTTGGAGGAAGCCGAGCCGGATACCCGCGAAGTGCTGCGGCGGAGCGGTTTAACCCGCGATGTGCTGCTCAATTCACTGCGAGCGGTGCGGGGCAACCAGCGGGTAACCAGTGAAAACCCCGAGGAGACTTACGAGTCGTTGGAACGTTACGGTCGTGACATGACTAAACTGGCCGCCGAGGGCAAGCTGGACCCGGTGATTGGCAGGGATAATGAAATCCGGCGGGTAATGGAAATACTTTCACGGCGCACCAAAAACAATCCAGTGCTTATCGGGGAGCCCGGGGTGGGCAAGACCGCCATTGTGGAAGGCCTGGCCCGGCGCATTGTGGCCGGTGACGTTCCCGAAGGCTTGAAAGATAAGCGCATTATCGGGCTGGATATGGGTGCGCTGGTAGCCGGGGCCAAGTACCGGGGCGAGTTCGAGGAACGGCTGAAGGCAGTGCTCAAGGAAGTGCAGCAGTCCCAGGGGCAGATCATTTTGTTCATTGACGAACTGCATACCGTGGTGGGGGCAGGTAAAGCCGAAGGAGCAATGGATGCGAGCAATTTATTAAAACCCATGCTGGCTCGTGGTGAGCTGCGTACTATTGGTGCTACTACCCTGGACGAATATCGCAAAAACGTGGAGAAGGATGCCGCGCTGGAAAGACGGTTCCAACCCGTGCAGGTACAGCCTCCTTCGGTGGAGGATACCATTTCCATTTTGCGGGGTCTTAAGGAACGCTATGAAGTACACCACGGGGTGCGTATTCAAGATAGCGCGCTGGTGGCGGCGGCAACTTTGTCGGACCGCTATATATCAGACCGGTTTTTGCCGGATAAGGCCATTGATCTGATGGATGAAGCGGGGGCCCGGCTGCGCACCGAGATTGACAGCATGCCGGCTGAGCTGGATGAAATCACCAGGCGGATTATGCAGCTGGAAATTGAAGATGCCGCGCTTAACAAGGAAACCGATCCGGCTTCGGCCGAGCGATTAAAAAAAATCAAGGCTGAGCTGGCCGAGTTGCGGGAAGAGTCCAGTGCCATGCAGGCCCAGTGGCAAGTGGAAAAACAGGCCATCTCCCGGTTGCGCCATCTGAAAAAGGAAATTGAAGAAACCCGCCAGGAAATTGAGCGGGCGGAGCGTGAATATGATTTAAATCGCCTGGCCGAGCTGAAGTACGGCCGGTTGAATGAACTGGAGCGCCGCTTGAAAAGCGAGGAGGAGCATCTTTCCGGCAAGCAAAAGCATGGTATGCTGCTCAAAGAAGAAGTGGATGAAGAGGATATCGCCCGGGTGGTTAGCCGTTGGACAGGTATACCGGTAACTAAATTAATGGAAGGTGAAAGGGAAAAACTAATTCACTTAGATGAAGAACTGCATAAGCGAGTTGTTGGCCAGGAAGAGGCGGTGCGGGCAGTGGCCGATGCCGTATTACGTGCCCGGGCCGGGATTAAAGACCCTCATCGGCCGATCGGCAGTTTCATTTTCCTGGGTCCTACCGGTGTCGGTAAAACCGAGTTGGCCCGGGCGCTGGCTCAGGCCCTGTTTGACGATGAGCGCAATATGACCCGGCTGGATATGTCGGAATATATGGAGAAGCATACCGTAGCCCGGCTCATTGGCGCGCCCCCGGGTTATGTGGGTTACGAGGAAGGTGGCCAGCTCACCGAAGCGGTGCGGCGCAAACCTTACTCGGTATTATTGCTGGATGAAATTGAGAAGGCCCATCCGGATGTATTCAACGTGCTTTTGCAGCTGTTGGATGACGGCCGGCTCACTGACGGGCAGGGGCGTACCGTTAACTTCCAGAACACCGTGGTTATTATGACCTCCAACTTGGGCAGTCACGAAATACTGGCCCAGCAGGAGCGGGGCAGTGATTATGATCAGATGAAGGAAGCCGTGCTGGGCATCCTGCGGCAGCACTTCCGTCCCGAGTTTTTAAACCGGGTGGATGAAACAGTAGTGTTCCACGCCCTGAATCATGCCCAGGTGCGGCAAATTGCGGGCTTGCTCTTGGAAAACTTGGCCGGGCGCATTTACGCCGGTACAGGTATCAAGCTGGCCTGGGAGGAAAGTGCCTTAAATTACCTGGCCAATCAAGGCTACAAACCGGTTTATGGTGCTCGCCCGCTAAAGCGGGTTATTCAGCAGTCAGTGGAAACCGCTCTTTCCCGGATGATCATCAAGGGGGAAGTGAAACCTCAGCAAACTGTTACCCTGCGGGTGGAAGACGGCAAGTTATGCTTGTTAAGATTGTGTTGATAAATTAGTATTCGTAGATTATATATAATATTAATGCAAGGAAGCTGTCCGCAATTGCGGGCAGCTTCAAAATTAAATAAAAATAAAAAAACCCGGTATTTCCGGGTAACATAATCAAAAAGTTTTAATCACAGCAATTGTTCCTGCCGTTGGTGGATTCCCCCCATTCATCGGTCATCCCTGACTTGCTAATAAAATTATCACACAGCCGTTTATTTACTTCTACCGGTTGTTGGGTCTTTTTACATACGCAAGCTTCAATTTTTTTCCACTGCTTGAAATGCAGACAATCTTTACACAGCATGTTTTACACCTCAACTCCTACCTGAAGGAATCATTATGGGCACTTATATATTATAAACTATTATAGTTGGAAAATCCAGAACTTTTAAAAAGTAATCTTATATTTTTCCAAAAAATGGTTAGCAGTTACCCTGTGACCTTTACATAAAGTCTTATTATGGTAAAATAAAGTAATAAGTCGATAAACGAGGAGGTTTTTTATGAAAACGGATTCTTCCGGACAAGGCACACTGGGTGCTATAAGGTATAATGATGATGTGATTAAAACAATGGTTGGTATGGCTATGTCTGAGGTTGAGGGCGTTGCAGGTATAGAAAGCCGTACCGCAAGTAATCTACTTAGCCGCAAAAGCGATTCCCATATTAATAAAATAACGGTGGATGGAAAGAATTTGACCATTGATTTAGCTATTGCGGTGAAATACGGGCTGTCGCTTTGGGACGCAGCACAAAACGTACAGCACAAGATTCAGGAGAAGATCGAAGCCATGACGGATTTAAAAGTCAATGCCGTTAATGTAACCATATCTGGGCTGGATATTGAAGAGTAGCCCGCCGGACCGGTAACTGAGCCGTTCCGGACTCTGTTTAACAATAAAGGATCTTAGCCTATAGAAAAACAACACCCGGCAGCTGCCGGGATGTTTTTTTAAGTTAATTATTTTTTTGCATATGCAGTTTTTCTCCCAGGGAATTAAATAGTTCCACCCAGACCAGAGTGTCTTTGTCACCTTGCTCTGCTTTCCGCTTCAGATAGGGATAAAATTCACGCAGTATTCGGTAATAAATATTTTGTATCTTCCATAATTCCATCTCAAATGGTAGTACATGGGTAAGGCCGGTCATAGTATCCAGGTTGCCCAGCAGGGTCAGGTTCATTGGGTCTAAATATAGATCTTGAGCTGTTTTTTCAAGGTTTGCTTTTAATACATAGCCCAGGCTGATGTCATCGAGTTTAATGTCCAGCATTTTAGTCTCGTCAAATAGGGTGTTGATTTGTTCAATATTCGGTTCTTTCTCAGCAAAGGCATGGCGCAGTTCCGCGTTTAAATTCAAGTCGGCGGCACATATCATGGCTTGGGGCAGGGGTATGCTTAAATCCTTCAAAAACCGCATAAGTGTGGCATTGTGGTGATAGATTTGCTTATATTCGGTTTCTATTTCTTCCAGCGTGGTATTCATTATTTTACTTAATATCATACGCCGCCGGTCACGAAAAAGCTCTTTCAATGAGAAAAATAAGCCTCTTTCAAAATATCGATCCAATATTTGGATTACTTTATGAAAATCAGCCCTGTTAAAGGAATCGGTTGCTTTCTGCAGTAACTCTTGGTAATGCTGTTCGTTGGTAAATTCCTCAATGCTGCAGCTGACATTATGCAGGGCGAAATAAATCGCTCCGTAGCACAGGATGGCTGAATCCATGGTAACCTGAGAGGTCACCCGTATTTTGCCTATAATTAGCTTAGTGGAGCCCGCCTCTGTGGTGTGGTTATCCAGTCTTTCTATGTCATAACAAAAAATGCGGGCATACCGACCGAATTTTTCAAACAACGAACAGATGGCGTAGTGGCCGCCTACATTAGATAAATCTACCATGGCCGGTGTTATTTTTTCATGATATATATGGGCACCGTTCCGGTATTGGGGATCGTTGCTTTTTGCTTGGGCCAGCATTTCCAGAAATTGTGGTTCGAGCTGGATTTTAAAAGTATTATCGGCCAGTTGGATTACTCGCCGGGCGTATTGAAGTACTTGTATCGTTTCAATCCCTGATATGTCGTCAAAAAACCAGCCGCAACTGGTGAACATCAGCATGGCATGACGCTGTATTTCCAGTAGTTTAAGCGCAGTTACATGTTCCGCGTCATCCAATTTATGGCTGGCGTGGATATCCAGGAACAGTTCTCTGTTCTCCGGGGAACGGTCCAGAATTACGCTGATATAATCATTACGAGCGGCCCAGGGATCTTTAAATAGCCGGCCGGCGTGTTCTTCGTATTCAGGTGTTATGGTGTTGCGAAGCCAGTTCAGCGCCTGGCGCAGCGAGGCCCGCCAGGCTTGTGTCCAGCCCTGGTTCATGCCGGTGCGGCAGCCACAGTCCTCCTGCCACCGGCCTACACCGTGAGCGCAGCTCCAAGCGGTATTCTCTTTGATTTCCACTTCATGAATGGGTGGATACATGGCCAAGAACTCGCCGTAATTGGTAACACGAGCCAGGTTATTGGACTCTATATAATCCAGTGCATAAGCCAGTGCCATTTCACCATGCCGGTGGTGGTGACCATAGGTTTCGCCGTCGGTGGCGATGTGGACCAGCTGAGGCCGGTCGCTTTTATCGGAAAAGCCGCTCAGCAACCGGTGTGCGAATTGTTCACCATTGGTTAGCAGTTTCTCAAAGGCTACGGCCTGGGAAATAGGGCCGTTGTAAAAGAATATGTTAATCTGGCGGCCTGTTTCAGGCAGGCGCATCAGGTAGGGCATAGTGGGGTCGATACCCATTGGCTCCACCTCTTGCCAATTGCCCCCCATAGGTCGTACCCGCAAAGCTTGGTAAGGTGATAAAATCGTGAATTTTATACCTTCTTGTGCCAGTATATCCAGTGTTTCCAGATCCACTGCGGTCTCGGGCAGCCACATGCCTTCGGGTTTCCGCCCAAAGCGATGTTGGAAATCTTCGATACCCCAGCGCACCTGGGTAAATTTATCGCGACTGTTCGCCAGGGGCATGATTATATGGTTGTAGGCCTGTGCAATAGCCGAGCCATGTCCGGAAAAAACATGGCGGCTGGTCCGGTCAGCTTTGATGATTTCCTGGTAAACTTCTGGGTCGCTGGTTTCCAGCCAGTCCATTAAGGTGGGTCCGAAGTTGAAGCTAATCCTGGAGTAATTATTAAATATTTTCTTGATCATATTCTTTTCGTTTAAAATACGGGCCGCGGTGTTGGGTGCATAGCATTCGGCATTGATCCGGTCGTTCCAATCGTGATGAGGATAAGCCGAATCCTGAACCTCAACGAATTCAAGCCACGGGTTTTCCCGAGGTGGCTGGTAAAAATGGCCGTGAATACACAGAAAACGCTCCATTTAAACATCCTTTCATAACGGGGTCAGACCTTGACTTTTGACATCTTCACTCTGTATTGTAATGTAGCTGTGCATGCTAGTAGTTTACTCCGGGATGACTTGCGTTATGCCAGGGGATCTTTCTCGTTTCCTAAGCAGGTTGATTTCTTGTAAAATTTTCAATATTCCGGGTATTTCGGTGAATTCCTCGATATCCCGGTTGGCCTTGCGTTGCCAGTTGGGATATTCTTGGGTTGTGCCGGGGATATTCTGGGGTGCCGTTTCCAACCATAGATCTTCTAAATCTACCAGCATAACCCGCGCACGGCTTGCCGCAAGGTGCTTTAAACAACCATTTAAAACCTGGCGGGGATGGCCGGTGGGCGCCGGTAACCAGCCCCGGCGAAATAAAAAATGTGACAGGCCCAGCCGGCTGCGCCGGTCTTCTTGCTGCCAGTAAGCCGCGAAGGGGGGCATATCATGGGTGTTCAGTGCTGCCAGGGACCGGGCCGGGGGGCGATGCGGACCCCGGCGGGGTATCCGGCCGGTTTCAAAAGGCATTATATGCATTCGGTAAATTTTATGCTTATTCATAGCGGTCCGGACGGCCGGCGGTACGGTGCCCAGATCCTCACCCACCAGAAGCGTCCGGTGGCGGTGAGATTCCAAAGCCAGTATAGCGTAGAATTCTTCAGACCGGTATTTGACGTATACTCCGTCCCGGGCTGTAAAACCCTTGGGAATCCAGAACAGACGGTGTAAGCCCATGATGTGATCCATGCGCAGAATGCCGGCGTGCTGCATGTGGTGGCGCAGGGTGGCTATATAATAACGATAACCCTGCTGCCTGATACCTTCAGGGTGCAAGGGCGGAAATTGCCAATTTTGCCCTAAAGTATTCAGTTGATCCGGTGGCGCACCGCAGTCTGCACCTCTGGCAAAGGCTTGTTGTTCACGCCACACGTCGTATCCGGCTTGGTGTACTCCCAGCGGCAAATCAAGATACAAGCCCGTACCCCGTCGTTTGGCTTGACCGGCCGCAAGCGCGTGTAATTGTTCATGGGCCAGCCACTGCACATATAAATGATAGTGCTCGTTGGCTGGTTCGTAATCCCCTGGTTTGAGCACGCCATTACGCATCCGGTTGGACCACTGTGGCCAAACCGTGTGCTGTTTCTCCATGGTGGCCCGGAAACGGGCGTAATCTCGAGCCGCCGGGTTTGCTGACGCCCAGCTCTGCAGCTTGGCTTCTCTAGCCGGCACCCGGGTGCAATATTGCGCCAGTAGTTCCAGAATGCGGCGTTTTGCTGCCATACCCCGGCGGTAATCCACCAGTGGAGCTTGGCGCAGTGCGACTAGATCTTGTTGAAAGGATGCTGAATTCAGTAAACTTTGAGCCACTGTGCATAGCTTTAGTTCAGGGACTGCGGTTATGTCAAGATAAAATTCGTTCCAGAATAGACGGCTGGCAGGGGAGTATGGACTGGGGGAGAAAGGTTCATCTAAAAAAGCGGCCAGCAGTGGCAATGTGCCCACTATACTGCCCCCCAAGCTCCAGGTCCAGTGCAGTAATTGTTCCAGATCGGCAATATCACCGGCCGCCCAACTGTGCCCGGAGCGCAGCGCGTAAAGAGGCATAAAAACTCCCCACAATCGTTTCTTGGCTTCTCCAGGAGGCAAATAAGCTTGTTGTGGCGCAGCTATCAGCATTACCCGGCAGGTTAAGCCGGGCATGGTTATAGTGCACCGGTGATAACCCAGGGGTAAGTTGCCGGGCAGGGAGAGCTGCTTGACTTGATAATTGACTCTTTCCACCGTAGCTTCTCTTACCGGGGAAAGCAGGGCTAGATCACAAGTCCATTCTTGTATCTCGCCGTTCTCCAGCTCCAACCGGCAATATGCCCGGCTTTTGCTTAAGCGCACCGGCAGGCGCAGCTCGATATTGGCGGGACGGTCTTTTCGGGCAACAACCACCGGCTCACAGCAGCACTGCCATTGCTCCAAACGACTTTGCCGAAGAGCGCCGGGTACATCAGCCGGCCCTGCCAAAGGTGCACCCAGGGCTTGCAGCGCGGCCAGCAGCGTTTGTTCCGGTACCAGGCGGAGCTGCCCTCCGGCTTCTCGATAGGCGGTTTGCAGCCCATACATGCCGGACAGCCGGCGAAGCATGTCATACTGCTTATCCAATGACTTCCCCCCCAAACATTTAAGGTTGAAACCGGAAATTCCTATTTACGCAACTACCGGTTATTGTATGCAATTTTATTGAATTTAAACAACCACACTTTAGAAGCTAGTTGCGTGGTTGGATAAATTTTAAAGTGCATGCTTAAACTTTTATCCTTGGATAGTTGATTTATTGGGTAAATATAACCTTATTTCTTCCACTGTTTTTAGCCAAGTATAAATTCTTATCGGCTTTAGTTATTAAATCATCTTTTTTCATATTAGCTGTTGAATAATATGTCCCTGTATGGATACCATTCATAATAATAGGTGTAATTTCTGCCATATAATAGTTGGTAACCTCGCCATGCGATCTTTGCATCTCAAAATTTACCTTTTTTTGTTCTCAATATCAATTGTTTTTTTTAACTAATTCAATAATGCTGTCTTTTCTAGATATTTCGGTATTTTAAATGTGCTAAACGAATCAAATATCAGTGATATTAATATACCAAAAAATATCAATAGAGACTGCTTGAAAAAGAATCCATAGTTTTTTATAGAAAAAAGTGCAAGATAAGCTAAACTAATCCCTATGCATAAATATGAATATATTGAATGTATTGTAAAATAGATTCCGTAAATATGTTTGGAAGGTATAAGGCTAAAGGTTGTATAAAACAAATTATGATATTGATTTGTAAAAAGCATCACCACAGAAATTATTGTGACAACAAACAGTAGTGCATGCTTCCAGGTGAATTTTATCCGGGTTTTAGTAAATATCAAACCGGTAAATAGTGTTGCGACGGGCACAAAAATAGCGCCTAGAAAGTACATTTGTTCACAAACAACTAATAACCATGGAGTATTATTAAAGGTTATTTTGCAATTTGCATTCTCCCGTTAATAAAACATTTTCATAAATTTGCAGCTTCATCATTTTCGGTGAGCGTATTAGCGATTCAAAACAACGCTTCGCCATGGGCATGTTAGTGTCTATATTTCTTATCATTTCAATGTATTTATAAAAATCCCTTTAATTTTCTTATTATGGACATTACTGCCTGTTAGTTTATGTGGCATAAGGAACCGGAATATTAACTCCAATGGTGGTTATACAAATTATTTGGAGAAAAGTAAAAAAACCAGCCGCATGGCCGGTAATATTTATCTTAATAATAAATTGTAAAATGTTGGTCCTTTCTTTCATCTACAGTACGGACTTTTTAAATTCCTCAATACCGATACGCTCAATGAAGCGTGCTGTTCTTTCCTTATTATTGGTATTGGCGGCATAATATTCAAAGCATTTTTTAGCCATGGCAACAACTTCCTCGCTGCTTATATTTTCGGCGATGACGTCAACGAGAAATGGAGTATTTAATTGATTCATTGCTGGATTTCTGGCTTACTACCGGCAGGTACGCGGCGAAACTGGAGGAGAAATTAGCTGCTTTTCTAGGCGTGCCCTATTGTTTGTTGACCAACTCTGGATCTTCAGCCAACCTGCTGGCAGTTTCCGATCTTACTTCGCCAAAACTGGGCGAGCGGCGGCTTCAACCAGGCGATGAAATATTTACTGTGACCGCCGGGTTTCCCACCACCGTCACTCCCATTTGTGCAGATAATATGGATTGTCCTATATGGAGCTTGGTTTGCTTTTTGGATATGCAGACCGGGTCTTTTGAATTTAAATTGAAAATTATCCGAAGTCAGCTCGCCATTTTACGGTGAGCTTTTTTTGTGGATGCAATTTTATAAAAGGGTGAAATGCTTGGTGTAATGGATTATAATGCATTATAACCATATGTATGATATAAAATTAAGGAGTGAAACGTTTTGTACAGAGAGATCCTGCCAAATCTTTACCAGATAAAAATTCCACTGCCCAATAACCCCCTTAAAGAACTTAATTCATATGTTATTAAGGGTCCGGAAAGATTTTTAATGATAGATACCGGAATGAACCGGAAGGAATGCTCGGAGGTAATGCATTTGTCTTTAAAGGAACTTAAAGTGAATCTGGAAAATACGGATTTCTTTATTACTCATATGCATTCCGATCATTGTGGTTTGGTGGGGACTCTGGCTACAGCTACCTCCAAAATATATTGCAGCCGGCCGGATTCCGAGGTTATTTTAGACCCTGCATCCAGGGGTGATGAGCTTTTGGATAGTGCCCGGGCGTATGGCTTTCCCGAAGACGAACTGAAAAATGTGCTGGCCAGACACCCGGGTTTTAAATACGCGTCCCAGGGCGATATAAAAATTGACCTGGTTAAGGGCGGGGATGATATTAAGATTGGGGATTATCATTTTAAATGTGTGGCCACCTCCGGACATACCGACGGGCACATGTGCCTGTACGAACCTAGAAAAAAATTGCTGGTATCCGGTGACCATATACTTGATGACATAACGCCTAATATTTCTCTGTTTATATCTGGGAACCCCCTGGAAGATTACCTGGCCAACTTGGACAAAGTCTACCTGACGGATATTGAACTGACGCTGCCGGGGCACAGGAATCTTATCTATAACGTAAGGAAAAGAATCAATGAGCTAAAAGAGCACCATCAAGAAAGGTGCAAAGAGATTCTGGCAATCTTGCGCAAAGGCAGTGCAGATGCTTATCAGGTTGCTACGCAAATGAATTGGGATATAGATTGCCCGTCCTGGGAGCAGTATCCTACGCCGCAAAAATGGTTCGCCTCTGGAGAAGCCATTGCCCACTTGCGGTATCTTGAGGGGTTAGGCAAAGTAAGCAAAGAGTTGATAAATGGCATTAATATTTTTTCGCTAAGATAAATAACGGTAAATTTATTCTTACTTGCTTAATTTCTAATAATAAATGGAGGTGCTAGATATGAATAGTCAACTTGTTAATGCTTTAAAACTAAAAATGCAGCCGGTAGCGATTATTCTGACTAACGACAAACCAAATGACGGGCTTCACTTTAAAGAAGGTAGTATGTTCGGGTGTGTTGGTGCTATGTTGGTGGCTGCAAGCAAAAAAAACCGTATTGCCTACTTTGACCGGAAGACATTTGGTTGTCCGGGAGGTGGAACAGGTCTGGGATTCGGAGACAGATACGGGAGATTTCCTATTGATTGTCTTCTTTCTACGGGGAATAAAGAAGTGGCCGCCCAAATGGGCAGTGCGGGTTCTGAGATGGCTGAGGGTGAAAGATTCTATAAGAACCCTGAGCTGGCCAGGAAATGGGTTAATACGCTTCCGATGACCGATGTCCCTACAGAGTATGTTGTGTTCAAACCCTGGGATCAGGTCACGGAGCAGGACAAACCGAAGTTAATTGTATTTTTTGCCAATGCGGACCAGCTATCGGCTTTAGTGGTGATGGCAGAATACAACCGTGGGACAAACCAAAGCACCATTGCTCCTTTTGGGGCCGCTTGTCAATCAATACTATTTGGGTATGCAGAAGCGGAGAAAGATAACCCCAATGGAGTAATCGGCTTTTTTGATATTTCTCAGCGCAAGGCTGTAGACAGAGAGACTTTAACTTTTACCGTGCCATATAAAATGTTTCAGGAAATGGAAGCAAACGTTGCGGGCAGTTTCTTAGAGATGCATGTCTGGCAGAAATTACAGGAGCGCCAGTAAATTAAATTCTATCCATAGAGTGCTGAAATAATAGAGGTGTACTGATGTATAATATTGTTAATGCTTCTAAAGAAGAAATGGAATTTTTAATTAAATTGGCAAAAGATGAAGAGTGGAATCCCGGACTTTCAGATGGTAAGGTCTTCTTTGATGCGGATCCAAATGGGTTCTTTATTGGGAAACTGAATGGAGAACCGATTAGTTGTATTGCAGGTGTTAAATATGGCGATTTTGCGTTTGTCGGTCTTTATATCGTTAAAGCTCCATTTCGTGGGAAAGGGTATGGACTGGAAATTTGGAACAAAGCAATTGGATATCTCGGAGATATAAATATTGGACTTGATGGTGTACCAGCACAAATTGAAAACTATAATAAAAGTGGATTTAAACTTTATCATGGTAGTCTTCGTTTTGCCGGGACCATATCGGTTAGTATAAATATTTCATCTAACATAATTCCCGCCAACGAACAATATCTCAATAAGATTGTAGCGTATGACAGTTTTCATTTTCCGGGTAAGAGGGATAAATTTTTAAAGGGATGGTTTTTCAATGATTGCCATCAATCATTACTATGGCATGAAAATAACTTAATACGTGGAATGGGTGTCATTCGTAAATGTTATCACGGCTATAAGGTGGGGCCGTTATTCGCTGATACGGCGGAGATTGGTGAATCCTTATTTCTCGCACTCTCTCAATATGCAAAAGGCGAAACGATATATCTTGATATTATTGAGGGTAACAAAAGCGCTGAAAATCTTGTAAAGAAATTTAAAATGACTAAAATGTTCCAGTGTGCAAGAATGTATACTAAAGCAAGGCCGAAGGCAAGATGGGATAATATATACGGAATTACAACTTTTGAGCTGGGATAATAAATGGCAGGATTCAATGATTCATTCAGATTACAAGGGGGAAAAACTTCTACTATGGCGATTCTACCTTAGTCCTTCTATTCGGAGTCAGATGTATGATTTAGTTTATCCAACGAATATGTCACACGCTTCGCTTAGTTAAATGCGCCATTATATTTTTGATAGACTGCATTGGGGTGTTGAAAATCAAATTCCGGTTATTCATATTAAGCGGTAAACAAAATTTAATTGGTACTCAAAACCAGGACAGTTGAAGAAAAGAATTGCCAGAGATGGCCCTGGCATATGTGCGTTATGTAGGACCATACAAAAAGAGCATCAGGAAGCTTGGGATTGGGTGTTTGGTACCTGGTTGCCGGAGAGCGGTTATTTACCGGATGACCGACTCAGCTTTGAAATGTACCATAGCGATCCCCTTACTCATCCCGAAGGAAAGGCCATAGTGGATATCTGCATTCCGGTAAAGTCTGTGTAAATTGCTGATAATCAACAGCGAGCAGGATGTTGAGCCTTTGGCAGGGATTTAGCAATAAATGAAGAATATAACAGTACGGATATATAAAAGCAAAGTCACCTCAAAACAAATACAGGGGTGACTTTGTTTGTAGAGGTGGGTGTTACAAGAAGCCATCAATCACTTTAAGGAGGGTCTAATTTGCGTAGATCACTAATCTTTTTCATTTCAATAATGATTTTGCTATGTTTTAGCACGGCTGTATCGGCCCAGGAAGAAAACCGGAAAATCAGTAGTCAGGATGAGGCTATCAGCCATGCCGTTCAATTGTTCCCTGAAATAACTAGCGGCAAAGAAAATCTGCTGCAGGTGGATTTCAGCAATCACCAGTACTTCGGCGGGGATACATGGGAAATTACCTATCATAAAAACGAACCGGGACCAATTAGGCTATCGATCCGCTTTAATGCTGTAACCGGCCAACTGGTTAATTTTAGCTACACCCCCGAGAAATACCCCGATAATACACAGGTACTTAGCCGGGATGATGCGAAAAAAATAGCCGAAGCTTTTATTAAAAAATATCATCCAGATAAAATCGGTAAAATAACGGAACAAGAAAGACAACAAGCAGCTTATTACAACGGCAGCATTAATCTAGCTTATTATTTCAATTGGCACCAGTTGGTTGACGGGAAACAGTTAGACGCTAATATGATGCGTGTCGGAGTCAACGCCTTATCAGGAGATGTAATACAGTTTTATTGCCGGTGGCTGGACAATGTCGTAATACCACAGCACCCGGTCATGGCCCGGGATACTTTTACCAACCAGGTAGTGAATGAACTGGGTTTATTTCCCTGTTATGTTATAGATCCCGGGTCGGCAAATCCCGGCGCCAGGCTGGTATATAAGTTAAACACGGCTTACAACGCATTTGATGGGGCCAGTGGCAACCCGCTGGATTATGAAGGCAAGGATACTTCAATTGAGGAAGCCCGTTTGTTTACCCAACAGTTCACACCTGTGCCGGCAGCCGAAACCGGACCGGACCGGCAACCGGGACAGGAAACCATTAATCTGGATAAACTACCGCAAATAGCGGAATCGTTTTTAAAAAAATTTGGCATTGAAGGTACTGTCAACCGTACCGGAAGCGGGCGCAGCGTGGGTTCCGGCTACAGCATGGAGTTCTGGAATTACTCGGTGGAGCAGGGTAATAATTTATATGGGTCCAATGAAATTAGTGTCGGTATCGATATCCGCACCGGTGAAATAGTTAATTATAGTAACCGCCGGGCTGAAAGCCGGGACACCGTTGGAGAAAGTATAACGAGGGATAAAGCACTGGCCACGGCAACCGAATTCTTGTCCATGGTTAACCTGGAGAACATTAATAACATGGTGCTAAGAGATAACTCTGTTTATTATACGGGTGAACCCGTTTTCCGTTTCATTTGGTTAAGGCTTGTAAACGGAGTGCCTTTAATGGATGAAGTGGTGCACGTTGCTGTGGACCAATATACCGGTAAAGTTACTAATTACCACAAAATGCAGCGAACAGTGAACTCATTTGCCGGCACTAAAGATATTATATCGCCGGATCAAGCACTACAAGCGTATCTGAAGGCCCAGCCATTTACACTAATCTACAACAGCTATCAGACCGCTTCATATGAACCCGCTGGAAAAGTCAGATTGGTATACTCTAATGTATATGACCTGGCCGTTGATGCCCGGACCGGTGAAATAATTAGAACGTACGGGGAGAATGCGGACTCGGGTGCCTATGATAAAAAGATAAGTAACCACTGGGCCCGGCTGCCTCTGGCACTGCTGGCCGAAAGCGGGCTGCTGCCGGAACCGGAAGATTTTGAACCCAACGGCAGTGTTACCAGGCGCGAAGGCTTGCGGATACTTTGCGCGATTCCCGGCGATTACTATAACGACCCTACCAACAGGTCACCGTTTTCCGACGTCCCAGACAATGACAAAGATCTGGAGGCTATTTTGAAAGCCGTTCAATACAATATCATTGCATCAGGGGGAACACTCCGGCCCGATGCGACTTTAACCAGGGAGGACCTGGCGGTCTGGCTGGTTAACATGCTCGGGCACCGGCAAGTCGCAGAAGCACAGGGTTTGAGCATTGGTTTGGATTACCAGGACGCCGCGCAGATCAGCAGCGGTAAGAAAAATTACGTGGCCATAGCCACAGGGCTCATGCTTATCGGCGAAGATGCTGATGGCAACTTTAGACCCCAAAACCCGGTCACCTGGGGAGAACTGGCCAGTGTGGTAATCAGGGTGGCACCGAGAATGGCAAGATAATTTTTATCAAAACGACCTTACTGTTCCATAAGGAATAGTAAGGTTTCTAATTTAAACAGCAGACTTTATTTGCATCTACAACTTACGGCAAATTTGTTCAATATCATTCTTGCCCGGTCGCACCAGATCCCCATCATACCAGGGCTCGTCAACATGCTACAGGCCAGGTTTCAGAAGCAGGAACAACAAAATTCATCATATTTAGACAAAATGGCAGATTAAACCTGTCATAACAAATAAAAAAACCTTATAATAGAGATAGAGTAGGTAGTTCTTGCCCAAATCTCTAGTGTGAGTGGAGATTTAAAATGTGGACAAGGATACAACAAAATCCACATTTTTTCAGCTACTTAAACCAGTTTGCAATAAAAATTTTTACGAATAAATTAAAATAAACTGAAGGTCGATAAGTACACTAAAAATTTAAGCACTAACAACTCTTAGACTTATTGAAGTTGTTTAAGACACTCAAGGTAAGCCTGTCGTATTGCTTGTTAATGTTACTAAAATTAATAACAGGGTATACGAGGTCACTTTTATGCAACACTAATGATAAAATGCACTTATTTGTAGAATAGCTATTATTATATGCTGAGCGCCTGGCAGGAAAAGGGTACTGTTAGTAAAAGTAAAACCTTACAAATAATACATACTAAGAAGGAGGTGCAAGGCCTTGTTTTTTTATATAAAAGTAAATATTTTATATAATTTTAGCAAATTTTAAACCCAAAAGTTGAGTTGCTTAAAAAACATAGGAGGTTTGTTAAGTGAAAAAAATATTTGTACTTTTGTTGCTTATAGCTTTTACCGGAACATTGATGTTGACAGGTTGTGCAAATGAAAATGAATCTCAAAATAAGGATATGGTTATAAAGCTAGGTAATGCGCCTTACGATTATGAAGTTCCTGTATTAGAAGTTACCAAACAAATTGCTGAAGAAAAGGGATACAAGGTTGAAGTTGTTGAAGGCGACGTTGGTTTTATGTTTATGTCATTGGCACAAGGTGATATAGATGCATGGCCCGGAGTTTGGCTGCCATCTATTCACAAATCCTACCAGGAAAAATACAGTGATAAATATGAACTTGCAAGCGCAATATTTGAAAATGCTCCTTTAGGATGGGTAGTTCCAAAATCTCTTAATATTGATTCTATAGCTGACCTTAAAGATAATGAAGATATAGTAAAGGGTAAACTTATTGGTTTTGAACCCGGTTCAGGTATGATGTTAGTTTCCAAAGATATAATTGAAGGTTATGACTTGGATATAGAACTTATATCAGGTACTTTACCTTCAATGATGGCAGAAGTGGATTATGCAATAAAGCACGATGAACCTATACTATTCTTAGGTTGGCGCCCGCATACAATGTTTAGAGATTATGATATTAAAGTACTGGATGATCCTAAAGGTTTTTGGGAATATGATAACTATTATTGGGGCTTAAGTAATGATTTTAAGGACAAATCTCCCGAAATGTATAATTTTTTCAAGAATTTTAAAATGAGCATTGAAGATAATGAAGATTTCCTATACGGATACCAAAATGAAGATAAGGATGTTAAGGTATTGGCAAAGAACTGGATAGACAATAATCGTTCATTAATTGATACTTGGTTTGAACAATAAGGATGATTAAAGATGGCTATTATTAAGGTAAAAAATTTATATAAGATTTATGGTAAGCATCCTGATAAGGCATTAAAAATGTTGGAAGAAGGCCATTCCAAAGAGAAAATACTTTCCGATATTGGACAAACTGTAGGTTTAAACAATATATCTTTTGAAGTTGAACCTGGAGAAGCTTTTGTAGTAATGGGGCTTTCAGGCAGCGGCAAGTCTACCTTGATCCGCTGCCTGAACCGCTTAATTGATTCAACTTCAGGTTCGATAATTATTAACGGCAAAGATATTACTAAAATGAATAAAAAGGAACTTAATGAACTGCGCCGTCAAAAAATAAGTATGGTTTTTCAAAGCTTTGCAGTTTTTCCTCATAAAACAGTGCTGGAGAATGCGGCATATGGACTAAAAATAATGGGTATCTCTCAAGAGGAAAGAGAAAAAAAGGCTTATGAAGCTTTAGAGATGGTTGGTTTAAAAGGTTGGGAAGATTTTTTACCTTCAAATTTAAGTGGGGGTATGCAGCAGCGTGTGGGTCTAGCTCGCGCCCTGGCTACAGAACCCGATATTCTTTTAATGGACGAAGCTTTTAGTGCACTTGATCCGCTTATAAGAAAAGAAATGCAAACAGAATTACTCGAATTACAAGAAAGAATGAAAAAAACTATTGTTTTTATTACACATGACCTTGACGAGGCATTAAGAATAGGAGACCGTATTGCACTTATGAAGGAAGGGGAAATTGTCCAGGTTGGTACACCCGAAGAAATAATGATGTCTCCTGCTACAGATTATGTGGAAAAATTTGTGGAGGATGTTGACAGATCGCGAGTTTTAACTGCCGAAATGATAATGAAAAAACCTTCAACAGTAGTAATTTATCCTAAAGACGGTCCGCGCATAGCTTTGCATAGAATGGAAGAAAGTAATATTTCCAGTATTTTTGTTATAGATAAACAGAACTGTTTATTGGGACTGGTAATGGCGGAAGATGCATTACAAGCGATAGAAAAAAATGAAAAAAGCCTTGAAAACATAATACGCAAAGATATTCCAACAGTTTTGCCGGAAACCCTTTTAAAAGATATGTTTCCATTATTAACCGGTAAAAGTTTGCCTCTTGCAGTTGTGGATGACAATCATAAATTTAAAGGTATTGTTTTGCGTGGAACTGTAATGGCAAAGCTGGCGGGAGGGATTCCGAGTGATTGATTTTGTAATACCTCTGGCTGATTGGATTAATGCAATTTTTGAGGTAGTTAGCTTTTACCTTAGCCCGGTATTGCGGTCTTCAAGCGTATTGCTGGAGTCTATAATTAAACAATTTGAGAATATTTTAATTTGGCCACCGGAAGTTGTAGTTATGATCATTATAGGGGCTATAGTCTGGAAATTAACTAATTACCGCCTGGCAATTTTTGCTGTTTTGGGGTTTTTAATATCATATGGTATAGGTGTTTGGGAAGAAACAATGTCAACTATAGCTTTGGCGCTTTCGGGAACTGCAGTTTCATTATTGTTTGGAATACCTTTAGGAATTATATCATCTCAAAGTAATATTGCAGAGCGAATTATTAGACCGGTACTTGATTTTATGCAAACTTTACCAAGCTTTGTTTATCTAATACCGGCAGTCATGTTTTTTGGTATGGGGAAAGTTGCGGCTCTGGTTGCAACAATGATATTTGCAATGCCTCCTGCCGTACGTCTTACAAATTTGGGAATCCGTGAAGTATCCAAGGAAATGGTAGAAGCAGCGCAAGCTTTTGGATCAAGTAGGTGGCAGACTTTAATAGACATTCAGCTTCCCTTGGCTCTGCCAACAATCATGGCCGGAGTAAATCAATGTATTATGATGGCGCTGGCTATGACTGTTATTGCTTCAATGATTGGGGCAGGTGGTCTTGGAATGGTAGTTTTACGCTCCATGCAGACTCTCGATATCGGAATGGGTGCTGTTGGAGGATTAAGTATAGTTATTTTAGCCATACTTCTTGATCGCTTAACAGAAAACATATCTAAAAAACAGAAAGAGCAAAAAAATACACGTTAATATGAAAATACTCCTACCAGGTTTGATAGACAGTAAGTATACCGGGGGAAGATCAATCAATCACCCGTAGGACATACCATGGCTTTCCTCGATCAGATCCTTGATTCCAGAGAACTGGCGGCAGGCTCAGGAATTTTCCGGGCACTGTCGGATTGATTAAAAAGAGCAGGCTTAGCTGCTCTTTTCCTCTTGTTCGCCCGCAGTAATTGGTTCCTTATCAGGCGAAGGTTTGAGAGTTTTTAAATATTTTATCCCTGTCCAGATCAGCACGGTGGCGAAGATAATGCGTAAAGTCACTTCAGGCATGATATGGGCAAGGGAGCCACCCAGGTACGTGCCTAATAGAATGCCGGGGATTAATCCCCGTAATATGCCGGTGTTGACGTTTCCCAAGCGCCAGTGAGTATAAGCCCCTACTGTTCCTACCGGAACCATGGCCAGGAGGGAGCAGCCCTGGGCGGCGTATTGGGTGAAACCGGTGAGTAGCACCATTGAAGGTACCATGATCGTACCTCCTCCGACCCCCATCATACCGGAGAAGAAGCCGGTAATGATCCCTGTTAATAAAAGAACCGATATTTTTAGCAATCCTGTGGCGGGCTCGTCAATATGGTACAGGTAAGGTTTCAGGAGCAGGATCAGGGAAGTCAGGATTAATAACCCGCCGAAAGATTTCTTGAGCTTCCATTCCGGAAGGGCATTGCCATAGCTTGCGCCCGCCCTGGCGGTAAATATGGCGGTGGAGGCCAAAAGTAAAGAGGCAAGTAAATCCACCGAACCATTTAAGGCGTAAGTGAATGCACCCGATATTCCTGTGAACACAAGCGCTACAAGACTTGTGCCGTGAGCCTTGTGCTGGCTCATTTTTAGGATGCCTACCATCAGGGGGATCATGATTACTCCGCCGCCAAGGCCCACAAGTCCTCCGAAGAACCCTGCGGTTAGGCCTATAAATAAGTTTATCATTTCTGCTACCTCAACAATTAAAATTAAAATTTTTAGTTCGCCCGTTCCATGATCTTCTGGATTATCGAGGTTTAATTTCATTTTATCAAACTGTTAACATTAAATCAGGTCTTATAGATCTATTTTAATCAAACTTTATTTTTACTGAAAATGTGTATCGGTAATAAAAAGCAGTCTTAAAAAAGCAAAGGGAACTAATCGTTGACTGGTTTTGCAGAGAAGATCAGATTTAGAAGTGCGATACTCAAGAGAAAAAAACTGTGCCAAAATGATTTCACTTACCGAAAAAATGAACCTTAAACCATGCTCGGCTAGGGATTGACCGAGGGTAGTCGTACAGAAAAGCAGCAGCAAAGCGACTCTGCAAATTACAGTTACATATAATGCGTAATAAAAAAGCCCACCACCGGTAAAGATGATGAGCTTATTATATTGTTTGGCTTTAGTATTAATAAGGTTAGCAATGCCAACAGCTGCTTTAACGCTTTGAAGTTCACCTTTGCTTAAACCCTTTTGCTTCAAATCTATCAGTTGATATTTAATATTTCTCTCTTTAAAATATCGTTCAGCTTTCTGTGTATCAAAACACTTCTTGATACCAAATATTTGAATATTTATATTTTAATCTTATTTCTTTATTTTAAAACATTTTACACTAATTCAAATTCATCCAAGGCAGGTGAAGCATTTTCAAACTCTATATGGTATAAGACTGCGTAGACTCTTGTCTTGTTAATGGTGGTTATAAGTGTTTGAGAAAAAGGTGATATTGCTTTAATATCAATTTACCTATACCAACCCAGTTTCCTGCTAATCTTATTTTGGTACAAGCTCATAGTGTTGTTTGATCTAGTTTTCCTTTTTTCCATTATCATATCGTAGCGAAGCATTTTTTCATTTAGTTTTTTCCTTAACGAATTAATTTCACTATCATCGGTATTGTCCTCATAGCAGCTGTTTAACAGGTTTTGTAGATTCACAATTTCTTTCTGTAATTGCATTTCCTCCGGCAGAACCCCGGCGTTTTTTAGCAAAATATAACTGGCGCGCAGTTCTTCCGGTACACGTGATAGATCATCAATTTTCAAAGGCTCACCCTGACCTGGAAGGTCCTCAAAATCTCCCTTTAGCATAGCCTCACGAATTTTATTTTCAGCTAAAATGGCGAACATGTCCATTAACTCACACCCTAACGCTAGAAGATTTATAAATAGTTCAAAATTTGATAACTGTTAAATAGTACTGCCTTTAAATTTATATTCGACCAATACTAAGAAATTCCTTGTGCATCTTCGAGAATGCTTCCATATAGTGAGACACAAAATTGAAAATGTGAGTTATACTGGAAACATGAAAAAGACAAAGTTGTTTTCCCTTGATGAACATCTTTGTGCCAAGGATAAAAATGAACCGGAAAGAGGTATAGCTGATGATTCAAGATATTGAACCAAGAGTTTTCCATAATGAATTTAAAAATAAAAAGACGAGTCCGGAAGACTTGTTTCTAGCTTATCAGGGTGATACCGTCCTGAGCCGGGAGGATAAGGATAAGCTTTGGTATCCGTCCTTTTCTGATTTTTCAGTTAGTCATCCGAATTTGATGCGGGATGCACAGTTTTTATTTACCATTGATGAGATAAATTATTATCTGGTTGAAGAAGATGGACTTGATGATGTTCCAGGCTGGACTTATGTGAATACCAGCCGGTTTCGGTCGGAGAAAAAATACTGGCGATCCTTTGCCGGTGCGATCGGCCGGCAACTGAATCGCTGGTACAGCAATCACCGGTTCTGCAGCCGGTGTAGCAAGCCCCTTAAACGATCGGAAAAGGAGCGTTTGCTTTATTGTGAAAGCTGTGGTATGACAGTCTATCCCACCATTTCTCCCTGTGTCATTGTCGCTGTGCATGATGGAGACAGGCTGCTTTTGACCAAATATGCCAATCGTGCTTACCGTAATTATGCACTTATTGCGGGTTTTGCAGAAATTGGAGAAAGCCTTGAGCAGACAGTGCGCAGAGAGGTCATGGAGGAAGTGGGGCTGGAGGTTAAAAATATACGTTATTATAAAAGCCAGCCCTGGCCGTTTACCGACACCATCCTGGCGGGTTTTTATGCAGAACTTAACGGTAATGATACGATACGTCTTGATGAGGATGAGCTGGCTATCGGAGTTTGGCTGCAAAGGGATGAGATTCCGGAGCCGGATTCCAACATTTCCCTGACCGGTGAAATGATTGAAGCCTTTAGGACCCGGAAAAAGGAGTAAGCGATGGAATATTTATAAAAGGAGAGAGTATCTTCTTTGGTTATGCCGGTCCAGGCGTCGTCTTTGAACAAATCAACTCCAGCCAAAAGTTCGGGTATGTTAGCCAAAAAAAAATGGTTCCCTCACAGACAGATTGGAGGGAACAATAAAAAAAAGATGTTTAAATAAGAGGATGAGTTTGTCAAACTTACTCATGAGAAAGTCCTTTTTACCTCATCACATTGCCATAACAAGCAATATTCATACCAGATTAATCTAGTTTTAATAACGCCCAAATTTGGCTTATTTTCTATCATCAAAATAGGATGCTATATACAAAAAAACTATATTGCTACAACACTGTTTGTTTTTTTGTCATATGAACATGTACAACTCAAGATGTAGATTGTGGAACATTTTTTGTTCTTGTGCAACAATTGCCATGGCCGGAATAATGTAGGCAATCAGGTGCATTTGACTAGAAATCATACATCTGATTAAAAGACAGTCGGTCCCAGCTGTCGGCCGACACTTTGTTGAGAAAAGACCGCAATATGCGTAAAAAGGCTTGATAGGTCTGTATATGGCTGGTCAATGGATGGAAGCTTGGGAGTGCACCTTAACGGCAGTGCTATGTGTGGATTGAGCGTTGTTGGTGGTATCCGTTTAGGTTATCGGTGTTAAACTTACCGGCACCCGGCCTGCCGGTAAGGACATGAATTAATTTTAAATCTAGCCGGGGAAAGGAGGAGCTGCAAATGGCTGTTACGCAAACCATGGACCTGATTAATGTGCTGCATAACGCATAACGTTTTACACTAAATTTGAAAGTACTGTTACCCGAGCAATAATACCAAGTAACTTTTGATCGTTATCGATGACAGCTATTGGATATTTTGTTTCTGTGGCGATTTGGATAAGTTCATTCATATAAGTTTCCGGAGCAGTTGTCGAATAAGTGTGTTGAAGGATATCTTTGATCGGTTTGTGTTCTTTTAGAGCCTTGATAGCATCATCGATGGTCACAAGACCCTGCAACCGTCGCTCATGATCCAAAACAAAGATACTGGATATACCGGCTTGCTCCATTTCCTTTATCGCAACTTTAAGACCATCCTTCAGGGAAACCAGTGCATTTGGTCTAATCATGATGTTCTTGGCCTGCAGTATTTTAGAACGATCGATATCCTGGACAAACTTTTTTATATAGTCGTTTTTCGGCTTAGCTAAAATTTCATCCGGAGTGCCCATCTGCTCAACAACCCCATCCTTCATAATGGCCACCCTGTCACCAAGCTTAAAGGCTTCATTAATATCATGGCTGATGAAAATGATCGTCTTTTTGAGCCGTGCCTGGATGTCCAGCAACTCCTGCTGCATTTCCCGTCTAATCAGCGGGTCAAGTGCACTAAATGGTTCATCCATCAGGAGAATCTCCGGATCGGTGGCTAGGGCTCTGGCCAAGCCGACGCGCTGCTGCATTCCGCCGCTTAGTTCATTGGGATACATTTCTTCCCAACCGTTTAGCCCAACAATGTCAATTACCTTTTGGGCCAATTCCCTTCGCTCAGCCGGGGAAATACCCCTTACTTCCAGGCCATAGGCGACATTATCGATTACCTTTCGGTGCGTAAAGAGCCCAAAATGCTGGAAAACCATAGCCACTTTATGCTGCCGGTAGGCCTTAAGTCTTTTCCCATCATACTTAACAATATCCTCGCCATCAACCATGATTTTGCCTGCAGTTGGCCTGTTTAGTAGATTCAAGCAGCGGATGAGCGTTGATTTGCCGCTTCCGGATAGTCCCATAATTACAAAGATCTCACCTTCATTGACCTCTAAGGAGACCTGATTAATTCCGACAGTATGTCCAAATTCCTTGAGGATAGTATCTTTGGTTAGCCCTTGTTCGAGTTTTTCAAGCATAGCCCGGGGATTACGTCCAAATATTTTGGTTAATCCTTCGACATTAAGTTTTACTGTCATCTATATTCTCTCCTATTTGGGATACTTAAATCTTGCGCCGATAGACTGGGTAAGCCGGTCAATGATGATGGCCAGGAAGACGATACAGATACCTGCTTCGAATCCTTTGCCGATGTCAATATGCTGAATAGCTTGCAGAACATCTAATCCTAAACCTCTTGCACCGATCATAGAAGCAATAACGACCATGGACAGAGCCATCATGATGGTCTGATTAATACCGGCCATAATGGTGGGCAGCGCTTGGGGAAGCTGAATCTTGATCAGGGTTTGCAAATTGGAAGAGCCAAAAGAATGGGCTGCTTCAATCATTTCCTTTGGTACATTGCGGATGCCCAAATCCGTTAAGCGCATAACCGGGGGAATAGCATAGATCATTGTCGCAAAAACTGCCGGGACTTTACCCATTCCAAACAATAATAAGGCAGGGATCAGGTAAACGAAACTGGGCATGGTTTGCATAGCATCAAGAATAGGCCGTGTATAGGAATTAAAACGATCACTGGCAGCCATCAGGATCCCCAGGGGTATGCCAATTACCATGGAGAAGATCACCGAACTGAGCACAATGGAAAGAGTCAGGATCATCGACTCCCACAGGCCAAAGCAGCCGACTAAAAAAAACATTAGGCTGTAAGCTAAAGCAGCTTTGGCGTTTATTACTCTCCAGGTTATCAGGAAGATGAGAATTAACACTGCCCACCAGGGAACGAAGAACATCAAGATTTCAATTTGCCTTAGGAACCATATAATCCCGGCTGAAATTCCGTCGAAGATGCCACCAAAGTTTTGCATTAACCATTCAATAGCCTGGTCGATGTATTTGCCTATATTAATTCGCAAATTTTCAGGGAAATAATTCATCAAGATTCTCCTTAACTAAAAGGACAAAGTCGGAAGCATAACTCGACCTTGCCCTTTTTGTTCAAAAATAGCGATCTAAAGACTTTCTTTGACCTTGGTTGCGATATCGTCCGATACCCATGGCATCCAAACATCTTGCTTGGTTTCCAGGAACCAAATCGCCGCTTGATCGGCCTTGATGTTATTATCCTGCATATAAGACAGGACCTCGCTTAGCAGTGCACTGTTGGTTTTAAAATTTTTCAAGAAGTCAGCAACCTCCGGCGCTTTGGAGGAGAGATCCTTGTTGGCAACGATTGTAACTTTCACCGGCGGAAATTCGGTTTGATAACCGTTATTCCACGCTTCTTTTGAATAAGGATTATCGCTAAGCAGGGTCATATCATATTTACCCGTTATCCATGTTGGTGACCAGTAGTAGCCGAGCCACGGCTTACCTTCTTTATAGGCTTTAGTAATGGAGGCGGCAAGCGCGGTGTCTGAACCTGGGCTGAGATAGTTATAATTTTCATCCAGGTTATAACTTTTGACTTTAGCTTGGAGGATGTTGTCTACCTCCCAGCCGGCAGGGGACCCGTAGATTACCCCCTTGGAGGGCTCCTCAGGATCCTTGAACAGTTCCCAGTATTGCGGCAAATCTTGAACGCTTTTCAGATCAGGAGCCAGTGCTGCGATATTTCTTTCCGGATCTCCCTTAATCAAATAAGTTGGCACATAAAGCCCTTGAGCATTGTCATCATAATTTATCCCCAATTCCTGAACAGTGCCCTTCTTGATCTCTTCGTTATATAGAGGTTGCAAATTATTGGACCACGCTTCAAGAAGGATGTCGATATCACCATTAACTAATCCCTCGAAGGTAATTGCAGAGGATCCGCTCATAATCTCTGTTGGATAACCATAACCCTTTTCAATAATATACTGAGCAACAGAATTGCAAAACTGTACACTGTCCCATTGGGGATCGGCAAGAACTAGCTTAACCTTTTGGTTATTCTCCTGTGTCTCTGAATTTGTTGACGAACAACCGGCTATCAGGATCACAAAAGATACGATAAGCATTGCTATTAAGATTGATGAACGCCTTAGTTTTTTCATTTCTCACCCTCCATTAAAATTTTTTTGACCAATTCCCTCTCGACAAAAATTAGCATAATCGTACTGACACAACTATTATAATTTTAAGTTGTCAGATTAAATACGTCAACCCCAACTCGGCTCAGAAACATATACAGTTTCGGGTTAATACTAATAGATGATTTGCAGCCTGTGTAAAAAAGATCAGATTTAGGAGGATATACTATATTTGTGGGAGAATAAATTTAAGTTAGTCAAATTTTATATAGGAAAGTAAAGTTGTCACAGTTATGTGACGAGTAAATGCCGGGCAAAAAGGTCAGTTTAGAACCCCCAAACCGGTTCTACAATCATTAATTAGGAAATTAGGTGTTTGTTGATGAGTTATGTTGGAGATCTCTATAACATGAACATGGAAGAGTATAAGGCTTTAATTCAAGTGCCCCTGGGCAGAGCTTACGCGGATAAAGTCATAATCAATGCTGAATTAATTAATGTCTACGCAGGGAAAATACAGTCCGGTCTGAATGTGGCTATCAAGGGCAGCCGAATAGCATATGTGGGTACCAAGGATAACATGATAGGTGAGGCAACAGAAGTTATAGACGCCAAAGGCTTGTTTTTGGCGCCGGGTTATATCGATCCCCACGGGCACACCGATTTCGGAGCCAATCCCATTGCTTTGGCAAACGAAATACTTCCCCACGGCACAACGGCCATATTGACAGAGACTAAATCACAAACGGCGGCTCTTAAGTCTCGGGGTATCCAGGCCATGCTGGATATGACTGAACATCTGCCATTGAAATTTTTTTATTGTATTACTGCAGCCAATCCACTTTTCCCCCACCTGGAGGGTGAAGATAGCCTTCCGATGGAGGAGTTCGCTAAATTTCTTAAGCACCCCAGGGTGCTGGCAGTGAGCGAGTTAGTTGCCTTTGTCAGAGCTCTTGATCTTGATGAAACGGTATTAAGCAAGATTGATTTGGGGCGCCGCATGAAAAAACGCATAGAAGGTCACGGGTCAGGCTGCTCGCCTGAAACACTAAATGCTTTGATCAATGTTGGTATAACATCTTGTCATGAGAGCATGACCGCCGAGGAAATACTGCAGCGGGTTTATCTTGGCTTGCCCGCTATGCTGCGGCACGGGTCTATCATAAGTGACATGGAACCCCTGGTGCGTGCATTTACCTCTGACCCGGAGCTGGATACCAGATGGTTGATGTTAACCCCGGACTGGTTTAGCCCGAGCGATATTTTAGCCACGGGTTATATGAAGTTTCTGGTGGAAAAAGCTATCAAGTATGGCATGCCGCCGGTAAAAGCAATCCAAATGGCCACCATCAATGCCGCTCTGTACCTGGGGCTTGACCGGTATATTGGAGGGATTGGGCCGTCACGGTTTGCCGATATATTGTTTTTGGAAAGCCCGGCTTTGCCTGATCCGGTAAAAGTAATGGTTAACGGTGAGATAATAGCAGAGAATGGACAGCTAAAACAAAAATTACCCTTACACTGCCCCGGTTTTACCACCAAAGACTGGCGACACGGGCGGGTACCCACCTTTAATGCTACCGAGGAGCACTTTGCCGTAAAGGCCACCGCAACCGAAGGGGAATATGAGCAGGTTCCGGTGGCTAAAATTATTAATCGCACGATTACCAAGTTGGATCATGCCAATCTTCCGGTAAGGTCCGGTAAGCTTGTAGTTGAAGGTGAAGATATATTAAAAATTAGTATGCTACATATCAGTAGGGATAGATTTGCCAATGCCTTTCTGAAGGGTTTCGGTGCTTCTATTGGCGGCCTGGCCACCAGCACCGCCCATGATCACCATACACCCTATGTAATCGGCAATAACGATGCTGATATGGCCCTGGCCTTTAACCGGCTGCTGGAGATAAACGGCGGGCTCGTGTTGGTGGACGGTGGTGAAATCAAGGCGGAATGCCCAATGGTGGTAGGCGGAATTATGTCGGACCAGGATGTAAGCACTATGGATAAAGAGTTAAAGGTGATTGAACAGTATCTGTTGGACCGGGGCTGCCAATCCGGCCCGGTGGTTACGCTTTTCTTCCTGAGCCATACAGGGGTTCCTTTTATCAGAATAACCCCTTCGGGACTCTATGATGTGCGCAGTAAACAGATTTTATTTTCCTAATCTAAGGCTCTATTATCCTTGAGATTAAAAATTTACCATAATTTTAAAGAAAAACCGGGCTTGCCGTTGGGCAGTACTTATGCATTGGCATTGGCATAACCAAGGCACTCAGGCGGCAAGCCGGGTGCTTTTTCAATAAAAAAATAGTGAACAGACTTTGAAATCGCAACTACTAATTCCAATATTCCTAGCTTGGTACCAAACGAACCAGCAATCTTTTGCGGAGAGTGCTGATCGTTGTTATCTGACTTTTTTCGAAATTATTTGTTAAAAATAGTTGAACAATGACAAAACGTTGTCCTATAATATAATTGCAAGAACAAATCGTTGCGTGGGGTGATAGTAGAGACCATTGGGTTAGTTGCATACTTGCGAGCCGATATTCAAAAACTAAACCACATCAAAAAAATAACCATTAGCGAGCGGTTATTGCTTTTGTCTTTATAGTGATCCAAATCTTTATTAATTAGGAGGGATAATTGATTATGGAAAAATACTTAGGCGTTAAGCTTATTGACGCGGAACGCATGAATTGTAAAGAAGCAGAGGAAAAACTGCACAAGAAAATCAAGGCTATGGATGAGGGCGGGTACTTTGTTAAGGATCCGGATGGCTTCAATAACTGGGTGCCAAAGTATGAATTCGAGCATACTTACCACCAGTTAAACAGCCTAACCTTTGCGTTGGCTCTTGATGCCATAATGAAAGGGGAAAGGGTAGTCCGCGCCAGTTGGAACAATAAAGAGACGTGGGTGCAACTTATAAAGGCAGTACAGGGTATTTCCCCTGATCATGAAAATCATGATACTCCTTCTGTTTTACCCTTTATCGGAATGAGAGTTGAGGAAAATCGCTTTATTCCCTGGTCACCTAATCAGGCCGATATGTTAGCAGAGGATTATGTATTACTTCCACCGAAGAGAAAGACGAAACAACCAGGAAGTCACTAGGCTTTCAGAATTTTCCCGAGTATAACTGTTCTCTTTTAACAATACGAAAGCTAACCATTTTTGAAAGGTCACAGCCTCGGATTTTATCTGCACACCGCTCGCTGTACCGTAACATAGCTGAACCTGTAATTTAACCGTTGCTCCCTAGCGCAGGGATTCACTCATCTGAAATTTCTTTGCCACCAGCTCTTTGGTATCACTTCAGATAACACCAGGCGGGTTCAATCCTGCCCATAAATTAGTCTCCAATATGTTTTTCCTGGTGGTGTAATCCCTAAGGGTGCAACGGCTGCTTTTTTTTAGCAAGCTAGGCCTTGAAATGAGACGCCAAGAAAGAGTTTCAAGAGCGTGTGCCTTGTCAAACAGCTTATCTCATTCCCCATATACCGCCGGCACCCGCCTGGCATATGCTCAAATATCCGTTCTCAGCCAATATGCTTCCAGCACTTCCACCATATTCCCCCACTGCATAATCCAGGTGGTGAGCTCCGCAATACCGCAAACTTCAAAGGAAATAATGACAGAACCATCGGACAACTCGTCCTCAATAATTTGAGAAGGGTGGTAGATCAGATTTTTAACCCGGTGGGCCACTGCTTGGTTAAAGCTTAACCTGACCCGGCAAACTTCTCCGTCATTGATAACCCCCAATAACATTGCATATAATATTATAATGGATTATCTATTATTTTTTAGCACGTTTTGCATCCCGTTGGCAACCTTCCGCATTGATAACACCCGGTTTGGTAAGGTTTTAGGTGTTCATGCGGATTTTATTGTATTCTTGACTTTTTTAGCTTGAATTTGAGCAGCTTTATTGGGTGCGGCTTTAAATCATGAACTACAAATCGATGTCCCTGACAAGGGTGATGCAGTTTCCGAGTAGGTTGAAGATATACGGCAGTAGCTGCAAGCTTTTTTGAACAAAGAGTGGGCAGAACTTTGAAATATGGAAAAATCGATGATATTTCAGAGGAAGCGGATGAGGACAATTAGCATAAAAAATAAAAACTACCAAATAAGCTTGGTAGTTAATGCGGACTGATATAAGCGCGTTCACAACAACGAACCTATCAGTCTCAATATTTACTCGCACTCACAAGAATGAGAGCAAATACTGTACAATTATATTATCTAATCGAGCCCCTTTTGTCAATCTTGAGTATTAAGGAAATGAGGTTTTGCTATGAAAAAAGAACAGGCTATGTGATAGAGTTTATTCGGTACACCTCGGGATAAGGGGTAGGCAGATTCCGAAAAGGAATAACAAGCCTACCCCTTATTATAAATATCCACACGGGAGGCTTAACTTCCAGGGGTTTTAATGACATAATAGTTGGAAAGAAGGTGAGGCACGTGAATCTATTTCAGATTGTACCGGAGGATTTCTTCAAACCCTTAACGAGTAAATATAAAACGACCTATATTGACTGCTTAAGGCTCATATATAATACCTACAAAACAGAGCTATCCTTTGGTGTGGACAAGGAAATAATCGTTGCGGAGCTTGAGCATTATTTTGACAGTGAACCTGCTGCAGAAATGGTGTTCGATGAGGATGACAATGAAGTGGCAAGAGATTCACGAGCCAAGGCTAATGCAATCATACGCAGGCTGAAGGACAGCGGATGGATCGAATACGAGCTTGCCAACGATTTCAAAGTCAAGGTGAACCTGTTCGACTATGCTGCCACAATGATCGAGTCCTTCAATAAGATTATTAAAAACGAGGAGCTGGAGTATCAGAGCTTGGTGTCCCAGATCCATGCCACGTTGTTGAATCAGGATGGCTATGCCAAGCCCTATGAATATATCATCAAACGCGTGCTTGAAAATACGGAAGAATTGATGGTGGGACTTAAGAAACTGAACACAAATATCAAGAAGCATATTGATGCGATTACTAACGAAAAATCAGCCGGAGAGATCGTGCAGGACTTCTTCGTTTATCACAAGGACATTGGTTCCAAAGCCTATCACCGGATCAAGACCAGTGACAACATCTCCCATTTCAGGTCTTCCATTATTGAAAAACTATCTGGCATCCTAAATGATGAGCACGTTTTCAAGCGGGCATTGCAGGGCTATATGGAAATTGAGCAAGTAGCTGATCAGGCCAAGGCGCAGGATTTATTAAGGAGTAAAATACTCAGCATCATTTCTGCCTTCAGGAATTACGATGATATTATTTCCGAGATCGATTATAAACATGCTAAATATATCGGCAGCGCCGTGGCCAGAGCCAAGTTTCTGTTAACCAATACGAACAATGCCGAAGGAAAAATTTCCAAGCTACTGGCCTACCTGTCTGATGAATTTAATGCTGACGATACCCTTAATTTGAACGACGAACTTGACGATGCGATGCTTGAGATCTTCAACATATTTCCCCAAGGCTTTATCGATAGCGATTCTTTATATGTGGTGCCGATTTCAAAGAAGATGTCTTTGCCGGAAGTTTTAGGCGATAAGCTAGGCATTTCCGAGGAAGAAAGGTACTTACGCAAATTAGCCATGCAGGAAAGGAGCAAGTACAGGTTTTCCCGTAAAAATATTAACCGGTATGTTGAAACCTTGCTGAAGGAAAATAAGGCAGTGCTTGCGTCAACCTTGCCGCTGGAATCGAAAAGAGATCTGATCAGGGTGATTTTCATCAGTCTATATGGACGGGATAAAAAGTCAATCTATCGGGCTACCCCCCTTGACGAGACGACCTCGGTGAATAATTTCCGGTTTCGTGATTTTCTAATTGAAAGGTGTGAGTGATGGAGATGGAAGTTTTCAAAGAAAGCCAGGTACAGAAAGAAAAATTCAGAGCTACCGCCAATAAGCTGCTGAACAGTTGCTTTATCATCAAGAAAAAAGAAGATACGAGAAACGACTACATCTTCATCCTGCAGCACAAAGATTGGTTTGTGGAGTACTTTGATTTGCTGGGCTATAAAATTGAAATCAATGAAAATCAGGGTGTTGTTACTCTAACCAATATAAACGGCACAGGGCGTTTGCGGCTGAAAAAGCTTGAAAGCATCATCCTGCTGCTACTAAGGCTCCTGTACTTGGAAAAACGCAAGGAATTAAGCCTGACCGAGGACGTTGTGGTGCTGACGGATGAGCTCCAGCAAAAATACAGCATGCTCAAAATTGAAGCCAAATCAAACCTCGATAAAACTATTCTAAGGGATACCATCCGACTTTTCAAACGGTATAATATTCTCACCAATATTGACCGGGATGTTACGATGTCCGATGCAAGAATTAAAATATACCCATCGGTCCTGTTTGCCGTACCAAATGATAACCTGAACAGTATTTACGAGGCGGTCAATGAGAAGCTGAATCAATATGCGATGGGGGGTGAGTCAAATGATGATGAAGACATTAACCAGGATTAGGCTGATCAACTGGCATTATTTTGTAAATGAAACCATCAGCGTCAATGGCTCATTTCTGATCAGCGGAGAAAACACGGCGGGAAAATCCACTGTCCTTGACGCTATTCAGCTCGTCCTAACCACCAATCACAGGAAATTCAACACTGCGGCCAACGAAAAAAGCAGCCGCAATCTAAAAGGTTATGTCCGCTGTAAAACCGGCAATGAGGATAACAGCTACATTCGAACCGGCAGTGTCATCACGTATGTCGCCCTGGAGTTTTATGAGGAGAAAACGGCCAGGTACTTTACCCTCGGGGTAAAGATCGACTCGCCGGATGAAGAAAGCAAGCTGACCATCAAATGGTTCCGCGAAGAGTGCAGCTTGGAAGAACTGAGCTTTTTAATCGGAGGAAGGCCGTCTACATCCGAGGAATTCCGCAGAAACGACAAGAAGGTCATGCTGATAGCTCAGCTATCTGAGGCCAAGGCCAGGTTTGGACAAAGACTTGGGAATCTGGAGAACCGTTTTTTCGACATGATACCAAAATCACTGGCCTTCAAGCCCATGGACAATGTGAAAGAGTTCATCAATAGATTCATTCTTTCAGAAAAAGCAATTGAAGTTGCGACGCTTCGCAACAATATCGCGTCTTTGAAAGAGCTGGAAGATCTGATGAGCAGTACAAAGGAAAAAATCAATGACCTGAAAGCGATTCTTTCCAAAAACGAGGAAATTATTGCGAAAGAACGGGAGATCAAGACAAATGAAATATTAATCAAGAAAGCGGAAATAGAAGCTAAGAAACTTGAGTTTGAAGCACTTGAAAAAAACAATCAGCTATTCAGGCAACAGCTCCAAAGCGAGCAGAACAATTTGGAACTGCTAAGTTCCAACCTGCAAAGCGAAAGAGACAGGCAGACAAGTCTGCAGGTTGCCCTCGGGCAGAATGGAACCGCGCTGCTAATCAAAGACACCAAGCATAAAATTGATATGCTCAATAGGGACAAAGAAAATGCCCGGCAAGCACTCGATAAGCTGAATAAAATGCTGCGGACAGTGACAGAAGCATTAGTATTGTTAAACCAGTTTGGAATATATGTTATATCCAAAGATGAGCTGATGGCATTGGGTTCAGCGGAGCAGGACGTTACGTCAAAATCGGAATATCTTTATAAACTAAAAAAAGAGTTGGCAAGTCTGCTGGAAAACTATAATTCCGACAACGTCAGGCAAAAGGACCTGCTTGAGAATTTCAAGAATCAGAAAATCAAGCTGGGGCAAGAGATCAATAATCTGAAGAACAAGAAACTGACCTATCCCGAAAACACCATCAAGCTGCTGACGGCCATTGAAAAAGAGTTTTTAAGCCTTGGCATCAGAAGTAAACCCCGAATATTTTCTGATTTGCTGGAAATCACAGCTCCAAGCTGGCAGAACGCAGTGGAAGGCTACCTGAATACGCAAAGGTTCTATATTATTGTGGAGCCGCAACATTACCGGACCGCCCTTGCTGTCTACAATAAAATAAAAAAAGAAGTCCATACGGTTGGCCTGGTGAATACAAACAAACTTGACATCAAAGCCGGTGCGGATATGGGTTCCCTTGCCTATGTCATAAAAAGTGATAATAGGTGGGCAAAAGCCTATGCTATCTATCTGCTTAACCGGGTCATCCGCTGTGAGGCTGTGGAGAGCCTCAAAGAGCACAAGGTAGCGATAACGCCTGACTGCATGCTTTACCAAAATCATGCGGTCAGAAAAATTGATGAAAGAGTGTATCACACACCATATATTGGTGCCTATGCCTTCGAAGTTCAGCTGAAAAACAAGCAAGCCGAGCTTGAAACAGTCAATGCCGACATAACGGCTGCACAACAGAATCTGAAGCGGCTCCAGTCTGTTATTGATAAGCTTGCCGTATGCAAAATAGAAGTTATAGAGGAAAATATTAACGCGCCACAGAATTTCAAAATCGCCAACGAGCGAATCCAAAAGGAAAAAATTGAACTCAAAAATGCGGAGAATGACCCCAGCTACATCCAGATTAAAATTCAGATTGAGGAATGCGCGCGACAGGTCCAGAAACTTCAAGCTGATTATGATTTAATTGGGAAATCCATCGGAAGTTATGAGAATAAAATCGAGAGCAACATAAAACAGATGAACGATATTCAGAGTCTGATCTCCGTATTGGAAAACAGCTTTAAAGCGTTGTGTGACAGCGATACTGAAGTCGCTGAGCTGGGAATAAATAAATTCAATGAGCAAATCAAGCTGAAAGCGCCGGCAACAATTGTGCAGAACTTCTCCCCAATGAAGGTAGGACTACAGAATAAGAAAATTGAATTGACTCGCGATCTCATAAAGCTTCAGCTTAACTACTGCAGTAACAATGACTGTGATCTGGGATCCGGCTATGAGCAGATGCAGGAATACATTAATGAGCATCACAAGCTGGTGGCTTCCGATATTATCAAATACGAAGAAGATCTGGAAAAAGCCAAGGAGAATTGTCACCTGGAGTTCAGAGAGTCTTTCCTGGCCAGGCTAAAAGAGAATATCGAGAATGCCAAGCTGGAATTTAAAAACCTCAATGCAGCTCTGAAGGATATCTACTATGGTGAGGACAGCTATAAATTTGAACTGACCTCTAACAAGAAAAAAGAGAGTATCTATCAGATGATCACCTCCAAAAGTAATGAAGCGGGTTTAAATTTGTGGTCTCAAGCCTTTGAGCAAGAATACAAGGAAGAGATGGAGGATCTGTTCGCCAAACTGACCGCCTATGACGATAGAGGGGAAAAAGTTCTTGCGGAGTATACGGATTATCGAAGTTATTTGGACTATGATATCATCGTCGAGAAAAGAGACGGTACCGTTCAACGTTTTTCCAAGATTTACGGTGAAAAAAGCGGCGGAGAGACACAGACCCCATACTATGTGGCTATTGCAGCATCTTTCGCCCAGCTCTATAAATTGGGCGACACCATCAGAATTATCATATTTGATGAAGCCTTTGACAAAATGGATGATAACCGGATTAGTGCCATGATGGACTTTTTGAACAGCCAGAAGTTTCAGATCATCCTGGCCACGCCGCCGGCCAAGCTGGAAGTGATTGGTGAAAAAGTAGATACCATATTGATGGCGATGCGTGAGGGGTCGAACAGCATTATCGAGGAGTACGATCTATGATAAGTAAATATGAAAAGATTATTTTAAATACGCTTTTAGATAAGTATGAGAAGAGCAAGAGTTTTACCGGGGCTAATAAGGTCAACCAGAAATTCGTGGTTAAGGTTGCCTCAATATTTCCGCAATATGCTGACCACGCCAACTTTGAAGCGTTTCAAACTGTCAATGAAGCTGTCGATGTATTGGCGAGAAAAAAACTAATCTCAGCCAAGATCAACAAGGCTAATGTATGCAGTGAAGTTCACCTAAACCTGGATGAAATCGAGCAAGTGTATCAATATATCGGCAGAATACAGAAAAGGGAGCTTAACAAGGCCATTATAAAGCTGCTTGATGAGTATAAGGATAAAAATGAAATACTTAAACGCTTTTGTGGAACACAGCTTGAAAGAATCAGCGCTAACAAGTCTATACAATTTCTCAGCGAAGATTTGCGGGAATTCGAGAACGTCATGATAGCGGCGGAAAGATTATTCGAAGTTGATACCGAGACATTTTCCAGGGACTTTTCCGTCAGGATATATAAAGACTCTAAATTATTTGACCGCATCAGCGCCAAAGTTGTAAATCTGCTCTTTGAGTATGGCGATTTTCCGGAAAAGGATCAGGTGCTGGAGAATTTAAACATCGTAAAGAATCCGACGTATGTTAATTTTAAAGGCGCGGGTACCTTGATATTAGCGGGGCAAAGAATTGACTTGAGTGAGTTAAGCGGCGATATCGCAATTTCGTCTGCCATGCTTGAGGATATTGAAAAGATTGAAATCACCGGGGAATCGGTAATGACGGTTGAAAATCTGACAAGTTTTCATACTGCTGACAGCAAGGGTATGTTCCTGATCTATTTAGGTGGATTTCATAATCGTATAAGAAGAGAATTCATCAAAAAAATTCACAGGCAAAATCCGGGAGTAGCATTTTATCATTTCGGGGATATTGATGCAGGCGGTTTCTACATATTGGAGCACCTTAGAAGACAAACAGAAGTAGCTTTCACTCCATACAAAATGGATCTGGAAACCCTGAAGAAATACCAGGACTATTCAAAAAAGCTCTCAGACAACGATAGGAACAGGCTCAAGAAACTGAAAGGCGGTGAGTTTGACGAAGTGATTGACTATATGCTGGAACATAACTGCAAATTGGAACAGGAAGCGATTCAATTTTAGGTAGAGAGCATGACAGCTGCATCGATTGATATTACCAAATCATGTATAGTATAATTTGTAATTCTATAACAACAACCCCCGCGAGGAATTAAAAATCTTGCGTGGGTTACTTGTTTTGCTCTTTTACCTCAGATTAACACCCTACTCTCCACATTGTTTGGATGATATTAACAATATGGTGGATTAAGCCGAAAACCAATTATTTAAAGGGGAAATACTGTAAAATCTAACAAAATTAAATTATATAAAAGGAATTTTTACATATTTGTAGAAGGATTTACAAGTATTGGTTTTGATAAATCTGGATCTGTGTGCAAGAATATCAATATGTTTGAGCATTAGACGTAGCATAATTCTTTGATGTTCGCCCATAAAACCTTGAAGAGCAAGTTCCTCTTTCATCAAAGATAATCTTTGTACGGATTTCGCGGATTTATGTCCATAATACTCAATGATTCGATTAATGCTCACTAATTGAAGACAAAACCATTACAGTTAAAAGCATTAAGCTGCCAAATGATAAGAAAAATTATCCCTCGCAGGAACTCTTGCAGTGGAAATATGATAACTCTTAACAAGGGCGGACACCTGTATTTCCCATTATTTTTAAACTATGCTTGCTTTAAGCAAAATCCGATTTTTTATATTAGGAGCAATACATGATACTGATAAAGGCTTTAGATAAAATAACACACAGATAAGCACAAATTTAGCAGTAAGGATTATAAAACTAACACATAGGAGCAAAAATGGATTTTAATATAGACACTTGGATGAAAGTATATTTAGGTAAACTAAAATCTTTGTTCGGTTCTCACCTGCTGTTTGTCGGGCTTCAGGGAAGTTATGGTCGGGGCGAAGCAACGGTCAACAGCGACATTGATGTGGTTGTCATACTCAATCATGCAACTCCGGAAGATCTGAAAGAATATAATGTTATGCTGGACACACTTCCAAACCGGGAGAAAGTTTGTGGATTCATCTCCGGCCATCAGGAGTTAATAAATTGGGAACGCTCCGATCTGTTTCAATTTTATCATGACACTACCCCGATTTTCGGCAGTATTGATTTTCTGCTGCCGCTGATCGGTAAGAATGATATTCGCCGCGCCATCCGGATAGGGGCCTGCAACATTTATCATATGTGCGGCCACAATATGGTGCACGAAAAAGATGCCAAAATATTGATATCTCTTTATAAAACAGCCGCTTTCACAGTGCAGGCAATCTATTACGACCTAACGGGAACCTACATAAAGCAAAAGGCCAAGCTTATCCCCGTGTTGCATCCACAGGAACAGGAAATTTTGCAGATTGGCATTACGTTCAAGAAACAGCCAAATTTGGCACTAACTGAGTTTGAGCGGTTTTCCGAGCTGTTGTTCAATTGGGCGGCGGGATTGATTATCAAGTACAAAGCCAAGTTAGATTGAGCGAAGAACAGGTGTTTGAAAGGCGCTGTTTATATATGCAAACAAGTTAGAAAGGATAATTTGAATGAGTGATTGGTTCACAATAAATCATATAGACAAGGAGACACATATCATCAGTGAGTACCGACATTGGGAGGAAACACATGCCTATCTTTTAAATGGGGCTGACCGCAGCATGCTGATTGACACCGGCCTGGGTATCTGTAATATTTATGACGAAGTAATAAAATTGACCGATAAGCCGGTTACTGCCGTAGCAACACATATTCACTGGGATCACATCGGAGGTCATAAGTACTTCCCAGATTTTTACGCCCACGAGGATGAATTAAATTGGCTGAACGGAGAGTTTCCGCTAACCATGGAACAGATCAAGGGTATGGTAGTAGATCGCTGCGATCTGCCGGAAAGATACAACGTGGACAACTATGAATTCTTTCAGGGAACACCTACAAGGGTGCTGAAAGATAATGACGTGATTGACATAGGCGAGCGCAACCTGCAGATATTACATACGCCCGGCCATTCACCGGGACATATGTGTTTTTATGAGAAGGATCGGGGTTATCTTTTCACCGGCGATCTGGTTTATAAAGATACCCTGTTTGCCTATTATCCCTCCACCGACCCGGAAGCCTATTTGAAATCAATCGAGCGCGTTGCCGCGCTTCCGGTAAGTCGGGTTTTCCCGGCACATCACAGTCTGGATATCGGGCCGGAAATACTCTTAAGAATGCGGGATGCTTTCCGGCATCTGAAAGCGGAGGGCAAGCTGCACCACGGCAGCGGGAATTATGAGTACAAAGATTTTGCTATCTGGCTGTAGAAGGCGTAGCCATCTACCATACAGATATCAACTTTGGCGCCGAACTCGACATCAGCTGTGGCTTTACCTCGGACAAATGGGACGCACATAAGGCTGGCTGATGCTGACAATGATATTGTTAAATAAATTGAAAGGAGTTATCTATATTAATGCGAATAGACGAATATTTTAAATATGCTGATAAAATGCTGACTCTTTTACCAAAGGGAGCCTTTCTTACGGTTAAAGCAGATAATCGGATAAATACTATGACTATAGGATGGGGCACTATCGGTTATATGTGGTCTAAACCAGTCATTATGGTTGCAGTAAGACATTCACGTCATACTTATGAACTTCTTGAAAACGCAGATGATTTTTCCATTAGCATTCCTTTAAATGATAATTTAAAAAAATGCCTTTCTGGAGCCGGCAGTACATCGGGCAGAGATATTGATAAATTTAAGCAATTTGAATTAACCGCCCAGAATGCAAAAACTATTAGCAGCCCAATAATAGCTGAATGTGGATTAATATTTGAGTGTAAGATTATATGCAAACAGCCTCTTAATCCTATGATGCTTGCTAATGATATTAAGGACAGATTTTATGCTGATGAGAACTACCACATGCTGTATTTTGGAGAAATTATAGCTTCTTATAGTATAACGGCTTGAATTCCAGTTTATAATTTGCCGGGTCAAGAGAAAGAAGTACCCCTCCAAATTACTAGATTAATATCTGACATTTGGGGGTACTTCTTCTTTAACTCTGTTTATGCACGTTCGTACTCAAGTTTTGTCGGACGAAATTATAGGAATCAATTATTTTACATTTTTACAAGGAATGGTTGATATGGTGCTATTTTAATCTTTATGGCTCCCTCATCAATTATTATATCGAATAACTATGCAAATTATATGTACAAGGGTACCATAAAAATTGTAATATAGATTAATTGATACTATTACTTGGATTGATTTATATCGACTGTCTAACTCCTATGTATATAATAAAACAGAAGACTAAAGAAAATAGGTGAGTCAATGAAAGTAATTGTCGGCATTACGGGAACAACGGGAGCAATATTTGGCATTCGTATTTTAGAAATCTTAAAAAATATTAATGAAGTGGAAACGCATGTCATATTGTCGGGATGGGGCAGAAAAACATTAACCACGGAAACAAATTATACAGCAGAAGAAGTAGAACGGCTTGCAGACTTCACCTACGCAATAACAGATCTTGGCGCAAGAATCTCCAGTGGATCATTCCGGGTAGATGCCATGATTATTGCACCTTGCAGTATGAAGACACTTGCCTCTATTCGCATGGGTCTGGCAGACAACCTTATCTCACGTGCCGCGGATGTTATCTTGAAGGAACGAAAAAAATTAATTCTGTTAGCAAGAGAGACACCTCTGAACACCATTCATTTAGAAAATATGCTGGCGTTGTCTCAAATGGGCACCGTTATTTTACCGCCGGTGCCGGCCTTTTATAACCAGCCCCAAACTGTCGGTGACATCATTAATCATATTGCCTATAGAACCATTGATCAACTGGGCATCATTCTGCCGGAATTAAAGCGTTGGGATGGTCTGAAAGAAAGCTAGGAAGCTGGCAACTATATGCTTTTTTATAATAAAATATCAGTACATTCAAAATTTTTAATGCATTTACATTGGGCATCAAAAATAGGCGCAAATGATAGCTTAACAGGATTTTTCAATATAAGGAGGGAACAAGCCTGAATGAATTTTCTTTGCAAGCCGGGGAAGGAAAGTATCAGGTTCATCTCCATGCCTTGATTTGCGGTAAAGATGTTTCCGTATGTATTTTTGGCGGAGATATGCCTCACATCGGTGCAGTTGCAGTCGCTGTTCCCAGAAAAAGCCTGACCGGAGACGGCAGTGATTCGGCAAGCGCCAGCGTTATCTGCATTACAGGCCATAAAGAAGATGAAATAGCTCGTCAAATAGCTCTGCGTCTTAGCTCCGCATGGCAGTGCGTGGTCACAGTTTCAGCCGGGGTCCACATTGATGATGCTACAAAGGATGACATAGCCCTACTATACGCCAATATGCAAGAGCTTTCAGAAAAGTTGCCGGGCAAAGTCAAGTTCAACAGGGAAACCCAAAACAAGTAAAATAAGGTAAAAATCAAGCTAAGGTCTAAATGAATTTGGAGGGATAGGAAACGTGGCAGAAAAAAAGAATTATGATTTGCGTTCCACATTGGCTCGTCTGAAGGAACTGGACGGACAATACATTGAGACCAATGAGGAAGTAAATCCGGAAGCCGAACTATCAGGAGTATACCGTTATGTCGGGGCCGGCGGTACTGTAAAACGTCCGACCAGGGAAGGGCCGGCCATGATGTTCAACAACGTGAAGGGATTTCATGGAACACGGGTATTGATTGGCCTGCTGGCGAGTCGTAAACGGGTGGCGGCCATGTTGGAAACGGAACCGGAAAAGCTTGGGAAGCTGTTGAATGAAGCAGTGTCCACTCCGATTACGCCGGTGACGGTGCCCAGGGAACAAGCTCCGGCCCAGGAAGTGGTACATCCGGCAACAGACCCGGGCTTTGACGTGCGTAAACTCGTTCCGGCACCAACCAATACACCGGAGGATGCCGGTCCATATATTACACTAGGCATGGTGTATGGCAATGATCCGGAAACAGGTGAAAGCGACGTGACTATTCACCGCCTGTGCCTGCAGTCTAAAGATGAGATCTCCATGTATATTGTACCCGGGGCCCGTCATTTAGGTGCCTTTTATCAAAAATATGAAGCTATGGACAAACCAATGCCGGTGACCGTCAGTATTGGCGTTGATCCGGCCATTGAAATAGGATCTTGTTTCGAACCACCAACCACACCGCTTGGCTATGATGAACTTGGCGTGGCCGGTGCTATACGCAAACAGCCTGTAGAATTGGTACAAGCCTTAACAGTTGAGCAAAAAGGGATCGCCAACGCGGAATGGATCATCGAAGGGGAATTGCTGCCCAATTACCGGGTTGTGGAAGACCAAAATACCAATACCGGCAAAGCCATGCCGGAGTTTCCCGGGTATACAGGCGGCGCACAAAGTGCTGTGCCTGTGATCAAGGTAAAAGCTGTGACCCATCGCCGGGACAATCCGATTATGCAAACGGTTATCGGGCCATCTGAAGAACATGTCAGCATGGTAGGCATTCCAACAGAAGCTTCTATTATGCAATTGGTAGAGCGCGCCATGCCCGGCAAGGTAATCAATGTCTATGCCCATTCTTCAGGCGGCGGTAAATATATTGCGGTCATTCAAATTAAAAAAGCAGTACCATCTGATGAAGGGAAACAACGCCAAGCGGCCCTGCTGGCCTTTTCAGCCTTCAGTGAATTAAAGCATATCATCCTGGTGGATGAAGATGTGGATATCTTTGACACCAATGATGTGTTATGGGCCATGACTACACGCTTTGAGGCAGACAAGGATATCATCACCATTCCGGCGATACGCTGCCATCCGCTTGATCCTTCGCAAAAACGTGAATATACGGGTTACCATGACAACGGGCTGGCTTGTAAAACGATCTTTGATTGCACCGTGCCCTTCGAGTTGAAGAGTTCATTCCAGCGTGCTGCCTTCCTTGAAGTGAAAAATTGGGAACGTTTCGTGAAATAGTCCAGGCTTCGGCTTGGGATTTGCATAAGGTTATTAGATTGCCGGTTTGGGTGAGTGATTGCAGTTAATATGGCGGCCAACCGGTGTGGTGGTCCGGCCACCTGGTAGCAGCTATAATTGCGCCTTCAGCTGTACTTTGAAACTGATTTTGCGCAGCGTTTCGAGTTTATCGAACTTGATTAAATAGACAGCCTTGTCGCGGTCGATATCGACCACTTCCCCGGCGCTCATGATGCTGTGCACGATCCGGTCGCAAAATTTGGTAATAAGGAGCAAATAATGCCAATAGTCCGTAGATTATAATTGGCTATTCCCGAGTACTTTGTTTAAAATGAAAAGAAGTAGGAGGGATGCAGCCATGCGTAAGAATATATATATTGCGGACGACGAACAAAACATACGTGATGTAATTAAATCTTTTCTGGAAAGTGAAGGTTACCGTGTCACCGTTTTTGAAAATGGTGATCAGCTTCTGGCTGCTTTTAAGGAAAAACCATGCGATCTTGTAATCCTCGACGTTATGATGCCGGGAACCAACGGTTTTACCATCTGTTCAGAATTGCGAAAGATAAGCACCGTGCCAATAATCATGCTCACGGCGCGTGACAGTGACATAGATTACGCTACCGGGATCAACCTCGGCAGCGATGATTATTTTACCAAGCCGTTTTCTGCTTTGTCTCTGGTCATGCGGGTTAAGGCGATTTTTCGCAGAATAGTATTTGAAAAAGGTCAAGATGATTCTTCGCCGCGTGTTCTTGTCTATGCTGACATTCAAGTCAACTTGAATCATAAAACCGCCATGCTTGGCGACGCTCCTTTGGAACTGACACCAAACGAATTCAGCCTGTTAAGCTACCTGATCGAAAACAAGGACCGGGCCATATCAAGGGACGAGCTGCTCACTAAAATATGGGGCTATAGCAGCGAAGTAGAGACTCGGGCGGCCGATGATACTGTACGTAGGCTGCGAAAGAAGCTGTCGGAAAGCAGGACGTTGATCGAGACGGTATGGGGCTTCGGCTTTCGTCTCAAGGAGCGTGAAAGCCGGTGAGTAATATCAGTGGGCGTAAAATAAGCATCCGTACCAGGATACTCGTTATGGTGATGTCACTTATCGCAGCAATTTTTTTAATGGTCTTAGCCGTTTTTAATCTTTTGGTTGGAGAATACATCAAGAACAGTGTAAACGAACAACTTAAAGATGCCAGGCAACTGGTGAGGTATGATGGGACGGTTTTGCCCAGATTCTCGCCGGGTGAACAACCTCCAACCCCGCCGGTGCCGGGGCCTGATTCCATGCCCGATATACGCAGGCTACCAGGAGGCCCAATGGACAAGGCCGAAGCAATGGTAGTCTCATATAATTATGAACTCATTTTTCCCAATCCCGACATGGTATGGATTCGTGATATCAAGCAAATACAAGATTTGGCCACTCAGCTGAAGCATGAACAGGTGGATCTGAAAAGCAACGAAATTACTCAAATTAAGGCCTCCGAGCGTGAGTATTATTTTGTATCGGTGAAGCTGCCGCCCAACCCGTCAAGCGGCGTGGCTTATTTAGTGTACTATATCGACATGACGGCCATCAAGTCCTTTGCAAGCCGCATCAATATTGTACTTTTGGTAGTTATGGGTATAGGCGGGATACTGGCCGCATCGATCGCTATCATCCTGTCCGGTTTAATTGCCAAGCCCGTCCGGGAACTTACCCGGTTCGCGGTACGCATCGGAAAAGGGGATTTTTCCAAGAACACCTTCAACTATAACGACATAGAGCTGGCGGAGCTGGCCGGGAGCATGAACAAGGCGGCGGCCCAGCTTGATGCTTACGACAAGGAGCAAAAACAATTTTTCCAAAACGTATCGCACGAGCTTAGAACTCCGCTGCAAGCCATCAAGTGCAATGCTGAGGGCATCGAACAAAGAATTCTGGACTCTGAAAAATCGAGCCGGGTGATCATTAGCGAAACCGACCGGCTCAGCGAGTTGGTTGAGGAATTGCTTTATCTTTCGCGTATCGACAACATCACAACAGGCGGAAAACTTGAGGAATTTGATTTGCGCGAGCTGCTTTCCAACTGTGCAGAACGACTACGAAGTTTGGCTGCGGAACGGAATATAAAGTTTATTTTTGAGTTTGATAAGCAGCCGGTAAATATGCTCTGTGACGAGAAGCATGTGTCCCGTGCCTTTTTCAACCTTATATCGAACGCCATTAGGTACGCCAAAACTAAGATTACACTAACCTGCCACCAGGCAGCCGGCAGGATAACCGTTGTGGTGGCCGATGATGGTGAAGGCATAGGGAAAGATGACCTGCCGCTTATCTTTGACCGTTTTTACAAAGGTAGCGGGGGTAAGTACGGCATAGGGCTTTCCATAGTCAAGTCTGTTATTCAGCAGCATAAAGGCAAAATTGATGTTCGGAATACCGAAGGGGGAACTGTTTTCACAATCACTTTTAGGGCAACGGAATAAATAGAATATCTCCAAGTTACGCCATAGGGAACAAGCAGTTTTTTAACTGCCCGTTCCCTTTTTTTGCGGCAGTTTTGCGTCATTTTTACCACCTGCTTACGGTGATTTATAGCCGCCATCCGGGCTAGAATTAAGAAGAAAAAGCCAACAGAAAGCGGGGTAATGACAATAAAGGGTTTAAAATACCGCCATGAATTAAAACATGTAGTTACCATGGCTGATGCACTGGTGATCAGGAGCAGGCTGTCCTGCGTGCTTCGTGCCGATAAAAACGCCGGGCCGGAAGGCAGATACCATATCCGCAGTTTGTATTTCGATACTCCGGAAGACAAGGCCCTCACTGAAAAGATGGAAGGACTGCCGGTCAAAGAAAAATTCCGCATCCGGTTTTATAATCATAACCACGATTTCATCCGGCTTGAAAAAAAGGTTAAGCATTTCAGTAAAACCGCCAAACTTTCCGCCGGTATAAAAAAAGGCGAAGTGCTGGATATTCTCAATGGCAATATCACTTTCCTTAAAGAGTCGGGCCAATCGCTGCTGCTGGAGTTTTATCTGCGATTGAAGACGGAAAGACTGCTGCCCAAAGCGATAGTGGATTACATGCGGGAGGCCTACCATTACCCCGCCGGCAATGTGCGGGTGACCATGGATAGCGATGTCAGGACGGCCATAAGTTCCACCGACCTATTTGATGTCTGCCTACCCAACGCCACCGCCCTGGATTCCGGCATTTGCATTCTGGAAGTAAAGTATGACGGCTTTTTGCCCGAGTTTATCCAGGATATTGTGCAATTAAATAAATGCACCTCCACGGCATTTTCCAAGTACGCGGCCTGTCGCCTGTATAACACGGACATCCGCGGCATTATGTAAGCAAGAGAGAGGATGTGGTTTAAGATGGAATTTAACTTTAACGACATTTTTAATTCCAATTTTTTAGATAAGGTATCAGGTTTTTCTTTCACCGATGCGGCCCTGGCCATAACAGCCGCTTTCCTGGTGAGTATGTTCATCTACCTGGTTTACAAAAAGACATTTGGCGGGGTAATGTATTCACGGGCTTTCAATATCTCGCTTGTGTTGCTGACCATGTTGACTACCCTGGTTATTCTGGCCATCACCTCCAATGTGATAATCGCTCTCGGCATGGTGGGTGCGCTGTCCATCGTCCGCTTCCGGACCCCCATAAAGGACCCCATGGATTTAGTCTTTCTGTTCTGGTCCATAGTTGCGGGCATAGTCATTGGCGCCGGTTTAATCCCCCTGGCCGTGCTGGGTTCGGTAATTATTGGCATCATACTTATCGCTTTTGTCAGCCGGAATGTTGTTGAGACACCCTACATTGTGATCATCAACTGCACAGATGAAAATGCCGAAAGCAGTGCAGTGGGCCTTATGAAAAAGGCCTTCTCCAAATACCGCGTCAAATCCAAAACCGTTACCGCAGAAAAAGGCATTGAGTTAGTATATGAAATACGATTGAAAAACGGGGAGACCAGGTTTATAAACGAGCTGTCGGCCATACCGGGCATTACTAACTCCGCTCTGGTAAGCTTTAACGGGGAATACGCATCCTAAAAGGACGGATTATTATGACCAATACCAGGCTTATATTACTGGTCCTTATGTTGGTACTTTTTGCAAGCCTATTCGTTTGGGCCTATACGGTGCATGGCACCGGGACTGTAACAGTATACGGGGACGAGTATGTTGATAAGTATTTTCAAAGAGATCAAGTCATGGAAGTGAACATAGAAATCAATGAAGACAGTTGGAATGAAATGATGGCCGACCCTATAGCTGAGGAGTTCGCCACCGCCACGGTTACCATCAACGGCGACACCTATCCGTCGGTTCGCATAAGACCTAAGGGCAATTCCAGCCTCATGTCGGTTGCCCGCAGTGACAGCGACCGGTGCAGTTTCAAACTGAACTTCAACGATATAGTGCAAAACCAGACCATGGTGGGGTTGACCCAACTTAACCTGAACAACTGCTTCGCCGATCCATCTTATATGCGGGAATATCTTTCCTACCAGATTTTTGAGGAGATGGGAGTGGCAGTACCGGCTTTCGCCTATGCTGCAGTATCTGTAAACGGCGAGTATTTCGGACTTTACCTTGCGGTGGAGAGTGTTCTGGAGCCTTACCTGGAAAGGAATTTCAGCGACATCACCGGGGACCTATATAAATCCGTGGGTAATACCCTTAAATATAAAGGCGACAACCCTGCAGACTATCAAGACCTGGAAGTAAAGAGCACCATGAAGAATGCCGATTGGTCCAAGCTGACCAAGATGCTTGAGGTGTTGAATAACGGCGTCGACATTGAAAAATACTTCGATGTCGACGCGGCACTGAGATACATTGCCGTCAACACAGCCCTGGCCAACTTCGACAGCTACCAGGGCAACTTCGGTCACAATTACTATCTTTATGAACAAAACGGCGTTTTTACAATACTACCGTGGGATTTGAACATGTCCTTTGGCGGGTTTGGTTTCGGCGGTGATGCTTCCAGGTTGTATATTGACGAACCCATCCAGGGGGCGCTTGCCGAAAGACCTCTGGTCGCCAGGCTCCTGGCCGACGAAAAGTTCCGGCAAACCTATCACAGTTATCTTGAACAAGTGGCCACACAGCATTTGAGCGGTGGTTACCTGGAAAAAGAAACCGCCCGACTATTCGAACTGATTGCCGAATACGTTAAAACCGACCCCACAGCCTTTTACACATATGAACAGTTTGAGCAAAGTATCTCCGGCACGTCTGCCGGTGGTACCGGGGAGGCTGAAAACCGGGCCGGAGTAATACCGGACCGGCAGGAGCAAGAAAATGAACCCGGCCGCCAGGGCTTCCCGATAGGCGGAATGCGAGGTTTTGGCGACAATGCCCCGGGTATTCTCGAGCTTGCCGCCACCATGTCCGATACAATCCAGAAACAGCTCAGCGGTGAGTTGCCCTCCACCAACAACGGCAACGGCATGGGTATGGGCAGAGGGATGCCCGGTTTCGGCGGTGCAGGCGGCGCTCAGCGGCCCGGTGGCAAAGCTGCTCCCCGGGATGGGCAAGTTGGAGAGCGGCAGCCCGAGGGGATGGTGATGATGCCGCAGAACGTGGACATGGAGGCCATAGAAGAACTGAGGCAAGAAATTAGCCAGGCGGGCGGTTTAACTGATGAATTTCGGGCCAAAGCTAGGGAATTGGGCATTCCGGATCAAATGATGGAGATGATGGCCAATGACCGGAATGGCATGGGACCTGGTGGTATGCCGCAAAGGGAAGGTAACAGGGGAAACCGGCCCATGGGTATGGACCCACAACAACCACTCATTAACAAAACTGAGTTAATCAAACTACTGGTAGTATCAGGTGTGCTTATTACTGCAGGAATTACCATAGCCATATATTTTAAGCGCAGAAGATTTTATAAATCTTGATAGTATTGGCATGGCCTACTTTTCAAAGAATCATCCGTTGGATATGGGTATTAAAATAGGCTGTTAGCTCAAGCCAGTTTTCTTTCAAAAACGAGTTATGATGGGATGTTTTTCTCTCTTGGTGACTGTTGAAGGTGACAGGGAAACGTTCCGTAACGGGAGCGTTTCCCTTAACCGTTGGGTAATATCTTTTTTACTTATTATCCATTTCGAATTTCTTCATAAAATCAACCAATTTCTTAACGCCCTCAACCGGCATGGCATTATAAATACTAGCTCTCATGCCGCCTACCGATCGGTGCCCGGCCAGCGTAAACAAACCTTCCTTTTCTGCCTCGGCAATAAACTTCTTATTTAAATCATCGCTTGTGGCGAGAAAGGGGATGTTCATCAGTGAACGATATCGTTTGTCCACAGGTGAAGAAAAAAGTTTGGACTCATCAATGAAATCATATAACAATTTGGCTTTTTCCCGGTTAGTCGCTTCAATCGCTTTTACACCGCCTAATTGATCGATCCATTCAAACACCAAGCCGGCAACATAGATATTGTAGCACGGGGGCGTATTGTATAGCGATTTTTCTTTGTCATGGGTAGCATAGCGGAAAATTGCCGGTAACTGCTCTGAATGCTTGCCAATCAAATCATTGCGTATAATGACCACCGTTACGCCGGCGGGACCCAGGTTCTTCTGAGCGCCTGCAAAAATTAGCCCAAATTTGGTCACATCAATTTCCTCAGACATAATATTGCTTGACATATCGGCGACCAAAGGGATACTTCCTGTATCCGGTATCTGCGGGAATAGGGTCCCTTCTATGGTATTATTGGTGCAGATATGAACATAATCTGCATCTTGGGAGAATTGATAGTCTTCCGGTATATACGAGAAATTTTTATCTTCTGAAGAGGCCACCACATTAACGGTTCCTATCACTTTGGCTTCAGCTATGGCTTTTTTTGTCCACGCTCCGGTATGGATAAAATCCACTTTCCGGTTTTTATCCATCAAGTTCATCGGAATCATGGCAAACTGCTGTGATGCGCCGCCCTGAAGAAATAAAACACTATAGTTTTCCGGGATATTCATTAGTTTCCGCAATGTAGCTTCGGCTCTCTCATGAATCTCCATATAAACGTTGGAGCGGTGGCTCATTTCCATAACGGACATGCCGCTGCCTTTGTAATCAAGCATTTCCTCCGCCGCTTTTTTTAATACAGGTTCGGGTAGCATCGAGGGACCGGCTGAAAAATTGTACACTCTACTCATTCTTTAATTCTCCTTTTTATTTTATTATTTTAACTGCTGTGTTTTTAATACCAACCATACAACTGAGAGTTCGAGCATATAGATAAATATGCTTCTCATTTGTGTTCCTGTTTAAATCCCGGACAACCCTATTATAATATAATTATCACTGGTCGTCAGGAAATAATAACAGGAAAAAAATAATTTCTTCGGTACCCGTGGAGAAGTGGAAGAGCCTGCAAAGTGGCGGAGATATTTAAACTGTTATTTTTTTACGAAGTCATGTATAGTATAATTTGTTTGTTATATTTGATGTGCCAATCCGGTATATGCATATTTTAGTACATTGTGGGGGTATTATGGTAGGAAATATTTATAAAAAAGCATATAATGCCAATTCTATCGCGATAAAATTCAAGGGAAATGGTATTACTTATGAACAGCTGGATAAAACGGTTAATCAATATTCAAGTCAATTATTGAAGCTGGGAGTGAAAGCCGGAGAACGAGTACTATTGAGTTGCCCGAATTTACCTGAATTTATATATTCTTATTTGGGTGTGGTAAAAAATGCAGGAATTATAGTTCCAATTAATCTACAACTTACTGTGGAAGAAATTGTATATCATGTTAAGGATTCTGAAGCTAATTTTATGATTATACAACCTGCAGTTATTCAAAAATTGAAGCATACTATAGAATCTATCCAAGAGCTTTTGGGCATCAAGGTTATTGTTTTGGATGAGGAGTTCCAGAGGGCTGTTTCTGAAACCTCGCTTGAAGCATTTGAAGAATTTTCGGATGAGAATGCTGTATCCACATTTTTATATACCTCCGGTACCACAGGAAAACCAAAGGCTGCAATGCTTACTAATAAAAACCTTGTTACAAATGCCGAACAGTGCCGGCTTGCATTTCACATAACAGCAAATGATAACTGTATGTGCGTGCTTCCAATGTTCCATGTTTTTGGATTTACAACCTGTGTTCTGAGCCCGTTATTGAGCGGTGCAACAGTGACGATAATTGAAAAATTTCATCCTAAAGAAGTCATCGAATCTTTGTTGAATGATGACGTTACGGTTTTTATGGGAGTTCCATCTATGTATGTATTATTGTTGGAGGCGTGCAAGAATAATATTACTTTCCCCAAGCTTCGCTTAGCGGTTTCCGGGGGAGCGGCACTGCCTGTTGAAGTACTGAGACAGGCTAAGGATATTCTGAAGCTTCCTGTTGTTGAAGGATACGGTTTGACGGAAGCAGCCCCTGTGGTATGCTTTAATCCTTTGGATGGAATAAAGAAAGAAGGCTCTATCGGTCTGCCTATTCCTTTTGTTGCCTGCAAGATTGTTGATGAAAACGGTATGGAACTAGCTGCCGGTGATATCGGTGAACTTGTAGTACAGGGCGAAAATGTAATGCTGGGATACTTCAATCAGGAGGAAGAAACAAAAGAGACATTGAAGAACGGGTGGCTGCATACCGGAGACCTGGCGAAGAAAGACGAAGACGGATATGTTTTTATTGTAGACAGGAAAAAAGATATGGTCATAACTGGAGGCTTGAATGTATATCCAAGGGAAGTGGAGGAAGTTATTTATCAGTATCCTAAGGTGAGAGAGGCCGCGGTTGTAGGAATTGGCGACAAATTGAGAGGTGAGCATGTAAAGGCATTCATTGTTCTTAAAGACGGAGAAAAATGTACTGCAAAGGAAATATCTAAGTATTTAAAAGAACATATTGCAGGTTATAAGGTACCTCGTAAAATTCAATTTGTTTCTGAGCTTCCCAAAAATAGCACCGGTAAAATATTAAAAAGAATGCTTAAATGCAGCGATTATAGTTAGGCCGGAATTCTGGCTGAAACATAGCAAACCTGTAGACCCCCTGGCTATTAGGGGGTCTATTTTTACACAAAACCCATATTAACGCATATCAGTAGCACCTGTCTTTCAAAAACAGGCCGGGGCACGCTTTATGGCAGAGTAAACCGAGGCTGAACGAAAACGGTGAAATGTAATAATATATGCTAAAATATAGGCTAAAATACTCCTAGTAATGCTGGAGTGGCCATATATGGTGTTTTTTAGCTAAACTTATTAGACAAGGAGCAATAATAATGGCTTATATATTACTAGCTTTTTCTATAATATCAGAGGTATTTGGTTCAACAATGCTCAAACTCTCCGATAGTTATACAAAAAAGCTACCTGTTTTAGGTGTAATAGTAGGGTATGGCTTATGTTTTTATTTATTTTCATTGGCCTTATTAGAGCTTCACCTAGGATTTGCTTATGCAGTGTGGAGCGGTTTAGGCACTGTCCTGACAGCATTAGTAGGATTCTTTTTGTTCAAAGAAAAGATTAATAGGCAAGGGGTTTTGGGGATTTTGTTAGTGCTGGTAGGGGTTGTATTAATTAATCTGACAAAATAAAAGTGCCGGTAATAGTCATAATTTTGAGCCTCAATTTAGAGGGAGGGGGTAAATCGAAATGAAAAGCAGTTTATTCTTGGCAGTTACAATTCTATTCGAAGTGTTTGGTTCGGCCATGCTAAAAATATCGGAAGGATTTACTGTTTTATTGCCTTCATTGGGAGGAGTAATCGGGTATGCAGCTTCCTTTTATTATTTTGGGCTGGCATTAAAGTGTATACCTTTGTCAACAGCCTACGCTGTGTGGGCTGGATTAGGCACAGCTTTAACAGCGTTTGTAGGAATTTTGCTTTTCAATGAAGATATAAGTTTTTTAAAAGCCGTAGCTTTTATTACTATAATTGTAGGTGTTGTTATACTTCATAATTCAAAGGAGGAAAACGTTCAGAAGGAAGTTACCGAATAAACCAACGACTTGTGTTAATCAACTAATAATGAGAGTTTGATTGGGGGAAGAGTAGTATGGAAATTATAAATTTGGATACATGGGAACGGACAGTACATTATAAATTTTTTAAAAGAATGGATTATCCTCAATGTCGCGCTGGCTTATTCCCTTTGAATACATCGCCATAATTTTATGTTCGATTTCATCCGTCCGTGTCTGCCTCTTTTCGAGTATTTTAGGCTCAAACTCTCCGTTGCGGTCGCGGGGTACGGCAATTTCACTCTCACCGTAATCGCTGATGACGGTCTTGCGGTTATACCCGTTGCGGGAATTCCCGGTGTTGTTTCCTTCGATGCTATGTTTTTCGTATCCTAAATGCTCTTCCATTTCAGCTTCCAGCATCTGTTCAATTGTTCCCGCAAAAAGGCGTTTCAGCTTCGACTGTATGTCACCCGTGCTTTGGCAGTCCTGCATTAAGAGGCCTACCAATTCCATTTCCTTGTCTGTAAGAATGTTTTTTGATTTCCTCATTTTAATAACCTCCATTTTGTTTTATATGGATATTATTGCCATTTACACAGGTTCTTAATCAGCCTCCTCAAAAGTAAAAGGAGGGGTTAAATAACCTCCTCCGTTTGCTAAATGGGGTTTATCTCAAAGAGTTTAAATTTTCGCGATCCGCTAAAACTGTGATCATAATCAGAATTAAAGCCACCCGTAATGACTATCTCGATCGCTATTTTTCAACTGTATAACCAGCCTCTTGCCAGGCAACTATTCCACCAGGTACTCGGTATACATTGGTGAATCCCTGCTCCATTGCAACCACAGCTCCCAGATGGCTCCTTGCACAGGCTACGAAGCCGCAATATACAACGATAGGCTTGTTTTTGTCCTGTCCCAAAAGCTCAATGAAAGCATCCTTTTGCGCATCTGTAGCATCCGCAATCACTGTCATGGGGAGCTCCGCATTTACAGCTCCTGGGATGTGCCCTTTGGCAAAACTATCCGCGGGCATGGTGTCGATGATGATCATATCTTTCTTTTCAGTTACCCAGGTATTTAGTTCTTCAGTAGAAAGTACTTGGTATTTGCCGGCATTGGAATCTTGGATGAACTTCATCGTAGCCTTCTCAATGGCCACTTCGCTGCCGTTCGGCGCAGTTCCGACCTTACCAATGGCCCCGCAGCCGCTTAAAACGGCAACAGTGAACACCAGCGCAAGCATTAGCATAAAAACTTTTTTTGTCTTCAAAATATACCCTCCTCGTAGATTAATATTCCAACTGTAATAAATTATATAATAAGTATGATCAATGCATCAAATTAATATTATTTATTGCAAATGATCAGTTGATTCATTATTGTTATATGAAGCCTTTAAGTTAATGAAACGGTTGTTGGCTATTAATTGTAGATGCTATGATAATGATAATTTAAATACAGTGTAGGGGAGTAGTCCGTGTGACAAGTAAAATAACCCTTATGGTTAAGAGGTTATTGGTGCTTTCAGCACTTGCCGGAGCAATTATAGCAGCAATTGGAAAAAGCAACAATTTAGCTTATATCGGAAGTTCCTTTTATATTATTTGTGCTATAGCTGTTTTTATTAATTACCGCAGAACGTCAATTTTGCTATGGCTTGCTGTACTAGTTCATGCTGCTTTAACCGGCTATTTAATTTGGCAATGGCAAAATGCTGGGGTCATACCCTGTAATTATTGTTTGGCAGCGGCAGGTTTCACGTTGCTTGCTGCTGTGGCATGGTGGAAAACACCTATAGCGTTTTTGCCTGCCGTATTGATGGCTGCTATATGGTTTGGCTGGCCAATGATTTTTTACCCACAATCTGTTTACAATCAGATAGATGGCCAAGTAACGGTACAGTCGGTTCTAAAGGTATTAATAATCCCAGATCCACACCCAGCCTTAGGGGAATGAGATTGTGAATAGCTCCCGGCGGGAGCTTTGAAAGGCGAGTGCCAATGGTCTGATTTGAGTAGAAAAATTAAAAAGGAGATCTTGCTTACAATTCCTTATAGAAGAAGCGGTAGCTAAAGCTGGCCGGGCATGGTACGACACGCGTTGCCGGTCCGGCTGCCTTTATTGCTATGCGGAGGGATTATTAAACTCCGGTTATTCATATTCGGAATGCTGGAATAGGTAAAATATAAAAGTGTGTGCAAGATAACTATACTGGTGAATAAGTATGCATATCATTCACGTTGACATGGATGCCTTTTTTGCGTCCGTTGAACAAAGAGACAACCCGGCACTGCAAGGCGTACCGGTAGCGGTTGGCGGCCTGCCGGAAAGCAGGGGGGTAGTAGCTACCGCGTCGTATGAAGCGCGCAAGTATGGCGTTAAGTCGGCCATGCCTATGGCCACTGCCTTAAAACTATGCCCGGATTTGACGGTCCTGCCGGTCAACTATCATAAATATCGCAAGGTTTCAGAAGCTGTTATGGATATTTTCCGCTCGTACACCCCTTTAATCGAACCCATTTCGTTGGACGAAGCGTTTTTAGACGTACGGGGCAGCGAGAAATTGTTTGGCTCGGCCGAGGTAACTGGGGAGGCCATCCAGAAGCGCATTAAGGAAGAACTGCAATTATCCGCCTCGGTGGGTATCGGACCCAATAAACTCATTGCCAAGCTGGCTTCCGACTTCCAAAAGCCCAACGGTTTTACCGTGATCCCCCGGGATAAGGTGCTGGATTTTCTTGCCCCGCTGCCCGTTACGAAAATGTGGGGTATTGGCGAAAAGACGGCTGCCAGCTTAAACCGCATTGGCGTTAAAACAATTGGCCAGCTCAGGGATTTGCCGCCGGCATTTTTGGAAGGTAAATTCGGGAAGCACGGAAAAATTTTGTACGAGTACTCTCGGGGTGAGGATTCCAGGCCGGTGGAGCCGGAGCGTGAGGTAAAGTCGGTGGGCAAAGAGGTCACCTTTGCCGGGGACATTGGCGATATGGAGGAACTGCGCCGTACTCTGCAGGAACTGGCGGAAAAGGTGGCCCGCCGCTTGCGCCGGGCCAACCTAAAAAGCGGCTCGGTTATTCTGAAAATTAAATACCCTGATTTCCAGCTGGTCACCCGCACGGAAAGCCTGCCGGAGCCGACCGACCTGGCCGGCCCCATTTATCGCGCCGCCGCCCGGCTACTGGCTAAATACTGCAAGCCGCCGGTCAGGCTGCTCGGCGTAACTTGCGGCAAGCTGGCCGGGGAACGGCAAATCACCCTGTTCCGGGATGAACAACTGGTGAGGGAGGAAAAGATAACCGCTGCCTTGGACAAACTCAGGGACCGCTATGGCGAAGATGTTATTAAAGCTGCCAGCCTGCTAAAAAAAGACCGGCAATAACTTTAGGTGTATCCTGAATTGAAAGCTGGTTGTGAAGATTAAGGATAATGCAGTTAAGATAGTGGGTTGAATCTGTCTGAGGATAAATAATTAACTGGATTACCTAAATTACATAAGCAAATTCCGCTCGAAAATAAGTTATTGTTGTATTAATTTAACGAAGGTTTAGTGATAATGACAGCCAATAGATATCCAACAAATGCCATAATAATACCTTTTTATATACCCGCACGTATTACTACTTCCTCGTTTGCAACTTCATCACGTGCTTTAATAAACCCTTTTGTTATCTCACCCCCCTCTATGCAACGTTTTGTTCTTGTCAACCCATTTTAGGATTTTTTTGTTTCACTTGTTTATAATAACGAGAAAGTTAATTCATCATCAATAAGGATGGTCGAATGTCAAGAAAGGATTATTTATTTGGTCAACGAAAGTATATATTATAGATAAGAATGAGTCGCCGGAGATATTAGCTATGGCTAGTTAATAACAGCAGTCGGGGAGTGAAATTACATGAGCAAAAAGGAAAATAATAAAGATGAACTGCTGCCAATAAATGAACTAGGCGTAGAACAGTTGCGCTTCTATTGTGAAGAAGAATGTCTGGACTTCCAAACAACAGCTACCGTTCCCCCTTTGGAAGGGATAATCGGTCAGGAACGCGCGGTGAAGGCTATGGATTTCGGCCTGCATACTAAAAACACAGGTAATCATATTTTTGTTTCCGGCATAATTGGAACAGGGAAATTAACCTACGCTAAACAGTCGGTGCGCAAACTAGCCAAAGGGCGACCCGTGCCCCAGGACTGGTGCTATGTCAATAATTTTGAGGACAGCAGCCAACCTATTGTCCTCAGTTTGCCGGCAGGCACAGGGAGCGTATTCCGCCAGGATATGAAAGAACTGTTGGAAAACCTGCGCAATGAGATACCAAAAGCTTTCAATAGTGAAGATTATGAATTGGATAGAACCGCAATCATGAAAGCCTTTCAGAAAAACCGGGGCGATATGCAGGAGGCCTTCGAAGAAAAGGCTAAAACGTTTTATGTAAGGGTCAAGTGGTCTACTACCGGCTATATGTTGATGCCGCTATTGGATGGCAAGCCGGTGTCGGAGGAAGAATCTGAAAAACTGAACGAAGAGGAGAAAGAAAAGATCAAAGCTAATCTGCAGGCGGTGCATGATCTGGCCATGACTGAGGCACGGAAGTGCAGCACTTGGAGCGGGAAGTAAGAGAAAGGATCCGCAACCTTGACAGCAAGGTAGCGCTTTTTGTTGTGGGTAATCTTATTGATGAGGTGCAGGAGAAATATAAAGACAATTCCGGTGTAACTAAATACCTCGAAGCAGTAAGGCATGATGTTGTGAAAAATATCAATGACTTCAAACAAGCTCCCTCTAACGAGGAAGAAGGGCCGATGGCTATGTTTGGGAAAACCGCTCAGGAGATGATGCGCGAATGCTACGCGCGGTCAATCTGCTGGTGGACAACCGCAATTGTGCGGGGGCGCCTGTCGTCATTGGGACCAATCCAAATTATTACAACTTATGCGGCCGCGTGGAATATTCTAGTCGCATGGGTGTAGTGAGCACTGATTTTACGATGATCAAGGCAGGGGCGTTCCATTTGGCTAATGGCGGGTACCTTATTACCGGCGTCGCTGCCGGCGAGGCGAACCGGCAGGGTGTATATCCGCCGCCAAACTGCAGGCCTATCATGAATCCTACTTGGCTGATAATGTTGGGGTCAGACCTTGACATCATTGTCAAATGTCAAGGTCTGACCCTTAATGAGTTATTTTGGTTTACTGGGGAGCAATTTTCATGGTTAATCTATTTTCAAGTTTAATAGGCAATGAGAATAAATTTCCTTTAGAACATCGAATCCTAAATGTATCAGCCTTAATTGGAATTGCTATGTCCTTTTTAGCAATCATTAATAATTATTTGCTTAATTTAGGAATACTAACGGTAATGGTTCCCGTTGCTTGTGGATTTATAACAATATTCTGCTATTACATATCTCTCATTAAAAAACAATACCATGCCGCTCTTTATTTAGCATTATCGATATTATCCTTTGTTTTTTTCCCTACCATGTATTTTATTAACGCGGGTCTGCTAGGCAGCATTCCTTATTACATAGTTGTATTTGCGGGAATGATGGCTGTTTTGCTCAGCGGTTTAACAAGAATTATATTTTTGTTAATAAATGTTATTATTGTTGGTTCACTTATAATCATTGAATATAGTTACCCCAACTTGGTTATAGGTTACAATTCTACTTCGGCCGAGTATATAGACATTTCTATTGCTTTTTTTATCTCAATGCTTTTTAATGCCATATTATTTACTGCAGTTATAAAAAACTATAATAAAGAACGTGCAAGATCAGAAAGATATTACATAGAGTTGGAAAAACAGCATCGAGAAATTGAAGCTGTAAACAGGTTACTAATTAAGAAAAATTATGGTTTAAAAAAAGCGAAAGAAAGAGCTGAAGATCTAAACAAGTTACTATTTAAGGAAAAGCAAAAATTAGAAAAATTATCGATTACGGATGCCCTAACCGAAGTTTTTAACCGCAGATTTATTACCAGTTATTTAGAAAGGGAAATAAAAGAAGCTCGAGAAAACAATAAAAAACTTACAGCAGTATTAATAGATATTGATAATTTTAAGACTTTAAACGATACCTATGGGCATCTATTCGGCGATTATGTTCTAAAAAGAATTAGTAAAACCATAGCAAGTAATTTAAGGGAAACCGATATGGTGGGAAGATATGGGGGCGAAGAGTTCTTAATTGTTTTGCCTGATTCGGAATTAGAGGTTGGTTATAATATTACAGAAAGAATTAGACGAAAAATTTGTCAGTTGCAATGGCAAGACAATATCAAAGTTACCATAAGTGGTGGAGTTGCAGAATTATACAATGATCAATTGCTTGAACTCCTGAAGAAGACAGACGAGTTATTGTATAAAGCTAAAAAAGCCGGGAAGAACCGGATAGTAATGGCATTGGGGTCAGACCTTGACATTTGACATCATTGTCAAATGTCAAGGTCTGACCCCTCGAACAGCGGGTAATCATTTAGGAAGGGGGGGTTAAAATGAGCAAACCCGAGCGGGTTGCTGAAGGTGTTTATATTGTTGGGGGGCCTCAGATAACGGACGGGCGTGATTGCTGTGCCTACCTGGTGGATGGCGGCACCGAGCTGGCTCTGGTGGACACGGGACTGGGTTATTCCGCCCGGGCTATTGTAAACAATATCGAAAAGCTTGGCCTGGACAGCTCACTGTTGAAGTATGTCATCGTCACCCACGGGCACATTGATCACATAGGGGGCTTGGCTTATTTCCAGGAACGGGGAGCCCGGGTGGTGTGCCACGAACTGGACCGAGACGCGGTGGCCGGGGGGAATCCTAAGCTGACCGCGGCGGGATACTACCGGATCAATTACCGGGGCGTACCGGTGGATAGATTTATAAATGGTGCTGCTCAGGATGTTGCCGTGGGTAACACGGTTTTGCACTGCTTGCATACTCCCGGCCACACGCCGGGGGGAATCAGCCCTTACCTTGATGTAGACGGGACCAGGGTATTATTTGGCCAGGACATCCACGGGCCCTTCGACCCATCCTGGGGGGCCGATATGAAACAATGGCGAAACTCCATGCGCAAGCTAATAGATTTAAAGTCGGACATTCTTTGCGAGGGCCACTTCGGGATCTATCAACCGGCTGCCAAAGTACGGAGTTACATAGAGTATTACCTGGCTCAACATTCCTGATGATGAATAGGAGGTGAACAAGTTGGACAACCCAAGAAAGGCTTCTGAAACAGCGGTTGTTACAGCTTCGCTAAGAGCGTTGGCCTGCTATGAGGACGATGAAATTGTGCGGGGTAAAGATGAGCTGGCTGCACTATTCTTGCCTGAGGAAAAAAAGGAGCCGTTAAAGAGCAGCGATTTTCGCAGAAACATTAAAAAAGTGATTCCAAAAGGCCTGTATGAATATGTGACTGCCAGGACTGCTTATTTTGATGACTTATTTGATGCTTCCCTGCAAGCAGGACTGCCCCAAATAGTTATTTTAGGCGCAGGCTATGATAGCAGGCCTTACCGGTTTGAGAAATATATTGCAGACACCATGATTTATGAAGTAGATGGTTCAGCCACCCAGGAGCTCAAACGGTCAATCTTACAGAAAAACGGAATAGCCGGTCACAAAAACGTCAGGTATGTGTCGCTTGATTTTGAACAGGATGACTTAATGCATGAACTCTACGTTCAAGGCTTTAGTCCCGCCCTGAAGACCTTGTTTTTCTGGGAGGGGATTACTTTTTACCTGCAGCCTGATACGGTCAGGTCTGTATTACAATCCTTAAGGGCCAATTCCGCCCTGCATAGCCTGTTGTGTTTTGATTTTCAATCGGTTGATCACGGGAAAGGGCTTGTCGATACCGGTTTAAAGGAAGAAGTTGTTTTATTCGGCATTGAAGCCGGCAAGGTAAGCGAGTACTTGCAGGGCTTGGGATATGTTGTTTTAGAGCAGCTCGATGCCGGGAAATTGGGCAACCGCTACTTAACCTGCCACGATGGCAGCCGTTTGGGCAGTATCAATTCCATGATGCATATTGTGAAAGCGGAAATGGTAGAAGACCAGGCGGCCTCTGCAGTCACCAGCGGCCAAGATTACGGACGGCTGCGGTTTCACCTCTGCGTCACCTTAAGTTGCCTCATGGAAAAAAATATCCGGTCCTGCTTCGAGTGTGATGAGTTCCCCTGCCCCAAAGTGCAGGATGACTAAACTGTTGAAATTCTAGGGTTGATTAGATGCTGATGCATTAACCTGCTTTTTCATGATTTATTGGTTCATGTTTGGATAAGCAAAAAAGCGCCGATTTTGCTTCGGCGCTTAAAATTTGTTTATATTTACACATTCCCTGAACTTGATAGTAAGCATTTTATAAAAAAGGGCTGTTCTTATTCCTGACTTGCAGGTTTTTTATTGCTTTTTACTGCTTCATATGCTTGTATACAATTTGTAACGTTATCAACATCGACTTCACCACAAATTATCACAACAAGGCTTTCTTCAATTTCTATAGAGCAATTGCATTCCCTTTCACATTCTTTGTTAACACATTCCATGAGATTATCTCCTTTTTGGATATCATCCTTTTGTTTCCAGCCAAAATATTTCTTTTTTGGATTGTTAGAATCCGTCTCGACTTCACCGCAGAATATAAAAACAACACTTTCCTCAATTTCTATGCGACAATTTTGTTCCTCGCGCTCGTTTTTTTTCCATGCCATATTAATCACTCCTTTCAGTGTAAATACTGACCTCTCAGGTCTTAGAATATATTATGCAGTATGAGAAAAATGGTTAATATTTCAGTTAAAAAATTCGTAATATCGCCTTCGCTTGCCCTAGACTGGTCTGCTCGCATGGTTATTGCGGATCAGACAGCATTGTGAAGTAGGGGACAGAAGCCTTGACGATCCATAATCTGCTTAACCTTTCTTTTATCCTCCTCATTGTGGATATCATTTTTTATTTTGCTAAAGCCACCTTTCGCAGAGAGAAAATACTCACTAAATGGAAGTAGGGCTATTTTACGCCTTATTTTTTTTCATTTTATGCATAATGTTTATTAGATTAACCGAAGGAAGGTGTCATATATGTCCGCACGCTATCCACAAGACTGCCCGGAGGGGTTTATAAGTCGCTACTTTGTTGTTGCTGGTGATACAATGACCATCATTGCCCGGTATTTTGGGACGACTAAGGAAGAACTTATAGCGGCAAATCCGCATATTGCCGATCCAGAGGTACTTTATCCGGGGGATGTATTATGCGTACCGGGGTTTCGTAAACCAACCAATTGTCCGGAAAATTTTCAGGGCCGTTATGAAGTAAAAGAGTGTGATTCAATGTATACTATAGCCAAGATGTTCAATATCAGTGAAGAGGAACTTATAGACGCAAACCCGCATATTCCTAATCCAGAATTCATTTTTCCTTTTGATGTGCTTTGTTTGCCAGAGTCTCCAGCGATGGCGGCAGGCGCTTTGGTGCAGGTTAGAGTTAACGAAAGTAATAACGGGGAGGTAGTGTGTCTTCAGCCAGGGCAAAGGTTAGAACTAACTCTTGCCGAAAATGCTTCCACCGGCTACTCGTGGGAATACAAAACAAGGCTGGATACCAATGTTCTGAAGGAAACGGGATCTTGGGTCGAAAATCCGGAAGTCCCCATGCCCGGAGCCCCGGGTAAGCGCCACTGGACGTATCAGGCTGTAAATCCCGGGCATACCACCATTGACCTCAGGTACACTCAAGCCTGGTTAGCTGAACCCGAGCCGGCCAAAACATTTACTTTAACAGTAAAAGTGGTGCATTAGCACAGTGAAAAAAGCCTGGGGACATTACTATGTCCCTGGATGAGTTTGATAATTATGCTACACATTATCATGCTGAAAAATATTTTCATGATCTGTAGAGGTGTGTTCATAAAATTGTGGATTGTCAAATTATCATCGATTATACTTTGGTTATAAAGTAGTCCCAAATGGCGGCGTAAAAATGTTATGGGGGGAATATCATGAATGACTTCTTTGCCAGGTTCAAAACCTTGGCGGTATTAGGGTTATCACGAGATCCGAAGTCTTTTAGCAGGCAGGCTTATTCCTTCTTACAGTCCAAGGGATATGAGTTGTACCCGGTTAATCCTCATGTAAGCTCAATTGATGGCCAAGTATGTTTTGAGTCTGTGGAAGCTCTTCCAGAGGTGCAGGCGGCTATATTTTTCACAAATCCAGGGGTAAGCATGGAATTATTACCTTTGTGCAGGGAGAAGGGGATTGTTAACGTTTGGTTTCAGCAAGGTTCAGCCGATCAGGCAGTGCTGAAGTCCGCGGACAAGCTCGGCATAACCTGTACCAAATCATGTGTCTTTCTGCACCATCCCGGAGCCGGGTTTCCACATAATATCCATCGGTTCTTGGCCGGCGCGTTTGGGAAGTTATAAGCGGAGGTGAGTAATTTGAATTTTACAGGTCCGTTAATAGCGGTAAAAGACGTTGACGCTTCACGGAAATTCTACGAAGATCTTTTGGATCAGCAGGTAATGTACGATTTTGGGCCCAATATCTTATTTGCTTCAGGCTTTTCCATCCAATCAAAAGCTACTTGGGCAGAGTTTATTGGTAAAAGCGAAGCTGCAATTATTGAGCAATCCAATAGCTTTGAGTTGTACTTTGAAGAGGAAGAATTTGATCGTTTTGTGGAAAAGCTTAAATCTTACCCAATCCAGTACGTTCATGACGTTAGGGAATATCCTTGGGGACAAAGGGTAATCCGCTTTTATGATTCCGATTTACATATCATAGAAGTTGGTGAAAGCATGGTTAGTGTTGCGAGAAGATTTGTTGGTCAAGGATTAACTATCGAAGAAACCGCTCAACGCACCCAGCATCCCATCGAATTTGTGAAGGCGGCGTGTGCTAATAGATAGGCTTTGAGTATAATCTTGTCGTTTCAAGGGAGGGGTGTTATGATTAGGTTATTTTGATTTTTAAAAATATAGAGAATATTTAAAAAACATATTGACATGGAGTATAATATGGTCTATTATAAAAATACCTTCAGAAAAGGCTCACGCCGGAGTAAGAAGGTTGCCCCGAAAGGCCGGTAGTAAAGCTAATAATAACTGTTGGAGAGGGTATTTGACTTTTACGAGAAATTATGTGGTTAATCCTGTAGCAGGTTACACTTTCTCGTAATAAGCAGTATTGTTGGCTGGGATGAAAGCCCGGGGTAAAAAACAAAAAGGGGGAGTACTCTATTGTGGTACACCTCGGGGTAAGGGTAGGCGGATTCCGAAAAGGGATATGAAGCCTGCCCTTATTCATTATAACTGAAATAATTGAAAGTAAGTTTGATTTCATACATATATAATTACCCCCAGCTACGACGATGCCTTTTGCAGGTTTTGGATAGAATAACTCTATACATTGATTGTTATTCTTAGGTATACTAAAAGAATAAAAGGGGGTTTTGCATATGAATATAGGCGATGACATGAAAAAGGTTATTCTAGCCGGGATAGGGGCTATGGCTACCACGGCGGAAAAGACCAGGGAGTTTATTGATTATCTAATTGAAAAAGGTGAGCTAACCGTAGAACAAGGTAAAATCATTAACGAAGAATTAAAACGCAATCGCGAGAACAAGAAAAAAAATGCCGATGCCGAAAGCATGGAAGATCTCTTGAAAAAACTTGCAACTCTTAATAAAGATGAAATTTCTATTTTAAAAGAGAAGCTTTTGGAGATGGAGAAAAAAGATGATGAACAAAGGAATATCGATTGATAATAAGTCTTCAGCCGCCAGATTTAAGGAAATGGTCAGTGTTCTTAAACGCCATGGAGTAATCCACGGCGTTTCTCCTGAAAAGTTGAAATTGATTTTGGAAGACCTGGGCCCGACTTACGTTAAGTTTGGACAGTTAATGTCTATGCGTGCCGATATGCTCCCGAAAAATTATTGTAATGTGCTCGCTAAACTGCGTACCGACGCAAAACCGATGCCTTATGAAGACATAGTGAGGGTGATCGAAGCTGAGTACGGCATCGGGGCTGACGAGCTGTTTCAGGAGATTTCGCGGGATTCTCTTGGCTCGGCATCAATAGCTCAAGTGCACAAAGCAGTCTTGAATAATGGGAAAACCGTTGTTCTTAAGGTGCAGCGTCCCGGTATTTATCAAATGATGGAACAGGATATCAAACTACTGAAAAAAGCGTTTTCCTTTATAAAAGTTCTTAAAATTCATGTTGGCAACATTGACTTTAAAATGATCATTAACGAAATGTGGTCGGCTGCTAAACAAGAAATGGATTTTACTACGGAAGCGAACTATATCCAGGAACTTAGCGATTTAAATGCCGGTATTAAGTATGTGGCTTTTCCACAGGTTGAGCGACATTTGACGACACCAAGAGTCCTGGTTATGGAGTACATTGACGGTGTCCAAATTGACGATCTTGAAAATCTAAAAATACTTGGCTATGACATCAATGAAATCGGCATCAAGCTGGCGGAAAACTATGTAAAACAAATTGTAGATGACGGTTTGTTTCATGCCGATCCTCATCCGGGTAATATCTATATCCGTGATGGTAAAATTGTCTGGCTTGATTTGGGTATGGTTGGAAAAATTAATAATCGTGATAGAAAGCTTTTAAAAAAGACTATTTTGTCAATTGTTCAGCAAGATATACAGGGTTTGATTCAAGTATTCCTGGCAATGGATACGATTAAAGGCAAGGTAAACTACACTAAGCTTTATGAAGATATTGAAAGCCTGCTTGCACGATATGGTGATATGGAGCTTTCCGATCTGCATTTGGGTCCAATCATGGAAGAGGTTAAGGATATACTTAACTTCCATCAGATATCTTTGCCCTCGGGAGTATCAATGCTGGTACGAGGCATTGTTACCATTGAAGGTGTCCTGGCGGCTTGCAGCCCTCAGGTTAATCTTGTACAAATTATGGCAAATCATGCTTCCGGAAGTATATTTAAGGAAATTGACTTCAAACAGGAATTGATATCGGCAGCTATATTGTTGAATAGTTTTGCTAAAAATAGCCTTGCTTTACCGGAACAATATTTAAATATCCTCAAAATGGCCATAAAAGGACAAACTAAAATAAATATCGATTTAACTAGCGCAGACGAACCTGTGCGCCGGGTTGATCTGATTATGGATAAGCTGTTGATTTGCCTGCTCAGTGTGTCATTTATAATAGGCTCCAGTATTATTTGTGTTTCGGGTATAACCCCTCGTTTATATGGTGTCCCGGTTTTAGGCTGGGCCGGATTTACGATTGCTATTCTTTTGGCTGGTTGGGTGATCAATAAAATTATTCGTAAAAAATGATAGATAACATATTGCATAAAATAATAATTATACAAGTGTTATATTAAAGATTCGCCGGCTGCCAGAATCCGTCAATAAGTTGCTCAAGGTAAATTTTTTTCCCTATTTGTCTGTAGGTTTGTAGGTAAAGTTCCGCAATCCACCTGGAGTAGAGGTGGTATTGTCGCTGATTTGCTCCGCTTATGGTTAGCCGGTAGATATTATTTAGTTTCATTAAATCCACCCCTTTTCTATTTATATTATACACATTATACACATAATTATTAATTTAGGCAACTACTTGGATGTTTTTTTTAATGGCAATTAGGCCTTGTTAACGCTGCTTTATTGTAGTTGGTTATCTTGCGTGCGAAAATAAAAAATTGATTTTTTTTAAAAAATAATTTGAATTTTTGCGCGTGCCATATATAATAAGCATATAATAAATGTTAAATGCATATAGTTATTAAGTCACATTGAATAAGGAGGCTAAATTTAATATGTCAAAGGATTTAATTGACCAAATCTTAAAGGATATCGGCCTGGAGAAAATTGACACAGATTCTGAGGAAATCAGGAGGGAAGCCCTGTCTGAGAATGAGGTTATCAGTAAATAGATTTAGGAGGGATTAGTGTGTTCATTGGGGATATATAACCGGGGGCTGGTTAAAAAAACAAAACCACCCCCGGTTTTAATTTAACTTATAAAACCCTGATTCTCAAAAGTACCAGCCGTTCTCATTATGCCCATTGTTCCGGAAGTACCAACGGGTTGAAAGGTATTAATAAAATTGGTCTGGGTTCTGTCTTGCATAGTAGGTACTTGGTACATGCCCTTTTGATTCATATAGGTGAACATTTCATAAGCTTTTTCGGCGCAGGACATGGCACCCTGCATCATTAAACGCCTGAGTTGCGCATCGGCACATTCCAGGGCGGCCGTCATTTTGCGGGAAGCGCTGCATTTATTTACACTCAGCATAATGGATGCGACATCCCGGTCGGTTAGCCTGCCGGCCGTTTCATGAGGGGAAACAGGTGATGGGTTCCGCAGCCCGTAATTAATAGAGGAAGTTTTCCGGGTGTGGTAAGTATCTGAACTAATCCCGTGGCGGTTAGACAAAAAGGAAACTATATCGTTATATTCCTTTTCTGCAAAGTTCAACTGCCTGTCCATTATTTCGCTAAGCTGTGGATCGGAAACGTGCCTGCGCAGCAGTTCGAAAGTATTGATGCCATCAATGGTGCTGCCTATAACCTCATGGGCTTCCACAATTTCATGGGCACCAAAATTGTGTTGCATAAGAATCTCCTCCTTTTTTTGAAGACAATCGTGAAATCCTCCATATGCCCCAAGTTAAAAGTCATACTTACTTCAGGTGCTCTTCGGAGAATTCCAATGAGTATTTTTCTTCGTGTTTATGATAAATATTCAAGCATCGTATTTAAATAGCCTTGGGAATATATACCTTTTTGGATGAATAAAGTAGATACTTTAGACTGCTAATCCTCGACCTTCTGCACATAATCCATTCGATCTCTCTTCAAGTCCAAATAAAGATTGCCGTCCGTGTTTAAGGAAGCTAAAAATACATTATCTAAATAGCGGATGTGAAGTTATTATAGCAGTTGCCGCTAGGAATGCTACGCTTAGCACTACCCATAAACCCTGGGTAGTGGTGACTATGAATGGTCCGGAGATAGTGCCTATAATTACACATAGTTAACTGGTATACTTCTTATCCTGACTTAAGGGGTTAATAATTTGGTTTATTATGCTTATATGATATAATTTTTCATGGAGGAGAATAATGCAGCATAAGTATTACATAGAGCTCTTACAGGGAATGCTTGGTGAAAAAAGACTCGAGCATTCATTGGCAGTTCGCGATACTGCGGCCGGGCTGGCCGGGTTATACGGTGTCGATCGCCGGCAGGCTGCAGTGGCGGGTTTGTTGCATGATTGCGCCAGGGATCTGCCTGGCGAGGAAATGCTGGCTATAGCCCGGGAAAATAGTTTACCTTTCGATGACGTAGAGGAGATTAATCCGGTGCTTTTGCACGCCCCGGTGGGAGCACTGCTGGCAAGGCGGCAGTTTGGCGTGCAGGATCAAGCGGTACTACGGGCCATTGCTCTGCACACCCTGGGCGACGAAAAAATGACCTTGCTGGATAAGATAGTATTTGTTGCAGACAAGGCAGCACCCGGGCGTAATTTCCCGGGTGTGGAAGAATTGCGTCAAATAGCGAGGCAGAATCTGGAACGGGCTTTGCTATGCTGTTTCGATGTCGCTATCATATTATCCGTGCGCAGGGGTGAATTAATCCACCCCAAAGCTGTGCAGGCTCGCAATGGAATCATTATTTTTAACCACCCAGGCAGGAACTTTTAAAAACTTAAGCGAATATCAATTATATTTAAGAAATTAAAAAAATTATAGGGGGATTGCTTGTTGATAAATGAACCTAATGTTCTTGTGCAGTTGGCTGTTGAAGCGGCGGAAGGGAAAAAGGCCTTGGATATCACCGTGCTTAATATAGGTGAGGTTTCCGTTGTGGCTGACTTCTTTATTATTTGCAGCAGCAGGTCAACGGTCCATGCCAGGGCTATTGCCGATGCAATTGAGGAAAACTTGCAGCAGCACGGCGCTGATCAACCACGCAGGGAAGGGTTCAAGACGGCGCAATGGGTATTGCTGGACTTCGGTTCCGTGGTAATACACATTTTTCAGGAAGAACAACGTCATTTTTATAATCTGGAGCACTTGTGGGGGGACGCTCAGGTTGTTAAAACCTCGGCAAGTATGTAAATATTTTTGACGTTGACTTTAAATATGAATTATTTTATAATAAGCTTCAGTTTAATAGTTAATAACTGTGAAGGGGAATAGTAGTACCGCTGTTTTATCCTTAAGAGAGCCGCCGGTTGGTGCGAGGCGGTGGGTAAGGCGAATGAACTCGCCCCGGAGTTGCCCGGTTGAAGCAAGTAAACCGGGACGGCATGTGCCGTTAACACACCAAGTGGGTAAAGTCATGGGGGTGTAGCTCAGCTGGGAGAGCGCCTGAATGGCATTCAGGAGGCCAGGGGTTCGAGCCCCCTCATCTCCACCAAAAGGCTTTATCAAATAGGGTGGTATCGCGAGATAAATCTCTCGTCCTTTGCAGGGTGAGAGGTTTTTTGTTTGTTTTCATAATCACCTAAAATGTGATAATATTGGAGTCAGATATCAAAAAAAGCAAATTTGTTACAACGTTACGGGAGGAAGTCATGAAGGACCGCTATGAATTTAAAGAAATAGAAGCCAAGTGGCAGCAAAAATGGGCGGAACAGGATATCTATACAGTGCCCGATTTTAGCGATCGGCCCAAATATTATTGTCTGGAGATGTTCCCTTATCCTTCGGGTAAATTACATATGGGCCATGTGCGTAACTACTCAATTGGCGATGTGGTGGCCCGGTTTAAGACGATGCAGGGATATAATGTACTGCACCCAATGGGGTGGGACGCCTTTGGCCTGCCGGCGGAGAATGCCGCCATCAAGCACGGAGCAATGCACCCGGCCCAGTGGACTATGGATAATATCGACACCATGCGGGCCCAGCTGAAACAATTGGGGCTCAGCTACGACTGGAACCGGGAGGTGGCCACGTGCCACCCGGGTTATTATAAATGGACCCAGTGGCTGTTTTTACAGCTTTATCACCATGGATTGGCCTATAAAAAGAAATCTGCGGTAAACTGGTGTCCCTCCTGCGCTACCGTGCTGGCCAACGAGCAGGTTAAGGAAGGCTCTTGCGAGCGCTGTGACAGTGTAGTGGAAAAAAGAGAGCTGGAACAGTGGTTTTTAAAGATCACCGACTATGCCGACCGGTTGCTGGCCGACCTGGAAAAGCTTAGCGGCTGGCCGGATAAAGTTAAAATAATGCAGGAGAATTGGATTGGGCGCAGTGAAGGCGCCGAGGTTAATTTCCCCATCGATGGCCTGGATGAAGCCGTGGCTATCTACACCACCCGCCCGGATACTATTTATGGCGTTACCTATATGGTACTGGCGCCCGAGCATCCCCTGGTGGAAAAATTAATTGCGGGTAAACCGCAGGCCGGCGAAATCCAGGAATTCGTGCAAAAGGTGCGTAATTTAAGCGAACTGGCCCGTACCTCCACCGAGGCGGAAAAAATCGGCTTGTTTACCGGTGCTTACTGCATTAACCCGGTAAACGGCGATAAAGTGCCGGTGATGGTGGCTAATTATGTGCTGGTGGAATATGGTACCGGGGCTGTCATGGCGGTACCGGCCCACGACCAGCGGGACTTTGAATTTGCCCGCAAGTATAGCCTGCCCGTTCGGGTGGTCATTCAGCCCGAGGGAGTTACCCTGGATCCCGCTGCTATGACCGAGGCTTTCGAGGACGAAGGGCTGATGGTTAATTCAGGGCCCTTTAGCGGCACTCCAAACCGGCAGGGTATTACCGATGTGATTAAATATTTGCAGGAACAGGGGTTGGGCGAAGGACGGGTTAATTACCGCTTACGGGACTGGCTTATTTCCCGGCAGCGTTACTGGGGCGCGCCTATTCCCATAGTTTATTGCGATAAGTGCGGCGCAGTGCCGGTGCCTGATGCAGATTTACCGGTGATGTTGCCCATGGATGTAGCTTTTAAACCTACCGGCCGCTCCCCGCTGGAGGATCACACGGAATTTGTCGATACCACCTGTCCTGCTTGCGGTGGCCCGGCCCGCAGGGAAACAGATACTATGGATACTTTTATGTGTTCTTCCTTTTACTATTACCGTTATACCAACCCCCGGAATGAAGATAGGGCTTGGGATCTCGACAAGGTAAAGCAGTGGTCACCGGTTGATCAGTATATCGGTGGTGTGGAACACGCTATTTTGCATTTGCTGTACAGCCGGTTTATCACCAAGGTGCTTTATGACCTGAAGCTGGTGGGTAATGATGAACCGTTTATCAACCTGCTTACCCAGGGCATGGTGCTTAAAGATGGGGCTAAGATGAGTAAATCCAAGGGTAACGTGGTCAGTCCGGAGGATATCGTAGCCACCTATGGTGCTGACACCGCTCGGTTGTTTATTTTGTTTGCTTCGCCCCCCGAGCGTGATCTGGAATGGAGCGACCAGGGAGTAGAGGGCAGTTACCGCTTCCTGAACCGGGTATGGCGCCTGGTAGCGCCGCTGGGCGATACGCTGGCGGCAGGTGGGGTTCCGGATAAGGCCACCAATCTGGTGGGGGTCAACAAGGACATGCGCCGGATGACCCACCTGGCCATCAAAAAGGTTACTGAAGACGTGGGCAACCGGTTTAATTTCAATACAGCGGTTAGCGCTATTATGGAACTGGTTAACGCCATGTACCAGTACCGGGAAGTGCCTGGGAGCGATCGGGATGCCGGAGTTTTGCGCGAAGCGGTAGATGCTCTGCTGCTGCTCTTGGCTCCCTTTGCGCCGCATATCACTGAGGAATTATGGTTATTAACCGGACACGAGGGCAGCATTCATTCCCAGCCATGGCCTCAATATGATCCCCAGGCAGTTATTGAAGATGAAATCACCATTGTGGTGCAGATTAACGGCAAGGTGCGCGATCGCATGCTGGTATCCGCCGATATCAAGCCTGACGCCATGCGGGAACTGGTTATGCAGCAGGAAAAAGTGCAGGAACTGATCGGTGATAAAAAGGTGGTTAAAGTAATACCGGTGCCTGGAAAATTGGTTAATATTGTAGTTAAATAATGGCCGGTACTGCTGCTAAACTGTAGATATCAAGTGAAAAGCCTATGAAGAAGCGGGGCAGATCTGTTAGGAGTAAGTAAACAGAGTTGCCCCTTTGCTTACTGAGTTTTACATAACAAATTCTTACTTAAATACCCTTGACAGTTTTTGTGCCCCAGTATATACTATGCTAAGTTACTTTAATATGCTAAATAGATAACGAGATAAAGCAAGGAGGTTATTTTGTATGGGTAATGTTTTAAGATTGGGTTTGCCGAAGGGCAGCTTACAGGAATCCACTTTTGCGCTGTTTAAAAAGGCGGGTTTTAATATTTCCGTGAGCAGCCGTTCTTACTTTCCATCAATAGATGATCCGGAAATTGAAGTAGTGTTGATGCGGGCACAAGAAATACCCCGCTATGTAAATGAAGGGGTATTGGATGCCGGTTTAAGTGGACTGGATTGGATTACGGAAAATGAGGCCGATGTGGTGGAAGTGGCTGATCTGGCTTATTCCAAACAGACTACTAACCCCATTCGGGTAGTACTGGCCGTGGCTGAAGACAGTGGCATAAAGACTGTAAAGGATCTTGAGGGCAAACGCATTGCTACCGAGCTGGTGCTCTTGACCCGCAAATATCTGGAGAAAAACGGTGTTAACGCCTCGGTTGAATTTAGCTACGGGGCTACAGAGGTTAAGGTGCCGAACTTGGTAGACGCTATTGTCGATATTACTGAAACGGGCAGCTCGCTGCGGGCCAATAAGCTTACGGTAATTGACACTATATTAGTGTCCACCACCCGGCTGCATGCCAATCGCAAGTCCTGGGAGGATCCTTTTATAAGGGAAAAATTGCAGAACCTGGCGGTGCTGCTGCAGGGCGCGTTGCGTGCGGATTCTAAAGTAGGCTTGAAAATGAATCTGCCCAAGGATAAATTGGACAATATACTGGATATCTTGCCGGCCATGAAGCATCCTACTGTTTCGCAGCTTATCAACAGCGATTGGGTGGCTTTGGAGGCCGTGTTGGATGAGAAGCAGGTGCGCGATCTAATTCCGGCGCTGCGCCGGGGGGGAGCCCAAGATATTATTGAGTATCCGCTGAACAAAGTAATTCCTTGAGCCGTGCAAAATTAAACGGTTTAGACTAATAAAATGAAAAAAGAGGTAGGTGTTTCAAGTGGAACGCCTCCTCTTTTTATTTAATCCCATACATGAAAATAGACGGTCATTGTAAACAATAAAGATGGAAGGCCTTTGATCTACCAACCTTTAATTGCCTTGTATTGAATTGGTAGTGGTGAAATAGAGGTGGCGAATTATATCGGTTTGTAAAAAAGCATATCTAAATAGTGCACAAATTGTGCTTAAATAGTATAGTATTCTTATGGGTTAAACTCCTTAACCGGAGAGGAGAGAAGTTATTGATTCCGCTCAGGGATAGCACTAAGTCACCGATTTTTCCCATAGTCAACTTGACTATTATAGTGTTGAACATCTTCATTTATTTTCTGGAGGTAAGCATTGAGCCTTACCAATTGAACCAGGTTTATTATGCGTTTGGCGTGGTGCCGGCTGAAGTGATGAATGCTATTTTAACCGGGGCGTCCTTTACACCGGTATTGGTTAGTTTTGTCACAACAATGTTCATTCATGGTGGCTGGTTTCATGTTATCGGTAATATGCTTTTTCTTTGGGTTTTTGGTGATAATGTGGAGGGCCGTCTGGGACATTTTAAATACCTGTTGTTTTACCTGATCGCCGGAGCTGTAGCAAGCCTGGCGCATATTTTGAGCAATCCCCTTTCTACCGTACCCGTGGTGGGAGCCAGCGGAGCTGTGGCCGGAGTGCTGGGCGCTTATATTATTGCTTTTCCACGTTCACGCGTCTTGGCCCTGGTGCCCATTTTTATTATTTTTACTTTAATGGAAATACCGGCGGTGATCTTCATTGCCCTTTGGTTTGTTTTGCAGTTGTTCAATGGAGTGGCTTCTCTGGGTGGCGATGTAAATACCGTGGCTTATTGGGCCCATGTGGGTGGTTTTATCACGGGAGCAATATTGATCAAAATTATTGCCCCGAGGGTAACGAAGGGATACTATCTTCGTTAGCCTTTAATTAAAGGAACTGTTTGTAAGTCCTTCAAGCAAAGGAGATTACGTTTATGGCTAGACAAATTAAACGCTTATATCGTTCCAACCGCAATTATATGCTGGGTGGTGTTTGCGGTGGGTTGGCCGAATATTTGGGTGTTGACCCCACCCTGGTACGTATAGTCTATGTTTTAATTTCCGTAGTTTCCGCAGCCTTCCCGGGTATTCTTATTTATTTAATTGCTTGGCTGGTTATCCCCAGAGATTTTTAATCCTTGCTTGCGGTTCATTTCGTATAGACTTTTCCTATAAAATTACCTTTAAGGAAAAATCTAATGCAAAAGCATGTCGAAAAATAATGCCAATAATTATACACTCTGTAGTGCATTTATGCTAGAATTAACACAGAATGTCAACTTTGAAACAATCTAAAAACTGGGAGGGAAAAGATGATGAGCTTAATAGCGCAAATCAGAGAGAAGGCAGCTGCAAAGGGTAAAACCATAGTACTTCCAGAAGGCACTGAAGAGAGAACCCTAAAAGCTGTCAAGACAATTGTGGATCAAAAAATTGCCCATCCAATTCTGTTGGGTGACGAGAGTGCCGTTAAGGGGTTAGCAAGCAGCATTGGTGCCGACGTATCCGGCGCCGAATTTATTAATCCAGCTACCACACCATTGCTGGATGATTTTGTACAGGCATTTTATGAAATGCGTAAGAACAAGGGTATAACCCTGGACAAAGCTAAATCTACTATGTTGGATCCGTTATTCTTTGCTTCCATGATGGTTAAGATGGGCAAAGCTGACGGCGAGGTAGCCGGAGCTCAAAACACCACTGGTAACGTACTGCGCCCAGCTCTGCAGATTATCAAGACTGCTCCGGGCATGTCTGCTGTGTCTGGAGCTTTTATTATGATTTGCCCGGACAAGACCTATGGTGACGATGGTATCCTTGTATTTGCTGACTGTGCCGTAACTATTGATCCGTCTGCTCAGCAGCTGGCCGAATTTGCCAAAGCATCCGTACAGACCGCAATCAGTGTATGCGGCTTTAAAGATCCCAAAGTTGGCATGCTGTCCTTCTCCACCAAAGGTAGTGCCAGCCACGAGTTGGTAGACAAAGTTGTATCGGCAGTTCAGATTGCCAAAGAAAAATTCCCCGAAATTAAAGTGGATGGCGAGTTCCAGTTGGATGCCGCTATTGTTCCCAGTGTAGGCGCTTCCAAGGCTCCTGGCAGCGAAATTGCCGGCAGCTGTAACGTCTTGGTATTCCCTGACCTTCAGGCAGCTAACATTGGCTACAAATTAGTGCAGAGACTGGCCGGAGCAGAAGCGGTCGGGCCGATCCTGCAAGGCATGGATAAACCCGTTAACGACCTTTCCAGAGGATGCAGCGTTGAGGACGTTGTAAACGTGGTAGCCATGACAGCCCTAAAGGCATAGCCGCTGATTTAATTTTGAATCCCACAGGGGTCAAATGAATCAATGAGTAGAATTCAAGGAGGTTGGATTTGAATGAAGATTTTGGTCGTTAATGCCGGCAGCTCGTCTATTAAATATCAAGTAATTGATATGACTGACGAATCAGTTCTAGCGGTGGGCCTGGTAGACAGAGTCGGCATCCCGGGGAGCACCCTGAAACATGAGCCGGCAGGCAAAGAAGCTGTTGTGATCAAGCAAGATCTCCCCGATCATACTGCAGGTATGGAGTTAGTTCTGGAAGTTCTGGTCAACTCCGAATATGGCGTAGTGAAGAGCATGGATGAGATCGGGGCAGTTGGCCACCGTACCGTTCATGGCGGTGAAGCTTTCGCCCAATCCGTAGTTATCGATGATGCTGTAACTAAAGTCATCAAAGACTGCATTGACATAGCTCCGCTGCATAATCCCCCCAACTTGATGGGTATTGAAGCCTGCCAAAAACTGATGCCCAATGTTAAACACGTGGGAGTATTCGACACCGCTTTCCATCAGACTATGGAACCATCCAATTACATGTATGCCTTGCCTTATGAAGTATATGATAAGTACCGTATCAGAAGATATGGATTCCATGGCACATCTCATTACTACGTTTCCCACCGGGCAGCTGATATGCTGGGCAAGAAATATGAGGACTGCAAGATCATCACACTGCATCTGGGCAATGGCGGCAGCATGGCTGCTATCAAAGATGGTAAGGTAGTCGATACCAGCATGGGCTTCACTCCTTTGGAAGGCCTGGTAATGGGGACCCGCTCAGGTGATATTGACCCCGGTATCGTTTTCTACTTAATGGACAAACTGGGTATGGACCCAGCTGAGGCCAACAACTATTTCAATAAGAAGTCTGGTCTGCTGGGCCTCTCCGGAGTTTCCAATGACATGCGCGACATAGAAGAAGCAGCTAAGGCTGGAAATGCCAGAGCACAGATAGCCCTTGATGTATATTACAATCACGTAAAAGGCTACATCGGCAACTACTTCGCCAAGCTAAATGGCTGCGATTGCATCGTTTTCACCGCCGGTGTCGGTGAAAACGGCATCGACATCCGCCGTCACATCTGCGAAGATCTGGATGCATTAGGCATCAAGATGGATGTTGAGAAGAACAAAGTGCGCGGGAAAGAAGTTGATGTTGCTACCGAGGATTCCAAGGTACGCATATTCGTCATCCCCACCAACGAAGAACTTGTTATCGCTCGTGATACTTATCGCCTGGCTAAATAGCATATTCCGGCTATTGCCTGCATTAAGGCCATGGTAGATTTCAGTAAAAAGCAAAGCGCTCCCATTGAAGACAGTGGTGCTCCTTTAACAGATCTCGATAGAGCAGGTGTCAAGACTGTATTGACGAAGTTATTGCGGACAACCGTACTGTGCTGCCTGGGCAGCGAAGCAGTTAGAGTAGCCAATTGCTACGGTATCCCGGCTTGCCCGATTGTGATGACCAAAACCGTCGAGGAAGCTGCGGCTGAAGCCGATAAGATGGGCTACTCTGTAGTGCTGAAAATTGCCTCTCCTGAAATCCTACATAAGACCGACGTGGGCGGCTTAAAAGATGGCATGAAGTAGGAAATGGACCTCAAGATCTCCCTCAAGAAGTAAAAACGCTAACAATAGAAGTCTTCCTTGGTTGGGAGGCTTCTTTTATTTTATTGGCCATGTTGGTTGATATAGTCTTGCGTCGCTGCGGCAATTTGTTTCCGCACCTGTTTAATTGCCGACGGCGGAATATTTTCACTAACCGGTATATCGTTATATGCGGCCTGCCGGTTATAATCTACAATGCCGTCACCAATCAAAGCCCCGTCCTTGGTTACCCGGTAGTGTACAATATAGCTGGGGTCAATGGAAAGATCTTTATCCACCCTAGTCTCAATTTTATAGCTCACTTTAACACCCCGTTTTAGTTTATTGTTTACTTTGCAGGGCATATTTATATATGGTCCGGAGTAAAAAATTCTATATGTAACAAAAGGAATAACGGGGGCCTTGGAGAAAATTAAAACGTTGGAGTTCAGCCAAAGGGGTGAGCAAAATGCCATTATTGCGGGCCGGTGGCAGGGAGTTTGATTGTGATGCCATACTGCTGGATAAGGACGGTACTTTGCTTGATTTTAAAAAAATGTGGTTGGAGTGGTCCAGGTATGTTATAGAAGGGATTATGACTGCCACCCATAAAAAAATTCAGCAGAGGATCTTGGAACAGGCGATGGGGATAGATTTGGCTGCGTGGCATGTGGATCCCCATGGTTCACTGGCCGGGGGAACTATGAAAGGATTGCGCGAGTCTATGGTGCAAGTTTTGCGTGAATACGGGATTGGCGAAACAATGGCGCATGGTCTAATCACCGAAGTATATAAAGCCTCCGAAACAGTCATGAATTGGGAGGCGTTAACTAAACCGTTGCCCGGTCTACAGGGATTGCTGGTAAGGTTGCGTGCCAATAATTTTAAATTGGCGGTGGTGACCGCCGATGCCACTGAACGGGCTAAGCTTTCGTTGTTTTCCCAGGGGCTGGTTAACTATTTTGATGCCGTTATTGGAGGGGATTTAGTGGCCAAGACCAAACCCGCCCCGGACATGGCTCTGTTGAGCTGTCGATTGCTTAATGTGAAACCGAAGCGGGCGGTGGTTATCGGGGACACGCCCCGGGATATTCTGATGGCTAAAGAAGCGGGCACGGGCGGCATCGGGGTGCTGTCCGGAGTTTGCGTGCGGGAACAGCTGGATGCCGCCGGAGCTGATGCCGTTATCGAAGCAGTGACGGAATTAAGTTAGTTTTCCCAGGGCAAGCTGTCCCTCCAGGTTATCGACAAACTGGCGGGCTGACCGGGGTGAACGCCCATTGTGCCACATGGACCATTTTAAAGCATGCCGGCGCAGTTCTTGTTGCGGTACCGGCAGTTGTCGCTGTTCAGCCAGCCCAAAGACAATTTCTAAAAAAGATTCCTGGTCCGGCGAAGGAAATATAATAGTCATGCCAAAACGGTCGGCCAGGGATAATTTTTCCTGCACCGAGTCCATGCCATGGATTTCACTGCTGTCATTGCTTTTTGTGCGGTCCGCAAATGTTTCTTTGATTAAATGGCGGCGATTGGAAGTTGCATAAATAAGCACATTGCCGGGTCTTTCTTCAATGCCGCCTTCCAAAAGTGCTTTAAGGTTTTTAAAATCCGTTTCATTTTCTTCAAAGGATAAGTCATCCACAAACAAAATAAACCGGTGCTTGCGGTGGCGCAGCTCTTGGATAATCGATTGGTAATCCGCCAGTTGATTTTTAGGCACTTCCACTAAACGTAAACCCATCGGCCAATATTCGTTGAGCAGCGCTTTGACGGTAGAAGATTTGCCTGTGCCCCTGTCGCCGTAAAACAGCAGGTTGTTGGCAGGATAACCGTTTAAAAATTGTAGTGTATTATCAATAATTTGTTCCCGTATATCCGCATAGTCTAACAGTTTACTTAGCTTTATAGTGTCCGGGTGGCTTATGCCGTGCAGTGCGCCGTTTTGCCATTTAAAGGCGATATGACGGCCAAAAATGCCGCAACCATAGGTGGAATAATGATGAGCCAGCATTTCCTCCAACATGTCCCATTGTGGTGAAGCCGCTAATTCCTCTTTAATTTGCAGGTAATCGTTATTAAAAATAAAGTTCTCCTGATCTACCGGTTGGGTGCCTACCAGTGGTGGTAATGGCACGTCTTCTTCGGTAGCATGAAAGAAACATTGTAATACGGACATGGTGGCGTCGTGCATATAAACCGCGCTGAGCTCAAATAAACTGCGTAAAATTAATAAATCCCAGCGAATGGCCTCGGAAAAAACGGTGTAATTCGCTCCCGGTGTATATGCCGCCCGGCTGAATGGGTTGACGTCGTTTAAAATAAGATCCAGCAGGTGATTTTGCCACGCATCCACGCCGGTTTCAAAAGGATTACCGGTCATAGACAGCAAGTGGCAGACCTCGCCGTAACTATGAATTGGGTGGACCGCGCCGGTGGGAGCGGAAAGTGCTTCCAGATGCCTTAAGACAGCTTTAACTACAGGGTCTTCTAATACATTACGGTAGATGGTCAGGCTGGGTAATGCTTTTATAGATGAATGGTAATTTGACATGGTTAACCTCTTTTCACTTTCAAACTGTAAATTAGGAAAATTACGCCTTGGTTGACTTAGTCTAATACGCAATATTTAATTATATTATAAATATATTTGTCAAGAGCTCAAGAAAAAAATCAAAAAAGAACGGGCAGCTAAGTGCGCGTTCTACAAAATTAATGACAATTATTTTTTTATCATGTGTTTTTGGTAGTTGGGGGCAGTTTTGCGGCGCAGTTGTTTAGCCTTGTAATGGAAACCGTTGTGCTGTGCCGCAGCCATTGTCTAGTTGTACCGGTTATACAAAAAAATCAAAGTCGTGATGATGCTCACCAAGCTGATAATAGACAGTGATATGCTGAGGTGAAACATTTTTTTTAACTGCTCGTATTCTTTTTCTAAATGAGTGAATTTTTCATTGGTCTCTAAGGCTAGTTTTCTTGTTTCCAGCTCTATAATCTGCGTGAGGGTACCAATTTCCGTTTCCAGGGCATTAAGTTTTTTTTCCGTTGGCGCAAAAATCCCTTTCTTAAGAGATTGAGCCAGGGAATTCGTTATTTCTCCAGGGGCGGACTCTTGGTTAATTTCATAAAGCTTGGCCATGTTTTACTCTCCCTCGGTGGCCTGGTTAATGGCATCCCTGATAGCGGAAAGAACGAGTAGAGGAATTTCTTCAATTTTTTGTTCCAGCAGGGAAACACGCTCCTTTAGATCGGCCATTCCCTCCCGGTCCTGTCTTTTTAGCTCCTCCAGCATGTTTAACAGCCGGCCGTTTTCATCTAACACGGGCTGAACAAATTTACTTTTCAAACCGATTAGAATATCCGTGATGATGCCTTGCATTTCGTTATCCTGACCTCTGTACATAAATTGATCCCCCTTTTATATTTTTTTCAAGGCTTGGTTAAAGGATGCCAGGAAATTGTATATTTCCTTGGTCCGGTTTTCATTAACTACGCCGGCTAGCTCTTTAATTAAATCGCGTTTAATTTCCTGACCGGTGCTATCGCTTACTTCTCTAATTATTTTGCGCAACCTTTCGTCCAGTGCTCTGGCGTTTTGCATGGGATATCCCTCCCGGGTTTAATGGTGAAAATTTTTTAATTATGGCTGACTGGTGCCGTAGATGTTCTCTTCCAGTTTATTTATCTCTTTAATATAGCGTTGGGCAGCTGCCAATGCTGCCGGGGATATGTGGTAATTTTTCGATTTTGGCGCGTTCAACTTTAAATTATGCTCAATTTGGTCGGCCATTGTATTAATGGATGAGATAACGCGCTCCTCTTGGGTGCTGAAATATTTACTTAATACGCTGTGGGCTTGGGATAATTTAAAATTGACCGGTAAATTATCGATGGTTTTTTGCAGTTCTGTTGTGTTTAGAACGTAGATAGTCAGGTTATTTGTATGACCGGCCCATTTACGATCAAAGTTTTTCAACAATGAATTTACGCTGTCGGATATGTCATGGCAGGAGGGCACCGTCACCGCCTTGCGGGACAAGCCGAGAAAACCTTTTTTGATTGATTTTTGGCCTTCCCGGAGGCCGCAAAAATCATCCTTGCTGTTAAAGGAGGCAATTTGTGCTTGCCAGTAAACCATTCTTTGCTTGATTGACTCCAGTAGATTTGCGGTTTCACTTTTCAATAAAGCCAGCTGTTTATCGACCTCTTTATATTCAAGATTTGTCTCCGGTTGAACTGCACGGGGCAGGGCTTGTTTGAAAATTTGAATAAATTCGCGATAGTTATCGGCACAGCGCAATTCCCAGATGCGTTCTTTTAAATGTTCCATAAGCCGAGAAAAATTTGTCTTATCGCGTCCGGTTAAGGCATCCAGGGCGGAAATAAAATAAAGATTACTTGGGGCCACTGCTCCTTGCGAGGGTTTAACAAAGTTTTCCTGCAGGTAATTGTTTACCTTATTTCGTTCATTAATGGCCAAAGTATCGGCGAAATTAATTACAAAAAACAGTTTATGGCTTGGTTGTTGCTTGTCTTGCATCGCCTGGCTAAGCATTTTCCAAATACCCATGTCGGGTTGGGTTAGTATATGTTTGCCGTTTAAAAAGAAGAGAAAACAATCCGACAATGGCAGGTAGCGGGTGGTTATTTCCCGGTGTTGGTGATAAGTCGAATCCAGTCCAGGGGTATCAACGAACGTGGCTAGGCGCAGAGGTTCTGCCGGGTGCTCTATAACAATGTCCGATACTCGCAGGGCCAGGTGTGAGGAGGCTATCTTGGCCAGCGCGGCCCGGCCGGCCGGGCTATCCAGTTCAATTTCCTGTTTTGCCGCGTTTTTAAAATACACGCTGAAATAATCGGCCAATTCACTGGCCATAAAATTTTGGGCAGCTATTTTCTTAAACAGTGATTTCCAGGGGCGTCTTTTATTGGGGAAATCTCGCTTAACCCGGGCGAATGATTTTTTTATTAGTTCTATTTGCTGCAACAGTTCGGTAATAGTGATTCTGGTTGACCGGCCGTTTTTGCTTTTCTCTATGGCGTATATTTGCGCTGTCAGTTCCGGGTCGGTGATCCAGCGTTCCAGGGCGGACAGTTCATGCCGGCAAATAATGGCTTGATGGTCTACCATATAATGGGTTGGGATAGTCACCTGCCGGGAATAGTTAATCGTAGCCTTTTTGAGGTTGCCGTGTTTTAGCAGGGTTATAGCAAATGTGGTCGGGCGATTTTGAACGGGTAGTATTGTTTCACCCATTAAAGCATTAAAAAATGTGGATTTACCGCTGGAAAACCCCCCGGCGGCGGTTACCAGGTAATTTTCCTTTTTTAATTGGCTATGCAACGACTCCAGTTTCTTGATGGAATCGGTATATGGTATCAGGGATGGGTCAGTTAAGGCCTGTTCTACTATGGATAATATTTTTTCCCGTGTAGCTGCCGGATCTTTCCGGGGACCGGCGGTTTTGTGAACTAATGATACCCCGCCGGGGGCTCCTGCCAAGCTAGCCGGCTTATTCAGTAACGAAGCTATTTGCTGCGATACAGGGGGCAAGGTATTTATCATATTTTGGCCGTGGATGATTGAGCGGGCTTGTTCAATAGCCGGCCAGAGCTGTTCAAGAAATTTGGCGTCATCATTTTCGCGCATGGATGCGGTGAGCATATCAGTTATTTGGACGTCTAGTTTTTTTAGTTTATCGTTAATCTTTTGCATTTTGAACATTACCGTCTGATTCTCAATAAAAAGTTGAAATTTGTGTATATCTTCATGATTCGTGGTATCGGTCAGATATACAGTTACTTCACTACAGCAGATTTGCCGTAAATACCGGCGGGATTCCTCCAGTGATGTACCGTCGTGGGCACCCAGGTTGCAGTTTATCCAGAAAGAAATGATTCCGGGGGGGTAGCTGTCGACTAGTTTTTGTACCTGCTGACGATCTGCCTCGTTAAGCCCCCTTTGCTGCAATAAATAAACTATATGGTCCGGTGCAGGGAAACGGCTGAGCAGTGATGAAGGTTCATGTAAGGCATCTATACCCGGTGTGTCGACAATATGCATTTTGTTTAGCAGCTCATGCTTGTACCGTACTTCGACATGGGTGATTTCACCTCCGGGCTGCTCTTTGCGGGTCAAAAGGCGAGCTAGTTCGCCTGCTGTTAAAATATGCATCTTCCGGTCATGGTAATATACCCGTGCCAGAAAACGTTCGCCGTAACTAAACCGGACCGGGGCCGGTGTGGTTGGTATTATATCTACGGGTGAAAGGCGCTGCCCTAAAAGATTATTAACCAGGGTAGACTTACCGGAATTATAGGTGCCCATGACTACCACGGTAGGCACATCTTCAAGTTTTAAATGGGTTTGGGCTAATACATCAACCTGTGAGAAAAAATTAGCAATGCTTTGGTTTTGCATAGTTACCTCTCCTGATCAATATATCCGGGAAATTGACTGCAGTAAAATAATGTTCAGGTTATCTTGTTGGAATATATTACTTAACAGAGGTAATTATGACATAAAAAAAACCCGGTTTTTGCACACCGGGTTGCCCATTTGGTATCAATAGCCGGCTATTTTGTTGAGTACTTGGTTTACGTTGGCATAGGAATAGCGAAAAAAGTCTGCCAGGTCATCTTCAACCTGTTCGGCCGCCGTTTCAATCAGACGTGCTACCTTGGTGGTGTTAATGTTAAAACCGTGCCGGTAGTACATTTGCAAGCGGTACTTGTCGGCCAGCGATTCGGCGGTAGCCTGATAAACCTCAATTATACCACCAAAACCTGTAATTCTTTTTTTTAGTCCCTGTCCCAGACAGTTGGTTTGCTCCGGCAGCAGGTCGGTAATTTGATGAATTAGTTCATGATTATTAAAGGCCCGGCGAATAAAACCTCCATAATCGCCGCGGTTGCTGATGAGTAATTCTATACCCATTTCTACAATATTATGGGCTTTCCACCAGCCCAGCTCGGGGGGTATATGGCAAGCTTCGATGGTTTGCTTTACCAGCGGGCGGCCTTTAGCAAAGCAGTAACCGCGCTCGAAGTCCTGGTATTTTTCATCGCCGAAATAATCAAGACCTTGCGGGGTTATACCGTGGGTGATAATAGCACGGGCAAAATCAGCCAGGGCGTGGTTTTCTTGTACCACATGCAGCAATTCCGAACCCAGGCTGTGGGCTATGGCATGTTCCACCTTGGCACTGATGATCAAATCGGGAAATAGACTGCCCATGGTAATAGCGTCGGAGGTATGCCCCAGCACCATTTCGGCAAAAAAGACATGAGTTTGTGGAAAAATGGTAATCTCCCCCCTTAAGCTAAAATGTGCTAATATAGTAATTGTTGTAAAGACTAACTCGTGACTCTACGTTTAGTATATTTATGGAGGCATTGGAGCATGTCAAGGCAAAATATTTTTCACGCTTCCTCGATATTGCTAGTTCTGTTTGTGGCCAGTAAGGTGTTGGGCTTTGTACGGGAGCAGGTGATTGCCGCTCTGCTGGGTACAACGCTGCAGTCCGATGCCTTTGTGGTGGCAGCGACGATCCCTTTTACCTTCTCTACTATTATTGGCGTTTCGGCAGGTAATGCCTTGCTGCCCCTGTACACAGGACGCTTGCAAGATGCCAACCGGGCTTACCTGGCTTCTACAGTATCATATATTGTTGGTGCCCTGGTAACGGTATTGACGGTGCTGGGGATGATTTTTACCCCGCAGTTGCTGGATTTGCTCGCTCCCGGCTTTACCGGCGAGTCCAGGCGAATAGCTTTGTTATGCACCCGGGTAATGCTCCCTTCAACCATTTTGCTTACTATGGGCTTTTTAGCTAAGGCAGTGCTTAATGCCCACCGGGAATTTGCCGTTCCGGCCATGGCACCGGTGCTACAAAATTTAATTTTTATCGCCCTGATTATCCCTTTTGGTAAGTTTATGGGGCCTGGTCTGGCCTGGTGTACTCTGGCCGGGGCGCTGGTATTTTACCTGTACAACCTGCCGGCGATGGGGCGGTTTGGTATTCCCCGGCGTCCGCTGCTGGATATTAGAGACCCTGATGTACGCAGGGTATTGCTAATGTCTGTACCGGTAATGCTAACCGCTCTAACCAGCCGGGGATTCGTGTTTTTGGATCGCTGGTTTGGCTCCCAACTAGTCGAAGGGAGCATTGCCGCCCTCAGCTTTGCCAACCGGGTACGTGAATTGCCTTATGGTTTATTTGTCGCTGTAATATCCTCGGTATTGTTTCCGGCTCTAGCAGCGGCTGCTAAACGCCAGGATCTGCAATTGCTGCATAATAGAACTGCCATGGGTCTGCGTCTGGTAGCCCTGGTGACATACCCTTGTTCGGCATTGATGCTGGTGTTGGCAGTCCCGGTTGTGAGGCTGCTTTTTGAACGGGGTGCCTTTGATGTGACCGCTACCGCTGCCACTGCAACGGCACTAAGTTTTTACGCTTTATCTGTATCCGCCATGTCGGCAATATCAGTGCTGACTTATACATATTTAAGCTTGCGGGACGCCTTGTTGCCCTTTTGGGTGGGGCTTGCCGGGCTTATTGTAAATATATTGTTAGACTACCTGCTGGTCGGCCGGATGGGCCATGCCGGCCTTGCCTTGGGCAACACAATAGGTTTTTGGGTTACTGCTATGTTTTTCCTGGTTTTTTTACACCGCCGTTTACCGGGTTTTGATTGGCGGCAGCAGGGTGTTGACCAGTTAAAAATCATTGCCGCTACACTAATCTTTTCCGGCTTATTGTGGTGGATAGGCGGGTCTGTTGGCCTGTTTAATACAAATATTTCCCTTTTGGGGCAGCTACTGGGTATAACGCTTGCGATTGGTGCTGCGGGAATTGCTTATGTGTTGGTTTTGATGTTGTTTAATATTGAAGAAACTGCTGCGATCAGGAAAAGACTTATAAAATAATAAATTAGTATTGTGCCAAACATAATATTATAATATAGTATTTTATAATAAGTACTTTGGAGGATATATAAATTGAAAGAATACTCTAAATACGAGGAACCCGCCAGGATATTAAAAGCGCTTGCTCATCCCACCCGCCTGTGTATTGTTGCCGGGTTAATGAGTGATAGCTGTAATGTTAACAAAATGAAAGAATGTTTGAACCTACCGCAATCCACGGTATCCCAGCAACTGGCCATATTGCGTAACCAGGGCATTGTGGATGGGATGCGTCATGGTACCGAGGTTATCTACAAAGTAGCCAATGATAAAGTAAAGGAAATAGTTAAAGTTCTCCTGGAAGATGAGGAAATTTTATTTAAATAAAAAAAGTTATGTTTATGGATTTTCAAATTGTTTAATGTTTTATATATTTTTTCCAGCCGGGTGGTAGTTGGACTGATTTGCGTCAATATACCAGACCCGGCTTAACGCTTTGCCGTTTAAATAATTAAACTTTTTACCCTGCCAGGTATCCTCTACTTCCAGCAGCCGCTCAAGTTCTTGTTTTATCTTCCACCAACTGGTATCCCAATTACAGAAGAGCACCTTGTTTTGAGGACCTTTGCCCACTAGACGCTGAATGACAATATCCGGGTCAAGGTATTCAAGAAAGGATATCACACGTCTAACGTATTTTTCCAGTGTTATTAAATCCAACTTGCCACGTTCATACATGTTCCCAAGTTCAGTACCGCGGACAATATATAGTGAGTGTAATTTAACATAACGGATACCCAGGGCAGAGATGAGTTTGGCGTTCTCGATTACATCATCCATGTTGTCCCAGGGTAAATTTAAGATTAAGTGAGTGCATATTTCAAATTGCCGGCGGTGAATACGCAACACTGCGTCAATAAATTCCGCCAGGGTATGGCCCCGGTTTATTTTTCGAAGCGTATGGTAGTTAACGGTTTGCAATCCAAGCTCAATATTAATATCCATATTTTTTTCGGCTTGGGCCTTGCACAGTATATCCAGGTATTCCTCACTGATACAATCCGGCCTGGTAGATACGGAGATGCCCACGATGTTTTCTTCCGTCGCCGCGCAGTTGATGTTGGCGGCAAATTGCTCTAGTGGCAAGTAGGTATTGGTGAATGACTGGAAATAAGCAATATATTTATTGGCGTTAAACCGCCGTCGGAAGTACTCTTTATTTTGCCTGAGCTGTTCTGTTACCGATAGGTTATTGGGTAATGCGTCAAAGCCGGAGCCTTGTTCGTCACAAAAAATACATCCGCCATAGCCCAGAGTACCATCCCGATTGGGACAGCTACCGGGTAAATTAACCGGTAGTTTATAGACTTTCTGCCCGAATTTATTGATTAAGTGCCTGGAATATATATTATACCTGCTAATACTGGTACGCATAGTTTCACCATATCCATTTATCCTGGTATTTTACCAAAATTTTATCACATATTTCATTAAACCAAAAGGACTTAAGTTAGGTGTAATAAACAAGGTAACTAAAGCTGAAATTTGAGCAGTTTGTATTCGTACAAATAAAAAAGTCGCGAAATAAATCCGCGACTTTTAATAAAGGCATATAATTTTCCTGAGATTGTTTTACTCCGTGTAAGCGGCGGAAACACTATGATACATGTTGTCACGGCTTATTCCGGTCCAGGTTATCTTAGGCACATTGCCCGACTCCCGCTTGGCCATATACAGCGCTAAATCCAGTACCCGGCAGGAATAACCCCACTCATTGTCGTACCAGGCTATTACTTTAACCAGTCCGCCATCCATCACCATGGTAGATAGACCGTCTACGATTGAAGAATGAGAGTCTCCGTAAAAGTCTTTGGATACCAAGGGCGCATCACTATAGGCCATGATCCCTTGCAGCTCACCACCGGCAGCTTGGCGTAACGCGGCGTTAACTTCATCCACTGTTGCGGATCGTTCCAGCACTGCGACAAAGTCTACTACAGAAACGTTTGGGGTAGGCACCCGCATGGCCAAACCGTTCAGCTTGCCTTTTAGATCGGGGATAACCAGTCCAACAGCTTTTGCAGCACCAGTAGTGGTGGGTATTATGGATACCCCGGCGGCCCGGGCCCGCCGTAAATCTTTGTGCGGCAGGTCCAATATTTGCTGATCATTGGTATAGGAATGAACAGTGGTCATCATGCCGTTTTTAATGTTAAATTGCTGGTGCAGCACTTTAACAACGGGGGCCAAACAGTTAGTGGTGCAAGATGCGTTGGAGACAATATTATGTTTTCCTAGGTCATAATCGTCATGGTTTACACCCATTACTATAGTAGCATCCACATTTTTACCCGGAGCGCTGATAATTACTTTCCGAGCACCGGCCCGCAGGTGACCGGCTGCATCTTCGCCATTGGTAAAGCGTCCGGTAGATTCAATTACTATACCAACGTTTAATTCACCCCAAGGCAATGCTCCGGGATCTTTTTCAGCCAGAACCTTAACTTTTTTGCCATTAACGGTAAAGCCATCTTGCGCAACCCTTACGTCGGCATTAAGGACGCCGTGCACGGAATCATATTTAAGTAGGTGAGCCAGTGTTTTGGCGTCAGTTAAATCATTAACCGCTACCACATCCACTTCCGGGTTGTTGAGTGCTGCCCGGAAAAGATTGCGTCCGATGCGACCAAAACCGTTAATACCTATTTTGATGGTCATAGATACGAAAACTCCTTTCTATTGAACAATAAAATAATGTTTAAACTGAAAAATAATATTTTACTTAAAGCAAGTTTTCCCGCCAAACTAAAAGGTATGAATGTCATTATAATATTAATTTATATTATAATGTTTTAAAAGACATGATTTAACATTTTATAAAATATTTAAATTGCAAAGCATATAATGTTACGTCATCTAATATAATTTAAGTTGCAATTTATAGTAATTCGTCAATATAAAGTGTAAAATGTAGTAACAAGTTAAACATAGTCGAGGAGGATCATTAATGCAGGATATTAATATCAATGATGAGCTTGCTGAAAAAATATTGGATGATCCTTTTCCCAGACACCTGGGAATTGAGATTATCAAGCTTGCACCGGGTTTCGCCAAGGTATCTCTGAGTGTGCAGGAGCACATGACCAATATACTTCGTATTACGCACGGAGGTATAGTTTTTACACTGGCTGATGTGGCCTTGGGTATTGCCAGTAATGCCCGGGGGCAGGCGTCGGTGGCTGTGAGTGTTAATATTAACTTTATTAAAGCCAGTAAGCCTGGTGATGTGCTGGTGGCTACCGCTGAAGAGATCCATTCCGGCAGGCGCACAGCAAATTATAGAATTACCGTAGAGGATGATCAGGGGAAACTGATCGCTGTAGCGCAAGGGCTAGTGTTTCAGGAAAATAAATGATAATTACCAAGCACCATGCAATAATAGAACTTATCAGTCAAACTGTACCAAATTACCTGTTGCCATACAGTTCTCCCAATGATAACATTATTTATCGAAAATATAATTAATATTTTCCGGTGACCATACTGAAGAGGATACACCCCACCCCATTCCGAACACGGAAGCCGAGCGCTTCAATTAGATGGTACTTGGGCTCGTCTCCTTGGATACTATGTTGTTGCCGGAATTTAATTTGAATAACCCCCCGGTTTTTTGTGCCGGGGGGTTAATATATAATAAAGAGCTCGCTGGCGTTGAGGGCATACATAGCATCATGGCTTCGTGAAGAATATAAAACTAATTTATATTTGCTGTGTAAAGTATACCATTACCATTGTCATCTAGTTGCCCGAAAGAAACGGTGCGCCCGTCTTCACTCCACATAAAATGTTGGGGAGGTTCGTAACCGGCTAGTTCCTTTTTACAAATAACGGTCCTGCTCACCAGGTCGGATACCTGGGCGCTCAAACGGCTGCCTTTGGCAGCGGTTATCAGCACGGCGAATTTACCATCCGGGCTGATACTGCCCATAAAAGTCTTTTCTTGCAGAGGCAGGAAATCTATTTTTTCTTCGTCGATATTTAGCAGCCCGACTGAAGTTTTAGATTCCCCTTCCCATACTGCGATAAATATGGCCAGGTTATTACCGGTTGTACCACCGTATAAGACAAACTGGCCGTCATCCAAACTGGTTACAGGTTTAAAATTACCATCTATATCAGCCAGCATCAGATCCGAGCGGTACCCGTTTTCCCTGTACTCCTGTTTACCTGATTTAGATTTATTGGCATGTACAATAAAAAGCAGGCCATTATCAAGCCAGTCAACCGGACTAGAAAGGAAATTGGGGATATTCTGAAACTCATAGGCGGTCTTTTCCCCGCTCCCTATGTTATAAATAAAGTAATCCGATGACCACTCCCGCACGTACATATACATAAATTTATTGGAATCCGGGGACCACAACCCGAGGGTCAGGGATGAGTCACCCTGGGACGGGTTTTGAACCACGGAAGTAACTGCGCCGGTGTCCACGTCAAGCATATATAGTCCTCGCTCATCGGTATATGCTAGCTTTGTGGCATCCGGAGATAGCATCCCGGACCAGGCGCTGCCTATGTTTTTTATTTCACCGGTTTTGGGGTTCCAGAAGGTTAAGTTGCTGCCCGGCACACCAAATAGTGAACCATCCGGTGTGACTGCACTGGGGATAAAGTATTTTAGTGTATTCATTTCAGTTATCTTGGCAGTATGTGTATTATTAAGCGGAGTACCAGCCTTTGTAGGGCTGCTTGTATTATTGTAGTCCTTGGTAGCACATCCCGAAGTAAACAACAGGATAACCATAAAAGCCAGCAGGAACTTTTTCAATGCTTCCACCTTCATTTTTATTGTATTTATAATGTTAGTGATTAATAGACTAAGATGAAAGTTAAAATGTTCCGGCCTATGGTTTTTTTATTAATCGCGGAGGAAATTAATAATCATATTCCAGGCAGCCGGATCAAAGTACCAATCCCCGTGTCCGGATTCAAGGAGTTCGTAGCGTACGTCCGGAATTTGATTGGCCAGCGACCGGGTTACGTCGGGTGGACAACTACCATCATAGCGCCCGCCGAAAACTAGGGTAGGGGCCTTAATCTGTGGCAGACGGTCAAAGGTATCATGCCTTAGTACCGCATTCACCTGGTTGTTGTATCCCCGGATAAGTGACGGGTTTGTATATAATGCTTCTTTAGTGGCCTTTGACTGTTCCTCAAAGCTCCTAACCATTTCCGGGTTTGCGGCCGCCCATGCTTCGTCTTTCCTAAGATCTGATAATTTGAGCTTTTCAGAAGTAGGCATATCAAACATTTTGTCTACAACTCGGGGGCCGGAATTGGAGCCGCCGCCATTGGTAACACCCAGGACAAGCCGATCTACTAGTGAGGGGTGGCGTAATGCTAGTTCCTGAGCTATCATTCCACCCATCGAAACACCAAGTACATGGCAGCTGTCCCAGCCGGCTGCTTCCGCTAAACCGGCAGCGTCATCGGCAAAATCGGCAATACTGCAGGAAACGGTAGGGCTGTCCGACTCTCCAAGCCCCCGGGGATCAAAAGCAAGTACAGTAAAATACTGCGGGAGAGGTGAATTAAAGATTCCTATCGGGTTCTTTAAGTCGGCGCCTATGCCGTGGATATAGAGGATGCGTGGTCCTATGCCACGGATTTCATAGTGAAGGTTAATACCGTTAATATTGGCAAAAGGCAAATTTTATCATTCCTTTTATAGTATTTTTTTGGCCTGGTTCATTTTGCTAGTGGGACTATTGTATTTTAGTTTTCAAAATGACTTAGTAAGTTGATTTAATAGATGGATAATAGGTAATTTAATTAAATCCTTTCATATTTTTTACAAATTTAACAAGGTTCAACCTGTGAAGCATACAATTTCTGTCAGTAATCAAGTAAATAAAGTGACCATAATAGTATTTCCAGTCATCAACAACCTTAAAGAGAAGGCTGCCCAAAAACAGCCTAAAGTTTACATTTCCAAGTATGACTGATATAATTATTATAAAGACTTGGTGACTAAGTGTCAATAAGCAGTCATTAAATTTTTAAAGGAGTTTAGGTATGGCCAAGTTTACCGATAGCGAAAAGGAACAAATACGTCAATGCCTTTTAGAAAAAGGCAAAGAACTTTTTACTCAATATGGCCTGGCCAAAACCAGCATTGATGATTTAGTGCAAGCATGCGGTATTGCTAAAGGTTCTTTTTACAAGTTCTTTAGTTCGAAAGAGGAACTTTTTTACGTTATATTAAATAATCAGGAAGAGATTACAAACCGGTTAATCGGTGAACATCTTAAGGAGAATCTCCCCCCCAAGGAGTTTATCTCGTCTTTCTTTCACCTTGCTTTTAATTTAGCTGATGAAAACCCTCTTTTGCAACAGTGGTTTCAGGATGGTGAACGTGAGCGGGTAATACGTAAGTTACCCAAGCATCTTATCAAAGATTACTCACAAGATAATGTTAAGAAAGGTATACCTTTTGTACAGGCTTTAATTCAGCGTGGGGTGCTAAGAAAACAAGATCCAGAAGTAATTAACGGAGTCCTACATGCCATTATGCTGCTTCGATTGCATAAGGAAGAGTTGGGTAAAGGTTTATTCCCCGAAATTATGGACGAAATTATTGATTATATTGCTGAAGGCTTAACTAAGCCTGATTAGATTTCTGAACTAAAACCTGGAGATGTGCGTCTTATAATCAATATTTGAAACGGTAGATTCCTGCTTTAATGGAAAATATTTTCTGTAAAAGAGGAAAAGTTATCCTTTTTGTCGAAAAATATTTGATGGATAGGAGGGGTAGCTTTGGAATAAACAGGAAAACTGAAAAATAACCAAGATGTATTACAAAAAATGATTGGGAAAAAATAAATAGGCAACTTCAGCGAATGTATATTTTAAAACCCTTGAAAAAATTTTCTAAATAATATTGACTTGAGTTTTTGTTATAATATAATTGTATTAGACATTAGTATACCATAACGTAAGTTATGAATGAATTTAGAATCCGAGAAACCCGCATTTGCGGGTTTCTCGTTTATAGAAAGGTGAAAAATGTCCAATTAAAAATCTGTTATTAATTGCTTGAAAAACCATTTACCAAAGAACAATTATTCTCTGATCTCAAGAAAGGCTTCCCGCCCGTATAAAGGATGAAAGCCAATCTGACCTATTACCTGGCAAACCTGAGAAAACCAAGTAATAATATGCATCAAGCCAGCCCTGCTCCTTAAAATAGCGGTGATCCCGCGGCAGTCCCGCGCCAATGGAGTGAATAGCTCGCACTGAGCGAAATATAATAACTTCTTTATAAGCTGGGGATGGGGTTGGCATTACTAGTGATATAGCCGAAAAATCTGTGTGCAGCTTTTTTATCTCCAAATCAGTTTTTCGCTGTTCAGCCGGCAGTGTTTTTCCCATGCTACGGTAAGACCAAGCCCCGGACATGGTTTAAAACCCCAAAAACGAGCTACCTTATCCAAATATTTCAGGACACCTTCAACGCCGTATACTCCTTGCGTTACAATTGGCATAAAGGTTTTATGAAAAAAACAAGGGCGGTGAAAAACATAAGCCAGGCGGTCCAACCGGTTCTTTAATAGTGCCGTTACCTGTAAGGAGTAAACCGGTGATGCAAAGATCACTCTGTCGGCATATACCATCTTCTGAAAGATATCTGTTTTTTCGTCTTTTAAAGGGCAGAACTCCTCGCCCTTCTCCAAACAGGCCCCACAGCCGCGGCATTCTTTTAAGTCCGCATCTTTAAGAAAAACATATTCAAAATCGATATCACCAAGCTCTTTAAGACGATGTTCAAATTGCTTTACTATATCCAAGTTCTTCCTTTGTGAGGACTGCCAATAATAGCGATAACTTTTGCATCCTGGCAGTGGCTGGATTTTCTATTTACAATGGTGAGGGCCGGCTGGTTTTTTATTCTGGTAATCCTTTTTATTGCAGATATAACTAACATTGGCATGTCCTATGATATCTTGCTAATCTGGTTGCTGGTGGCTTTAATCGTGCCGCAGTTGTTTTGGCATACTATAAATACCTGGAGGTAGAGCGATGAAAAACTCAAATGATAGCGCTTTATACAGCCTAACTTTTTTGATTATTATTTTGAGTATTGTAGTCACTGCTACAGGTGTTTTCTATACAAACGGCGGTAAGGCTTTTGAAGTCATAAATCAGTATGGAGATATTGTTAAAATGTATGGAGATGGCATATATGCTCATGATTCTTATTTCAAAGCACCTATATTTCGCGGTTCTGATTTTACCATTTTGTTTTTAGCAGTTCCGTTATTAATTGCTGCAACGATAATTGATATAAAAAAGAAAACTCTAAAACAGAGACTTTTTTTAACCTCTGTAATTTCTATATTCGCTTATTATTCTATAAGCATTGTATTTGGTGTGATGTATAATTCGCTCCATTTATTATATATTGCACTTTTTTCGGCCTGCTTTTTCGCTATGATTGTTGCCATGAGCGGGATAAACTATAAAGAAGTGGAACAATCTATGACGCAGGTGCTGCCATACAAGGGAATTTACGTTTTTTTAGCTTTAACAGGAGCGGCATTATTGGTTGCGTGGCTTCCAGATATAATAGGTGCATTGCTTAATAATCGTTCTTTAGCATTAATTGAAGTTTATACCACTGAAATCACCTATGTGCTGGACATGGGTATTATTAGCCCAATGGCGTTCATATGTCTCCACTTGTTGAAAAAGAGGAATGGTATGGGCTATGTTCTTTTTGAAATGTTGTTAACGGTATGTATTATAATTGGCATAATGCTCCTGGTACAGACTATTTTCCAACTATCAGCAGGAATTGATATTCCTTTGCCAGCGCTCATTACAAAAGTTGGAAGCTTTGTTATGTTAGCATTATTTGCGTTGTACTTTAATATTAGATTTATGAGAGCAATGAATGAACAATAAATAAGTTAAGTTCATAGGCATGTAACGCAGCAAAGAGGAAGGCACTATCCATTGAGATAATGCCTTCCTTTTTGCTGCTTTTTCGTATCGGTTTGGGGTATGGTTCAACAAGTTTCCCTATTAAACCACGCCTTTTGTCCCTGGGGTTTTATTCTTTAAATTAAGCTAAGATGATGCAGGAATGCTATGAGGATAAATTGAAATTTAAATGGGGAAGTATTCTCGGTGCATCTGATTGCATTAAGCAATAAACGTATTTACCGTTGAGAATATAATACCAACATTCCCGATGTATTGTGCAAATCGATAAGTTTTGTGTAGTATATTTATATACTTACTTGATTTTGTAAATTAAATACGAAGGAAGGGGCCAATTTGGAATATCAAAATCTAACGATCGAAAGAGACGGTAATATTGCATTAATTACATTAAACCGTCCGGAAGTGCGCAATGCCTTGAACCCTCCTATGTGGGAGGAGATACGCTATGCCATGCGGGATTGCGATCTTGACAAAGATGTGCGGGTGGTTATTATCACCGGTACTGGTGGTAAAGCCTTTGCATCCGGTGCAGATATCCGTATTTTAAAGGATTTTGATACTCGAGAAGTATTAGAATTTGAAGTCCTAATTCAGGGAGCTCTTAATGAGGTGGAAAACCTGGATAAGCCCGTTATCGCTGCCATTGACGGCTTTGCTCTGGGCGGCGGATGTGAACTGGGCCTGGCCTGTGATATTAGAATTGCCACCGGTCGTTCCAAACTGGGTTTTCCGGAAGTAAACTTGGGTCTTATACCCGGGGCGGGTGGTACTCAGAGACTGCAAAGGTTAGTGGGTATTGGCAAGGCCAAAGAATTGATTTTCACAGGCGATGTCATCAGTGCTCAGGAAGCCAAAGCAATCGGCATGTTAAATAAAGTAGTGGAAAAAACCGAAGATTTGCTTCCGGACGCCAAAGAAATGGCCAAAAAAATAATGGCTAAAGGTCCGATGGCTGTCAGTTTGGCTAAAGCAACCATTAATATGGGTGCCAACACCGATATTAACTCGGGGCTGTTAATAGAAAAATTGGCTTCCACTATTGCCTTTTCTACCGAGGATCGCTATGAGGGTACCACGGCCTTTATAGAAAAACGCAAGCCTAACTTTAAAGGTAAATAAGAAAGTCACGGTTGGTGAAAACTGCATTATAAATATGAAAAAGAGGATAACCGGTTACGGTTATTTAAAAATAAGGTTATGTCGTATGTTATTTTTTAAGGAGGTATATGAAATGGGTATTTACCGGTTCGAGGGCAAAAAACCATCTATTGGTAAGGATACTTATGTGCATCCCGATGCTACTATTATTGGCGATGTAACTATCGGAAAAGGTTGCTATATCGGTGCCGGGGCCTGCATAAGGGGTGATTGGGGCGCCATTGAGATTGGTTCCGGTTCCAATATTCAAGAAAACGCCGTTATTCACGTATTTCCTGATAAGAAAGCCATACTTGGGCCAAGGAGTCATATCGGGCATGGTGCTATATTACATACACCCACTCTTGGGGAACATGTTTTGGTGGGTATGGGGGCAATTATTATGGACTATGCTAACATTGGCGATGGGTGCTGTATAGGTGCCGGAGCGTTGGTTGTTGAGAAAACTGTTATTCCACCTTTTAAGCTGGTTCTTGGGGCGCCGGCTAAAGCTGTCGCTGATATAAATGACGCAAAACGGCAAGCCCTTGATGGCTCCACTGCCTACTATATAGCACTGCCGCCACGTTGTCACAAGGGTATGGTGCAGGTGACCCTAGAAGAGTGCCGGGTTGATTAGCGGCTTATTATCACCGGTATTAAAAATAGTTAGATGAGGCATTCTTTTTAGTAAATAAAAAGGTTAAGTCATAGTTCAAGTGCTCCTTCGACGGAGCTTTTTTTTTGCTTATATACTCAATTGGAGCAGCTTGATGGATTATGATATATTTATGGGCAATAGGGAGTACCTTTTGGTGTATATATGCACCAGACCTTCAACACATACCTGTTTGCCTAACATAAAAAAAATGTGATAAAATAACTCGTGCGTGTACTTAGGTTTTGAATGGGGGTCCAAATTATTATGCTGATTGACGACCTGGCTAAAAAAATTGAGAATTGGTTGCTGGAACAAGTTAAAAATAAAGGGGTTAAGGGTTTTGTTATCGGGTTGAGCGGTGGTATTGATTCAGCAGTTGCGGCGGCATTATGCCGGAATGTTTGCCCAAAAACTACTTTTGGTGTGATTATGCCCTGTTATAGTAATCCCGAAGATGCAGAGCATGCTGAATTGCTGGCTAAATCAATAGGCATTGAATATAAAACGGTACAACTGGACAAACCCTTTGCAGAAATGGTCAAATTGCTTACCGGTGAAGATTATGACCCGGGTAAAAAAGATTTGGCTATTGCTAATATTAAGCCCCGACTGAGAATGACAACACTCTATTATTATGCAGCCAAAAGGGAAAGCATGGTGGTGGGCACCGGCAATCGCAGTGAACTCACCGTTGGTTACTTTACCAAACACGGAGATGGCGGTGTGGACTTACTGCCTATTGCTAACCTGGTTAAAAAACAAGTTATTGAAATGGCCAAGTATCTGGAGATTCCCGCCCCCATTATTAATAAACCACCTTCCGCCGGTTTGTGGGAGGGCCAAACCGATGAGAAAGAAATGGGCATCACTTACGAAGAGTTGGATCGATATATTTTGACCGGACAGGCTAATGACCGGGTGAAAACAGTAGTTGATGACCTGGCCATGAAGAGTATGCATAAAAAACAACTGCCGGCTATGCCTCCGCTATAAAAAACATTTTCCGAACATGCATTATAATAAGGAGATGATTTAGATGTCAGGGCATTCTAAATGGTCAACTATAAAAAGAAAAAAAGCCAAAGTTGATTCGGCGCGGGGAAAAGTTTTCACCAGAATAGCTAAAGAAATCATTGCCGCAGCCAGGCAGGGCGGCGGTGATCCGGAAGCTAATTTACGTTTGAAAAACGCCATTGCTAAGGCCAAGGAGGTAAATATACCTAACGATAACATTCAGCGGGCGATTAAGCGGGGCACAGGCGAACTGGGCGGTGCCAATTTTGAAGAATTAACTTATGAAGGTTACGGCCCCGGGGGAGTGGCCGTGATGCTGGATATTATGACAGATAACCGTAACCGTACCGCCGGTGAATTAAGGCATTTGTTCTCCAAATACGGCGGCAACCTCGGTGAAACCGGCTGTGTTTCCTGGATGTTTGATACCCGCGGGGTATTGATCGTAGATAAGACTGATTTAAAAGTGGATAGCGATGAGTTTTTGCTTACTGCCCTTGACGCGGGGGCGTTTGATGTCAAGGAGGAAGACGATACCTTTGAAATAATCACTGAGCCGGATAATTTAGACCAGGTGACTGAAACGCTGGCTGTGGAAGGGGTAAAAATAAGCGATTCTGAAGTAACCAAGGTACCCCAAACTACAGTGATGCTTACCGGCAGCCAACAGGAGCAAATGCTTAAGCTAATGGATATACTGGAGGATCATGATGATGTGCAGGAGGTTTTCGCTAATTTTGATATAGTAGACGAAGAATAGGTTGCTGTAACAGCAACCTATGTTATTTTTTGTATAAATATGGCAATAATCCTTTTAGTAAGAGATAGCCAAGTATGACACAAAACAGTTTAGATACTAAATTATTTACAGGGCTATTAATACTTTACAAAGGAGTATTGCCGTGCTAAAAAAATTATTAGGTTTGCTATCAGCAGCTGTGGTAGTGTTTTTAGTTGCTATAGCCGTTTATTTTACTATAAACTCATTAAGTAACCCGGCCATGAAGCCTATGTTTACCGGTGACAGGGTAGAACCATTAATCAAGTCTACAACCACTGTGCGCCAGGAGAATATATACACTGCTTGCGGTGATGTGGAGGTATATTACAGGGGTCCGGCCAAGCGTGATTTAATCGGTTTGGATGAAAACCGGCTGAGGATGAAATATCCCCAACAGGATGGATGGACCGTTGCTGTTCATGGGGAAGAAGTGGTTATTACAAGACAGATAGACGGTTTATGCGGTATGCATAGAGAATACAGGCATTTAGGCATTCATGATGGTCAGTTGGCTGTTTACCAGGGACCGCTGGGCCACGATGAAATATTATTGCGGCTAGAGACAAACATAAATATTAACCTTTTGCCGGAATCGTTTATAAACAAGCTAAAGAAGGCCAATAGCTTTGCAAGTTTGAGTGTTGAAGAAAAGCTTGATCTCCAAAACACATTGGAATTCACCAATGAACAATCGCTCAATGCTTTTCTGGAAAATTATGATGAATATGGCAATTTTTAAGTAGAACTGATATTGTGATAAACCGGTCATTGTGTTACTATTTTACTAAACATAAAGATACGGAGTGATTTAATGCGTGTCTTGGGGGTAGACCCCGGAATTGCCATTACCGGCTTTGGTATTGTCGATTATGCCGGTAACAGCTTTAGCCCTTTGAGCTATGGTTGTATACGCAGTGTGGCGGATATGCCGCCGCACCTTAGGCTGAATAAACTATATAACGAGTTAAGAGACTTAATAGTTAAATATCGTCCCGAATGTTTGGCTGTGGAAGAGTTGTTCTTTAACCGTAACGTGAGAACTGCTATGTCTGTGAGCCAGGCCCGGGGGGTGATACTACTGGCAGCCGCTCAGTCAGGTCTGGCAGTATGTGAATACACGCCTTTGCAAGTGAAACAGGCTGTGGTGGGCCGTGGCCGGGCTGATAAACAACAGGTACAGTATATGATTAAAATTATACTCAATTTGCCGGCCGTTCCCCGGCCCGATGATGTGGCAGACGCGCTGGCAGTTGCTGTTTGTCATGTTAACAATTACAGTGGTTTTATTGTAAAATAAACATTATTAATGCGTTACAGAATAAATAAGGTGGGGCGACACTTAATGATTGCGTTTTTAAGGGGTACTGTAGCCGGCGTGGAAGCCGAAGCAGTGGTGCTTGATGTGCACGGTGTGGGCTATAAGGTTAACGTGACTGCCGCATGTGCCGCCAATTTGTCGGGTATGGGTAATCAAGAAGTATCATTACATACGCATTTGATCGTCCGGGAAGATGACCTGCAGCTGTATGGTTTCTTCAGTACCGACGAAATAAATGTTTTTTTGTTATTGTTAGGTGTGAACGGCGTGGGGCCGCGGGCTGCTTTAGCTGTTTTGTCCCATTTAACGCCGCAGGGATTGGCCAAGGCTGTAACGCTGGATGATATGCCGGCACTTACCGGAGTACCGGGGGTGGGCAAAAAGATTGCCCAGCGGATAGTTCTCGAATTAAAGGATAAATTTAAAAAATTAACTGTCAAACTTGCGGAAACGCCGGCAATACCTGGTGAAGCAGCGGCAGCAGACACATTAGATGATGCCCTGGCCGGTCTTTTAGCACTGGGCTATGGTGCCGGCGAAGCCCGGGATGCCGTGCAGCGGGCGATGGATTCACCGTTGGGTAAAAGAGCCGGTGTGGCGGAATTAATTAAGCTGGCCTTGCGTATTTTAGATAAATCCAAGTAATTCAATAGCACATTTTGATAAAAAAACAGGGCATAAGTTATTGAAATTAAGGGAGGCGGGCTGTTTAATGCCCGGGTGTGTATGGGGGATTTAAATCAAGATAGAATAATAACGGCGGTCATCAGGGAAGAGGACGCGGATATTGAGGTCGGCCTGCGGCCGCGTAAGCTGAGCGAATATATTGGCCAAGATAAGGTTAAAGAGACTATTGGTATATTTATTCAAGCTGCCCTACAGCGCGGCGAAACACTGGATCACGTGCTTTTATTCGGGCCGCCCGGTTTGGGTAAAACTACGCTGGCTAATATTATATCCAATGAGCTGGGTGTAAACCTTCGTACCACCTCCGGGCCGGCTATCGAACGTCCCGGAGATTTGGCGGCCATTTTAACCAACCTGCAGCAGGGCGATGTGTTGTTCATCGATGAGGTGCACCGGCTCAGCCGCACGGTGGAAGAAATACTGTACCCGGCAATGGAAGACTTTTCACTGGATATTATCATTGGTAAGGGGCCCGGCGCCCGTTCCATAAGAATTGATTTGCCTCGCTTTACCTTGATTGGTGCTACCACCAGGGCGGGTTTAATGACCTCACCTCTGCGGGACCGGTTTGGTGTAATAAGCAGGCTGGATTATTACCGCACCGCCGACCTTGTTACCATTATCACCCGTGCTGCCAGAATTTTGGACGTAGTTATTGATGGCGGCGGTGCCGAGGAAATCGCCCGCCGGTCCCGGGGTACTCCCCGCATTGCAAATCGCCTGCTTAAACGGGTGCGCGATTATGCCCAGGTAAAGGCCGGCGGGGCAATTACCCAGGTGGTTGCTGCCGAGGCGCTGGAGTTTTTCGAAGTAGACCCGCTGGGACTGGATCAGGCCGATCGCAGGGTATTAATGGCGGTGATAACCAAGTTTGCCGGCGGTCCCGTTGGGGTGGAAACCATTGCAGCGGCCACCGGCGAGGAGGCGGGCACCGTAGAGGATGTATATGAGCCCTTTTTGCTGCAGTTGGGTCTGCTGGCCCGTACCCCGCGCGGCCGGGTGGCTACCCCCGCGGCATATCGGCACCTGGGTGTGGAAATGCCCGGCCCAAAACAGCCCACGTTGTGGTAGCAAAGGAGATTCATCATGAAAATTTTATTGCATACCTGTTGTGGTCCCTGTACCATTTACCCTCTGGAAAAATTAAGATCCGGTAACCATGAGGTGTGCGGTTATTTTAATAACCCCAATATCCACCCCTATACCGAGTGGCAGAAAAGAAAAGAAACCCTGCTTGATTATGCCCGGGATAAAGATTTAAAGGTAATTGTTAACGAGGATTATGATTTGGAAGGCTACCTGCGGGAGGTTGTGCACCGGGAAAGCGTGCGCTGCAGGTATTGCTATACCATGCGCTTGCGGCAGGCGGCCAGGGTGGCGCGGCGCGGTGAATTTGATGCTTTCAGCACTACTTTGCTGGTCAGTCCATTTCAAAAACATAACTTAATTGTTGAAATCGGCAGGGCTATGGGTGAAGAGGCGGGGGTTCCCTTTTATTACGATGATTTTCGACCAGGTTACCGGGAGGCTACGGAAATGTCTCGTTCGCTAAACATGTACAGGCAGCAGTATTGCGGTTGTATATACAGTGAAAGGGACCGCTATGATAAACAGTATAAAAATAAAACTAAAAAAGCCGGGGGTGGGGAACCATAATGAATTCCCTGGCAGGTTTGGGTAAAATAATATTAATCATAGGTTTATTTATGGTGGTTGCCGGTGGTCTTATGATGGTGTTGGGTAAAATACCCGGACTTGGTAGATTGCCCGGGGATATATTCGTGCAGAGAGGCAATTTTACTTTTTATTTCCCTGTAGTCACAATGATTATTGTCAGTATTGTGTTAACCCTGCTGTTAAACTTGCTATTTAGAAGGTAAGCATATCTTATGACTAAAAATTATTATATTTACTATTTAAAGATGAACATTGTGTGATTCGGCAGGATTAATTTCATTTATGTCGAACTTTCCACGATATGGTTATGCGGGGGAGGTTCTTTTTTTATGACGCTGGGTAATAAACAATATTGTCCCGGTTTATGGATTATAGCTGTATTATTGATGGTTGTTTTATGGCCGCGCGGGCCGGCCTGGTGTGATGTAAAGGTGGTTCCCCATACTGTACGGGTGGGGCTTATGCAGAACGTGCCGCAGGTGTCTTTTGTTGTGCAAGGTAATTACAAGTTAATTAATCTTTATACAGGTCAGGTAATTGCCGGGGAAGGAGAAGGATGCTGGGTGGTGGAAAATACCGGCGGTTTATGCCAGGTATTTAGAGACAGTGAATATGTGGGGTTATACAATGGGCCTATTAAAGTTGAAAGCTATAATGCCGGTGTAAGAGCTATATTATCCGGCGGTGGTAAATTGCTGCAAAAGGACTCCTTGGATGGTCTGGCGGTACAGGGGGTTGGCAGCGACGTTAATTACTTGGATGTAGATCAGGCAAGCTGTGCTGTTATTGATCAAAACGGCCGGGTCAAACGGTTGCCCCGGGGGGAATTAAATATTGTTGGCCTGGAAAAGGGCGGGCAGGTAAAACATTACCGGGAAAATTTTGAGATCAGGCCAGGTGAAAAAGGTCTGACAGTGATTAATGAATTACCTATTGAGCAGTACCTGTATGGTGTAGTACCGGCAGAGATGCCTGCGTCATTTCCTGCGGAAGCGCTGAAGGCCCAAGCGGTAGTGGCACGTAGTTATTTAATTGCTCAACTGGGCAGTTATGCAAGTTTCGGCTTTGATGTGCTGGACAACCAGTCCAACCAGGTGTACGAGGGGTATGATGGGGAAAACCCTGTGACCGGCATGGCTGTTGATGCCACCAATAGTATGGTGCTGGTTGACCATGACCGGCCCGTTGCTGCGTTTTTTCATTCTTCCAGTGGTGGTTACACTGAAAACAGCGAAGATGTCTGGAATGATAAACTGGGTTTTATCCGAACCATAGAAGACCCGTATGATAAAAATAGCAAATATTATAACTGGTCGGTTACTTATTCCGGCAGTGAACTGGTTATATTAATTAACCGGCAATTAAAAAGTTACATAAATGGTTGTGAGTTTGTTGAATTAGCAGTTATAACAGACTTAAAGGAATTGGAGTGGACAGCTTCCGGTCAAAGAGTTAAAAAACTATTGATTGAGGGCATTGATATTGAAGGTAGCCCGCAAGCGTATACTGTTGCCAATGCCGACCGGGTGCGCATCGTTCTCGGACTGCAAAGCGCTTTATTTACAATGCAAAAGCAAACTGATCCCGGGGTAGAAGAGATTAGTAGTGTTACTTTTAACGGGAGCGGTTGGGGGCACGGGATGGGCATGTCACAGTATGGCGCGGCCGGCATGGCGAGCCAGGGTTATAGTTTCCAGGATATTTTGCAATACTATTATACAGGCGTTGAGCTAATTAAATATTAAGGGGTACTGCATGAGGGTAGCCGATTTTGAATATTATTTGCCGGAAGATTTGATCGCCCAGGAGCCTGCTTCTGTGCGGGATGAATCTAGGCTGATGGTGCTGCATAAAAATGGAGGAGCGCCTGAACACAGGCTGTTTAAAGATATAATTGAATATATTAAGCCACAGGATGTGCTGGTTATAAATGACACAAAAGTAATTCCTGCGCGTCTTTGGGGTAAAAAAGACGTTACGGGAACAACCATAGAAGTTTTGTTGTTAACCCGCCGGAGTGAACATGCCTGGGAAACGCTGGTGCGCCCGGGGCGGCGTGTCCCGCCTGGAACAACTATTAAATTCGGCAATGAATTGACCGGCATTGTGGAGGGTGTGGTCGATGAAGGTTGCCGCCTAATCAAATTTCAATACCAGGGTTTGTTTGAACAGGTATTAGAGAAATTGGGAGTAATGCCCCTGCCGCCATATATTAGAAAAAAACCTGATGATCCCGGTCGCTATCAGACGGTATATGCCCGCGATCCCGGCTCAGCGGCCGCTCCTACTGCAGGGCTGCATTTTACGCCGGAACTGCTGCAAAAAATAAAGGACCGGGGTACATCCATTGTTCCTGTACTGTTGCACGTAGGACTGGGTACCTTCAGACCGGTTAAAGTGGACAAGGTAACCAATCACCGGATGCATGCCGAGTATTATTCCGTACCGGCGGAAACGGCACGGTTAATTAATGAAACCAAAGCCCGAGGCGGCCGGGTAATTGCGGTGGGTACTACCACTACCCGGTGCCTGGAAACAGCGGCTTTAGGAGATGGTATGGTGCAGCCGGGGGCGGGGTGGACTGAAATATTCATTTATCCCGGCTATAGTTTTCGAGCGGTGGATGCTCTGGTGACTAATTTTCATTTGCCCCGCAGTACATTGCTAATGATGGTGAGTGCGCTGGTTGGTCGGGATCGGTTACTGGATGCCTATGCTCTGGCAATGCGTATGCGCTACCGGTTTTTTAGTTTTGGCGATGCAATGTTGATAATATGATCTGCTAAGGAGCATTATATGGTTATTGGTTTTACAATCACTAAAGAAGATGGTCAAAGCAGGGCCAGACTGGGTTTGTTGAATACTCCACATGGCACGGTACAGACACCTATTTTTATGCCGGTGGGGACCCAGGCTACCGTGAAAACTATGACCCCCGGTGAGGTGCGCGACTGTGGCGGAGAGCTGGTACTCAGCAACACCTATCACCTGTACCTGCGGCCAGGCCACGAACTGGTGGCCGAGGCCGGCGGCTTGCACAAATTTATGCGATGGGACGGGCCAATTCTAACGGACAGCGGAGGTTTCCAGGTTTTTAGCTTGGGTCCTTTGCGTAAAATAACTGACCAGGGAGTGACTTTTCGTAGTCATATTGACGGCTCGGAGCACTTCTTAAGCCCGGAGAAGTCCATGGAAATACAGATGGCTTTGGGTGCGGATGTGGTTATGGCCTTTGACGAGTGTATCCCCTACCCCTGCAATTATGAACAGGCAGGGGTTGCTATGGAACGTACCACCCGCTGGGCCGAGCGCTGCCGCAAACGACATGACCGGGGGGATCAGGCATTGTTCGGCATTATTCAGGGAGGTATGTACCGCGACCTGCGACTGCAAAGCGCTGCGGAGCTGGCTGCTCTTGATTTTCCCGGGTATGGTATCGGGGGGCTGAGTGTGGGAGAACCGAAACCTATGATGTACGAAGTGCTGAATTATCTGGTACCGGCCATGCCCCGGAACAAGCCCCGCTACTTAATGGGGGTTGGATCTCCGGACTGTTTACTGGAGGGGGTTTACCGGGGGGTAGATATGTTCGACTGTGTGCTGCCCACTCGGATTGCCCGCAATGGCACGGTTTTCACCCGGGAGGGCAAACTTGTGGTGCGCAACGCCGAGTATGCCCGGGATTTCAGACCGCTGGACCCTGAATGTGACTGTTACACCTGCCGCAACTTTTCTCGTGCCTATATCAGACACTTAATTAAAGCCAATGAGGTTCTGGGTATTAGGCTAACCACAATACATAATTTGCGTTTTGTGCTGCGGCTGATGGAAAATATCCGAGAGGCCATAGCCGGGGGTTATTTTGTTGAGTACAAGGATGATTATTTGCGCCGGTTTAAGCTGGATTAAATATATCATTATACATTAATTTACATGATGAAAATAAAAAAGGGAAATCAATAATAATAAAGAATAAGTATATATTTGATTTATAAATTGGGAAGGGGGGGTATAACACAGTGAGTGAAGGCACTATCAGCATTTTATATATGGTCGGTTTATTTGCGGTACTTTGGTTTATTATGATCAGACCCCAGCAGCAGCGCCAGAAAAAACACGCGCAAATGGTTGCCGGTCTTAAGGTAAATGACCGAATTATTACTGCCGGTGGCATTTATGGTACTATTATAAAGGTAAAGGAAGATGCTTTTATTTTAAGAATTGCTGAAAATGTACGTATCGAAATAATGAAAAGTGCAGTTTCACAACTTATTTCGAGCAGTGAAAATGATGTAAATAATAACAAGGATTGATTCTTGGGAGTAGACCGGGTCTACTCTTTTTATTGATCGTCTTTGCAGTGTGGGGAGGCATTTTTGTTTGATAACCCTTGATGATGTCAAACGTAACCCGGTATTGGATAGTTTTATCCGCAAGGGTAACGAATTCCTGGGTGCCATGGGCTATACGGAACATAGCTACCGGCATGTTAACCTGGTGTCCAGTATTTCCAAAAATATACTGGATAAGCTTGGTTATAGTAAGCGGGAGGCTGAACTGGCGGCTATTGCCGGCTATCTGCATGACCTGGGTAATGTAGTGAGCCGGAATGATCACGGTATTTCCGGTGCTACTATTTGCTGTCCCATACTATTGCAAATGGGCATGGATCCCGATGAAGTGGCTATCGTTATATCAGCTATTGCCAATCATGAGGAACAGTACGGACAGCCCGTTAGTGCTGTGGGGGCGTCTCTGATACTAGCGGATAAGTCCGACGTGCATCGTTCACGGGTGCGCAACCCGGAATTTGCCACCTTTGATATTCATGACCGGGTTAATTATGCTGTGGAAAACTCCCTAGTTTGGGTGGACGAAAAGAAGCGATCTATTACTATGGAGTTGACTATCAATATAAAGATAACGCCTGTGATGGAGTATTTTGAAATATTCTTAACCAGAATGATATTATGCAGAAGGGCGGCGGTATTTTTAAATTGTGTTTTTGAGCTGGTGGTCAACGGTGCTAAGTTATTGTAATTGAGCTAAGGGGGAGAGACAAAATGAGATGGAGTAAACTATTGTCCATGGCCGCCATTATACTGGGCATTGTAATCTTGGGCATAACAGCGGCGGTGCCGCTGCCGATTTTTAAGAATATTCCGTGGCTGCCTTGGGGCAATCAAACTATTCTCGGCCTTGACTTGCAGGGCGGTGTGCATGTGGTGTTGGAAGCCAAGGATGCGCCCAATGCCAAGGTTACTGATGAAAGTATGAAAAGGGCCCAGGCTGTGTTAGAAAGAAGGATTAATGAAACCGGGGTATCCGAACCTCTTATCCAGCGCCAGGGCGATCGGAGAATAATTGTGGAGCTGGCGGGGATAGATGACCCTGAACAAGCCGTTATGGATTTAATCCAGCCGGCTTACCTGGAGTTTAAAAATGAGTTGGGCCAAACTATTATAACCGGTGCTGATTTGAAGGACGCTTTGGAGGCTCGGGATCCCAACTCCGGTCAGGTAGAGGTAGATCTTACTTTTACCAAAGATGGTACCACTAAATTTGCCCAGGCTACCACGGCAAACGTGGGTAAGCCCATTGGTATTTACTTGGACAACGAGCTGCTTCAGAATCCGGTGGTGCAGGAGCCTATCACCAACGGGCAGGCTAGAATCACGGGTTATGAAAGCCTGGAAGAAGCGCACACCATTGCTATTTTGCTGCGCTCCGGCGCTCTGCCTGTGCAGCTGGATGTGATGGAGAAGCGGACTGTGGGCCCGCAGTTAGGCCAGGACTCCCTGGATAGGTCCATTAATGCCGGCATTGTCGGTATTGTTGCTATTTTAGTTTTTATGCTTGTTTATTACCGTATTCCCGGATTAATTGCTGATTTTGCACTTATATTTTACGCGCTGGTCGTTTTGGCCATATTTATTGGTATCCATGCTACCATGACGCTCCCAGGCATTGCCGGTTTCTTGCTGTCCCTGGGTATTGCCGTGGACGCTAACGTGATTATTTTCGAGCGGGTTAAGGAAGAACTGCGTACCGGTAAAAGCATTCGTTCCGCCATAGACTCCGGATTCAAGCGGGGTTTTGTGGCCGTGTTCGATGCTAACGTCACTACGTTGATTGCCGCAGTTGTGTTATATTTTTTCGGGTCGAGTATGATCCGCGGATTTGCGGTGACGCTGAGCATTGGTATTTTGGTCAGTATGTTTACAGCCATCACTTTAACCAGATGGTTCTTGCACTTGGCCGCTGCTATCAATGTGGTTAAAGATCCTCGCTATTATGGCGCTTAAGGGGGCGGGACAAATGTTTAACTTTATGCAACATAGAAAGATTTGGTACATCATTTCGCTGCTGGTTATATTACCGGGCCTGTTCTCCATGGTGACCCGTGGTTTTAACTTGGGCATTGATTTCATCGGCGGTAATCTCGTGGAAGTTCGACTTGAGCAGGACGTGAAGATTGAGCAAGTGCGCAGTGTGGTTGAGGGGTTGGGTTACGCAGCTTCCAACAATGTCCAAAAGAGCGGTACCAGCGATTATTTAATTAGAACCCGGGAGCTTACCGAGGAAGAAAGCGCTACCTTGATTTCCACTCTGGAGCAAAAGGTGGGAGAGGTTAACCTGCTGCGCAACGACCGGGTGGGACCGGTGGTTGGTAGGGAGATAACCATTAATGCCATTTTGTCCTTGCTGGTTGCAGCGGCGCTGATGCTAGTATATATAACCTTCCGCTTTGAATTTAAACAAGGCGTGGCTGCAGTGACTGCGATATTGCACGACGTGCTGGTGGTTCTAGGTATATTCTCCATATTCCAGATTGAAGTGAATAGCGCCTTAGTGGCGGCCATATTAACCATCATCGGTTATTCTATTAATGACACAATCGTTATTTTTGACCGTATCAGGGAGAATTTAAGGATGCGCAAAAAGAGAGAAACCCTGGAGGATTTGGTAAACGTTAGTCTTTGGCAGACCCTGGCTCGGTCTATAAATACTGTAATGACCGTGTTGTTTGTGTTATTAGCTCTGTATTTCCTGGGCGGCACCACTATAAAGACCTTTGTTCTAGCCTTATTAATTGGGGTGACGACCGGTATGTATTCATCAATGTTTAACGCCAGTCCGATATGGGTTGATTTAAAGCTTTTGGAAAAAAAGGCTAAATAAATAAGATAGTATTTGTTATTGGAAAATGCTATGTATATTGTACATGCATAAAGCTTATGGATGGTAATAAAGTGTCTTGGATGCTTTTTATCTAATGATTGACTGTTATAATATTTTAATGAGAAATAGTTGCCAATTGCTGGCAGCGAAATTTTCATAAGCGGGTTGTGATTAAATGATTATGGATGTTAGAAAGAAAAAGTGATACTCCTGCTGTGATTTAGTGCGCCAATTTATATAAGACAAAGTTAAACTTTTTAGAAATGTTTGTTTGTGCTGAAAAATGGCACGGCGTTTTGCCGGTGCCATTTATTTTTTATTAATAACCGGGGCAAATTAAAACAAGGTTTGGAGGGTTATAACAATGTATAAAAAGCCCAAAACGCGTAAATATTTTTTAGACTCAGGGGAGAACGACCACTGGGAGGAGGACCATCAAAATAAAGTTTTACAAGCCCTGGAGAACAAAGTTAGAGAGCTGGCTCTTAATATGGAAAAGATGAAGCTGGCCGAATATGTGGATTTATTGGATAAACCATATAAGTTGATATATGTTAATTTTATAAGTGGCATTGCCAGAGGGCTGGGCATTGCCATTGGGTTTGCCATTTTGGGAGCGATAATTGTGTTAATTATGCAAAGGCTGGTTTCCTTAAACTTGCCTGTCATTGGTGATTTTATTGCCGATCTGGTAAAAATAGTGCAATTGCAGTTGGGCAAAAAATAATAAGGGGTGTAGCGGATGGAACAGGAACTTATGAATGATTTTAAACATCAATTGGAACGGGGAAAAAACAATTTAATGCAAACCATCAGCCATATTGATGACGGGGGCTTGGGAGTATCTCTGGCAGAATCTGTGGAGGAGTTATCTACCTATGATCAGCACCCGGCTGACGTGGGCACCGAAGTGTTTGAGCGCAGCAAAGATTTTGCTCTGCGCGAAGATGCCATGCTTAAGGTGCAAGCTATTGATCATGCTATGCAAAGGATAGAAAACGGTAATTACGGCCTATGTGAAGTATGTGGTGAAGAAATACCTCTAGAGCGTCTACGGGCAGTTCCCTACACCACCCAGTGCGTCCGTTGCCGGGCCAAGGTGGAAGAACCCTCACATCGAAAAAATGTGCGACCGGTGGAGGAGGATGTCCTGGAGCCGCCCTTTGCCCGTACTTTTAATGATGCCACTGATAAAAATGAGTATGACGGCGAAGATGCCTGGCAGGATGTGGCCAAGTGGCAGGAACACTCGCCGCTCTCCGGAGCCGGAGCTTACTATGGCACCGGCGAATCGGAAGGGTTTGGTATTAGCGATACTGATTTGGTTGACCACATACCTTATGAGGTAGGCAGTGACGGCAATTTCTATGAAAACACACGGGGGAAGGACGACGAAAACGAATCTGCGGAAACAAATGATGGTTAGGATATTTTTCCATTGAACATTTTTAAAATAATTGTAAGTTTGAAAATTGTTTGAGCTGGGTCTTAAAGCAGCATATGCTCGCGGGACTTCAACTTGTCTTTTAGGATAAGTAGTTCTCGAGCATATTTTTTTATGTTGGGTAGTAGGTATGTTTTTGCTCGGATATACATAGGAGGAAGGTATTCATGTGTGTTGAATAATTAGTTTTAAAACGCTATCATTTGTTATGGAAGTTTCCGAGCATATACCATGTGCGGTTGCCCCACACAATGAACAGATTATCCGTGAAGTTTTATTAATATATCCGGCTAGTATATAAGATACCGAAATTTACAAACACGTAATACCGGCTTTATCGGTATGCGATTTTAGCTTAACTGTACCGTAGGTTACCCTTTGAAAGACTGATTAATTCCCGTATAGTAATAAAATGATTTACTTCGGGAAGGAGCGATGGAGCAGCACCAGGAGGAGTGTGGCAGTGTGCTATTTGGGGATGAACTGGAAGTTTGTCTGCAAAATATCAAGGAAGGTGACGAATCGTCCAGAGAAAAGTTTATTGCGGATGCCAAACCCTTTATTGCCGGAGTGGTGGGTCGTCTTTGCGGTCGCAGTTTGAGCTGGGAGCGCGATGATGAACTTAGCATTGGCCTGATAGCTTTTAATGAGGCAATCGATAGATTTAAAGAAAAAATGGGGGTACCTTTTACCGCTTTCGCTCGCATGGTGATAAGAAGCCGGGTAACTGACTATTTGCGCAAAGAAACAAGATGGAACCGGGTAGAACTGCATATGTCTGAAGGCCCGCAGGAAAGTACAATTAGTCAAGTTGAAAACGATGCTTCTTTGGAGAGATATATTAAAGAAACTGCTAATCGTGAAAGAATAGAGGAGATTAAAGACTACAATTTGAAAATTACTAGACTGGGTATAACGTTTCAGGAGCTTGTCAAATCGTCACCCAAGCACCGGGACACCAGGGAAACATTAATCCGGGCTGCTTGCTATATTGTGGAGCATAGCTCGTTATATGATACTTTGCAGGTTAGTAAGAGGCTGCCCATGCGGGAAGTGGAAATGGGCACGGGTATAAGTCGCAAGGTGTTGGAACGAGGGCGTAAATACATTATAGGGATAGCCGTTTTATTATATCACCGTGAAGAGTATATTTATTTAAATTCATATGTCAGGTTACCGCAAGGGGGTGCTGATTGATGGGGCAGAGCCGGGGATTGGTTTTAGAAATAAAAAAAAGAAGTTGTATAGTTATAACCGGCGATGGCCAGTATCTGGAAGTTTCAAAGCCTCGTAGCGGTGTGGAGGTTGGGCGGGAAATAGTATTTAACCGGCCGGTAATATACCGGTTTAAAGCAACTTATTTGGCAGTGGCTTCGATAATGGTAGTTGTTTTAGCCTGGTGGACTTTTAATGCAATGCTTCCCAGGGCAGTGGCTTATGTTGCCCTGGACATCAACCCCAGCTTGGAACTGGCTATTGATGTTGATAATGAGATTATTTCCGCCAGGGGCCTTAATGATGAAGGAAAAAAACTTATACAACGGGTAGATGTGCTGCATGAACCGCTGGATAAAGGTGTGCAGAAAATAATTGCCGGGTGTGTTGAATATCATTATTTAAACCAGGGTCAAGAGAATCTTGTGCTTGCAACAGTTACTGATGCCAAGAGAAATAAAACATATATAGAGAGTAAGGAAAATGAACAAATTAAAGAGGTTTATGATTGTGTATATACTTCCATAAATAACACCATAAATGAATCCGGAGTGGGCGCGGAATTAATTGTAGCTAACGCTAATTTGGATGAAATGAAGAAGGCGCGTGAGAACAGTGTCACCCCCGGTCGCTATCTACTGCAGAGAGAAGCGCGGAAGAACGGGGTACAAATAACCGATCAAGAATTAAGGAAAGAAAGTATTCGGAAATTGGAAGTACAGAAGAACTTTCAGGTTGGGGAATTAATGCAAACTGTTCTACCCGATCAACAGGATAGCCCCGATAAACTTGATATAACCGATAAGCCTGGTAAATCCCCTGATAAAACAAATAAGCCCGATAAATCCAATAAGCCCGATAAACCCGTTAGGTTTGACAAAAATGATAAGCTCGATAGTATTGACAAGTCGAACACACCGGTATCATTATCTCCAGTTGAGGATAGAGCAACCAAAAATAATCAAGAAAAACAAAATTCTAATAAAAGTAGTAAGGCCAATGCCCGGGAAAAACAGTCTGTTCCGCAGGGTAATGGTCATTTTTCGGAAGAAACAAGGCCGGGGCAACAGGACCGGCAATTGCAAAATGAAGACAGTGCTAAAAAAAATTCTAGTAGTGATAGTCAAATCGAAGCCCAGGGAAAACAGTCTGTTTCCCAAAATAATGCTTATTTTTCCGGTAAAAAAGGAGTCAACTCAACGGACAAGTATTCGCAGAATGGAAACAAAGCTAAACAAAATTAGGCCGGGCAAAGGGGCCCGCATTAGCGGGGATTGTTTTTAAGTTTAATGATTTCCTTTATGTGCAATTTGGTTGATTTTTAGAGTATATTTTAGTATAATTTTCCAAGGTACATGAAGATTCCGAGTGATTTTTGTTAATTGTGTTAAGTATATAGATACACGATGTACATATACCCTCTGAATATTTACTTTAGCCATGAACTCCATGTAGGTCTTTGAAAAGACAGGTTTTCATGGTTTTTTTGCAGTATAGGCTTTTTTACCGGTTATACTATATTCAACTATATTCATGTTGCAGGAGAATACACGGAAGGTGGTTTATAATGACGGAAAAATCGACGGTTCGGCAGGCTATTTGGTTGGAACCAACTCACTTGCATTTTCACCACGGTGATAACATTGAGGTTAAGGTATTATGGGGAAGGGCTATGCAAAATGAAGGTGCCGGGGACTCCACCAGCTGGAAAGGATATGTGGTGGATCCCTCCGGCGCACGGATACAGGCGCAAATAACCTCTGCTTTGGACGGTTTGTATTATTTACTTGTTTTCAACTGCGGACATGAAGGATTGTATACTGCGCAGGTGGAAAGTGGCATCCCCAGTGGGCAGTGGGCCAGGGTACTAGTGCCCGTAGGACACCATGTGCATGGGCACGGTGCGGCCATTAACCGGGGTCTTGAAATTGTACCGGATACTTACGGCGAATTCAACCCGGGAGATACTATTGTTTTGACCGTGCTGAATAACGGCATACCATTGGCTGGTGCACGTGTGCAGGCCACTTACCACCTTTATGAGGGGACCGGGTTTGCCCATAGCTTAATAGCAGACGAGCATGGTAAGGTGCAGTTTATTTTTGACTCCATGGGACACTGGTTGTTCCAGGTGGACAGCACTATAGATAATCGTGATATTACGGCAACGTTAGTAATACCCGGGGTCAGGAGGTGATTTATAAATGGGCGAAGTGGTAATTTATACCAAGACAGATTGTCCCTACTGCCAAAAGGTAGTGCAGGACTACAAAGCCGGGGGCATTAATTTTAAAGAAGTAAATACCAGCGTGGATGCCGCGGCAAAACAATTCGTTCAAGAAAAATTTAGTGCCGGTATAGTTCCGGTTATTGTGAAAGATGGTAAATTGGTGAGCACTGGGTATAACGGTGGTGGGTGAGGAATTTAACAGCACCGGAAGTTGCCGGGCTTAAATACCACGCCGTAGGGCGTGGTTTATTGTTTTGCATTGTATTGAATGATATACTTTTAAATTGGGAGGGACGAGAAGCTTGCTATCAGTATATCAAATAGTTATTCCTACTCCTTATCCTGTTGGGCCGGTAAATACATATTTAATAAAAAATGATCCAATCACAATGATTGATGTAGGCCCCGATACGCCTCAGGCTTATAAGGCTTTGCAGCATATGTTTGAATCTATGGATTGCCGCATCGAAGATATTAAAAGAATTGTGGTTACCCACTCCCACCCCGACCACTGTGGTCTTGCCGAACAAATTGCCGGTGTTTCCAAAGCAACTGTGCTTATTCATCCTATAGAGGAAGGAAAGATAAAGGGAAAACAGGATTTTTACAAAGAGCGGATGCCGTCTATACTGGAAACCGGCATTCCGGCGGAGATACTGCAGGAAATGATAGGTGAAAAAGACATGCTTCCCGAGCCCGCTTTAAAGGGTGTGCAAACTAAGTTAATGAGCGGTGGTGAAAGCATATCCTTTGACGGTGGTGAGTTGCACATCATGCATTTCCCCGGGCATAGTCCCGGGCATCTGTGCGCTTATGACTCTGAGCAAAAATTATTCTTCTCCGGAGACTTTTTATTGCCCCATATTACACCCAACCCATTGATGGAGCCGGACCACGACAAACTTGGAACGCGTTTGCCGTCATTGAAACAATACCTTTCCGGGCTAAATGTACTGGAGAAGCTAGATGTTACCATGGTATTTCCCGGCCACGGAGGTACCTTTAATGATTACTTCAGTGTGATTAACGTGGCGCGCAGGCATCATCAAGAACAGTTCGAACGAATCAAGACAAATCTACAGTCAGGTGAGCAAAATACTTATCAATTATGTAAAGCCATATATCCTGGTTTAAAAAGATTTGGTATTGCCTTGGGGCTTTCGGAAATATTGGCCCACCTGGATTTGCTGGTAGATAAAGGTGAAATCAACTGTTCAAAAAAACAAGGGGTTAATTATTATAGCATGAGGTAAAGCATGAATCTACGTTTAATTATAGGCATGGTTGCGGCAAAATTAGCCATGTACTTGAGCAAACTATCCGGACGGGGGCGTGGTTCTTCCCTGCCGGGTATGGTGGCGTTGCGTATTTGCCCGGACTTATTAAAGCATTACCAGGGCCAGCCTCGCAAAGGTGTAATTATGACCACCGGCACTAACGGAAAAACTACCACCAGCAATATGCTGGCTGATATTTTGGAACAAGACGGCTATAGGGTGGTGACCAACCGGGAGGGGGCTAATTTAATTACGGGGGTGGCGACTGCTTTTATTAAAGCCAGTACTCTAACAGCCCGTTTAAACTGTGATTATGCGGTGTTGGAAGTGGACGAGGCTGCTTTCCCCGTAGTTACTCGGTGGATAAAGCCCAGTCGGGTGATGGTGACTAATTTTTTTCGGGATCAACTGGATCGTTATGGGGAATTGGACACGACCGTTGGCAAGGTACTGGATGCCCTAAACAAACTGCCCGGAGAAGTTAAATTAATTTTAAATGCCGATGACCCGCTGGTGGCTCGCTTGGCTAGAGAGACCGGTAAGGTTACGATATATTATGGGGTACGCCCGGATGCGGACTTTTCCAATACAGCTGCTTTCAGCCGGGAGGCTAAATTTTGTCCTTTTTGCGGCAGTGCGCTTGTTTACAATATTTATATATATGGCCAACTGGGCGATTTTAAATGCCCGCAGTGCGGATTTGCCCGGATGCGACCTGATATCGAAGCGGTAGACGTTATAAGCGATGAGGCGGGTACTAAGGCAACTATTTATGACAACAGCTCATCCGGCAGGAGCGTATGGTCGCTGTATATACCTGTTCAAGGTATATACAATATCTATAATGGGTTGGCTGCCTTTACCACAGCACTATCGCTGGGGATATTGCCGGAAAAAGCGGTATTATGCTTAACCACCTATACTCCGGCCACAGGTCGCATGGAATCATTTCGTTATGGCAATAAACAAGTCACCTTGACTCTGGTCAAGAATCCTACCGGCTTTAACCAAGCCCTAACAGTATTGCTGGCGCAAAAGGGGAGGCAGGATATTATGATTGCCATTAACGATAACGATGCGGATGGCCGAGATATTTCCTGGCTTTGGGATGTAGATTTTGAAGTGCTGGCGCAGTACCCGGAGCAATTCAACCGGTTTATTTGTTCCGGCCAGCGGGCCGAGGAAATGGCTTTGCGTTTGAAATACGCCGGGGTGCCTACCATACTGTTGGCAACGGAAAAAGATTACCGACGGGCTATAAATGCTGCCTTGCAAGGGGAAGGTGTGGCGGTGGGTATGATGGCTACATATACGGCGCTATGGCCGGTGGAAAAAATCTTAGGGCAAAAGGCCGAGAGGGTGAGTTATCATGCTAACCGTATGTCATCTGTATCCTGATTTGTTGAATCTGTACGGTGATCGTGGTAATGTATTGGCCTTTATGCGGCGCTGCAGCTGGAGGGGGTTGCCTGTACAGGTTCGGGAGGTCAACCTGGGAGGTGCGGTAGAGTTTGCTGAGTATGACTTTTTGTTTATCGGCGGAGGCTCGGACCGGGAACAGGCCTTGATGGCCGAGGATCTGAAAAATCGTGTTGACGCTTTGCGTATGGCGGTAGATAATGGTTTGGTGGTGCTGGCCATCTGTGGCGGCTACCAGTTGCTGGGACGCTACTACCGTACTTCCCAGGGACGGGAGATTCCCGGATTGGGCTTGCTGGACTTTTATACTGAAGCCGGGGATAAAAGATTAATCGGCAATGTGGTTTTAGAGGCGGAGTTGGCCGGTAAAAAAACTAAATTAGTGGGTTTTGAAAATCATGGTGGTAAAACTTTTATTAACGGCCATAAACCCCTGGGCAGTGTTTTATATGGTCATGGCAATAATGGTCAGGATGGCCGGGAAGGTGCTCGCTACAAAAACGTGTTTTGTTCTTATTTGCACGGCCCGCTTTTACCCAGGAACCCTATTCTCACCGACTATTTAATCACTCTCGCCCTGGAAAGGAAAGGTTATCCATCTAAGCTAAATGCACTGGACGACGAATTGGAAAATATAGCTAATCAGGCGATGGTAGATAGATTGTTAGGCTAATAAGTTATTTATACTAATTTTGTAAGGACAGGTGGTTCTTTTTATGTGAACCGCCTGTCCTTTTTTGTTTTATTGTAAAAGCTAACAATTTAAAAATGCGAATAATAGCAAAAATATAACGTTAATAATCAGTTTGAGACAAGAATAGTCTATTACTACAACTTAGCATGATACTCATTTAGGCATTGCTGCATATAAATATAGTACTTGTTTGTGTGGAGAAGTTGGTTGCTTAACCAAATGCTAGTTTAAAACCCAATAATTAATAAGTAGGGGGAGTGTGAAAAAGTGAATTTTATTAAGAGATTGGATGAATTCCGCTCTCTGGAAGAACAGTATAGATGGGAAGGCACATTTTACGACTATTTGGATTTGGTCAAGGATAATCCCACAATAGCACAATTAGCTCATTCCAGGATATACAATATGCTTTATGATGCAGGAGTGCAGGAACTGGAATATGGCGGCAAGCGTTATAAGTTTTTCAACCAGGAAATTTTTGGGCTGGATAAAACGCTGGAAAAACTAGTTGAAGAGTATTTTCATCCTGCGGCCCGCCGATTGGATGTGCGCAAGCGTATTTTACTTTTAATGGGTCCGGTAAGCGGTGGTAAGTCCACCTTGGTTGCCATGTTGAAAAGGGGACTGGAGCAATATAGTAAATTGGACCGAGGTACAGTTTACGCCATTAAAAACTGCCCTATGCACGAAGAGCCGCTGCACCTTATCCCCAAGGAGTTACGAGCCGACTTTGAAAGAGAATATGGGGTATATATTGAAGGGGAGTTATGCCCCTCCTGCCGGATGATGTTGGAAAATGAATACGGCGGTAATGTTGAAGACGTGCTGGTGGAGAGGATAATTCTTTCTGAAGACCACCGCGTGGGAATAGGCACATTTACTCCGTCCGACCCCAAATCCCAGGATATTGCCGACCTGACGGGCAGCATTGACTTTAGCACCATTGGCGAATACGGCTCGGAGTCGGATCCCAGGGCCTACCGGTTTGACGGGGAGTTGAACATAGCCAACCGGGGCATCATGGAATTTCAGGAAATGCTCAAATGTGATGAAAAATTCCTTTGGAATTTACTCAGCCTATCCCAGGAGGGTAATTTCAAAGCGGGCCGTTTTGCTTTGATCTACGCAGATGAAATGATCATAGCCCACACTAACGAAAATGAGTATCAGGCTTTCATCAGCAATAAGAAAAATGAGGCGCTGCAGTCCCGGATTATTGTCATGAAAATACCTTATAACCTGAAAGTTAGTGAAGAGGTCAAGATATATGAAAAGCTAATTAAGCAAAGCGACCTTAAGGATATTCACATTGCGCCTCATGCTTTAAAGGTAGCCAGTATTTTTTCCGTGCTCAGCCGTTTAAAGGATAGTAAGAAGCAGGGTATGGATCTGGTTAAAAAAATGAAGCTTTACGATGGCGAAGATGTAGAAGGCTTCAAGCAAAAAGATTTAACTGAATTGCAAAATGAACACACCGACGAAGGGATGAGTGGGGTGGACCCGCGCTATGTAATCAATCGACTCAGCTCGGCGTTGATTCGCACCTCCACCCGTTGTATCAACCCGTTGGATGTACTGCGTGCATTAAAGGACGGGCTGGACCAGCATCCTTCCATTTCCAAAGAGGAAAAGGAACGGTTATTAAACTTTATATCGGTGGCCCGTAAGGAGTATGACGAGCTGGCTAAAAAAGAGGTACAGAAAGCATTTGTGTACTCCTATGAAGAATCTGCCCGGGTGTTGTTTGATAATTACCTGGATAACGTAGAGGCGTACTGCAATGGCATTAAATTAAAGGATCCCATTACAGACGAAGAAATTGATCCTGATGAAAAATTGATGCGCTCCATTGAAGAACAAGTTGGCGTTTCGGAAAGCGCTAAGAAGAGCTTCCGCGAGGAGATACTGATCAGGTTATCAAGTTATGCTCGTAAAGAAAAACGTTTTAATTATAAATCTCATGAAAGGCTACGGGAAGCTGTGGAGAAAAAACTGTTTGCCGATTTAAAGGATGTAGTCAAAATAACCACTTCCACCAAGACACCCGATGCAGAGCAGCTTAAGCGCATGAACGAAGTAAGCGCCAAATTAATGGATGAATACGGGTACTGCAGTATATGTGCCAATGAATTGCTAAAATATGTCGGCAGCTTGTTGAACAGGTAGGTGGGAAAATGTCCGAATATACGGTTTCTAGGGAAGACTGGTCACTGCACCGTAAAGGTGAAATTGACCGCGAGCGCCACCGGGAAAAGGTCAGAGAAGCCATTAAAAAGAACTTGGCGGATGTGGTCAGTGAGGAAAGTATCATTTTATCCGATGGCCGGAAGGTAGTTAAGGTACCCATTCGTTCTCTGGAGGAATATCATTTTCGTTTTGACAACGGTAAACGTAAACATAGCGGGCAAGGGCAGGGCAATACCAAAGAAGGGGATGTGCTGGGGAGCGATCAGAAGCAGCCCGCCGGCTCCGGCAAGGGCAAGGGTGCCGGGGAAGAACCGGGGGTGGATTATTATGAGGCCGAAATTACCATTGATGAATTGGCCCAGTTAATTTTTGAGGATCTTGGCCTGCCTAATTTGCAGCCAAAGAAGAAACCTGAGCTGGCATCCGAGGCCTTTGAATTCAAGGATATCAGGAAAAAGGGTATTTCCAGCAATATAGATCGCAAAAGAACTATTTTAGAGGCATTTAAGCGCAATGCCAGGCAGGGGCAACCGGGCTTCGGCAAAATAACCAGGGAGGATTTGCGCTATAAAACCTGGGACATTACCTATAAGTATGAAAGCAGTGCCGTAATATTGGCCATGATGGATACATCCGGTTCGATGGGACCCTATGAAAAATATATTGCGCGTAGTTTTTTCTTCTGGATGACCCGGTTTTTGCGCACTAAATATAAAAATGTGCAAATTGTTTTTTTAGCACATCATGTAGAGGCAAAGGAAACTACTGAGGAGGAATTTTTTACCAAGGGAGCCAGTGGGGGCACTCGCTGTTCATCGGTATATCAATTGGCCCTGGATTTAATTGAGAAACGCTATAATCCGGAGGATTATAATATTTACGCCTTTCACTTTTCCGATGGAGACAACTTGACATCGGATAATGAAAAATGTGTAAAATATGTAAAAGAACTTTTGAAAGTATGTAATCTGGTTGGTTATGGTGAAATTGAAGGACCGTATTACTATACCAGCACGCTGCGGGCAGTTTATAAAAAAATAGTTGATCCCAAGTTTACTAGCGTGGGTATTAAAAGTAAAAGCGATGTATATCCCGCCCTGAAAACGTTTTTTAATCCCGTCCGGAAAACGCAGCGCAGTAAGGGGGGAGGTTAGGCTTTGCATCCACAGGAAGAAATAAAGATTCTGGAAAAATCTATTGAGGATATAACTGTTATAGCTAAAAAGTTTAATCTGGATTTTTATAACATGTATTTTGAAATTTGCCCGGCGGAAATTATTTATTCATTTGGTTCGTACGGTATGCCCACTCGTTTCTCGCACTGGACCTTTGGCAAGACTAAGCATACATAACATATAAATCATAGCCGGTAATAAATAATAACATCGTCCTCGGACTTTACTTGTATACTGTCGATCAGCAGCTGAATCTTCGCCTTTGCTTTAATAGAGTCTTTTTCATTTATGATGCTTTCAGCTAGTGCGATTTTATCTGTGATCCTACTCTCGGCCTCCTCCTGACTGATCTTGCCCTCCAGCTGCTCCTGCAGGTGTTGCAGATCATCCTTAACCTGCTCCTGCTGCTTCTTTATCTGCTCTTTGCGATAACTGAAATACTCCAGATCATATTGCCCTTCCTCATATGCTTCCGCAGCGCGATTGAGCATCAATTTAAGCCTGTCGAGTTCCTTTTCCTGAAGGGAAATTTTCTCCTTTATTAGGCTATAATCTGCCGGTATGGTTTCCCGGTTAAGCTCAGTAGGTCGTTGCTGTGCGAAGTCTCTAATATCCTCCAGCACGAACTCCTCCAGCCGATCAGCCCGGACATAACCTGCCGGGCAAGTATCTTTGCCTTTGGATGCATAGTTGTTACAGGTATAATAGCGGTAATCAAACTTGCCCTTTCTGGCGTGCCGGCCAACCATTGTACTTTCACCGCAGACCCCGCAGCGCAATAGTCCACTAAGCAGGTAGAAGCTGTTTTGAGCTCGGCCCCCAAGTCCCTTCTTAAGCCTCCTGCGCTCTTGTACCTTTGCCCATGTTTCCCGGTCAATGATAGCGGGGTGGTTATCCTCCACCCTTATGTTCGACCATGCGAACGTCCCGGCGTATATTTCGTTCTCCAAGATGTCGCGTATAGTGGCGTGGCTCCAGCGGTTACCCTGCCTACCTCTTAAACCCATCCCGTTGAGGTAGTCTGCAATGCCCCTCATGCCCATGTTTTGATCAAGGTAGAGGGAATATACCATCTTGACTATTTTAGCCCCTTCATCGTCAACCTCAAAGCCCTCAGGGCCTATCTTATATCCTAGCGGTAGCTTGCCCATGTGCTTGCCCTGTTTTGCCCGTTCAATCATTCCACCGAGGACCTTACTAGCCAGCTGCTTGCGGAAATACTCACTGAACGCAGACAGGATGTGCATTTGCAGCTGGCCCTGTGCGGTGGTGGTATCGAAACCATCATGGATAGAAATAAATGCAACATCTAGTTTATTGAGATCATCCACAAAAAGCAGGGTATCGAGCATAGACCGGGATAGCCTGTCCAGCTCATGTACCATTACGATAGATATGGAGTAATCCCTGATAAACGCAAGTATATCCGCTTTCTCCTTGGATGCGCTGCTCAAGACGGTTGCGCCACTATGCACAAACTCAAAAAAGTGCAACATCTCTAGCCCGCGATGTCGGCACTCTTCAAGTATATGTGTTTTTTGGTGTGGGATAGAGTACCGTTCCTCTTTGGCCTGTTCGGCGGTGGATACTCTAACAATCGCGATGGCTCGGTTGCTGGTTAGTTTCATAGTGGCACCTCATGCATTATTTTATATTCTATGATATTTCAACTATATAGAAAAGTGACGCCAATGGAATCCCCCAATTCCTCAGGCGTCACTACCGACCAAATAGGTTTGATTAACCTACGTTATGTTGTACTGCCGCATCATACAAGGACATTGTCTCTTATGTTTTGGTGCACTCTTAAACGTAGGCTTAACCATTGAAGTTCTAGTCTAATTATCAGTATATTTACCACCTTTCCCTATTTTGGCCCCTGTGAAGGTCTTGTCCACTTTTGTCCGCCCTGATCTAATGGTAATTAAACAATACTGCAAAAGCATGCAAAATCCTGCTTTTTTTTAATAAAATTTAACACCTTCATTTTAAAACTAGGCTCGGACACCGGGCCGCAGGTAGCCAGGGTCTTTTAGGCAATGTAATGAGCTGATGTCACCAATCAACTTGCCATTGGTTAAATGGGGGTTTAACGCAACCCCGGAAGCCCTTACCCAGTTTAAAAATCAGGCTGAAATATTAAACCAAAAGTCTTGCTGTGTGTATTATTTTAGATAAATTACATATACTGGTAGTGGGTGATTTGGCCTAGTGGCCGCCCTAGCGGTTAAGCAGGGCGGTCACTAGTATGCCAAACGTTACCATTAACATCAGAGCTTCGTAAACTGTCATTTCGACCTCCACCTCATACCTGCGTGGAAAAATTAATTTCTTATTACTATAAATAAAGCAAGAATATTGAAACTCACTCCCCATAAAAAATAGTGATTTTTGTCGAAACATAAAAACATCACGAAACCCGCCACCTTTGGTGCGGGTTTTCTGTGCAGTAAAGATTCACCGGCTGGGAACGGTATGCCTACTCAATGGAATACCCGCATATTCATGGCCTGACCGAGCTTTTTCTGTTATTGTTCTTCGGTATATTTATTAACTGCTTCAATAAGTTGTGTTTCGTAAGAATAGATGTCATTTATCGAATCCAAACGGTATCTAATGGATTTCTTGCTTTTGTCTGGAATATAAAGATTTATTTGGGATTTGCCTATAGCTATTCTGCAAAGCCATTTTAGTTTGTTGTCATCAAGAAGAATCCCAAAATAGGATTCAGTATCCCTATAAAACAAACGGGAAAGATCTACTGAATTTTTAAGAATAGATTTTACTATCGCAAAAGCTTCTAATTCTTCCAAAACAGTGACAATCTTAGGATTCTCTTCGTCAATTGACGCAGCCGATTCAATTTTGGGCTCTGTGGTGGTAGTCGCCTCTGCCTGAGTTCCAATAGCGGCTTTAAATCGTTCGTTGAGGGTATCGTTAATAAACTGGTTAAATGCTTTTTTAATTGTATCTCTAAACTTATCAATTACATTTTGTGTTTTTACTCCTGAATAAATATCTTTAAGCATAAAGCGGATAAAATCATCGGATGGATTAGCAAGCTCTCTTGTCAAGATTTTTTTGATTTCCTGTGTATATTTTAATTCCGCTGCTGATGTTAAAATGTTGTTGTTGTCAAAATTATTCCGTTGAAACTTTCTAATCTCGGGGATTAGATTTTCTTTGATATCCAGAAGATTAAACTCCAAAAAAGGTTTTTCGTCCATCTTATTAGGCGTCTCTAAATCAGTATAAAACTCATAAACAATGCCGTTTGTGAGAATTCCAAATCGCGCCGGCAATGTAGCAAAGTACCTGAATAACTGAGAGCCGTGTTTATTCAGGTCTTCATTAACCGACTTGGCCTCCAGCAATATACTTAGCTCGTCATTTATAAAAATGGCATAATCTATTTTTTCACCCTTTTTTATACCCACGTCTGCGGTATATTCCGGGACAAATTCTGAGGGGTTGAAAATGTCGTATCCCAGCAACTGAAAGAAAGGCATGATTAGTGCTGTTTTTGTTGCCTCTTCAGTCTGAATTTGATCTTTTAGTGATTCTACTCTAGACGAAAACTGGTTAAGTTTTTCATTAAAATCCATAGTCAATCTCCTTTCATCTTGCCTTTCATAAATATTCTCTTTCACTATTTCACGGCATATGCTGCCGCAAGTTCCATTGGCTATATAACACATCCCTGCTTACCCCAGAAAAAAAGACACCAAAACATTATCTGTTCTGCATGCCCTCTGTTGAAGTATGTATGTATTGTTATTAATGTCGCCTAATTATGTCATTCCATTTTAACCGTTTTCCATTCTCACGGGCCTTGCGCCTGATGTACCCTACTTTTATGCGTACAAACCATTCTGTTACTTCAAACCAATCAGCTAGTTGCCATAATGTGTTTTCACCTTCTTCCACAACTCGCCAAAATTCGACATCCGGCATTAAGACACCAGTTGCCCAGTCAAGCGCCATGCGCTCATCCTGGGCAACAGTTGCTCGTATATTACATCTTTCTATGTGATCGGTATCATAATACCCCCGTGCGTGGTATGCAATGTGGCCAGGGCGCGGCGGATATAAGACGTGTCCAATTTCTTCAGCAAGAACACTTTTGTGCTCACGTGGATAATCAACTAATGAGCAATCCAGCGTTATTGTTCTATTAGAAGCATCTGCCTCACCTAATAATCCGACGTTGTTTTTATTTAAGTCACGATATATTAGTCTAATATTAAGCCCTTCCACCATAAGGATAAGATAATCCAAGGTGATCAATTATTGTCATCCCCATGCGGTTTGTTATAATTCTTCTTCCTGGCGCGTTCCTTTCTTTTTTTATAACTTCTATCCTCGTCTGGGATAAGGTGTTCCAAAGCCCCGGAACCGGGATAACTTGGGCCATGGGCTGCTACACCTCCTGCCCCACCAGGCAAACCATACTTATTTTTGGCCTTGATTACTAGATTTGCAAATGTTTCGTCATCCATATCTATTTCAAAAGTAAGCTCAGCTAGTCTTATAAGCGCATCGCCAAGTGTTGCGGCTTGGAGAATGTATTCTTCGTCTAGTTTATTATCCTCAATGGATTTTGGTTTGTCGGTGCGGCCCAGCAAATAATCGCTAGTTACGTCAAAGTAGCTAGATAAAAAATTTATAGTGCCGGTGTCTGGATCTCTTCTTCCTTGCTCATACATACCCACAGTACTAGGGGATATATTTAGTAGTTTTGCAAGATCCTGTTGAGTTAAATTGTTTTTCTTCCTTAAAAAACTTAATCTTTTCCCAAACAATAAAATACACCCCAGATAAATAGTACCACATTATGTGTAATACTAAAACTAATCACACAGAAAGTGTTTTTGGTGTTGACACCACACATAATGTGTAGTAATATATATTCAAACAATCACACAATACGCGTAGTGGAGAAGAGGTGACATGATAGATGGCTAAGAATAAAGAATTAATTAGTTTTAGGGATTCCATTAAAGAAAGCCAAGAAGGAATGGCTTCCAACTTGGGTGTTTCTCTTTCTTTTTATATCAAGGTGGAGCATGGATTAAGGAACCCAAGTTTTAATTTCGTTACTAAATTTAAAAGAAAGTTCCCAAACGCAAATATTAATAAAATTTTTTTTAACAACCAACTACACATAGAGTGTGATAATAAGTCCGCAGGAACCAACTACAAATAACCCGAAAAGGCGGTATGCGCATGAATATGGAGCAAAGGGTTTCGGCCCTTGAAAACAAAGTATCCCGACTCATGAAGCTTCAAAGTAAGCCAACTCATTACCAGGTAAGGCTATTTGCTTCAAACGACCATATCGAGCTTGAAATGAAGCTCAAAACTTGGCTAAGGAGTGAGCGCCCCAAAAGAATAATTGATACCCGGTTTGTGGCTGATGGGGCTGAATACACATATTGCATCATGGTTTTGTATCAACCACAAAAATTGCCACTACCGGATATAAGAAGGTGATCAATTGCCACAATCTGCATGTGCTAGGACAACCCGGTCCCATCATAAGGTGAAACAGGGGGTGGTCCAGGTGCCCAAAGCGGTTAGAAAATTCGTTACACCTGATGGTCAAGTATTAGATGAGGAAGATTTAACACCGGAACAGGCCAGGGCGTTTGCGCAAAAGATTATGGATGTTCTTTTGGTGCCGTTAGCTTATGAGTCTGTTATAAGAGACATTCAAAGAGAAAGGGAATTTGCTGCTGCCAAAAGCAGCTAAGCACAATTTCAAAATATCATAAAACGCCTGATTAGTCAGGCAGTAACTTTTGGCAGTAGCGTGGACAAGTAGGGGAGGTAAGAGAGGATGGATAAGGACGCCAAGAAAGTCAAGTCAATTGCCAATGAAATAGTATCGATGCTTGTAAAAAAAGACCTGAGCTTTGAAGAAGCCCAGGAAGTGCTTCAAACAGCCCAGGTTCTTATTGGAAAGTGCAAAATCACTTCTCAGCATTTGCATGCATCCCCGACAGGAAAAGAGCAATGTAATGCATAGCGCAAAATGGTCTTTCTGCACTAGCAAGATACCAAGCACAGCGATTGTCACAATAAGCTATTTCGTTACGAGTGCTCATTAAAGGACAAATAACCTGAGAAAGTCTTGACATAACCACACCTCCCTTCCCGGAAAATAATAGCTTCGACAACTGCCAATTTTGACACATGGGAGGAAAAACCTGCAAATTAAGCTGACACCAACGACTAATAAGGGGGGGTGAAAGAGGATGAAAGCCAGAGAAAAGGGAGAGCGGCTTCCATTTCCACGTGTAGTTGAGCCTATAGGCTATGACTATTTGGAAGCCTATTTCAGCAAATGGTGTGCAGATAGGCAACTTACCATAAGAGAAGCGGAAGCCATTTTATGGTTCTTAAAGGACAGCCTAAGAGGTCAACGTTGCGGAGGCATGAGGCCGTCGACGATTAACGGGAAACCAATTTCCGAGGTTAAAACTGTTGAGCATCATGATAATTCAGCCGGTACCACATGGGAACAGTTGGATCGTCAAGGTTTGCGTTGGAGCGATATTGGCTCGGTAGTCAAAGTAGACGGTTTGACTGAATTTACACAGTGTATTGAAAACACAATGGATTCAGTGACCCGGCTAAAAGAGGCCGCTAACAAAATTAACGTTGTGGCCGGATCATCGCAATAGTTTAAAACCCTAACTTTTTGGCTACATGTTCTGTTGCAGCTGTAGATGCCATCTCCTCCCAGGTTCTGAATTTTGTAGTTTTTGCAACATGACTATCCATAACATCATTTGGGATAGCGTCAAAATCCTCCTGGGTATTGACTTCGAAACCGCCAGCGGTTAGGAATTCTTCGAAGGATCTAAATTGTGTATAACGACTCATAAATACAGTTGGGAATAGATCAGAAAATGATACCTTTTTGCCATGGTTAAATTCTTTAGCAGTATCTTTCATCTGTTTTAAGCGTTCTTCGAACTCATCTAAACCTGTAAATTTTATTCCCAATATTAACACCTCCCTTCCTTGAAATGGTAGGTGGCTAATCAACCCAGGTATCAAGCACCGACTCCAGCACCTTGAGCTTGTCCGGCGGCAGCTTTTGTACCTTATCGCATATACGACGGACTTCCGGAGGCGGCTCCTGGGCCTGGCCGGTGGCAAAGAACTCAGAGGGTGTAACACCAAAATAATCACAAATGTTAAAAAGCAAATCTATAGAAGGCCTTGCAGTACCTTTTTCGATTTTGTTTACAGTTGAAGGGTCAACCTTCAAATCTAACGATAGTTTATTGGCCGAAATATTATGTAGCTTTCGTAGATAAACGACCCGGCTTCCAATATCAAACATAGTATCATCCTTGTTGGATTCTATTCAATAAACATCTTACCACATATAAATACTGGTAAAAATATTGGATATAATCCAAGATATTTTATTGACAAGTTGGATTAAATCCAATAATATAATAATCAAGGAAGGAGGGTATCCAATATTGATCAAGTTCGGCAATAAAATTTGTGAATTAAGGAAAGAGCGCGGCTATACCCAATATCAGTTGGCAGATATGGTAAATGCAGATGTTTCAACAATAAATAAGATTGAGAAAGATAAAGCATTACCATCGCTTAGCATGTTGGATAAAATTGCCCAAGCTCTAGGTATTCCAGCAGCTGCCCTCCTGGCTGAAGAAACGCCACCCAAAGCGGTGGGCGAGTAAACATTTTAAATTAACCGGCACCGGCGGCAGCTAGGGGGAGGTGAAGTGTAGTTATGATGCAACAGGAGTTTGAGCAACGAATAGGCCACGCTGTAAGTGCTGATGATTATCAAAAAATCGAAGCTGTGTATGCGTTTTATCCTAGCCAACAGGACTTAACTAAAGATAAGGTTGCTGAGTTGTACCAAATATTTGGAATGAGAATGTTTGATGACTTACTACCAAGGGCGCAAAAATCCATCGAGCTTGACGAGCAAATAAGGCAGGCCCAAAAGGCATTAGCTGAGTTGTAGAAAGGGGGCTGGCCAATGGCCGAAAAACAACCTAAGGGCATAATCATACCGGGAAGAATTTGAACCGGACATGGATAGGATGGTCAAGGCCCTGCGGATTGTGTTTGAGTACCAGCCGGATGAGCGGCAGGAACAGGCGGCCGATATGCGGGAGGCAAAGGAAAAGGCTGAAAAAGTTAGTTAGCGGATATCACTCTTTGCAGCCTCTCTTACAACAGCATAGATAAGCTTATAAGCATGCGCAACTTCTTCAGCAAGGCTCTTGTTTGTTAACTCAGGGCTTGTATTATCAACCGGTTTTATCCGGTTTATTATGGCCAGGGTTAATTCAGCAGCGATTTCATTGTAAGGTTTTATAAAATCACATCCAATCTAAACATGGTAATAGAAAAAAGGTTCATCTTCCTTACTTAATTATATTTTACACAAGAGGAATTAAAACCTAGTTTTTAAAGGGGGAGGAGAAACATTGAATAGGTGCAAAATCTGCGGTATGCCATCAGGTAACCGGCAAATGTGCAGTAAATGTGAAGCATTGGTCAATATCGAGATGGTGTTGGCTGAGCAAATCAAGAAGGTGGGATAGCATGTGGCAAAGATCTACGTCCTGGATTTGCTCCAGAGAAAGAAGGTGGGGCTAATGCGTAGGGTTATAGCGTGCTTTTCTGGTACAGTCAGACAATTCCGACTACTGCTCGAAATGCGGCGGATAAAGCAGGAAGCGAAGGCAATGCGGCAGCGGCGGCAGCGGATGTGGGACGCATATTTTAAGGCTGGCGGTGGTGTTAGGTAAGAGGGGTGAGCATGATAGACAAGCTAATCAAGTGGACCTGCCCGCGCTGTGGAAAAGAGAATTTTTACTGGGTAAATGAAAGCAAGACAGCACCTGAATATTGCCCGTTCTGCGGAACTGAGCCAAGCAAAGTATATGTAGAGGGGAGGAAGGTGCCCGGCCAGCCGGTACCAGCAGACCGGGGAGGTGGGGAGTTTTAAGATAGTTTCATCTTAGCACAAAACACTGCAAAGCTATATTAGTGGTAAATTTGCAATTTGAGAAAGGAGGCGAATGAAATGTTTGCAGACATAATAAGGTCGGAAGTTGCTCAATATGGAGTTACCTTTAAACAACTGGCTGAGGCCGTAAATGTTGCCCCATGCACTATGAGCCAGTACATCGGCGGGTCCAGAAACATGCCCGGCAGTGTGGAGGCCGGCATTATAGAGAGGCTGCAAAGTCCACGGTTATCCGAGGAACGTTGTTCAAACTGCCAGGGGAATATGTTCCCTACGCGCTATCTGGATAACATCGACGATCACCCAGTTGTTGCGTTGAGTAAGACGCAAGAGGAAACTCAAGAGGTACTTGATCTCATGTCCGATGCTAGGAAGGTGTTGATAAACAAGAAAAAGGGAGCAACCTTTACCGATGCAGAGGATGCGTTATTAAAGTCAATAGAAGATGAGTGTGCAGACCTAATCACAGTGGCTAAGACCTTCCTGATAAAAATGCATGAGTGGTACAACCGGCCAGTGGCCGAGACAATGAGAAGACATATAGAAAAGCTTGAGCAGCAAGGATACTGCTCAAAAAGAAAAGCCGTTTGGCAGACGGCTAAGTAAATATCTCGCAAACAGTATATCACGCCCGAGGGAGGTAAGGCAATGCAGGTAGTAGAGAAAGTCCAGGAATTACAAGCCTTAATCCGTGAAAAGTTCGGTGTTGAGGCCAACATAAATATCAGTGTTTACAATGGTCCAAGTAACCCTGGTATGACCAGGGAGTTAGCCAATTACATCGGGCAGCAACTAGCTGCTCAGTCTGGAGATAAAGTAAGCAGGCTTGCAGACACTGGCAGTGATAACGATGAAGTTAACTTCCGGTGGGTGAAACTAGAAACCAACTGTAACTTTGAGTTTGCTGCTTTCTACCCGGAATCTTAGATAAGTGTGCAGGGGGCGGTGGCGTGGGGTGTCCGCGTAGGAAAGCTTAGATGGTAATTCCAGTGCAAGGCTGGGCAAACATCCCGAGTAAGCGAAGCAAGGCTGGTTCGAATCCGGCCCGCCCTTGCAAAATTTTATAAAGCTAAGTTTATGGGGACGGTGTCCGAGTGGTCAAAGGTGCAGTAACGTGCTGTGCGGCCTAATTACCGGTATAAACCGCAGCGTTGGTTCGAATCCAACCCGTCCCCTGCAAATTTACATTTGGAGAAATAACAATCCGGACAATTATAAGGAGGATGAATATGGACGCATTAGCGCGTTTGGACGATTACCTGGTGCAAGCTATGGATGATGCAGCCCCGGAGGAACTAGATAAGCCCAGGTTTAGTATAGAAACCACCGAGCAAGCTATATGGGCCTTGCGAAAGATCGCCAATATCGAGCGGAGCCGTAACGAGGCCCGGCAGGCCGCCCAGTTGGAAGTAAACCGCATTCAGGATTGGTTGTATGGTGAGGAAAAACGATCGGATCAGGCCAGGGCATACCTGGATGAATTGCTGGAAGATTACCACCGGCGGCAGTTAGCTGAAAACCCGAAGTTAAAAACTATCAAATTGCCTCATGGGGAGCTGCAGCTACGGGCACAGCAGCCGGAATGTCTGAAGGAGGACAGTGCCGTCAAGGTGTGGGCGAAGGAGAACAGACCGGAACTGTTAGTGCCCCAGGACCCGAAGTTGGACTGGAGCACTCTTAAAAAGACACTGCAGGCAACCGAAACGGGCCTGGCAGTGGATACGGAAACAGGCATGGTGGTGCCCAGCGTGACCATTACCGAGCGGCCGCCAAAGTTTCAAATCAAGCTAGCGGAGGTGTAGATAATGGGCATGATGCGTAAGGCTCAGCGACGCAAAGCAAAACTCCGGTTGGGGCTATCTGGCCCCGCTGGTAGCGGTAAGACAATGGGCGCGTTATTGGTTGGCTATGGTATTACCGGAGACTGGGACAAAATTTGTCTTATCGATACAGAGAACTACAGCGGCGACCTATATGCCAATTATAGCAAAGACGGCATTGAGATTGGCGAGTACAACGTGATCTCCCTTACAGCACCGTATTTACCTGACAGGTACATTGCCGCTATCAAAGAATGTGAGGCGGCAGGTATTGAGTGTATTCTCATTGACAGTCTAACCCACGCGTGGAGTGGCGAGGGTGGATTGTTAGATAAAAAAGGCCAAATTGAAAAAAGTAATAAACCTGGTGTAAATAGCTGGACAGCATGGCGGGATGTAACACCAATGCATAATCGGTTGGTTGAAGCAATTCTCTCGAGTAAAAGTCACATTATAGCCACATTGAGAGCCAAGATGGAGCACGTCCAGGAAAAAGACCCGGCAACCGGGAAAACCGTTATCCGCAAGATTGGTATGAATCCCATACAGCGGGACGGAATGGAGTATGAGTTTACTACTTTTGTAGATATTGACCAAGACCACCAATGTACCAGCACCAAGGACAGAACCAGCATAGTGGATGGTAAGGTATTCAATCTTACCTCTGACTTGGGAAGACAGTTCCTGCAATGGCTGGAAAGCGGCATTGACGCACCGGCACCGGCACCAGCGGAATCACCCAAAGTAACACCTTCACCTAGCACTGGGAGTATTAGGCCCGCTAAGCTGGACATAGAGAAAGCCCGGCGGAAGTTCTTTGCCACGATGGGCGAGGAGGGAGAACGTTTGGGGGTTGATCAGGAGTTCGCTTGTCAGACGGCCAAGGATATCGTATACGCCACCCTGCATGTGGATAGTATGAGTAAACTAACCCCTGAGCAATGGGCATCATTAATAACACCTGGCAGTATGGAAAGTCTTAAACGTGTACTGGCTAAGGCCATTGAGCGAAAGATTTCACCACCGGAAGATGAAGTGCCGTTCAAGGAAGCCGAGTTGCCGGCATAATGAGTAAATCGGCACCGAAAGTTACTCCCAAGGTGGCCGCTCAGATTAGGGCCAGGGAAGCAGAAGCCCTGGCCGCCGGGTGGGCCTTCGAGGACCTGTGGAAAAGCCGATTCTGGCACATTGTAAATAGGCGGAACCGGCCCGGGCTGGCTGCTCTAATGCACCCAGGGGACAAGCTGGGGGCAATAACCGAAAACTACATCGAAATAATCAGACGGTCCGGGGTGGTGCATCGATTGTATCACCCCGGACCGGGATAAGCCCGGAGAGAAAAGAGTTACAGCGGGGGCCTAATCTGCAAAGGGAGGCAACGGGCATGAAAGCTATTTCCCTACTTCAACCATGGGCCACGCTGGTGGCTATTGGGGCGAAACGAATTGAAACCAGGTCCTGGGCTACGAATTACCGGGGACCGCTGGCGATTCATGCAAGTAAAAGTCCTAAAATGGTCAACAAATTGACTTGGGATGAACCTTTCTATTCTGCCTTAAAAGATAAGTGCCATCTGGAGAGTTGCTATTTAGTGCAGTAATTGCCACCTGTAGACTGGTAAACTGCTTGCTTATTACAGATTACGGCCTATGTCTTACAGATACACTACCAGGTGCGGCTTGCCGAAAGCTGCCAGAGGAACCGGAGCTAAGCTTCGGTGATTACACTTCTGGCCGCTACGCCTGGATACTGGATGATGTAAAACCATTACCGGAGCCAGTACCGGCTAAAGGTAAGCTTGGGCTGTGGAATTGGGAACCGTCGGAAGGAGTGGAGATATGAGAGGGAAAAAACCGACGCGGAGATACAAGGAAATAATCAAGGGACGAGGGCTTAATCCTGATAACTGGCTGGTTGAAAAAGCACCTACAGGTGAATTACATCTACAGCATCGGATAACGGGACGGAAAAGGGTATTAAGGCTGAAGAGGCAGGTTGTGTGATGCAAAAACGTATTTGCCCAGGCTGCGGTAAAGCATGGTACAGCGCGGATTGCATGAGGCCCTGGGTGTGCGATATATGCGGGGCTATTATACCGGTGCCGGAGGAGGATGCCGGGGAACCATCGGCGGAGGTGGAGGATGATGATGGGAATTCTTAATGGCGAATACCATCGCCACCGCTCGGGCCTATACCTTCCCGGAGCACGTCGGCCAACTTGTATTGATTTTTTTGCCGGCTGTGGTGGCTTTAGTTTAGGGATGATGCAAGGTGGCTTTGAGGTAGTTGCCGGCCTTGAGTTTGATGCGGAGGCAGCCCTCACCTACATGTGCAACCTGGGAACATATCCAATAGAAATACACTATTCATCGCCGGAGGACAAAGAACGGCTTAATAAGGCCGTTGAAAAGCAAATCAAAAAAGAAAAAGACGGCGTTTATAAAATACATGTTTCCGGTTCGGGGTGGATATCTAACGAGCCCAACACACCCGGAGTGAGCCACTTTTTCTTTGGCGATATCCGTAAATTCACCGGGAAACAGATACTTGATGCAATAGGCATGAACGTTGGCTAGGTTGACTGCGTTGTTGGTGGTCCGCCTTGTCAGGGATTTAGTTACGCAGGCAGGCGTGATGTGTTGGATGAGCGGAATAGTTTGGTGTTTGACTATGCTCGTATGATTGTTGAAATTAAACCTAGGACTATGGTTATGGAGAATGTTCCCGGAATACTTACCATGACTACCAAAGAGGGTATACCAGTTATAGATGCCTTTTGTCGTATCTTAGAGGATGGCGGATTTGGAACTTATGATGCTTTAAAACAAACACTAATTAATACATCTGGCTCAGGGCTGGCAATGAAAGGGCAACCCAAAACAAAGGAAAGTAAGAAATCTAAAAAACCAGTTACTGAAGAATCGCAAGAAAAACAATTTGTTTTAAATTTTTCGGAGGCAATGCTATGAGTGTTGGTAATTTGCGGGTGGCTATCGAGCGGAAGAGAAGGCGGATGCACCAGGCACAGGGAGACGCTAGGCTGCATATATCTCAGGAGTTGGACAAGTTAATTGTGGAGTGGCAGCGGGCGATGAGGAAGGTGGGGTAAATGGGTCCAATACTAAAATACCCGGGTGCAAAATGGAGACTTGCTGATTGGATAATTTCCTACATGCCAAATCACAGAGTATATCTAGAACCTTTCTTTGGGTCCGGAGCGGTATTTTTCAATAAAAAACCAGCTGTAGTTGAAACTATTAACGATATTGACGGTCATGTAATTAACTTTTTTAAAGTTCTCCGGGATCATCCGGATGAACTGGCCCGGGTGGTTGAACTGACCCCATGGTCGCGCCTCGAGTATGAAGCATATCTTACATCTGCCAAAGATGAAAATTATTTTGAGGTTACCGATGACCCTGTCGAAAACGCCCGGCGACTGCTAATTAGGATGAATATGGGGCACGGCTCAAGATCAAGTGACCGGGGGGGGTGGCGGCATAATATTCAAGCAAAATGCGGGAGTACATCTTCAAAAGTATGGAAATCAATGCCGGAAAGAATCTATTTAGCCGCAGATAGGCTAAAAGACGCTCAAATTGAGTGTCAACCAGCTATTCAATTGATAGAAAGATACCGGTACCCGGAAGTTTTAATATATGCCGACCCGCCTTATGTTTTGCAAACCAGGAATAAACGCCAATATAAGCACGAAATGGCCGACTTAGACCACATTCAATTACTTGAGACCTTAGATAATCATCCCGGACTGGTTATACTTAGTGGTTATGCTTGCCAGATATATGACGAACGACTAAAAAACTGGACCAAACACACTGCCAGGGCATTAGCGGAAGGCGGCCGGGAAAGACAGGAAGTTTTATGGCTTAATCCTATGGCCGCGAAGGCCATGGGTGAATACCGATTATTTAGCTAGTAATAATCAGGGGGTTTTATAGTGGCCGGCCAAGACCTAAAAAATTACACACGTATATGGAACCCGATACTGGAAGCCTTGGCCAAAGCTAAACTTTCGCCAAACCAGTACAAGATTTGCTTTGCCTTATTTCAAAATACATACACATGGCATCGGACAGAAGCTAGGATAGGGTACCGGGATATTGAGCGAGATACAGGTATAAAGGCCAAAAAAGTTAGTCAACCATTTCGTCAATTGGTTGATTATAACGTGATTATCGAAGTTGAAAATCCATCTTTTAACTCCCCTGGTTTATACAAGTTTAATAAAGACCTTAGACAATGGGACCAAGGCGTTTTAGATATTGGTGAAATATCGGAGACAAGCTTAATTATTATTGCTGAAGAATGCGGCGGTACTGTCCCCATGAAGGGGACACCCCCCAATGATGGGGACTGTCCCCAAAACAGGGGGGAGGACTCTCCCCTTTATGGGGGGGAGGGGACTCCCCACGATGGGGACACCAAACAGCCTCCAAACCCTTGGGACGCAAGCGATGCGGGGTTCCTAAAGAAATCTTTAAAGAAAGATAAAGAAATTACTACTACTGCTGATACGGTCGAAAATAATAAGCCAAATATTTACACCCAATTTGAGAATGAGTTTAATCGCCCTTTAGGGCCGTTTGAAATTGAATCTATTGGTAAGTGGCTTAAAAAGTTCTCGGGAGAGGTTATCGTTGAAGCTTTACGGGAAGCCGCTCTTTTGCATAAGTCAAACATGAAGTATATTAACTCAATTTTAGTTAGATGGGACAAGGATAATATTCGAACCGTAGCTGCTGTTAAACGTGAGCAGGAAGAATTTGAAAAACGCAAATCCAAAGGAGGTACTGTCCGTGGACCAACAGGACAAGCAACCGGAAGGCCTGGAAGTAATTCTCCAGGGGATAGAAGCCCTGGTGGCCAAGGCCCGCCAGGTAAATTCGACAGCATCGACTACAGCAAATTCATGTACAAGCCCAAACCCGGTGAAATGCCCGATATGTAATGACCGCGGCATTGTGGTTGATACTGAAAATAAATGTGCCGTGCCCTGCAAATGCCAAGAGGAGCGCAAAAGAGAACGGCTTTTCAAAAACAGCAAAATTACACCGGCTTTTAGGGCGAAATCGTTTACAAACTTCAAACCCAATGGAAGGCCGGGAGTGGTGGCAGAAATGTTTATGAGTGCCAAGCATTACGCCAATAACTTTGGTGAACTGGGCGAAAATAACTGGCTGGTACTACTTGGTGAGCCTGGTTGTGGCAAAACACACCTCAGTATGGCTGTCGCCAACCAACTAATTAGCAAGGGCTTACCGGTGCTGTATTTTCCCCACGTCGAGGGATTTAGTGAGATACAGAGCACTTTTCGTAAAAGCGAAGAAGATGCCGAAGACAGGCTAAGAGAAATGCGCAAGGTGCCGCTATTGGTTTGGGATGACCTGTTTAAGGGGCTTGAACGTCCTAGGGACTGGATGGTCAGGATGGTTTTTGATGTACTGAATTACCGGTACCTGAACCTGATGCCGACAATTATCAGCAGTGAACTCGTTCCGGCTCAGCTTATGGCTATTGATGGGTCCGGGGGGTTAGGTTCCCGCATTTTAGAGCGTGGGAAAGAACATACGGTAGTGGCCAGCGGTATTGAGTGCAATTATAGGCTTGGCGGAAATTGACCTCATGAATTTTCGCTAGAATTCCAGTAAGTGATGGAACGGGGGGCGGCAATGCCAAAGCTAAATTACCAAACCGGTTTTTATAACGGGGCTACGCGTAACTTCAAACCGGTAAGGCAAAGAAGGCGCTTAACGGAACCAGCCCGGTGCCCGGTATGCAAAAGCCATAACAATGTACGTTACCTGCCTGATCGCCGGTATGGCTGGTACTGCTTGCGGTGTAACCTTGAGTTTGACACCAAAACAGGGGAAGTTTATAGGCCAACAATAAGCGGGGGAGTGAGGTTGGTGCTGATAAATAGTGAAACCTTAGAAGTGGTCGAAACCAAGACCGTACGGGTCAAGATAGTAGACAAGGAGAAGTCCGAAAAGCTTGTAAGCATAGTGAAGATGGGCGTTTATAAAAACTTTATAGTGTTTGAGTTCGCTGATGGCAAGCAAAAAATGTATAACGCCGCTCTGGTTGAGAGCGTAGAGGAGCTGTGATGCTTAAACCGGGCGACCGGGTACGGATCCTGAGGGGCCAACACCGGGGCAAGATGGGTGTGTATCTATATGATTACCGAGGCAGGGCGGTTGTGCAGTATGGTCCCTCGCGTCCCAGCCACACAACAAAGTTGGCGTATAAAAACATTGAGAAGGTGAAGAAGTGACTAGGCTTAGCGAAACTCAGGCCCGGGAACTGGGATTACTGCCATCTCGTAAAAAGCGCTTGTCAATTATGCCGAAAAATATGCCAAGAAAATATGCCAAGTGGGACGCTGAGGTCACCCCGGAGGGATCCCGTATCACAATCCCAGGGGAATTGCCCAGCCTAAACAAGTGGAGCCGGTGGCATTGGACAAAGCGCAAGGAAAAGTTGGACAACCTCACCGGCTGCCTGCGTCTTACGGCCTTGGCGTTTAAAATGCCGTTGTATGAGCGTTCACAGGTGCTGGTAGTGTACTATTTCAGGACCAGGCGGCGGCGTGATCCTGATAACTACGCACCCAAATTTATTTTAGATGCGCTGCGTTATGCCGGCATTATCGCGGAGGATAACGCCGAGGTGTTGGAACTGCTGCCGGTGGAATTTGAGGTGGACGCTGATTCGCCGCGCGTGGAAGTTTGGGTAAAGGAGCGTGTGTGATGGTCATGAAAATACGAGCCGATATGATTTTGCGACAACTGGAAAAACGTCACACAGGCGGCCGGAATCAGGAGGTATTTTTCACCGAAGTAAAAAACGGCCCCAGTTGGACGAGTAATAATTTGCTCAGGCTTGACGCGGTAGCCTTTAAAAAGAGCTGGACTCATCCATGTATAACTGGCTATGAGGTAAAAGTTGATCGGCAGGACTTCTTACGGGACGAAAAATGGCCAGGATATTTACAGTATTGTCACAGGTTTTCATTTGCTTGCCCGACTGGGTTGATTGCTCCGGATGAATTGCCTGATGGTGTTGGACTTATTTACTACAACCAGGATAAAGACTGCATAATTACCAAGCGTAGAGCGTCATTTAGGGCGATAGAAATACCATGGCAAATGCTCTATTACCTGGTTATCTCCAGGATAGGTACCGATAGGCATCCATTTTTTAGCGACCAACGTGAATATTTGCAGGCATGGGTTGAGGATAAAGCAGACCGGCGCGATTTAGCTTGTAAAGTCAGTAATAAAATGGTTGATCAGTTAAGGCAAGCTGAGAAAAAAGCTAATGTGCTCCAAAATGACATGAATCTCATAAAAGACAAACTTGATCAAATCAGGCTGATAGAAGAAATTTTGGAACGGCATGGGGTAAGAACGTATGGATGGGCATTGGAACGTGACATTGAGAAAGCGTTAAGTAATGGTATACCGCCTGGTTTGGCCGAATGTCTGGAGCGAATAAATCAAGATGTTGGCCGGTTGATGGCGGCTGTGAAAGGAGCGTGATTAGATGTACGAACAAAACCTGAAGGAACTAGCCGAAACAGACTTCATAGAATGTGAGCAGATTGAATACATGGCCGAGCAGCGCCGGGAATGGCGTGGCCAGGAGTTTGTGGTGTCTATAATTCCTGCCGGCCTAAACTGCGGCAAAACAATCACACCCCGGGCCAGGGCGCACCTGCCGGCTGGGTTCCGGGATAGGTTTGGACGGGAAGAATCATGACCTACAACGAACCCAAAAGCGCCGCCGGCTACTGTCGGTTACACAAATGGAAACTTAGCTACCGGCAGATACGAAAGATGGGTTGCATCTGCTCAAGAAAGCAACGTGGTGGAAAATCGCAGTGTAGGCACTTGGTGAAATATGAACATCCGGTATGGATCCAGCGAGAGAGGATGAAAGGAAAAAGGAGGGCTGGTTATGGCAGCACAACATAAGCGACCGGGCAGGATGGCGCGCCTCGAACGCCAGCGCCGGGCAAGGGAACGGGTAGAACGCCGCAGGGCGGTAGTGGTGCATTTCCCGCGGCGGTGGGATCCGGAAAAGTACGATGATGTGAGCCCCGGCATGTGCGTGGCCTGGGCGGATGGTAGGGAGGCGATGGGGTGAAGTGGTGGGAAAACTAACTGATCAACTATTGGCCGAAATCCAGCGCCAGGCGGGGGAACTGGATAAACTGGATTATGGTGAGCTAGTGTTTAGAGTGCAAAGCGGAAAAATAGTTCATTGGGACGTTAAGAAAACGTTCAAAGTGGGGGCTGGCTCGAAAACCGGGAGGTCTCAGGCGTAAAGCTTGGGGCCTCTTATTATTTCAAAGGGGGTGGGTTTGTGCAGGACCTGATTAAGGAGTATAAGAAATCGCTAAGGTTATTGCGCACAGCCAAGGCGGTGCCTATGTGTTATGGCAGCATGGTATCGGATACTCAGTATGCTATTGAGATTATGGAGACCGGGAGGATACCGGGGACTAAGTGGCAGGTATCGCGCTGGGCCAAGGATAAACGGGAGGTACCTGTGGATCCGATGCTTATGGCTAGGTATGTGGGCAATCGGGAGCCTGTTGAATCCGCCCCTGAGTGGATGGCGGGGTTATTGGATAGGCTTATGGGTCGGTTAACTGAGCGGGAAAAGGATGCTTTTAGGTTGGTACGTGGGCAGTGTTATTCGTTTAGCCAGGCGGCTAAGTTGATGGGGTGTAATAAAGGCAGTGTACAAAATTTTGTGGCCCGAGCTGAAAAAAAGATCGGTTTTGTCGTACGGAAGCAAACATATAGTGAAGGGGTTGTATAAAAAGGGATAACCGCCCGGGTGAGGCGGCTTAATTGTATTATTTTTAATCGTACAACATAAATTAATTCCAAGGAGTGGAGTTTGATTATGTTGATTCCATATCACAATATCGATCCTGAAATCAAATCTTTGGTCAGGGTTTTAAATGATTCAGAAGTTATAAGGACTTTGGGTTGTTGTACAGGACATGGGTATGAAAAAGTTGCAAGTATTATTTTTTATGTTGTAGATCTTGATAAATGGATAAATTTACTAAAATATTTGCTATTTCTAAACACTCAGCTCAAAGATGTGAATATCGAAGTAATACAAAGACATAGACTAGATCCAGAGATGAAGTATTGTGTTAATTGGGAATTGGTGATTGAAGTACATCCGAGAAACAAAGAAATCAATGAACCTGAGTTAACTAGGATCAGGAAAGCAAAAGATCTTGCATTTCAGAAGTTAGAAGAAAATATTAAAAGGTGGGTAGAAGGGTTTCCCCTCTACCCTGCTAGTTTAATAATTTGAATTGCCAATGCAATAGGCGCAGTTATCGAATCCTTTTTTTTTGGCTTCACTGTGAGTATCTGGTGAAAAAGTAACAACATGTTCATCTTTGATCTGATCAATCTTACAGCTTGTTTTTTCATTATCTAAGTCATGAACTTCGTTAGTATTGTTATTACCGATAAATCTTTTGCCATTAAATGGAGACCTGTAACGCCTTGTCATAATAACACCCCCTTTCCTGGAAAAGTCACTCACAATGACATAGTTCCACATGGAGGGGGTTTTACCTTTATCTAACATTGCCGGAATATATCAGAAGGAGACAGCCTTCTATTATCGAATAGTGATGGTGAGGAGGAAGGAGTGAAATTATGGGCGAACAGGAAGCTATTGTTTTGCTTGAGAAAAATTACGATGGTAAATGCCCAACATGTAAAAGTGGTAATATAGAATCGCACGGGATTGGACATGCTATGGGAAATCAACCAATAAAATGGCAGCACACCTGCAAAGAATGCAATAGCATATTTTATATAATCAAGAATGACTGAGCCGCAAGGCTCTTTTCTTATGCTATCAATTACAAGGAGGGCGGACATCATGTAACCGGTCAGCCTACTAGCATAGTATACACATTTCAACCGTCGCCGTGGGGTGGCGATTTTTAGCTAATGAGCGCCCAATGGCGTTTATATATTTCTTTTGACAATAACAGCGCTATAAAGCAGGTGAGGTGGTGGCCAGAGAACGAAGCCCAAATCGAGACAAAGCATATGAACTCTGGAAGCAGAGCGGCGGTAATATGCTATTAAAAGACATTGCCGCACAGCTTGGAGTTTCAGATATACAGGTTAGAAAGTGGAAGAATCAGGATCAATGGGATGAATCAGAAAAGGTAACGTTACCAATAAGCAAAGGTAACGTTACTAATGGGAATGGTAACGTTACTAATGAACCCGACACATTCCCGGGCCAATGTACAGCAATCAGCAGTAAAACCGGTCAGCGATGCCGGCAGGTGGCTGTGAAAGATGGTTTGTGCCGATACCATAAAGAAGGAAGAGAAAACCAATGCACTGCCAAATCAAAGCAAACAGGTGAAAGGTGCAGGCGCAAAGCTGTGCCTGGCAAAGACAAATGTAAATTTCACGGCGGAATGAGTACCGGGCCGTCGGAAGGAACACAAAATGCTTTAAAGCATGGATTCTTTGCCAAGATATTTCCGGATGACGAGGAGACAAGGGCCCTGGTTGATGAAATTATGGAGAAGTCTCCACTTGATATCCTTTGGGAAAACATAATGATTCAATACCTAGCCATCGCCCGGGCACAAAAGATTATGTTCGTAAAGGACCGAGACGATTTAACCGAATACCTGAAGCGTGAAAAAGAAACCAGCGGACTACATAGCGATGGTTGGGAAAAGGAATACGAGCTGCAGTTTGCCTGGGATAAACAGGCCAATTTTTTAAAAGCCCAAAGTGCAGCAATGAAAACCTTGGATGGTCTTATAACTCGCTATGAGGAGATGATCCAAAAGGGCAATGCCAGCAAGGAACACCAGCTAAGACTAGAAAAAATGAAGCAGGATATGCTTATTGCCCAAGAGCGTCTGCAGCTTGAAAAAGCCAAGGTAATGGGCGACCCGGACGAAACTGAAGATGACGGCTTCATCGAAGCGCTGTCCGGTAAGGTAGGTGAGGCTTGGGATGGCTATGCCGGGGAAGATCAAGAGTAAGCCTTTCAAGTGGTCGCCTTTATCGCAGAAGCAGGTCCAGGTAATGACCTGGTGGATGCCGGGCTCGCCGGTTGCTGATAAAGACGCTATAATCTGTGACGGAGCTGTCCGTGCCGGTAAAACATTGCCCATGTCGCTATCATTTGTGGTCTGGGCAATGGAGACCTTTGACGATCAGAACTTTGGCCTGGCCGGTAAATCTATAGGTGCCCTGCGGCGTAACGTTGTTCAACCGCTAAAAAAGGTTTTAAAGGGCCGTGGTTACAGAGTAAAGGATCACCGGTCCAGCGAGAATTACCTGGAGATAACCCGGAATGGCCGGGTTAATTACTTTTATCTTTTTGGCGGCAAGGACGAGCGCAGTCAGGACTTTATCCAAGGTATTACCCTGGCCGGTATGTATTTCGATGAAGTTGCCTTGATGCCCGAATCATTCGTTAATCAGGCTACCGCCCGTTGCTCAGTTGACGGTGCAAAGCTCTGGTTTAACTGCAACCCTGAAGGGCCATACCACTGGTTTAACGTTGAATGGCTGGGTAAGTTGAGAATTAAAAACGCGGTGCACCTGCATTTTACCATGGAGGACAACTTATCGTTATCTGAAAGGGTGAAAGAAAGATACCGCCGGCTGTACTCCGGAGTGTTCTATAAGCGGTTTATCCTTGGTCTTTGGGTGCTGGCCGAGGGAGTTATCTATGACATGTTCTCGGAGGATAAGCATGTTGTAAATGTATTCGGCCAAAAATTCGGCCAATATATAATTGGTATTGACTATGGCACGTCAAACCCGTGCACTTTTGGCCTGTATGGCTGGAACAGTAAAGGACCGGTTCACTTGGTTAGAGAGTATTATTACGACAGCAAGAAAACAGGTAGGCAAAAGACAGACAGTGAATATGCCAACGATTTTGTAAAGTTTTTAGGTGAAATACACCCAACAGCTATTTATCTTGACCCGTCAGCGGCAAGCTTTAAACAGGAGCTTAGAAAACGTAATATCTTAACCAGGGATGCAAAAAACGATGTAATAAACGGAATTCGTCATGTGGCTAAGATGCTATCTAATGGCGAATTTTTTATTGATAAATCATGCCAAGACACAATACTGGAGTTTACAAGCTACATTTGGGACCCAAAAGCCCAGGAACGCGGTGAAGATAAGCCGGTTAAGCAATTTGACCATGCTATGGATCGTAACCGCTATGCCTTATACTCACACTTTGGCAAGCTAAGATTCGGTACAGTTAATAAACCAGTCGGTTATTAAAGGTGGTGATAAAAACGCTAACTTCACTTGATTTTCTCTCCCCCGGGCAACAGTGGCCCCCGAAAAGCGAAATCGAACGACTCAATATGTACGCAGCCAACAAACTGCTTTTCGAAGGTAAGCACCGGGAGGTATTCAAAGACTGGATCCGCCTACTTCGCGAGGATCAGCAGGCGACGATGGAGATAGTGCTCAACTGGAATAAACGCTTGTCCACGCTTTTTGCCGATCTGTTGCTTGGTGAGCCGCCGCGTATTAAGGCAGGCGATAATGGCACACTGGAGCAGGAGACAGCGGAAAGGCTCATTGAAGAAAACAAACTACACTTAGCCAGTTACGAAGTGGCTATGGATGTTTCACGTTACGGTGACGGTATCTTCAAAGTGCGCTATGACGGGCACGGGATTATAGAGGGGCAGCCGCCGGCTGTGTGGTTCCCCGTATGTAAGCCGGACAACGTGAAGGACATTGTGGCTCATGTGCTTGCATGGACATATGAAGAGGACATCCAGCGAATACTGGGAGCTAGAAAAATAAAATATCTCAAAGCCGAGATCCACGAAAAAGGAAAGATCACCACCCGGAAATGTGAGATAGTTAACGATAAAATTAGGGGCATGGTTGAGGATGAGACTGTGCAGGAAACCGGGGTGAACGATTTCTTGATTATCCCGGTGCCTAATCTTTTAACCACTGACCGGTCCACTGGCCTGGATGACTACAGTGACCTTGAAAGTATTATCCAGGAGATAGAAACCAGGGTGGCTCAAATAAGCCGCATACTGGACAAGCACTCCGACCCGAATATGTACGGGCCGGAAACCGCGCTGGAGATTGACCCGGTAACCGGCCAGACGACATTCCGCGCCGGGGGCAAGTTTTTCCCGATGGCCGAGGGTGATACCGCACCGGGGTATATGGTTTGGGACGGTCGTCTTGAAGCTGCATTTAAGCAAATTGAGCTGCTTATGGAACAGCTTTATGCATTATCGGAAACCTCAGCAGCTGCCTTTGGTCAGCTTAAAAGTGGCCTTGCGGAATCAGGTACGGCACTACGGCGGCTGATGCTGGCTCCGCTGGCTAAGGTGAACCGTATTCGTATGCGCTTTGATCCGGCCTTAAAAAAAGCCTTGAAACTTGCGTCGGCCCTTGAGGTAGCCCAGGGTAAGCGCAATGCTGTGCTACTTGAGCAGGTATATATCGACTGGAAAGACGGCCTGCCGGAAGACCCGAAGGAGCAGGCGGAAATTGAAACCACCCGCATGGCTGCCGGTACTACAAGCCTGGAGAGCAGCTTGCGCCGGCTGGATGGTTTAGAAGGTGATGCGTTGCAGGAGGAAATAGACAGGATTAAGGCGGACCAGCAATCGGTAACACCTCCGGGCACAGCGCCACGGGTAACACTGCCGGGAGCAGGTGGTGAATAATGCCCGGGCCTAATGAAAGGCTGGTGCGCCTATCCGATGATGAAGCGGAACGCCTAGCCAAGTTCTATGCTGAAGCTGAAAGCCAGATACTTGACGAGATCAACCGAGCACTACTGAAGGGCAATCAAACGAAATACCTGCAGGCCATGCTTACCAATGTCCAGGCGATCTTGAAAGACCTTCGGGATGGTTCGCGGACATGGTGCGAAACGGCCATACCGCGGATATACACCGAGGGAGCTAGTTTTATTGACGAGCAGGTGGAGCAAGTAGGCGGTAAGGTTATTGCCGGGTTTGCTGCAATCCATCAACAGGCCGCGCAGATCTTGGCAGAAAGCTCACATAACCGGTTCGAGGAAGTTATCCAATTAATTGGCCGGAGGGTTAACGATATATACAGAACCGTGCAGCTTGAAGCTGCAATGGGAACAGTGACAGGTTTTAAAACATGGCAGCAGGCGGCGCAAAGGATAAGGGAAAACTTAGCCGAGCATGGCATAACAGGTTTTGTTGATAAGGCAAAGCGTGAATGGTCAATGCGAACTTATGCCGAGATGGCAGCTCGCACTGTAGCTATGGAAGCCCATTTGGAGGGGACAAAAAACAGGCTCTTGGAACATGGTAGTGACTTAATTAAAATCAGTAGCCACAGTAAGCCATGCTCTTATTGTCGCCCATGGGAAGGAAAAATTTTGAGCTTGACAGGAAAGACTCCAGGGTATCCAACATTAGAAGAGGCTAAAGCGGCTAAACTATTTCACCCTCGCTGCAAGCATGCTTATGGAGCTTATATTCCCGAACTGGCCGGGGACTAGCTTCAATAATGATCCCGTACATGTTCAGGCAATTAAACTCTATCTGTATAGGGTGGTTTTTAGGACCATAAAAATGTGGTCCGCGCTTAATATATGACCACCCTTCTTCTCTCATGAAAAGCTCTGTATATTTTTTGCAAAGCTTTATTTTAACCGGGACAAGTCCTTGCTTTTCAATTAGCATCATGCGGTAATTAATGCCGACATGACAAGATAGCTTGTCCTGCGGCCAAAACCAATCCATAAAATCACCTCCGGTAGTATGATTCGCCAAGGGTTTTGTTATACCTTTTGGGAGGTGTTAGGTGGCCGAAATAAGACATTTCCGCACCCGGGATCAGGTTAGTAAAGAGCAGATTAAAAAGGACATAGCCCAATTCGTTGATGAAGGTGACTTTATTATTGTTTTGGTCCACAGGGATTCAGAAAATCTTACAGACCTAATTACCAATCTAAATTTCGAAGCTGACAGGATAGGACTAAAAGGTATTCTTACAGAGGGACAGGAGATTTTAACGCTTGTTTCCCCTGTGGTGGCATATAAGGAATGACCATCTGAAAGCGGTTAATTTTATGCCCAACGTGCAGGGCTAATGCACGGAAATAATAGCCGACGGGCTTAAAACGGTGGAGGTAACATGCCATTTGAAAATCTATTCGGAATAACTACTTCTTTTCGCTTTAACCCCCTGAGATACAGGGGGCTTTTTAATGACGCCGGTGGTGGTACCGCCGGCGGTGGTGCTGGCTCTGGTGGTGATGGCGGTTCTGGTGCTGGCACTGGTGGAGAAGGTGGCACTGGTGGAGGCGCAGGATCCGGGGCGGGTACCGGAGGTGATGGCGGCGGACAGCCAGAAAAGACATTTACTCAGAAAGACGTTGACGACATTGTCAGCAGACAATTAGCCCGGGAGCGTAAGTCATGGCAAGAGCAGCTGGAGGAAGAAAAGAAAAAAGCTGCTATGACCGAGACTGAAAAGCTCAAAGCCGAAAAAGAAGAGGCTGAAAAGAAAGGTAAAGCTGCCATGGAAGCAGCCAACCAACGCTTGGTTAAAGCCGAAGTGAAGGCAGCTGCTGCAGAGATGGGATTAGTTGATGCCGATGCTGCATATGCCTTGCTGGATAAAGATAGCATCGAGGTAACCGAGAACGGAGATGTGAAAGGCATCAAGAAAGCCCTTGAAGATTTGGTTAAGGCTAAGCCCTGGCTAAAAAAAGCCGATGGTGGTGGTACCGTTGGTGGCGGAAGTAACCCTGCCGGCGGTGGTGGTGGGGCTGGCGGCAAGAGTATGAATGATTTCATCAGGCGGGCCGCGGGCCATCGTTGATATGAAACCGCACCATCCATGCCGATGAAGAAGGTAAAAAAATAATTATGGAGGTAAATTATTATGCCGTTTAACAGTATTATTGACCGGACCGGTGCGGATGCACTTATCCCGGAAGAAGTAAGCAAAGAGATTATCCAAGGTGTTCCCCAAAACAGCGCTATCATGCGCCTGGCGCGTAAACTGCCCACCATGAGCCGCAGCCAACGCAAAATGCCAGTACTGTCTAGTCTAATTACTGCCTATTTTGTGAGTGGTGATACTGGATTAAAACAGACTTCGCAGATGGCCTGGGAGAATAAATACATCAACGCTGAAGAATTGGCAGTTATCGTACCCATTCCGGAAGCCGTCCTGGACGATGCTGATTACGACATCTGGGGCGAAGTTAAGCCGCGCATGGTGGAGGCTTTTGGTGTAGCTTTTGATCAGGCAGCGTTTTACGGTACCAATGCCCCTGCGGATTGGCCAGATGACATTCTAACTGCGGCTACTGCGGCTGGGCATACTGTTGCTATTGGCGCAAACGCAGATTTATATGACGATATCTTGAGCGAGGATGGCACCCTGGCCTTTGTGGAACAGGACGGATTTAATGTGACCGGCCATGTCGGAGCCCTAACTATGAAATCCCGACTGCGTGGCCTGCGGGATGCCAATGGTATCCCTATTTTTAACCGGTCCATGCAGGAAACCACTCGTTATGAGTTGGATGGTTCTGAGGTTGTATTCCCAATCAATGGCGCGATTGATGCTGCTCAGAGCCTGCTTATCTCCGGCGACTGGCAGCAACTTGTCTATGCTATGCGGCAGGATGTCACCTACAAGGTGTTGACTGAGGCAGTTATCCAGGATGCTGCTGGCAATATTATTTACAACCTGGCACAGCAGGATATGGTAGCCCTTCGAGCGGTAATGCGTCTAGGCTGGCAGTTACCAAACCCGATTAACCGGGTAAATCAAACGGAAGCTACCCGATATCCGTTCTCCATACTAATCCCGGCATAATTTTTTAAATGGAGGTATTAAACTATGGGCCTATATCCAGCAAGTATAGAAAATTATTTATTGGCACTTGGGATCCCAATCGGTAAAAATTCTAATGTTTTTATCGTAGATCCCGTCAATGGCGATGATGATTACGATGGCCAGAGTTTTGTAAAGGCTCTGGCGAGTATAGCAGCAGCGGAAGATTTATGTGTGGCCAATCAGCATGATGTTGTACTTTATGTTGCAGGGAGTAGCGGAAATAATTTGAGTGGGGCTGTAGCATGGGATAAAAATTACACTCACTTGATTGGTTTGTGTGCTCCATCTCATGTGGCTCAGAGAGCGAGAATATTTCAACTATCGACATTGGAGGGGGCTTCGCCTCTAGTTAAATTTGCGGCAACGGGATGTATTTTCAAGGATCTATATATTTTCCAAGGTGTGGATGATGCAACCAGTCTTGTTAATGCTGAAGTGACTGGTGGACGAAATTATTTCAAGAACATACATTTTGCCGGTGGCGGACACGCTTCTCAGGCTATTGATGGTGGTGCAAGTCTTTTAATTAGTGGTGGTTCAGAAAATCTTTTCGAGCAATGCACTATCGGCGTTGATACGATTGAAGCCGCTACTGGGATGGCTGGTCTTGTATTTGCGGCAACCGGTGGAGCTGCTAGGAATAAGTTTAAAAACTGTCATTTCTCCATGCAGGCTGGCCACGCAGGGGCAATTTTCATCGAAGTGCTTGGTAACGCTGGTATTGACAGGTACCAAGTATTTGAGGATTGTCTATTTTCCAACCTTTCCGGTACCGCCATGACCCAGGCTATAGCTGTTGCCGCAGGATTTGACCCGGCAAATAAACGCCTATTAATGAAAAACTGCAGCTTGATTGGTGCAGCTGACTGGGAAGCCAATGATCGCGGAGCTGTGTATCTTGACAGTGGTACTATTACTGCTGGCGGCAATGCTGGTATCATGCAGGCATCCAGCGCCACCTAATTAATTGCCTATATGGCTAATCTGAAAGGAGAGCACTATGAGCGCACAGAGCGGAGCATATAAAGTAGCCCTTGCCGCCGCAGATACGGATGGCGGCATTCTTTCCCTGGCTAATCCAGAGGGTGCAGATATTATTGTTACTAAGCTTATTCTGAATGTGACCACCATAGCTACTGCGGCCTGTACTGTCGATGCCGGTATTGCGGCTGATGGCGAGACCAGTGCTGATAATTTGATTGATGGCCAGGACGTACACAGTGCCACCGGGGCTTTTGCCGAGGCTGGCACTGATGGAAAGCGTGCAAAGTTGTGGGAGTCTGACCAGTACCTAACTGTGAGCATGGCAACTGGTGCAGCCGCAGGACTGGCTGGTTATGCTTATATCGAATATATCCGGGTATAAAACCAGGGGAGCCATGCTCCCCTGTCCCACAAGGGGTGAGTGATAATGCCATCAGAGATCGTAGTTGGCACTAATTCATATATTAGCCTTGATAACACTGATACCTATTTTGATGACCGTTTACATATGACAGCCTGGACGGGAGCTAGTGCAGATGATAAGGCCCGGGCACTTATTCAGGCGACAAAGGCGATTGACCGACAGTTTCTGAAAGGCCGCAAAAAGTTAGCTGACCAGGCGCTAGCCTTCCCGCGCTGTTATGTGGTGGACAAGCGGGCAATTGGCGGCTTGAACTATATCGGCAATGTAGAGCTAGTTTGGGATGGTAGTCTATGGTGTGAAACAGAAGTACCCCAAGCAGTGAAGGATGCCTGTTGTGAGGAAGCCTTATTTCGCCTTGCCTACACTGAATACGAGCTGCACCGGGAAAGACAGCATGCACTAGGTATTGTTGGTGGTTCGGTGGGTCGTGCAAACGAATATAGTGTTCAGGCCATAGTTCAAGCAAAGCGGAAAGGATTTGGCTTATGTCCAGATGCATATGAGTTACTTAAGCCGTTCCTTGCTGGGGTGGTGGGGATTACATGATTACATGTTATCTTAATCAAACAGCAACATGGAAACGGAAAACTGGAAATAATGAATATGGCGAACCTGAATTTGCTGCTTCGGTAGATATATCGGTTCGTTGGGAAGGACGTCGCCGGTTAGTGCGAGATAGGCAGGGTAAAGAAGTAATCAGCGAATCAGAAGTATTTTGCGTTGAAAACATACAGCCCGATGACATATTGACCTATGGGGGCAGGGACTGGCCTGTTATCGCTGTAAGTGAAATACCTGATTTGAGCGGCAATGTGATGTTTAGAGAGGTGGCAGTATAATGTTAAGATGGCGCGGCAGGGAGGCGGAAAAACTAATTAAAGAGACAGCTATGCAAGCAATGCATGATGGGGCCGAGCATATTTTAACTGAGTCCATCGATGAGACGCCTATTGACACTGGTACTCTAAGGCGGTCGGGAGCTGTAACCGATGCGCTGCAAGAGGATTCGGTGTATATAAGCTACAATACGCCGTATGCTGTTAAGCAGCATGAGGATTTGTCTTTGCGCCACACAGACGGGAAACCTAAATATCTCGAGAACCCATTCAACCGGAACAAACAGAAAGTAGTTCGCCTGGCCAATGACCGCGTTCGTCGTGCTTTGCATAATGCGAGGTGATATGTATGCTGCTTGATGATATAGTATCACACCTTCAAACCGAAGGTGTTGGTACGGTTGGGGTGGATATGTTTAAGGGATTACTTCCCGACCAACCAGATAACTGCACTGCTTTATTTGAATACGCTGGATCACCGCCTGACCTGCACTGGAATGGCGAATATCCAGGGTTGCAGGTGAAAGTGCGCAATAAAAGCTACGCGGCAGGCCGGGTAAAAATCGAAAGTGTAATAACCAAACTTCACGGGTTGACCGAGCAAGTTATCGGTACAACTCGTTATTTATTGGTAAGGGCAAACCAAAGCCCGGAAAGCCTTGGGCGGGATGCAAATAACCGCAATGAATGGGTGGTTAACTTTACTGTTATTAAAGAGAGGTGAGCTTAATTGGCAGCCGGCCAAAAATATGATAAAACCTTGAATTATGACCAGAACAATGTCAAAACGCCAGCATTCCACGATCCAAACCTTGACGAATGGTTAATGGCCTCCGCCAACGTAGTCAAAACAGAGGGCGGAGTTTTTGTTTTTCAAAAGGGTACTGACGATGGTAAGGCGAAAGTCAGTGCCGAGCTAACGGGGAGTATAGAAGCTGTAAACAACTCTCTTGTCACTGGAAGCAAAACAGTAACTGCTACAGCTGCTGAGTTATTTGCTGGAGCGTCTACCAAGGCGAATCGTCGGTATTTAAAAATTAAAAATGAAGACCCCATACTTCGTATGAGAATTGGGGCATCAAATGTGACACAACAAAACGGGGACCCAATTGAACCTGGTGCAATGGTCATAATACTTTTTAACCCTGCTATAGCAGTTTCTATTTACGGTATCTCGGAGGGAGTAAGTTTAAAAGTGTCGGTTACGGAGGTGTAAAGTTTATGATTAATACTATTATTGATAACCAAGATGGCACTATAACCATTCAGGTAGACTTTATAGACGAAGGTGTTGATTTACAAGGACAAACGTCAGTAAAAGGTGGGCAAGTACAGGCTCAGTCATATCTGCCTGTTTTTGAAGCGGATTTGCGCCGGAACTTCGCGGACAAGTTTCCGCTACCGGAAGTGCCTGCAGCTGAGGAGGAGATGATTTAATGCAATATATTAGTGGACCATATACCCAGGGCCAACTTTTAAAAGATATTCATGAAATTGAGATCGCTCTAACAGAGCGATTTTTACATGATGGGGTTATAACTGATGCGGGAGAAAAACGATCTTGGCGCGACAGGGTATTGGATGCCAGTTTCGGGCGCAATACTGTGTTGTTCGATGACCAGGACAACCCCTCTGTTATGGTAGTTTTCCCGTTACAGACAGAGGCGGATTTGCTAACCGGAGGGATAGAAAAAGCTCATCCAGCGTTTATTGTTAACGGTTCAATTAAACCGCAAATCCACATTGCAAAATATCAATGTTTTGTGTCCGGTTCTGGCGCTGACGCTAGGGCAATTAGTTTAAAGTATCAAGACCCCAAGACATACATTGACTATGATGCGGCTTTAGCGGCTTGTAGTCAAAAAGGTGCAGGTTGGCATCTGATGACTAATCCGGAGTGGGCTGCTGTAGCACTCTGGTGCAAGAAACAAGGCTTTTGGCCGCGCGGCAACAACTCATATGGAAAAGATTACGCCATTACCAGCGAGAAAGGCATCCCTAGCTACTACTATGATTCCAGCGGCACAAAATATATTGGACGTGTCCTTACAGGTTCCGGACCGGTTGCCTGGTCCCACGATGGCAGCCCCTTCGGCATCTATGATTTAAATGGCAACGTCCATGAATGGGTAGGCGGCCTACGCCTGGTGGACGGCGAGATTCAGATACTGGTCGACAATAATGCCGCCGATAACACTAAAGACCAATCTGCCGTCAGCACAGAGTGGAAAGCTATGCTCCAAGATGGCACACTGGTGGACCCTGGCACCGCCGACACTTTGAAATATAACGCCACCAATGCCGATGGCAGCGGCAGCATTGAAATCAATACAGCTGTGGTGAATCAATCAGATGGTTCAACTTATGCGAGTAACACCTTTAAAACCACTGCTACTGCAGCTGGTGTTACTGTGCCAAACCTTGCTAAACTATTAGCTATAGCTCCAATCGACGGGGATCATGGTGGAGACAATCACTACATGCGCAACGTAGGCGAGCGTCTCCCCTTTCGCGGCGGCTACTGGTACGGCACGTCCAGCGCCGGGGTGTTCTGTCTGATCTTGGACTACGAGCGGGCGCACTCGAATCACTCTCTGGGGTTTCGCGCGGCTTTTGTTTTGTAATATATAAGAAACTAACGGAGTAGCGATAGTTGTGTAAGAAATAGCAAAATTCTTAACTGGATAAATACGCAGGCGAGAAATGTATAGAAGATACTTTTAGAAATATAAACCGTCCATAGGGGCGGTTTTCTTAATTTCAAAAGGAGGAATGTATAAATGGCATTAACAGGTAAAGATGGTGGCGTTTATATCGGCGCTAACAAGGTGGTAGAATTGTCTAATTGGTCCTTAGACCTGGGTGCGGACACCCCAGAAAGCACCAACTTCGACAGTGCTGGGTGGAAAGAATTCATTGCCGGCTTAAAGGAATGGTCCGGTAGCGCGGAAGGTAACTGGAAAATGAGCGACACCAACGGCCAAAACGCCATTCAGCAGGCATGGCTAAATGGCGCAGCATTAGACTTAGAATTTCGCCTGAATGCCACCAATAAATACGCCGGAAGCGCTCTTGTAACCAGTATTGGCGTAGAAACCCCAGTCAATGACAAAATATCCGTGTCGTTTGAATTTCAGGGCACCGGCGCACTAACTCCGACAGTAGCGGCTTAAGGCGGTGATATAGTTGGCTTTACATGGTAAACTAGGCGCTGTCTACGTGCAAACGTCAGATGCGCCTATTGTTTTTACGGATGAAGCTACCACAGCGGATGCCACCTTAAAAAGGTTTACAATAACAAATGATGCTAAGCGGTATTGGGATAAAAACACTGACGTTACGGTCAAGAAAAATGATGTTGCCATTACTACCGGTTTCCACCTGGAATATGCCGGCGGGGTAGTGGTGTTTGATGATGCCCAACTCATAACTGACGTAATAACGGTTAGCGGCAATTATGTGACAGTGGCCCAGGCTGGGAGCATGTTTAACTGGTCTCTGGATATTACCCTTGATACACAAGAAAAAACCACATTTGCATCAGGCGATTGGCGAGAATATGATGCTGCCTTGCTTGGTTTTAGTGGAAGCGCGGAAGCTTACTGGGGTGATGATCAATTTTTTCAGGCGTTGGATGAGGAAGTTATTATTGTTTTATATATCAACGAGACTGGCCCGGTAGCATACGAGGGATACGCCATTTTTAACAGTGACGGTATCACTACTGATGTCAACGAGCTAATTAAAGAGGATATAGAGTTTACCGGGGATGGACCAATCTACTATCGGGGGTGATGTAGTTGACTATTCGCGGTAGCATAGGTGGCATATTCGCACCAACGCCTGATCAAGTATTTGCATGCGATCTGGTTGGCTCTGATCCGGCGGCAAACGGTATTTATGATTTTACAGACGCCTCAACCACGGCTGATATCACCGGGACTCGGTTTACTATTGCTGACCCAAGCATGCGGTACTGGTCAAAGGGTTACGACGTAACTGTAAAGGTTGCCGGGGCTGTTGTTTCATCCGGATACACCATAGAGCATGCCGGCGGGGTTGTGGTGTTTGGCGATCCACCGGCCGGGGCTGTAACGGTCAGCGGCAAGTACCTACAGATGCATCAGGTAGGCGGCTGCTTTAACTGGGCGCTGGAACAGGTTAGCGACACCCGCGATGCCACACGGTATGTGTCCGGCGGATGGCGGGAGAAAAATCAGTCAATGAACAGCTTTGTGGCAACCGCAAAGGCGTATTGGGTTGACGCTGACTGGCTCCGGGATTTGGGGCAGGAAATCATTCTGGTGCTCTATACTGATACAGGCAACGATGTGCGCTATGAGGGGTTTGCAATTGTTAACGAAGACAGTATTTCTAATGAGATTGGGAAAATAATCGAGGAAACAATCGGCTTCTACGGGCAGGGGCCGATTTTTTATAGGGAGGATTAGATCTATGCCACGTACTAAGGAAGTTGAGATAGCGGGTAAAAAAATTACAGTCACCGAGCGCAAAATCAAAGAACTGGAAGCCCTGGCCGTTGGACTAAGCGACAGCCTGGATGCAATATTTAAAGCCGAATCGTCACAGGGTGCAATGGAAGCAATTACTGGCATCCTTTATAAGCACATTCCTGAGATATTCCCGGGGATCACGAAAGAGGATATCCGGGAAGCGTATCTTTCCGAAATTGAAGAGCTAGGCAAGGCCTTTATAGACCTCCATTTTTTCGCCCTGAAACGTCTGCTGCCGGGTCTGATAGCTCTGGTTCAAGCAGGCACGAAGGGCAAGATGTAGGCTGGATTACAGCTGAGGTATTGGCGCTACTCGGCCGGGAGTGCGGTTGGAAACGTGCTGACCTGGCTGAGTTCACGCCCATGCAGCTGTACGACATCACCAAAGAAGTATTTCACCAGAAGCAGCAGGATTGGTGGGAGGATTCCTATCCGGTAGCACAACTTTCAGCACTTACAGCCAATCTGCACCGCAAGAAGGGCAGCAAGGCCTTTAAGGTGGATCAATTTATTGGGAAACGGCCTAAACGCAAGAGTTATGAAAAACAGGAAGCTAAACGTGACGATTTGGATTCCCTAGTACAGGCGGCTAAGGCGAAAGGGCTAAAGGTACCGGAAAGAAGGTGAAAAAAGATGGACGGCATTATTACTGTTGAAGGTTGCGGCATACCCAAATCTATATCAGTTCCCAATGGTTATAAACCCGTAGATGTTTGGATTAATGGGGGCACTACAACAAAAGGACTATTGCACGTGGATGTGGAGAAAGGCTACGATTGCCTTTTAGGTCCAAATGAAGTTGTGTTTTCAAACCCAGAACCGCAGCCTGCCACAATTAAAGTTTTCTTAAGTAAAATTAGTTAACTTTTTCGGTTAACTTCTTAATCTGATTTCTTAACTCAATATTCTCTTTCTCAAGTTGCACAAGAATGTGATACATGGCTTTCCATACGTCTTGCGGGGTAAGCTGAGCTACATTTTTATTAATGGACTTTAACGCTTCGCCATATAAGGCTTGTATTTTGGATTCTGCGTCAAACATTTTAATTTTCCACCTCCCTTCCTTGAAATGGTAACCTGGACAATTACTATTTCGACAAGAAGGGAGGTGCGCCTTTGAAAAATAATGTCGATTAATGACGCCAACATGGCGTTTTTCTTTTGCCAAATTTACACCTAAACTAGCTTTCGCGAGACGAACGGGACGCTTTGACCTCCGGTGTCCCTGTTTAGGTGGTTTTTGTTTTAAACGGGGGTAATAAAAACAGGAGGATAATTTAATGAACGAATTGGTAGTTGTTAAGGGTAACGATTTATTTACAGATAGTTTTAGTATTGCCTACGGTGCCGATATTGAGCATGAATCTGTAATGAGTATGATAAACAAATACCGTGGTGATATAGGTTATTTTGGTAACATCAAAAGCTCCGATTTTAAATCGGAGCATGGTCAAACTCTTAAGTATTATGTGCTTAATGAGCAACAGGCAACATTTTTATTGACGCTACTCAGAAATAGCCGCCCTGTTGTTGAGTTTAAAAAGAAACTTACTCAAGAATTCTTTCGCATGCGCCAGTTTATCCTTGAACGCCAAACTGCCGAGTGGAGGCATTCAAGATTAACAGGGAAGAAAGTTCGCAAGGATGAAACCGATATTATTTTAACGAAACTCATACCACTTGCTGAATCACAAGGAAGCCAAAGCGCCGGCAAACTTTACATGGCTTACTCTAAATTAGTGAATTCCACTTTGAGTATAAAAGCTGGACAGCGTGATAATCTGCCACTGGCTTACGTCGATGCTATTAGATTCCTTGAACGGGCTATTGAAAATATTATTTCCATTGAAGTGGACAAGGGAACGCATTACAAGGAGATATACCAAGTGTGTAAGGCAAAATGTCAAATTATAAAGGATTTAGCTTTCCTGCCCCAGCTGAAACTGATTTCATAGAAAAGCACCCAAGCGCAGGGTGCTTTAGTTATTATTTTAGTAGCCCCATAAACTGACTATATTTGCCGGCTACATTATCGCCGCTGAAAATCATCTCAATATCCATGCCATTGTAATCAATCGTGACTACAAGTAAACTGTCGTCTTTTTTGCGTCCACCGAGAGCGGCACCAGCTACAGCGCCAATTCCGCCGGTAAGAACACCTCCGACTATGACCCCGGCAGCGGCCTTGCCAACAGAACGGCTGCTTTCTCTTTGTAACTCAACTTTTTTGATTGATGATTTAGGAACTTTTAATACTGGTTTAAACGTTGGCCCATTATATAAAACCAAATATTCTTGCTCTGTACCAATTCCTACCGCAATTTTGTTTGGTAAATCAGGATGCCCACCCAGGTAAGTTAAATTGAGTGTTGTTAATTGACGTTTTAATCCTGCTCCAAAATCCTTTAAAAACCCCATTATTTAACAACCTCCTTTTAATTAGTTATTATATAGCAATTTAGCAAAAATAGAAAGGTGGTGAGTAGCCATGAATGTTGGTGAACTATTAGTCAAACTTGGCGTAGATATGGCTGATTTTCGACGCGGAATGGGTGAAGTTCGCAATGAAGTATCTGTAACCAATAAAGTGCTTGACGGCCTAAAAACGACAATTGCTGGCGTTGTTACTGGTGTGGGCATTGCTGGTGCGTGGAAGTGGCTCGTTTCTGGCAATGCTCAGATGGAGCAATATCGGCAAACGCTGAACATTGTCATGAAAGACACCCAAAAAGCCGGTGAGTTGCTTGAATGGGCTACCAAGTTCGCCGCTAAAACCCCTTTCGAAATTCCCGAGATTGTCGAATCAACTGTAAGACTTCAGGCTTACGGTATTGAAGCTAGAAATGTGCTTGGCGATCTAGGGGATATGGCAGCCGCTATGGGCAAGCCATTAACCCAGGCTATGGAGGCTCTGGCCGATGCTCAAACTGGTGAGCTGGAGCGTCTTAAGGAATTTGGGATTACCAAGGACATGCTTATACAAGAGGCTCTTGAGCTAGGCAAGGGGGAAATTGTTAACGCTAAGGGTCAAATAACAGACTTGCAGGCCATGAACGACACTCTTATTGCCATTATCCGTGAGCGTTACCACGGCGCTATGGAGGCCCAGTCAACAACGCTGAATGGCATGATATCAAACATCAAGGACTGGCTTGGAACTGCCGGTAGGATATTGGGTGAGAATATATTTGAAAAAGTCAAAGCTCAATTACAAGATCTATTAGTATCCTTAAATAATCTATCGGAGAGTGATAAATTAGAAAAGTGGGGAGAAAGAATAGGGAATGTTTTTGCTGTAATGATCAACTGGTTTAAATTAATGAATGAACATGCAAATGTTATCATACCGTTGATTTCGGGTATTGTAGCAGGATTTATGACATATGGGACTGCAGTTGGCGTAATAAAAGCGGTTGCCCTTACTCAAGCAGCCCTAAACGCAGTAATGGCGGCTAATCTTATCTCAATATTAGTACTGGCTATAGGGGTTTTAATTGCTGCCGGAGTCGCTCTTTATCGCAATTGGGACACTATCAAAGCGAAAGCGCAGGAGCTATGGAGTGGCATTCAAGTTGGCTTTAATCAACTAAAACAGTATATGATTTCTTTGGGAGAGGCACTTTTAGCTTTATGGGATAAAATAGGTAAAGGAATTATTGTAATATCATCTGGAATAACAGGTCTCCTTTTGCCTAAGTTAACAATGCTTGCTGCTCAATCGCTTATTACAGGCGCAAAAGTGGCAGCATCATGGTTAAGCATGGCGGCTAGTGCTGTTAAAAGCACTACAATACAAGCTGTGCAGGCAATACCAGTATTATTAAGGCAGTTTATTGCTTTAGCTCTTACTGCCATGCAAACCGCAAAAAGAGTAGTTATAGCATGGACTACTATGGCTGTACAAGCAATGGCTCAAGCTGCTCGAATGGCTTTAGCGTGGGTAATAGCAATGGGGCCTATAGGGTGGGTTAGTGGCGCTTTCCTTGCATTTACCGCATTGATAGTGTCTAAAACAAAATGGATGTCCGATACCATTGAGAAAATAAAAGAAAAAATAATAGGTATATTTTCTGAGATAGCTCAGGTATTTGATCAGTTAAAAGCTAAACTGACTGGCGATAGCAATAAAGGTAAGAAGCTAGGAGTAGGTGATTTCAAACAAATTGATCATCTTGATGAGCAGTCCACGAAATTACAAGATTCTATAAGTGACATAAATGAGTATGCCCAAAATGCATTGATGAATTCAGGCGAGGTAAATACTTTAAGCGAATCCTTTGGTAATCTAGGAAGTGCTGCCAGTGACGCTGGCGGTAAAGCCTCCAAAGCAGCAGAGGATACCCGTACGGCATGGGAAAAGGCGGCCGATCGGCTTGGTGTTGGATTACAGATACTGCAAGCCGAGTATGATATTGCTGCAGCAAAATTAGACGACAATGCTACTGAATCGGACAAACTTGCTTTAAAGAGTGCACACTTGAGCAATCAGTTAGAGATGCAAAAGCAAATCGTTGCCGCTGTAAACAAAGGATACGACCAATCCGTAGCATCAAAGGGCGCGACGGCAGAGGAAATCAAAAAGCTTGAATTGCGTTTGGTGCAAGAGAAAAAGGCCCAGGCTGAGCTAGAAAAAGAGATCCGGTCCACTAATTCGGCCATCGAAGAACAGGGTCGGAAGATGAAGGAACTTACCAAAAACGTCCAAGAAGTGGCCGGGAAGTATCGGCAAGATTTGACCAGGGCGCTGGAAGATTACCAAAAGAAAGTAGCGGACGTAAATAAGAAGCTTGCCGATGATGAGGCCAAGCTTACTCAGGAGTACCAAAAATCCGTTGATAGCAGAGCTAAGAGCCTCATGGACTGGGTGGGGCTGTTTGACACCATCCCGGAACCCAAGGCAGTATCTGGTCAGGATCTGCTTGGTAACCTTGACAATCAGGTCAATGCTTTCCGCGATTGGCAGAAAAACCTTCAAGCATTGGCCGGTCGTGGCATTGACGATGGCCTAATCTCTGAGCTCGAACAAATGGGTCCTAAGGCAAGCAGTGAGATTGCGGCGCTAAACAGCCTGACCAATGACGAGCTGCAGCAATATGTGTTGTTGTGGCAGGAAAAATCATCATTAGCCCGGTCCCAGGCCACCAGTGAATTAACCGGCTTAAAGGCTGAAACACAGGCTAAGATAGCAGAGTTGCGAGCTGATGCGGCAGCACAGCTGGCGGAATACGCCCAGGAGTGGGAGGATAAAAACCGGGAAATTCGGGAGAACACCGTCAAGGAGCTTGAAAAGCTAGTTGAAGAAGCAGAAAAGCTAGGCGCTGCTTTTGCTGCAGCGCTTACCGGTGCTATTTCTACGGCACTCCCTGACCTGGCGGGTAATTTTATTGCTCCGGATACTGACCAGGCCGGCGAGGCTGCTGACCAGCACCAGGGGGTTGTGGGCGAGGCCAAGGCCCAGGCTGTAGAGCATGCCTCTATTGTGCAAAACGAATTATCAAGCCTACTGCAATATTGGACTGATGCCGGAAGTCAGCTATCGTCTAAACAAAATGAGATAAAGACGCAAAGCATCACCACCTGGCAAGAGATTCTGCAGCGGTTGGATGCCCTGTGGAAAAAGATGAACGCTGATTTGGTTAAGGGTTGGACTGATAACCGTAATTTTATTTACGACATTCTAGGGCAGGTTGACACCAGGTTTAAGGCTACGGAGAACGCAGCTACCAATTGGGGCCGTAACCTGATGGCGAACTATATCTCCGGCATACGGTCCATGCAGGGCCAGTTGACGGAAACTCTATTGGCTATATCTATGGAAGTGGAAAATTATCTCGGCTTTCATTCGCCAACTAAAAAAGGCCCGGGCAAAGATGCCGATACATGGGCACCCAACCTGGTGCAGATGCTTTCTTCCGGCATCCAGGATGAATTGCCGTTGATACAGGCGGCCTCGGAGCAGCTTATGGAAGCTATTAGAACGCCGGTTGTAAATATACAGGCTACATCTCCTGCGGTTGCAGTCGCGGGTGGCGCCGGTAGTATAGGGCCTATATACATCACTGGCAGCAATGCCGAGGAAATCTGGGAGCAGCTGGAGCGAAAATTACATCGCTTAGGCGTGAGGTGGTAATATGCAAATAACTTTAGCGGGCATTAACCGCACCTCAGATGTAAAGGTTGATGGTTTCAGTATAGAACAGGGTCTTAGTCACGGACAAGATGCCTGTTCTATTACATTAAAAAGCGGTGATAAGCCAACCGAGGGGCAGGAAATCATAGTCGAAGATGGCGGCGCTAGATTATTTGGAGGCATTATTACAAACCCAAAAGAGGACGAAAAAACACCGACAAAGGTATTCTATTCCTGCGAATCAGTTGACTATGGTTACCAGCTTGACCGGCGGCTCGTTGTGGAAGTTTATGAAAACATGTCAGCAAGCAATATTGCATTAGATATACTCGCTAAGTATTGCCCTGGATTTACCGGAAATGGCATAGTTTCCGGTGCGCCGGTAGTTGAGTATATAAAATTTGACTACTTGCGCCCAAGTGAATGCCTTAAACAGCTTACTGAATATGTCGGCTGGCAGTGGAAAGTGGACTATTATAAGGACGTAAAGTTTTTTGAGCAATACAATGCCTTTGCGCCGTTAGAAATAAACGAAAATACAGCAATACGAAAACTAAAGCATGATCCTGATATACAGGGTTTGCGAAATAGAGTCTATGTACTTGGCGGGAAAATGCTATCTGATCCCATTGACCACCCGTATGTTTCAGATGGTGTGCAGCGGCTTTGGGTGCTGGGCCATGAACCGCATAGCCCCCGGGTGTGCGTTGGCGATGCATCGGCCCCGGAGATAACCCCGGGCCTGGAATATGTTGACGATGAAGCAGAATACGCGTGGATGTATAACCAGCGTGAAAAGTTTATCCGGCTTGCCACCGCAACGCCCACACTAGCTGCCGGTACAACGCTAATATTTAGATATCGGGAGCCAATGGACGCTATTACGATGGTTGAAGATTTAGCCAGTCAACAGGCCATTGCCTCTATTCAGGGCGATGACGGTATTTACGAGCATAAAATTGTTGACGATTCACTCATTACCATTGATGCGGCTGAAGCTGCCGGGCAAGCAGAGCTTGCACAGCACGCAAACCCTATAATAAAAGGTAGCTTTGAAACTGAAATACCTGGCTGGGCACCTGGTCAACTACTCACAATCAATCTACCTGGCCGCGGCATACAGGGACAGTATCTTGTTCAAAAAGTAAATATAACGGCGCTAACTGATAGCAGGATTACCTATAAAATTACCTATAGTGGTCGTTTAAAAGGGATTCCGGATTTATTGCAGGCCCTGGTTAGTGGACAGCAGCAAAAGAAAATCGTTGATGTTAAATATCAACAAAAGTTTGCGGTTGGAGATGATGGGGTAGCTATCCTGGATGAAGTTGTTATAGAACCTCGCACAACTCCCTGGTACTGTGGCGATGCAGACGCTATTTGTGGTGAAATTGTATGTTTGGCGGTGGTATAGTGGAAGGTTTAAAAATCAAAGGTGAATGGTTTTTTCAGTATAATAACGGTCCCTGGCTGGGGCCGTTTTCTAATGCTATGAAGGCGGCCGGTCTTGAGAAGTTTGCGGCCAAAGTAGCCGGCCTGGATGCTCCCTATATAGCGATGGGTAATGCAGGAGGGGAAGTATTTAGGAAGGCCGTTGGGGCAGTTATGCAATCCGGAGCCGTTCTCAGGTTTAGATCTACGCTTTCGTTAAGCGAGGGCAATGGTGACCATACATGGATTGGTGTATTTAGCGATGCAACTGCCGAGGTGGGTAGTGGAGTGCAAATAAATGAGCTCACTCAAAGTTTTAGTAAAAACATAAATCAGGTCCTGAGTGTGGAATGCCGGTTTACCTTCCAGCAGGGGGTGTGATAATTGACAATAAATGCATATAAAGACGGAGTGACGCCTTTTTCAGAGGACGCCATGAACTCGTTATTAAATTTACAGCCTTTTGTTAGTATATATGAGGGGTCTGTTTTTGCTTATAAAGAGGGTGTCGGAACTGCTGAAAATAGTGTAGCTAGTTTTTGTTATGTTACTAGGTTTACGGCTACTGGCGTCACTAATATTAGTCGAGCCGTTTTACATCTTGATAAAGATGGCAACGGAGCCGATTTGATAGTAAGGATTCACCCGGACACTGGTGGCGGAGCTATTGTTTGGGATACTATTCTTAAACAGGTAATTATTCCAAAAGAGTTTGTGCCAACCATGGCAGGATTGGTGAGTATTCCAATTGATTTAGACGTAACATCGGGAACGGCTTATTGGTTAGCCGTTATTAAGGCTGGAGATGCCGAAAACAAATTAGACTGGATCAGTGAAGCGACAAGTGATGCAAGTTCCTTTAGAGCTTCGGATCCGGTAACTCCGTCTTGGGAAGGGTGTAATACTTTACATTATTATTTGTATAGTGGGGACAGTGGTCAGCCGGTGCATGTAATTGAAGGAGAAAATGCTTTAACTACTATAGAGTATACTGGCGGGTTGCCGTCAAAGGTTTATGAGTATATCCCTCCTTCGGACGGTTCGGAGGGTGGAATAAGAGACATATTGATGGTAACATATTCCGGCGGGTTGCCTAAAAGAGGGGTGAGTGCTTAATGGCTGGTTTAGGTGGTATAATTTCTACGGTGCTTGGCTGGCTCGGGTATCAAATGGGCCAGCGCGGGGATGTGGCAGACGCTTCTGGGAGTTTACATGCAAAGTTTGCAGCTTTTAGGAGTGCTTTTACAGATGCTAGAGCTGGATATTTGGATAATAATATTTCAGGGAGGCAATTTGATTTAGCAAATTCAGCAAAGACTGGCTATTATGCTGAGGATATTTCAGGTTCTTGGACTACTGTAGTTAGCACGACTGGGAAAGGTATTGTTTCTTTGTCTGCCCACTCCGACACACAACAAAATTCTAGCGTTGATATTGTCGTTGACGGTGTATCGTTGCTTTCTACTGACACTTTTATCCTAGATGCTCCTGGTTCTTTGTCTTTTGTTATCGGTTTTAGCACATCTTTATTGTTCAGAATTAGATCAACCGGATCCGTTAGAGGGCAAGCGATAGTTATGAAGTATTAAAAGAAAGGGGGGGATATGCTGTGTATAAAAGGGTTGAACATGAAATATTGCAAAGTCATCCTGCGGATGAAAGTGGTTTTACTCATTTTTGCCTTTATAAACAGCTAAGCGCGGTGTATGATTCTGGGGTTGTTTCTGTCACTTTGCATGAGCCTAATATAGACAGTACGGAGTGGCAGGGCGTAATCATACCGGAGGACGTAACGGTGGATATAAAAATTGATGGCCAAGACGCGGGAACCGTGAACCTTGTCGCTGGGGTTGGAGAGTTTGATTTTTCCGCCGGCGCCGGGACATATGAAGTAGAATTAACAGCGGACCTTTGCCAGCCAGTTAAATTGCAGGTGGTGATACAATGAAGCAAATTAAATGCGAAGAAACAAATGGGCGGGTTAAAATCACCATAGGACTGGGTACGGTGGAGCAAAAGTTGGCCGAGATAAAAGAAAATCGAGCGGCTGGCAAGCTAACTATGGAGGATCTGGACGATAAGCTGGACATAGTGCTAGAAAAATTGGATGAATTGCGCCGGTAGGCGTATTTTTTATGTTCAGGTTCATTATGTAAATAATTTAAAGGGGGAAAATAGTCCATGTTTATGGAGCGATGGGATGTAGCTTATAGAGCGCTGACATCATGTGGCGGAGCTGCCGCCTTGTACTTTTTTGGGGGGTGGTCAGCTTTGCTTGGGGTGCTGCTTACTTTTGTTGTCGTTGATTATGTCTCTGGTGTGCTGGCTGCTTGGACTAAAGGAGAGCTGTCCAGTCAGACCGGAGTAATTGGGATAGCCAAGAAAGTATTTATCTTTGCTATGGTTGCAGTGGCTCACCTGGTTGATACTGCCCTGGGCGAGTTGCACTTATTCCGTGACGCTACCGTGTTTTTCTACCTAGCTAACGAGCTATTGAGCATCATCGAAAATTCCGGGCGCATGGGATTGCCAATACCCGAGACAATTAAGCAGGCGGTGGAGATTTTAAAAGGCAAGGGAGGAATCAAATAAAAATGATAAATCGTACTTTTGGCGTAGTAAAATCACCACCGGATAACAGGGATTATATCTATAGCGCAATAAAGCCAATTACTACGGCACTACCGACAAGGTTTTTATTGCCCGAGTGGCCGGTTAATAACCAAGGCCAGTTTGGTAGCTGTGTAGGTCAGGCGGCAAGTGCAATAAAAGATTACCAAGAAGCAAAAGAGAGAGGTGAGGTAGTAGATACCTCCCCTCTTTATGTTTACAGCAAATGTAAGCAACAGGACGGATTAGCCCAGGCCGGGACATATCCGAGGACCGCCATGTCTGTGCTGGCTAAGTCAGGAATATGCTCAGAAGTTACCTTCCCTTATAAGCTAATGAATAACGATGTAAAGCCACCTACGGCGTCAGCTATAATAGACCAGGAGGCGCAGCAATACAAGATTAAGAGTTATGCTCGCATCAATGCATTGGATGAAATTAAGCAAGCAATTTTATCTGATGGCCCGGTGCTTATTGCTTTACTTTGGACCAGCGCAGCCAATACACCGGAGCAGGGATTTTTACCGATGCCTAGTGGGTCCATATTAGGGGGTCATGCCGTAGCCGTGACGGGCTGGGACGATAATTTAAATCATACTTACAAGGTAGCATACAAGGGCAAGCACACATTCAAAGGATTTTTGCGTGTTCGTAACTCCTGGGGAGCTGCATGGGGCGATTTGGGTTACTGCTGGATACCATACGAACTATTCACGGACACAGACGCGGACACGCCCCCCTTTATGGAGGCATGGACCACGGTTGATATTGTTAAGGATCAGCCCAAGACCAAACTGAAAATAATTATAACCCCCGGTCAAGACTTTGCTATGGTGGACGGCTTTAAGGTGCCCCTGGACCAACCGGCTGAAATTGACCCGGCGACTAACCGGTTGATGGTGCCCATACGGTTTGTGAGCGAAAATTTAGGTTGTGTGGTGCAGTGGGATGGTAAACGTGCTGTAATTATCAGGGGGGTTTAGATATGTTTATAGTCATAGATGCAGGGCATGGTGGGCGTGATCCGGGGGCTGTATCCCTGGGCGGTATGTATCAGGAGACAGACAATGTCCTTGCTATAGCCCGGGCCATCCACGGCAGGGAGCCAAAGCTGCCAGGGGTGCAGTTTGCATATACAAGGCTTAAGAATAAGCATTTTGCCAATACCGCGGTGGAGGATTTAGCAAAGCGAGTGGAGTTTGCTAATGTTCTAAAAGCTGATTTGTTCGTGAGCATCCATCAAAACTCTGATGCTGAGCATGTCGGCAAGGGCGTAGAAACGTATCATTACCACACTTCCGGTGAAGGGCAAAAACTGGCCGCAGCAGTGCAAGCCGCTGTTACACAAAGCACAGGGCTAACTGATCGAGGCATAAAAGCGGGCGGTCTGTATGTGCTTAGACATACCAACATGCCGGCCATCTTGATTGAGGCAGGTTTTGTAGGCGGTGATCCCCAAGAGGCGACTGCAGTATCCACTCCCGAGATGTGGGCCAAGATTGCGGATGGCATATTAAAGGGCCTGGCGGCATACTTGGGCGTCGAATATGACCCCAAAAAACAGAATTGGGACCAACAGGCGGAAATTGAGCAGTTGATTAGTGCGGGTATTATTAATACTTCCCGGGAACCTGACAAATTGATGACCTGGGGAGAATTTGCCACAGTACTAAACCGAATTAGGAGGGAAAAAGCATGATTGAAGAAATTTATGGTGTTATGATAGTACCTCTTATTATTGCGATGGTAGCTTTGGCTGTGGCCAGCGGTATGCCCAAAAAATATGGTGGCATTTTGGCCCTGGCGCTTGGTGCGGCCATCGGGATGGCATATGGCTTGACTGAAGCGGGCTGGACTGTACTACAGTGCATTATTGTCGGCGCGGCCCTTGGGTTGTCGGCATCTGGATTTTACAGTACCCAGAAAAATGTTCGGGAAAAAACGAAATAAAATACTTACAGATTTAAATGACCCCCGGCCACGTGTCGGGGCTATTTTTTTTGCCCATTCTTGCAAACATAAGTTCCATCATATGGTATAATATTCCCAGGTGATGCCTTATGTCCAAACTTTACCGCCAACCGGTGGAGGCCCAAGTTAAAGAAGGTCTGCCCGTTGCTTTTCGCTGGCGTGGGCAATGGTACAGCGTGGTCGAATGCACGGTGCAGGGTTACCTGCCGCGGTACCGGTGCGAGACGCGGCAGGGGATGTTGTGTGACTTGGTGGAGAAGGAGGACGGGTGGATGTTGGAGAGGGTGTGGGATTGATACGCCCCAAAAACGTAATTCTTTTTATCTTAGCATAGCTGAAATATTTTTGTAACATTTTGTCGTTTTGCAGGGATATTAAATTAGCTGGTTAATTGAAGAAACTATAATTTTATTTTATAATTTTACTAGGAGATGTTTAATATGTTAACTATCCCAAACATAGCTATAATAAGTGACTTAGTACAACTTCCTAAAGCTATGCTTCAAGACATATGTACCAACTTGAATTTACCTGATGATGGCTCAGTTGCGGAATTGTCAGATAAAATTTGGCGGAGAATAGAAGATAGTTATACTATTCAGGATCAGGCACTAGAGCCTTGTAAACAAAAAATTTTATGCGGAAGAACATCAGTGACTTGGTATCATCTGGATAGTGGTGGCGATTTAAGTGGCACAAAAGAGTTAATTATAAATAATTTAAGATTTAATCCTTTTAAAAGAATAGAGATTCCTATAGCTGAAAATTTACAAAGTCAACCGGTTTTAATTAGCGGATCGTTAATAAATGAATCTGAATATTATTTAAGATTTATATATAAGTCTGGAATGGCAAGGCACTTTTATGGAAATCATATGATAATGAACCCCAAAAGTAGCACCGTAACAGTCTATATTAATGAAAATACTGGTTGCATTGAAGTTCGAAGCGATCCTACAACAGCAAAAAAGGTTGCTTCTAGTTTGGCTCAATTGATCAGCCAGGAAATATCCATGGCCCAGACAGATATTATAGCTCCTTTCGGACATGATGTTGCGAGGATGGCCGATGCTCTTGGTGGTGAACTGATCGATGCAAGTGCAAAACCTGAGTTAATTTTAGAAGACTTTTCGCAAGAACAAGCAGATGCTGTTGTGTCAATTCTCTCTGTTTTGGATACATACCTAGTGGAAGATGATGCAGAAAAACTAAGGGAAGAATTGAGTGACGCTAAGAGTGCTTTTAGCGAGGAATTGCTATTGGTACCATTTACTGCATTGATATTAAATGGTTTAGAAAAAGTAGGCATGGGTGTATCTGGCAGAGACTTAAGGGGATTACCACTTTATGATTACCTGCAGCCTTATTTGCAGCACCAAGGTGGGTTCATACAATTTAGACATAATGAGGATGGCGTAACCAGCGACTATACTATCCGTGTGGGCTTAAAAAGTAATAGCATTTACTTTGTAACATCCGCCACTGAAAATGTCATAAGGTATGTAAGAGAACGCGTGTTGCTATAGTTAATATAGTTAATTAATATTAATTTGGGGAGGTGATAAAATGGCCACAGAATGGGATATTGATGATCAAATAAAATACCTAGCAGTGTTACCCATTAAAAGATTTTATCCAACGATCGTGGCTAAACAAACAGGTTTACCTCTCCAAGTTGTATTTGAATATCTTTTAGAATTAGCTTCAAGAGAAAAGCCAAAACTTCAATTAAAATGGGAAATACGTTGTCCTAATTATTATTGTGCTCGTACGTTATATGTTTTGGATAGCTTTCCAACTAACCTGGACGAAACTATATACTGTAAGTATTGTGGTAAAGAGTTTAATTTGTCCATAGACATTATATTCCCAGCTTTTATAATAACCCCTGAATATAAAAACTATATAAAAGAAAACACTAAAAAAAAAAGATACCCCTCGAGATTTATTAAAAAACATAGTTCAAGGTTTAAGTCAAGGAGCTTTATCTTTAAGTGCATCAGAATTTCATACAGAAAAATCTATTGAACTTTTAAATTCAATTGAACCAAAAGCAACTATTATATTTCAACAAATATTTGTTGGGGGACGTATGACTCATAATGAATTTGGCGATGTAAAAATTGACGCTAAAAATAGTGCATTTGCTCTAGGTTCCGATAATAAAGTTACCAATACTAACCAGTTGCAAAGCTTTCAAGATATTACATCTGATTTATTAGCAGAAATTAATAAAGTTGATATGCCCGAAGATCAAAGAAAAGACGTAGAAGATTCAGTAAAATCAATAGCCAGAGAAATTGAATCAGGTAAACCCAATAAACTAGCTGTTGGTGGTTTATTAGTTGCTGTTTCCAATGTCATTAATGTAGCTAACAAGTCCCAAGTTTTAATTGATACCTTTGACAAATGGAAAGACTTCATTGCTCAGTTTATGAAGTAAGTCAGATTACTCTTAGTTAAAAACTGATTCCCCCGGCCCGGCCATATACGGCCATCATCAACCGGGGGCTGTGCTATGCCTACCCGTTCCCCATAATTTGCCTATTGAATATATGTTTGCCGGAGCATACAATATAACCAAACATTAGTTTGGATGTGTTTATAATGAACAGAGTCATTTCCCTGACTGACATGGTGGTGTGCCTATACAAGAATGAGCAATAAAAATAACGTCCTCTGGGATAAACATCGCATGTACCTACCCCAGATACGCGAAAAGGCTATCCACCGATGTAATGATTGCATGTTCTTCGTTGCGATCCGGGGCAAAGCGGAAACTCGCCAAGGCTGTGTTGTGCACATAAAAGCATACGGTAACCTGGAGAAACGTATACCGGTGATTCTGCCGGTGATGGACATCATAAAGCGTGTTGGCCTGGAAGGGCTGGAGGAATGTTTACAACACGGCGACCCAGAGAGGCAAAGTTGCGGAAGGTTTAGGCTAAAAGGTTAATAAAGGAATAGGCCGGCATTAATAGCCAGCCTTATTTATTCTCCTTATCCCATTTAGCTATATCCTTAGCGGCTTTATCAAAGTCATATTTTTCTGAATTATAATCTCCAGAATCATATCTTAACTCCCTGCTATCTTTTGCAATTGACCAAAGCAATTTTATACACCTCCGTAAGCATAGCATTTCCTTGGCTAGATTAGCGTATACATTAAACATCGGAGGTGATAAGGATTGTTAAACGACTTAGACTTGCCAGATGGCATGAGAAAATCACTTCAAACCCTATATGAAAAAACAAAAGCACACGACCCACAAATAACAGAAAGTCGATTTCTGCAGGTCATTATAGCCCAATGGCTTGAAATGTATGCTACTACTAAACAGGAGCCGTTGCATAAAAATAATGTTGTCCTGCGTAATGATTTAAAGATGGCCATACGGATCAGCGGCAAAACCCAGCGGCAAATATCCCAAGAAACCGGCATTAACTATGTTTACCTTTCGGATGTTCTTCGGGGCAAATATGAACCAGGGATTACATTTGTATTGTTGCTAATGCGGTCATTAAATTGCCCTCCAGCCAGGTTACACGATCTGTTTTTCTTGGAACCCGTACCGTAAATTACCACGGTGCGGGCTCTTTTTTATTGTCATATTGGACAAACGGTTCTGAGTAATATCTGTTAAACACTAAATATTTAGCGTTAACCATAAAGCTTTAACCGGGAGGTGAAATTAGTTACATGATAGTGGCAGCTAGATTGAGAAAGCGTGACCAGGACATTATCAAAGGTATTCAGGGCGTTGAGTCGGGAGAAGTATCCGAAATGATTCGTCAGGGGCTGCGATTAGTGTTAAACAACGTTAAACAGTCTGATAAAAAGCAAAAGCCCCAGCCCAAGATGTTGGACTGGAGCTATTTGAAATAGCACACATTTACCCTATTGGCTTCCGCTGCAGCGGCTTCGCTTACGCTACAGCCTATGCCGAGAGCCAATAAAATATGCGTGTCCAATGCAGGTTGCATTATATTGCCATACAAAGTTGTTATATATAACCACACGGAGGTGGTAGAAATGATAGTCCGTATTAACGGTCGCATATGGGAACCGGCGACGTTACCGGAGCCAGCGGCAGTTATTACTATTACAAATTGGCGGCAGCAGGTATTGGCTGTCATGGACCAGGTAGAGGCGGTCATAAAAAAGTTACTCCCACCGCCAGGCGCCATGCTGGCCGCCGCACCGGTAGGCGGCGACCTGGTAGTAAAGCTTTGGCCCTTGGTTGGCAAACTACAGGAGTTTGGTCTGGCTGTTGGTATTGGCATGTCGCTCTGGGGGTTGTGCCGTATTATCATGGGCGATCCATCAGGAAAACAGCAGATATGGCAGTCCATCATTGGGTTTGTCGGATTGTTTGTGCTGCCGGAGGTATTCTTCGCAATATGGGGGGCGTTTAACTGATGTTTTTATTGCAGTGGGGGGCTATCGCCACCGGGGCTATGTATGTTCTTAAAAATATTGATATATTCGCCCTGCTCGGGGCTATGTGTGGCAGTTTTACATTTATGTGTGGTGTGGAGCGGGGCGGGGCGCTGGTTAAGCTTATCCTAGCTGTTTATCTGCTTATCAAGCTATTCCAGGATGTGTTGTAGATGAGGGCATTTCAAAGGCGACAGGAACCCATGACCGCCATGCAGTTAGTGCCAGATAGATCCCTTCGCAATTACTCGGTTGAGAGCATCGCCAAGGCTATGGCGGAGTTTTACTCCCGGCCACTAGCCCGCCTTTCCCTGACTGGTAAGCAGGTAAATTACCAAGCACCCGATCGTTTTGTCTTTCGCATCCTGCTGCAGCATAACAGTATATGTTTTTACCTGCTCGTGCCGGCCCGCCTGGCCGACCATTTCAAACAAAAGGTTCAGGCTGTTTGGGAGAGGGCCACCATCATCCAGGATGATCACATCCTGAACCTAGACCCGGCCAAGTGTAAAGGCTGTGAGTTGGTTTACCGCCGCCATGATATGTTTAGCCTGGCCACCGACCGGGATACCTTGGCACCGCTGCCCGGGATATTGTCCGCCGTTACCGAGATGCAGCCCGGGGAACTGGCCCTGGTGGATATCCTACTTACACCCACAGACAGCATCCAGTGGGAATATGACGCAGGGAGGGCTTATGAGGTATTCAGCAAAGGGAAAATGCCTAGACGATTATCACTAGACGCGGGCACCGTTTTAATTGCCGGGATGGGCGGCTTTAATGGAGCCATGACACAGGTTCAACAGGCCATAGTGGAAGGTATGGGCGGGCAGTTGGCCAAGGTGATCCGCCCATTGGATCCGGAGCGTGAAATGCTAGCCATTCGAGGATTAACCGCGGCCACTACTAGTAAACTACACAGCGCCACACTTAAAACCAATATTCACATTATCGCGGAATCCAAGGACCATCAACGGGCGGAACTGTTTATGCGGACCATGGCGGGAGCATATAAAGATATATCTGCAGATAATGAGTTGGTGCGCAGGGATATTAAAAACATGAGAAGCTTATGCGAAGCTGTGAGAAGCTTCAGACCACATTCTATCTCTGGAATAACCTGCAGTGCTGCCGAGGCCGTTAAACTGATGCAGCTGCCCACTGCCGGCCTCCAGGATGAATACCCACAAATACAGAGCATCAAACAGCGGGAGGTAAGTTTACCCGGGGAGTTATTCTACGATGTTCCCGGTATTGTCCTTGGCGACGTTACCGAGCGGGGCGTTACGAGAACCGCCCGGGTGCCGGTGGTGGAGATTCCGGGTGTACAGCAAAAGCATGTATATGATGCTCTGTGTACCCCGACGATGGGCACCGGCCAAATGGGTACCGGGAAAACTGATGGTTTTGGCGGTAACTGGGTGCATGGCTTCCTGCTTAACGGGTTCACCGTCTTTGTTATTGATACAGCCGATGGTCAGATTTTGCGCAATCTGGAGGATGCTTTGCCGGTTGATTATCCGGATGAAAAGATCATCCACCTAGAGCTTGACAACAAGCACTGGCCAATAGCTTTGAACTGGGGGGATACAGCAAGCCGCCGCCTGGCCGGTGCAGAGGATGAACTGGAAGCCCTGGAGATGGGCGAACGGCTCACCGCCCGGTTAATTGATTACATCGATAGCAACGCAACCACAGAGTTAACCGACCGTATGCGGCAATACCTGACCAGCGCAGCCCGGATCACACTGGCCGATCCTGCCAAAAGCTTGCTTGATGTTGAGCTGGCTTTGCGGTCACCGGCGTACCGGGAGGAGTTGCTGCAAAATAAGCTGCTCAAGGAAATGCCCGAAGTCGCTCAGGATCTGCAAACACTTCAGGGAAAAGCCGCAACAGGAGGTGATGCCAGTATAATAGATCCAATTATCAGCCGACTGAAAATGTTTACTGAATCCCGGGCACTGCAGAATATTTTCTACCAGCCAAACAAGCTAAAAAGTGGCAGGCCGGTGTTGGACTTCCGTCACTATGCCGATAATCCCACGGGTGGTTATGGGTACCTGGTGTCCATCCATGCAAGCAGCGACGCATGGGGCCCGGATGGGCAGGAGCTGGTTTTAAGCTTCGCCCAGGACAAAATACTCATGGCCGTTTATTCCAGGGTGGATGTTCCCCAGGATCAGCGCAAGCCAGCGTTAAACCTTATAGATGAGCCACACCGTTTTATTAAAAAAGCGGCCCGGCTATATAAGGATGCTTCGGTGGAGCTCCGAAAGTACCGCCTGAAATTGCTATGGCTGGCACACTATATGTCACAGATGGGACCGGCTGCCCAGGCTGTGGCTGCAGGTGGGTGTCAGTTTACCAGTTACAAAACGCAAGACTTGAAACAGTTCATGGAGTTGGGACACGTTTTTGAGCCGTATGAACCCCAGGAGTTATATAAAACGCTGCCCGAAAAGTGGGCAGCTGTAAATAAGGTCCGGCTGCCCTCCGGTCAGGATTGCCCAGCTTTTATCGCAAAGATGGCTCCGCCGCCGGATTTTGTGCGATCCAGAGAGGAGCGACGGCAGCAATGTGCGCGGGAGTTTGGCCGTCACTGGAAGGAGGTGGGTAAGGAGATCCAGGAGAAGCGGTTGCGATATCAGAAACTTGATGAGGCTTGGCGAGATGAGAACACAAAAAATTAACCCGGCATCAGCCGGGCTTTTTTGTGCTATATTATATGGAAGCAATATAATATGTTCTGTATGTTATGTATCATTTGGCAAGGCGTATCATAAGATGAAAACGCAATATGACTACAATCTCAGCCGTATTTATGAAATGGTTATCAACACGGATCCTTGTTATGCCTTTTTGCTTGAAGGAAATTCGCTTGTGCAAAATAAAATGGTCATTGCCCATGTGCTGGCGCACTGCGATTTTTTTAAGAACAACTACTATTTTAGCAGAACACCCAGGAATATGGTGGAAAGCATGTCGGTGGCGGCGGAACGCATCAGGGGATACGAGTTTAAATACGGGCGGGATAAGGTGGAAAGCTTCTTAGATGCGGTGATTGCTTTGCAGGAAAATATTGACCCTGTAAGGCACATCAATCCGGGTGGGAGGCAGGATAAAAAAGGCAAAACTCAAGAACAGTCCTGTCAGGGGCAAAACTTTTCCAGTGGCAAGTGTTGCCAGGGCAGGGAGGAAACCCCTTATGATGATCTCTGGGATTTGGATAAAGGTGAGTGTGAGGGTCAATGTGCAGAAGCAGAAAACAGGGGAAAGAAAATTCCCGAACAGCCGGATAAGGATCTGTTGTTGTTTATGATGAATTACGGGCGGGATTTGGATGATTGGCAAAGAGATATAATATCCATTCTCAGGGAGGAAATGTTATATTTTTGGCCTCAGATGCAGACTAAAATTATGAACGAAGGATGGGCTACTTACTGGCATATGCGCATTATGCGGGAGATGGATTTAACCGAGGATGAAGCGGTGGAGTTTGCAAAGACGCACTCCGGGGTTGTCCAAACGTCTAAGTATCAGATCAACCCGTATAATTTAGGGTTGAAGATGTTTGAAAATATTGAAAAAAAGTGGGATAATCCCACCGATGAAGAAAAAGAAAGATACGGTCGCCCAGGAGGCGAGGGTAGACAGAAAATCTTTGAAGTCCGGGAAACCGAAAATGACCTGTCTTTTATACGCAACTATTTAACCAGGGAACTGGTGGAAGAAAATGACCTATATTTATTTAAAAAAGTAGGTTATGACTGGAAGGTAACCGATAAGGATTGGGAAAAAGTGCGTGACGGATTGGTGGTAAACTTGTATAATTGCGGGCTACCGTACATTGTGGTGGAGGACGGCGATTTTAACAAGCAGGGGGAATTGTACTTGAGGCACGTACATGAGGGAGCAGACCTGGACATTTATTACTTGGAGAGAACGCTACCCCATGTACATAAAGTTTGGGGGCGGAAAGTGCTCATAGAAACAATTGTTGATGATAAGAAAGCCTTGTTTACCTATAACGGAGATAAAGTATACAAAAAATTAATTTAACCGTTTTTTATATACCCCATAAATGCTTACCAGCGTTTTAGATCCTGAACTGGTGGGCGAAGTGCTGGAGGTGATTAGGGATTTGGCCCGTGATGGTATGACAATGGGTGTGATCACCCACGAAATGGGTTTCGCCCGTGAGGTAGCCGATCGTGTTGTTTTTATGAATGACGGGAGAATCCTGGAAGATGACGGCCCCGAAGCAATTTTCACCAACCCTTCCCATACCCGTACCAGGGAGTTTTTAAGCAAAATACTCTAAGCTAACAAATCAATAACCTTTCCCGGAGGAACAAGTAGGAACAATTTACCCCGTATTTACGGGGTTATTTTTTTATCTGTCAAACAATAATAAAATTGATGTTTGCCACGCACATTCCAGTATCTATCAAGGACGGTGAAATTATGCGGGCTCTTTGGAAGGGCGCTATTACCTTTGGCTTAATTTATGTTCCCGTGAAAATGTATGCCGCCACCGAAAAAAAAGATGTGAAGTTTAATTATCTGCATGCCGGTTGCCATACTCCGCTGCGTTATGTGCGCTATTGTCCCCACTGTACCAGGGAAGTTGAAACCGATGAAATAGTACGTGGCTATGAATATGAAAAGGGCCGGTATATAACCGTTAATGAAGATGAACTGGCGCGCTTGTCCGGGAAAAAGAACCGCAGCGTGGATATAATTGATTTTGTAGATATGCAAAAAATCGATCCTGTTTATTACGATCGCTCCTATTACTTAGGTCCGGGTGAAGGTGGTAAAAAAGTATACGAGCTTTTAAGACAAGCTATGCTTGAGACCTCCCGGGCGGCCATTGCTCTGATAACTATTAGAAATCGGGAGTCTCTGGCTGTTATTAGACCCACCGAGCGGGCATTAATCATGGAAACAATGTTTTATGTCGATGAAGTGCGTTCGGTTGAGCAAGTTGAGGAAATTAGCGACCAAGTTAACCTGCATGAGAACGAAGTCAAGATGGCGGTAAATTTGATTGACAATCTTTCTACAGATTTTGAACCCGGCAAGTATACCAGTGCCTATCGTGAAAAGGTACATGAAATGATCCGGGCTAAAATTGCCGGTGAAGCGGTTTTGGAAAAACCGACCGTCCCAGTTGCTGAAAATGTGGTTGACCTTATGGCGGCGCTGCAAGCTAGTATTGAAATTGCCAAGGAAGAACGAGGTAACCGTAAAAAGCGCCAGGCGGCGGGTAAAAGATCATGAACCCGGTTGGGACAAGCGCCCTTCCACTGGTGAAACCAATGCTGGCCGTCCCCGCCCAACCTTTTGACGATCCCGATTACTTTTTCGAGATTAAGTGGGATGGTTATCGTTGCTTGGCATACCTGGACGGCCAAACCACACTGGTCTCTAGAAACTTGAAAAATATTACCGGCACCTTTCCCGACCTGGCAGGTCTAAACCGCTGTGTTAAGGATAAACCTCTGGTCCTGGATGGTGAAATTATTGTATTGCATGACAGTAAACCCTCTTTTGACGCTTTGCAGTCCCGGGCTAAGCTAGTGGACGAAAACCGGGTTTCTTGGGCAGCGCAGACTTTGCCGGCTATTTACGTAGCCTTTGATATTTTATATCACCAGGGTAAATCCGTGATGCAGTTTTCTTTGAGTGAACGCCGGGATTGTTTGCAGACTGTTGCTACTACGGGGGGTAATTTTATAATATCCGAGCCGGTGCAGGGGGAAGGGGTTTCATATTACCGAGCCTGTGTCGACAAGGGACTTGAAGGGGTCGTAGCCAAAAGGATGGACAGTAAATATATACCCGGTACTCGCTCAATATACTGGAAAAAGTTACGTCATACCCGGGAGGCCGACTTGGTTATCTGTGGATACCGTGGGGGGCGTGGAAGGAGGCTGCTTGGTTCACTGGTGCTGGCCGCCTGGAACGGAACAAATTTTGTTTATCAGGGTATGGTGGGAAGTGGCTTAAGCCGGAATGAAGAGTTATTTTTACTTAAACAACTGGCCGATCTTGGCACGGACAGCCAACCTTTAAAAAATAGCCTGGTACCGGTGAACGATGTACATTGGGTTCAGCCACGGCTGGTCTGTAGTGTAGAATACTTAACCCTCACCAGGGAAGGTATATTGCGGCATCCGGTATATAAGGGGTTGCGCGGCGACAAGGCACCCGAGGAATGCGGGCAGGCCGGACGATAGAGTTGAGTAAAGGGTGGTGACTAATGTCCAAGGCAAAAAAAGAAATAGTAGAGATACAGGGAAGGGTATTGACCCTCACCAATCTGGATAAGCTTTATTGGCCCGATATGGGCTTAACCAAGGCTCATTTGATTAAATACTATCTGGATATGGCACCTTATATTTTGCCACATATCCATAACCGACCGCTGGTTATGAAAAGATACCCGGATGGAATTAATGGAGACTATTTTTATCAAAAGGAATGTCCTTCCTATGCTCCGGAATGGGTGGAAACCTACCCGGTCCTGCATACCGGGAAAATAATCACTTATATCGTGTGCAACAACACGCCGACCTTACTTTGGTTGGCAAACCAGGGTTGCGTGGAAATTCACGGCTGGCTAAGTCGGGTGGAGGACATTGATTACCCGGACCTTGCGGTATTTGATTTGGACCCCGCCGAGGGGGTTCCCTTTAGCGAAGTAATAAAAGTAGCCCTGCTGGTACGGGATATGCTTATGGAATTTGGCATAACCGGTTTCCCTAAAACTTCGGGTTCTAGCGGCCTGCATGTTTTTATTCCCCTGGCTGGGAAACATACCTTTGCCGAGGTCACTGCAGCAATGAAAAATTTAGCTGAAATAATAGTCATGGCTTACCCTTGCGGGGTGAGTTTGGAAAGAAGTATCCCCAAGCGCAAAGGCAAGGTTTATTTGGATTATCTGCAAAACGGGCGGGGCAAAACAATGGCCTTTACTTACAGTCTTAGGCCACTACCCGGTGCCCACGTATCCACTCCGTTAACCTGGGCGGAGCTGGAAGAACAGAGTATTAGGCCAGAGCAATTTAATATCGCAAATATTATCGATCGTGTGCAAAAGCTTGGTGATTTGTTTGCGGACTTGCTTGATAAAAAAAATAATATTGATTTGTTTGTCGGAAAAGATATACCATCAGTACTTGATGCCAAGGCTATTGATTCAAGTCTTTTTTAAAGTATAATGGCAATAGAACATTTGGAACAAGCAGGAAAAAGCTTGTTGATCTTGAACATGTTGCAGTAATGGCACCAAAAAAGGACCCTGGTGGTGAATTAATATGGGTGATAAAATATACTGGCTTGCTTGGCATAATATCCTGGCCGGCCAGGCTCGCAAGTTTTGGACAATTATGGAGCATTTCGGTACACCGGAGAATGCTTGGCGGGCACCCGACAGTAAGTTTAATGCTTTGGAGGGTTCGCGTCCAAGTGATAATATGGAAATGCTGGTACGCCGGAGAAACTGTGATTTGTCCAAAGTGGCTAGTTATCTAAATAATAGGGAAATCACGGTGCTTTTTTATACGGATGCCGACTATCCCGAGCAGTTAAAAAATATATACGACCCACCGCCGGTATTATTTTTGCGCGGCCGGGCGGATTGCTTTAATGAAATCTCCGTGGCCCTGGTGGGTGCAAGGAAGGCTACTCCCTATGGATTAAGCGTGACGGAAAACCTGGCCCGCGAATTGGCCGGTGCCGGGGTGGTTGTGGTAAGTGGCATGGCCCGTGGAATAGATGCCGCCGCCCACCGCGGTACACTGGACGCAGGTGGTAAAACTATTGCCGTGTTAGGTTGCGGGGTGGATGTGATTTATCCCAAGGAAAACGGCAGGCTAATGGGTAGTATTGTGCAAAACGGTGTTGTAATCAGTGAGTTTCCGCCGGGTACCCCGCCGGATGCCTGGCATTTTCCGGTGCGCAATCGGGTGATCAGTGGCCTGTGCAGGGTGGTAGTGGTCGTTGAGGCCGCTGAGCGGAGCGGCGCGTTGATAACTGCCCATGTGGCGCTGGAGCAGGGACGGGATGTAATGGCTGTGCCCGGGAATATTACATCTAAGTTGAGCCGTGGTCCTAATGAGCTAATTAAACAGGGAGCGGCACCGGTGTTGGGTGCCCGGGATATTATTGAGGAATTGGGCCTTACGGTAATTGAACCGGAACCACCCCTTATGTCCAACGAGGGTTTAAAATTAGATGATAATGAAAAACTATTGCTTAAATTATTAAACTTTGAAAGTGTTTCCCTGGAATTTATCGTTCAAAGATCAGGCCTTGCGGCCGGAGAAGTGATGTCGGCCTTGATGTTTCTGGAAGTGAAGGGGTTGGTCAGGCAGATGCCCGGCAGGCTTTATGCTCTTTCCGGCAAATAATGTTCTAAAAGGCCGTGAGTTAGGATAGATTTTATAGATGGTACCCGGTATGGAAATTTTTGACCGGCTATCAAACCTATGACTTGAGGTGAACTGTGTGGCAAAAACTTTGGTAATTGTAGAATCACCAGCCAAGGCAAAAAGCTTGGGTAAGTTTCTTGGTAATAAATATACAGTTAAGGCGTCCATGGGACATGTACGGGACCTGCCAAAAAGTCAATTCGGGGTTGATATAGAGGAAGGCTTTAAACCCAAGTATATAACCATTAGGGGTAAGGGGGATATCATTAAAGAGCTAAAGGCTGCTACTAAAAAGGTCGACAAGGTACTCCTGGCCTCTGACCCTGACCGGGAAGGGGAGGCTATTGCGTGGCACTTGGCCAATATGTTAAATATTAATGAACAAGATCCGTGCCGGATTGCATTTAATGAAATTACTAAACAAGCGGTGCAGCAGGCTGTAAAAAATCCACGCCCTGTTGACTTGCGTAAGGTGGATGCCCAGCAGGCCAGGCGTATTTTAGACAGGTTGGTGGGCTATAATCTAAGCCCGCTGCTGTGGCGCAAGGTTAAAAAAGGCTTAAGCGCCGGGCGTGTGCAATCGGTGGCTATGCGTTTGATCTGTGACCGCGAGGAGGAGATCCAGGCTTTTGAACCTGAAGAATACTGGTCTTTAGCCGCCAAGCTTGTCAAGGGTAGAATGGGTAGCCTGGAAGCTAAATTATATAAAATTGACGGGGAAAAGGCGCATATTCCAGATGAGGCGCATGTCAACGAAATCAGGGATAATTTACAAAATGAGTCCTTTGAGGTAGCCAAGGTTGCCAGGCGGGAGAAAAAAAGACAGCCTGCGCCTCCGTTTATTACCAGTAGTATGCAGCAAGAGGCTTATCGTAAATTAAATTTTACCGCTCGGAAAACCATGCTGCTGGCTCAGCAACTCTATGAAGGGCTTGATTTAGGCAAGGAAGGCCCGGTGGGTCTGGTTACTTATATCCGTACCGATTCCACCCGTATATCTGAAATTGCCGAGCAAGAAGCAGCTGCTTTCATTGCCGAGCGTTTTAGTGCCGAGTATGTGCCTGCCGAAAAAAGGCGCGTGGCACCAAAGGGCCGGGCGCAGGACGCTCATGAAGCCATCAGGCCTACTTCTGTGCAGCGGGAACCGGATAAAGTAAAGCAATTTTTAACTCGTGATCAGTACAGGCTGTACAAGTTGATCTGGGAAAGATTTGTGGCCAGCCAGATGAGCCCCGCGATTATAGATACCACCAGCGTGGATGTACAGGCAGGCAAGTATATTTTTAGAGCTACCGGTTCCATTGTTAAATTTCCCGGCTTTATGCAGGTTTATATTGAAGGGCGCGACGATGAAGAGGATAGCGGCGAAGACAAAAAATTGCCGGAGCTTAAGGAAGGCGATCGATTTAAACTCCTGACTTTAGTGCCTAAACAGCACTTTACCCAGCCGCCGCCCCGGTTTACCGATGCTACCTTAATTAAGATTTTAGAAGAAAAGGGCATTGGCCGGCCCAGTACCTACGCACCGATTGTAGATACAATTCTAAAAAGAGGTTATGTGATCAGAGAGAAGAAAAATTTTTACCCCACCGAGCTTGGTTTAGTGGTGGTAGACCTTTTAAAAAAATATTTTTATAATATAATCGACGTTGAATTTACTGCTGAAATGGAGCAAAAGTTAGATGATGTTGAAGAAGGAGATGTGGATTGGGTAAATATTTTGAAGGATTTTTATCTGCCCTTTCAGGAATCGCTTGATGTTGCCGACCAGGAAATTGAACATATTCAGGTGGAGGACGAGGTTACCGACGAAGTATGTGAGCTTTGCGGAAGGAACATGGTGATTAAAATGGGCAGGTATGGTAAGTTTTTAGCCTGTCCGGGGTTCCCAGCGTGTAGAAACGCCAAGCCGTTGCTTGAGCCGACGGGTGTAGCTTGCCCCAATTGCCAGGGTGAGTTGGTGCTCCGACGCAGCAAAAAAGGTAGAAAATTTTATGGTTGCAGTAACTATCCGGAATGTGAATTCGTGGTCTGGGATCAGCCTACCAATCATAAATGTCCTCTGTGTAACAGCATGATGGTGTTAAAGGAAAATAAAAAGGGCAAGTTATATCAATGTATAAATAAAGAATGCGGAGGTAAAATTGAAGCTGCCGAAGAAGATGAAGGGGAAAATAGAAAGGTTGCCGCAAATGAACCAAATGATTCGGTGAGTGCCTACTAAGTGTGGTAATTAGCTTTTGAGTACAGAGGTGGTTATATTGCAAAAACCATTAATCATCATAGGTGCCGGCCTGGCCGGGGCCGAGGCGGCCTGGCAGGCGGCCCGCATGGGTATACCGGTACAGCTTTATGAAATGCGACCCAAAAAGAATACCCCGGCTCACCAAACAGAGTATTTCGCCGAATTGGTTTGCAGCAACTCACTTAGGGCTCGGGCTCTGGAAAACGCCGTGGGTTTATTAAAAGAGGAAATGCGCAGGTTGGATTCCATTATTATGCAGTGCGCGGATTGTAACAGCGTGCCGGCCGGGGGCGCGCTGGCTGTGGACCGGGAGGGTTTTGCCCGTGCTGTCACCGGTAGGCTGGAGGAACACCCGCAAATTACAGTGTGCAGAGAGGAATATTCCGGTATAATGAACGGTGTGGTGCTGGTAGCATCGGGACCTTTAACTTCAGACCGGCTGGCGGAGAGAATCAGAGAGTTTACAGGGTACGAATATTTATATTTTCACGATGCCGTGGCTCCTATAGTTAATCTGGAATCAATCGATAGGGAGAAGACTTTCTGGTCCTCCCGATATGACAAAGGTGAGGACGACTATCTAAACTGTCCGATGAATGAGTCCGAGTACATTGCTTTCCAGCAGGCTCTGGCCAGTGCCGAGCGGGCACCCCGCAAGGATTTTGATAAAGAAATAAATTTTGAAGGCTGTATGCCTATAGAAGTACTGGCCCGGCGGGGTCGCGATACCATGCGTTTTGGACCGCTGAAACCTGTAGGTTTGGTTGACCCGCGTACAGGTAAAAGACCGTTTGCCGTGGTACAGTTGCGCAGGGATAATTCGGCGGGTACATTGCTTAATATTGTTGGTTTCCAAACCCACCTTAAATGGAGCGAGCAAAAGCGCGTCTTTGGCATGATACCAGGTTTGGAGCAGGCTGAGTTTGTGCGCTATGGTGTTATGCATCGAAATACATATATCAATTCCCCTGTATTGTTGAACCCGACTTATCAGAGCAAATTAAAGGAAGATTTGTTTTTTGCCGGGCAGTTGACCGGGGTGGAAGGCTATGTTGAATCAGCCTCCTCGGGGCTGGTGGCAGGTATAAACGCTGCCTTGCTGTTAAAAGGGCGCCAGCCGGTGATCTGGCCGGCTGAAACAGCCCACGGTGCCCTGGCTCATTACATAACATCGACAGATGCTCGTCATTTCCAACCCATGAATGTGACATTCGGTCTTTTCCCACCCCTGGATGAAAAAGTGCGGGATAAAAAAAAGCGAAATGCTATGTACGCCGGTCGGGCATTGGAAAAATTAAAGCAATTCCAGGAACTTCTGCAATAGTATAAAAAGGTATGGTAATGGGGTAATCATGACCACGAAAGGATTGGCGGGCCGGTTGGAAACTTCAAGTAGGTGGAATTTTTGCCTAGTATACAGTTTAGAATCAGTGTTATAACTGGTGTCATTGTGAGGTTATATAATGTACGGTTATATGGATGGATTTTTTATTTTTTTGCAGACGGAAAAAAATGCTTCTCCTAATACCATTAAAAGTTATGATAACGACTTATACGACGGGCTGATGTTTTTTTCCAAAACCTTGGCCAGGGAAGATTATACTGTTCACCCGTCCCAGATTACCAAAGACCTTTTTAGGAGCTACCTGGCGGATTTACATGCGCGACTAAAATCAGGTGCTACCATTGCCAGGCGGATGTCTTCCTGGCGGTCTTTTTTTAGGTACTTGTGCAGGGAGAGAGTATTGGATGACAATCCTCTTTCCAGAGTCAGTATTCCCAAGCGTGGCAGGAAATTGCCCCGCTTTCTAGCAGAAATGGAAATGAAGAGATTAGTGGAATACCCCGATCGACAAAAGCTATTGGGTGCCAGGGACCAGGCTGTACTGGAGACGTTATATAGCACGGGCATAAGAGTGAGTGAGCTGGTACGCATCGATATTGTTGATATTGACCTTAACAGAGGAACCATAAAAGTTACTGCAAAGGGTAACAGAGAGCGCCTGGTACCGCTGGGAAGTTACGCCGTGGAAGCGGTGCGTTATTATATGCATCAAGTGCGCCCGCTGTTAATGGATGGGAAAAAAGGAGGCCAATATGCCCTTTTCTTAAATAAACAAGGTAGGCGGCTTACCGACCGGGGCGTACGCTGGCTGGTTAAAAAATATATACAGCAGTTGCCGTTGAATGTAAAGACCAGCCCGCATACATTTCGCCATTCATATGCTACTCACTTGCTGGATAACGGTGCCGACTTGCGGTCAGTACAGGAACTTTTAGGGCACGCGCGGCTTTCTACAACCCAGATTTATACCCATTTAAGCAAGGAACGCATCAAGCGAGTTTATGATAAATGTCACCCAAGAGCATGACAAAAAAGCTTAAAGGAGAATGACAATATGTTTCATGCTACCACTATAGTGGCCGTAAAGATAGGTAATGAGGTTGCTATGGCCGGTGATGGCCAGGTGACCTTCGGCCAAAATACAATATTAAAACATAATGCCCACAAATTGCGTCGTTTACATGAAGGGGCTGTGTTGGCCGGGTTTGCCGGTTCGGTGGCTGACGCCATCACATTATTCGAAAAATTTGAGGCTAAACTCGAGTCACACCAGGGTAATATGAAAAGGGCAGCGGTGGAATTGGCCAAAGAATGGCGCTCGGATAAATATTTGCGTCGCTTAGAGGCACTACTGATTGTGGCAGATAAAGATTGTATACTGGTCATTAGCGGGAATGGTGAAGTAATTGAACCTGATGACGGAGTGGTCGCTATTGGCTCCGGGGGGCCTTATGCAATAGCGGCGGCCCGGGCGCTAGTCAAACATACCGGGTTGGGTGCCGCCGAAATAGTCCAGGAGGCCATGGCCATAGCTGCTGATATCTGTATTTATACTAATAATCATATCATCGTTGAGACATTATGAAAAACGGAGGTTTATAGTATGAATTCGCTAACGCCCAGGCAAATTGTAGCGGAACTTGATAAATACGTGGTGGGACAAGACCAGGCCAAAAAAGCAGTGGCCATTGCATTGCGCAACAGGTACCGGAGAAGTAAACTGCCCGAAGACTTGCGGGATGAGATAATGCCTAAAAATATATTGATGATCGGACCGACTGGTGTGGGTAAAACTGAAATTGCCCGCCGCCTGGCTAAATTGGTCAAAGCGCCAATGGTTAAGGTGGAAGCCACTAAGTTTACCGAAGTAGGTTACGTGGGGCGGGATGTGGAGTCAATGGTACGTGATCTGGTGGAAACATCCATTCGTATGGTGCGTAACGAAAGAATAGCCATGGTGGAAGAAAGAGCAAATACAATGGCACAAGAACGAATTATAGAACTACTGGCCCCATTGCCGAGGGAGGATAAAACAGTACGTAATCCTTTGGAAATGTTGTTTGGTGCCGGTCGTCAGCCTGATCAGACGGAAAATACCCAATATCAACAAATGGCCGGCCGGGTCAAATTCGAAAGGGAAACCTTGCGAGAAAAGTTGGCCAGAGGCGAGCTGGAAGGAGAATATGTGGAAATTGAAGTGGAAGACAGCCGGCCGCCCATGATGGAAGTTTTTACGGGTTCAGGCGTTGAAGAGATGGGCGTTAATATCAGTGATATGCTGGGCAACATTTTTCCCAAGAAAAAACGCCTGCGCAGGTTGACTGTTGCTGAGGCACGCAAAATTTTAACTCAGCAGGAGGCCCAAAAGCTAATTGATATGGATGAGGTGACCTCATCTGCCGTGAAGTTGGCGGAAAATGAGGGGATTATATTTTTGGACGAAATTGATAAGATTGCTATGCGTGAGGGTGGTGCCGGCCCTGATGTTTCCCGTGGTGGCGTACAGAGGGATATATTGCCAATAGTAGAGGGCTCTACGGTAATGACTAAATATGGGCCGGTTAAAACAGATCATATTTTGTTTATTGCAGCCGGTGCCTTTCACGCGTCAAAGCCATCTGATTTGATTCCCGAACTGCAAGGTCGCTTTCCTATTAGAGTGGAGCTGACCGGCCTGACTAAGGATGATTTTTGGCATATTTTAGTAGAGCCTAAAAATTCTTTAATAAGACAGTATATTGAACTATTACGTACTGAAGGGGTAGAGGTTATATTTTCGCCAAATTCTATTGTGAAAATTGCTGAGATAGCTTATACTGTAAATGAGCAAACTGAAAATATAGGTGCTAGAAGATTACATACCATTATGGAAAAGTTGCTGGAAGAGGTTTCTTTCGACGCCGCTGATCTTGGAAACAGCACATTTAATATTGATGAACAATATGTTGTCAAAAAGCTTGGTGAGGTAGTAAAGGATCAAGATTTGAGCAGGTATATACTATAATATAAAATAACAAATAGAAAAAATTTACAGAAAATATGAATTATTTATTCAATATTTAGTGTGGCGTTTAAATATGATCGAAGTTTTTTTAATTAAGCTATTAGCTATAAGCTGTACAATTTGCTGCACTGAAAAAAATAATCCAAAAAGTTTTGTTCGCTATCGTGAATTTGTATGAGAAAGAGGCGATATAGTTTGCATAATTTACTAGCCAAAACCCGCTCTATTAATAAAGTGTTACAAAAATCTGCCGGTTATCCGGTTGATTTCAAGGAAATTTCGGCAATATTAAGTGAAATTATAGAATGCAGTGTTTATATACTGGACCGGCGGGGAAAGGTGTTGGGTTTCAGTTACTTAAAGGGATTTGAATGTGAAATTACGAGAAGCATTGTAGAATCACCGACAGGTTTTCCGCCCGAATATAATGAAAATGTGTTGCGGATCAACGAAACGTATGCTAACTATTGTAATCCTCATGACACTTGCGACTTAAATCACGAAATAAAGTGTCATTTTAACAAAAAAATGATTACTACAATTGTACCCATAGTGGGTACAGGTACCCGGTTGGGGTCGCTGGTGCTGGCTAGATTTGATAGGAACTTCGAGGATGAAGATTTAATTTTGTCTGAACTGGGTGCTACTGTTATCGGAATGGAAATACTGCGGGCTCGCCAGGATCGCATGGAAGAGGAAGCCAGAAAACGCGCTGCTGTGCAAATAGCTGTAGGCACATTGTCGTATTCGGAACTTGATGCAGTACATCATATATTTGAGCAGCTTGATGGCGATGAGGGACTATTGGTGGCCAGTAAAATAGCGGACCGGGTTGGTATAACCAGATCTGTAATTGTAAACGCATTGCGCAAGTTTGAAAGTGCCGGGGTCATTGAATCAAAGTCTTTGGGTATGAAGGGCACCTTTATAAAAGTGCTAAATGATCGTTTGCTTGAAGAGTTGGAGCGGTTAAAGGAACATTAAAAAATAGTTTTAGTGCAAATCAGCCATTGAAGAAATGGCTGATTTTTTGATCTATTTAACAGGTAGCCTTGTCATAGGTTAAACTTTATGTTAGAATACATCCTGGTGTTAAATACACACGCTACCGGATTTTGCGCAGGCGGTTCCTCCTCGTGGGGCCCTGGGAAAGATGATGGTAGCGGAGGTAAAAACCGGCGAGGGAGGAGGTGTTACTACTAGTGGCCGTAATATCTATGAAACAATTGCTTGAGGCAGGTGTCCATTTTGGACACCAAACCCGGAGATGGAATCCGAAAATGGCTTCCTATATTTTTACAGATCGCAATGGCATATATATTATTGACTTACAAAAAACTGTAAAAAAGGTAGAGGAAGCATATAATTTTATAAAAGCTACCATACAAGAAGGCGGCAGCATACTATTTGTCGGTACTAAAAAACAGGCTCAGGAATCAGTTCACGAAGAAGCTGATCGTTGTGGTATGTTTTATGTCAACCAGCGCTGGCTTGGGGGTATGCTAACCAATTTCCAGACCATTCGCAGGAGAATTGACAGGTTGCATGCACTTGAGAAGATGGAACAGGATGGAACGCTGGATAAGTTGCCCAAAAAAGAAGTTGCTGAACTATTGCATGAAAAAGAAAGATTGGCTAAATTTTTGGGCGGTATTAAGGAAATGCGTCGTTTACCCCAGGCATTGTTTGTTATTGACCCGCGTAAAGAACGTATTGCCGTTGCCGAGGGGCGCAAATTGGGTATTCCAATTGTAGCTATCGTGGATACAAATTGTGACCCTGACGAGGTCGACTACATTATACCCGGTAATGATGATGCCATCAGGGCGGTAAGGCTTTTAACCGCAAAAATGGCGGATGCCGTGATTGAAGGCAACCAGGGTGAACAAACTGCTGAATAACTTGTTGGCGGGGGATTAACCTGGGAAGGTAGCCCCCGTTTTTTTCTATTTGCTTACACTTTTGGATATACTAATACATTACAAGAAAAAACATGTTATAGGGGGTTTTATTACATGGCTGAAATAACTGCGGCAATGGTTAAAGAGTTGCGTGAAAGATCCGGTGCAGGTATGATGGATTGCAAAAAAGCATTATTGGCTACGGAAGGTAACATGGAAAAGGCTGTTGATTTTTTGCGTGAAAAGGGTTTGGCTTCCGCAGCTAAAAAATCAGGTAGGATTACCGTCGAGGGTCTAGTGGAGTCTTATATTCATGCAGGTGGTAAAATTGGCGTGCTGGTAGAAGTTAATTGTGAAACAGACTTCGTAGCCAAAACTGATGAGTTCAAAGAGTTAGTCCGGGATATTGCTATGCAGATTGCCGCTGCTCGCCCGCAATACGTGGATAGGGACGAAGTACCCGAAAGTATGGTTGTTAAGGAAAAAGAGATTTTATCTGCCCAGGCGGCTAATGAAGGTAAACCGGAAAAAATTATTGAAAAAATGGTGGAAGGCAGAATAGAAAAGTTCTATAAGGAAATTTGTCTGCTGGAACAACCATTTATTAAAGATCAGGATAAAAGTATTAAACAGTTGGTAACTGAAAAAATAGCTAAAATTGGAGAAAATATTTCTGTGCGACGGTTTGTGCGCTATGAACTTGGTGAGGGTCTGGAAAAAAAGCAGGATGATTTTGCTGCGGAGGTAATGGCTCAAACAAGAAAATAATATAGACTAAAAAAGGGATTTTAGTATTTGTGTCGAATAATTAAAATGAAGTGGTGGGAGGTTATATGGCTCCAATGGATGCACCCAAGTATAAGAGGGTTGTGTTAAAACTTAGCGGTGAGGCCTTGGCAGGAACCATGGGTTATGGCATAGACCCCGAGGTTGTATCTTCCATAGCGGTACAGATAAAAGAAGTGGTTCAGTTAGGTGTTGAAGTTGCGGCGGTTATTGGCGGTGGCAATATATGGCGTGGTGTGGCCGGTAGCACTAAAGGCATGGACAGGGCCACTGCCGATTACATGGGTATGCTGGCCACAGTAATCAACTCTCTTGCCCTACAGGATGCTTTGGCCAAACATAATGTTGACACCAGGGTGCAAACCGCTATCGAAATGCGGGAAGTGGCTGAGCCATATATCCGGCGACGTGCTATAAGACATTTGGAAAAGGGTCGGGTGGTAATATTCGCCGCGGGTACGGGAAACCCTTATTTTTCTACTGATACTACTGCTGCTTTGCGAGCGGCGGAAATAGAAGCTGAGGTTATTCTAATGGCCAAGCGGGTGGACGGTGTTTATGATTCTGACCCGTTAGAAAATAAAGATGCCATTAAATTTGGTCGACTTAGTTATATTGACGTGTTAAATAAAGGTCTTGGGGTAATGGATTCAACTGCTACCTCACTGTGTATGGATAATCGTATTCCTTTATTTGTATTTGGCATTAACGAACCAGGCAACATAAAACGGGTTGTTTTTGGCGAAAATGTTGGAACGTATGTTGGAGGTGATTTGATTGACACTTCTGTTTGATGCCGAAAAAAATATGCAAAAAACGGTAGAAGTAGTAGACAAAGAGTTTGCCTCACTGCGTGCTGGTAGAGCTACACCTGCATTGCTGGATAAAATTATGGTGGAGTACTACGGTGCTCTAACCCCGATAAATCAAATGGCTAATATCAACGTCCCTGAGGCGCGATTGCTGGTTATTCAGCCCTGGGATAAAAATACTTTACCGGATATTGAAAAGGCTATTTTAAAATCAGATTTAGGAATAACTCCGGCCAGTGACGGTAACGTAATCAGATTGGCAGTACCGCAATTGACCAAGGAAAAAAGAACTGAACTGGTTAAAGTTATCAAGAAGAAAACTGAGGAAGGCCGAGTAGCCGTACGTAATTTACGCAGAGACGCTAATGACGGGCTTAAGAGCCAACAAAAAAACGGGGATATTTCTGAAGATGAGTTGCGTCGCTTGCAAGATGAAGTGCAAAAACTTACAGATAAGTACATAAAAGAAATTGATGCATTGTTTGCCGCCAAAGAAAAAGAGATAATGACAATCTAAACAGTATTACATGCTTGTCTATAAAAATGAATTAAATTTTGCTACTAATGTTTATAATAATTTTTTAAGCTATTTTAGTTACAATCGCGGTGATAATTATGCAAATTGACGATCTCTTGACCTTGGAACTGGATGTAGCAATAGATTTATGCCGTTCGGCGGGTTGGCAAGTTGAGGTGGAAGTTACCTCGCCACCACGTGGAGAATTGACAGGACGGTATAGGGTACTTCGTGTCCGAAAGCTAACCGGCGGCAGTATTATACTGACGGTGGCTAAAGATGTTTCAGGGAAGGAGGTGTAAAAATTGGCATATAGAATAACCGATGATTGTCTGGCATGTGGAACTTGTAAAGAATCCTGCCCCAATGAAGCAATCATAGAAGGCGATATTTACAAGATTGATTCCGATAAATGCTTAGAGTGCGGAACCTGTGTTGATGAATGCCCCACCGGAGCCATTATTGAAGAATAATGGAACAACCCCCTCGTTTCCGGAGGGGGTTGTTTTGTAAGAAAGGGGAGCCCGGAATGTTTAAACGGTTGTTAGGCGACCGTCCAAAAAATGCTGTTTCCAGGGAAAAGACAATAACGGAAGAAGAGTTATTGAAACAGCTGGACATGACCAAACTGCCCGAGCACGTAGCTATCATTATGGATGGCAATGGACGGTGGGCTACCAGGCGCGGAGCGCCCAGATCGTTTGGACATAGGGCCGGTGTTAATGCTCTGCGTGAGATTGTAAAATTAAGTGTGGAACTAAAGTTGAAATATCTAACAGTATATGCATTTTCTACCGAGAACTGGAAAAGGCCACATGAGGAAGTAAACATACTAATGAGTTTATTGGTCGAGTACCTCAATAAAGAGATCGACAAACTGTGTGCCAATAACGTGCGCATACATCCAATGGGTATATTATCAGAACTGCCGGAAAAAGCTCGAGAAGCGGTGGATATGGCTATTAGGCGCAGTAATAATAATTCCGGCTTGGTTTTCAATGTGGCTCTTAATTATGGCGGCAGGTCTGAACTGCTTATGGCTGTGCAGGAAATTGGTCAAAAAATAATTAGTGGTTACATAAAGGTTGAAGATATAAATGATCAAGTCATAGCTGATCATTTGTATACTGCCGGTCAACCGGATCCGGATTTGTTGATAAGACCATCGGGTGATTACCGTGTGAGTAACTTTTTGTTGTGGCAATTGGCCTATACTGAACTTTGGCTTACCGACACTATGTGGCCGGATTTTGGCAGGAAGGAATTATTACAAGCATTATTGGATTTTCAGTTAAGGGAAAGGCGTTTTGGCGGGCTGTTACATAACTAGTTTTGTTTTCTGATTATGTTTGTTTGCAAAATTGGGCCGTTATTTTGCCCGGGCTGGTGATGTAGTGTTTTGGCAAAGGGTATTAAGTGCAATTATTGGAGTTCCTATTTTAATTGCTGCGGTGTGGTATGGTGGTGTTGTATTGTTGGCCGTAACCGCAGCATTGATGTTATTGGGGATCCGGGAAATGAGTTTGATATTTTCTAGGCTGGATTTGTATGTGCCCCAAATTTTGGTTATACCGGGTTGTCTTTTTTTATTAATTGCTGCATATTATTATAAAGACAGCTACCCGGTCGATGCTGTGATACTGATTATGATAGTTTACCTGGTTGCTATGGTCATAGCTTATCCACAGTTTTCTCCTCTTGATGCGGCTGTGTCTTTTTTTAGTACTATATATGTGGGGCTGATAATTTTTCTCTATTTACTCAGTACGTTGCCGGGCGGTTGGATATGGTTGATCATAATGCTGTTTTGTACTTGGTCCAACGACACTGTAGCTTATTTTGTCGGCCGCCGTTGGGGTAGGCGACGCATGGCACCTGAACTTAGTCCCGGCAAGACAGTGGAGGGAGCTTTGGGTGGTGTGTTAGCTTGCATTATCGCGGCTTGGGTGGCAGCTTTGTTTTATACCCACTTACCACTGTGGCCGGTACTACTGTTGGGGCTAATCATTGGAGTGGCTGCCCAGGTAGGTGATTTGGTGGAATCAGCCATCAAACGTCAGGCCGGGATAAAAGATGCCGGAAAACTGATTCCTGGTCACGGAGGAATTCTGGATCGTTTTGATAGTATGCTGTTCACGGCCCCACTGGTATATTATTATGTGGGCTTCATTCTAATAAACTGAGGTGAAATAGTTGCCTCGGATAATTGTAAAATTATTATATGTGCTGGCTAGTGCCATGACACTCCTGTCCGTTTACCTAGCCGCGAAATATGTGGTGCCTGAGGTATTGTCGTGGCTTATATATTTGCTTGCCGTATTATTCCCGTTCTTGCTGGCGGTTATTTTAAGTATTTTTATCGAGCCGCTGGTAGTTTTCTTCGGACGTAGCGGTAGGGTCTCCCGGGCCGTTTCCGTGTCTGTTACCATGCTGGTTTTTTTTGGTGGTATTAGTATTATACTAACCTCAATTATTTTAAGGTTGGTTAAGGAATTAAGCGACCTCTACCTGACGTTGCCTCAAAGGGTGGAGGAAACACAACAATTTATCGACCTATGGGTAAAAAAAGGAGTTATATTTTATGGTGCTTTACCAAAAAGTGTAACTGATAATTTACGGGCATCTCTAGATAATCTAACTAGTACTATACAACACGGGACAGGAGAACTTTTGAGTATCTTGCTTAATATTATAAGCGGTATTCCCAGTGTTATTATGGTCATACTGGTTAGTTTAATAGCTACCTATTTTTTCAGCAAAGATAGGGAAAAAATTGCCCGGCTTTGGCTCAAGATAGTTCCTCCGCCGTGGGGAAAACATGTATTAGAAGTAAGCAAGAAGGTGGCTATGGCTTTTCAGGCTTATGTACGGGCACAATTTATTCTGGTTTCCATTACGACTTTTCTGAGCATTATTGGCCTATATATCATAGGTGCTAAATATGCACTTACCATTGGTTTACTGGTTGGCTTTTTGGATATGATACCGGTGTTGGGACCGGGCTTGATTTATGTTTCCTGGGCCATTTGGTCGTTTGTCACCGGGAATGTTCTACTGGGTATCAAACTTACTGTGCTTTATTTACTGGTGATGGTTGTTCGAGCAGTACTTGAAGCCAAAGTTGTGGCGACGAATTTGGGTTTGCATCCTTTGGCCGTATTGGTGGCTATGTTTGTGGGATTGAAAACTATAGGGATTATTGGTCTAATACTGGGCCCTATGCTGGTTATCGCAATACTGGCAGCAGTAAAAGCGGGAAGTTCTGTTAATAAGTGAATATAAAAATTGGAGAGTATGATGAAGCAACTGGCAATCTTAGGCAGCACGGGATCTATTGGTCGGCAGACTATGCAAGTTCTGGATAATTTTTCAGACGACATTAAACCTGTGGCTTTTGCTGCTGGAAATAATAAATATATGTTTTTGGAACAGGTTAAAAGATTCAAACCTCGTCTGGTTTCCTTGCAAAGGGAGGAAGATGCTCGTTGGTTGCGTCAGCAGTTGGACAGGCATCAGAAAACAGAAGTATACTATGGCTATGAGGGTTTACTGGCGGTAGCTACTTTCCCAGATGCCGATATGGTTCTAACCGCTATATCTGGTGCGGCCGGTCTTTTGCCTACAGTTGCGGCCATTAAGGCCGGCAAGACCATTGCTCTGGCCAATAAAGAAACACTGGTGGCCGCTGGTGAACTGGTTATGCGCTTGGCGCGGGAATGTGGCGTTGATATTATGCCGGTGGATAGCGAACATTCAGCCATTTGGCAGTGCTTAAACGGTAAAGATTCTCATAATGTAGCTAGAATTCTCCTTACTGCTTCCGGTGGACCATTTCGCTGTTGGAAAAGTGAGCAAATGTCCGAAATTACCCCGGCTATGGCCCTTAACCATCCTAACTGGCAGATGGGTGCTAAAATCACTGTCGATTCGGCAACTTTAATGAATAAAGGTCTGGAAGTTATCGAGGCCAGATGGTTGTTTGATATTAATTATGATAAAATTAATGTCGTGATCCATCCCCAGAGCATAATTCATTCCATGGTGGAATTTAACGACGGTTCCGTGCTGGCTCAAATGGGTGTTCCTGACATGCGGCTACCTATACAATACGCTCTTTTATACCCACGGCGTGTGGCGGGAAACGTACCTAGATTGCAATGGCCTATAGGTGAGCTGACCTTTGAAACACCTGATTTTGAACGGTTTCCGTCCCTAAACCTGGCCTTTCTGGCGGGGCGGGTGGGTAAAACAATGCCGGCGGTGTTGAACGCCGCTAATGAGGTGGCTGTACACGCCTTTTTAGCCGGAAGAATTGAATTTACAGCTATACCAAAGTTAGTGGCTAAGGTTATGGAGGAGCACAGTACTTTTGAATATAACTCCATTGAGGAAATATTGGATGCAGATAATTGGGCGCGCCGCCGTTCGGAAGAGATAATTATTTTATAAAATGCATGGCAGCATGAAAAAATTTTTTCAAAAAGGATGGGCTGTATGACTACTTTTTGGGCATCCGTTTTTGTATTTGCTATATTAATATTTTTTCATGAACTGGGGCATTTTGCTGTAGCTAAAGCTGTAGGTATAAAGGTGCATGAGTTCAGTTTGGGATTTGGACCTAAATTGTTCAGTCAGAATCGTGAAGGTACTGATTACAACTTACGGTTATTACCGCTGGGCGGATATGTGCGCATGGCCGGTATGGACCCCGAAGAAGACGACGTGGAGGAAGGCAAAGGTTTTAATGATAAAACTGTAATACAGCGCTTAGCGGTGATAACAGCCGGCCCGCTGATGAACTTTTTGCTGGCGGCGTTGTTAATGGCCATTATCTTCATGTTACAGGGTATGCCTGTAACGGGTACAACTGTTGCCAATGTTTTACCCGGGCAGCCGGCTGAACAGGCGGGCATAAGGTCCGGCGACCAGATATACTCAATAGCCGGTAAAAAGGTGGCTGATTGGGAAGAAATTATATCAACTATTAGCACTCGGTCCGGTCGGCCCACTGATCTTGTTATCATAAGAGATAATCAAAGGATTGAGTTAACTGTCGTTCCCGCTGTTGGAGAAGAAGGTCGGGCCATGATCGGTATCTCCCGTGTACAGAAATTAAACCCTCTAGCTGCGCTGGGCAATGGTTTCAAGTTTACTTTCCAGGTAATAGTATTGATATTGGATTTTGTCGGTAAAATGATAGTTGGTCAGGAACCTGCGGAATTGGGTGGGCCTGTGCGGATGGTTTGGGAGATTGACCGGGCGGTGAATACGGGTTTCTTTTATCTCTTGCAGTTGGCTGCATTTTTAAGCATTAATTTGGGGTTATTTAACTTGTTCCCCATTCCCGCCTTAGACGGTAGCCGGATAATGTTCCTCGGCCTGGAAAGTCTGCGGGGGCGTCCCGTAGATCCTTCCAAGGAGAACTTTATCCACATGGTGGGGTTTGGTTTACTGTTGCTGTTGTTTGTGGTTGTTACCTATAATGATGTTTTACAGCTATTAACTAATAGCCCCTAGGGCTCTCCGTGATGTAAGTAACTAAATTTTAAATATAATGCATAACCCCGGTACAAGGATGGCTGCCGGGGTAATAATTTGGCTCGGAACTGGTTATTTGGAAAAACTTGCACGAAAATGTTATAATGTATGTTGTATATAATTGATTTTATGTAAATATAAACTAAGCATGAACGCGCATTTTTAGCTTGGAGGATAAAATATGCAGCGCAGGAAAAGCAGGCCGGTGCATCTGGGCGGCATTACGGTAGGTGGTAATGCGCCGGTTTCGGTGCAGTCTATGACCAACACTGATACTGCTGATGTAATGGCTACGAGGGCGCAAATTGAGCAACTCACCGAGGCCGGCTGCGAGATCGTACGGGTAGCAGTACCTGATCAACAGGCGGCTCGTGCATTGCCGGATATTATGCGAGGGCTAACCGTTCCTCTGGTAGCGGATATCCATTTTGATTATCGCTTGGCTCTAGCGGCTATTGATGCGGGAGTGGACGGGTTACGTATCAATCCCGGTAATATCGGGGGTCGGGATAAGGTTGTGGCTGTGGTCCAGGCGGCTCAGCAAAGGCATATACCCATTCGCATCGGAGTTAATGCCGGATCGTTGGAAAAGGATTTACTCCGGACAGGAGTAACACCTGAAGCTATGGTTCAAAGCGCTCTGCGGCATGTGTCTATACTAGAGGATTTGGGCTTTTACGATATTAAGATTTCTTTAAAGGCCTCGGATGTGCCGCTTATGTTAACCGCTTATCGTATGCTGGCTGATAAAGTGGATTATCCGTTTCACATAGGAGTTACCGAAGCAGGTACTATATTTTCGGGAAGCATTAAGTCGGCGGTTGGTATCGGGGCTTTGCTATGGGAGGGACTGGGTGATACAGTTCGGGTCTCTTTGACCGGTGATCCGGTACAAGAGGTACGGGCTGCCTACGAAATATTGAAGGCCTTGGGTTTACGGCGCCGGGGAGTGGAATTGATATCGTGTCCTACCTGTGGTAGAACGCGTATTGATCTGGCTCGCATTGCCGGTGAGGTGGAACAGCGCCTGGCATTCATTGAACGGCCTATAAAAGTGGCGGTAATGGGCTGTGCTGTTAACGGTCCCGGGGAGGCTAAACATGCCGATGTAGGTATTGCGGGCGGTAACGGGGAAGGACTTATTTTTCGTAAAGGACAGGTAATTAGGAAAGTACCGGAAAACTTACTGGTTGAAGAGCTAATGAAAGAAATAGATTATATTATCCAAGGGGGTTACGGAAATGAGGGTTTCTAATTTACTGCTGCCAACGTTACGTGAGGTACCCGCGGAGGCCGAGGTGATCAGTCACCAGTTGCTGTTACGAGCCGGCTTTATGCGTAAGGCGGCGGCCGGTGTGTATACATTGCTGCCCCTGGCCTGGCGGGTAATCCGGAAAATCGAGCAAATTATCAGAGAGGAAATGGACAGGCAGGGCGCCCAGGAGATTATGATGCCCATTATTCAGCCTGCGGAGTTATGGCAGGAATCCGGGCGTTGGGATATATATGGTCCCGAGTTGTTTAGGCTTAAAGACAGGCATGGCCGGGATTTTTGCCTGGGTCCGACCCACGAGGAAATTATTACTTCGCTGGTTAAAGGTGAAGTAAATTCTTATAAACAGTTACCTTTGCTGCTGTATCAAATTCAAAACAAATACCGGGATGAGCGCCGCCCGCGGTTTGGATTGATGCGTGGCAGAGAATTTATTATGAAAGATTTATATTCATTTGATCGCGATCAAGCGGGACTGGATGTTAATTATAATAAAATGTATGAAGCATATACCAATGTTTTTCGCCGCTGTGGTTTACAGTTCAGACCGGTGGTGGCAGACTCTGGAGCTATTGGTGGCAGCGATACTCATGAGTTTATGGTGCTTGCCGAATCTGGAGAAGCTACCGTGCTTTACTGCGCTGATGAAAAATGCGGTTACGCTGCCAATCAGGAGCGGGCCGAGACAGTTTCTGCAACCAGCCGTACCAATAATGCGCCCGATGAACTGCAAATGGTAGTCACGCCGGGATGCCGCACCATTAATGAAGTAACCGAGTTTCTAAACGTGCCATCGGAAAAACTGATCAAAACCGTTATTTATAGCACCGATAAAGAAAACGTAGCGGCAATTGTCAGAGGCGACCGGGAAATTAATGAAGTCAAGCTTTATAATGTTCTTGACTGTGTCAGGCTGGATCTGGCAGATGAGCAAACGGTACATTCGGTAACCGGTGCTCCGGTGGGCTATGCCGGACCGGTGGACCTGTCCGGAGTCAGATTGGTGGCAGACATCGAAGTAATTGGGTTGGTTAATGCCGTATGCGGGGCCAATGAAAAAGACAAACACCTGGTTAATGTTAACCCACAGCGGGATTTCAAACCGGATTTAATTACCGACATTCGTTTAGTTAAAGCCGGTGAGCCCTGCCCTCATTGTGGCGCAGAACTGCAGGAGGCTAGAGGGATTGAGGTCGGCCAGGTATTCAAACTAGGCACCAAATACAGTAAAGCATTAGGAGGAACTTTTTTAGATGAAAACGGTAAGGCCACGCCGTTTGTGATGGGCTGCTACGGTATTGGCGTAACCAGGACGATGGCTGCCGCTGTTGAGCAGAACTATGATGATCGTGGCATAATCTGGCCGGTACAAATTGCGCCTTATCATGTAATCGTGGTGCCGGTGAGCAATAAGGATCAAAATCTCATGCAGGTCGCTGAATCAATATATAATGCTCTTAATAATTCAGGAGTGGAAACCGTTATTGATGATCGGCCGGAGCGGGCAGGGGTTAAATTCAACGATGCGGATCTGGTGGGCTACCCTGTGCGCGTTACTGTGGGGTCAAAGAGATTAGCCAACGGTGAGGTAGAGCTTTACCTGCGGCGGGATGGTGAAACAGTACCGGTTCCGTTAGAGGATGTGGTTGGTGCTGTAAAGGAAAGGCTAAGAATGATGGATGAAAGATGCTTTTGAGTTGTATTTAAGTGGTGCAGGTATGATGTATGGGTTAAGCCCACCTTGTCAAACGCTCCCTTTTATGATAATATTAATTTGTTTTTGAGCCTATTCGTTATTTTGTATCAGTAATCATGGCTTGTGATTTTAAGATGACCACTAAAGACTTTATTTAGACTGTTTATTTAAGGAGTGGGTATTGCCCACTCTTTCGTATTATACTAAGGGGAAACTACGGTAGTTAGTATTGGGGAGGATAAAGAAATGAGTAATAGCAAAATGGAAAGCGCTATAGCACAAATCATCAACCCCAAACTGGTTGAACTGGGAATTGAGTTGGTAGATATAAAATACACCAGGGAGGGAGGGTACTGGTTCTTAAGGGTTTTTATTGATAAACCTTCAGGAATAGGTCTTGAAGACTGCCAGTTGGTCTCAGAAATTATAGACCCGCTGTTGGACGAACATGACCCCATACCACATACGTATACACTGGAGGTATCGTCACCAGGCTTGGATAGACCGTTAAAAAAAACGGCTGACTTTGTCAAATTCACCGGCGAGAATGTAAAACTAACTACCTATATTCCGGTGGAAGGTAAGCGTAAGTTTAAAGGAAAAATTATAGCTGCTGAAAACCATTCTGTAATTCTTGATGTGGACGGTGCCAGTATTGTCCTGCCATTGGAACAGATTGCATTGGCTCGTTTGATGCCTGATTATTAAAAGTTATAAGATCAATTTTAGTAGACCTGAAATATTGTGTATGGGAATAGTTTTGTGGAGGGACACGGTAATGAATACCGAATTTTTGGAAGCCCTTAGGGATTTGGAAAGGGAAAAGGGGATTTCCGCAAATATTTTACTGGAGGCGATAGAGGCTGCACTGCTCTCAGCTTACAAAAGAAATTTTGGCTCGTTGCAAAACGCCAAAGTGCTTATAGACCGGGAAACAGGCGATTGTAAAGTCTATGCCCAGAGAAATGTTGTGGAAGTAGTGACCGACCCGCGCTTGGAAATTTCTCTTTCTGAAGCTATGGCCATTGATCCCCTTTATAATTTGGATGATGTGGTGGAGACTGAGGTTACACCGCGTAATTTTGGCCGGATCGCGGCCCAAACGGCCAAGCAAGTGGTGGTACAGCGGATTCGTGAGGCCGAGCGCAACATAATTTATGAGCAATTTGCCAACCGGGAAGGCGATATTGTTAGCGGTGTAGTACAGCGGATTGAACAAAAAAATGCATTTATTGAATTAGGTAAAACAGAGGCTATATTAACTCCCGCAGAGCAGATACCAGGCGAAACTTATAATCCGGGAGATCGTGTAAAGGCTTACATAGTGGAGGTGAAAAAAACTACCAAGGGGCCGCAGATTTTTGTTTCACGAACGCATCCGGGTCTTTTAAAAAGACTGCTTGAACTGGAGGTTCCTGAGCTGCAGGAAGGTGTGGTGGAATTAAAATCCGTGGCCAGGGAGGCTGGATATCGTTCTAAAATTGCGGTTTTTTCCAGAGATGAAAACGTTGACCCGGTGGGGGCATGCGTCGGTCCAAAGGGGATGCGTGTACAAACCATAGTTAATGAACTACATGGGGAAAAATTAGACATCATTAAATGGGACTCCGAGCCATCCAAATTTGTAGCCAGTTCACTTAGCCCGGCTAAAGTTGCGGCTGTTGAAATATGGGAGGATGAAAAGGTGGCCCGGGTTATTGTACCCGATTACCAGCTTTCTTTGGCTATTGGTAAAGAGGGGCAAAACGCTCGCTTAGCTGCTAAGTTAACGGGGTGGAAGATAGATATTAAAAGTGAAAGTCAAATGGCTGAATTATATCCTGATTACAAAGATTTGTTTGCCGAGGAATTCATTGAATAGGGGGGTCTCGGCTTGCCTAAGGTGAGAAAAATACCGGAAAGAATGTGTTTAGGCTGTCAGGAAATGAAACCTAAAAAAACATTGATCAGGGTAGTAAGAACACCTGAGGGAACCATAGAAATAGATCGTACTGGCAAACGTTCGGGGCGGGGCGCTTATATTTGTCCCAGTAAAGAGTGTTTGGATAAGGCATTAAAAGGTAAAAGAATTGAAAAGGCATTAAAACATACCATTAATCAGGAAATTAAAGATAGCCTGCTGGAGAGGGTGGATCAGCCGTGACCGATGTGGTGGCTAGTTTGCTTGGTTTATGCAGGCGGGCCGGGAAGGTTATCAGCGGCGAAACCGCCGTGCAAAATGCTTTTTTGAAAAATGAAGTTAAATTGTTGATTTTAGCTGGTGATGCGTCAAAGCGAAGTCAAGAAAAGTTTATACAGTTGGCTAGAGAAAACAGTGTTCCTGCTTTTTATTACTCTTCCAAGAATGAACTGGGTTTTTTGCTGGGAAAGGCGCCCCGAACAGCGGTGGCGATAATAGATGAACAGCTTGCCCGGGGTATCGCCGGAGCGATGGAAAGGGGAGAGGTTAACTTGTGTACGTTTTAATCATTCGGAGGTGATTGTATGGTCAAAAAGCGTGTTCATGAACTTGCTAAGGAGCTTAATATAGAAAGCAAGGATATGCTTCATCAACTTAATCAAATGGGTATTACAGTAAAGTCCCACATGAGTACTTTAGAGGATAATGAAATTAATAAGATTAAGAATTTTTATCAGAGTGCTGGTAGTGGCAATAATATGACTAAGTCAGTACAACATAAAAATGAAAAGCACGGAGGCTTTAGGGCTGCAAGCAGTCGGGATCGTCAAGATCGCGGCCCCGGTTTGGTGGATCGGGTTCCCGATCGCCCGCCTGATCGTGTATTCACTGAAAAGACAGCAGGAAATTCATCTAGCGATAAAGGGCGAGCTAGTGAGCCACGGTATCAAAAACAAGATGATAAACAAAAAAACAATCAGTTTAGAGGTAACCAACCAAGGAGTAACCAACCAAGAAGTAACCAATCAAGAAATAACCAACTCAGGAATAACCAACTCAGGAATAACCAATCTGGGAGTAATCAGTCCAGACATGAAAGCGGGCCGCAGGGTAGAGTGGCTGCCGACCGTGACCATGCGCCAGTTGAAAATCGTGCGGCGATGAAAAAACCCGAGCAAACCAGGGGGCCATCTCCTGCTTTTCGCGATCGCAACAAAATGGGTGACCATAACCGGCCATCCGGTCAACAACGTCCTGCCAAGCCTTTTGACCGAGGTGGTCACAATCCCAGGGGGGGCAATGGTCTAAATGCCCAGGCGGGTGGCGGTATAGCCAAGTTGGCTCAAAAGTCCATGCCGGATCAAGTAAAAGCACTGGAGAAAAACAAAGCGCAAGAACGCACCAAACAGGTTGAAAAGCATGCTTTTAAAGGAAAAAACACTAAAGATAGCAGGTTTGCTAAAGATGCCTCTAAGAAAGAGCGTGACTTTAAATCCGGCGCGAACAAAGGGTTTAATAAAGGCCCGCGGAGGAAAAGCCAACCGGCACCCATAGTGGAGAAAAAGCCTGTAGTGATTGGCGAAACCATTACCGTTAAAACACTGGCCGAAAAGATGCGTATTAATGCTGGTGCGGTTATTAAAAAATTAATGGAACTTGGTATGATGGTCACAATAAATCAGGAAATTGATGCTGAAACGGCTACTATTGTAGCTAATGAAATGGGCTTTGAGGTGCAGGTAAAGGTTGAGCTTGATAAGGAAGCCCAGTTGATGATGCAAGAACCAGAAGATGATGCCAACGATTTGGGTTGGCGCCCGCCGGTGGTTACTATCATGGGACACGTAGACCATGGTAAAACATCACTTTTGGATGCTATCCGTCATGCCAATGTGACAGCATCGGAGGCTGGTGGTATTACCCAGCACATCGGCGCTTATCAGGTAGAGCATAAGGGTAAGAAAATTACCTTTGTTGATACTCCCGGGCATGCGGCATTTACGGCGATGCGGGCCAGGGGAGCCAAAGTAACCGATATTGCCATAGTAGTAATAGCCGCCGATGATGGTGTAATGCCTCAGACCGTTGAGGCGATTAACCACGCTCGGGCTGCGGATGTACCTATTATTGTGGCAGTGAACAAAATTGATAAGCCTGGTGCTGACCCGGAAAAAGTGAAACGTGAATTGACGGAGTATAACCTCGTACCGGAAGAATGGGGCGGGGATACAATTTTCGTGGAGGTTTCGGCCAAGGAAAAACAAAACCTCCCGGAACTTTTAGAAATGATCCTGCTGGTGGCGGAAGTCGGTGAATTTAAAGCAAATCCCAACCGGGCGGCTCGGGGCACGGTAATTGAGGCTGAACTTGACAAGGGCCGTGGGCCGGTGGCTACAGTGTTGGTGCAAAACGGCACGCTGCGGGTAGGTGATTTCATCATTGCCGGTGTCGCTTATGGTAAAGTAAGGGCGATGATGGATTATACCGGCCGGCGGGTGAGTAAAGCAGGCCCGTCCATGCCGGTGGAGGTACTTGGCTTTTCGGGAGTGCCACCGGCCGGGGAATTGTTTCATACTGTGGAAGACGAAAAATTCGGCAAGCAAATCATTGATGAACGATCTACAAAAAAGCGGGAGGAAGAGTTTAAACTTTCCGCACCGAAGATTTCGCTGGATGATTTGTTTAATCAGATTCAAGAAGGTCAGGTTAAAGAACTGAACATAATTATTAAGGCAGATGTGCAGGGTTCGGTGGAAGCCGTGCGCCAGGCGTTGGAACAAATGGGGACCGATGAGGTCAGGGTTAACGTTATTCACGGCGGTGTTGGTGCTATTACTGAATCCGATATTATGCTGGCTTCGGCCTCTAATGCTATAGTTATCGGATTTAATGTGCGGCCTGATGTAAATGCCCGTAATGCTGTGGAAACGGAAAAAGTGGATATACGTTTATACAGGATTATTTACGATGCCATCGAGGATATCAAGGCAGCCATGAGCGGTCTATTAGAGCCCGAGTACAAAGAAGTGGTGTTGGGGCGGGCCGAAGTGCGTAAGACATTTAAAGTGAGCAAGGTGGGCACAATAGCAGGGTGCTATATAACGGAAGGTAAAGTAACCAGGGATTCCGGCGTACGCGTAATTAGGGATGGCATTGTAATTCATGAGGGGCATATGGATTCTCTAAAAAGGTTTAAGGATGACGCCAAGGAAGTGATGCAGGGCTACGAGTGTGGTATTACTGTGGAAAAGTTTAATGATATAAGGGAAGGCGACCAGATAGAGGCTTACACTATACAGGCCATTAAACGGGAACTGGCGTAAATATAGTACTATAACCCCAGGGAGGGATTATTATGTCCCACCGGCCGGAAAGGTTGGCCGAGGCTATAAAAAAAGAAATGTCCAACCTGTTATTAAATGAATTAAAGGACCCGCGGGTTGGGTTTGCTACTATAACCGGGGTAGATGTATCAAATGATCTGAAATACGCTAAAATTTATGTTAGTGTTTTAGGCGATCATGAGCTGAGGAAAAACACCATGCTGGCCTTAAAAAAAGCCCGGGGGTTTATCCGTACCGAGCTGGGGCGGCGCATCAGGTTGAGACATGTGCCCGAGATATCCTTCAATCTTGATGAATCCTTAGATCACGGGGTTCGGGTTATGGAACTGTTGGATGAGGTTAAAAACAAAGATGTGTGATAAAGAAGATAAACAACAACTTTTTTCCGCGATGGTTAATGAGCTAAATAAGGCGGAAAAGATAGCGCTTTGTGGACACGTTATGCCCGACGGCGATTGTCTGGGGACTATGCTGGCACTGGGGTTGGCTCTGCGGCAAATGGGCAAAAAAGTAGTATTTTTTAGCCCTGATCCTGTGCCGGATTTGTATACTTTTTTACCCGGCGCAGGTGAAGTGCGGGTAGAGCTTGATCAACTATGGCGATTTGATTTATTTGTTAGCGTGGATTGCTCGGTGCCCGACCGGTTGGGGCATTTTCAGGAATTGCTCGACCGGGCGGGCCGGGTGGTTGTTTTAGATCACCATGCCGGCTCTGTTGCCTTTGGTAATGTGTATATAAATTTGCCTGATAATGCGGCTGTGGGTGAAATTGTTAACGATTTTCTACCCCTGTTACCGGTGGTTATTGATGAAGCTATAGCCACCTGTTTGTATGTAGCTATTGTTACCGATACGGGCTCTTTTTGCTATGATAATACGAGCAGCGAGACACACCTTAGAATTGCTGAGTTAATAAAACGAGGGGTTCCTGCGGCTCGGATTAATAAACTATTATACGAAGAAAAACCACTGGTTAGCCTGCAAGTATTAAGTGCTGTTCTACAAACGCTGTACATAAGCGACTGTGGCAGGGTGGCCTGGATGTTTATAAAAAGGGATACGTTGCACAGCTTAAACGCATCTGATGAACATGTGGACGGCGTGATAAACTACCCGCGCATGATCAAAGGTGTGGAACTTTCTTTGTTTTTCCGCGAATTGGAGGATGGCATATATAAGGTCAGCTTAAGATCCAAATATTATTTAGATGTTAACATACTGGCAGCTCATTTTGGAGGGGGCGGACATCCAAGGGCGGCTGGTTGCTTGATAAAAGGTGATTTGGAGGATATTAAAAACCAGATGTTTCAAGCGGCATTGACTGCCTTAAAGGATGAATAAATATGGATGGTATTTTGAATGTCATAAAACCGCCGGGCATGACCAGTCATGATGTGGTAAGCTTTATTCGCAAGGTCACCGGTCAAAAAAAAGCCGGGCATACGGGTACCTTGGATCCAGGGGCTGCAGGTGTATTGCCCGTCTGTCTGGGAAAGGCCACAAAAATTATTCAGTTCCTGGAGGATAGTAAATGTTATTGGGCGGAAGTAACCTTTGGCAAATCCACTACTACTCAGGATGCTTTTGGTGACGTTATTAAATCGCTTGGCGTTCATGGTTTTAGTGCCAATGATGTTGAGCAAGCGCTTAAGAATTTTACAGGCTGGATTAAGCAAGTACCACCGATGACATCGGCCATTAAACATCATGGCAAAAAGCTTTATGAACTGGCCAGGGCTGGTATTGAAGTAGAGAGGAAACCGCGTTCTGTTTACATAAGTGAAATTAAGCTGATCAATTTTTATAAAGATTCCGCATTTCCCAAGGCTATTTTGCATATAAATTGTTCCGCGGGCACATATATACGAACAATTTGCCATGACTTAGGAGAAACGCTGGGTTGTGGCGCTTATATGTCATTTTTATTACGCACCCGGGCAGGGGTTTTTACTTTGGAGAATACAGTGGTCCTGGAGCAGTTGATCAAGGTTAACGGGCGGGATGTGGATACATTACTGGTGCCAATGAGAAAAGCACTGGAATACTTGCCCGGAGTGGCGGTTGAAGGTTCGTTGGCAAAAGCTGTTAGTTATGGCAATAGTATTACGCCGCCTGCGCATGATTTGGCAGACCGGTTAGCCGCCAAACAGTTGGTTTGTCTGGAAAGGGCCGGCGAATTAATTGCACTGGCGGTTGTTAAAGATGACCCTAACAAGTTGGGGCAATATATACTTCAACCGGTTAAAGTACTGGTTTAAACACAAATCTGGAGGTTATATTAGCAGTGCATATTTATAGAGACTGGGTAGGGGTAAAAGATAAATTTAAAGACATAGTAGTCGGGCTCGGTAACTTTGACGGTATACATTTTGGGCATCAGAGGTTGATTGGCGATTTGGTGGCTAAAGCGCGAGCGGTTGGCGGAACGCCTGCCGTCTTTACATTTGTTCCTCATCCCCTAGCAGTATTAAACCCGCAGGGTGCTCCTCCATTGATTTTACCGCCGGGTGTGAAAAGGGATATGTTTGCCAAGCTAGGAGTAGAGGTGCTTCTGTGGATACCTTTTTCCCCGGAGTTTGCTCGCCTGAGTCCTGAGGACTTTATAAAGCAGGTTTTACATGAACAGCTGGCGGTGCGTGCTGTTTTGGTAGGTTATAACTATACTTTTGGCTATATGGGGCGGGGTACTCCGAAACTATTAAAGGAATACGGTGAAAAACTTGGTTTTGATGTGGAGGTATTGCAACCTGTAAGTATTGAAGGTCAACCGGTTAGCAGTACACTAATAAGAAGTCTGCTGGCTGATGGGGAGATATCCGAGGCCAGGAAATATCTTGGCTACAGCCCTGTGATTGAAGGTACGGTGGTTTATGGCGAAAGACGCGGCAATACTCTAGGTTTTCCCACAGCCAACATAGATGTGGATCATAACTTGTTGGTGCCCGCCAATGGCGTATATTCAGTGAAAGTTGATGTGGATGAGGATACCTGGGGAGGAGTTGCAAATATCGGCGTTAAGCCTACTTTTCATAATAACTCCTTCGTGCGAACCATTGAAGTGCATTTGCTGGATTTTAGTGGTGATTTGTACGGAAAGATTATTAAGGTATATTTTATCAGGCGGCTGCGCAATGAAAAAAAATTTAATACGGTTGGAGAATTAATTGAACAGATTCAATGGGACATTTATGAAGCCCGTACTGATTTAATCGATACTATATAATCGTTATTGGATGTTGATGTCCACCAGTGTATCTATTTCTTACTAAGTTTACATGTCAGGTTGAATATGCTACAATGTATTTGTAATCAGAAACGGTTTTGTTTCCCAATAAATGAACGTACCTCTAGAAATGAGACTTTTCATTAATGGGGGTGTCCAAGATCGATTTGCCTGAAGAAGAAATTAAAAAATGGTTAAATCATATCGCACTGATTTGTTTGAGTGAGGACTTTCAGAATTTAAAAAAAGAATTGGAAAAAATATATTTACAGGCTGACACAGAAGAAGATGCTCAAATAGCCGCCTTTCAGGATGCTTTGTATGCATTTTTGGCGCAGGAAGAAGATGAACTAACCTGCCAGACAGGGGCTAATTAAAATAACATGGAAATGAATGTGATTATTACCGAACATGCGCGTAAGCGATTGCGTGATTATCGCCAGGATAAAATTACGGTCGCTGATATTATAGCTGCCACCAACGGTATACCTGGTCGTATACCCACAGCCACCCGCTTTAGAGGATTTTTTGCCAAGTCAGGACGTATGTTTGATGTTGTTGCTAAAGATATATCCGGCGGGCGATTGGTGATTACTGTTATAGGCAAATAATGATTTTTAAAATATTTGAACTGTTAGCTAGGGAACTCGTTTATCTCCGACGATTAGCTTGGCTAGCAGCGATTATAATATAAAGGAGGTGAAACCTGTGGCATTATCGGTGCCGGAAAAACAGTCTGTTATTGATAGTTTTAAGTTGCATGAAAATGATACTGGCTCTCCCGAAGTACAGGTGGCTATCTTGACCAGACGGATCAACGACTTGACAGAGCATCTCAAGATCCATAAAAAAGACCATCATTCCAGGCGTGGGCTACTTAAAATGGTTGGCCAGCGCCGGGCTTTATTAAACTATTTGAAGGGCCGGGATTTTAATCGATACCGTGTATTAATTGAAAGATTGGGATTGCGCAAATAAAAGCGGGTACATACCCGCTTTTATTTATACAAATAATAAAAAAACATGTATTTTTTTCATTTTAGGCAGGATATACTACTAAATATGTAGAATGAAATTCTTTTGTGATAAAAGTAATTTCTACCAGTCCTATGTTAACTTGACTGGATGAGGAAGGAGGATACCGGTTCTTATTTATTCGAGCCGGATTTAAAAAGCAGGATATGCAGCAACAAAAAATTTTATCGAAAAGTATTGACGTCGGTGGCAGACAAATGACCATAGAAACAGGCAGGGTGGCCAAACAGGCCGGAGGTGCCGTGCTGGTTCGTTATGGCGATACCGTGGTGCTGGTTAATGCCACTATGTCCCCGCATGCCAGGGAAGGGATTGATTTTTTCCCACTAACATGTGATTATGAAGAACGCCTTTATGCAGTGGGTAAAATCCCCGGCGGTTTTATAAAAAGGGAGGGGCGGCCTAGTGAAAAGGCCACTCTAACGGCGCGGTTAATTGACCGGCCTATTCGTCCTTTGTTTCCCAAGGGTATGCGCAATGATGTGCAGGTTATTGCTCTGGTTTTATCTGTGGGCAAGGATGATCCTCCGGAAATGGCCGCCATGGTAGGGGCTTCGGCCGCCTTGCATATTTCAGATATTCCTTTTAACGGTCCTATTGGTGGTGTTATTGTAGGCCGGGTGGATAATAAACTCATTATTAACCCCAATATAGCCGATGCGGAAAAAAGCGATATGCATTTAGTGGTTGCAGGTACCAAGGATGCCGTAATGATGGTGGAAGCCGGTGCTAAAGAAGTGCCGGAGAACGAAATGCTGGAGGCCATTATTTTCGGGCATGAAAAGGTCAAGGAAATTGTGGAATTTATCGAATCTTTTCGTACCGAAGCGATGGACATGGGTTTGGCCAAAGAGAAATATAACCCTGAAATGACGATCATTGAAGAAGAGTTGGAAAACGCTATTACGACAAGAGTTTCCGAGGATATCAAGATTGCGGTACAGGAAGGTATTGTTAAACAGTTATCCAAAAAAGAGAGGGAAGATTTGCTTGATGGGGTCAAAGATAAACTTGCCACGGAATTGCTGGAAGAGTACCCCGAGCAAGCCAAAGCCGTTGCCGGTATAATTGAAAGTGTGGAGAAGAAGGTAGTTCGCCGCTTTATTTTAGTAGACCGGGTGCGCGTTGATGGCCGGGCGCTCAACGAGGTGCGTCCCATTAGCGTTGAGGTGGGTATTTTACCACGCACACACGGTTCGGGTCTTTTTACCCGGGGGCAGACACAGGTGCTCTCCATTGTAACCTTGGGGGCCATATCGGAAGAGCAAAGATTGGACGGTCTGGGTATTGAAGAAAGTAAACGCTATATGCACCATTATAATTTCCCGCCTTTCAGTACCGGGGAAACCAAGCCGATGCGCTCGCCGGGCAGGCGCGAAATCGGCCACGGCGCGTTGGCTGAGCGTGCTCTTGAGCCAATGATTCCGCCTGAGGAGAAGTTTCCTTACACGATAAGAGTTGTATCCGAAGTTTTGGAAAGCAATGGATCTACCTCAATGGGAAGTGTTTGCGGCAGTTGTTTATCGCTGATGGATGCAGGTGTACCTATTAAGGCACCGGTGGCCGGGGTGGCTATGGGGTTGATTAAAGAAGGCGATGAATTTGCAGTGTTAACTGATATTCAGGGCCTTGAGGATCATTTGGGCGATATGGACTTTAAAGTTGCCGGCACTGCCAAGGGCGTTACCGCCCTGCAAATGGATATTAAAATAGCCGGTATTGACCGGGAAATATTGCAGCATGCCCTGAGCCAGGCCAATGAGGGAAGAATGCATATTCTGGGGAAAATGCTCGAAGTGATCGATAAACCTAAAACTGAATTATCCCCCTACGCGCCAAGAATCATTCAAACTGTTATAGACACGGATAAAATTAGGGATGTAATTGGCCCCGGCGGTAAAATCATTAAAAAAATTATTGAAGAGACCGGTGTGGATATTGATATTGAAGATGACGGCCGGGTATTTATAGCTGCCGTCAACCCTGAGGCAGGCTATAAAGCATTATCCATCGTGGAAAAACTGACCAAGGATGTGGAAAGCGGTCAAATATATAATGGTAAAGTGGTAAAGATTACTGACTTTGGATGTTTTGTGGAAATAATCCCTGGAGTATTAGGTTTGCCAGGTAAAGATGGTTTGGTTCATATTTCTCAGTTGGCTCACGAGCGGGTTAATAAAGTGGAAGATGTGGTCAACGAAGGGGATATGTTAGAGGTTAAAGTGATTGGTTATGACAATCAAGGGAGATTAAAACTTTCCCACAAAGATTTATTACCGGTTCCCGAGGGCATGGAAAACAAAGAAAGGCCAAGAGAAAGTAGGGATAACCGGCGCCCCCAGCGCAGTCAACGCCGGCCTTTAAATAATAGAACAAGCTAGTTTGTTTTACCCCTAAACAAAAGGGGTTTATTTTTTTTACAGCATTTTTATATGTTTGGTGCATAAGTATTCATGTAAATAATCTACGTAAGGAGGAAAGTTATATCTTTATTTTAATTAATTGCCGGCGAGTGATTAAATGTTTTCTATTGATTACTATAGGGGCCTTTATTTTATGGGCGGTTTGTACTCGTGAGCATGTTGCTGCTACTGCTGTTGTTGAACCCATTTACCAGGGTGATGAAAATGTCAAAGCTATGGCGCTGACGTGTAATGTGTTTTGGGGCGAGGAATATATTGGTCAGATGTTGGAGATTTTAAAGGAAAAAAATGTTAAAACGACATTTTTTATCGGTGGTACTTGGGCGGAAAAATTCCCCCAACTGGTGAAAAAAATATCTAGCCAGGGTCATGAAATTGGCAGTCACGGTTATTCCCATCCACATCCTGACAATATATCCTTGCAGAAAAACTTGCAGGATATAAGCAAAGCAGAAAAAATAATTTTTGATATTACAGGTAAAAAACCTCGGTTATATGCCCCTCCCTATGGAGAAAGGGGACCGGCAGTATTGGAGGCTGCGCATGAGTTGGGCTACCGTACGGTGCTTTGGAGTATTGATACTGTTGATTGGCAGCGCCCCACCCCAGAGGTCATTAGCAAACGCGTTTTAAGCAAGATGGAAAACGGTGCCATTGTACTCATGCATCCAACCGCACCTACTATTAACGCACTACCTGGCATTATTGACGGTTTAAAGGAACAAGGTTTTCAATTAATTACGGTAGGAAAGATGTTGGAACAATTGCCTAATATACAAATTCAAGAATCAGATGGGGTTTAGCCCCATATATTATTAGAAGTTGTTATCCAGGAGCTTAGCGCCGCTTTCGTGTCCGGTGAGTAATCTTACGATTGAAAAAACAAAATATTAGCGGCGGTTAGCTATCGGATAAAAACTAAACATAATGGGAAAACCTAACACGAAGATTGTTATTCAAAGATGAGGTGTTCCCATTGCATTTAACCTGGATTACCATGCCATTGGTGTTATTTTTTTGTCTTTTACCTGCAGTTGTAGATACATCGCCCGGCCTGGCCAATAGTAGGCAGCAACCCCTACGTATTAGTGCCCAGTCGGCAATATTATTAGATGTTAATAACGGTCAAGTCCTTTATGGTAAAAACTTCATGGTTACAAGGCCCATGGCAAGTACGACTAAAATAATGACGGCAGTGGTAGCTCTTGCGGGCGCGGATGTCAAGGGCACCGTAACGGTAAGTCCCCGGGCTGCCGCGGTTGGGGAATCTTCCATGTATCTTGAACCAGGAGAAAAACTTACCCTGGAACAACTGTTATATGGCGCATTGCTGAAGTCCGGCAATGATGCCTGTGTGGCCATTGCCGAGCATGTGGCAGGAACAGAGGAATCTTTTGTGCATTTGATGAACGGAAAGGCGGTGCTCCTGGGCGCCGAAGAGACCAGCTTCTGCAATACCAATGGTTTACCGGCAACCGGCCACTTTACTACCGCCCTTGATTTGGCCTTGCTGGCCCGTTATGCGCTGCATGACCAGGCATTTTGCCGTATAGTTAAAACTCGTGCCCAGGTGATTGAAGGACCGGGAGGTATAAGCCATTATTTGAAAAACACTAACCAATTACTTTGGCGCTATCCCTGGGCGGATGGTGTTAAAACAGGCACAACCGTGGCGGCAGGTAAGTGCTTGGTTGCTTCTGCCACTAAGGGGGACAGGCGCTTGCTGGCAGTAATTTTAAATGGGAGTGACCGATTCGAAGATGCCAGCCGGCTGTTGGACTATGGCTTCGACATATATAAAGCTGTACATACTGTTAATGCAGGTGCAATATATGACCGGGTTAAGGTTACCGGCGGAGTAAACGAGACAGTTCCGGTTAAAGTGGTAAAGGATATTGTAATCAATTTACGGGTGGACGGAACAGACAGGCTTGAAAAAAGAGTAAGATTAACGCGTAATATCAACGCACCGGTATATGAGGGGCAGCCGCTAGGTGAAATTAAGGTTTTTCTAAATGGCAATGAAGTTGGTGCTACTGATATTGTAGCGAGTTGTACAATTAAAAAAATGTCTTTATTGCAAAAGGTGTTAAATTAAAAAGATGCCTGTAATTAAAAAATAGTTTTATAAAACAAGGACTTTTATTAAAACAGCAAGAAATTAAACAAAATACTACAAGTAGCAATGGGATTTTGATAAACAGGAGGTAACCGTGTGATACAGGTAGCCGAACTGGCTAATGGAATAAAGGTACTTATGGAGAATGTTCCTTATGTGCGCTCGGTGGCAATTGGGGTGTGGGTGGATATTGGCTCCCGGGATGAAAGTAATGAATTGGCAGGTATATCACATTTTATTGAACATTTAATGTTTAAAGGGACGGAAAAACGTACTGCTAAAGATATAGCAGAGGCTCTTGATGCTGTGGGCGGGCAGTTAAATGCCTTTACTACTAAAGAATATACATGTTACTACGCCAGGGTGTTGGATGAACATTTTCTACTGGGTGTCGACTTGCTTGGCGATATGCTGCTAAATTCCCGATTTGATCAGGCTGATATTGATCGGGAGCGAAATGTAATTGTTGAAGAGATAAAAATGTACGAAGATGCTCCTGATGAATTGGTTCATGATGTTATAGCTGGTACAATTTGGCAGTCACACCCACTGGGCAGACCGATCAGCGGTTATGAAAAAACCGTACAGGGATTAACTCGGGAGCAATTACTATCTTTTTACCACAAGCATTACAGCCCTGGTAACATGGTGATATCTGTAGCAGGTAGCTTTGATAATCAAAATGTTATTAGTGCTTTAAACGTTACCTTTGGTAAATTAACCGGAACTAAAAAAGAAAGACTTTATACATTACCAGAGCCCGCCTGCCAGGTTGGTTGCCGGGCCAAGGAAAACGAACAGGTACATATATGTCTTGGTACACAGGGACTGGCCCTGGATGATAAAAAGATATATATTCTTCAAATTATTAACACTATTTTAGGTGGTGGGTTAAGTTCCCGGCTTTTCCAGGAAATTAGGGAACAGCGCGGGCTTGTTTATTCGATATATTCTTATCACAGTTCATATCATGATTCCGGTTTGTTCTGCATCTATACAGGGCTAAGTAAACAAAATGTTCGCCCGGCTTTGGAATTAATTTTTCAGGAAATGTACAACATCCAATCAAACGGAGTGTCTGCTGCCGAATTGCAGCGAGTTAAGGACCAATTAAAAGGAAACCTGTTGCTTAGCCTGGAAAGTATCAGCACTAGAATGAGCAGGCTAGGTAAGTCTCAATTGTATCTCGGCAAGGTTGTATCGCCGGATGAAATTGTTAGCCGTATTATGGAAGTATCTGACACTGACATTAAAGATCTGGCAGAGACATTATTAAAGCCGGAAAATTTCTGTATGGCTAGTGTGGGTCCTTGGGATGACGACAATATTTTAGAGGATATTATTAATAAAGGATGATTGGTGGTTAGAGATGGGACAAATACAAGTAAAATTTAAAAAGTTGAACGAAGCTATTGGGGTTACTTTACCTGAGCCGGCTTATGCTACTGCCGGGGCGGCCGGAATTGATTTGGCTGCCGCTTTAAATGAATCTTTGATTGTTTACCCGCGGGAAAGGGCTCTTGTCCCCACCGGGCTTGCAGTTGATATACCAGCCGGTAATATAGTAGGGCTGGTCTTCCCACGCAGTGGTTTGGCGAGTAAGCATGGTATAAACTTGGCCAATGCGGTGGGTATAATTGATAGCGATTATAAGGGCGAGTTATTCTGTGCCATACAAAATAACAGTGAGGTGCCTTATGAAATAAGGCCAGGTGATAGAATTGCCCAGCTTGTGTTTATGCCATGCTTGCAGATAGACATTTCTTATACTGATGAGTTGACTCCGTCGACCAGAGCTTCGGGGGGGTTCGGGTCAACGGGTAGATAAAAAGACTGAGTAATTAAACGGTCTTTTTTTTTGCCTATTTATAGATTTATGCGGTTAAATTATTTGGCCAATTAGCTGCAAACAAGGAATATTTTACAATGAGATAAATATAAATTGGTACAGGAGGTGAAAATTTGAATTTTAGTACGATAGTCTTTGTATTAATTATTGTGCTGTTGATCATTATTTCTGTACGCGAGCGTATTAGATGGCATTCCATGCGGGATAAAAACTGGGATGCCATCGGTGATGCCAAACCGTCTCCTTTATCTCAGGCCATCACCGGCATGGTGGGTACGGCCGGCGGCATATACCTTTCTTTAATATTAATGCAGACTTTTTTGGAATTAGAAATACCACGATCTCTTCAATTAAGTGGTATTGCTTTGGAGCCGCTGGCTACGTTATCAATAGTTCTAGCTATCATACAACCTTTTGTAATGCGCTTATGGGTAAGAAGAAGATTTTGATTTTATCGGATATTTAGGGAGGAGGCTAATAGAAAATGAGACTGGGCGAGCTGGCAGGAAAAGAAATTATCAATATAAACGATGGCGCCCGGTTGGGGGTAATTGGGGAAACCGACTTGGCCATCGATGATGAAACCGGACAGGTAATGTCCATTATGTTGCCCCGTAAAGGTACTATGTTAAGTATGTTTGCCGAAAAGCAAGAATTAATAATACCCTGGGAATCGATCAAGAAGATAGGATTTGAGGTGATTATAGTACAGCTTGATCAAGCTATCCCCAGGTATGGCAAATACTTAGTATAAAAAAATCCGTCATTAGCACGGATTTTTTTAATGGTACATAATCTTTATATAATGTAATACAATGGGCCATAATAATGCAAAAACAGGGAGGCAATTTATGGCCCGGCCGCAAAGAATTGATATATTGCAAAAGATAGGCCGTATAAGAAATTCAGTTGTACTGTCTTATATAACGGGGGATAGGGAAAATGTAAGTACCAGAATTGCCCCGGATGTAGTACGTGTAATTTATAGGCACCTGGAGATTATCGGTAACCAGCCTCGGGTGGATTTGGTTCTTTATACCAGAGGTGGCGACGTGCTTACACCGTGGCGTTTGGTTAATCTGATTCGTGAGTATACGGAACATTTTTCAGTCTTAGTGCCTTTTAGAGCTTATAGTGCCGGAACATTGTTATGTCTAGGGGCAGATGAAATTGTCATGGGTAAAATGGGCGAGCTGGGACCCATTGATCCAAGCGTTATTAATGCTTTTAATCCCCAGGATCCTTCCAATCCTTCAACCAGATTACCGGTCAGCATTGAGGATGTATATTCTTACATGATATTAATTGCGGAAAAGATGGGCATTTACGACGAAAATGTCATGGCCAGAGCTTTTTTATTGCTGGCGGAAAAAATTCATCCATTGGCCCTGGGCAATGTGCACAGAAACTGGATGCTCATACGATCCTTGGCCAATAAAATGTTGGGCCTGCGCAGGGAAATGCTCACCAGTGAACAGGTGCAAAATATTGTTGATTACCTGACCGAAAAGTTATACGCGCATAATCATATGATAGCCCGGCGAGAAGCCAAAGAAGAAATAGGTTTGCCGGTAATTATGGCGGACAATGAATTAAACAATTTGTTGTGGACTTTGTATGAGGATGTTGCAACTGAACTTAAGCTGGCCGAACCTTTTAACCCAACAGAAATAATGAGGGGTAATCGTACTGAATTTGAAGTGGCCAGTGGTATAGTCGAATCTGAATGCGGGAGTGATTACTTTGTATTTTCAGGTATGGTGGAACGAAGAGATTATCCGGAAACCGGACAAATTAACGTTAATATAAATAAACAAGGTTGGCGGACATTGTAAATGTAATTGCAATGGTAAAATGAACTGTTAGTTTAACGGTAGGTACTTTTATTAGCAGAGGTGTATATATTTTGGAATGCAAATATCGACAGTCCATAGGATATAAAATTAACTACCAAACAGCGAGTCGTAAATATTATGTGGTTACAGAATGCTCCGGCGCTCCGGCAGCAGATTTTTATTATCAATCCAAGAAAATGTGCAATTGTCTAATCATACCCCGGGATAGGGACAGTTCTGCGGATATAGAGCCAGTATAAGCAGAGCAGGGGTATCCAAGCGCCAATGTTATTCGAGGCTTTAGTTGGTAATGGTTTTTTACTTGACATACTTGTAAAGATATTAGAGAATGAATTTTATAGGTAAATTTTATATATTTGAAATTTTAGCATGGAAAGGGGGTAGCCGGTAATTAATTTATACTTGGTGTTTCACAAATTAATTACCGGTAAATAATTTTGATTAAAGTTGCTATTTGCGGTGTGGCCGGGCGGATGGGCCGTGAAGTGCTAAAAACCGTGGTGGGCGCTGAGGATACCGAATTGTGCGCGGCAATTGATATTTGTAACGATGGACTTGATGCCGGTACACTATTGGGTGGTGAAACCCTGGGTGTTAAAATTACCTCCAACCTATCTGAAGCTCTAGCTACTTCCGGTGCCCAGGTAATGGTTGATTTTACAGACACCCGGTCGGTGGGAGCAAATGTGTTAACAGCCTTAAAAGCTGGTACGCGTCCTGTTGTGGGGGCTACGGGAATGTCTGCGGAGGATTTTGCCAAGGTTTCTGAACTGGCCCAAAATATGCACTTAGGATGTTTAATAGCACCCAATTTTACTATTGGGGCATTGTTAATGATTAAATTTGCTGCAGAAGCCGCCAAATATTTCCCCAATGTTGAAATAATTGAGAAACACCATGATCAAAAGCTGGATGCTCCTTCCGGTACAGCCATTAAAACTGCGGAGAAGATTTTAGAGCAGCGGGGCGATTTCCAGCAAGGTTTGAGTTTGGAGGAAGAAAAAATAAGCGGGGTCAGGGGCGGCAAAATGCCCGGTGGTTTGCGCATTCACAGTGTCAGGCTACCCGGTTATGTGGCCCATCAAGAGGTAATTTTTGGAGGTGTGGGTCAGACGTTGACCATAAAACATGATACGACTTCCCGGGATTGTTTTATGCCAGGCGTATTAATGGCCATTCGGGCGGTGTTACGCCTGGAAGGAGTGGTGTATGGTTTAGAAAATCTTTTGTTTGAATAAACTTATTTCAACAATTCCATATATGCACCTCTAAAACCGATGATTCATATATTGGTGTAAGTATAAGAAGGTTGGAGGTGGGTTTGCCGGCCATGCAAATTTTGACAGGCCTTACGGTGGCTGTTATGGGCGGGGACGCCAGAGAAGTAACTCTAGTGGAATGTCTGGCTGACGTTGGGGCAACTGTTAAAACTTTTGGGTTGCCAGTTAAGGGGCCAAATATTGTTCCCTGTCCGAAACCGGAGGAATGCCTGATCGGGGTGCAGGCTTTAATATTACCGGTTCCAGGGGTTAATGAACAAATGGAGATATCATCGGCTTTCCTTAAAACCAAGCCGATAATTAACGGGGAATTTCTTTCACTACTACCTGCCGGAACCCCTGTTCTGGTAGGATTTGCCCGTAAACCGCTGCGCGAGTTGCTGGAGAAAAACGCTTTGGAAACTGTGGAGCTAATGGGACTTGATGAGGTGGCCATTCCAAACTCAATTCCTTCTGCTGAAGGGGCCGTGCAAATGGCTATGGAGAGACTGCCTATCACTATTCATGGTGCAAATGCGATGGTACTGGGGTTTGGCCGTACTGGTCAAACAATGGCTCACTTGCTTTCGAATATGCATGCTAATACTACGGTAGTGGCCCGGAACTTCGCCCAGTTGGCCAGAGCGTCATCTTTGGGATTAAGATCGCTCCATTTTAAAGAATTAGTAGATTATTTATGTGATGTAGATGTCATATTTAATACTATACCTGCACCGGTTATAAACGGGGAAATACTGCAAAGGTTACCCAAGGCAACCCTGATTATCGACCTTGCTTCTGCTCCCGGGGGCACTGACTTTTTAAAGGCCAAGGAGTTGGGCATAGATGCTGTTTTAGCACCCGGTTTGCCCGGCAAAGTGGCACCTAAAACTGCCGGCATGATCCTGGCCCGGGTGGTACCCGGTATTTTACTGCAGAAGATAGGACATAATTTTCCGGTTTAAACCAGGAGGTGCATATGTTGATGAGATTAAAAGATATTAAAGTGGGATTTGCTTTAACAGGCTCTCATTGTACCTTGGATGAAGTGCTGATGGAAATGAAAAGGGTTGCTGACGAAGGTGCTATATTGTATCCTATAATAAGTGCTGCCGTTGATGAGACTGATACCAGGTTTGGTACATCCGCCAGTTGGAAAGAGCAGGTTATGGAGATTAGCGGTAAAAAAATAATTAACAGTATTGTTGGTGCAGAGCCGATTGGGCCTCAAGAATTACTGGATGTACTGGTGGTGGCGCCGTGCACCGGAAACACTTTAGCCAAACTGGCCAATGCTATTACGGATAGTCCGGTGCTCATGGCTATTAAAGCTCATTTGCGTAACCAGCGGCCGGTGGTATTAGCTGTTTCAACCAATGACGGTCTTAGTTTAAACGCTAAAAATTTAGGTTTGCTTTTAAATGCGAAAAATATATACATGGTGCCATTTGGACAGGATAGCCCTAACGGTAAACCAAATTCATTAAAGGCCAAGATGGATAAGATGGTGGACACCATTGAACATGCTTTGCAGAAAAAACAGATTCAACCGATTTTAGTTGCCTGCGACTAAATTGTATACGCCGGTGGTAGATAAAGAATGGAGGGATAGATTTGGCTGGCTATAAAGTAATCATTGTAGGAGCATCCGGAGCAGTCGGACAGGAAATGTTACAGGTATTGGAAAATAGGAATTTTCCGGTGGGTGAATTAAAAATTTGTGCCACCGAACGTTCCGCCGGCCAAAAAATATTTTTTAAAGATAAATCTTATATCGTTGAGGAGACCACACCAGCTTCTTTTGATGGTATGGAAATCGCTCTTTTTGCCGGTGGTGAAGCTAGTTTGGAATATGGTCCACTAGCGGCTGAAAAGGGTGTGGTGGTTATTGATAACAGCAGCAATTTTCGTTTGGACCCGGATGTGCCGCTGGTGGTTCCGGAAGTTAACCCGGAGGATGTCAAAACTCATAAAGGCATTATTGCCAATCCCAATTGCTCTACAATTATCATGGTAGTGCCTTTGAAAGCGATATATGATTTCGCAGGTATCAAGCGGGTGGTGGTATCAACTTACCAGGCGGTGAGCGGTGCCGGGGCTGAAGGGATTACGGAATTAACCGAGCATACTCGGGCTGCATTGGATGACGGTCAGGTTATCCCATCCAAGTTTCAATATCAAATAGCCTTTAATTTAATACCACATATTGATGTATTCCAGGAGATGGATTACACTAAAGAAGAATGGAAAATGATAAAGGAAACCCGTAAAATTTTACATGATGAAAATATTCCCATTACCGCCACAACTGTTCGAGTTCCGGTTTACCGTAGCCATTCGGAGTCCATTAATATAGAAACATATCGCAAGGTTACTGCAGATCAGGCCAAGAATATATTAGCGGATTTCCCCGGGGTGATTGTACAAGATAGCCCTGCTAATAAAGAGTATCCTATGCCCCTTTACACATCCGGGAGGGATGAGGTATTTGTAGGCCGCATCAGGGAGGATAATTCATTGGATAATGGGCTGAATATATGGGTGGTGGCTGATCAATTACGCAAGGGGGCAGCCACCAATGCAGTACAAATAGCGGAGTTGGTAATTAAGTACGGTTGCCTTGGAAAGAGGTAATGGAATGAAGTTCTTGGTACTTAAGTTCGGGGGTACATCACTGGTTTCTCCCGAACTTAGGGAAAAGGTGGCGGGCAAGATTATTGCCGCTAAAGATGAGGGTTATTCGCCTGTGGTAGTAGTATCAGCCATTGGTCGGCAGGGCGATCCCTATGCTACGGATACCTTACTTAACCTGGTTAAACAAGTTAACCAGGAGTCGCCTGGACGCGAGTTGGATATACTGTTGTCCTGCGGTGAAATAATATCTGGGGTAATAATGACATCAACTTTGCAAAATATGGGCTGCCCGGCTGTTTTTTTGACGGGTGCGCAGGCAGGTATAATCACTGATAATAAATATTCCGATGCACGTATTCTACAGGTCAAGTCACAAAACATTATTAAATATACTCAAGAAGGTTATGTGGTTGTAGTGGCTGGTTTCCAGGGAGTTGCCGTGGATGGTGAAACGACCACACTTGGCCGAGGGGGTAGTGATACTACTGCTGCGGCACTGGGGGTTGCCTTAAACGCTGTATATGTAGATATATATACCGATGTGGAAGGTATCATGACCGCTGACCCGCGCATTGTGACTGAGGCAAGAACACTTGAGGTCATTACCTACGATGAAATATGTCACCTGGCCCATGAAGGGGCCAAGGTGATACACCCACGGGCGGTGGAGATTGCTATGCAAAAGGGTATTCCACTGCGCGTTCGGTCATCTTTTTCAGATGCACCGGGTACTTTAGTGACCAGCTTTGGTGAAGTAAATAAGGGCTCTATAGATATCACTAGAGATCGCGTTATTACCGGAATAACTTATAAATCTGGAATAGCCCAGATAAGAGTCAATACCGGTTCCAATAATGAAGATTTTAAACAGCAAGGTCACATGTTAAGGACGCTGGCGCAGGCAGGGGTGAGTATCGATTTTATCAATATATTACCGACAGTAGTTTTATTTACAGTTCAGGATGTAATGATTGAAAAAACGGTTAGAGTGTTAGAAGCTGATGGTTATGCCGTAGAAGTAACTACCGGGTGTGCCAAGGTATCCGCAGTGGGTGCGGGTATGTTCGAAGTGCCCGGGGTTATAGCGGATATAGTGGAAGCGATAACCAAAGATGATATCCAGATACTGCAGTGTAACGACTCTCATACTACTGTCTGGGTGCTGGTTAAGCGTGAGGAAATGGAAAATGTCGTTAGAGCCTTGCACAGGCAATTCAAGCTGGCCCATTAGGCAGGGTAGTTAACCTGGAAGGAAGGTGAAAGTTTTGGGTATTGATTTCGGGCGAGTATTAACGGCCATGGTAACCCCATTTAAAAAGGATCTAACTATTGATTTTGACCAAGTCAAGAAATTGGCCCGTCACCTAGTGCAATCGGGTTCCGACGGTTTGGTCGTTTCCGGTACCACTGGTGAGTCGCCCACCCTGACAAAGGAAGAAAAAGTAGAGCTATTTCGTGTGGTAGTGGAAGAGGTTGGCGGTGATGCCGTGGTAATTGCCGGTACGGGTAGTAATGACACCGCAGCCAGTATCGAATTGACCCAGATTGCGGAAAAGGTGGGCGCCGACGGTGTATTGCTGGTGGCTCCATATTACAACAAGCCTTCCCAGGAGGGCTTGTACCAGCATTTTAAAACCATTGCCCAGAGTACTAATTTGCCGGTTATGCTTTACAATATACCAGGGCGTACAGCGATAAATGTTTTGCCACAAACGGTTGTCCGGCTGTCTGCGATAGATAACATAGTGGCTATAAAGGAAGCGTCGGGCAGCCTTGATCAGGTTAGCGAACTTCGGCGCTCATTACCGGATCATTTCGCTATCTACAGCGGTGATGACTCTTTAACCCTGCCCATTTTGTCTTTGGGTGGGAGGGGAGTTATAAGTGTTGCATCACATATCATTGGACAACGTATCCAAGAGATGGTAAATGCTTATACTTCAGGGAACATCACCATGGCTACCAAGATACACTGTAGTTTATTCCCGATTTTTAAGGGCATGTTTATCACAACCAACCCGGTGCCCGTCAAAACAGCCCTAAATATGCTCGGATGGCAAGTAGGCGCACCTAGACTTCCTTTGGTCGATGCCAGTCCGGATGAAAAGGATGTAATAAAGAAATTGCTATTCGATGCCAAGCTGCTATAAATAAGAAAATATTATGAAGGAGCCTGATGAGGCTCCTTTTTGTATTGTAATTGTATTATTTGGAAATTAATATTTTCAGGAAGGGTGGTTATTCCTTGTTATAGCTTTCAAGATAAAGTATAATATAATAACGAGTTCTGAACGGACTTTATAACAAAAACAGAATATTTCCCCGCCTTCTCCTAATTCTCACCAATTTATTTATATTACCAATAAAAAATTGTACAATATTAGGAGGTATGGTATGGCGCGTGAACCAAAAGTATCCTTGATCCCTTTGGGGGGACTGGGTGAGATTGGCAAGAACATGATGGTGGTGAGATACGGGGAAAATATTTTGGTTATTGATTCAGGCTTGATGTTTCCTGAAGAAGATTTGCTGGGTATAGACATTGTCATTCCGGATATCACCTATCTTTTGGAGAATAAAAGCATTGTACGTGGTATTGTGCTTACGCATGGTCATGAGGATCATATCGGGGCTTTACCGTATGTGCTTAAACAGCTTAATGTACCGGTATATGGCACTAAACTTACTTTGGGGATCTTAGGCGGTAAGTTGCGCGAGCAGCATATGCTGGACAATGTTAAGTTAAATTGCGTAATACCGCGGGATATAGTACAGATAGGTCCTTTTAAGGTAGAGTTTATTAGGGTTTCGCACAGTATCCCCGGCGCAGTAGCACTGGCTATTGAAACACCTGTGGGAGTAATTATCCATACCGGTGATTTTAAGATTGATCAAACTCCTGTGGACGGTGAAGTGACCGATTTTTACCGGTTTGCCCAGCGAGGGGAGAAAGGTGTACTGGCTCTTTTAAGTGACAGTACTAATGTGGAAAGACCTGGGTACACTATGTCCGAACGGGTAGTGGGACAAACTTTTGACGATACATTTAGAGAGGCCCGGGAAAGAATTATCGTAGCCACCTTTGCCTCTAATGTACACAGGTTGCAGCAGGCTATTACTATGGCCAGTTACTATAATAGAAAAGTGGCTGTCGTGGGTCGCAGTATGGTTAACGTAGTTAACATTGCCTGTGATCTGGGGTATCTCCAAATGCCGGACGGCTTACTGGTGGAACTTGACGAGGCATCCAAACTGCCCAGGAATCAAGTCGTTTACCTTACCACTGGTAGCCAGGGAGAGCCGATGAGTGCTTTAACAAGGATGGCCAGTCGTGATCACCGCCAGGTGGAAATAATGACCGGAGATACTATTATAATCTCTGCCAACCCCATTCCGGGTAATGAAAAACTGGTGGCTAAAGTTATTGATCAGCTTTTTAAACTTGGTGCCAATGTCATCTATGAGGCAGTATCGGGCATCCATGTTAGCGGTCACCCCAGTCAGGAAGAGTTAAAACTTATGATTAACATGGTTAAGCCCAAGTTTTTTATGCCGGTACACGGGGAATACCGCATGCTAATTAAACATGCTCGACTGGCCCAGGACATGGGTGTCCCTGAATCCAATATTTTTGTGGGTGAAAACGGCCAGGTGGTAGAGCTTACCAAGCGTATTGGTCGCTTTGCCGGACGGGTTACCTCCGGGCGTGTGCTGGTGGATGGCCTGGGGGTGGGCGATGTGGGAAATATTGTATTGCGTGACCGTCGCCAACTGTCTCAGGACGGTATTTTAATTGTTGTGGTGACTATCAGTCATGAATCAGGTTTGATTGTATCAGGACCGGATATTGTTTCGAGGGGATTTGTATATGTTCGAGAATCCGAGCAACTAATGGATCAAGCTAAGGAAAAGGTGAAATTAGCTTTGGATAAATGTACTTCTCGTAAGATATCGGAATGGGCATCAATAAAATCTCAAGTAAGAGATGATCTAAGTAAATTTTTATTTGAAAAAACCAGGAGAAGGCCAATGATTCTACCCATCATCATGGAAGTATAAATACTTGCCAAAAATACACAGGTGTACACCTGTGTATTTTTTTGCAGTATTATACATACTATAAGAGAATTTCCAGATCAACATGTAGAACGGAGAGGATACTGATGTCTTACTACCATTTTTTTAATGATGTGCCCGGTATATTCCCTTATCATCCACCATCCCAGCCTGGGCCGGAAACTGATCCGCATCGGCCAGATAACCCCTGCGACGATCCAAATACCGAAAGAAACAGGATAGTTGGCAAAGCAAAGAATACCTTGGAAACAGTTAAGGAGATGGGCACCACCCAGGTACCTGAAATAAAGAGCAACATACATTGTTTAACTATCGTAGGCCAAATAGAAGGCCATTTAGTGCTCCCGCCGCAGAATAAAACCACCAAATATGAGCACATCATACCCCAACTGGTGGCTTTGGAACAAAGCCCGGAGGTTGAAGGTATCGTAGTTGTTTTAAATACTGTGGGCGGTGATGTTGAGGCAGGCCTAGCTATTGCCGAAATGATTTCCAGTTTATCTAAACCCACTGTATCTGTGGTGCTGGGAGGCGGTCACAGCATAGGTGTGCCTATAGCGGTTTCCACAGATTATTCTTTTATAGCTGAAACCGCCAGTATGACTATTCACCCTATTCGCTTAAACGGGTTGGTTATTGGTGTTCCCCAAACCTATGAGTACCTTGATAAAATGCAGGACCGGGTTGTGCGTTTTGTCACTGCGCACTCGCATGTTACACAGGAAAAATTCAGAGAGCTGATGTTTCGCACCGGTGAGTTGGCCCGCGATATCGGCACTGTTTTAATCGGGCATGAAGCTGTTGAATGCGGTTTGATAAATGAGGTTGGCGGTGTGTATCATGCGATGGATAAGCTAAAAAGTTTGGTTGAGGATTGGAAATCCGGAAAAGAGGGGATCATGCAATGATTCTCTACACACCCATGCAATTAGAACTTGTACTGGCCGGATTGGAGCAAATGAAACACTACCCTGAGAGAAAAGCCACTGTCAATGGTGTACCGGCAATAGTACGTAATGTGGGCGGGCAGGAAGAGTTAGTGCAGCTTTTGAGTACCGACCCCAAAGACTATCTGCGTATGGATCTATACCCGGGGGCACCGGTAATGCCAAGTAGATAAGTATCGATTAGAATTTTATCCAATTGTATTTATTAACAAAAGGCTGTGGTATTTATATTATTGATAAATATTACAGCTTTTGTTATATCTGCAGTGAAAAAATATTGTTTGGCAGCCTGGTTAGTCCATATGTTATAATAATGCTGTTTATTTATAAAGGGTGGTGGTTATTTGGATTTATTTCAAGCTGTAGTATTGGGTATTGTGCAGGGTTTGGGTGAGTTCTTGCCAATATCCAGCTCTGCTCATTTGGTGCTTATTCCCTGGTTAGCTGGTTGGCCATATGCCGGATTAACTTTTGACGTGGCCTTGCATGTGGGCACACTTTTTGCGGTGATAGCTTTTTTCTGGCGGGACTGGCTGGTTTTAATCGGGGATGGGCTACGGGCTAAAAAAACTGTTGAGGGAAGGTTATTTTGGTACATAATATTTGGTACCATCCCCGGCGCTATGGTGGGGTATTTGTTGGAAGACCAGGCGGAGACAATTTTCCGCAATCCTTTATTAATTGGAATTTTACTGATGATCATGGGTGTAATTTTACATCTGGTAGATACGCGATCCCTTTCAATTAAGAAGCTTGAGGAAGTGGGTTTAAAAGAAGGACTAATAATTGGTATATCTCAGGCTTTGGCTATTATCCCGGGAGTTTCCCGCTCAGGTATTACTATGACTGCCGGCCGCTTAATGGGTTTGACTCGTGAAACATCAGCCCGCTTTTCATTTTTATTATCCACGCCCATTGTTGCCGGTGCGGGACTTAAAAAGTTAACCGAGGTATCCCCCGGTGATATTAACACTGCCTTTATTGTTGGGGTGGCGGTATCGGCAGTGGTTGGTTTTTTGTCTATTAAATTTTTGTTAAACTATCTGGAACGGCGCAGTTATTCTATATTTGTCTGGTATCGTTTATTGGCGGGGTTAGTAGTTATTATTGTTTATTTCATTAGATAAGACAACTTGATGCAGTCGCTGCCGGGTTGTGATTAAATTTTTATTTACTTAAATATTTTAACTCATAACTAACTGTGTACGCTAAAAGAGCATCTAAAAGACCATAAATAATGGCTTTTAGGTGTTTTTTTATATTAGGAGGAAAGATTTTATATGCTAGAAGGAATTATATGTAAAATATGGAATAACTTTATTATTAAGTAGAGGTGGGATAAATATGCCGAATAAGTTGCAATATGAAGTAACTGGGATTATATTATTGGGCTTAGCTATGCTGGTATTGCTCAGTATTATGAATCCTTCGGTTGGCCTGGTGGGAAATTTTTTAAACGTTTTATTGATGCGCCTGGCTGGGGAAGGAAGATTTTTATTTCCAGTTTTGCTGGCAGTGGCCGGATACAAAATGTTGTACCGGAGAAAAAAAACGAAAAAAGTAATCAATTTACACGGTGCAGTAATTATAACCGTGGTTATGCTAACTCTTTTACACTTGTCCATTCCGGGGGATTATATTATTAAGGCCGGGTGGCAGGGTGATGGTGGTGGTATTATAGGTGGAGTTACCTATTTTTTATTGATTAAGTCGTTCGGTACGCCCGGAGTTTATATTACACTGGCCACAATGTTTATGGTTGGCTTGTTATTGTCCACCAACCAATCTCTAGTAGCTCTGTTTAAAAACATAATAGATAAAATTAGTCAGGGTTTAAAAAAAACGATACTTATGGTGGATGAATTTTTATTTTCTAAAAATATTGAATCTGACGAAGAGCGGGACATGTATCCCGTAATTATTGACCGGTGTCATGCAGAACAACTAATATCCCAGGATACTTGTGATGAGGATTACCTCGGAATGTACAGTGAAGTTTCAAACAACGAGGAAAAAGAAAAAAAACCTGACTTTATTTGTTACCGCTCATTGAGACAACCTGGTATTAATGAAAAGCCGGCTATTTCTGAAAATGAGGAAGGAAGTGAGCCGGGTAAATCGAAATTAATATCTGGGCGGTTAAGACCCGGAAGAGGGGAGATATCCAGCAGTGGAAAAAAATACTTTTTACCGCCCGTTTCTTTGTTGGTAAAACCTTCTCGTGGAAAAGTAAGTAAGGATAATCGTGATATTAATGATAACATTAAAGTGCTTGAGGAAACATTGGGCAGTTTTGGCATCAGGGCCAGAGTTACACAGGTATCCAAGGGTCCGGCGATAACCAGGTATGAGATACAACCTCCACCCGGGGTGAAGGTAAGTCGAATTGTCGGGCTGTCAGATGATATTGCTTTAAGTATGGCGGCATCAAATGTGCGCATAGAGGCACCGGTACCGGGCAAGGCGGTAGTGGGTATTGAAGTGCCGAATAAGGAAATCGCCACGGTTTTTTTGCGCGAACTGGTGGAATCAACGGAGTATCAACAATCAAACTCACATCTTACTATAGCTTTAGGCAAGGATATTGCGGGTCAACCTGTTTTAGACGATCTGGCCCGCATGCCGCATTTGCTGATTGCCGGAGCTACCGGAGCGGGGAAAAGCGTGTGCTTAAACACGCTAATAGCCGGCTTTTTGTTTAAATCGACCCCCGATCAGGTGAAAATTATGATTATTGATCCCAAAATGGTGGAATTGGCTGCATTTAATGGTATTCCACACCTTGTTTCCCCGGTTGTCACAGATCCTAAAAAGGCTGCTACTTCTTTGCGCTGGGCAGTTAAGGAAATGGAATATCGTTATGATTTGTTTGCTGGTTGTGGGGTGCGGGATATAGCCCGATATAATAAGTTGATGTTGCAGCAAAATAATGCACAGTTGCCCTTGCTTGTAATTATTATTGACGAGCTAGCAGATTTGATGATGTTGGCACCCGCGGACGTGGAAGATGCAATATGCCGGTTAGCGCAGATGGCCAGGGCAGCGGGCATTCACTTGGTGGTAGCCACCCAGCGGCCATCGGTGGATATTATAACCGGTTTGATTAAAGCCAACATACCCTCCCGCATCAGTTTTGCTGTTTCATCACAGATAGATTCCAGAACTATTTTAGATATGGGCGGGGCTGAAAAATTATTGGGCCGGGGTGATATGCTGTTTTACCCTGTGGGGGCGGGAAAGCCGGTCAGAGTACAGGGGGCCTACTTATCTGACCGGGAGGTGGAATTGCTGGTTCGGCATTGGAAACAGCAATCCGAGCCGGAATATGATCCCGGTATTGCAGCTGAGGTTGGTAAAACAGGTGAACTATCGGAAATCATCGATGATATGCTGCCCCTGGCAGTGAGGGTTTTTATGGAAACCGGTCATGCCTCCATATCACTGCTGCAGCGCCGCTTGCATATCGGTTACTCCCGGGCCGCTAGGTTAGTTGATATAATGGAGAAAAAAGGTTATGTGGGTGGTTACGAAGGAAGCAAACCTCGGGCGGTATTAATTACGGAAGATGAATACAATAGTCAATTTTATGGTGTTATTGCTTCCCAGGCCGGAAATGATAAATGAAAAGAGGATTATAATGTTTTGTGTCGAAGGGTAAATTAATTTTAGATTACGACTAAATTATTAAAAATAAATTATTAAAAAAGTATTATATAAATATTTGAACGAGCATTTACCGGAACATAACATTCCGGGGAGGTGATGGTTTTGTCTATTGGTGAAGAGCTACGGCAGGCCAGGGAGCAGATGGGGGCGTCACTGCTTAATGTGGAAAACGAAACTAAAATTCGCGCAAAATATATCATTGCCATGGAAAACGATGCCTTTGATGTGTTACCTGGTAAGGTATATGTCAAGGGGTTTTTGCGTATTTATGCTCGATTTCTAGGTTTAGAAGGAGAAGCTCTGGTTAGCCGATATGATGAACAGTTCACATCACAGTTGGCTGAGGAAGAGGCGAATGATGCTCAACAACCGGTTTCTCATGATACCAAACTAATAGTTCCTTGGAAGGGTTTAGCTGTCGCTGCACTAACTATGTTGTTGTTTGCCTTGATATACCAGGGTGGTGCAATGATATTTAATCCGAATGACAGAGGGCAGAGCCCGGGGATCTCCGGTACTCAAAATAATACGGTTGATAATCAAGGCTCTGAACCGGACTCTAATAAAAGTGATGTGGTCCCTGAAATTAAAGGGATAGACATGGTTTTGCAGGTTACCGGTGAAAAAAGTTGGATGCGTGTGGTAGTTGACAATGAAAGTGTATTTGAGGGAACTGTTGAACCCAATAATGTAAAACAGTTCAAGGGACGGGAAAAGATATGGGTAAAATTTGGTAATGCCGGAGCGGTCAAAGTGCGAGTAAATGGCAAGGATTATGGTTTTCTTGACGGGCCCGGTCAGGTAGTTACCAGGATATTTACAGAAAAAGATGATCAACAAATGGCTGGGGGGTAACTTACCCCGGTTTTGCATGAATTTATATACTGTTTGACAGTGCTACTTGCGGTAAGTTATACTTGGTTGAAGAATTTTAGAAAAGGTGTTTTATAAATGGCCACTGCAATTGGGTTTATCAGCTTGGGTTGTGCAAAAAACAGGGTGGATTCGGAAATAATGCTCGGGCAATTGCGCCGGGCAGGCTATGCTTTAACAAGTGATACTAATAAGGCAGAGATAATTATTGTCAATACCTGCGGTTTTATCACCGCGGCTAAAGAAGAATCAATAGCGGCCATATTGGAAGCCGCCCGCTGTAAAACAATCGGTCGCTGTCGAATTCTGCTGGTGGCGGGTTGTTTGTCCCAGCGTTACGGAAAAGAATTGTTACAGGAAATGCCGGAAATTGATGGCATTATGGGGACTGGAGCGGTGCCGGAGGTCTTGGCGGTGTTGGAAAAAATACAATTGGGCCAAAGGCCGCTGGCAATTGGTGCACCCGGGTATATCCAGCATGGCTCAGAGTCGAGGGTGCTGACCACACCCAAGTTTACAGCTTATCTTAAAATTGCCGAAGGATGTGACAATTGCTGCTCCTATTGTGCTATTCCCTCAATTAGAGGACCTTACCGCAGCCGTGCCATGGACGATATTATAAGTGAAGCGAAATGGTTATGTTCTGAAGGGGTTAAAGAACTAATTGTTGTAGCCCAGGAAACCACCCGCTATGGTTGGGATATTTATGGACGGTATGCTCTGGCCGAACTTTTGCAAAGGATTTCTGATATCGATGAATGCCGTTGGGTCAGGGTGATGTATTGTTATCCCGATTCATTTACTGATGAACTGATCGAATTGCTGGCAGCATCTTCTAAAATATGTCGTTATGTAGATTTGCCCTTGCAGCATATCAATAACAGGCTGTTGCGCGAGATGAACAGGCGAGGAAGTAAGAAAGATATTATCAAGCTTATTAATAAGCTGCGCCGGTCAATTCCCGGTGTGACGCTGCGGACTACCTTTATTGTAGGTTTCCCTGGTGAAACTGAGCAGGAATTTATTGAATTGCTTGATTTTATGGAACAAATTAAGTTTGAACGGGCCGGGGTTTTTGGTTATTCACCGGAGGAGGGCACCCCGGCCGAGGTGCTGCCTGGCCGCATTAATGATGATTTGGTGGCAGAGAGAGTAAGCCGGGCCATGTTTTTACAACAACGTATTTCATTGGCCCATAACCTTAAGAAGATAGGCCGGGAGCTTACTGTGCTGGTAGAGGACTGGGACGATGATGTGAAAATGTACTGGGGCAGGACAGGTGCTGATACTCCGGAGATAGACGGCAAGGTTTATTTTACATCCCGTGCATTGGTCCGTGGAGGGGATTTCGTGCGGGTCAAAGTGCTGGATGCTACGGAATATGATTTATCCGGGGTACGAACAAAATGAATTTACCGAATCGCTTGACATTACTTAGAATTTTAATGGTACCTGTTTTTCTGGTAGTGCTTGCTTTACACTTGCCGTTGGGGGATTATATTGCGGCCACTGTATTTGTACTGGCTGCCTGTACTGACGGACTGGATGGCTATATAGCTCGCAAGCATAAACAAATCACCAGCCTGGGAAAATTATTGGACCCGTTAGCTGATAAGTTGCTAATATCGGCCGCGCTGATTGCTCTGGTGGAGCTTGGCAGGCTCTCCGGGTGGGTGGCTGTGGTGATTGTGGGACGTGAATTTGCCGTGACTGGGTTGCGTTCCCTGGCGGCTGCCGAAGGGGTGGTCCTTGCTGCCAGTAAGCTGGGTAAAATTAAAACGGTGACCCAGATTATTGCCATTGTTGCTTTGTTTTTGAGAGATTACCCATTTAGCTTAATTAACATACCTTTTGGCAATATAGCTATGACCTTGGCGGTTATTTTTACCATTTGGTCAGGCATGAATTATTTTCAGCATGCCGGTTTCTTATTGCGATCAAAGGAAAATTAGTTATTAAGCACAACCTTTCTGCAATGCGGAGGGTTGTTTTTTGTTCTTGGCTTTAAAGCATTTGAGTGTCCGATGGCGACAATTACCTGCTAAAAGGGCTTCCGGGTTATGTTATAATTATTAAATGTCAGAACAGCGTTAGAATCAGTAACTGTGGTTGTTTATATGGAAAGGGATGGTATCATGCGCTGGCAGGGCATTAAAGTTCATGTGGTAGCTATATCAATGCTGGTTGCGCTGGCAGCTTTTTTAGGTGCCCAGTGGTTATATGCCAGCTTAAACTTCCAGCAGCCGTTAAAAAATGAAATGGAAAGTAATAAACAGATAACCGGTTATCAAATTAAAGAGGAAGCTGATGTATACACAATAGTTGTAACTTTGCATGAAACCGATGATTTAAAACAAACATATTGTCTAATAAACGACCGGGTTCAGGATATCATGGGTAAACGCCCTTTTGTTATTGAACTGGTTGACCGGAGAAATGACCGGCTAAATGATATTTATAACGAGGGGCAGTTCGCTATTCATGAAGCTATGGTCAAAGGCAATTTTAAAGATATGTCTAATTCTATGAGCCAGTATGCGCGAGCCAAAGGTGTGGTGTCAAAGGTGTATATCGATAGTAATAATATATATTGGCAGATGAAGGACGGCACATATTTTTTGTATGCAGTTATACCCAGAGGGACTTTGCCCGTAAATGCCTCGGAAAGGGGGGCAAATAGTGCTTAAAGAAATGAGTTTAGGGATTGGCCTGGCAATGATTATTTTTCTGGCTATTTCCGGTCGTGATGTTACCCCGTTGATTTTCATGGTTGTGGCTGCTGGTGCGCTGTTTTATATTCTCCGGTCCCGTGGTCTTACTAACAAAGTATTTAACTCTGCGCCGCTAGTCCATCGCCCGGAAATAAATTTTGATGATATTGGTGGGCAAAACTCTGCTATTAATGAGTTAAAAGAGGCACTGGATTTTATAAAATATCAAGAGCAAATTATTAAACTGGGTATCAGGCCAATTAAAGGTATATTACTCACAGGCCCGCCTGGTACCGGAAAAACTTTGTTGGCCAAAGCAGCTGCAGGATATACCGACTCGATATTTATAGCCTGTAGCGGTTCAGAATTTATCGAAATGTACGCTGGTGTTGGTGCCCAGCGGGTGCGTCAGCTCTTCCAAACTGCCCGGGATACAGGCCAAAAACAAAAAAAAGACAGTGCTTTAATTTTTATTGATGAAATAGATATATTGGGCGGCAAAAGGGGACAGAATACTAGTCATCACGAATATGACCAAACGCTTAACCAACTACTTGTGGAGATGGATGGTCTAAAGGTTAACGATAAGGTGCGTGTGCTAGTTGTGGCTGCCACCAACCGGGTGGATATGCTGGATCCGGCTCTGTTGCGCCCGGGACGTTTTGATCGTCACGTTAAAGTTGATTTGCCGGATAAACAGGGACGACTGGAGATATTAAAACTGCACTGTCGTAATAAACCTCTGGCGAAAGATATTGATTTAGAAGAGATTGCCAGGGAAACATTTAGTTTCAGCGGGGCACACCTGGAAAGTTTGGCTAATGAAGGCGCTATTTTAGCCATGCGGGAAGGTTGTTTGAAGATTGAGCACCGGCATCTGCATGAGGCTATTGACAAGGTTATGATGGGTGAGAAACTGGACCGGCGCCCATCCATACACGAATTGGAGCGGGTAGCTGTTCATGAAGTTGGACATGCCTTGATTAGTGAAAAAAACCGGCCAGGTTCTGTATCTACCCTTACTATTACACCACGCGGTCAGGCGTTGGGGTACATGAGGCAGATACCTGAGGATGATATTTACCTGCATACGCGGGATTATTTAGAAAGCCAAATCCGGGTGCTGCTGGCGGGGTCGTTAGCTGAAGAAATGGTGCTGGGTAATCGTAGTACGGGGGCTGCCAATGATTTTGAGCAGGCTCTCAAAACAGCTGCGCAGATAATACGTTCCGGTATGTCCGAACTGGGTGTAGTAGACCCTGAAATTCTACCGCCGGACCTGCGTTACCGGGTTGTTACCGGTATAATCAGGGAGCAGGAAAATAAGGTTAAGGAATTTTTGACCCGTATGCATGGAGCCATTAAACAAATTGTACACATCTTACTGGCCGAGGAGAAGATTTCCGGTGAGCAATTTAGAATGATGATGAGAGGGTTTTAGCAACTAAAGAAGTTTGGCTATGACTTGTGTAGCATATTATGGTCCGCCTATGTTGTCTACATCGGGCTATAATATACTGCACTTTTTTTATATACTAGATAGACGAGCATATGTTAAACCTTATCAAGTTCTGTAATGTTCACACAGGTTATATTCATGATCATTATGATATGTTTTTTAGAGTTATAGAAGGAATTACCTTTGGGTGGCACGAATATGCACATTAGTGAGGTGGCAATAAATTGTATTGGCAAGATTTATTAAATGAAACTGTCGGGGCTTTACTGGTTGATCGAGGTATGACGGTGTCCTTGGCTGAATCATGCACCGGTGGCCAGGTTATGAAGTGTTTATCCGACGTTCCCGGGAGTTCTCGTTATTTGGCCGGTGGAGTAGTTTCCTATAGTAACGATTTAAAAATTAAAATGCTGGGCATCCCTGGGGCTATAATTGACCAATATGGAGCAGTAAGCGAGCAAACTGCCAGGTTGATGGCCGAAGGTATTAAAAATGTCACCGGTACCTCCCTGGGCGTTGGTATAACAGGCATTGCCGGACCCGGCGGTGGTACGGAGGAAAAACCTACCGGTCTGGTATATATTGCTGTGGCCGGAGAAACCAAAACTAATTGCCAAAGATGTATTTTCCATGGGCAGCGGGCAAAGGTGCGTTCCAGCGCAACCAGTGCAGCACTGGATATGCTTCGACAATATATACTTGGCATAGGGTAATAATTCGTTTTATGTATGACGGTTACTATATTACGTCAAACATCTATTTAAGGAGGGGGTTGGCTTGGGCGATAAGCTAAAGGCTTTGGAGAATACACTGCAGAATATTGAAAAGCAATTTGGCAAGGGTGCAGTTATGAAATTGGGCGAAAGTACTGCCGGGTTAAATGTTGAGGTTATTCCTACTGGCTCGATATCTCTAGATGTAGCTCTGGGGGTGGGCGGGGTGCCCAGAGGCAGAGTGGTTGAAATATTTGGCCCTGAGTCGTCGGGTAAAACTACGGTGGCCTTGCATATTACTGCTCAGGCGCAAAAGGCCGGTGGGTTTGCAGCTTTTATTGATGCTGAGCATGCTTTGGATGCCAGTTACGCCGGTAGAATAGGCGTAGATATTGAAAACCTTTATGTATCCCAGCCCGACACAGGGGAACAAGCCTTGGAAATTGCGGAACAACTGGTGCGCAGTGGTGCGATGGATGTGGTGGTTATTGATAGCGTAGCGGCGTTGGTGCCACGGGCCGAAATTGAGGGAGATATGGGCGATACCCATGTGGGACTGCAGGCACGATTGATGTCCCAGGCGTTACGTAAACTGACTGGTGCAATTAGCAAATCTCGCTGTACCGCTATTTTTATCAACCAGTTAAGGGAAAAAGTAGGGGTAATGTTTGGCAACCCTGAAACAACGCCCGGTGGACGGGCACTAAAGTTTTACGCCTCTGTGCGCCTGGATGTACGTAAGATTGATACTTTAAAACAAGGGAACGATGTAATAGGTAATCGAACCAAAGTAAAGGTAGTTAAAAATAAGGTAGCACCGCCATTTAAAAAGGCTGAGTTTGACATTATGTACGGTACCGGTATTTCCCGGGAGGGCTGTATTCTGGATGTGGCGGTAGATATGGGATTAGTTAATAAAAGCGGGGCCTGGTATTCATATAAAGATGATCGGTTGGGTCAAGGCCGGGAAAATGTCAAAGAACTGCTAAAGGAACGTTTAGATTTGGCGGAAGAGTTGGATATAATGGTGCGACAAAAGATGGGGTTGTCTGTTATGAGTAAACAACCCCAAGCTGTTAATGATGAAACTGCCAAGGTGGATTGATTAAGTTGTCATATGCAAAAGATGTTCAAGTGGCTAAAGATAAGTGCTATAGGTTGTTAACCTATAGGCCCAGAACGGAATACGAATTGAAGTGCCGTTTAAAACAAGCGGGATTTGACACATCTGTCATTGAAGAAACAATTTCAATTTTGCATAGAACCGGCTTATTAAATGATAAACTTTTTGCCAAGGACTGGGTGAGTTGGAGGCTTTCTGCAAAGCCGGTGGGCAGGGAATACTTACGGTCCGAATTGAGGCACAAGGGTATTAATAGTGTTATTATTGAAGAATCATTGCATGATTATACTTTCAGCGACGAATTGTACAATGCGCTGAGGCTGGCCCGAAAAAGAGCGGAGCGCTGTACTAAACTAACCTGGTGCAGGCTGGCCGGTTACCTGGGGCGACGTGGTTTCTCTCACGATGTGGTTTCAAAAGTATGTAATATACTGGCGGATAATGGTAGTCTGGATATATCTTGACACGTTGATTTAAAAAAAGTACAATGAGATCTGGGAGAAAGTAGAATTGGAATTTACCGGCTACCGGGTTCATATATATTACCATTAAATAATATATGGAGCAGGCAAGGATTTATTTGATTAGTTGCTGCTTTGTTATATTTATGTGCAGTGGCGGTAAATATGTACTTTTTAACCGCTTCTGGGATAACTGTGGTTAAAATAGTCCGATTCTTTTTCTTACCGAGTATCGCTCGGTGTTTTTTTTGTCAACTGAGCCAATAACTATAAATTATTTTTACTAGGAGGTGAAATGTTGCAAGCAAGCCTGACAGTATTTATTACTATTATAATTATTGCTGTATTTGTTGCTTTTGGTGTAGGATATCTAGTAAGAAAATTAATTGCCGAATCCAAAATCGCTTCCGCCGAAACGCAGGCTATGAGAATTTTGGAAGAGGCTCAAAAAGATGCTGAGGGCAAAAAACGGGAAGCCATTTTAGAAGCCAAGGAAGAAATATTAAAGCAACGCAACGAGATGGAGCGGGAAAATAAAGAACGCCGTTCCGAGTTGCAGAGGCTGGAACGCAGGCTGGTTCAAAAGGAAGAAACACTTGATCGCAAAGTGGACAGTATAGAAAAAAAAGAGGAAACTTTGATAAAAAAAGACGTGGAGGCTGAAGCGCTGAAAGCAGACTTATCAGCTATTTACAGTCGCCAAGTTGAAGAGTTGGAGAGAATCTCCGGACTTACTTCTGATGATGCACGGCAGATATTGCTTTCCGACATAGAAAAGGAAATTCAACACGAAGCAGCCATATTAATTAAGGAGATAGAGAATAAAGCCAAAGAGGAAGGGGAGAAACGAGCCAAGGAGATTATTACATCGGCTATTCAGCGCTGTGCTGCCGATCATGTTGCTGAGTCAACGGTGGCGGTGATTCCTCTGCCTAATGATGAGATGAAAGGTCGGATTATCGGCCGGGAGGGCCGAAATATAAGAGCTTTTGAAACAGCTACCGGTATTGATCTGATTATTGATGATACCCCAGAGGCGGTTATTTTATCAGGTTTTGATCCAATACGCCGTGAAGTGGCACGTATGTCCCTGGAAAAGTTAATTGTGGACGGACGTATCCACCCGGCCCGCATTGAGGAAATGGTTGAAAAGGCCCGCAAGGAAGTTGAACAACAAATACGGGATGCCGGTGAACAAGCCGTATTTGATACCGGCATTAATGGTTTGCACCCTGAATTGATTAACTTGCTTGGCCGGCTAAAGTTTCGTACCAGTTATGGACAAAATGTATTGAAACATTCTATTGAAGTAGCCCATCTGGCGGGGTTAATGGCAGCTGAACTGGGTGTGGATGTGCAACTGGCCAAAAGGGCAGGCCTTTTGCACGACATAGGTAAGGCAGTGGACCATGAAGTAGAAGGACCTCACGTAACTATTGGTGTTGAATTGGCGCAAAAATACCGGGAAAACAAAGAGGTTATTCATGCTATTGCCGCGCATCATGGTGATGAGGAGCCTAAAACAATCGTGGCGGGTTTGGTGCAGGCTGCAGATGCTATATCGGCAGCCCGTCCAGGAGCCAGGCGTGAAACGCTGGAGAATTATATTAAACGGCTACAAAAACTGGAGGAGATTGCCAGCACCTTTGATGGGGTGGAAAAATCATATGCTATTCAAGCCGGGCGTGAAATTAGGATTATGGTAAAACCCGAGAAAGTTGACGATTTGGGTGCCGTTAAGTTGGTCAGGGAAATTGCTAAAAAAATAGAAAATGAACTTGATTACCCCGGTCAAATAAAAGTAATGATTATTCGGGAAACAAGAGTTGTAGGTTACGCCAAGTAAGAAAAACTAACGATCTCTTTAGTGTGATACAATATTTTTCGTGGTCTGTCTTAAAAAGGTCGTGAAGAATATTGAAGAAAAGAGATCGTTTTTTTAATTTGGAATATATTGATTGCCATTAAGCCAAAAGGAAGGCAGGAATAATACAAATAATAACGAAATCTTTATAAGTTTGGGATAATGAAAGGAAGGTGACTATTTTTGCATACCCATTTTAAAGCAGGTGATGACGTTACAGATTGTGTGGGTTTATTGATTTCCATACTTGTTCGTTATCCCCAAGTAGCTTCCATAAATTTTGACCCGTGGGAGCAAATATTAAGGTTCAACTTTATTTGTTCCCGGGTTTTGAATGAACATGAATATGAAGAGTTTAAAATGTTACTTGTAAACTCTATTCAAACATATAATTATCTGGAAAAGAAAGATGCCGTGTTAATTGAAATTGTACACCAGGTTTATGATGATTTAACATTGATAGAAATAAAAAGAGACGTGGGTACACTGGTTCAGGAAGAGATTGCTTTGGTGGTGGCGGTTTTTAATCAGTTTATGGGTGGAAATTTGGTTTCTGATTTAAATGAAGCTATAATTGAGGAAGATTTAATTGTTCAGGAAGAAATTATTGAGCATATGTTGGAAAGTGTTAGGGGTTCAGTGGAAGATAAACGTTTATATGCCTTTCGTGAAGAAGGTAAGGTATTGGTTTTTAATAAATAGGTGGTTATTGCTTTGATACGTATAATGATGATAGGTGATGTGTTCGGGCGTTCAGGACGCCGGGCTCTTAAGGATAATGTATCTGAGTTATTACGGGAACAGAAAATTGATTTTGTTTTAGCCAACGGTGAAAATGCCGCCGGAGGAAACGGAATTACCAAGGAAAATGCCTTGGAAATTTTTGAGACCGGTGTTGATGTAATTACTATGGGTAATCATGTTTGGAACAAAAAAGAAATTATTTATTACCTGGACAAAGAGAATAGAATAGTTAGGCCATATAATTATCCGCCAGGAACTCCTGGAACGGGTTTTGGTTTATTTAAGACAAGAAATAACGATATGGTCGGTGTAGTTAATATGTCCGGTAGGATATTTATGCCGGAACTGGACTGTCCTTTTAGGTGTGCCGATCAAGTTCTACCTCTTTTAAGAGAAAAAACTTCAACCATAATAATGGACTTTCATGCTGAGGCAACGTCGGAAAAAGCGGCGATGGCTTTTTATTTGGACGGTAGGTTATCCGCTATCTGTGGTACGCATACCCATGTCCAGACTGCGGATGAGCGTATCCTGGATGAGGGAACTGCGTTTATTACCGATATTGGCATGACCGGTCCCCGTGATTCAGTGATCGGAGTAAAAAAAGAGCCTGTTTTAAATAAATTTTTAACCCAAATGCCTCAAAAATTTGAGGCTGCTACCGGTTTATACCAGTTTAACGCTGTTATAATTGATGTCCAGCGGGAATCAGGTCAGGCTGTGTCTATAAGAAGAATTCAAAATTTTGAATAGTTGATTTAAATAATAAAAAAATATTGTGTAGAAAAGGAATTTTACCGGTCTTGCAGAATATATTTTACAAATAGGGATAATTGCATACATTCTTTCTAGAGAAGAAGGAGGTTCGATGAATGGAAGTGTTAAAAGTTTCAGCAAAATCTAATCCAAACTCTGTAGCCGGTGCTCTTGCTGGAGTGCTTCGGGAAAAGGGATGCGCAGAAATGCAGGCCATTGGTGCTGGTGCTTTAAATCAGGCAGTAAAAGCGGTAGCTATTGCTAGAGGTTTTGTTGCGCCGAGTGGTGTAGATCTGATTTGTATCCCGGCATTTACGGATATTATAATAGACGGAGAAGAGAGGACAGCAATTAAATTAATTGTCGAACCCCGGTAATGATGAAATATTTAGTTGCATATATTATGAGCATATAAGCTAACCTGTTTATTCACATTTAAGAATAAACAGGTTTTTTAGTTTTTATAAAACGGGGGGTCAAGAATATTGGATTTGAAATGGATAGTGGACGGCCATTGTGATACCCTGACAGCCTTACTTGAACAAAACCGTACTTTTGTAGAAAAATCCGCCAGTGGGCAGTTGGATTTACCGCGTATGCAGGCGGGTGGTATAAATGTGCAGTTTTTTGCGGCATTTATCGCTCCAAGATATAAAGATATGGCCTTAAAAAGATGTTTGCAGTTGATCGATGTTTTCTATACTCAAATACTTCAAGACAGAAGCATCGTTGATCTGGTATTAAATGTAGGGGATATTCACCGGATTACCGGGACAGGCAAAATTGCTGCCTTGCTGACTATTGAAGGTGGTGAAGCGTTGGTTGGTGATGTAGCGTTATTAAGAACGTATTACCGGTTGGGTGTACGCTCTGTAACTTTGACTTGGAATGGACGTAATGAGCTTGCTGACGGAGTGGGTGAAGGGGTTTCTGCAGGTGGTCTTAGTTCGTTTGGTCGTTTGGTGGTGCAGGTTATGAATGACTTGGGTATGTTGATTGATGTAGCTCACCTGGCTATCCCCGGTTTTTGGGATGTGGCTAAAACCTCGAATTTACCCTTTGCCGCCACTCACGCGAATTGCCGAGCGGTGTGCGATCATCCTCGTAATTTGAACGATACCCAGATAGAATACCTGGCCAAGAGCGGGGGTATAATTGGCCTGACTTTTGTCCCCGAGTTTGTAGATCAACATAATCCCAGTCTGGCGACATTTATTAAGCATATAGATCATATTGCCTCCCGTTTTGGAACGGATTGTATTGGATTGGGGTCTGATTTTGACGGCATGGATAAAGTTACGCCTGGATTACATGATGCAACTTGTGGTTTGCGTCTGGCGGAGGCACTACTGGAACATGGTTATAGTCAAGAGCAGATATCCGGTATGATGGGAGAAAATTGGTTAAAGCTGCTGGACAGGGTTCTAAAATAAAAATCATCGGGATACGCTAATATAAGTATGGTAAAATAAACACTAGGTTTTAGTTCGAGATGCGATATGTTAGGGTGAGAGTAATGTTTGCTGATTTGCATATACATACTACTTCCTCCGATGGTGTCAGTACGCCGGAGGAAGTAGTAAGGATGGCGGCACATGCTAAATTACGAGCTGTGGCCGTAACCGATCATGATACAACGGAAGGTGTTGGACCGGCTAAGTCGGAAGCCGCATTGCATGGTATCGATATCCTCGATGGGGTAGAATTGAGCACTGAACATGAAGGTATGGAGATACATATACTCGCTTATTGTATAGACTCGGGAAATAATGTTTTGCAGGAATATTTAAATATTTTTCGCAATGCCCGGCTAAGCAGAGCCCAGAAAATTGTGGAAAAACTACATCGAATGGATATTGAAATTAGATATAATCAAGTACTTAAACTGGCCGGGTCCGGTTCGGTGGGTAGACCACATATAGCTCAAGCTTTACTGGCAATTGGTAAGGTCGGCAGCATTACTGAAGCCTTTGAACAATATATTGGCGTTGGCAAACCAGCATATGTACCTCGTTTAAAGTATCATCCGGAGGATATGGTCAAATTGGTTAGAAAATTGGGTGGGGTACCTGTGCTGGCCCATCCCGGTATATCTTGCGGAGAAGAATTAATAATGGACTTGATTGATGCCGGGCTGCAAGGACTGGAAGTTTATCACCCTAAACATACGCGGGAAAAGGAGAATTATTATCTCGGGCTTTGTCGGCGGTACGGACTGGTTGGCACTGGCGGCTCTGACTTTCATGGCGTAGGTGTAACGGGGCACGGGTGGATTGGCGAGGCTAGAGTTCCCTATATAGTGGTTATGCAGTTGCGGGCGCTTGCTGTGGAAAACATTAAGTAATATAACTTCGCTGTCCAAAACATATAACATGGCCGGGTGCCGGATTTGTTTTGCCGTGTGTAATGCCGGTGTACTGAATGCGTTGAACAGGATAAAGACCAATATTTAAATTGACTATGGTGTGTTCAATGTTGTGCAGGAGGCCGGCATAGCCGCCCTGGAAGGGCCTCAGGACTGTGTGCGGGAAAACGCGAAGCACTACCGCCGCCGTGATGTGTTGGTGGACGGCCTGGCCCGGCTTGGCTGGGATGTGCCCCGGTCCAAGGCCTCCATGTTTGTCTGGGCACCCCTGCCCAGGTGGTATAATTGTTCTTCTAACATCCATAATCATTTAATCACAACCCGCTTATGAAAATTTATCTGCCAGCAATTGGCAGCTATTTTCTCATTAAAGAATTTGCTATAAAAATGTTTTACAGTGCCGGTGTGCCGGCGATACCTGGAAATGCGTTCGGGGTACCTACGTTTTGCTCTTGTTAAGGATGAGTTCGTGCTGCAAGAGGCGGTGTGCCGTATAGCTGAATTTTTACACTAGAGACAGGTGATATGTCTATTTAAATACCACTCGACATATAATAAAACTATAGAAGACGGTCAAGGTGGTGTTGCGATGGAAGAATATCCGGATTTAAAATATTTCCAGCGCAGGATACAGGAATTGGAGGATAAGGTGGACCAACTCCGTCTTAGCCGTAGGGTACTAATGAACTTAATTGAAAAAGTGGAAAAAGAAAAGACCTTATTTTTAAACAGGCTGGAAAAGGAAAACCGCCGTTTACACCGGAATAATTACAAGTATGCTTGCTGGTTATTGAAGAAAAACAGGCAAATAGTAGAGTTGGAATCCAAAATTAAAGATCACTAAAAATACTATAATATACTTGCAACGACCCTCAGAGGGTCTTTTTTTTAAAAAATTATGCTATAATTTGGTATGAAACGGTAGTTGAAACACTACCGTATTTAATCGACGAACTACTTAAAGAAAGAACAATTTATCTTTGTTCTTATTTAATTATTACATACATATATTGGGACAGGGGTGACCTTTTCCTTTAACATTTTAGTTGCCGGTAAAATTCGGACTTTCCCGATATTGTTGGTGAAGGTGAGAACCATGGATACTTTTATCAATAAAACGGTGTTAATATTTTTTACTGCTCTTGGTATTATGCTTGGTGCAGCCTTGGTGGGCGCTCTGGCGGCCGTTTTAGTTCGGGAGCCGCCCGTGGGTACTATGATGAAACTGGCAAAAGAAATTAAAATATGGGCCATAGTAGCCGCTATTGGCGGCACTTTTTCCACTTTTGAAGTGCTAGAATCCGGCCTTTTTCAAGGTGAAATGCGGGCAGTTATTAAACAATTGATTTACATAACCAGTGCCTTGGCTGGTACCCAGAGCGGTTATTATCTATTATTAATACTCTCGGGTGAAGGGCCATGAAAAAGCGCTTTTTATTTAGTGTAACGGTTTTGGGACTTGGTATGATAATTGGCGCTGCTTTAACGGGAGTTTTTGTAGGTAAACAGATTGACGATTTGTATATTGAAAACCGGTCTCTTGCGGATAATCTGGCGGTTACTGAAAAGGAGTTGGAGCAGTTGCGACAAGCTAGTGAAGAAATGCATACCAGGGTAGTAACTAAAATCAGCGCACTAGTTAGTTTTACTGAAGAATGTGATTACTCGGATTATGAAAGAAGTACTATTGAGTTAACGGTGGAGAAAAAAGTAAGGGAATGGTTGCAAATTATTTCCGGTCAGGAACTGGAAACGATTAATTACCTACTAGTGCCCCGGATTGTGGATAACCGGGAGGTAGAGGTGGAAGGTAATAAAATTCGTTTAAAGGTTATGCTGGTAGTGTTGTCAGAAAATGTAATTGTTTATTTGGAAGTTGAACCTATAAAAAACATGGTATGATAATGGATTCGTTTTCAGGACACAATACCTTTAAAAAGGAGGTGTCTTTAACATTGGGAGAATATATCCCTTCCAGGGTGCCTTGGAGCACGGAACCTAGCTTAAAATTCATGACTGAAAAAGTAGGCATTGATTTTGATGATTTTATAGAAAGTTTAAAGGACGGCAAGTCTGACGTAGAGATGGCAGAGGATTACAATGTTACGGAAAAGCTAATTTATCACCTGAGAGACCATTTTATGCGCTACGGCTTGGGACATGTCATGGGGCAGGATTAAGGTTTTTTTAAGGTTTTTTCATGTAAATATCAATAAATTGGTCCCCTTATAACCATACGTTATGCTATAATAAGCAGATATATAAAATAGAAAACAATTACTGAGGGGAGTGAGGGGACATGTATCCTGATAAATTTAATAAAGAAGGGTTAACGTTTGACGACGTATTATTGGTGCCGTCGGCCTCAGAGGTGCTGCCGCGGGATGTGGATACTTCCACCCGGCTAACAAAAAATATAACACTTAACATTCCCCTGATGAGCGCCGGCATGGACACCGTCACTGAGTATCGCATGGCTATTGCTATGGCCCGGGAGGGTGGCATCGGTGTTATTCACAAAAATATGCCCATTGAGCGGCAAGCCTTGGAAGTGGATCGGGTAAAACGTTCGGAACATGGAGTAATTTCCGACCCTATTTATTTATCGCCGGAAAACGTTATCAGTGAAGCTTTGGATTTAATGGAACGCTACCGTATTTCTGGTGTTCCTATTACAGACAATGGTAAACTGGTGGGTATTTTGACTAACCGTGATTTGCGGTTTGAAAAGAACTTTCAGCAAAGAGTGGGCAATGTTATGACCAGGGATAATTTGATAACTGCACCTCTAGGCACCACTCTGGAAGAGGCTAAGGAAATTTTACAAGTCCATAAAGTTGAAAAGTTGCCTATAGTTGATAACGATTTTAATTTAAGGGGTTTAATTACTATTAAAGATATCGAAAAAGCCCGTCAGTATCCGTTATCCGCCAAAGATGCGGGGGGCAGGTTGCTGGTGGCTGCAGCTGTTGGTGTTACCGCCGATACCATGTCAAGAGCTTTCGCGCTGGTAGAATCGAATGTGGATGTTATTGTTATTGATACTGCCCATGGACAATCTCGTGGGGTTCTCAATACAGTGAATGCTTTGAAAAGCAAATTCCCTGATCTGGAAATTATTGCAGGAAATGTTGCTACGGCGGAAGGTACACGGGATTTAATCATAGCCGGTGCAGATGCGGTTAAAGTTGGTATCGGTCCCGGTTCTATTTGTACAACCAGGGTAGTGACAGGAGTGGGTGTGCCGCAAATAACAGCTATTTATGATTGTGCTCAGGAAGCTGCGAAATATGATATACCTATCATAGCTGATGGTGGAATAAAGTATTCCGGAGACCTTACCAAGGCCATAGCGGTCGGTGCTGATGTGGTAATGTTGGGCAGCTTGCTGGCGGGTACTGAAGAAAGCCCGGGGGATATGGAAATATACCAGGGACGTAGTTATAAAGTATACCGTGGGATGGGTTCAATGACTGCTATGAAGGGAGGTAGTGGGGACCGGTACTTCCAGGAAAATCAGAAGAAACTTGTTCCTGAAGGGGTTGAGGGTAGAGTTCCTTTCAGGGGAACGCTGGCCGACACCGCATTCCAACTTATTGGTGGTCTACAGGCAGGTATGGGATATTGTGGGACGCCTAGCATTGAAGAATTAAAGAAAAATTCTAAGTTTATTCGCGTTACTTCGGCTGGTTTGCGGGAAAGCCATCCCCATGATGTGGTAATTACTAAGGAGGCTCCCAATTACAGCTTACGCTGATTATTTAAAAAGTGTAATTGTAACCTTAGGGTCTAATTTTCCTATGTGAAAAATATAAGTTTTTTTACTGCTGTTAAACTCCTAAATTAAGATAATACGTTAATAATAAGCCCACGCATTTGTGATAATGACGTGGGCTTATTTGTGTTATAAATATCATTATATTGCAAGTATACTGTGGAAACCTGCGCCAAACAGGCATTTCCAAAAAGGAATCAATTAACATTTTTCGTTATTACCAAATGTCCAGAACATAAGCCATCTATTAAGATAAACTTTGATTAATATTTTCTATTTATATGGTTGTAAGTGACCTTAAATAAGTATAACATAAGGGAAAAAATAGAAAAATATTTAAATATTAGGAAGGAATTTTTTAAAAAAAGATGAAGTATATAATTCAGGAAATATATGTAAATAATTTGCTTAAGGTGGTGCATTAAATGAGCGGTAAATTAAATTCACTTACCGATGTACTAAAAAAGACCCTGTTTTTCTTTGAATCGTTAACTGTGGCTGAACTGACCCCTTATGTGCACAAGCAGATGCTGGTGGATTATACACAAGAACAAGTAGAAGAAAAAATTTGCTTATGTTTAGAACAACATAAATGTTTCGAAAGTAGTAATGGTTGCATATGGGTTTTGAATCTGGAAGGAAAACGTGATAATGACCAATTATATAATCTTTTACTTAAGAAACAACAACCTCTCAGCTCAAACGAGCTATCCAAAAATAGCTTGAAGAAGAAAAAAAGTAAAGTATTGGCGGAACAGGCGGAATTAATTAACGACGGCAGGTTTATTCAACTAGCCAATGGACAATGGGGGTTGACAGAATGGGAAGTAGAAACAGAACATTATTCATTAAAGCATCTAATAATCAAAGCCCTTAAGATACACCCTACCGGGCTTTCTCTGGCTCAGTTAACTGATGTGGTTGGTAACTGGCGAAATGCAGGACAAAAAGAAATACACGAGGTTCTAAAAAAGCTCCCATATTTTGATGAAATTGGCAACGGGGTGTGGTGTTACAATTCAGAAGCCAGGGTTATTTATGATCGTATAATAAAAAGATATTTGGAATCTATTAAGCGCCAAAGAGATCGGTGGAATCGAGAGCGTCATAAATGGACTCTTAAAAACGCTGGATTGCAAAAACAAATAGAGGAAATATCGGCGACTTATCGTGAGGTTGCAGCAGCATTGGCTTTGCGCCAGAATGATACGGGTAGGTATGAGCAAATGACTACTCAGATAGCTGAAAAAGATCTGCTGCTGGCACTTAGAAAAAAGGAGATATATCGATATAAGGAGCACTTGCAAAAACTGGAGGCCAAGGCAAATAGTATACTGTACCAGTGCAGGCTTTGGGTGGCAAGATATAAAGAAAAGGAAAAAGAGAATATAAAAATACAACAATTATTAAATATGAATCAAACCAGTCAAGAGTCGTTGTTTACTAAGCTACAGCAATATAAAGAGCGAGACCGTGAAAATAAGGCCAAATTTATTGAGATGAAAGAAAACCATGCCAATCGGGTTGCAGAATTGCAAACTGAGATTGTTGAATTAAAACAAAAGTTGGAAAAGTTTAAGGATAATGTAGGCCAGGAGCAAAAAATATGGCATGAAGAGATTAATACGTTAAGTGCTGATTTGAAACATTTCATGGCTGAGGCGGAAAAACTCGGCAATGCATTGCGCTTTGCTCAACAAGAGCTAACTAAAATAAAAAATGAGTATAAGCTTTTGGAAGATCACTTAACTCATCCTTTGGTGAGAATGGTGGCCAGGTTGGTAAGTTTATTTAAAAAAAATAGCAGACAAGCGGTTTCATAGGGATGATTAGGATATCCCTTTTCATTATAATTGACTGTGTTATTATTTAAGCAATATTTGTATAATCTATTACTAAAAAGCATTTACTTAATTTTTTCCTGGTATAAGTTAATGGGCATTTTAATAACTATTATAATAAACTATCGGGAGGCTCTGTATTGATATACTTTGATAATGCCGCTACTACTTGGCCCAAACCGCCCGAAGTGTTGGAAACGATGCATTATTGTTTGGAAGTAGTAGGGGCTAATCCGGGCCGGTCCGGCCATAAGATGTCATTGGTGGCTAGCAAAATAATTGAAGACGCTCGGCAATCCATAGCTGATCTATTTAATATTAGTGATTATAATCGAGTGATTTTTACTCTTAATGCCACAGATGCATTAAACATGGCTATCAAAGGGTCACTAAGAGTCGGTGACCATGTAGTAACTAGTTCTATGGAACATAACTCGGTGACTAGGCCGCTTAACGGTCTATGGGGAAAAATATCGGTAACCAAGGTGCGCTGTGCTTCTGACGGTACGCTGGACCCGGACCAGGTAAAAAAAGCTATGCGATACAATACCAGGGCTATTATATTAACTCATGCTTCAAATGTCACCGGCACAGTGATGCCCATAAGAGAAATAGGGGAAATTGCCCGCCAAGCAGGTGTTATATTTATAGTTGACGCGGCGCAAACCGCTGGTCTACTGGATATAAATGTAGCAGAAATGAATATTGATTTACTGGCTATGCCCGGGCACAAGGGATTAATGGGACCACCGGGCACGGGAATTCTTTATGTTGGAGAGCGGATAATACTTAAAAACTGGCGTGAAGGGGGCACAGGCAGTAATTCGGCAGTTCCTGGACAACCCGATATTTTACCTGAAAAGTATGAAAGCGGTACTTCAAACTTTATGGGCATTGCCGGGTTGGGTACCGGGGTAAAATTTGTTCGCCATACCGGGCAGTCTAAAATACTAGAGCATGAGCTGGCGCTGGTCAATAAGTTTTTAGAGGGAGCCCGGCGGATCCCTGGAATAAAAATTTTTGGACCGCCGGATGGTGCCAGCCGGGTACCGGTGGTATCATTTCAATTACGGGATAAGGATACCATTGCCGTAGGTGGCGCTCTGGACCAGTGGTATAACATTGCCTGCCGGGCCGGCCTGCATTGTTCCCCCGATGCCCACCGCACGTTAGGTACCTTGAATAGCATGCTAGTCAGGTTTAGTTTTTCATACTTTAATAAACCTGACGAGGTGGATTTTGCATTGCAATGTTTAAGAGAACTTAAGGATAGGAATATTAATCAGTTTAGCAGCAGTGGCTGTAATAATTAACGGACAATTGCTAAATAACGCCCGGGGTAACCCGGGCGAAATAGTTAATTTCCATTATTGGGTTGGTTTTATTTGTAAAAATATTTTTTAAAAAAGTAGTAAAATACAGGTCCAACGATTAACATCCACCCGGCAAATATGCCCCAGGTAATTGACTCTGCCCGAGTACGCCCTGTTCTACGGGCATCAATCCCCACCCAAACACCTGAGACCAGCATAATAACCACAATTACAGTGTTAAAAAAAATTGCCAGTATTTTTAAATCATGCTCTGTCAAGTTACCCCTCCTGAATGATATCCCATCTTGGACACCTTGCCCCCCAGCGCCCGATAACATTATCTTCCTCGTAAATTTGAGCAATTTCACAGTTGTTGGGACATCCGTTGCAATCAAAGCTGCCGGTATGATAAGTTAATCCGGAAATGGAAAAACCTTTAAATCTAGTGGTTTTATGCATATCTACCAGTTCTTCTTTGGCCAGCATGGCCGCGCCAATGGCACCCATTACATCATGGTGGGGAGGTACCGTTATTTCCATACTTAGCGCCCTTTCAAAAGCCATCTTTATTCCTGTATTTGCGGCAACTCCTCCTTGGAAAACAACCGGAGCCAGTATCTCCTTGCCCTTGCCAATATTATTTAAATAATTGCGCACCAGTGCTTCGCATAAGCCGTTGATAATATCTGGTATGGGATGTCCCATTTGTTGTTTGTGGATCATGTCTGATTCGGCAAATACCGTACAGCGCCCGGCAATGCGCACAGGATTACAGGATTTTAAGGCCAGGTTACCGAATTCGGTGATGGGAATGCCCAGTCGGGAGGCCTGTTGGTCCAAAAAAGACCCGGTACCTGCGGCACATACGGTATTCATAGCAAAATCGGTGACAATGCCATCCCTAAGTATTATTATCTTCGAATCCTGCCCACCTATTTCAAGAATTGTTTGCACCTTCGGAATAAAATAAGAGGCGGCAACAGCGTGGGCGGTAATCTCGTTTTTAACTACATCCGCGCCAACCATCACCCCGGCTAGGTAACGACCGCTGCCCGTTGTGCCTACACCACATATCTGTAATTGTTCGGGTAATAATTGAGCTATTTGCTGCAAACCGGCTTGTATGGTTTCAACCGGGCGTCCTTTGGTTCGTAAATAAAGGCCGGCAATAATTTTCCCGGCCTGATCTTGTATAACAAGATTGGTGCTTACAGATCCCACATCTATGCCAAGATAGGCTTGCATAAGGTCACTTCCTTGGATTGAATATTAAATAATTGCCCCGGAGGGAAGCAATATATCAGCTTGGTGTTGTTTTTTTAATTTTTTACGTTTCATGAGGTCTACAAAGGCTTCCAAACGGGTGTTCATCCCGGCTTTTCCGGTTTGCTCATCAAGGAAAAAGGTGAGCACAGGGATGTTATAATCTTTGCTGACTGCAGGCAATATGGTACGTGCCACTATTTCAGGAATGCAAGTGAAGGGGGCTAGTTGGATAATGCCGTCGAACTTGCGCTTGGCGTATAAAACCGTATTACCGATGGAGTCCCTGCCGTGCCCGCCAATTAATTCAGGCAGGTAAGGGTGGGCGGCATCCTTAACTGTCATGCCCTCCACAGTCTCTTTCCAGGTATTGTCCCGCGCCCAACCTGTTAAAAACATGGAACGTTCCACCTCGACCCCCAGGTTGCCCAGCGTCTCCTCAATTTCCAGATTGGCGGTCGGTTCCAACAATACATATATTTCACCGACAATACCTACTTTTACATCTAGCCGGCCATGATCTTGGGGGATTTTGTGCAACTCCTCAAGGGCTGCCGCTTCGGCTTCAATAATGTCACTTGTGGTATTGGCATTATCAATCCATTCCAGTACTTGTTTATATTTTTGAGTTGTTGTACCTTTCTTTAGCTCTCGGGGTCTTATAATATGGGTTAACTTTTCTGCATTATCCAGGGCCTGTAATTTGCGCCAGCCTTTTTTTATGCAATTAATTATTGCTTTAATAGATAGTCTGCCCGGATTCAGTTTATGTACATTGCGGATAAAATTAAAGGGGTATAAACGGGGTGGTTCAAATACAATCATTTCTATAGGGTGCCCCAGGTCATGCAGTATTTTTTTATGTAATTCGGAATAAAGTCCGGCTCGGCAGGGCCCTACCCCCCCGGTTGTGACCAAGGTATTGGCCCCCTTTTCGATAGTTTCAAGGTAAGTACCCATTAATACTTTTAAAGGAAAACAAGCAAATTCAGGGGTAAACTGAACGCCTAAATTTAGAGTTTTAAGGCTGGGCCGGGGAGGTAGTATTACTTCATTGCCTAAGTCATTTAATAACATTTTAAAAGCGCGATAGGATTCGCCCATGTGGGGAAATGTTACTTTACGCATTATGGTACGCCCCTTTTTTTCTTTTGACCATATCTACAAACGCTTCCAATCTGGTAGCAACTCCAGCCTCACCGCTTTGTTCGTCAATAACAAGGTTCATAAATGGTACGGTGCTTGATTGATTATTCAGTTGAATAAACCTGTCCACTATTGAGTCCGGCCCGCAACCGAAAGCTGATAGATGTATTATCCCGTCGATATCTTTTCGTCCGGCAAAATAACTGGTTGCCCGCAGGGTATGCTCACTAAAAGTCCAAAACAAACGCTTGGCCAATCCAAGTCGCTGCAACTTCAGGGTAAAAAGAGAAATGTTATCCGACGTTACCACATTTATGTTCATTTTGCGTAATTTATTTATTATATCAATGTTAATGTATTGGTCATTAATAATATAAGGGTAGCCTACCACGGCAAATCTTAATTGTTCTTTATTGTCGAGTGGTTTTTTCTTTGTATCGGTCAAAATATTATCAATGGCTTCAATTGGCTGCAAGCCGCTACGTAATAACTTTTGGAATTTATACTGGCTGGTTTTAGCTTTTAATAATGCTCCGGTAATTTGCCTTGGGGTCTTACCAAGTATTTTCCCTACTTTGTAATAAGCGGCATATAGTTTGTCTTTACGATCCCGGGCATCAATACGCACATCAATAATGGGTGGCATATTAGCAACTCCATAACGAATCATATCTGGTAAACCCAAAAATTTAGGGCAGTAGACAGTTTTTTTATTTAAACAAACGATGCGTGGAATAAATAAATAATCCACTTGGTCAATTAAAGCCATAGCGTGACCGAAAAAAACTTTTACTGGCACACAAGCATCGGCAAGTGCTTCACGCACACCGTAATCCAGTAATTGACGAGTTGTCTTACCAGATGTTACCACTTGAACACCTAGTTCTTCGAAAAAAGTCTTCCACATGGGATAATATACATAATAAAATAAGGCGCTTGGTATGCCAATGCGAAGCACGGTTACTACACTCCCGACAAGAATTGATTGTTAATATAAATAATATGATATAATAATTCTATGCAATATAAAAAAATCCTTGCCAATGTAAAGAAAAATAAGCTATTGTTCAATCTAAATTGGAACACTTGCCTAAAAAAATGTTTGTTATGGTAAAATGTTTGTTATGATGATGTTCTTAAAAGGCTGATTTGAAGAGGGGGCGTTTTACCGTGGCACTCATAAATTTAAAACCGGCCCATGATAAAGCTTTGGAGGAATTTGCCCTGGCCGTACCCGAGGGCATGGCTAATAATGCTTTAGTTGATTTTGACCGGTCCGGGGGGGTTTTTACAGTACCTTTATTAGGCAATAATTATCGAGTATATTATCCCGGGGGGGAAGTGGAATACTGTGCTGGGGAAGGTGAATGGAAAGAGGGAGTAAAGATTGAATATAAGATTGTCCTGCTGCATTACCTTACTTATTGCAGCCCCCGGGTAGTGGAAAATACCAAGGTATCCTTTAAGGAGTTGCCTAGTGGTTCAATATATATCGGTCCTTTTACTAACCGGGCTATCAAGCCACTTGTTGCTATATTTGCCAACGAAACTGAAAAACTTGTAGAATCGGCGATGAGACTTGGCGGGTGGAAAGAAAACATTGGCGATGTGTCTGTAACGGTGCCTGTGCTGCCTAAAATCCCCATTACCTTTGTTTTATGGGAGGGGGATGATGAGTTTCCACCTTCGGGTAATGTATTGTTTGATGTCTCGGCGCACAGTCATCTTTATACTGAAGATTATGCTTTGTTACCTGGATTGACTCTTTGGGAGATGAAAAGAATTGCACAAATTTAACTTTTGGGGGGGTTGATATGTCTGAAAAAATAATCGCTTCGAAAACTGTTTATACCGGTAATATTATTACTGTGCGCAAGGACCAAATGAGGTTCCCCAATGGCTATTCAGGTATCCGGGAGGTAGTAGCCTGTGCTGATGCAGTTGCGGTGGTGGCATTAACAGATCGTAATGAGGTGCTCATGGTTAAACAATATCGCCATCCGGCAAGCCAAGAGCTATGGGAAATACCAGCCGGGAAAATTGAAGCGGGTGAAAAACCGCTGCAATGTGCCCAAAGGGAATTAGAAGAGGAAACTGGTTACAGAGCCCAAAACTGGCGCCAAATATATTCCTTTTATACGTCACCGGGATTTTGCACGGAACAAATTTTTTTATTCTTGGCCAGTGATTTAACCAAATACAATCAGAAACTTGATCAGGACGAATTTATTGAAGTGGAAAAAATCACATTACCTGCGGCTTTAAAAATGGCAGCCAGCGGTCAAATTGTAGATGCCAAAACCATTGTGGGCCTACTAACTGCCGAAAGATACATAAATCAATCAGTCATGCCGGATTGATTATGTTATTTCCGGGGTCCTCACTTATGGCCTTATGTCTATATAGTCGACCAGAGTAATTTGGTTTTGGCGTAATCTTGCTATTATAGGTCCGTTAAGTGATTGTTCCCGGTTGAGATAAAATAATTGTTCTGCAATTCTTAAGTGGACGTTTTTTAAACGTAAAGCCAGTATGTAAGCTTTTTGATTGCCAAATTGACCGGCATGAATAAATCCGGAACAAGTGCCCATCACTATAATATTACCCGCAGCTAGCACCTTGGCTCCCGGGTGAATGTTACCAAGAATCGTTACATGTCCGTTATGGTTGATAATTTGCCCGGAACGCAGGGTGTGTTTTACTAGTAAAGCGGATTCCCCGGGTTTGGAATATTTGTTAACAATATTATTATTTGCCGGAATTTCCAGCTTATTATTAACTGTGCCATGTGCCGGTGGCCACTGGGCTTCCGGGTTAGGAATTAGACCATATGACTTGCAGATAGACTCTAACTCATTAATTTCCGCTGGAAAAAGTTGATTTTCGCGATATAGTGTAAATTTGGCGCCTGAAAAAAATCCGCTTGAGGATTCCATTTTGTGTTTTAAACCGGCTTTAATATCCTCAAAATCTCCTTTTGGGTCAATTAAGATAACTAAGCCCTGTTTAGTCCCTTTTATATTGATTGCTTCCTTCGGCAAATTACTCACTTCCTTTCCAGGATTTGCATTTATAATTCGATAAATGATTTTGTATTCCTGCTAAATGTTCTATATTCAGAGTTTTGTTTTAAAAAACATGATAAGTAGAAATGTGACGGTATAGTTAAAATAATCCCGAAAAACCCCGTCAAAAAAATGTCAATTAAATCTAAGAATGGTACAACGGGTAATCTAACGTATATATATGTCTATAATTGTAGACATATATATAAATGTAGATAACAGTATGTAAGCTTAATGATCGAGGTTTGCGAGGTTATTCAATTATTGATACCGTTTACCAAGATGTATTGGCACAAACACTTAAAAGCTACGGAATATTCATCTACGCGCTATGGTAATTATGTTTGATTGATAAATAAGGGCTTGGTACGTTTTTTGCTTAAAATTACAAGGTAAAAACGGGGACAACCTCTATTGATAATGGTATGTTTAGTTGTTAAAATAATATATATTAAAATGAATTGTCCCCATATCACAAATGTTACAAGAGGAGGAGAAAGAAAAGAATGGATTTTTTGCTTAGTGAAGAACAAGAAATGCTCCGTAAAACAGTACGGAATTTTGCAGAAAAAGAAATCGCTCCCAAGGCGGGTCCCATGGACGAAGAGGAAGAGTATGATTGGTCTTTATGGGACACCATGGCTGAAATGGGTCTTTCTGGTGTTCCCTTCCCCGAAGAATATGGCGGTGCCGGGATGGATAACCTTTCGTATGCCATAACTGTAGAGGAACTTTCCCGTGTATGCGGTTCTTCCGGAGTTTTAGTTTCCGCCCACACATCATTGTGTTGCTGGCCAATTTATAACTTCGGTACAGAAGAACAAAAACAAAAATATTTGGTTCCGCTAGCTAGCGGTGAAAAAATTGGCGCGCTTGGCCTAACCGAACCCGCAGCCGGTACTGACGCCGGCTCTGTTAAGACATCGGCTGTGCTTGATGGAGATGAGTATGTTTTAAACGGCACTAAAATTTTCATTACCAATGGTGAAGTGGGTTCAGTTTATGTGGTTATCGCCCAAATGGATAAGTCCAAAGGCAGCAAGGGATTAACTGCTTTTATAGTTGAGAAAGGTACCCCTGGTTTTACTTTTGGTAAAAAAGAACACAAAATGGGTATTAGGGCATCGAAAACCTATGAATTAGTGTTTGAAAATTGTCGTATTCCCAAAGAAAACCTGCTTGGTGAAGTGGGCCAGGGCTTTAAAGTCGCTTTAATGACCCTTGACGGCGGCCGGATTGGTATTGCTGCCCAGGCTCTGGGTATCGCTCAAGGTGCTTTTGATGAGGCTGTTAAATATAGTAAGCTCCGCGAACAATTCGGTGCTCCGCTCAGCAGTTTCCAAGGCCTTCAGTGGATGATGGCTGATATGGCCACACGCATTGATGCTGCCAGGATGCTGATATACCGGGCTGCTAATTTGAAAGATCTGCACCTGCCATATAGTAAGGAATCGGCTATGGCTAAGTTGTATGCTGCTGAGACTGCCATGTATGTAACAGAAAAAGCCGTACAAATTCACGGTGGCTATGGCTATACCCGCGAGTATCCGGTAGAACGTATGATGCGTGATGCCAAAATTACTGAAATTTATGAAGGTACAAGTGAAGTACAGCGCATAGTTATTTCCGGCCACATCCTTGGGAAATAAGGTAGTTTGCTCCAGTAGCAAGTATTAAAGTATTTTAAAATACAATAATTTTAAAATACTTTAATAATGTTACAAAGAAAAAAAGGATTTCGGATATTTATAACGAATAATATTTTATCGATGGCATGCCACCAACATTAATAAATTTAATACCTGAGTGAAACCGCTATGATTAGTGAAGTATATCAGACTTTGTTTCGGAGCGTTCCGATTGATTAAGCTATTAAAAGAAGCTTAGGGAAGTCTGTGATTTCACTAATTAGTTGTGGTAAAAATCATGGGTTTAATGGCAATAAATTGCCATCATTTACCAACTTCGGTCCAATAAATATAAGGGACCTAGTAAAATAAGTTAAACTTAATCAGCAAAGGAGGAAGCGTATGAAAATCCTAGTTTGCCTGAAGCAAACCTTTGACACGGAGGCCAAAATTACCCTCAGTAACGGCAAAATAGATCGTAAAGGGGTCAGCATGATTGTGAACCCTTACGATGAGTATGCTGTAGAAGAAGCCCTGAAAATCGTCGAAAAAGACGGCGGTCAGGTTACAGTAGTCAGTGTTGGTGACCAGCAGGCCCAGGATGCCTTGAGACAGGCTTTGGCCATGGGCGCCAATGATGCTGTTCTGGTTGATGTTGGTGATAAGGAGTTGGATGAATACTCCACAGCCACTATTCTAGCCAAAGCTATCAGCGGCATGGAATATGACCTCGTTCTGGGTGGCTTCAGAGCCATTGATGACGGTTCAGCGCAGGTTTCCGGAAGAGTTGCCGAAATCTTAAACATTCCGGTAGTTAACGTAGTTACCAAGCTAGAAGTTGCTGATGGCAAAGCTACTGCTACCCGCGAAATCGAAGGCGGAAATGAAGTTTTGGAAGTTTCTCTGCCGGCAATTATAACAGCTCAAAAAGGTTTAAATGAGCCACGTTATCCTTCCATGAAGGGTATTATGAAAGCTAAGAAAAAGCCTTTGGCGAAAAAGACTTTGGCCGATCTCGGTTTGGATGACAGCCAGGTTGCACCAAAAGTAAAGGCAATTTCCTTCTCGCTGCCAGAAGCGCGTCAGGCTGGTAAAATAATTCCGGGTGAAGCCGCTGAAGCCGCCGCTGAACTTGCCAAACTGTTGCGTGAAGAAGCAAAAGTTATCTAGTTAAATAGCATATTCTTTAAAGGAGGGAAATAGTTAATGGCGAAAGGAATTTGGGTTTTTGCCGAACAGCTTGAAGGACAGATTAAAAAAGTTTCTTTTGAACTTTTAAGTGAAGGTCGTAAAGTTGCTGATACACTGGGTGAAGAGTTATGTGCAGTTTTAGCGGGTAAAGATGTAGCCGGGTTAGCAGCTTCCCTTGGTGAATACGGTGCGGATAAAGTATATGTTGTGGATAATGCAGCTTTAGAAAATTATACCACTGATGGTTACACTAACGTAATAGCTGATTTAATTAAACAATATGAGCCCAGCGCATTGCTGCTTGGCTGTACAGTTACTGGTCGCGACCTGGCTGCTCAGGTAGCCCAGCGCTTGCAAACCGGTTTAATGACCGACTGTATTGGTATGGAAGCTGTCGATGGCCAGCTGGTTTTCACACGCCCATTATATGCTGGTAAAGTTATTCTTAAGGCCTCCTGTCCTGAAGCACGGCCTGCTATGGCTACAATTCGTCCCAATACTTTCCCAGTTGTGTCGAATGCTAAAGCAGCCGAAGTGGTTACAGTCGATGCTAATGTTGGTGAAATCCGCCAGGTTGTTAAGGAAGTCATTCGTGTGGCCTCCGAACGTCCGGAACTTACCGAAGCTGATATCATTGTCAGCGGCGGCCGTGGCATGAAGGGACCTGAAAACTTCAAGATTTTAGAAGAACTGGCTGACGTGGTCGGCGCTGCTGTGGGCGCTTCCAGGGCGGCTGTGGATGCCGGCTGGATTGCTCAGAGTTTCCAGGTTGGCCAAACCGGTAAAACAGTTTCTCCCGTAATGTATGTTGCATGTGGTATTTCCGGTGCCATTCAGCACCTGGCCGGTATGAGTTCCGCCAAGTGTATTGTGGCCGTTAACAAAGACGAAGAAGCCAATATCTTTAAAGTAGCTGACTATGGTGTTGTTGGTGATCTGTTTGATGTTGTGCCTGTTCTGAAAGACGAAATAAAGAAAGTAATTGCTTAATCATTTAAATTTATACAGCAGAGTGGTTAATACTGCTCTGCTGTAAACTATTATTTGATAAAATATTCGGTCAATTTCGGACAGGGATAGTGTGTTGACCGAGCAGGGGTCGACACGGGAATATACCGAAATAATCGATGAGGTGAAGGGTCAACATGAACATAATTAATATTGTTATTTTATTGGCTTTGGGCCTTTTCGCAGTGTACTCTTTAGCTATGGGTATCAAGGAACGCTACGAAAAGATATCTATGGCCTTGCCTGAAAACAGGTTTGACCAGCCCACGGAAAGATTATGGGGAATGCTGGGTAACGTGCTGGGGCAAAAAAGAATACTGCGGGAACGCGGTGCTGGTATTATGCACGTGTTTATTTTCTGGGGCATCTCCCTTTTCGCCATTGGTCTAGTCTTATTTATTTTAGAGGGCTTATTTCCTGTAATAAAATTTAATAATCAGCTTTTTTACTTGTTAATTGATATTTTTGGTATTTTTGGTTTCCTTGGTATGGCAATTGCCACTTGGCGCAGATATGTTGCTAAAGTGCCGCGCCTTGATGTAGGGCCCTGGGAAGAAGAAAAAATGATTATTGCCTTAACTGTTGCCATTATCTTAATGATTGTAAGTTATTTTATTGGCAGTGCTGCTAATGCCGTTGCGTCCGGCACAGAAGCACGCTATGAAATGGCTCCGGTAACTGGTATGTTGGTGAATGCTTTTGCCGGAATGACAGCAGCGGGGGTTTTATATCAAGTATTTTACTGGTTAGCTATTTTACCTGCCTTGGGATTACTCGTTTTCTTCCGTTATTCACCTTTAGTACACCCACTAGCAGCCCCTATCAATATTTATTTTCGCAATTTGCAGCCCCGGGGCGGCCAAATTAAAAAAATAAATCTAGGCGACGAAGAAGACGAAGATGAAGACGAAGATGAAGATGAAGACGATGAAATGAATTTCGGGGTAAGTAAAATTACCGATTATACCTGGAAACAGCTGCTGGATTGTTATGCTTGCGCCGAATGTGGTCGCTGCCAAGATAATTGCCCGGCCAACCTCAGTGGCAAGCCATTATCACCTAAAAAGGTAATCCTTACTTTAAGGGAACATTTGCCTAATAAAGGCGACAATAAGGAAGATTTGCCGGAAGTGGCCGGTGAAATACTCAGTGATGATATTATCTGGGCTTGTACTAATTGTTATGCTTGCCAGGAACACTGCCCGCAATTAAATGAACATATCAATAAACTAATTGACTTAAGGCGTCACCTGGTATTAGATGTTAGTGAATTCCCCAGCGAAGCTCAGCTGGCTTTCACAAATATGGAACGTAATTCTAATCCTTGGGGCGTGGGTTGGACCACTAGGGCTGATTGGGCCGATGGGCTTGATGTGCCGCTTATGGAAGATAATTCAGATGTTGAATATTTGTTCTATGTGGGTTGTGCAGGCGCCTTCGATGAACGGATTAAGAATGTTGCCAAATCTATGGTAAAAATATTAAAAGCCGCCGGTATTACTTTTGCGATCTTAGGTAGTGAAGAAAAGTGCTGTGGTGATTCAGCCCGAAGGTTGGGTAATGAATACTTATTCAAATCGCTGGTGGATGAAAATATTGAAACAATGAATGGCTACGGGGTTAAAAAGATTATTACTTGCTGCCCGCACTGCTTCAATTCGTTAAAAAATGAATATCCACAATTTGGCGGTAATTATGAGGTTATTCACCATACCCAGCTAATTAGCAAATTGCTGCAGGATAAAAAGATTAACCTGCAAGGTGATGGAGAAAGATTAAAACTAACTTATCACGATTCATGCATGCTTGGTCGTTACAATAATGAATACGATGCACCGCGTAATATTATCAGTAAAATACCTGGTGCCTCCCTGACGGAAATGGAACGCAACAGAAACAGTGCATTTTGTTGCGGAGCCGGCGGTGGCCGGATGTGGTTGGAAGAGCATGGCACTCGGATTAATGTAATGAGAACGGAACAGGCTTTGCAAACTCAACCAGATCTAATTGCTGTTAACTGCCCGTTCTGTCTGACCATGATTGAAGACGGTCTAAAAGACCAGGGTCAAGAAGAAAACGTACAGGCTAAAGATATTGCGGAACTCGTGGTGCGTTATATGCAATAAGTTAAAAGTAATTAGTGTGTAAATTTTGTTTAAACATATTTAAGCCGGCGGAAAATTTTCGCTGGCTTAAATATTTTAATCGATTGTTTCTATATTAGAATAAATATTTTATTAGATATAATATAAAACAAGGTGTAGTATATTAAAAAAATTTAAAATTTTTGCAATTAGAAAAAAGGAGTATTATATTTTTTGCCGTAATTTATAAAAAGATACTTAATCAGGAAAAGTCTTGTTTCGCCTAACGATGAATTCTATACATAAACTGTAAGACAACCACAGCGGGATCAAAAATTATTTAACAAAAAAATTTTAATATATAATTTAATCACTATTACGATTGTTATAATGCAAACTGAAATGGTTTTAGGAATAGTAGATATTGTCTCATAAATAGCAATCTAATTACACTTAAAATATGAGATCTAACTGCAGAAGAACAATGTTTGTATCATGTCTATGGAAATTGACATAAGACTTGATTTGATATTTAAAATTGATGTAATGTAAACTTATATTTATATCTTAACTAACTATCCAATCATAAATTAAAGATATTAAAGTTAAATAACTATAAATTTTATAAATATATCGTGTAAAACTATTTACGATATTTTAAAAAAAATTAAAATAAAGGGGGGACTTGAAAAAATATATAAGCAATTAGCTATGCATAGTATCATTGATAAAACATGGAAAATGAAAGGAGAAAATTATTATGCATGAAGCCGTAATTGTTGGCTCAGCTCGTACAGCAGTAGGTTCATATGGTGGTTCCTTGGCGTCTCTTAGCGCTGCGGACATGGGAGGCTTAATTATAGCTGAGGCTCTACGCAGGGCAGGTGTTGAGCCCGGACAGGTTGACGAGGTAATTATGGGTAATGTTGTGCAAGCAGGTTTAGGACAAAACCCGGCTCGTCAAGCATCTGTAAAAGCGGGTATACCAGTTGAAATACCGGCATGGACATTGAATATTGTATGCGGGTCAGGTTTAAAAACTGTGGCTATGGCTGCTCAAATGATTACCGCCGGTGAAGCCGATATAATCGTCGCCGGTGGTACTGAAAATATGTCTGCGGCCCCTTATCTGGTACCACAAGCCCGCTGGGGTTATCGCATGGGCGATGCCAAACTGGTAGATACTATGATTAAAGACGGCTTATGGTGTGCATTCGGCGATGTGCATATGGGCATAACTGCAGAGAATGTTGCAGAAAAATACGGTATTACAAGGGAAGATCAGGACATATTTTCAGCAGGCAGTCAGCAAAAGGCTATTGCTGCCATTGACGAGGGGCGTTTCAAGGAGGAAATTTTTCCGGTTCAGGTGCCCGCCAAAAAAGGTCAACCAGTATATTTTGATACCGATGAGTTCCCACGCCGGGGTACTACAGTAGAAGCGCTGGCAAAGTTAAAACCTGCTTTTAAAAAGGACGGCACTGTAACGGCTGGTAATGCTTCAGGTATTAACGATTCAGCTGCTGCCGTGGTAGTCATGTCTGCTAAAAAAGCTGCTGAACTTGGCCTTAAACCTTTATTCGCCATCCGGTCTTCAGCGACCGCCGGTGTTGACCCTGCATATATGGGTACAGGTCCGATTCCTGCCAGTAAGAAAGCGCTGGGCAAGGCTGGTCTAAGCATTGCTGATATCGATTTGATAGAGGCCAATGAAGCATTTGCGGCCCAATCACTGGCAGTAGTTAAGGGGCTGGATCTGCCCGTGGATAAAACAAATGTTAATGGCGGTGCCATTGCCATTGGACATCCCATTGGTGCCAGCGGTACCAGAATATTGATTACTCTGATGCATGAAATGAAACGTCGGAACAGCCATTATGGTTTAGCTACATTATGTATTGGTGGCGGGCAGGGTGTTGCCATGGTGGTGGAAAATATATAAACCTGTTTATCGCTTATGTAATAAATGCCAAGTAATTTTTAATTAACACAAGCACGTTGGAGGTTTTAATATGGTAATTAATAAAATAATGATTATTGGTGCCGGGCAAATGGGCTCTGGTATAGCTCAGGTTGCCGCAGTAGCTGGATTAGAAATAGTTTTGAACGATATTAAAGATGAGTTTGTAAATAGGGGTATAGGCGTTATTGAGAAAAACCTAAACCGTGAGGTTAGCAAAGGGCAGTTGGACGAGGCTGGTAAGGAAATAATAATGAAACGTATTACGCCGTCCACAAGTATTAATGATGCTAGAGATGTAGACATAGTTGTGGAAGCAGCCGTAGAAAATATGGAAATTAAGAGCAAGATATTTCGAGATTTAGATGAAATTACACCACAGCATGCTATTTTAGCCACCAATACTTCTTCTTTACCTATTACTGAAATAGCCGCCGTTACCAAACGTCCGGAAAAGGTTATTGGCATGCATTTTATGAATCCAGTGCCGGTAATGAAGCTTGTGGAAGTTATACGTGGGTTGGCTACCAGTGATGATACCTTTAATGCAGTAAAAGAACTTAGTGAGCGGATGAAAAAGGTGCCCGTGGAAGTAAACGACTCCCCCGGTTTTGTACTTAATCGTGTGTTAATTCCCATGATTAACGAAGCTATTTACTGCGTGCATGAAGGGATAGCCACGCCCGAGGCGGTAGACCAAAATATGAAACTGGGTGCTAACCACCCCATGGGACCGTTGGCACTGGCAGATTTGATCGGGCTGGATACATGTCTTTCCATTATGCAAGTGCTGCATGAAGGTCTTGGTGACAGCAAGTATCGCCCCTGCCCACTCCTTCGCAAATACGTTGCGGCCGGCTGGTTGGGCAGAAAAACCGGACGCGGTTTTTATGTATATGATAAATAATAATACCGCAGGAGGTTTTAAAATGGGTTGGAATAATATTTTACTTGAAAAAGAAAACGGCATTGCCATATTAACTATAAATAGATCTGATGTACTCAATGCCCTGGATGCGGAGACTTTACAAGAAATCGGTATGGCGATGGATCAGCTGGATAATGACTATGAAGTTAGGGTGGTAATTGTTACCGGTGCCGGCAATAAAGCTTTTGTGGCCGGTGCCGATATTCTCTTCATGCAAAAGCTTAGACCGTTGGAAGCCAAAAAATTCTCCCGGCTGGGACAGACGGTATTCAGTAAAATTGAAAATCTGTCCAAGCCGGTAATTGCCGCCGTTAACGGGTTTGCTTTGGGCGGAGGCTGTGAGCTGGCCATGGCCTGTGATATTCGCATTGCTTCAGAAAATGCCAAACTTGGTCAACCTGAAGTAAGTCTGGGTATAAATGCCGGTTTTGGTGCAACGCAACGATTAACCAGATTGGTTAATCCGGGTATAGCCAAGGAGATGTTATTTACTGCCGATATGTATAGTGCAGAAGCTGCTCGGCGTATTGGCTTGGTAAATCATGTTGTACCGAGTGCTGAATTGATGAAGTTTTGTATGAATATGGCCAAGCGCATAGCAGCATGCGGTCCCATAGCAGTACAGCTGACCAAGGAAGCAATAAATGACGGTCTTGAGATGGATTTGGAAAAAGGATTTATTCATGAGGCCGATATATTTGGGGTTGCGTTTTCCACAGAAGATAGGGATGAAGGTTTCTCTTCTTACTTGGATAAGAGAAAGCCCGAGTTTAAAGGCAGATAAATATAAAGGACGGTCTGTTATATTGGCCGTCTTTTTTTTTGTATTATTCAAAATAAATATGTTATAATAACACCTAGTTATTGCATCAAAAGATGGTGAAAAATTGAAAAAGTATCTTATTATAACTTTCGGTTGTCAAATGAATGAGCATGATTCCGAGTTAATTGCCGGTATGTTGGAGAATAAGGGATATATCTCTGCAGAAGACCAAAATGATGCCGATATAATTGTCTTGAACACTTGTTGCGTTCGAGAAACTGCTGAGAATAAGGTGTTTGGCCTTTTGGGCAGACTTGGCCGGCTTAAAAAACAAAAACCTCACTTGATTATAGCAATGGGTGGGTGCATGAGCCAGCAAGAGCATATTGGCATAAGAATAAAGCAGCGTTTTAAGTATGTAGATATATTGTTTGGCACTCATAATATTCATGTGTTGCCGGAATTAATAGACCAGGTAGAGAATCAAAAAAAGCAGATTATTGATATATGGTCTGAGCAAAAAGATATTCAAGAAGGTTTGTCAGTTAAGCGCTTTCAAAGTGTCCGAGCCTGGGTTAGTATTATGTTTGGGTGCAATAATTTTTGCACTTATTGCATAGTACCTTACGTACGGGGCAGAGAGAAAAGCAGACGGCCTGAAGACATTATCGGTGAGATTGAAGAACTGGTAAGTCAAGGCTATCAAGAAGTTACCTTGCTGGGTCAAAATGTTAATTCTTATGGTAAAGAATTAACTTCCGGTATTGATTTTGCTGATTTAATGGTCATGATAAACGATATTAAAGACTTAAATAGAGTTCGTTATATGACTTCCCATCCGAAAGACTTCAGTGATAAACTTATTAAAACTATTTCGCATTTACCTAAAGTATGTGAACACATTCATCTACCTGTGCAGGCTGGGAGTAACAATATATTAAAGAGAATGAACCGGGGCTATACCCGGGAATATTACCTCGAGTTGGTGGAAAAAATCCGTATAGCTATCCCGGGTGTATCATTAACTACCGATGTTATGGTGGGTTTTCCCGGAGAAGCGGACGCTGATTTTGCTGATACTGTTGATCTTATAAAAAACGTTGAATTTGACAGTGCTTTTACTTTTATCTATAACAAAAGGCAGGGCACTCCTGCGGCAGGTATGGAAGAACAGGTTCCAGATGAAATAAAAGTAGCACGTATTGAGGAGCTTATAAATTTGCAAAACAAAATTAGTTTACGTAAAAATAAATTGGAAATTGGTAAAACACTTACTTGCCTTGTAGAGGGACCGAGTAAAACAAATATAAATTTATTGAGTGCAAGGACAAGAACCAATAAAATTGTGGTTTTCCGGGGTAAACAAGATATGGTAGGCAAGCCGTTTCAACTGCGTATTACCGGATGCAGTCTTACACATCTTGAGGGAGAGGTTATCCCGGCGGAATAAATAAATGTCTGGGGGTAAAATAATGTCGGTTTTGGAAAAAGCCTATGAGTTGGGTCAGGAGATTTTAGCTTCCGAGGAACTATATGATATGAAACATGCGGAACAATCTATGATGCAGGATCTTGAGGCCCAGAACATTATTCAAGAATTTGATACAAAACAAAAAAAATATTTGGAAATGCAAAGGGAGGGGCTGCAATTAACAGATGCCCAAAAGCAAGAAGTTGCTGATTTGGAAAAGCGTATGCTGGATAACTCTCTAATATACAGTTACTTTCAAGCACAGCAAAAATTTGAAAAAGTTTTGGAGGAAATTAATAACATAATTTCACAAGCTATAAGTGGTAATGACTCCTGCAGTGATGAATGCTGTTCCTCCTGCGGCAGTTGCGGTCACTAAAAAGGTAAAAAGTCCGGCGTAATTGCGCGCCGGTTTTTTTTGCTTATTTAGGCTTGCCCCTGTGCTCGAATGATTAAATCTCTTTATGTTATAATATTCCCGGGAGGGATATTTTGTGGCTTATTCTCCGATGATGCAACAATACTTGCAAATAAAGCAGGATTATCAAGATCATATTCTAATGTTTCGCATGGGAGATTTTTATGAAATGTTCTTTGACGATGCACTGCTGGCATCCAAAGACTTAGAAATTGCTTTAACTGCACGTGAAGGGGGCGGTGGGGAAAAAGTGCCCATGTGTGGTGTGCCTCATCATGCAGCCCAATCCTATATAGCCCGGCTAATCGAGAAGGGTCGCCGGGTAGTCATATGCGAACAAACTGAGGATCCCAGAAAAGCTAAGGGGCTTGTCAAAAGAGAGGTAACCAGAATCGTTACCCCCGGTACGGTGATGGAAGGGCAATGTCTGGATGATAAAAACAATAATTACCTGGTAGCAGTTATAACAGAAGAAAAAGGCTGTGGGTTGGCTTTTTCCGATATTTCAACAGGTATGTTTAAGGTCACGCAATTTACCGGTGATAATGCTTATTATGAATTGGTGGACGAGTTATATAGGCTGAGACCGGCTGAGTTGCTGTTGCCTTGTAGTTATGACGGAGATTTAGCTAAAACGCTGGCGGGAATGGCCAATATGTTGGTTACTAATATTAATGATGAGCTATTTACTGTTGAGTCGGCTAGAAATATCATGGACCGCCAGTTTGGCGAGGATTGGTTGAAAACGAGTATTGATCGTTTTGTATTTGGTTTGCGTGCTGCCGGAGTTATCTTGTTTTATTTACTGGATACCCAGAAAGGAAGCTTACAGCAAATTGACAGTCCCAATGTATACAATACAAAACAATATATGAAGATAGATGCCGTTTCACGGCGTAATTTGGAGCTAATCAGCTCTATTAAAGACGGGATGCGCTGGGGTACACTTATTTGGGTGCTTGATTATACAAGCACGGCTATGGGTGGCCGGTTGTTAAAACAGTGGATTGAACAACCGTTATTGGATACGGATTTAATAAAAAAACGATTAGATGCGGTAGAAGAACTATTAAATAATTTGATAATACGTACTCATATTAAGGACGCATTAAAACAAGTTTATGATTTAGAACGGTTGGCGGGGCGAGTGGCTTTCGGCAGCGCCAATGCCAGGGATTTATTGTCATTAAGAAAGTCTTTTGATATATTACCGGTAATTAAAAAATTGGTAGATGATGTACATACTCAGTTTTTAGTTGACATAATAGAACTTCTTGATGATATGTCCGACTTAAATGAATTGCTGCATCAAGCGCTGGAGGATGATCCTCCTCTGCAAGTTAGGGACGGCGGTATTATCAAAGATGGCTATCATTCCGAGGTTGATCATTTGCGTGCGGCTTGCCGAAACGGTAAAGACTGGCTGGCTCAGTTGGAGACCGACGAGCGGCAGAAGACCGGTATTAAATCCCTAAGGGTGGGTTATAATAAAGTATTTGGCTATTACCTGGAGATTACCAAAGCCAATTTATCTCAGGTACCCGACTATTTTATTCGCAAACAAACTCTGGCTAATGCTGAGCGGTTTGTTACAAATCAGTTAAAAGAGTATGAGGACATGATTATTGGTGCGGAGGACCGGCTGATGCAGTTGGAATTCCAATTGTTTAGTGATATTAAGCGTCTTGTAGCCGTTGAATTGCATCGAATAAAGAGAGCCGCCGGTAATTTAGCTGTTTTGGATGTGCTGGTTTCCCTTGCTGAGGCAGCCGAACGAGCTAATTTAGTCAGACCTGTCGTTAATACTAATAAGAAAATTGTTATTTCAGATGGCAGGCATCCAATGGTGGAGCGGGTATTAAATGCGGGTAATTTTGTACCCAATGATACCTATATGGATGAGAATAGCACCTTTATATTACTTACCGGACCCAACATGGCCGGAAAAAGCACATATATGCGACAGGTAGCGCTAATTATCTTAATGGCTCAGATGGGGAGCTTTGTACCGGCGGCCAAAGCTGAAATCGGTATGGTGGACTCTATTTTTACACGCATTGGTGCAGCGGATGATCTGGCTGGTGGCCGCAGTACATTTATGGTAGAAATGAGCGAATGCCGGGATATTGTTAATAATGCTACTTCTAATAGCTTGATCATCATGGACGAAGTTGGCAGGGGCACAAGTACATACGACGGTATCAGTATTGCCAGGTCTTTGGTGGAATACATTCATGATCTAATAGGTGCAAGAACGCTTTTCTCTACCCATTATCATGAATTAACCGACTTAGATGTTTTACCTGGGGTGGTTAATTATACTGTTAGTGCCCATGAGGAAAATGATGCAATAATATTTATAAGAAAAGTATTACCGGGTAAAGTAGATAAAAGTTATGGTATCCAGGTCGCCCGTTTGGCTGGTTTGCCTGATAAAGTTTTAGATCGTGCTCAAGATATTTTATGCCGGATGGAAATGCGCAGTGGTGTTACAAGCGTTACTGCAGAATACCTGGGAGAAAAAAATGATAGATCACCGGTTGTATCTGAAACTGACCTTTGTGATAGTTGCAAGGAGAAAATTTTACTCGGGGAACTTGCTAAAATAAATGTGATGCAAATAACTCCTCTAGAAGCGATGAACTTGTTGTATCAATGGATAGAAAAAATTAATAATTCAGTGTAAATAAGTGACAATAGTTTAAGGAGTAAAGGTTAAATTACGAGAAATAAATTTTTACGGTTTATACTGATCGGGGGGGTAACGATATGTATATCGGTATTGATGTTGGGGGGACTAGTACCAATGCGGTGCTTTTAGATAATGGATTAGTGCGGGATTCCGTCACAGTGCCCAGCAGTGCTGATATTATTACCTCATTGTTAGAAGCACTGGATAAAATTATGACGAATGTGACCGCTGAATCAATCGAGCGGGTTGTATTAAGCACGACGTTGATTACCAATTTAATTGCGGAAAAAAAATATACTCCGGTGGGCTTGATTCTCATACCCGGACCCGGCTTAAGTCACGAGTATTATCAGTTTCACACCGATACGTTGATTATTTCAGGTGCTATTGATTACAGAGGGCGGGAAATTATGCCACTTAATGATGATGAAATAGAAAAAGCTATTAATATTTTAAGCACCAAGGGATATAAAAAGGTAGCCGTGGTAGGTAAGTTTTCTGTACGAAACAATAAGCATGAACAAGAGATTGTTTCAAAGGTAAAATGCTTGCAACCGGATTGGCATGTGGAAATTGGGCACCAGGTGGCCGGCCAGCTAAATTTCCCCCGTCGTGTGGTTTCCACTATGCTGGCTTGTGCTACCAGGGATAAATATTCCTTTTTTGTGGAATCGGTACAGGCGGCTCTTACCATGCGTGGTATCGAGGGACCTGTATTAATTCTTAAAGCGGATGGTGGTACTATGCTACTTAATAAGGTAACTGGCGTACCCATTGAAACTATATTCAGCGGGCCGGCAGCCAGCACCCTGGGGGTGCAGGCACTTATACCACCAGGGGAAACAGCAGTGGTGGTGGATATCGGTGGTACTACCACTGACCTGGCTTTAATTTTAAGCGGCCAGCCGTTGCTTTCTTCCAAGGGCGCGCCGGTTTACGAGCAGCTGACCCAGGTGAGGGCACTAGCAGTTAAATCCGTGGCTGTAGGCGGGGATAGCTTAGTGGAGCGGGTGGGCCAAGAGATTCTAGTTTGTCCTAAAAGACTAGGACCGCCGTTCTGTATGGGAGGGCCAATGCCTACGCCAACTGATGCTTTAAGGGTGCTGGGACTTACCGGGGTGGGCAATGCCAAGCAAGCCGTGGAAGCGATGGAAATACTAGGCCAGCCTTTGGGCATTAGCCATAGTGAAGTTGCCCAAAGAATAATAAATTCAGTTATAAACGTGATTGTGCAGGAAATAGAGAATATGTTTACACAGTGGGAGCAAGAACCGGCTTACCGGGTCTGGGAGGTTCTACAAAAGCGTAAGGAACGTCCGAATATGGTTGTGGGGGTAGGCGGCGGAGCGGCCGGTTTTATTACCCAGATAGCGGCCAAAGTAGGCGGTAGCCCGGTGATCCCACCTTATGCACCGGTAGCAAATGCCATAGGCGCTGCTGTGGCGATACCTACGCTACAGGTTAACCTGCGGGCTGATACCGAACGGGGGTATTACACTATTGAGCAAGAGGGTTACCAGGGAAAAATTGAAAAAACCCGCTTTACTGAAGAAGATGCCCTGCTTTTGGCCGATGAGTGGCTGAAAAAGCGAGCGGAAAAATATGGATTGGGTAACACAGTGAGTAATTCAGAAATTAATCACCGGGACGTGTTTAATATGGTACGTAACTGGACTACCACCGGAAGAATATATGATATCAGTGTACAGACACCCAGAGGAATTATCGGACATATTGGCGCAAAGGATGGGTTTAGTAATGCATAAAAAAACCGGATTAATATTTTTCCCGGCGTTTGACTGGGCCATATCTCCCACTCATCCCGAAAGAGAGGAGAGATTACTGTATACTCGTGATCAAATTTTTGAAGAAGGTGTCATGGACTTACCTCAGATTCACGAATATGCTCCCAGATTGGCCTCTATATATGATATATCTAGGACGCATTTCTGCGTGCCGCAGGTGCAAAACCAGGTAACTGAGGCACATTTGATTGCCTCCGGGTCTATATTACAGCTGGCAGACAGTGTGGTCAGTGGAGAAATTAAAAACGGTTTTGCCATCGTCCGCCCGCCGGGGCACCATGCCATGCGAGTTGTTCACGGCAACCGGGGTTTTTGTAATATTAACAACGAAGCTATTCTCGTTGATTATTTACGCCGTCGTCATGGCATTAGAAAAATTGCCATTGTTGATTCGGACGTGCATCATGGTGATGGTACCCAGGATATTTTTTACCATGATCCTGACGTTTTGTTTATATCTTTTCACCAAGATGGGCGTACTATTTATCCGGGGTCGGGTTTTAGCGATGAACTGGGTGGTCCCGGTGCGTATGCCAGAACGCTGAATGTTCCCTTGCCTCCGGGTATTGCGGATGAGACTTTTATGTATGTGGTGGATAACCTGGTATTGCCGGTGGTTAATGAATTTCAGCCGGAGCTGGTTATAAATTCAGCGGGACAGGATAATCATTACAGCGATCCGCTTGGCAGTATGAGATTTACGGCCGAGGCTTATGCTGATTTTACCCAAAAATTAAAGCCTAACTTGGCAGTGTTGGAGGGCGGTTATGCCATTGAAACTGCTCTGCCCTATGTTAACCTGGCCATAATTCTAGCCCTGGCCGGTATTGATTATTCCAACGTTAGGGAACCCGATTATTATCCGGGCAAATTTAAAGAAAGCCCGGAAAAAGTAGCGCAAGTGCACCGTATGGTCGAAGAGTTGTTAAAAACCTGGAATACGAGGGACCAGGTGGATTTTTCCCAGATATTTGGTTCAGGGAAATATTATCAAAGGAAAAAGTTTATCTTTTATGATACTGATTACATTAATGAACAACAGCTTGAGCAGGTGCGTAGGTGTAATGAATGTCCCGGTTATATAACAATCGCATCCCGGGCAAGAAGGGGTAACCCGGCACCGGTCAGCATTTTTGCCATTACCATACCTTTGCAGGCTTGTCAGGCCTGCCATAGTGAGGCCTACGACATTTACGATCAGGCTAAAAAGAAACCGGAATATGATTATGTTTATATGCAAGATAAATACACAGATAAGTACAGGACTTATGTAAAGAGCAAAGGACAGGAATTGGTAACGAAAGGGTTAGTGGAAAATGCCAAAAATTATTCTATTGAATGAAGATACAGCCTGCCGTATTGCAGCAGGCGAAGTGATTGAACGGCCTTTTTCCATTGTTAAGGAATTAGTTGAAAATTCGCTGGACGCCGGGGCTGACTTGGTGAATATATCCATCACCGACGGTGGTATAGGAACAATCGAGGTAGTTGATAACGGGTGCGGCATTAGCCAGGAGGATACCCCCCTGGCTTTTCATCGCCATGCAACCAGTAAAATTAAAAATGCTGCGGACTTGGAGGGCATAAACACTCTGGGCTTCCGTGGTGAAGCGCTTCCTAGTATTGCATCGATTGCCCATTTAACCATAAAAACAAAAGTACCAAAAAATAATGAAGGCTATCACATGGTTATTCAGGGCGGACAAGCGTTGCAAAAAGGATCGGTTGGCTGTCCGGTGGGTACGATGATTAGTGTACGGGACATATTTTTTAATACCCCTGCACGCCGTAAACATTTAAAATCCAAGTCCACGGAGGGAGGGCTTATTGCTGATTTAGTTTACAAAATGGCTCTCATAAGGCCTCAGACTAAATTTATTTTTAACCATAACGGGCGGGAAATTTTCCGCTCTCCGGGCTCCGGTAAAACGATAGATGTACTGGCCTCGGTCTATGACGTTCGAGCGGCGAAAATGATGCTTCCGATAAATGGTGAAGACGCTGGTGTTAAAGTGGCAGGTTTTATAAGTAAACCTGAACTTAGCCGAAGCACACGCCAGCAAATAACAGTAGCGGTGAATGGCCGGCTGGTACATAGCATGGCCGTCAATACGGCTCTAGAACAAGCATACCGGGGTAAGTTGACCGTTGGTCGCTACCCGGTAGCGGTTATGTTAATTTGGCTCCCGTTAGATAAAGTGGATGTTAACGTACACCCGGCCAAAATGGAAATAAAAATGGAAAATGAAGAGCAAGTAATGACGTTGGTTACTGCTGCGGCAGGCAGAGCTTTAAGGGAAACAGATTTAATTCCCCGCCAAACCAAATTGCCTGTTAGCAGTGAACCATATAAATTGTATTTCCCAACAGACATAAATCAATATTCTTTGCCCCAAAAGAGCGCTGCTAAAAAGATGGTTGAAGCAAATGAGGGGGAAAAACAAAATATTGCAGATACCCATACTCCGTTCGCGCCTGTTTTGCCTAAAGCCGATAGTTGGCCGCAATCAGGATACCCGGCGTCCCTTGCTAAAAACATTCGGCAACCAACCACTACAACAGCAGTATCAAATGTTCATTACTCACCTGGACATTTGGCCGAGGTGGCCATTGATTATAATAAAAACGTGGAATTTCCGGATTTACAAATTATCGGGCAGTTAATGAATGCATATATTTTAACCCAGACAGGAAATGGCTTTTTTATTGTAGATCAACATGCCGCCCACGAGCGTGTTTTGTATGAAAAATTTCTATATAAGTTAGTAACGATTAATCCGGAAGTGCAGTATTTATTGACACCGGTTAATATAAATTTAAGAGTACATGAAAAAGAGCTACTCAAAGAGCATGCTTCTAATTTACAGGCCGTGGGATTTGTTTTTGAAGATTTCGGGGGAGATAGCTTTTTGCTGCGTGGTATACCGGTGGATTTCTCTCCAGGGCAGAGCGAACAATTATTGATCGACGTAGTGGATGCCATTTTGGAGCGAGGCAAGGCCAGTGATGCTGAAAATAAACATGCAGTGGCTGCTCTATTAGCATGTAAGGCGGCCATTAAGGCTGGGGTAAGGCTTTCTGAAGAAGCCATGCAAACGCTGATAGCACTACTGGCGAGGGCTGATGAACCATATAGTTGTCCTCATGGTCGTCCCACTATAGTATCCTTCACCCGCCGGGAGTTGGATGTTATGTTTAAACGAACTTAACCGAAAGGTATTGGCTGTGTTTCAGTATAAAAGTGATCGAGTTCGGAAAAAATTATACGATGATTTAATAATCTGGGGATGGTTATGAATAATATTAGTAAAATACCACTTGTGGTTATTGCCGGTCCTACGGCTACCGGTAAGACAGAGGTAGCTGTGGAGGTGGCACGAGACCTTGATGGTGAGATAGTGTCAGCTGATTCCATGCAAATATATCGTTTTATGGATATAGGTACGGCCAAGCCAAATGTGCAGGAAATGAAGGGTGTTTCCCATCATTTAGTAGACATAATTGATCCGGATACGGATTTTACTGTAGCTATGTTTCAAAAGCTTGCCAGGGAGACAATGAAAAACATTTATCTTCGCGGTAACATGCCGCTATTGGTGGGCGGTACCGGATTTTATATTGATGCGGTGCTTTACGATTATGATTTTAGTGGCGCGAGGGCGGATGATGTATTTAGAAGATCCTTGCAACAAAAGGCTGAGCAAAAAGGAAACGAAGCTGTGCACAAACTGCTTCAAGCGGTTGATCCAGATACAGCGGCCCGTATACATGTAAATGATTTGAAGAGAGTTATTCGTGCGTTGGAAATACACAGGCAAACGGGTACTACGGGCGCGTTGTTTAGAAATAATAATAAACATACCTATCAGGAATACGACATATTATTCGTTGTTCTAAACTACGAGCGGGAGACGCTGTATAAACGTATTGAAAACAGGGTTGACAAGATGATAGACCGCGGTTTGGTGACAGAGGTACATAGTTTATTAGATGCCGGTTATCATCGCGGTTTAGTATCCATGCAGGGGTTGGGATATAAAGAGATTGCCGGTTTTATATATAACGAGTATTCTTTTGATGAAGCGGTTGAGTTATTGAAAAGAAATACTAGAAGATTTGCCAAGCGGCAGTTGACTTGGTTTAGACGATATAGTAGTATCAAATGGATAGATATGGAGAAGTATGATACAATTAATAATGTGGTAGAAGAGATTAAGTCTCTTTGGTTAACTGCCCGGTATCGATAGAAAAAAAGTATAAAATATTAACGGAGGGAAATATATGACAAAGCCTCAGATAAATTTACAGGACGCTTATTTAAACCAGGTTAGAAAGGATAATATACCTGTAACAATTTTTTTAGTAAATGGTTTTCAATTGAAGGGTATGATAAAAGGTTTTGATAATTTTACAGTAATTATGGAAAGCGAAGGCAAACAAATGATGGTCTACAAACACGCCATTTCTACAGTAAGTCCTATGAAGCCGGTCAATACATCATTTTCTGAATATAAGCCTAGCTGAATAAAAGGGTGTTCAGACCATGTCATTTTATATACTAGGGTTAAAAATATCAATTTCTTAGCTTATCATGTTCGTTTGCTTAAACCCGCTATTTGACCTGGTCTCTCTTCTCAGAGAGACTTTAATTTTTAGTCAGGTTCACCTGGCCGGCGCATAGACATTACTATAACGCCCGGTGAGGTGATGGAATGGTTAAGATAAAAATGTGGCATGCAACTGGGGGTAACGGGGCGGGTGAGAAGCTTGATACCAAGGGAAACGATAAAATTTTATTAATTTCAGATAAACACGGAGCCAAGTCTGTAGATACGGAAAATAAAGTCCATGAGATAAAAAAAGAGCTGGATTCACTCGTAGGTTTAAATAATGTTAAAAAACATATTAATGAAATATACGCATTTATGGAAATACAAAAACGTCGTTCCAGGGAAAAATTGCACACTGAATCTCAAGCGTTGCATATGGTATTTAAGGGAAATCCGGGTACCGGTAAAACCACTGTAGCCAGAATACTGGGCAAATTATTTCGTGAAACGGGTATTTTACCCAAGGGTCACTTAGTGGAAGTGGAACGGGCTGATTTGGTGGGAGAATATATTGGTCATACAGCTCAAAAATCCAGAGATCAGATCAAGAAATCTCTGGGCGGTATTTTATTTATAGACGAGGCATATTCTTTGGCCAGGGGTGGTGAAAAGGACTTCGGTAAGGAGGCTATTGATACAATAGTCAAGGGTATGGAGGACCATAAGGAAAATTTAATTATTATACTGGCCGGTTATGTAGAGGAAATGGATAGATTTATGCAAACCAACCCTGGTTTACGCTCCCGCTTTCCTATACATATTAATTTTCCAGACTATTCTACCGATGAATTGCTGGCCATAGCGGATATGTTGCTGCGGCAAAGACAGTATAGTTTATCAAGTGGATCCAGGGAAGAACTTAGGTTAATTATTGAAGCCATGCCCAGGTTTTATGAGCATAATGGCAATGCCAGGTCGGTGCGCAACTTGGTTGAAAGGGCCATGCGAATACAAGCGGTGCGGCTAATGGACAAGAAAGAGATAACTAGGGAAGATTTGTTAATGTTAAGTAGGGAGGATATTTCGGGTGCTCGGGATAGCGTACAAAACTAGTTATAAAGCCAAGGAGTGGATAGGTGCAGTTGAAAGATTTAACAGCTATAGCTGCAGGAGTTGATCAAAGGGCTGAGGAATTAGTAAGTATCTTAAAGCCTATCGAGTATAAAAATCATTGCAAAGTACTGGATGCTTTTCGGGAAATGCGGGTAAGTTCCTACCATCTCATGGGGTCAACCGGTTATGGTTATGACGATGATGGCCGTGAAACCTTGGAAAAGGTATTTGCCCGGGTTTTTAATGTCGAAGATGCCCTAGTGCGGGGACAGATTGTTAGTGGTACTCATGCCATTGCCCTGTGCTTATTTGGAGTATTAAAGAACGGTGATACATTATTAACAGTTCAAGGTAAACCATATGATACTCTGGAAGAAATTATCGGTGCTCATAATGCCACGGAGGGCTCACTGTTAAGCATGGGGGTGCGCTACCGGCAAATTGAATTATTACCTGGTGGTGAGATTGACTGGACAAGTATTGACGAGGCTTTACGGCAACCCGTAAAAATGGTGCTGCTGCAACGTTCCTGTGGCTACAGCACCAGACCATCTCTAGATATGGTACAGCTAGAAAAGCTTTGCCGGTTTATTAAAAACAGGCAGCCGGATACCGTGATTTTTGTAGACAATTGTTATGGTGAATTTGTCGAACAATCTGAGCCAACTGAAAATGGCGCCGATTTGATAGCCGGTTCATTGATTAAAAACCCCGGAGGAGGACTGGCTACTACCGGAGGTTATGTAGCCGGTAAACAAAAATTGGTGCAACTGGCCGCCAGGCGATTGACGGCCCCAGGTATTGGTGCTGATGTAGGACCTACATTAGGCTGGCAGCGCCAGTTTTACCAAGGTTTTTATATGGCCCCGCACACTGTTATGGAGGCTTTACGTGGGGCTATTTGGGGGGCATGTTTTTTCCAAGAACTTGGCTACGAAGTTTATCCTAACCCGGAGATGCCTCGCACAGATATTATCCAGGCTATTGTACTTGGATCAGCGGAATGTCTGCTGGCTTTCTGCAGGGGGGTGCAGGGAGCTTCGCCGGTAGACAGTCATGTTGCACCTGTCCCTGCTCCCATGCCCGGTTACGCCCATCAAGTTATTATGGCTGCCGGAACTTTTATACAGGGTGCTTCACTGGAGTTTACTGCTGATGCGCCTTTGCGAGAACCGTATGTAGCTTATTTTCAGGGTGGACTTTCATTTCAATACACTAAAATAGGCTTAATAAAGGCAGCCGAGGAAATTTTACGGCGGTGATAAAGAATGAATTTCAAACAATTAGAAGCTTTTATCCGGGTAGCCGAACTGCAAAGCTTTACCAGGGCCGCCAAGCAGTTATATATGAGCCAGCCTGCTATTAGCTTCCAAATCAAAGCTTTGGAGGAAGATCTCAGCGTAACTCTATTGCAACGCAGTGAAAGAAAAGTTGCACTTACTGAAGCAGGACGGTTGCTTTATCCCGAGGCTAAACAGATGTTGGGGCATTATAATAAAATTAAAGCGGGATTAGATGCGCTACGAGGGCTAAAGGCCGGTCATATGATAATTGGTGCTAGTACTATTCCGGGGGAATACCTTTTGCCCGGCATTATTGGTTCTTTTCGGAGCAAATATCCCGGAGTGCGGGTGAACCTGCGTATTGCGGGTAGTGGTGATGTGCTCAAGTGGTTGCAAGAAAGAGATATTGATTTGGGCGTAGTAGGTGCCATTGGGGAGCAGGATAATGTGGAGTTTACAAAATGGCTTGATGATGAACTGGTACTGGTTGTTCCTCCGGGTCATCGGTGGTCGGGAAAAACTATTGAGATCTCGGAATTGCTTGGTGAAAAGCTGATACTACGGGAAGAAGGTTCGGGGACACGAAAATCTATGTTTAATATATTGGAAGGACAAGGTCTTTCTATAGGTGATTTAACAGTGGAAATGGAGTTGGGTAGTACCAGGTCGGTAATTAGCGCTGTACAAGCCGGTATGGGCATAGCGCTTGTTTCTAATTGGGCTGCCGCCGATGTTATCGAAGCCGGTAAATTGGGTGAAACAAAAATAAAGGGTATTAACTTGACACGTAGTTTTTTTCTGGCTAGATTTCATCCGGGTATTGCCAATTATGCTACCGACGCTTTTGTGAACATGTTAAAAGAGTACAATGGCAGTTGCCAATAACCTGGTAAAATTAAACTCCTTATTGCCTAGGTAATAAGGAGTTTAATTTTGTTTAAAATTTTCTTACAAGACCAACAACTTTGCCAAGTATTTGTGCTTCTTTAACCAATATGGGTGATAGTCTGTAGTTTTCAGGTTGCAGCCGTATGTGGTCGTTTTCTTTAAAAAACCTTTTGATAGTAGCTTCATCTTCTATTAACGCGACGGCAATATCTCCGTTTTCTACACATGACTGGCGTTTAACCAGCACCAGGTCCTCCTCCAAAATGCCTGCTTCAATCATACTGTCGCCTTTAACGCTTAGCATGAAAAACTCGCCGTGTCCGACAAAATCTAATGGTAATGGGAACATATCATCGAAATTTTCTACGGCCAGTAAGGGGGTACCGGCTGCAACCTGACCCAGCACCGGCACGGATACTATCTCTTTATATGGGTTGTTATTGTACATAACTTCAATGGCTCGCGGTTTGGCTGGGTCTCTTCTGAGCAATCCCTTTTCCTCAAGTCTACGCAAGTAGCTATGTACAGTAGAACTTGACTTTAACCCTACGGCTTGCCCGATTTCTCTCACTGAAGGTGGATATCCTTTATTGCGTAAGTTATATTGGATAAACCTTAAAATTTCATCCTCACGTTTGTTCAGGCTATCTTTCAATATATAACAACACCTTTCCAAATATATAACAATTATATCATAAATTAATAGCTAGTAAACATGTGTTCGTAGATAAATAATTTTATTTTTGAAGGATTTAATATTGAATAGTCAAATTTATCAAAAATAGAGTTCTATTGTTAATAAAAAAGGTGATTAACTATACAAACGTTGTTTTTATTTGCATTGGAGATGAGGAAACTAAACAAAATTGATAGGTGATGTTTGCTAACGAATATGTTAAAATTTAACTTATATGGCATGATTAACAGGGTTATTTTATAGGTCATAAATAATACGGGTATTTTAATTGAATACCTTATCAAAGCGAGGAGGGGAACACTATTAAGCTAATTAATGTGGCCAATATATCACAAGCGGTGGCCAAACTATGTATGGATGCTAATTATTTTCTAGGACAGGATATGATAGATGCTCTGCAAAATGCGTATGATAAGGAAATCTCTCTGACCGGTAAAGAAATTATTAAGCAAATTATGGATAATGCTGTTGTGGCTAAGTCGGAAGAAGTACCTATGTGCCAGGATACCGGCTTTGCAGTGGTCTTTGTGGAGTTGGGGCAGGATGTTCATATTGAAGGAGGTTCCCTGGAAGATGCTATCAATGAGGGTGTGCGCAGGGGATATACCGATGGGTTTTTAAGAAAATCCATTGTTGGGCACCCGCTGGAGCGGGAAAATACTGGTGATAACACACCTGCTGTGGTATACTATAAATTAGTACCAGGTGATAATTTAAAAATAACCGTTGCCCCCAAAGGGGGTGGCAGTGAAAACATGAGTGCCATCAAAATGCTGAAACCTGCCGAAGGGCTAGAAGGGGTCAAGCAGTTTGTACTTGATACTGTCTTGGCAGCAGGATCAAATCCATGCCCACCGGTTATAGTCGGCGTAGGTATTGGCGGTACGTTTGAAAAAGCAGCCATGTTATCCAAGGAGTCTTTATTGAGGGCGGTGGGCACACCAAACCCCAGGCCTGACATAGCCGTTTTAGAAAAGGAATTACTTAATAGCATAAATAATCTGGGTATTGGGCCGCAGGGTCTGGGTGGCCGTATTACAGCGTTAGCCGTACATGTGAATGTTTATCCCGCTCACATTGCCAGCCTGCCAGTTGCGGTTAATATCAATTGCCACGCTAACAGGCATAAAGAAATAATTTTATAAGGCAGTGGGGTGAAAATGTTCAATGTCTGAAATCAAACTAATTACACCTGTTACCGACGCTATAACTAAAAAACTACGTATTGGCCAGAAAGTACTATTAAATGGTGTTTTATATACAGGCCGTGATGCGGCACATAAAAAAATGGTTGAATTACTTGATAGTGGTAAAGAATTGCCAATAGAGTTACAGGGGCAGATAATTTATTACGTGGGACCATCTCCTGCCAAGCCTGGCCAAATTATCGGATCAGCAGGGCCTACCACCAGCGGCAGAATGGATTTATATGCTCCCAAACTAATTGCCCTGGGTTTAAAAGGCATGGTGGGAAAGGGCAAACGTTCACCCGATGTAATCAAGGCCTTAAAACAGTATAATTCCGTGTATTTTGCTGCTGTTGGTGGTGCAGCCGCTCTTATTAGTAAAAGTATCAAGAAATGTCAAGTAGTTGCTTACCCGGAATTGGGACCGGAGGCGATATACCGCTTGGAAGTTGAAAGTTTTCCTGTAATTGTAGTAAACGATACCCTCGGTGGGGATTTATATGAAGAAGGCACTAAAAAATTTGCGATTAGATTAAAGTAAAAAATAACGGGAGTATTGGTGTGAAATTATTTGAGCACATGGGCAAAGATCTTTTTTCATCCTTTGATATAACTTGTCCCTCGGGATAGAATAGTGACTGATCCCAACGAGGCAGCTAAAGTGGCCCTGGAAATTGGTGGTCCTGTGGTTGTGAGGTCTCAAATCCTGGCCGGAAAAAGGGGCAAAGGTGGTGTCATTAAGTTTGCCGATGGTTCTGATGAGGCCAAGGAAGCAGCTTCCCGGGTGTTATCAATGGTTTAGGACGGTCATAAAGTAGCTAACTATAGACGACGATGCCCTAACCCGGCAAAAGGATTAACTTGCGTTGAGGGCCCCATAAAGAGCGCTCCACCAGGCAAACGCATGGGACATGCCGGCTCTATCATTGAAAGGGGCAAAGGAACCTATATAGACAAAGTGGAGGCTTTGCAAGCTGCGGGTGCGATTCAATTAGCTGATAGAAAAACCGGGTGCTGAGCCGTAGGTTTATACAAATATTACCTGACTTATCCAAAGATTAACTTGTGATGCGCAGGTTTGATATATATATGTTTCTATTGTATGAACGCGAATATAGGGGGTTTTCAAACAATGGGTATCCAGGAAAAACTTGAACAACTGCAGGTGCTGAGAGATAAAGTACAGTCCGGCGGCGGTGAAAAAAAGATTGCCAAGCAGTACAAAGTAGGTAAAAAAACAGCTAGAGAAAGAATCAACTATCTTTTTGATCCGGATACTTTCAGGGAAATAGATGTTTATACTGGGGATTCCATCAATAACCCGAGTGAAGGTGTAGTTACCGGATATGGGCTTATAAATGGACGAAAAGTATACATTTATGCTCAAGACTTCACCGTTAACGGTGGTTCACTAGGCAAAATTCATGCTTTAAAAATTTGTAATGTGATGGATTTGGCCTTGAAAATGGGTGCACCGATAATTGGTTTAAACGATTCCGGTGGGGCAAGAATCCAGGAGGGTGTAGAAGCTTTAAATGGGTATGGGGAAATATTTTTCCGCAATACTATTGCTTCAGGGGTCATCCCTCAATTATCTGTTATCATGGGCCCATGCGCCGGAGGTGCTGTTTACTCACCCGCTTTAACGGATTTTATATTTATGGTAGACGGCACTTCTCAAATGTTTATCACCGGTCCTCAGGTAATCAAGGCTGTCACAATGGAAGAAGTTACCATGGAGCAGTTAGGTGGTGCTTTAACCCACAACCAAACCAGTGGTGTGGCTCACTTTATGGGTGAGGATGAAGAACACTGTTTGGATATGGTTAAACAACTATTAAGCTTTTTGCCATTTAATAACTTAGAGGAGCCTCCATGTTATGCTGTCAGGGAACCGGAAGTTGACCGGGAAGAACTGCTCAATATTGTTCCGGATAAACCCCAAAAACCATATGATGTAAAGAAAATTATTTATGCTTTAGTAGATGGCAGCGAATTCCTGGAAGTATTACCGCGATATGCTAAAAATGCGGTTGTTGGTTTTGCAAGAGTCAATGGTCAATCTGTGGGTATTATTGCTAACCAACCGAGTTTTATGGCTGGATCTCTAGATATCAATGCGTCAGATAAAATAAGCCGCTTTATCAGGTTCTGTGATGCTTTTAATATCCCTCTGGTTACTTTTATGGATGTGCCCGGATTCTTGCCCGGTACGGCCCAGGAATTTGGTGGTATAATAAGGCATGGTGCCAAGGTGCTATATGCTTATTCTGAAGCCACGGTGCCCAAAATTACCGTAATATTACGTAAAGCCTATGGTGGCGCATACATAGCCATGTGTAGCAGTTCATTGAGGGCGGATATTGTTTATGCATGGCCCACTTCAGAAATTGCGGTTATGGGTCCTGAAGGCGCGGTTAATATTATTAACCGTAATGAAATTGCAGACGCTAAAAATTCAGAAGAAGAAAGAGACCGCTTGGTGCAAGAATACCGGGACAACTTTGCCAACCCATATGTAGCCAGTGCCCGGGGTTATGTGAGTGAGGTTATTGATCCGCGGGATACTAGGGTCAAGATTATAGATGCCTTGAATATGCTGAGTAGCAAACGGGAATATCGGCCTCGTAAAAAACATGGAAATTTACCCGTTTAAGATTTCATTAGGAGATATGACAACAATTATAAGGCTGGCTAAATGGAGGAATCGATAATGGAGACACTGACCAAGGTTGATTCTAAACTGACAGTTGATCCCAAAATCGTGGCAGCTATTTCGGCTACACTGGCGGTGGGGGGATATTTAAATCCCGGTGATCGTGTGGTCGGCATTACAAAATATAGAGGGCAAATGGGGCACTGGAAACATTCAGGGGTGGTTGAAATAATGACAGGCAGGGATTATAGCCTTAAATAATGAGGGATTGCTGCAAAAAGCAGGGGCACAATGTTAAGGCTTTTAGTTAGCAGCTCCATTTCCCAATCCAGGGGAGGTATTCAATAAATGAAAAAATTTAAGGTTGTGGTCAACGGTGAAACATTTGATGTGGAAGTAGAAGAGTTGGCTACCACAACACAAGCGGCACCAGTACCGGCACGAGCTAAAGTAGATGCCACTAGAGAAACGACTAAGGCACAGGCTGCTGTTTCTAAGAAAATCAAAGCTCAGGCGTTGTATGGTAATAATGCGGTGACAGCTCCCTTGCCCGGTAATATTAATGATGTAAAGGTGGCTGTGGGTGACCAGGTTAATGCTGGAGATGTAGTAATTATATTGGAAGCAATGAAAATGGAAAATGAAGTTACAGCTCCTATGAATGGTAAGATCAAGGAAGTGCATGTGCAAAAAGGTCAGATAGTACAAAGCGGTGAATTATTATTAGTGATAGCTTAATAACATAATGTCTAGTCTTCTAAAAAAATTGACGGTTTTTAATAATATTTATATAAACCCACAATTATAAGGATATAGCCAGTTCAATTTTTTTAAATTTTTTTAAAAAATCAGGCCTTTTTATTCGGGCTTGATTTTTTTTAGCATTTTTGTAATTGCTTCAACGAAGTATATGAAGTATATGTTGCTATAAAAAAAGTAATTAGAAATTTTATGTTATAGTGATTAATTTTCTAATAAATTGCTCTGCAATCATTGTACGAGCCTTTTAGCGCATTTTTTTAGACTATGGTAGGATTTACGGTAGGTGGAAGGTAACTGATAAAAAGCAGTTAATAACTTCCGATAATAGATATTATGTAAACTAAGAGCCGTAATAGTACCCCCTTTCTCACAATAGCTTAGTAGTTTGTCTGTATAGGGCTTTAGGAGGGGTTTTCAATATATATACTTCTACTTGGAAATGCTACACCTACGCCTTCCTCTTCTAAAATCTTCATAATCGTTAAATTTATGTCCTCTCGAATCCTTAAATATTCTCCCCAGTCAGTTGTTATGGTAAAGAAATATAAAAATATATCTAAACTACTCTCACTAAATTTATCAAAAGAAACAAAAATAGTTTCTTTATGTATGTCTGGGTGATTATGCAACATATCAGTTATTTTAGATACGCAATTTTCTATTTTATGCCTTGGCGTGGTATATGTTAAGCCTAAATTAAAAGTGATTCTGCGTTTTTTCATGTTACTCCAGTTTGTAATAGACTCATTGGCTAATGTAGAGTTTGGAATAGTGACTACAGAGTTTGCAAATGTTCTTATTTTAGTACTTCTAAAAGTTAAATCCTCAACTGTGCCTTCAAGATTTGATGTGCTGATCCAATCACCAATTTTAAATGGCTTGTCAATTATAATTATTATTCCTCCAAATATATTGGACAAGGCATCTTTAGACGCCAATGCTATTGCCAAACCGCCTAAGCCAAGACCGGCAATTAACCCATTAACATCATAATTCCATTCTTGAGCTACAATGCTAAAGGTAAATACTACCACTAATAATCTGACAAACTTGGATAAGAGAGGTATTAGTGTTCTATCGAGCTCAATATTTAGTAGTAATTGTAATTTTTTCAATAAAATAGAGTTAGCGTCAAACAAATTGTAAAAACCTGAAGCAGCCAAAACAATAATAATTGAACGAAATATTTGCCCAAACCAAAGATTTTGTTCCGCGCTTAAAGGCAGATAAATAATAGCAACATATATACCTAACGTAATGAAAAAAATTCTTAGAGGGCTTTCGAAAGCTAATAGAATATTCTTATCAAGTTCTGTGCCTTTATTGGAAGAAATTTTATAAATTAAGTTTAACATATATCCAGTAAAGAATTTTCTAAGCAGCATGGATAATATAAATATAATAAAGGCAATGCCAATTTCTATAACAGTAAATGGTAGTAGATTATTTAAATAAGATATGGGAATATTTACATACGAAAGAAGATTGTTATGCATAGATATAATCACTCCTAAGTTATTACCGGCACATTGTTATAATTTTAGTATTAAATAAAATAATACTATGCCACTAAGTAATTGACAGCCAAATAAGTATATAAAACACAACGCAAATGCTTATTTGTAGGCTAGGCAATTAATATGGGCAATTATCGCTTAATTATAATCATAATATATTGATTTTGCAAAGCAACAAATTCCATATTATGATATTTATAAACTTGTTTTATTATTTACCTTTCTTTATCGGAAAAACTCCGCCGTGAATGCTTTTGGCATCGGATATGTTGAAAAAAACTTCCGGGCAGATTTGATCAATTATTTTCATTGCTTTATTGAGGTCTTTTCTTTTAATTAATACAAACAATATTATTCTCTCACCATCTCTCCCGCAACCAGTGACGCTGGTTACACCAAAACCTGCGTTGCGCATTTGATTTACAAAATCATTTACCCTACCCATTGGCGGGTAGACTTGAATAGATAAAAATCCCATAGCTAAACGTTCTTCTATTAAACTACCTATATAGTTTCCGGTTGCGAAACCGCCGGCATAAGCAATTACTTTGCCCGGGTCATTTAAGCCCCCCTTTAATACCTCGTTTAATGCCAGTACAAACACGGTAATCTCGAAAAAACCTATAACTGCGGCTAAAACACGCCGGTCACGCATCAACATTAAAATACGAATCACGTCCAGGGACATGTCAATCACTCTGGCACCAAAAATAAATAAGTAACCGAATATTACCGGTAGCCATTGTTCCATTGCCATCCTCCAAAGCTAAGTTTGCTGTAATTAAAGTTTAGTAAAATGGGAACACAGTTGTGTTCCCATTAAATACAATTTCTTATCGTATTATAACCTTCATAATAAATTAAATATAATTAAATCAATCTTGGAAGATTTATATTATTACATTTTTGTATCACGTCATAGTAATATTGTAATAGTTTTTGAGTGCAGTTTTTTGATGATATAGATTCGGAATTTATTAAAGCATTTTGACTCATTGTGTAACGTAAACTTTCATCGCCAAGCAATAGTTTTACTTGACATGCGAATTCACTAACATCTAAATGTGTTAAAAATCCGTCAATGCCATTTTGAACCATTTCAGAAATACCAAAAGCTTTCACTGCCACCGTCGGTAACCCTGCTGCTTTGGCCTCTCCAACTACCAATCCCTGGGTTTCAGTAACTGATGCAAATACGAAAATATGGGCACTGTTATAAGCCTTGGCTGTGTCCTCTTTGGAGAGTGTGCCAGTGAAATTCACCTTATTTATAATGCCAAGTTCCCCAGCCATATTAACCAGTACATTTTTTTCAGGTCCGTTACCTACCAGTACTAATCTAGTGTTTGGAAAAGCTGCATTGATGCTGCTAAAGCTTTGTAATATAAATGGGAAATTCTTTTCTTTGCCCAACCGGCCCACGGATATTAGCAATTTTTCGGTGGCAGCAATTTTATATTTCTGGTATAGCCAATCTTTTTCCTCAGTTCTAAAGCTGTTGATATTAATGCCGGTAGGTAAAACTCTTATTTCGGTGCTAACTCCCCATTCTTGTAAATTTTCACTTATTATACCGGTGGGTACGATCACCAAATCACAGTGGTTGCAAAAATCGGCACAAAATTTCTTAGTAAACTTTTTGGTAAAATTCTGTCCAATAGGCAAGTAATGAACATACTGATCATACAGGGTGTGAAAAGTAAAAATTAACGGTATATTTAATTTTTTAGCGTAGTGTGCCCCCAAACGTCCTAGTAAAAATGGTGACTGAACGTGAATAACATCCAAGCCAATTTTTTTTAAGGTGGAGTGTAGTCGTATTGAAAACGGTAAAGCAAGAGCAAAATCATGATTTGTTGGTGCAGGTATAGAAGAAAATCTAAATACACCATCTTCTTCTAATTGCTTTTGATGATGATTGGGATATTCGGGTGCAAAAATAAATACTTCGTGACCCATGGCCCGTAGTTCATCGGAAAAAGTTTCAATTGACCGTACCACGCCACTGGTATAAGGCCGGTAACTGTCTGTAAAGATGCCTATTTTTAGGCTCAAAGAGTAGTCACCTCCGGGTATAACAGCTGGCTGTCAGCAGCGTGCCAATAACAATTCATTTCTCTAATGCGCCAACCATCACTTGTGTTTTGTAAAATAAACACTCCCTTACCTGTTTGTATGTCATTTGTTGTAATATCAGTTTCTTTTAAAGATGCTACGACTATGGCGGTATTTCCATTATTATAAACAATATGACAGTTTTCTATAAAAGTCAAGCTGTACCAATCCGTACCGACATCTTTGTATTGTTTCAATGCTTGTGTGATATTTTCAAGTGCCGGATTTTCATAAAACTTTCTCAGTTCAACTTGGTAATCATTTTGGTCTGACCACCACTCATATTCTATAGCTTTCTTAATTAACTGAACTATACTTTGATCATCATCATTTGTATATACCGTATGAGTACTAACAGCACATTGGACGTTGGAACAATGTAAAGATAGAAATAGACATGTAAGTGAAATTAAAGTTTTCATAAACAAAGCAATTGCCCCCTTAATATGGTAATATAAGTATATAGTACCATATATTGTAAACAATTGCTTAATGAGTTTATTTGTTTTTAAATCTTTTACATGCCTCTGGCGCTTTCTGGTCTTAGGGGAATGGTTCCCGGTTGGGTTATTGCCCGGTCAAGTATAGTTATAAGGGCTTCTCTATCCCTATTTAAGACTCCGCGGAGCGGCAGGTAGTTTGTTGCATGGTTGCATCTAAAGATACAGCTCTTTAAATCCAAATTTTCCAATAAGTATTTCATTTCTCTGAACATTTGCATAGTATCGGGCACTGTAAATTTGCCCTGCTGTATTTGGCCATATAGGACTGTATGAGGAAGTGGCATTAGCGTTAGCGCACTGAGATAAGTTGGATCTATAGCGCTAATGATTTTACCTGTTTCCCTAGCGTGCTCCTCCCATAATTCAGTACCTCCAAGGCCAGTGATAATGGTAACCGATAGTTCAAAGCCTGCTTGTAGAGCCTTTCTACCGGCTTCCACCATTTCCTCGGCGGTTACTCCCTTATGAACAGCTTTTAGGATATTATTACTGCCGCTTTCTACACCCAAATACAACATCTTAATATTACTGGCGCGAATTTCTTTTAGTTCTTCCAGAGACTTTTTCAGGATATCCTTGGGACCTGCATACATGGCGATGCGTTCCAGCCCCGGGAATTTCTTATACAGGTAAAAAGCCGTTTTTAAGATGAGTGATGTATCTGCAGCCAAAGCATCACCATCGGCTAAAAAAACTCTTTGGACATCCTTCAGATATGCACAGGAATCAATATCGTTTTTTATTTGTTCCCATGTTTTACAGCGGTATGGTTTCCCCTTATACAGGCCGCAAAAAGTGCAGGCATTATGTCTACATCCTATGGTAAGCTGAAAAATAAGGCTGTAAGCTTCACTGGGTGGTCTATAGACTGGTGGTTCCAGATGCATAATATACTCCCCTCTAAATAGTATTAATCACCTAGGCAAATGCCGAGCTGTCGAGCTACCCGGACCAGTTCCCCGTCTACGGGCACTTTATGCAATTCGCCGATGGCCTGTTCCAATGGGACATGCTCAATTTGCTGTCCTTTGAGGCATACCATGTTGCCGGATTTGCCCTCAGCGACTAAATTGACTGCCTCTGTGCCGTAACGTGTGGCCAGGATGCGGTCGTAGGGTGTGGGTGAACCACCTCTTTGCAGGTGCCCCAGCACAGTTACCCTGGACTCTTTGCCGGTGGCATGCTCAACGGCTTGGGCTATTACATTTCCGATACCGCCCAAGCGAATTGGATCGAAGCTATCTTCAACATGTTTACTTACTACCATCTCGCCACCTATGGGTTTGGCACCTTCGGCCACTACAATGATACTGAATTTTTTATTTTCTCTGGTACGAGCATTGATCTTTTGTACTATAATATCCATACTGTATGGAATCTCCGGTATCAAAATAACATCGGCTCCGCCCGCCAGACCTGATGTTAACGCTATCCACCCGGCATAACGGCCCATTACTTCCAATACCATTACTCTGTGATGAGATTCGGCTGTAGTATGTAGTTTGTCAATAGCTTCTGATGCTGTGGTGAGCGCGGTATCAAAACCAAAAGTCTGGTCGGTAGCAGAAAGGTCGTTGTCAATAGTCTTCGGAACTCCTACAACTTTTAATCCTTTATCCTGCAATTCCTTTCCAATTGCTAAGCTGCCGTCACCACCAATTACGATAAGTGCCTCTATACCGTGGATGCTGATGTTTTCAAAAACACGGTCCGATACATCGACAAAAGTTTTTTCATTACCTTTAATTACAGGATAATGAAATGGATTATCGCGGTTGGTGGTGCCCAGAATGGTACCACCCCTGGGTAATATGCCTACTACGTCCATCTCGGTCAACTCTCTGGCCTGATTTTTGATTAATCCACCAAAGCCGTTTTCAAAACCAACGACGGTCATTTGATACTCACGGATAGCGGTTTTAACAACAGCGCGGATTACCGCGTTTAAACCTGGGGCATCGCCTCCCCCGGTCAAAACACCGATGCGCTTAACCTCTGATTTAGCCATGTTTATATCCATTCCTTTCGCTTCGCTCAAGGCACAAAACGGCGTGAAACCGTTGCCTTTGAGCTTTTTTTATTTTAAAACAATCTTATTGAGATAACAGGCAACTACAAACCACGTGTAGGTGAGTGCGCTACTCCTTTGGGAGCAGACCGTATGTTTATATGTGTAGACTGTCCTTTCAAGCACAAATAAGTGTGCCTTCAGAGCACGAAGACTTATCTTTGTATAAACAATTCGTTTATAGCTGGACAGTCAGTCAATGCCTGCTCTTCTCAATAATTTGTTGCGAAGGGAGACGCTAATGTTAAGAATTGTTTATCCAATCTGTTGTGGAATTGATGTCCACAAAAAGTTCCTTGTTGCCTGTATTGCTTTTAATTTATCACATCCTTAAAAATGGGGTACCTTACAACCCCGAGCTTTATAAGAAAAACCAATTTATTCCTATATCTCGCGAAATCACAGTTGAACAGGCTATTCTTATAGCTCGAAGGCATGGGTACTCTGTAGTTAGGGATTAATGGAAATACACAACTTGTCACTACTCGCTTTTTAAAGATCATCTTATAGGTGGTCTGTTTGCTATGCCCGTTTTTGTTTGTGCTTCCCCGAAGGGGCGGTTTCAGACTTAGTCCCCCCTAATACAATACTGGTAATAAATTGTTCAATGCTTGCGTTTATTTGTTGAGGTTGCTCTAACATCATCATGTGACCGGCTTGTTTAATTATTTTTAGTTGAGAGTTGGGGATATTATCTGCAAGATATTGGCTGCATTTGGGCGGTTTTATTGGATCTTCGGTGGCCCCAATTACCATTGTGGGTGCATTAATGTATTTAATCCGGTCCCTATAATCAAACCCGTCACAGAATAAAAAATCATGATAAAAAATGGTATCTATCCCAGCCTGTTTAAATAATTCGGGGTCGGCAGCAGCACTATTAGTAAAGGTAGTAAATTCGGGAAATGATTTACCAGGTGCGAAAATGTCCATTATGGCAGGCGTTACTCGCATTCGGGCTCCGGTGCCAATTAAAATCAACCCGTTTATTTTATCGGGAAAACGAAGGGCAAAGTCCAAGGCAATGGCTCCGCCCATAGAATGGCAGGCTAGAACAAACTTTGTACCCAGTACCCGCTCGGCGAAGTCGTATAAAAAATTACTGTAACCCTCAAGATAATCAAAAGGTTCACCTTCTGAATCACCATGCCCCGGTAGGTCAACGGCTATAGTTAAAAATTTTAGTCCTAGCTCCTCAGTTTGTTGGGACCAATGTTTATGACTGCCGCCTGCTCCGTGGATAAAGATAATAGCGCATTTACTATCATGTTGGGGGATTCCAACATCGTAATAATACAATTTACCATCAATAACCACTTTAGGCATTGCTTAACCTCCATTATAAAAAGCCACCGGCTGCCTTACAACCGGTGGCTTATAAGATGGATTTAACTGAAACCGGTCGCTAGTGTTCAGGGAAAATCGTTCCCTTTTAATCTACCTGCTAAAGAGTTAATCTACCTGCTAAAGAGCATAAAACAAAATATGTGGACACTAGCCTAAGGATTTTTTAGTGATGAACTTCAACTGATTGAGTGATTTTTTTATCTTCTCCGGTGAATTTACTCCATTTTAGTGTAAAGGCATAACAAAGGGCCGCCATAGCGGTAAAAGTTACTATGCCAAATGCTAATCCCTGCCACCAGCTTTCAAAAAACAATATAATCATCTCCTTTCTGTATATATTTTAATCCTATTCCGCTTTTGCGGACATGTCATTCAATGTTTCCTTTAATTTGTCAATTGCTTCACCATATCCCGCCCAGTCGCCATTTTTTAATTTGCTTTGGGCTTCATTGTAAAAATTATTTGCTGTGTCTATTAAATCTTTAATTGTTATTGTTGTTGGTGGTTCATTTGTCGTTGGTTGTTGCTGCTGATTGTCAGGTATGGTATCGTTTACCGTGGTGCCGAAAATTTTATTTAAAGCTAGGTCAAGAGTTGGTTCCATAATGATTCGATCATTATGGGCTACGATTACCCGGCGCAGCTCCGGCATTCTGCTTTGTTCAGATTGCAAATATAGCGGTTCAACATAAAGTAAAGAATCCTTAACCGGAATAACCAGCAGGTTCCCCCTGATTACTGATGAGCCTCGCTGATTCCAGAGGGTTAACTGCTGAGAAATTACAGTATCCTGGTCAATGCGGGCTTCTATTTGCATTGGACCGTATACTAATTCCTGTTTGGGGAACTCATATACGATCAGCTCGCCATAATTGGGTTGATCTGATCTGGCAGCCATCCAGCCAATCATGTTTGTTTTGTTATTAGGCGTAAACGGCATAATCAAAACATATTCTGTTTTTTCATTTTCCGGTAACCTGAGTATATTATAGTATGCTTCCATTATTATTTCTTCATTGTAGTGTTTCTCAGTAGGTATATTCCATTTATCCTCTTGATTATATAATACTTCAGTATTGGCCATATGGTAAACGGTATATTTTTCTACTTGAATATTAAAAATATCTTCGGGGTAACGGATATGCTCCCTTAAATCCTCGGGCATTTCACTAAGTGATTTAAAAACGCCGGGAAATATTTTGGCGTAAGTTTGGATAATTGGGTCCTCGGCATCAGCTACGTAGAAATCTACCTCTCCGGTATAGGCGTTGACAACAACCTTTACTGCATTGCGGATGTAGTTGCTCCCTCCCTTGAAGGGTTCAGAATAAGGATACATATTCGATGAAGTATAAGCATCCCACATCCAGTGCAGTACACCGGCGTTATCCAGCACTATATATGGATCGCTGTCATAATTAAGAAACGGCGCTAGCTTGGGTACTCTTTCCTGTATATTGCGATAATACAGTATTTGGCTGCTCTTTTGCAGGTCGCTGGCCAGGAGCATTTTATAGTCGTTTAAGGCCAGGGCAAAAATGACTTTACGAAACAATCCGCTTACTGGCACACCATTCTTGCCTTCGTAAGTGGTGTAAGCGTTTTCTGTACCCATAGGGTAATCAAATTCCTCGGTTTTTGTGTTGACCAGCACGTAATTATCCGTTAGCTCACCAAAATATATCTCAGGTCGCTTTATTTCTAAACTTACATTGCTGTCCGGTGGAATATTTTTAATAAATAGCTCCGGTAACCCTTCAGAAGTCATTTTATTGACCGGGTTCATAGTTATACCATGACCGTGGGTATATTTAAGTCGCTGGTTAATCCATGTTTTAGCCGTATCTGGCAACTGATCCTGGTCAAGTTCTCTAGTTGCCAGCATGACCTGCCGGTATTCTCCATTAATCATATAGCGGTCGATATCAATATTTTTTAGTTCGTAATATGGTCTGATCTCTTGTAATTGTTGATATGTTGCTTGTAGTGGCCGCCAGTCCCAAAGTCTTATATTGTTAATTGTATCCCTGTTGTTTTCAATATCAGTGCTGCTCAGTACCTGCCCCGCAGGGAATTTCTTTGTTTCCACTCGGTCTAAGTTGTATGCCATACGGGTATATTTTATGGAATTAGTAATGTATGGTGTCTCTTTGTTTAGTTCATTTGGCTTTACTATAAGATTTTGAATTAAAGATGGATATATGCCACCTAAGACTATTGATGCAACGAACAAAGCTGCAATGCTGTAAAGGATTAGTTTAAACCTGCGCATAAACAAATTAATAATTATAACCAGGGCGATGATAAGAGCGATTAAAAAAAGCGCTTTATAAGCTAGCAGCCGGGCATGAATATCTGTATAACCCGGTCCGAAAGTAACACCATTGCCGGAATATAAAAGCATGTACTGTTCTAACCGGTAACCCCAGGCACGAACTAGGAAAAATAACGCTGCTAAAAAAGATAAATGCAGCCTGGCAGATAGAGAGTTGAAAAGTTTTGTCCAGCTATCATTGCCGGTTCCTGCTATAAAGTATACCATTGCTACGGTAAAAGCGGAGAGAATAATAAACCAAGTTAATAGCCTGTATAGGAATTGGTAAAAGGGCAAGCTAAAAATGTACTTCCCAATGTCATTATTGAAAATGGGATCGGTGATGCCAAAGGCGGTGCTATGCAGGTATTTTTGCAAGATAACCCAATCACCGGTTACCGACGTACTGATGAATAAAGCAAGAGCGGTACTAATGGCTAAGTAAATAAGGGTAAGCAGACGCGGCGTTAATAACTTATTAATAGGTGATTGGTAAATGGTAATGATATCATCATCAGTATGATTAACCTGACGAGAACTGATGCTCTGCAGTACCGGTTTTTTGGTTAACATTAAATTAACGAAAATGAATAAAAATGCGGTTAAGCCAACGAATGTCCGTAGTCCTATTTCGGATAGCAGTATCTTCATAAAAATACTACTATAACCAAGAGACTGGAACCACAGCCAGTCAATATAAAGGTTGGCACCCCATTTGGCTATGACCAGTAAAAACACTAAAACTGTAATGACTATTGTTATTAGCCAGTTAATGCTTTTTTGCAATAAATCTCCTCCTTATAATTATGAAAAATTATTAAAACGAATATGAAAGGTTATTTTACTAAAGGAATTGATGCTATATTGGTTTTGCCCCTTTTCTCGTATCATCTGCCTCATGGCGTATTTTGGCTTCGCATATCTGGCAAAAAGAAGGTGCCTTTTTAGGCATGTCTTCGTCATCATCATCAAAGAAAGGGTTCTTATTCTCTGCTGTAATTTGATCAGGGTCAAACATTTTACCGCACATGATACATTTTTTTATGGCCATTTATTTCACCTCCGGCTCCAGTCATATAATAGAAATAGTATTCTCCGCCGGAGGTATGATTCCTGCCTAGTTTTAAGCGTGCCTGCGAAAACATCACAAAGGGCACTTTTGCTACTTTTGCTATTTAAAGCTATTAGTATGATATAAATCCTAGAACAATGGTTATGTTACATTTCCATTGCCAATTTAACTAATTTGTCTACAAGTGTTTCAAATGATATTCCTGCTGCTCTGGCTGCATCGGGGAAAAGGCTGGTTTCCGTCATGCCCGGTATGGTGTTAACCTCTAAAATAAATGGATGGCCGGACCGGTCAACCATGAAATCAACACGGGAAAGTCCTCTACAACCAATAGCCAGGTAAGTTTTGAACGCTAGCTCTTTAATTGTTTGCTGTACATTATCTGGTAGCCGGGGAGGAATAATATGATTACTAAGTCCCACTGTGTATTTGGCTGTATAATCGTAGACTCCTGTGGACGAAAAGATTTCAATCAGGGGTAGCACTTCGGGTTCTTCATTGCCCAGTACTGAAGCGGTTATTTCTATGCCGTCCACCATTTTTTCCACCAGTATAGTGGAATCATATTGGAAAGCTTGCTCTATAGCGCTCCCAATATCTTTTTTGTGATGCACAAATGAGATTCCAATGGTGGATCCCTGGGTAGGTGCTTTTATTACTACAGGCAGACCCATAGACATAATTTTATCGTTGATACTACCTGTTGAATTATTGCTGTACTCGCTGCGTGATATTGTAAAATATTCGGGAGTGGGCAGCCCCTCATAAATCAATATTTTTTTGGTAGCAATTTTATTAATGGCAATGGCACTTGCTAATACATCCGAACCGGTATAGGGTATATCCAGCATCTCCAGGAGACCTTGAATGGTGCCATCTTCACCATATTTGCCATGCAGGGCTATAAAGGCCAGTTTTATTTGCTGGCTTTTTAAATTTTCCACTATGTTGTTATCTACATCTATTTTAACTGCGTCATAGCCAATCGATAGTAACGCTTGATAGATTGCTTCCCCTGTGCGCAATGAGACTTCCCTTTCCGCCGAACGTCCGCCCAGTAAAACACCAATTTTGGGGCCCATTTAGCCACCTCCGAGATAGTAATTGTTTTATATATATTCGTTTAGGTTCTTAAAAATCCTTTTACACCACATATTTCCCTTGACTGACCGGAAATATTATTTTATAATTACTTTTGTTACGATATTTGAGTTAGCTTTAGGGGAGTAGCTCAATTGGTAGAGCAACGGTCTCCAAAACCGTGGGCTGCGGGTTCAAGTCCTGTCTCCCCTGCCAGAGAAAGCCAGTATTCGCAAGGAATTGTGGGTGCTGGCTTTACTATTTATAGCATAAGAGTTAACTTAATGGGGACACTTTGGGGACAAAGTTAATTTAACATAACCTAAATTAACCTAAATAAACTTTATAACATCATATAACATTAGCTTGGTTGTCCTTATTTTTGCCCTTGTCTTTAGCGTTGCTTATCTGCCATCCTATGATGTTTTAACCATTTCATTAATCCTACCCACCATATACTTTCCTAGCCCATTATAGCATTGAGTTTAAACCAGCCTTATAATAAGGCCGTTATATTGCCCCATATCGTTTTTAGGTATAAACACCCTACCTCCTTCATTGCTTGCCCGTGTGCACCATCCTACGTGATCGTCTATGCTAATATTATTTTCCAACCGCGAGGTCTAAAACCTTCGCCTTTAGACGAAGAGCTTTAGCATATTTTTTCCTCCCAATGCCATAATACGGCTGGGGGGATAACATGGCTGAATATCGAAAAGGTAGTCATACGATCTATAATATCGAGTACCACGTAGTTTTAGTTACGAAGTATAGATACCAAGTGTTACGTGGTGAAGTTGCATTGCGTACGCGAGAGTTAATACGGCAAAGCTGTTTAAGCCGAGGTATAACAATCGTTAGAGGTAGCGTAAGTAAGGATCATGTGCACCTGTTGCTCTCCTGTCCACCAAGTTTAGCACCCGCGAAGATCATTCAATATCTTAAAGGGCGGTCATCACGGTTACTACAACACTTCCCATAACTGGAGAACCAAAAATAATAATTCGGCTAATTTTGAACCGTTTCCAACAAAAGCGAGGCACTCCCCCTACACTATAAACTCACGGTTTTTTTGTTGTTGCTAAAAATGTTAGTATATCTTCAGCAACAACAGCCCTAGTTATTGATATAATATAGTGTATGTCCATTTGTCATTATTGAAAAAATCTATATTCAAATGAACCTCTCCGGAACCTGATAATCCCAAAACCTGAGCCTAGTAATGCCATGATATCGGATATTGCCATTTGAATCACGATACTCTCGGGTCGGATCGATATAACCACGGATCACCTGGCCGGTAAAGACAGGTCGATAATCATAGGCTGTCCAGTTTCCACCATAATGGATGGTTGTGGATACTCCCGTATTCTCCCATTGAACAGGTAGATTGTCACCAACCAGTTGCTTACCACCAAATTGTCCATGCTCAATGTAATATAACGTTCATTAATCATATATGCTAACTCAATAATAAACTAACATAGTAATATTAAATAAAAATACCTCGGAAAATTGGCCGGGGTTCACTTCGCAATAGATATTCAGTTGCTATCCAACATATTCCTGTAGTTGCCTACGATGCCTTTTATCCTGCACCTGCAGGGCCGTTTTTACCTTGCCCGGAATGTCAAAAACAAGGGAAGAATAAGCCTGACACATTCGATTAATTTATAAAATATTGGGTAAGCTTATTTTATCTCTTACCCGCAAGAAGTATAGGGCAATGCTGGGGAAAACCGAGCGTTCTGCATGGTTCTGCCGGAGATAGCTGAGGATATTATTCCTAGCTTTCTTCTTTTTTATTACAAATTTCTGGGTAAATTAAAGCGGGTTAAAGTTTTAGTTTTATCAGGGTAGGAACCATGTAGTGTTAAAGTACAAGAAATAATAAGCAACAAATTGAGGGGGATGCGTATGCAGCGGGATTACAGGGAAATACCTCTTTGGGAAAATGTCAGTCTTAAGGATTGGCAGGATTGGCGTTGGCAAATAGCAAACCGCATAACTTCTTTAGATGAACTGGAACAAGTTGTTCATCTCCAAACTGATGAAAGAGAAGGTATCAAACGATCTCTATCTACACTCCGTATGGCAATTACTCCTTACTATGCCTCGTTAATGGACCCGGATGATCCGGGTTGCCCAATGAGGAAACAAGCTGTACCGTTGTCAAAAGAGTTACAGGACGGAGAACATGAAATGGAAGACCCCCTTCACGAAGACATTGATTCTCCTGTGCCGGGCATTACCCATCGCTATCCCGACCGGGTACTGCTGCTTATTACCGACCAGTGCTCCACATACTGCCGTCATTGCACGCGAAGACGATTTGCAGGTGTACACGACCAGCAGCGCCCCATGCGGCAGCTGGAGGACGCGTTAAATTATATCCGGCGAACTTCGGTGATCCGGGATGTTCTGCTATCAGGGGGAGACAGTCTTTGCATTGATGACGATCACCTGGAATTTTTATTAAAAAGCCTGCGGCAGATTGATCACGTGGAAATTATTCGTATTGGAACTCGCACTCCGGTGGTAATGCCGCAGCGTATTACAGACAATCTTTGCAGAATAATAAAGAAATACCATCCTGTTTGGCTGAATACTCACTTTAATCATCCCCAAGAAATCACCCCAGAGGCGAAGAATGCTTGCTCGCGTTTGGCGGATGCAGGTGTGCCTTTGGGCAACCAAACTGTTTTACTGAGAGGGGTAAACGACTGCCCCTATGTCATTAAAGATTTGGTGCATCTACTGTTGAAAATGCGTGTGCGGCCATATTATCTATACCAGTGTGATACATCTCCAGGAATTGAACATTTCCGCACCTCAGTAGCCAAAGGGGTTGAAATTATTGAACTTTTACGAGGGCATACATCCGGTCTGGCAGTGCCTACCTACGTAATTGATGCTCCCGGTGGAGGCGGTAAAATTCCGGTTGCCCCGCAGTATTTGATTTCCCAGTCAGAGGAACAGGTTTTGCTTCGGAATTACGAAGGGGTGATCTGTGCTTATCCGGAGCCGGCTGAAAAGGGTAATTCCTGCGTGGATTGTAACAATTGTGAACGCCTGAGCCAAGTTGATCCTGTTGGACTGGAAAAGTTGTTAGCAGGTAAAAAAATAAGTTTAATACCCAAGGGAAACATCAGAGAAAAGCGCCGTCACCAGTATGCTAATGGATGCAACTGAAAGGGGAAGCACCATGGAAAGACTGGTTACACATAAGACACGGAATCATCCTACTGCAACTTCAACAGAGGAAGATATATCAATGAAAAAGATAATAGAAAATGATAACGATGGGAATTATATTGAAATTATAATTGACCATACCAATGAGCGCTTAAAAGTTCTTGATTATACAGTGCAAAATTGGAATAAAGTACTATCATATCTTGATGAGGCGGCAGCCATAAATCGCTCGGGCAAAATTATATTTTTTATTCGACGTCCTGCAGACTTTGCTTTAAGTAATTTTGGGTATGTCCAGGAAGGAGTCATTCCGGCCTTTTTCCGGGGAGAAGATGCATTATGCTATTCCCGTTTCATTAAACCTGAACGCTCTTGTAGCCTGAACTATGAGCAAGAGGAAGAGTTACTAAAAAAAATTCAAGAGGAAATATATACGGACAGCGTCAAGAAATTTCTTAACAGGTATACCGCCTGTAAAATACGTAACGAACATATCGATGATTTGGTGGAATTGTACAGGAATACATTTAGTAGTTATCCCAGTCCGTTGTTTGATACTGAGTATGTACATGATGTGATACAGACTCATGTTACCTTTTACGGAGTGTTCGACGGTGAAATTTTGGTCAGCGCAGCTTCCGTGGAAGTGGATCAACTAAACCGTAATGCTGAGATCACTGACTGTGCTACATTGCCGGAATACAGGGGAAAAGGACTGTTAAGTAATTTAATAAAGCTATTGGAAAAAGAAATGCGGGACCAAAAAATAGGTGTATTATATAGTCTTGCCCGTGCTGGGTCCTATGGTATGAATGCTGCCCTGTATCGACTTGGTTATGAGTACAAGGGGAGGTTTATTAACAACTGCCATATTTGCGGTAGCTATGAGGATATGAATCTTTGGGCAAAAATTTAGCCATATATACGTCGTCATCAAAGCAACTAAGAAAAATGAACCTCTTTAACTCTATCAAAACTTACTTTAAAAGGCGTTTAAGTCAATGCACCTATTCCAAAATCATGGACTGCGTGGTCAAGTCTTGTCTCTCCGAAATATAAAGCCAGTATTCGCAAAGAATTGCCAATACCGGCTTTATATTTTAAGGTGATAGTATTGTTTGCTTACTAAAGTGTGACAAGAAATACCTACCTGCTCACTTCCCTTATGCCCTTTTGCCATACATTAATGTTACTCTTCTTGCATCAATAGCCTGAAGTCATTTTGGCGTTTGATTGTTTCACTTACAGTATGCCATCATCATGCAATTCAGTCGTCAGTTGTTCCACTAAATCCTGGGACATGCTAAAGGAATGTTCCTCGTCTGGGAATACGCCGTCACGTACTTCGCTGGCATAGGTGTTTAACGCTTTTTGCATATCTTCGCCCAGATTGGCATAGCGTTTGACAAACTTAGGGGTATACCTGTCAAACAATCCCAAAAGGTCGTGGATGACCAGCACTTGTCCGTCGCAGTTATATCCGGCACCAATGCCGATAGTGGGCACGTGAACACTTTCCGTGATGATTTTAGCCACCGGGCTGGGTATGGCTTCAAGGACAATGGCAAATGCGCCGGCTTGTTCGAGAGCCAATGCGTCTTTAACTATCTGCTTGGCACTTTGGAGGCTTTTACCCTGCACTTTGAAACCACCCAGTTGAGCAGCGCTCTGGGGAGTTAAACCAATATGGCCCATCACCGGTATTCCGGCCTTGACTAAGGCGGCCACGGTGTTGGCTATGCGTTCTCCGCCTTCCAACTTAAGAGCATCCGCACGCCCTTCCCTAATCATCCGGCCTGCATTGAGCATAGCTTGCTCCGGTCCTATTTCATAGGTCATAAAGGGCATGTCCGCCACCATGAAAGTATGTTTGGCGGCGTTAGCAACTGCCTTGCAAAAAACCAGCATGGTATCCAGGTCGATTTGCACGGTTCCATCATAGCCCATCATGGTATTAGCCGCTGAATCGCCTACTAATATCATATCAATGTCGGTCTTATCCACCTGAGACATCATACCGAAATCATAGGTCGTGACCATAGTGATCTTTTTCCCCTGCTGTTTCATTTCTTTGAATCTTAATATATTGGCTTTCTGCTTCTCCACTATATTCACTCCTTTTTTGTTGCTTTTTGCATTATTATTCCTATAAATTAAATAACTATTAATAAAATTCTTCAAGAACTAAATATTATCTATTTGTTTTTATAAGGTCAAAGGACATAATATTATTGGGAAGATTTTGTTTGGATAAATTAAAAACCCTCCGGTCAAGTCCGAAGGGCATAATATCCCTTGTGCAAGCCCGTCTCGGTCCTACCGGCTCCAAGCGGAGGCATAATATTTAACCTAACAAAACGGATCACCTACCCAACTAACCCAAACAAGTGGTGCGGTTCTAAACAGATACCGCCCAAATCTTGATTAATTTTAACATACCTATAATGATGTGACAATATTTATACAATTTATACTACAAGTTAATTATGTGTTAACTTCAAGTGAAAATTAAAAGCGGTATAAAAAAGGGCCGGATAAAGTAAACCCGGCCCATATTATGTCTAAATCTATTTATCCGTCTCTGCTTCGGCTTTGGCTTTTTGTATGATATCCTCAGCCAGTTTGGCAGGGACCTCTTCATAACTGTTAAACTCCATCTTAAATTGTCCACGGCCTTGGGTCATTGATTTAAGATCATTGGCATACTTGAACATTTCAGCCAGCGGTACATGGGCTTTTACCACGGTACCTTCTTCAACCTGGTCTGTGCCCAATACGCGGCCGCGCTTGGTATTAAAGTCGCCGATAATGTCCCCCATAAACTCGTCCGGTACGGTTACTTCAACTATCATAATAGGTTCCAGTATGGCTGGTTTTGCTATCGGGATCGCCTTTTTAAAAGCTAGGGAGGCCGCAATCTTAAAGGCCATTTCAGATGAGTCCACGTTGTGGTAAGAGCCATCATATAATGTAGCTTTCATGCCCACCGTTTGGTAACCGGCCAGAGCGCCTTCCACCATAGCCTCTCTTAAGCCTTTTTCCACAGCTGGGAAATAGTTTCGCGGCACTGCGCCGCCAAAGACTTCTTCGTTAAATTCAAAGTCGCCGTCGGGCAGCGGCTCAAACCTTATCCACACGTGACCGTACTGTCCACGTCCGCCGGATTGTTTCTTGTGTTTACCTTCTACTTCTACTTTGGCGCGGATAGTTTCACGATAAGGCACCTTGGGTTCCTCGGTAACCACGTCAACACCGTAACGGCGTTTTAAATTACTGATCATAATATTTACATGGGCTTCACCCATACCGGTTAGTAGAGTTTGCTTGGTTTCTTTATTCTTTTCCACCCTGAGGGAAGGATCTTCTTCAAGCAGTTTATGCACTGCGTCACCCATTTTATCCTCGTCATTTTTACTTTTGGGCGCAATTGCCAGGATGTAATTGGGTACAGGGAAGTCAATCCCTTCCAGGACTTCTTTGTGGTCTTTGTCGCACAGAGTATCTCCGGAGCTGGTGTTGGTTAGCTTGACTACGACTGCCAAATCGCCGCAAGATACTTGGGTAGTTTGCTCCGTGTGTTTACCACGCACGAATAGCACCTGGCCAATTTTCTCGTTACTTTCCTTGGTGGCATTATATACCTGGGAATCTGCTTTTAACTCGCCGCGGAAAACACGGATAAAGTTCATGCGTCCTACGTAGGGGTCGGCCAGAGTTTTAAACACTAATGCAGCCATAGGTCCGTCCTCGCATTTGGGTGCCGGTAGGTACTGTAATAAAAAGTCTAATAAATTGGGAATGGCCATATTCTTAGTGGCTGACCCGCATAGCACCGGCACTGCTTTAGCGTTGGCAATAACATTCTGCAGTCCGAATTTAATTTCTTCCGGAGTTAATTCTTCACCTTCTAGATATTTCATGGTCAGGTCATCGTCGCCCTCGGCTGCGGCTTCAACCAATTTTTCAAGATACTCTTGCATTTGATCCTGTAGTTCGGCGGGAATAGCAATTTCCTTGGGTTTGCCGTCGTTATCAAATTCATAAGCCTTTTGATTGAGTACATCTACAATGCCTTTGTAATCCAACCCTTCACCAATGGGGAAGTTAACAGGAACAAAGTTATTTTTAAACTTTGTGTTTAACTCATCCATTAACTTGGAAAAACTGGCGTTTTCCCGGTCCATTTTATTGATGAAAGCTACTCGGGGAAGCTCAGTCTTTTGAACGGATTTCCAGATAAGTTCATGCAGCACTTGAACACCGTCCACGGCAGATAACACAAACATAGCAGTATCAGCTACCCGTAAAGCACCTTTTACCTCGCCTATAAAATCGGAAAACCCGGGCGTATCTAAAAAGTTTAATTTAGTATTATTTACTTCCACGGGCACCAGACTGGTATGCACTGTGGATTGGCGCTGTGCCTCTTCAGGGTGGTAGTCTGCTACGGTAGTACCATCTTCTACCCGGCCAAGGCGATTTATTACTCCAGTGTTAAAAAGCATTGCTTCTACCAGAGATGTTTTTCCAGCACCACCGTGGCCTACAATAGCGATGTTGCGGAGTTGTTCGGTAGTATAATTCTTCAAAACTCGTGCCTCCTTTTGTCAATAATGGTTTCCCTGAAACCCATTTTCTATACTTATTGGCATCCAAAATTGTCCAAAAATGGTTATAAACATAAAAATAGCCCGATAGGGCTCCTTTGGCCACCAAGAAACGGGTTTTCTTACTAGCTTCCAATACTTCTACAAGCCAATCATAAATTCCTTGTTTTCAATAGTATCCACATAAAAATTTTTGTTATTTTTCACCGGGTTTTCATAGTCAAAACCTTATTAACATAAATATATTTAAGCTTTGGAAAGGACGGTAGTATATGGCAGGGTATTCTTTTTTGCAAGGGGCCTTTATTTTACTGATAGCCGGCCTAGTTAACCGTTTTTTAGGCTTTGGCTATCAAATAGTCATGATGCGATTAATTGGTCCCGAAGGTGTGGGATTGTTTAATATGGTTTTGCCGGTGTATATTATGATGCTGGTGCTGGCCGGCGCAGGAATACCTCTAGCTATAGCTAAACTGGTGGCCGAGGAGGTGGCCAATAATAATATGCCCGGTGCTTATAGAATTTTTAAACTTTCTTTGTTAATATCTATGCTCACGAGTATATTTTTTACTATTGTTTTGATTGTTGGTGCACCCATATTGACGGAATCCTTTTTTCCCAATCCGAGGGTATATTATTGTCTAATCAGCTTGGTGCCGGGTATTATCATTGTCACTTTGTGCTCTGCCTTTCGTGGTTTTTTTCAAGGTTTGCAGAAAATGTCTCCCACAGCAATTACCCAGACAATTGAACAGTTGGTGCGGGTGGTGTCCGGGCTGTCGTTTGCCTATGTCATGCTCCCTTTGGGCATTGAATTTGCTGCCGTTGGTCTTTCCGTGGGGGTTATATTAGGGGAATTAACTGGTTTTATTTTTATGCTGCGCATTTATGCTGGAAATAAACCCTTAGCCTTACATTATGCACCTGGCTCGTTACGTAAAATATATAACACGGGCAGTATTATTAAAAAAGTTTTTAAGTTGGCTATACCGGTAACACTGACCAGGATTGTGGCCACCGCATTGATGTCCTTTCAGGCTGTTTTAATACCTCAGAGGCTGCAGGTTGCCGGGCTTTCTGTATCCCAGGCCACCAGCGTTTACGGGCAATTTATAGGTATAGCCGATGCCTTGCTGTTTATGCCGGGCGTTCTAACTATGGCACTGGCTACCGCATTAGTGCCGGCCATGTCTGACGCAATGGCAGCCAACAACCCGACCTTAGCCAGGGCACGTATATTGGATGCAGTTAGATTGACCTTACAGGTGGGGGTGCCCGCTGCCTTTATTTTTCTTTTGCTGCCGGACGAGCTTTGTGGTGTCCTTTTCGGCTATGCCCAGGCCGGTGCCATTTTAAAGGTGTTAGCGCTATCCGGACCGTTTTTATATTTGCAGCAAACCACCACCGGCATTTTGAATGGCGTAGGCAGAGCTGATGTGCCCTTCAAAAACCTGGTGGTTGCATCGCTGGTTAACATTATCGGCATCTATTATCTTACGGCAAGGCCGCAGTTAGGCATAAGTGGGGCAGCAGCGGCGGTAGCCATAGGCTACATCATTATGCCATGTTTAAATATGCTGTATCTACATAGAATGGGATTATTTTCACTTTCCATTAAGGAGGATGTATTTAAACCATTAGCAGCGTCCTTGTGTATGTATTTATCATCTATCTATATAAAGAAAGTATTATACGCGTATGGTCTAAACGTTGGCTTAATACTGATTATTTCACTAGCAGTTAGTGGGGCTATATATCTAGCACTAATGCTGCTGGTGAGTGGTATAAATAACCATGACAAGGAAAAGTTTAAATTGCTTTTTAAATTTAAACTTTAAGATACTATGGTTGGAATTTCCTTAATTATCTTGTTGGCAAATTCTATGCTGGTAAAATCAGTTAAGTCAAAATGCAGAGGTGTTACAGATATATAATTACTTTTTACCGCTTCGACATCAATATCGACATCCATATTGAAATTAATAGCTGTATCTGCTTTTACACACGCTTGTATGGCCACCTGTTTGGGGGCTGTATCTTCTGGTTTACCGGCCATCCAGTAATATGCATTACCCCGTGGGTCGATCCTTTTATCAAAAACATTGATATAACGACGCATACCCAATTTAGTTACCTTGATTCCCTGAGGTTTACCTGGTGGTACGTTGATATTTACTAAAATACGTTTTATTCCCCTACTGATGTCAATTAAGTATGGTACTATATACGAGGCAAAGTCAGCAGCCTGGCTAAAGTCAGTGCTTTCTAAGCTAGCCAGCGAGATGGCTACAGATGGGCAGTCATTAATTAATCCTTCAATGGCTGCCGACACAGTTCCGGAATAAAGTACATCGGTGCCTAAATTAGCGCCCAGATTGATACCGGAAACAACAATATCAGGTTTTTCGGGCATTAATGCTTCAATAGCCAGTTTAACGCAATCGGCCGGAGTACCGTTTACCGCCCAGCCATAAGTGCCGTCTGAAAAAGCTACTTTTTTGGTTCTCAGAGGCTTATATGTCGTTATACCATGTCCTGTGCCGCTCCTTTCCCGGTCCGGTGCCACCACCAGCACTTCACCCATCGCGGCCAGTGACCTTCTAAGTGTTCGCAATCCAGGGGCATTAATACCATCGTCATTACTAATCAATATGCGCATCGTCATCCTCCGTAAGTTTTAAAACTCATATATGGTTATGGTCAGGTTATTTTCTTCATTATTTTTTGTCAGGCCGAACATAATTTTTTTATCCTTTAAATTTTTATTTAAAAAGTCTATTACTTTATACATATCTTCGTACATAGAGAAAGATTTAAATGCAATCAATTCCAATTTGCCTGATTCATCAGCATACTCCATAATGCTCCCCCCTATTATTTCCTGATCAAAGAAAAAGCTTCCGCCCTGGTGGCTTCGCTGCGCTGAAATACACCACGTACTGCCGATGTAAGGGTTTTTGAACCGGGCTTGTGTACGCCGCGCAAAGTCATGCACATGTGTTCTGCTTCTATGACCACTAATACCCCGTGTGGATTTAATTTTTTCATAATGGTATTAGCTATTTGGGATGTTAATCTTTCCTGAAGCTGTGGGCGTTTGGCAAAACCCTCAACAACTCGTACTAATTTGGAGAGCCCGGTAATATTGCCCTTGCGGGGAACGTACGCCACATGCGCTTTGCCATAAAAAGGTAATAAGTGGTGTTCGCACATGGAATAAAAAGGTATATCTTTTACCAGCACCATTTCTTCATGCTCTTCAGAAAACACTCTGTCCAGGTACATTTCCGGGTCTTCCCTGAGCCCGGAAAAAATCTCATTATACATGCGGGCTACCCTGCCCGGGGTTCCCATTAAACCTTCCCTGTCCGGATCCTCGCCGATAGCTTCAAGGATCATGTGTACAGCTAATTCTATTTTTTCCATATCTACCAATATAATTTCACCTTTCTTTCTCTATTTTTTAGTGTGTTCAATACAACATGGTTTGGGAACAACCAGGAATTTTTCTGGTAGGGTTCTTAACTTTGGGTAACTTTGTTTGGCGTGGTAGTAAATAAAAAAGGCAATATTAATATATGGTTTCTTTAATGATTTATTATTGCTCATACACAAACACCTTAAAATATTTCGCCATATTTCGATTTCGTCCTTCTAATTAATATAAAAAAGACTCGCTATACAAGCCGAGTCTTATTATTTGTAGATAATGTTCATAAATTGAGAAGAAGTAAATTAGGTGGTTAAACCAAAAGCTTTACGATAGCTTTCTGCGGCTTCGGAATTTTTGCCTAGCTTACCAAGCAGTTCACCTCTTATGCTCCATAATTCATAATCCAATTTTTCATCCGGTAAACCGTCACAAAGAACCAGCGCATCTTGATATCTTTGCAGGGTAATAAAGCATTTTATTTTATTTAAGGTAATCATTTTTTTAAGTTCTTCTTTTGTCTCACATTGTAACGCTAAATCATAGTGTCTTACAGCCTCATCTTTTTGACCGTTGGCTTCCAGACACATAGCTAAATTATTTTCCAGGGTAGCATCTCCGGGATTGCTTTGAGCAGCACTTTTATAGTAATTAACAGCTTTATCCGGTCGGTTTGTTTTTATATAACAAGCTGCAATATTGTTTAAAACAGTATAGTCAAGGGGAGCTAAACAGCGGGCTAATTCATAGCAAGTTTGCGCTTCTTCAAACCGATCAAGCATGAATAAACTGTATCCTTTATTATTTAAAAGCTCCACGTTGTTAAGCCCCTTACTTTGCGCTTTTTCGTAAAATTTCAGTGCTTCGATGTGCCTATTTAATTTACTAAGGGTATACCCGATATTGTAGTATAGACCGGCATCGCCTTCGTCCTCCTTCAAGTCTTGCAAGAAAACCGTTAGTGCAGCGTGTATGCAGTCTCTTTCCAGCAGATCTAAGCCGGTTTTATTCGAATTTGCAGTATTATTGCCATAGCTTTCTTTTCCCTCTGGTTGTTGGGACCACCAGTAAGTATTGGACTGATGCCCTGTGTGCATTTTTTTTCTATAACTACCATTTAAACAATATAGGAAAATACCGAGATTCTCCTGTCCTGCTGCCTTTTTCATATAAATAGCAGCTTTGTCCACCTGTCCCTTTTTTAAGTAAAGACGACTGGCATGCAAATACAGCTTTTGGTTATTCGGGGCATTGGTGATAGCCCGTTTCACAATGCTTAAGGCTTTAGTTAGGGAACCTATTTTTTCCATAATTACAGCCAGACTGTATAGTACCTGAACGCTAATATTAATGTTTCTTAGATTTTTAATACTTCCATCCATTAATATACACCTCCTTATTATCTGATAATAATTTCGATAGACCAAGCACCATATCCTTCCATAAATATGTAAAAATGTAGTAATGTTATAAATCATTGGTTTCAACACTTTATGGTATGTAGTTTATTTTTTAATGCATAATAAAGATGTTTAAATAAAGGGGGTGCTTAACTTGGAAAAAAACAAGAATAAGAGTTCAAAAGAAACGGGTGATAATTTTATAAATGAACCCACTGGTTCAGCAATGCTAGTTAACTTGGATGGACAGTGGGAGCATGATTTTACCGATCATAATGAAAAAGCCGATTGAGCCGGCTTTTTTTCTTTTTAAGCATATTCAGTTAATAGTGACATAAAATTTACAGTATACAGGGAGGTGTGGATAAAATGGTTACTCAATTAAAAAATGAAAAAACAACTTATTCGCCGCTTAGTTTAAATGCTATTTTAAAAGGGGTCCTGGCGGCGTTGATTATCACTGTGTTAGGAAGTGCCCTGCTGGGCATTGCCTACCATGTCACATCCCTTGGTGAGAAAACACTACCTTTGACATCAAGTATACTTTATTATATTAGTATTTTTGCCGGTAGTGTTTTGGCTGCCCGTTGGGCAGGGTATAAGGGTTTGGTGCATGGTATTGGTGTGGCCGTGATATTTATGCTTTTAAGCTGGTTGATTGGACATTTTCTTTTAAACACTGCTGCGGCAGCAGGTGTCGTGCTTCAAAAAGCCATAATTTCCTGCCTGGCCGGTGCTGTTGGAGGTGTACTGGGCGTTGGTATATCCAGGTGATGTATTATCTATATAGATATTTTTAGTAAAAGGAGCAGGCTGGAAAGCCTGCTCCTATTTTTGTCATTTGATTAATTTCATTAGCCAACTGCGTAAAAAATTAGGTAGCCGTAAATAATAGACTTTCAAAACTTTCATCTCCTTCACCGGTTTTTGTTATCTATATTAATATTATTGATGAGGAGACACTAATGTGCATATAAAGTTTAACAGTTTACTACAACCAGGCAGTTAATTTTTGCCTGATCTCATCAATACTGCCCCGCATATGCGATTTTACAGGCAAAGAGTTTAAAAATATTGGTCCGTATTTTTTTTCAATAATGCGCTTATCAAGAATGACTACTGCACCCCTGTCTAGCTCACTTCTAATTAATCTGCCGAACCCTTGCTTAAAACGAATCACAGCGTTGGGCAGGCTTAATCCATAAAAGCTGTTCTGTCCAAGTGCGGCTATTTTTTCGCTGCGTGCCTCAAGTACCGGGTCGCTGGGCGGTGCAAAGGGCAATTTAACAATTATCACATTTACCAGGGTATCGCCCGGAAGGTCTATGCCCTCCCAAAAACTAAATGCTCCAAACAATACACTGCGCTTGTTATGATGAAATTCGTTAACCAACTTGGTACGGCTACCATCTATACTTTGTCCCATCACGCAAATATCCACTTCATCCAGAAGTGGTTTAATCTTATGGTATGTTTCTCGCAGTAGTTTATGTGATGTGAATAACACCAGTGTTCTACCCTCCGTGGCGACGGATAGTTGGTAAATGGTATGTATAAGTGTTTCTAAATAAGCACCGGCACTGATTTCGTTGTAATTTGGGAAATCTCTGGCAACACATAGCAAACACTGCTGATCATAATTAAACGGCGATTCCGCGGTCATTTGGAGCAAAGCACTATCAGCTAATTTATTAAGCCCGCATTGCTGCATGAAGTGATCAAACTTTTTATTAACCGTGAGGGTTGCAGATGTAAGGACTATGGTTTTCGGTTTATTAAACAGCTGTTCATACAGTATTGCGCTAATATCTATCGGTGTGGCGTGCAAAATACAATGGTAGTTTTCTTTTCCCAGAGCGCTCGGGTTAGGTGACTCTAGCCAGCACACATAATTCTCCTCCGGTGATTTAAGGATGAAATCAAGGTCAGCCAGGTAGGCGTTGCCGGAATTAATATTAATAGTAATATCCTGCAGTTTATCTTCCCAGGCGTTATTGGTGACTGTCCATATTTCCAACCAGTTGACAATGGCATTTAATTTAGCAATAAAATTTCGCATTTCATAAAGCATGTTTTCGTAATCGGCTTCGATTTCCCCAAACGGGCCGGTTTCCCGGTGTAAACGTACGCTGATTTGATAATTTCCTTGATGGGGGTAATGTTTGTGGATAGCTTGAATAAACAGGTAAAAAAAAGTGTTTATGTTTTCCTGCAGCTTATGCCTTGCTTCTTCAGCTTTTTTAATGGTCTCAAGCCAGCGAAGACCATCCTGGGGCGGTGCCGGTTCGTTTAATTTTTTTATATTTTTGCCTGCTATGGATAGCCACTGCATTATTTGGGATCGGGAAACTTTTTTACCCAGATGTTTAGCTGCGGTTTTCTCGATATTGTGCGCTTCGTCTATAACTAGAGCGCCGTGGTCCGGCAGTATATTTATTTCAGTGACCATATCCGCAAAGAGCAGTGAATGGTTTATAATTACCAAGTGGGCATTTTCTGCATTGCGCCTTGCTCTCGTTACAAAACAATACCGGTTGCACCAGCGGCAGGCATTGCCCAGGCAGGTTTCACTTTCAGAGCATAATTGCAACCAGGTTTCATCATCCGTGCCGTACAGGTTTAGATCTGTTTTATCGCCACTGTCCGTATGCTGAAGCCAGACGATAATGCGAGCCAACAGCATGGCCTCGCCGGCCGTTAAAGCTGCCGAATGGGTGATTAAATTAATAAACCTGCGTAGACAGATATAATTGGAGCGACCTTTTAACAGCGCTGCCTCAAAAGGTAGTCCAAGCAAACTTTTTAACAGCGGTATATCTTTATACCAGATTTGTTCCTGTAGATTTATGGTATTGGTGGCAATGACAGCTCGTTCTTCATGCTGTATTGCCCAGAGTAATACTGGAAGCATATAGGCGATGGACTTGCCGGTACCGGTACCTGCTTCTACTAATAATATCCTCTGTTCTTCCAGCGTTTGGGCAACGGCTTCCGCCATTTTTACCTGTTCCTGGCGGAACTGGTAGTTTGTCATTAGTTGTTCTAAAGGACTTTCAGGACCAAGCAGGTAATCTACTTGATATTGAGTTTGATCATGAATGTTTGGAAAGACTTCACCGGTAGCGTGTTCAATATAAATTGGTTCTTTAATGGGTACGCCTTTAACTTTACTTATTTTTTCGTTTGGCATGGTTTGTATTTTACTTTTTATAATAGATTCAAAAATGTGCGCCAGTGAGGAATGGCCTTGTTGTAAAAGTGGCAAAAGCTGCAGGAGTATATCAAAATCTAGATCTGCGGCTTTGTCCAACAGTTTAAAGAAAAGTTCGGTGGTCGCCAAGGCATCGTCCAATGCCCTGTGCAGGGGTTTTTGCTCCAGTTGCAGCGATTGCACCAGATTGGAAAGACTGTGGCTGGGTGCTCCGGGCATAATTAAACGCGCCAGTTCTAGAGTATCCACGCATTGGGTAAATGGTAAATGGCCCAATTTGGCCGCCAAAAAAGAATGGTCGAAAGCGATATTATGTCCCAACAGCGGGCATGGTTCCATAAAACGGTGTATTTCGGATGTAACCTGTTCCAATGCCGGGCTGTCAATCAGCTGCTCTTCCTTTATACCGGTCAGCCTCTTAATTTTTAGCGGTATTTTACAATCGGGATTTACCAGGGTACTAAAAGTGTCCTTTATTTGGCCGTCAATCACTTTTACCAAGGCTATTTCAATTATTTTATCATTTACAGGATCAAGCCCTGTGGTTTCAAGATCACAGGCTATAAAATTTAAAGAGAAATTCAAAGATATTTCACATCCCATAATAACTTGTATTTGCATTACAAGTATTCTTGCTGCACTTGTTTTATCCTGCTCAACAAGTCATATTAACAGATACAGATGGAGATGATAATGTGTTGAATAAAAAAGTTCGTTTAGCCTATGCCCTTGATTATTTGGAGTTAGTATTGGGTCAAGATTGGCTGGAAAAAAATCTGAAGGTTATGAAGGATAGCCATTGCGGCAAAGGAGGTTTTGGGATGAACATTGATTTTGCAGCACTGGGGATTGCCTATGTCGCCAAAATATGGTATAAGGCCAGGGAGGAAACTATTGATCGTGAAATTGTCGGGGGCGGCTTGCCCGGGCCATACTCCTTAACTGCTGCAGCCATAGCGATTGATCTTGAAGTGTTAAAAGATTGTGCCGGTTTACAGACCAAGATTGATGAACTAAAAGATGTCAAGCTTTCTTTGAAAACTGCTCATGAGCTAAGAATAGCATCCGGTTACGCTCAAAACGGGTATTGCGTTGATTTTACCTATCCCAAAGCATCTGATTGGCCAAGTCTGCATGTTTGTGCAACCTCGCAATGCATGGCAGGCGCGTTTATGATTCGGGGTCGAGGAAATCGGACAATTATAATATGTGCTGAGGTAGAGATACTAGAGGGATTGGGGAATAATTTACCAGAGGCAAAGTACCATCGAAGTGCCCTGGATGTTCAATTTGACCAGGGGGTAGTAAAAAACAGTTTGGACGAGACAACGTATCAATCGATATTATATTTATATGTAGGGGATACATTAGCTGAAACGGAAACACCGCTGCATGAGTGGTTAGATCATCCAAAAATTACGCGGCTGGTTCAGGATTATGATGCACCGGTGCTCCTATACACTACCGGTATAAAAAGCATAAACAACCAGCTTGCTTATGTACGGCGGGGCAGATTGGTTAAAAACAACCAGGCATCATTTGCCCATGATCTTTATATTCCGGATGAGATAATTAGCCCGTTGCTATAAGCATTAGTTATTTGATTTTTCCAGACATTCACATTGGTGTTCGGTGAGCACAGGCCTGATTAGCAAGGCGGCTTTTTCCCCCCAGTTGCCGGGTCCCGGGTAAAGCAGACGCAAGGTTATAGCGATACCATAAATCTGTCCGTGTAAATAGGAGGCATAATTATTATCCATGTAATCCAATTCTGCCATTTTTTCTAATTGATCAATCAGTTGCTGTAAATGAATCAAGATAGCTTTTACGTTCATAACCGGTTCGGCCATAATTATCTTATTATATTCCATAACATTCTCTCCATGCTGTTAAATAATTATTGCATACGTGCCTTATGGAAAAGATGGGGAATGGCACACATGCATAATACAAGTTTCTCCGCAAAAAGTCGAAATCCTGTTAAAATATCTATAATTACAAATAAAAAGCCTTCCGGTACCTGGGAAGGCTTGTATGCCGTATCAATGGTTACAGTTATCTTTTTGGGAGGCTTTTGATATATTTCTCTGCTGATACAGCGGCTATGGCGCCATCAGCTACTGCGGTGACCACTTGGCGAAGAGTTTTTTGCCTAATGTCACCGGCGGCAAAAATGCCCGGCCGGGAGGTATGCATATTTTCGTCAGCTATGATATAACCTCGCTCGTCCAGTTTAATCAACCCTGCTACCAGATCGGATACCGGTCGGGTGCCGACATAAACAAAAATACCATTCACAGCCAGTGACTTGATTTCTCCACTACGTATATCCTTGATAGCAACTTCATTAACGGTTGCTTCGCCCGAAATCTTTTCCACTACACTGTGCCAGTGCAAAACAATTTTATCGTTTTCTATTGCCCTGCGCTGCAGAATCTTCGTTGCTCTTAATTCACCACGCCGGTGAAGGATATGCACCTTACTGGCAAATTTGGTTAAGTAGAGGGCTTCTTCTATCGCTGAGTCGCCGCCGCCAATCACAGCAACTTCCTTATCTTTAAAAAATGCACCGTCACAGGTGGCGCAATAGGAAACGCCGCGGCCGTGGAATTTATCTTCACCGGGAACATCTAGTTTTTGCGGTTGAGCACCGGTGGCCAGGATAATTGTTTTGGTGATAATAATTCCTTCATCGGTATTGATAGTAAAATAATCTTCCCCTGATTCTATTGTTTCAGCGGTGTCTGATTGCACTTTCATGCCGAACCTGCGTGCCTGCGCATCCATTTGCAACATTAATTCGGGGCCCCCCACACCTTCGGCAAACCCGGGATAATTTTCAATAAATTCAGTGCCGGCAGCTAGACCGCCGGGCATGCCTTTTTCCAGCAGCAGTGTATTTAAGGTTGCCCTGGCAGCGTATATTCCCGCGGTCAATCCGGCCGGACCGCCGCCAATGATAGTTACATCGTATAGACTCACTTATTTTACCCCCAATGTGGTAAATTTTTAAAGTATAATATCTTAATTATGATGTATTGTCAATTATGACAAAAGCCCCCGCATAATATGGGGGCTGAGATAATTACTTTTTTAAGTCGGCCAGTATATCCTCGAGAACTTTTTTAATTTCCTGGTCGCCGTTGATATTCAGCAGCAAGCCCTGGTTTGCGTAGTAATCAACCAACGGTTGGGTTTGGTCTTCATAAACATCCAAGCGGGTGTCTACAGCTTCGTCGTTATCGTCACTGCGCTGGTACAGCTCACCACCACAGCTGTTGCACTTGCCTTCAACTTCGGGTTTGTTAAACAGCACATGGTAGCTGGCTCCACAGACGGGGCATACCCGGCGGCCGGTTAAGCGGGCTATCAATTTTTCCCGGGGAACTGCGATATTAATTACGCCATTCAGCTTGATGCCCATCTCTCGCAAAGTAGTGTCTAAGGCTTCAGCCTGCTCGACTGTGCGGGGAAAACCGTCCAGCAGGAAACCACCGGCGCAGTCGGGTTTAGCAAGGCGGTCTTTGACCATGCCTACGACAACTTCGTCAGGTACCAGGGCACCCTTATCCATATATTCCTTGGCCTTTATACCCATATCAGTACCTTCTTTGATGGCTGCCCTGAACATGTCACCGGTAGAAATATGGGTAATGTTTAACTCCTTGACCAGCACTTCGGCTTGGGTACCCTTGCCTGCTCCCGGAGGCCCCATGATTAGAAGATTCAAAATAATTCCCTCCCACATATGATGACAAAAAATGATGCAAAATATTATCCAGCTTGTACATATTATAGCACCAAATATTAAACAGGGAAAATAATTAAATTATAAACCAAGGTATTACACCTAATAATAAAGATGTTGTGTTAAAGTAAAAAATCTGAGTTATTTGTCATTGACAATAGGATCGAGTTTTGTTATTATAATATTTGTCTGAAAATTGATCATCTGTCGGGGCGTAGCGCAGTTTGGTAGCGCGTACGGTTCGGGACCGTAAGGTCGCAGGTTCAAGTCCTGTCGCCCCGACCAAAATAAAGCTAGTTCTATTTAAATAGTCAAATAGAACTAGCTTTTATTTTTTGTCCTTAAAAATTAATAAATAGATAAATTTTGTTTAAACTAAATGTGAACAGAAAAAAGGAGGTGGCCAATGAGTACATTAAGCCCTTTTACCTTTTCTTCGCCAATTCAGGGGGTTCAGGTTAAACCGCTGACGCAGGATGGAAGGGAAATACGTATTAGATACAGTGGCAGGTTAAACCAAAGCGGTGCTAATCAGGTTTGGATGCATGCTGGTACTGGTGAAGCCGAAGAATGGTCTGATTCAAAAGATTACTTTATGGAAAAAACCATCGATGGTTGGGAGCATACTGTCGATGTAAAGGGAAATCAGTTCAATTTTTGCTTCAGGGATGATGCCCAAAACTGGGATAATAACAACGGGTCCAACTGGATTTATAGAATCACTTAAAAGCCGGATTAATAAACCGGCTTTTTTTTACGAGCGTATATTTACTCAAGACAAATTTTTTTATCGCGCCATCAAATACAATACCAGCGCGGTTATGACAGCAACCAGCATAATTACAGTACCCATTCCACCGAAATTGACCAGCATCTTTAGTTTAACACCTTCGCTTTCGGATTTAACACGCAAATGGTTGTATATCGTCAATGGGCCGATTATTTTCATTACTAATGCATCGCAAATATCCGGTTCTCCGCCACGGTCCAGCATGCTTTGTACCACTATGTCCAGCCATTGCTTTTGTCCATCTGACTCTAGGGATTGATAATGCTCCCGTAAATGTTGAATGAATTTTTCTTCCCGGGCTTTTAAATGTTGATAATAGTACCTGCGGTCGGTACGGCTTTGGTCGCGTATGGTTTTCTGTAATAATTGTTCATCCTGTTCGGAGAATTTAAATTCATTTCGCAATATTTCTAAAAAAAATGTAGACATTTTTGTACCCATCCTCTGAAATTAAATAGCATAGGTATGTAATTAAGTTATATTGATAATATATAATAATAACACAGTATATATATTTTAGCGATGGGTAGCAATTTAACAACTGAGGAAATGAGGGATATGGTTGGAAGTGTATGCACTGGTGGGACCCAGCGGTACGGGTAAAAGTTACCGGGCAGTTATGCTGGCAGGCCACCTGGGTTGCGATATCATCATAGATGACGGATTAATTATCAAGGGAAATAGTATTATTGCCGGTGTATCCGCCAAGAAGCAGCCTACCAGGATAGGGGCTATTAAAACGGCTCTTTTTACTGATACTGAACATAGGAAAACCGCTTGTGAAGCCATTTCAGGTCAAGCTCCGAATAGGATTTTAATCCTTAGCACCTCGAAAGGTATGACGGATAAAATTGCCGGGGGGTTAGGGTTGCCCGGTGTCAAAGAATATATCCATATAGATCAAATTGCCTCGGCTAAGGAGATTAGAAAAGCTCGCATTATGCGTACGCAGCATAGTAAACATGTCATTCCGGCACCGATAATAGAAGTCAAAAAAAGTTTTCCTGAAAGTATTATCTCACCTTTGCAGGTTTTCATGCGCCGTAAAGGTCAAGTAGGCCGGCGCAGCTGGTCGGAGCAATCGCTGGTCAGACCAACTTTTACTTTATATGGAAAATTCACCATTTCCCAGGGAGCATTGGTATCCATTGCTACGTATGCGGCTCTAGATGTTCCGGGCGTAGTGGCGGTAAAGCATGCCCATATAATAAGAGATGCACAGGACGTTACTATAGAACTGGACGTGGTGGTGAGTTTAAATTATAAACTTGACGACATTAGCAAGGAAATACAACAGGTGGTTAAGCTGCAGCTGGAAAATATGACCGGTCTAACTGTGAATTATATTAACGTAACGATTATGGATATTCAAGCAGAGGAGATAAGCTAGGCTGGATAATAAGAGCATGCTCAAAACCAATAAATTAAAGTTTCGAGCATGCTTTTATTTTAAATGAACTATTTAAATTTTTATGTTTTGGTGGCAAAAACATGGCTGCCGATCTTAGTTAACACCGGTAAGGTCCTAATCCACTGGTCAGAAGCAATTCGGGGGTTATAGAAAAACAGCGCCCCGTTGGTTGGATCATAACCTTCCAGCGCTTTTGTAGCGGCCTTAATCGCCGTTTCGTCAGGACATAAATTAATGGTGCCGTCGGCAACAGGTGAAAACTGGCACAGGTTGTGGTTGCGTTGGAAAACCACTTCACTTATACTATCGGGAAAGTGCGGGTCGCGCATACGGTTTAAAATCACCGCTCCGATTGCCACTTGGCCTTCAAAGCTCTCTCCCCTGGCCTCGGCATATATAGCCCTGGCTAAAAGCATTAGGTCTTTCCTGGAAACATCTCCCCGGCTAATGCCGGTCGAGCCGGCTTTTTCCAACGGCGAGATAGTTAATATTTGGTAAGGTGTTATTAACGATGTTTCCAGGTTGTTATCGCGTATTAATTGGTTCACATCAATATTAAATGACTTGGCTATTTCAGATAGAGTGTCCCCCGGCTGTACCGTATATTTAACCGTCATACCGGTAGACCCTTCGGTCACTTCTTTTTCCGCGCCGGCTTGAGCATCATGCACATTAATTAAAACAATGCACAGTGCAATCAACAAAATACCGGTAAACTTGGAAAAATGAGTGTTCATTTTTTCCTCCTTTCTGAGCAAAAAGTATTTTGTACAATATATATATATTCTATACTGGTAATTATAACCATATAATTAGGACAAGCTATTGCAGCTTGTCCTGTATTTTGGGGGAAATATGATTTTCGGTTATGCTTATTCTTTTTAATTATCTACCCTGACTAATCATTTGCATGCGAATATCTACATCAACCAGTAGACGATATGGGCGACACATCTGAAAAATACGGGAGGTTGTCCTATCGCCCAAGAATTGCTCCAGGTCTTCCAAGTTGATATTTGTGGTGATAAGAGTCGGCAAAAGATAATTGAGTCGGTGATTAATAATGCTAAATATTTTATTACGAGTCCAATTTGTATAATTATGGGCACCCAGGTCATCCAGAATAAGCAAAGGTACCTCGCGGGCAGTATCCAATAGTTCCGATTCGGTAACACTGTTTTCGTTTTTAGCGTCATAGGTAGCTTTGATTTGGTCCAGCAAGTCGGGCACTGCGATAAAAAGCAAAATTTTACCCTGCGCCAAAAGGGCATTAGCTATGCAGCAAGCTAAAAAAGTTTTACCGCTGCCCACCTGGCCGGTTAACAGCAAACCATCGGTATGTGGATTATTCATGTACCGACGGGTAAATTCTTTGGCTGCTCTCAGGGTAACCAAGGCAGAATCGTAGAAGGAAGTATTTTTTACAGGATCAATTTTGGTGCGAGAATAAAAATCTAATTTAAAACGGTTAAATGTAAAACTAGTCAATCTAGGTGGAATTTGAGCTGTTTTTATTTTATTGTTTATGGCTCGTTGTTTGACACAAGTACATGGCTCGGCAACGCCATTATGAATAATCAGACCCCGGTCGGCGCATTTATTGCATAAGTAAGCCAGATTACACCAACCCCTTTAACTCATATAAAGTGACTGGATCATACTTTTTTTATCATCCTTTTGATTAACTTTACGCCGGCCATTTTCCGGTACTTTTTTATTCTCCGAATGTTTCATTTTAAACTGCCGGTCATAATCCTCAACCTGTTCCGGGCTGGTTAAATTGTTCTTTTCCCATTCCAGCAAAATACTATCTATATATTTAAAGTTATGTTTGCCTAGCATGACAGCCCGGCGTAGCGCTTCCAGCACCAATAAAGAAGGCATTTTCCGCGACCAAACATCAACTTGTTCAATTTCCATAGGCGAAAGGGGCCGGCCAAACTCTTTCTCAAAACTTTTATATAAGTTTACTGTTTTTTTTGATTTGTTTTCAGTTATTTTTTTCATTGCCTCATGTTGTTGCACCCTGGCACAGGCCCATATTTCCGACAGCCTATCAAATATAGGTTCAAAATCATATCCTTTAATGACCAAGTCTCTTTCAGCATTGTAGAACTCGGTTATTTTAAGCATGCCATTATTAATTAAATTTTCCAGGTCAAGGTTAATTTGTTCTTCATCCCCGGATAAATGCTCATAAAGCAAATCTGCTGTGGGTAAATAATTATTTTCTTCAGTAAATAGTCTAAATAGTTGAATAAGCAGCATCATTTCTGTATCTGAAATACCCATATCTTTGTATAATTTTAACAATAAATTAGGGATAGCGGTTGAGCCATGTATAAACAGGTCCACTCCGAAAGCGGCAGTTATATTGCCTCTTTTATATTTTTTTACAGTACTCACCGTGCCTTTTGGGACCATAAGTAATCTCCCTTCTTTTGACCTAGGAATATTTTATGGCAGATTGATGGGTTTGTCCACTATTTTGGCTGTGCTAGTTGGCATTACCTTTTATGAAATATCCCTTCCCAGTCTGCTCATTTGCTCATCGTTCAGTACTTTCAAGAGACTTTTCCTCAAGTAGATTAATATTATTCCGGTCAAACCCAAGGTAAATGTGTTTATCTTCATGCAGCCCCAGCTCAAAGTACCTGTTAGGAGTAAGGTATGCGGTAAAGTAAAGTTTTCTCGCTTCGATTGTAACTTCAGTAAATATGCCGTTATTAGACACTGATGAGATTGTGCCGTCAAGTTGATAATCGGTTAGTAGCGTATCAATGCCGATTACTAAATCCTCAGGCCTTAAGCCTACATAGTATCCTGTACCATCGGTGTGTTTATTGGTGAGCTGCCGCTCTGTTAAGTGGTCGTTATTTAATTGGATTTTGTTCCCAAAGCTAAATATATTGTTTTCCCAGGATAATGGAAAAATATTTTTCATGCCAACAAAGTTTGCCACAAACCTGGAGTTGGGCATTTTAAAGACTTGCTCTGTCAACCCAACCTGTTGGATATGGCCGCTTTTAATGATTGCCACTTTTTCAGCCAAGGAGAAAACTTCACTAAAGTTATGAGTGACCATCAAAGTTGTAGTCTTTAGTGTATTATGCAGTTTTTTTAGCTCAACCTGGATAACTTCTTTAGTATTAGCATCAAGGGCACTAAAAGGTTCATCTAATAGAAGGATATTTGGTTCGACAATCAGCGCTCTAGCCAGGGAAACACGTTGCTTTTCACCACCGCTTAGGTTCTGAGGAGAACGTTTGATTAGCTTTTGAATACCGAGCATCTCCACCAGTAGATCAAATTTACTTTTATAATTAACACCACTATGCTTCTTTCTGAACCTTAAACCATAGTTAATGTTCTGCTCAACTGACATGTTGGGAAACAAAGCGTAATCCTGGTAAACAATCGAGATGTTCCTTTGTTCGGGTTTCATGCCGGTGACGTCTTGGCCATTTAGCAATATGCTGCCGCTATCCGGGTATTTTAAGCCTGCAATAATTTCAAGTAATAAGGTTTTGCCTGAGCCGGTCGGACCAAGCAGGGCATAGAATTCGGTACTGTTGATGGTTAAACTTATATCAGTCAGGGCAAAACCCGGCAGGCGAAAGCTTAAGTCTTTTATCTCTATCAATTGCGAACACCCCTTTGGGCAACTAATCTTAAGATTATAAAAATAATTAGGGAGACAGTAATTAAAATCGCAGATACAGGTTTGGAATATTCGAGCCCAAAAGCATTGAACCGGTCAAAGATCAGGGTGGGCGCAATCATAGGATGGTAGGTAATCATTACTACAGCACCGAATTCACTAATACTGCGGGCCCAGGTTAGAATCATGCCGGTTAAGATGCCCGGCCAACCGATAGAAAATGTAACATAAAAAAATGTTTGGAAATGGGTGGCGCCAAGTGTTCGAGAAACGTTCTCCAACCTGGGAGAAATGGACGTGAAAGCATCCTTGGCGGCATTTATGAGCAGAGGCATACTGACAAAGATCATAGCTATAACAATACCAACCCTTGTACCTATAACCTCCAGCCCCGTGCTTTCCAGAAATCTGCCTAACCAGCATTGCCTGCCCAAAACCGTTAACAAAATGATGCCGGCTACAGTATGAGGAATTACAACTGGTATGTCAACAATACTTTCAATTATTTTTTTGCCCTTGAAATCGTTACGTGCCAGAAAGTAAGCAAAAGGCACTCCAAAAACAAATATCGTCAGGGTGGTAATTGTAGCTGTAAGGAAACTTGTCCAGATGGCATTAATAACGTCTTTATCCTTGACTGTTTCCAGCATAATCTTGCCGTCTGTGGTTAATAACAAGTTTATTATAGGGTACATGATAAATGAAATAATTAATAGGCCGGAGAATTTCGATAAAAGATATAGTCTGTCCAGTTTTGTTTTCGACACAGTATAACCTTCCTTAGTTAATTATTTCACAGCCGGGGCGTTGCTGCCCCGGCTTAAGCTACCTATTGTAATAAAAATGTATTAAGCTCTTCCGGCAGGTTTTCTTCTCCTTTAATGATGAGGGGATCTTCCACCGGTTGGCCGTTTTCCTCCATGACCTTAAGCCCTTTTTCTTTATCCAACAAGTATTTTAAAAACTCAATGGCGTTTTCTTGATTAGGTGCGTCTTTTATCAAGGTAACGCCGTATACTATCGGCATGCCGACCTGAGTAGTAAATTCTCCGGGGGTTTTGCCTGTTGTTTTTACGGTGGCTTGTTTATAGAAATCGGCTTGGTTCAAGTCGCTAAGGTTGACTTCAGGCGGTAATTCAACGTAGGGCAATTTATGCTGTTCCGCCACAGAGCGGTAAATAAACAAATAATCAAGGGCACCGGACTCTAACATGGCAATGCAGTCGGTTTCCTTGGGCCTGATATTCCTTTCCGGTCGCTTTTCATCAAGCTTATTATACAGGTCAGCTATTTGATAATGCTTTTCAGCCAACTGCCAGACCATCAAGGCGCGGTAACCGCAAGGGTCAGTGTTGGGATCGCTGTGACCGTATTGAACATCTTCCTTAAGCAAAATTTCCGTCCAATTGTCTGAATTTATCTCATCCTTGTACTTGCTGTGCTCGGTGTACATAATTACCATTTGGTTTTTGGCAAAAAGAGTGTTCCAATCAGCGAAATCTGGTATTAACAGTTCATCTATAACAGCGTAATCGGCAGAAGCAACTATATCTGCTTTCTTGCCAAGCTCGGTAACTTTTTTGGCACATGCCCGGCTCCCGGCAGCTTCTCTATTAACATCAACATTAGGGTGAAGCTGTTCGAATTCCTTTTCCATTTGGTCAAACGGAACCGCTAAACTTCCGGCGTGGAAAATGATTAGTTCTCCTGAGAGTTCCTTGGCAACCGGCTGCTCATTGCCTGCGTTGTTTTGGGTATCAGTGCCGCCTGAACAACCGGCCATGAAAGCTGCCATAATGAAAACAACAAAAATAACAAAAGCTTTATTGTTAAATCTTAGCAATGTATTTCTCCCCTTTCGTAGATAAAAAATATAACCGGAGTGTTTTAGAAAGGCTTAAACACTCCGGTTATGTGTAACCGTAACCAAACATATAGCACCCTCCTTTCCACACTGGGAGGCACCGTGGTTTCCCACTGTACCTTATCGGCTTGTTTGCCATAACTTTTTAAGCTTTAGGCAAAAAGGCTCGGAGTATTAAACTGCTAACATATTTCAACTTAAACTGACAAAATACCTTTTTTTTTGTAAATATAAAATTATCATATAGTTAGATAACTGCAGCGTTTGCATACCAAGCTGATGTAACGATTTATTTAACTTGTATTTGCGGATTAGTAAATATACTGCTAACAAAACATGCCTGTACAGGATAAAATAAAATGCCTTAATAAGCTATCTTATTACCGTTTTTTTGAAGGAGTTTTTTTGAACATATAGTAACTATAGAAAGAAAGCATACTTTTCATACGCCTAATTTGATTTTGATAGGGAGGTAATGATAATGAATTATGAAACCTTGCTTGTAGAAAAAAATGAACATATAGGTGTAATAACTTTAAACCGCTCGGACAATTTAAATACTTTTAATACTACTATGGCCCAGGAAATTAATGAGGCGCTGAATGAGCTGGAGCAAGACGCAGAGACCAGGGTCGTAATTATTAAAGGCAAGGGAAAAGCCTTTTGCGCCGGGGTTGACGTAAATGAAATGGGTGGCAAAACCACTCTGGAACAGTTTAACTGGGTTGAATTAATGTTAAAAATGAGCCTCACCATTGCTAATATGGGTAAGCCGGTTATTGCCTCCGTGCAAGATATGGCTATTGCCAATGGAACTGGTATAGTGCTTTCTGCCGACCTGGCTGTAGCAGCCGAAGGTGCACGTTTTGGTACTACAGCGGTAAATGTCGGTCTGTTTTGCATGGGGCCGGCTGTCTCACTTTCCCGTCATGTAGGCAAGAAAAAAGCACTGGAAATGTTATTAACCGGTGACATAATAGACGCTGCGGAAGCTCAAAGGATTGGTCTGGTAAACAAGGTTGTTCCTATGGATAAATTGGAAGAGGAAACAATGAAGCTGGCACATAAGATTGCAGCAAAGAGCCCGCTGGCTGTTCAACTTGGTAAAAAGTCCTTTTATAAAATGTGGGATTTAGAATTTGATAAAGCATATGAATTGGTTAATAACCATTTTGCTATTTTGTGCTCAACCGAGGATGCCCGTGAAGGTGTAGATGCCTTTTTAGAAAAAAGAAAGCCTCAGTGGAAAATGAGATAGAGTAGGTACGGTGGTTTTATCGGAAATGTTGGCGGTAGCCATTTATAGTTTTTACTGAAATAATCCATTAATCATATTGATAAACATGTAGTCACTATAGCCTTGTAGCTCAATGGCCTTGTTGGGGCACTCGCCGGCACAAATGCCGCATCCCTGACACAGAACGGGTTCAATAACTGCCACGTTATCGATAATCCGGGGTACGTTGAAAGGGCACAAGCGCACGCAGGTAAGGCAAGCAGCACATTTGTTGGCGTCCACTGTAGCCACAACACCCGGCGATGCTAGGCTTTCTTTGCTTAAGATGGTGGCGGCCCGTCCTGCGGCAGCTTTGGCCTGGGTGATATTTTCTTCCATGTTCTTTGGCCCGTGGGCAATACCGGCCATAAAAAACCCTTCGGTGGCAAAGTCCACCGGGCGGAGTTTCATATGCGCTTCCAGGAAGAACCCGTCCGCATTAAGCGGCAATTTAAATTTCCGGCTCAAATTAGTGTTATCTTCCGGTGGCAGTATGGCTGCTGCAAGTCCCAGTACATCGGGGTTAATTATTATATTTCTACCCAGAATATGATCCTTGACGGTGACAGTAATACCCCGAATACTTTTGGCCACCTGTGGCTTCTGATTTTCATTATACCGGACAAAAATTACACCTTTGACCCGAGCTTCCTGGTAAGTATCCTCTAAAAAGCCGTAGGTGCGGATATCCCGGTACAGGATAAACACATTGGCGGTGGGGTTATTGTCTTTGCATCTGATGGCTAGATTGATAGACTTTGAGCAGCAAATGCGGCTGCAATAGGGCCGTTCGGTATCCCGGGAGCCCACGCAGTTAATCAGCACTATGTTTTTTGCGTCCTTTAACCCGCCCCGGGCCATCTTTTCTTCCATTTCCAGCAGGGTCATTACCCGGTCACTTTGCCCGTATAGGTATTTACTGGGTTGATACTCCCGGCCGCCAATGGCCATTATGGTAACACCGTGTTTAATCCTGGTGCCATCAGTTAGTGTAGTAGTAAAGTTACCTACATAGCCGGACGCTTCATATATTTCGACTGACTTGTGCACGGTTATCAGCGGGTGCTGCTCCACCCGGTTAATTAAATCGTTAACATACGTTTCAATGTCTTCGCCATAAAAGCCCAGCTTTATGCGTTTGCCCATCCCGCCCAGCGCAGCGGATTTTTCCACAATACTGGCCTGATAGCCCATTTCAGCCAGCGAGAGGGCGCTGACCATACCTGTAACACCGCCGCCGGTGACCAGAGCTGACTTGGTTACCCCTACCGAGACTTGCCGGATTGGTTTTAACAGCGCGGCTTTAAAAACAGCCAGTTTTACTAAATCGATAGCCTTTTCCGTGGCCTTGTCGGGTTCACGCATATGCACCCAGGAACACTGTTCCCGGATATTAGCCATTTCAAACAAGAACTTGTTCAGGCCGGCTTCCTGCAGTGTTTCCTGAAACAGCGATTTATGGGTACGAGGACTGCAGGAGGCTACCACTACCCGGTTCAATCGGTGTGCTAAAATAGCATCCTTAATTTTAGCATGGCTATCCTGGGAACAAGCATACAGGTTATCCTCGGCATGCACCACATAGGATAATTGTTTAGCTGCTTCCACTACTTTGGGCACTCTGACTATATTGCCGATATTAATGCCGCAGTTGCAAATGAATACGCCAATTCTCGGTTCTAGCCCCGACACATCTTGCTCGGCCGGGTATTCTTTTTGTTTAATGAGCGTGCCGCGCACATCGCCCAGCAGACTGCCGGCCACACTGGCCGCAGCGCTGGCCTGTAGTACTGTTTCGGAAATATCTTTAGGACCGCTGTAGGCCCCGGCGGTATAAATACCGGGTCGGGAAGTGCTTACGCCGGTAAGGGGGGCCAGTTTGGCAAAGCTGTACTGATTAACCTCAATGGCCGTTTTTTCAGCCAACGCTTTAGCCTCTGCCGAAGGTTCCAGACCTACGGAAAGTACTACCATATCAAACTCCTCGGTAAAGAAGTTATCATTTTCATCCTGGTAACGTATAATGAGGTTTTTACTAGCCTGGTTAGCTTGTTCTACCTGGTATATTCTAGAACGTACGAACTTTACACCGTGTACCTGCTTGGCACGCAAGTAATACTTTTCAAAGTCCTTGCCGTAGCAGCGCATGTCCATCGAAAATATGGTGGTGTTCAGCGGCCGGTCGCTGTGCTCTTTGGCGATAATCGCCTCTTTGATAGCATACATACAGCATACCGATGAACAATAGCCGTGACTTTCCCTGACGTTCCTGGAACCGACGCATTGGATCCAGGCAATTTTACGGGGTTCCCGGTGGTCATAAGGCCGTATCAGGTGCCCTTGGAAGGGGCCCGAGGCGCTCAGCATGCGCTCAAATTCTACACTGGTTACCACATTGGGATAACTGCCGTAGCCCAGATAGAATAAATTCCTAGGATCATAAGTTGTTACCCCGGTGCTTAAAATAATTGCGCCTACCTGCAATTCCAGATATTCATCCTGCATTTGGAGATTAATAGCCTGGCGAAGGCAGGTATTTACACACTCACCGCATTCGGAGCAAACACCGCAGTTCAGGCAGCGCTCTGCCTCGGCTATTGCCTGTTCCGGAGTTAGCCCGGCGCTTTCCTGGGCAAATCCCTGTAGATGCTGTTCATCCGGGACAAAGGATGGTTGTTCCGGTAAGCTGTGGGACAGTATCCTTAAATTTGGTCTTAACGGTGCGATTTTATCTTTAGGAACTTTAAAGGCCCGGTTTGTTCTCTGAGCAACACTGTTGAGATACCGGTGTATAGATTCGGCTGCCCTTTTACCGGCACCAATGCCGGATATCACATCCCGGGGGCCGGTAACATTGTCGCCGCCGGCAAACACGCCAAACAGGCTGGTTTCCAGAGTGTCTCGGTCAACTTGCAGCCGCCCGGCATCATTTAATAAAGCCATGTCTTCTTCAGACAGGTAAATATGTTTGGGGCTTACTTTAGCCAATTCCTTACCGGGAACACCCAGTTTAGATGGTTTTGGTGTTCTAGTAGCAATAAATACAGCATCAAATTCTTTTTTTAGCTCGGTCACTGAAAAGTCTGTACCCCAGCGCTGGTTGCACCTAATTTCTACGCCCATTTTTTTCAGCAGCGTTATTTCGATATCTAGATAATGCCTGGGCAGGCGGTATTCAGGGATGCCTCTGCGCATCATGCCGCCGGCCAATTGGTCGGCTTCAAAGACAACTGCCCGGTAACCTCTTTTTACCAGGTGATAGGCGGCGGTTAATCCGGCCGGTCCGCTGCCGATAATAGCAACACTTTGCCCCCGGTCGGCAGCTCGACATGGTAAAGGGAGATCATCTATATTATTAGCGTATGTTCTTTCCGCTGACACCCGCTTCAAGTTTCTTATACTTACCGGGGTATCAATCCGGCCTCTATGACACTTGGTTTCGCAGGGGTGGGCACAGACCAGTCCACATACGGCAGGAAACGGGTTATCCCGGTAAATCAATGCCCAGGCTTCTTGGAATTTACCTTTTTTTATTAATTGCACATAACCCTGGACGTTAATCTCCGCCGGGCATGCTGCCTGGCAAGGTGCTATACCGGCCTTTTCAATGGTAAAGGCAGCCGGTAAGGCTTGCGGGTAAAGCTTAAAGATGGCCTGGCGGTTATCCAAGCCGGCGTTAAAATTATTGGGTATATCAACCGGGCAGGCAGCAGCACAGTCACCGCAACCAATGCATTTATCCGATTCTACAAAACGTGCTTTTTTATGCAGAGTAACTTTAAAATTACCCGGCTCACCCTGAACATCCACTATGTGTGATAACATATGCTTCTCAATATTCAGGTGCCTGCCGCATTCAACAATTTTGGGGGATAAAATGCACATGGAACAATCATTAGTGGGGAAAGTTTTATCTAGCGCCGGCATAATTCCACCAGTGGACGGTGACTGCTCCACCAGATAAACGAAATAACCGGAATCCGCCAGGTCAAGTGACGCTTGGATGCCGGCAATACCGGCACCAACCACCATAACAGCGCCAACATTATCTTTGCCCAAGAGATTAACCCGTCCTCTCCTTGCAGAGCGTTTAGCGGCAATATGCATACTAAATTAATTACCGGACACTCTTTATTTATTAAATGGCATACTTATATATACCCTTCTTTATAATGAGAAAATGATTGCCAATTGCTGGCATTCAAATTTTCATAAGCGGGTTATGATCAAATGATCATGGACGTTAGGATATATATAAATATGCGGGATCGTCAAAAAATTGAATGTTAAAATAAACAAAAACAAAATAGTTCCATACCTACCGGTGCGGATTTTATGCAGATCGGCAGAGTTTTTCGGGCATAATCAGGGCTCTTTCCATTAGGTCGCACATGTGCATGTTCTTAGACCTGGCTTTTTCCGGGTACCATTTATTTAAATCGTTAAACTGGTCCATACAGTTGTGGCAGGGCACAACTACAATTTCTGCACATGTGGCTGTTACCTGATCCACTTTGCGTTTACCTTTGGCTTTACGAATGTCGTTAAATTCCGGCATAGCCATACCGCCACCCCCGGCACCGCAGCATAAGTTCATCCTGCCGTTGGGATTCATGTCCACGAAGTTCTTTACGAAACTTCTGATTAACTCGCGCGGTGCCTCATATACGCCTTCTTTACGGGCAGTGTTGCACGGGTCGTGATAGGTAACCACCTCGGTAATGGCATTGGGGTCAAGCTTAATTCTACCTTCTTTGACCAGTTCGTTAAGTAATTCTATAATATGGCGAATGGGATATGGTTTGCCTTTCCAGTATGTTCTAAAGCCCCATTTCATGGAGCGGAAGGCGTGTCCGCATTCGGTTACAATTAACTCTTCACATTCCAGGTCGGCAACTTCCTGCCACAATGGCATGGAAATAGCTAAAAAATCATCGGTTTGGCCGGTAAACAGTGCAGCATTGGTGGCGTCCCAGCGCTTGGTGCTGATGGTATAGTCAATGCCCGCTGCATAAAACAGTTTCAAAGTGGTCTGCAGCTCATTGGGATAAAACTTGATATCGCGGGCGTTAAAGCCGTAGAAATACTTGGCACCTTTCTTGTTAAGCGGGATTTTAAAATTGGGGTTGCCCAGTTCTTCCTGAAGTTCTTCTTCAATCCACTCCAGAGTTTCTTCGTAGTCTTCCTGGCTAACATTCATTTGGTTGCCCGACTCAATGTGCTCGTTGACAATGGTCTGCAGGTAGCCGGGAATTTTGTCTTTGTCCCAGGTGCCGCGCAATGATCGTACTAGAGCGGAAATATTAACGTTCATGGGACATTCGATAGTGCACTGCTCACAAATGTTGCAGTACCAAATGTACGGATCGGCATATACTTCATCTTTCATGCCCAGCAATACTTTTCGTAAAAATTTACGGGGATTATGGTTTTCCACCAGGTCGGCATATGGGCAGCCTACTGAGCACATGCCGCAGGCCAGGCAGTTACCAAAGTCGTAACTTTTAAGCAGTTCGGCAACCTCATCCCTAAATTGGGGGTTAAGATGGTCAGCTATAATATCTTCCATTATTGGTTATCACCTCTTGGACTTGGTTGAGTTTGAAGCTCATATATTCTTTTATGAGAAAATGGTTGCCTATGCCGGCAGTCACATTTTCATAAGTGGGTTGTGATTAAATGATCGTGGATGTTGGTACTCGTTTTGTGTAGGCTAAGCTATAAATACCGGGTCTTCAGCGAACGATTTGCTCTTACATCTGCGTTCATATCAATGCACATTTTATGCAGCTTTGAAGATACATGACATCTTTTTAAGCTTGGTAAATTTAATCAGTAATGTTGGTTTATGCTATAAAAATATTTTATTGCAGAATGGCTAGCTTGTCGACGGTTATTTGTCCCCTGAGTAACTAAGAGCATTATTTTTTTATTCCAGACCAATGTGCTTTAAGTAATTTGCTGCAAAATAATAAGACCCTCCTGGGAGGGTCTTATAGTACATGTTATTGTCCTATCTCGTTTTAAAACAATTTAGCCAACCTTGGGCCTGGGATACAGGCCGCTTTTTTCCACGATTTCGGGGACTACTTCTTCCCACGCGATAGCCATAATGTGCACCCCGTGTACGCCCTTGACGTTTTCTTTGATATACTTAATTTGCTCAATGCATATATCCAAGCCCTCGCGCTTGGGATCCTCAGCGTTTTTGAGACGTTCCACCAGTTCATTGGGTACGATCATACCACTGACGTTATTTTGCATATAACTGGCAGCTTTCCAGCTTTTCATGGGGGTTACACCGGCTAGAATATGCACTCGTTGATCTATACCCCGCTCGCGCACCATTTCCATAAACCGCTCAAAGCGTTCCATATCGAAGATACACTGTGTTTGGATAAATTGAGCACCGGCGTTCACTTTCTTCTCCAGGCGGTCCACCCGGAACTCAAAGGGATCGGCAAATGGGTTAGCCACTGCCCCGATAAAGAACTGGGGTTCGGATTCTTTAATGGCGTCGCCCGAGAAAAACATCTTCTCGTCTCTCATGCGTCGCAGGTTATCAATCAACTGCATGGAGTCTATATCATACACGTTTTTAGCCATTGGGTGGTTGCCAAACTTTTGATGGTCGCCAGACAGGCATAGCACATTGCGCATACCAAGGCTGTATGCGCCCAATAAATCGGACTGCATGGCAATCCTGTTGCGGTCCCGGCAGGTCATCTGAACAATCGGTTCAATGCCGCAGCCAAGCACATGTGCTCCGGCCGCTATGCTGGACATGCGTACAATGGCCGTTTGGTTGTCGGTAATATTAGTGGCGTCCACGTAATCACGCATCATTTCTGCGTGATGGCGAATACCCTCGGGAGAAGAATGCTTGGGCGGCCCGATTTCCGCAGTTACCGCGAATTGACCGCTATCAAGTACTTGTTGAAGTTTACTTAAATTACTCATCTATCATCACATCCTCCCTGATAGCCTTACGCGGCCCGCCGTCACGTGACTTGGACCAATCCTTGGGCGGTTGAATTTCCATTAGTTTATCAAGTTTGCCCAGAGCCTTCATGCGGTCATAAATCAGCTGCCAGGCACAGTCAATGTCCTTGTTCACTTCGCACTTGCCGTATTGTGAACCGCCGCAGGGACCGTTTAAAATGCTCTTGGAACAGCGAATAATGGGACAGATGCCGCCGGTGCGATGCAAAATACATTCGCCGCAGAGCCCGCATTTCTCCTCCCAAACGCCGTGTACAGTAGAGCCGCCGATGAATTTGGTATCCAGAGCGGGTACCACCCACTTATCTTTAAAACGCTCGGCCAGGTATTGCACGCCTACGCCGCAGGCCAGCGATACTATGGCGTCTACATCCTTCACCACGTTATCCAGGGACGCGATGTATTCAGGGTCACACTGCCTGGTGCAGGTATAAGTAATGGCTTCCAGAGGATTGTTCTCTAGAGTGCGCTTAATGCGCATAGCTGAGGCCATAACTTCGGTTTCCTTTTCACCGCCGGCCAGGCAGACCGTTACGCATCCGGCGCAGCCCACAAACAACACCTTTTTACAGTCGTTAATCATTTGAGCAATGTCGTTAATAGGTTTTTGTTGTGCTACGATCATGCTGTTTGGCCACCTTCTTTCTTTGCGTTACCGGCCGCGCTTTTGTTTAAGGGGCTAGGGCCGAGTTGGCGGATTCGTTCTGTCATATCATTGGCTACCTTGGCAAATTTCGTGCCTTCGGAAGCAGGTACGTGGAAAAATTCCAGCCGGTCTCCGCCTAAACCTATTTCATCCAATACTTTTTTGACTGCTGCCACCCGTTTTATAGCACGGACGTTACCCTTTAGAAAGTGACAATCACCGAGATTGCAGCCGGCAATATACACACCGTCGGCACCTTTTTCAAAGGCATTCAAAATTACTCCATGTTCAATGGTACCTGAGCAGGGCATTTCTACCACTCTGATGTTGGGTGAATACTGCAACCGCATTGAACCTGCCAGGTCTGCGGCTGTATAAGCGCAGTAACGGCAGCAAAAGGCTACAATTTTTGGCTCAAATTCTGGCACCTTAATGCACCTCCTTAAATAAACCATTCATCAAATAAACTATCCATATTTTTAAGCATAAGCTCATAATATCCCAAAAGTGTAATGGCCTTATTAGGACATTCACCCGCACAAATTCCGCAGCCCTTGCACTGTACAGGGTCGATTACCGCCGCGCCATTATGAATGTGAGGCACTTCAACAGGACATAAACGCACGCAGGTGAGACAAGCTGCACACTTATTGACATCCACTGAGGCCACCAGGCCCGTCGATGCCAGGCCTCCGGATGCAGTGCGATCTTGGTCAATGTCCTGCAGGTACCCGGCTATCTTGTCATTATCCAAAATACTGCGTATCGATTTAACTAAGTCTGCAATATTTACGTTCATGGGACACTCGACAGTACAATGCTCACACATATTGCAAGTCCACATGTACGGGTCGGCGCAAACTGCATCTTCCATACCCAGCAGTACTTTACGCAAAAATTTACGGGGATCATGGTTTTCCAAGAGGTCGGTATACGGGCAGCCTGCTGTGCACATACCGCAGGCCAGGCAATTACTGAAATCGTAACTCTTAAGCAGCTCGGCAATTTTGTCCCTAAATTTGGGGTTGAAATCGACAGCTTTGATAGCTTCCAATTTTGTCCCTCCCCTCTTTATCTTGCATAGCAAAATTCAAGTTTAATCTGGTATAGCGTCTCTTTAAGCAATAGTTAAAGAGACGCTAAATTAATATTTATTAAGCCATCATAGCTTTTAGTATTCAGCAGGCAGCTCATTAAGCTGGGCTCTAGTAAATACCGGACCGTCTTTGCAGACATATTTGCCTCCAACATTACATCTGCCGCACATGCCAATTCCGCATTTCATGCGGTTTTCCAGAGACATAATTATTCTTTCGGCAGGAAAACCCAGTTTTTCAAGTACGGGCATGGTAAATTTAATCATCACCGGCGGTCCGCAGACAATAGCGTAAGTATTCTCGGAACTTGGAGCCACTTCTTCAGTAACAGCGGGAATAAAGCCCACCCGGCCATTCCAGCCGTCCACTGCGCTGTCAATGGTGGTGATTAAGTTAATATTTGGATTCTGTTCCCAAGCAGCCAGCTCTTCTTTATACAGCAGTAAACCGGGGTTCCTAGCACCGTAAATTACGGTAATATTGCCGTAATCACCGCGGCGTTCGGGCTCAAGCATATAGGTAGCCAGTGAGCGCAACGTGGTAAACGCGAAACCACCGCCAATAATGACCACATTTTTACCTTTAAATTCTTCTACAGGATAATAATTGCCCAGCGGCCCACGTACGCCAATCATGGTTCCCTCTTCCATCAGGTGCAGGGCAGTGGAAACTACACCCACTTTAGCCACTGAGAACTTAAGGAAACCAGGCTCACTAGGCGAAGAAGCGATGCCAAAAGGTGCTTCTCCTTTGCCAAATACACACAGCTCGGCAAATTGTCCCGGCATGTATGGAAAACTTTTTTCGTCTTCCTCGCTTAAATACTGCAGAGTAAAGGTGTGGATTAGCTTATCCTCTGTTTCAGTAAAATTTTTCACCAGCTTCATGGGTAGCGGTAGATATGGATTTTTCATTAACTATCCAACCTCGCTTCCGAGCCCCGAACATCGTCAAGTACCACTCGGATGTCCATATTAACGGGGCAGTTTTTAATACACCTGCCGCAACCTACGCAGGCGATTTCGCCAAAGTTGTCCACGAAATACTTGAACTTGTGCATTATTCTATTGCGGTAGCGTTCTTTATTGCTGGTGCGCGGGTTGTGTCCGGAACCGTGTAAGGTAAAGATCGGGAAAGCGCAGGAATCCCAGTTGCGCACCCGGCAGCCATTGCAATCCACGGCGTCGTCCACTATGTCGAAACAGTGGCAGGTCGGGCACAAATATGTGCAAGCACCGCAGCCCAGGCATTTTTCATGAATTTTGTCCCAGATGGGAGCATAAAAATTGATATCCAGCTTGTCCTTAAGGCCGTCTATATTAACCTGGCAAGTTACCTTAGCTGCTTCCTTGGCCTTGGCGGCAGCAGACTTATCATTATCTGAAGCAGCGGCAAAGCCGGCCTGTTTAGCCAATGCCTTGCCTTTATCCGATACCACTTCCACTACGAACGCGTCACCGGTATCTATCAGCAGTAAATCCAGGCCCGTGGTATCAAAAGGGCCGCCTTTTACTGAAGTGCAAAAGCAAGTGCTCGCTGGTGTGTTGCAGCCGATACCTACCATAATGGTGTTGGCACGTCTGGTCAAGTAATAAGGATCCTGGAATTTATCATTATTAAACACATTGTCCAGCAAAACGAGACTTCTTGCATCGCAGGGACGCACTCCGAAAATCACTTTTTTCCGGTCATCAATGTCCGTTTCCAGCTTGGCGCCGGTTTCGGTAACGTTATAGTTGAACAATTTTTCCGATTGCGGAAAAAATATTTCTTTGGCCGGAAGTTTGGTGTTATCAGCAGTTAATACAGCGTCAGTTCCGGAAGTAATTGATTTGAATAAGGTGTAAGAGCCTTCTTGCACAGGGGCAAAAACTTGATATTCGCTAATTAATTTATCCAGGAAGCCGGGTATGTCTTTTTTGCTTATTATCATCAGTTTCACCTCATTCCTTCAACAAGAAAGCTTCTGGATCGTCGACGGTAAATGTGGCTAAGGCCGGCTTATCCTCCATGTTAACCCCGGCTTCGGCGTTATACAGTTCCTTAACGTCTTTAACCAGTTTACGTGTTAACAGGCGCAGGTTAATGCCCATTGGGCAGGCCCTCTCACAAGCCCCACAGTCGACACAACGCCCGGCACAGTGGAACACCCTGACAACCTGGAAGAGAATATTATCCTCTGTATTGTAGGCACTCTTGCCGATCCATTCCGGCTGGTTGCAGTCTACAAAACATTCTTCGCAGTAGCACAAGGGGCAAGCATTACGACAGGCGTAGCACCTGATACACTTGCTAAATTCACTGTTCATAAACGCGCGCCGCTCGGCGACTGACTTGGCTTCAAAATCATTAATTTCGGTAAAATCAGCAGCTTCCTTCTCGGGTAGCAATTCACCGACCAGTTCATCATAAATAACCGGGTTACCATAGCTGCAATCCCGGCAGGAATTGTGCAGCAGGTCGGCCACTTTGGCAGTTGCACTGCTGTTATTGCTTTTTATGACAACGGTATCTCCTGATTCTTCAATCGCCAAAATATCCTCGTCGTCAAGCAGCGCGGCTGTTTTTTTGCGGTCAATCATGCCGCTGCAAGGCACACCAATTATATAAAGGTCGTCCCGGTTAATTTGGTTTTCTTTCACCAGAGCTATAATGGCCCGCACATCGCAGCCTTTAGCCACTACAGCTACTTTACCTGGTTTTTTACGCAGGTAATTGGCCAGGTTGTTTTCACAGCCCAAATTCCAGGTCAATTTATCCGCTTCTTCGGGAGTCCTGGCGAAAAGCGGCGTGCCGCGCAGAGGGAGACTGCCTTCGGCAAAGCCGACGACCAAGTCGACCTTCTGTTCGGCTAGTAGCTTTTTAGCTGCGTCTTTGATTTGTTCGGCTAGCTTTGGCATCCGCTACACCCCGATTCGCTATCTATTAAGCCCTTATTGGGACCAAGTTGTTTCGTCTTTTCAGTGACATTTTTGACAATCTCAGCAAAACGGCCACCTTCGGCCGCAGATACCCAGGAGAAGTTTACCCGGCCCTCATCATATCCGGCATACTCCAGTAATCCTTTTAATAAGGCAAATTTCCTGCGAGCTACCATGTTGCCACTAACATAATGGCAGTCACCGGGGTGTCACCCGGAGGTTAGCACGGCGTCAGCTCCTTGCCTGAGTGCTTTAATAATAAATAAGGGGTTTATCCTTCCGGAACAGGGTATGCGTATCACCCGGATATTGGGCGGGTACTGGATACGACCTATACCGGCCAGGTCTGCACCGGCATAACTACACCAGTTGCATAAGAATGCCACAATCTTAGGTTCATACTCCATGATATCCATTTCCCTCCCCCATCTATAGCGCGTTCAACATAGCGACTAATTGTTGGTTGGTGCAGCCCTTGATATTGATGGCTCCGCAGCGGCAAGAAGATGCACAAGCACCGCAACCCTTACACAGGGCTTCGTTCACTACGGCTATTTTTTGCACCGGATCAACTTGTACAGCCTTGGCCGGGCAAACGGCTTCACATTCGCCGCAGCCGGCACACTTATTCTTGTTGACAAAAGCGCTCTTGCCTTCCACAGTGATGGTGTTCTTGGCTAGTACTGTACAGGCCCTACCAACGGCAGCTTTCGCTTGGTTGATATTTTCATCCAGGTTTTTGGGCCCATGAGCCAAGCCGCACATAAATACACCGTCGGTGCCAAAATCAACCGGGCGCAGCTTCATATGCGCTTCTAGGAAGAAACCTTCCTGGTTAAGAGGTACTTTGTAGAATTGGCTCAACTTGCTGTTGTTGTCTTTGGACGACACAATGGCGGAAGCCAGCCCTATCAAGTCCGCTTCAATTTCAATTGGCACGTTCAGCACATGGTCGGTTACGGTAACCTTCACGCTGTTGTCGGTAGCTTCCATTACCGGTTTATTGTCCACCGAGTAGCGGATAAAGATAATCCCCTTACTACGGGCTTCACTATAAAGTTCCTCATAGAACCCATATGTTCTAATATCCCGGTATAACATGAAAACGTTGGCCTCAGGATTGGCTTCTTTAACTAGCAGCGCCTGCTTAATAGACTTGGTGCAGCAAATTCTGCTGCAGTAGGGGCGCTCGGGCTCCCGGCTGCCGACACACTGGATGAAGACAATGTTTTTAGCGTCTTTAATTTTACTGTCACCCTCAGCTAGCAATGACTCCATTTCAAGCAAGGTCATGACCCGGTCATTTTGCCCGTACAGGTATTCAGTAGGCTTGTATTCCTCGGCACCGGTGGCAATAACCGTTACACCATGCTTAATTACTTCGCCGCTGCTAATGATGGTTTCAAAGTTGCCCACAAAACCGTGTACGTCTGTAATTTCAACACCTGTATAGACGGTGATTTTTTCATCGGTGGTTACTTGGTTAATTAAATTGCTGACAAACGCAGGAATATCTTCGCCGGTCATGCCATAGCGAATGCGGTTAGCTATGCCACCCAGTAAGCCTGCCTTTTCCACCAGGTATACTTTATATCCCTGTTTGGAAAGGTTAACAGCGCTGGTCATGCCGGACACACCGCCACCGATAACCAGGGCGTCGTGATTCATGTCCAAACTGACCGAGTTAATCGGTTCCAGCAGGGCGGCTTTGTAGACAGCCATCTTTACTAAATCTTTGGCCTTTTCGGTTGCTTCCTCGGGCTCATGCATGTGCACCCAGGAACACTGGTCACGAATATTGGTCATTTCAAACAGGTTGGGGTTAAGACCGGCTTCTTTCAAGGTCTCCTGGAACATGGGCTCGTGGGTCCGGGGACTGCAGGAGGCCACGATGACTCTGTTCAGGTTGTGTTTAGCGATAACTTCCTTAATTTGGGCTGATGTGTCCTGGGAGCAGGTATAAAGATTGTCGGTGGCAAATACCACAGTCGGCAGTGTTTTGGCATATTCCGCTACTTCGGGTACATTGACCACGCTGCCGATATTGATGCCGCAATGGCACACAAATACACCGGTGCGTACTATTTCACCGGCCACATCTTTTTCAGGCGGGTATTCTTTCACTTTGGTCAGGGTACTGCGTACCTCTGCCAGATCGGCCGCTGAATCCGCTGCCGCTGCGCTGGCCTGCATGACAGTTTCGGGGATGTCACGGGGACCGCTGAAAGCGCCGGCCACAAAAATACCGGGCTTATTAGTGCCTACACCGGTTAATTTAGCAGGCTGGCAGAAATTAAACTTATTTAATTCCACGCCCAGTTTACCGGCCAGTTCCACCATCTCGGTAGGCGGGTCCAGCCCAATGGATAGTACGGCCAAATCGAAGTCTTCGTAAGTGATGTTACCCTCATCGTCGGCATAACGGATACGGCAATTACCGGTACCGTCACCGGCTTCGATAATTTCGTAAACCCTGGAGCGGATAAACCGCACACCATTTTCATGTTGGGCTTTTTCATAATATTTCTCAAAATCTTTACCATAAGTGCGCATGTCCATGAAGAATATAGCTGTTTCCAGAGGATAAGGAGAATGCTCTTTAGCAATAACAGCTTCTTTGATGGCGTACATGCAGCACACTGAAGAGCAGTAACCGCGATCAATGCGGCAGTTACGGGAACCAACGCATTGGATCCAGGCTACTTTATGCGGTTCCTTACCGTCAGACGGGCGCTGCATATGCCCGCCGAAGGGCCCGGAAGCGCTCAGGAGACGCTCAAATTCCATGCTGGTGACGACGTTGGGGTGTTTGCCGTAGCCGTAGTATGCCAGTTGACCTGAATCAAATTTGTCGAACCCGGGACAGAGAATTACAGAGCCGACTTCGATCTCTGTAATTTGATCGGTCATGGTGTGGTCAATAGCATTGGCCTGGCAAGCTTTCAAACATTTACCACATGCCTTGGGCTTTTTAATTCTTAAGCATTTGGTCGGGTCAATAGCATAAGCATTTGGGAAGGCCTGGGCATAAAGCTTATAAATGGCCTTGCGATTGTTCAGACCCTGGTTAAACTCATCCGGAACTTTAACCGGACATTGTTCGGCACAGGAACCGCAACCGGTGCATTTTGTCGGGTCAACGAAACGTGCCTTTTGTTTAAGGGTGACTTTAAAATTGCCCGGTTCGCCTTGAATATCCATTACTTCTGCATTGGTAATGGTGTTAACATTCAAGTGTCTCCCACAGTCAACTAGCTTGGGAGACAGGATGCACATAGAGCAATCGTTGGTGGGGAAAGTTTTGTCAAGCATAGGCATGACACCGCCAATGGCGGGGTTTTTCTCGACTAGGTATACATAATATCCTGACTCCGCCAAATCAAGCGATGCCTGAATACCGGCAATACCTGAGCCAACTACCAATACAGCTCCAACCTTATCAGGTTTCGTGCTCATTGAAGCATCACATCCGTTCTCTCCTAGATTAGGCGTCATAGTATAATAACTTGCGCCCGGGCTATAGAGCAACAAGGAATAAACCGGATGCCCGTAACGGTTATCCAGTTCATATGTAATCCCGGTAATATATTTTAAATTATGCTAGTTGATTGATATAAGTGGCGAAAAATAAGTGGCCAGTAGTAATGTAAAACAAAGACGAATAATAACTAAATAGATAAATTAATGTAATAATTACCGAGATTTTGTCTGCCTTGTCTTTAGTATAATATTTACAACTTTGACTGTCAAACTATTTTAAAGTTAGAACGACTTTCGTGTTAGGTTTATATTTAGCCTAGAAAAGGCGGCTATAAATAACTGCCTTTTCTAGGAGGAGTACCGGTTATTTAACTGCCTGGTTTAGTTTAACGGGCACGGAAAGTTTTTAAGAAGGAATCGCAGTAAATTTCCTTATTTAAAAGTATATTTGCAGTGGCCACGGCATCCAGCAATTCGTCGTCATCCACATCGGCGATGGCTGAATCCAAACCGTTGGCCATGCTCATGATAAGAAATGTACGGTTAATTAAATGCCGGTTTGTGCAGCGCTGGGAAGAGTTGCTCAGTCCCATAGTTGTGTGGGGCGCCGGGTCGGCAAGGGTTTTAATCTGCCTTAATGTCTCCAGCACTTCCACGCCGTGCTCTTGGGCTACGTTGCAGGGCAGCATCAGCGGGTCAATATATAAATCTTCCATCGGAATACCATTCATATCGCAGTTGACAACAATCTCCATAGCCAGAGCGATACGGTCGGCGGCGCTCTTGGGTACACCCTTTTCATTCATGGCCAGACCGATAATGGCAGCGTTGTATTTGGCGGCCATAGGAATATAAATGTCCATTTTCCACTGGTCCGCAGTGGTAGAGTTGATCATGGCTTTGCCCTGGTGCACCTTGAGGCCGGCTTCAATGGCATCGGGGTTGGTTGAGTCTAAGCAGCAAGCCATGGGAGCAACTTCCTGGGCAGTCTTAACCAGCCACTCCATAACAGCGGGCTGATCTTCTTTCTCTACAGTCGGGCCTGTATTGATGTCAAGATAAGCGGCGCACCTTTCGTACTGGCGCTTGGCCCAGTAGCGGACAGGTTCCGGGTCTTTGTTCTGGATCGCTTCCCGGATATCCTTAAACATGCCATTAATCCGTTCACCAATAAGGATCATGCTTTAGCCTCCTCTTGTTTATTAATAAACATTGCTTTCCATCATTTTATCCAGGTGTACTTTAACTTGTTTTACTGATTCAGGGTGGCGTAACACAAAGATAGAACCACCGGCCTGGGCAAAAGTGGTCGTGGTAAGTACTTCCCAAAGGATCGACCGTCGTTCTTGGGCGCCCCACTCGGGAGATTCCTCATCCGTGCTCTTGGCTTCCTTGGCTTTCCAAGCTTCCTGGCCAACAAAGCATATTACCGGCATGGCCAGCATTTTGTCACCCATCAGTGCGCCTATCCGGGATCTTTCCATGATAGAGTAAGCGTATTCAATGCCATAACCCAGTGCACCGACCAGCGGGTCGATGGCAATACGGTTGGCCGGCAGGTTCATTTCAGTCATTAAGATGTTGAGCTGTTTGGACAGATTGATGTCCAGAGGGGTGGAGGCTATTACGCTGTGCCCGTTAACCATTGCGGTAGCGGTAATGGTTTTATAATTTTTCTCAGTGGCACAGCCGATCAGACAGCTTTTGCCGGCCAGGGCTTCGCCTACTTTTTCCAACACTGCGGCGTCTTTTTCTTCCACGCCGCATCCAATGATGATCAAGGGCACGTTAACAGCTTCAGCCACCGCTTTGGCTGTAGCGGCGCATTCTTCCGGTGAGGCGTTTTTAAAATCGGGGTGGGCGCTCATTAAGCGCAGGGATACGACGTCGGCGCCGTACTCAACATTCTTTTTGGCCCAGGCCACCGGGTCGGCCAGCACACCTGCAAAAGGCGCTTTTAAAATTTCCGGCCAATCTTCCGGTTCCAAATCCCATACTTCCAGTGCCAAAACAGGTTTATTGGGGATGGCTCCTTCAAATTGCAGGAAGGGCAGTGTGCTTTCTCCGCCAACATTAACGGAAGAATCGGCTCCCAGCACCATTTCGCCCACCTTGCTAGTCCATTTTTCCTTAGCTATAGTAACAGCCATTGGTTCCGCTCCTTTCTGCTTAAGAAAGCAATATATTGCGGCTTTATAATATGGCGGCTTTTTTTAGTATATCGTCAACCACCGCCACTACAGGTGAATCATTCGGCAAATCAAACAAAGGTTTACTTAGCAGGTCAAATTCCATCACCTGCTCATCAAGCGGCATGGTACCGATTAATTCCAGACCTGTTTTTTCAATTTCTCTTTTCAGTATATCAAAATTGCTTGTATTCACCCGTGATACCACAAGGTACATTTGTTTAATGTCCAGCTTTAAGTTGTCGACCAGTTCTTTAACTCTACCCGCGGACCGGATACCCCGGGCGGTAGAATCACTGGTAATGAACAAAACGTCGATATTCTGGGTGGTGCGCCGGCTTAAATGCTCCAGGCCGGCTTCATTGTCCATCACCATATACGGGTAATTCTTGCTTAAATCAGCTACAAAGCCCCGCAGCAGGTTGTTGGCATAACAATAGCAGCCTGCTCCTTCCGGACCCCCCATGACCAGCAGGTCCACGTCATCGCCTTCGGAAAGGGATTGATGTATTTTATACTCCACAAACTGGTCTTTAGTCATGCCTGCCGGCAAAGGTTCCCGGTTATTATTAATCCGTACCATGATATCGGCAATGGAGCCCTCAATTTCCATACCCAACGCTTCGTTTAAATTGGCATTGGCGTCGGCGTCCACGGCCAGAATTGGTTTTTTACCGGCTTTGATTAACTGTTTGACAACCAGAGAGCATAATGTGGTTTTACCTGTACCACCTTTGCCGGCTACGGCTATATTAAATGACATAGTATACGTCCTCCTTTACTGGTATATCAGTTATTATAACCTACCACAGGATGCTCATGACCACATTGCTCAAAATTGTGACAACTGTAGTGTATGTGTATGTTTAAGCACCCCAGCGTTGCTTGATGAACGAAGGGATACCGGCTGATTCGCGCGGGCCAACCAGTACTTCCCAGCCGCTCATTTCATTTAGCTTGCCGCTTAGCACCGCCACGCCGCCGGGGATGATCACTTTTCGGTGGGATACTTTATCGGCAATACCGCAGCTGTTTAACATCTCTGTGATTTTCTCAGGTGTAAATTTACCTGCGGCCCAGCCGGTCAATACGGAAATGCCGTCGGTATCCACAGGCATGATGTAAGCTGGAAAACGACCGGCTTCCACATCACCCTGCACACAGAAGTAAGTCAGTGAGAAGTTTGTTGTTACAAATACCGGAGCATCCGGGCCGGGATTACCTACTTCATAAAGCTTGGACTCTACAGCGATTGGTTTTTGCGGGTCGGTATAAATGTTTAAGCGAAGGGTAATCAGTGGCAGTACATCGGCGGGATCCGCAGTGTTAAGCACCACGATACCGGCATACTTGGCAATGTAAACGCCTGCGTCTACAACCGCCTGGATGGGATCCTCGTTATCCGCAAAGGTAATAGTAGGGTAACCAAACGGGCGGAATTTTTTCAGGGCCTGGCGACGTATCTGGGTTTGGTCGGCGAGTACTTTATTAACTTCCCTGGCACCGGAATCCAGGATAAGTTTCTTGTAGCCGGCTTTTTCAACTAAGGCGGCCAGCTCATTTAAATCAGCACCCTTAACTACCAGCGGAGCATCGTATTTTTTTGCCAATGCAAGCATGGCATCATAATTAGCAGCGTTGGCGCCGCAGATCAGCGGTGCATTGGCCCCGGCTATTTCCAAGGCTTTTTCCATAGCGGCAGCATCTTCACTAGCCAGCAGCAGGGCGAAGTCGGCATTGTCCTGGACGGTTTTAACTGCTTCGGCAAACTTGACGGCATCGCCGGAGGTGTTTTTTACAGCTACCAGGTTAACTTTGTGAATTTGACCAACGCGGTCAAAAACCAGCTTGTTAATGGACTGAACTTTGCCGGCAATATCACTGTCAGTGTCATGAACGGAAACGGCAATGCCCGTGGGATGCTCGAAACGCTTGTCATGGCGAAATAGTACAGTTTCATTGCCCAGCTGTAGTTCTTTTTCTCCTTTACCGATTGTAACCAGGGCTACCGGTGGAGCGGACGCTGAATCAAGCACTTCTTTGGCTGCATCGCTGACGTGTGGACACTTGTCAAGGCTGGTTTTACCGCTGGCCAGTTGCATGGCAAAAGCAAGGCAAGTTGGCTGTCCGCATTCTTTACAGTTGGTTTTCGGCAGTTGTTTAAAAATATCTAAACCTGTTAAAGCCATTTCATCAAACTCCTTTCTGAATCACTTGTCCATATATACGGCCACACTATGGCGGCACCCTTAGATAGGATTATTGGGGACATTCCTCCAAAGGAGGTGTGTCCCCTTCCCTTAAATGGTCCCGCTATTAGTGTGCCGGAAACTCGAAAGGAAATACTGTGCTGTTATAATAACGGATCCATAGTCAGCGCGGGATGTCCTTTCTCCTCGAGGAAGGACATGATATCCTCACCGCTTTCGCCTACGGATTCGTCTGCAATCTTGTCCACAAAATCTTTACCTAACCCGGCGTTTTCTGCAGCTTCTTCCAGAGAGGCCCGCAGTTCTTCTTTTAAATTCCTAGGCATCCATACTATCCTGCCCAGTCCGCCGTCGGCAGGTACAAATTTAGGTGAGGACAGATATGATTTCCCAATTCCCATAAAGCCGGGCATCTGGGCACCACCGCCAATGGCACCGGCCAGTGTGCTAAAGGTCATCCCGGATGGAGTCATACCGCCGTGTTCGCGGTTTACCACCATAAAGCCGTTGCATTCCGGTACCATTGCCAGGATACACTCAAAACAACCGCAAGAGGTCATCGGGTATTCCATAATGGTATAGAAGTTAACAGTATCGATGGAGCGTTGCGAGTTATTATAGGTAAATTCGTTAAATGACTGCCACTGGCCCTTTACTTCGTCGATTACGCCTTCCTTGGGTACAGGGTGGTTGGCGCCGTGAGGGTTAATTTCATAAGCCGCCTTGGCATCCAGCCAGCTTACCGCGCCGCACAGGCCGACCCGCTCGGGCGCGATTACGCACACGTGAGTGGGCGCAAAGCTCTGACATAGGGTGCAGGAGTAGAATGTGTCCACTTTCTCGTCCCGAAGTTCTTTAAGGCGGTCGTCACGCTTTTTGTAATATTTCCGTGCTTCATTACGCATTTCTAGTACTTTTTGCTCATCAGTGTAAAGGGTTACCGCAATACGATCTACGATTGCGGAATACTCGGACTTGAATTTGGCGTACAGTATTTCACCGATATGCTTCAGGCGGAAGCCCTTGCCATAGGCATCTTTACTGATCCGGATCCAGTTAATATCCCGCTGGGCCACGTGCCATAGACCTTCGCCGTAATTGGTGAAGTAGTGTATGCGGCGTTCCAGCACAGGCTCGAAGTCTTCCTCCATTTTGCGACCATACACGTCCACCACGATACCGAGAGGCATCCGGCTGCCCTCGGCTAATGTGTCGATGTCCGGGCCGACCAGCTCAATTTTACCGTCTTCAATGGTGTCGTCGCCCATGCGCACCAGCTCGAAGCCAGGGGTCATGGAACCGCCGAATTCCACGTACATATCTTTCTTGCGGATGGATTCGCCTTCAAAAGCGGGACCTACGGTGATGGGTGCGTCGATGTCTACAGCGGTAATTTTAATGCCCCGGATTTCCAGGCAGGTCTGCACGATCTTGTCATAGTCCGGCTCGCTGACGAACCAATCTTTAATTTGCTTGTCTTCGGGCAGTTCCTGGTCAGTGATGACCGGGAAGCCAACATTGATAGCACCCATTGCGGCGGCGGTTTTAACCATATCGTGCTCGCCCAGGTACAAGATGAAGGCAAGCACGCGGCGGCGCTGGTAATCACGCTGAGCGTCGTAGGCACCGGCGGGGATGCCACCGAACATCATACCGGCCCGCAGTGCGTAGTTGGCAGCGTGCACTACTTGGGTAAAGTTGCCTAGCGGGTAGGCGATATAGTCTATGCCTAGTTTAACACCTTCTTCAAGTAACTGCTCAATTATTTCATCGCATAAAAACAGCATCATGCCCTTGGCCATCAGGCTGTCGATGAGCTTTTTGGCAGCTTTGCTGTCTTTGGCCCGGCCCAGGATAACCGCTTCGCCGGGGATGGTCCAGTCCACCATCTTGATACCGTACTGGCGCACCACGGGGTCGCCGATGAACCCGGTCCAGGGAGCTGTGTGCAGCGGGTTTTCGGGCGTGTTCTTAATATACCTGATCGCCTCGATAATATCAGCGGCGTACCAGGTGGCTTCGCCCCACTTGCGGGCGTTGGCAAAGGTTTTCTCATCTCTAACGGCAGCACGCATATGGTTCAATACCGGCACCATGTCGCCCAGAGTCTTAATTTCTTCTCCACTTAAGCAGCGGATGACGGGCAGGTGGTAGGCAGTGTCCGGATAGGCTACGGGCTGGTCTTTGCCATAAGTGCGGATAGCCGTGTTAAGCAGGATTTCTGCGTAGCTAAGGGCGGTGATAGTGCCCTCATAAGCTTCTTTGAACAGCTTTTTGGGCTCTTGGCCCGGTTCTATGGCGCCTTCGAATATTTGATTAAAGTTAATAGCTTCGCTCACTCTTGATTTCCCTCCCTTTCGTGGTATTTTACCAATTCTGGCAAAGACTAGTTTCTAAATCATCAGCTATCTTGCGATGAACACCCAGTTTCCATGTTCTGTATTCCAGAGCTTCAAGCAGTTTTTGAATGGATGTTTCGATATCGGGCTCAAGAATGAAATAACCACCAAATACATCGCCGGCCACCTGGGTAAGGATACTGTAAATAAGATCACAGCCTTCCACCGGAGGCATGGTACCGACGTGGGTGGGCAAGCCAATAGTCACAGCCCAGGTGCCGATACTGGTCGCTTTACCACTCATGGCTTCAGGAGCGGAGGCTACGAAGGGTACCTTCGGAGTGTCCACACCCAGATCTTCCGCCATTAACATTAACAATTCAGCCGCCCGGGAGTTGTCCACGCAAGAACCGATGTGAAGCACCGGCGGCAGGCCGTACTTCAGATCGGCATTGGCGCTGATACGCTTGTAGAAACTCTTAAGTCCTTCTCCGCAATAGTCATCAACCTTATCAGGATCCATCAGACCGGCTTTGGCGCAGGCCTGGGCGTTACAGCCCGTGGAGATAACCAGCACATCATTTTTTAACATTGCTTTGGTTATTTCCAGGTGTGCCTGGTCGTGGAATGTCTTTAAGTTATTACAACCGCACATCAGAATAACACCTTTTAGCTCACCGCTCATTATAGCATCATTTAAAACTTTTATTGGGGTTTCGGTATTGACAGACTTAAACACTTCCAAAATAGCTTCCAGGCTCCAACCGGCTACAACCTTGTTCTTTACATTTGGAATATGCACCGGGCGATTACCACGCTCCTTAAAGGCAGCAATACCTTCGCGAATGACTTCCCGCGCGTTTTCCATCGCTGTGGCTTCCTGATAATCGATATGCATAGTACCGGGGTTTTTAACTAGATCAGTGGTGGTGATCAACCTGGTGCCAAAGCACTGAGCCACGGTATTAAGACCTGGCATAATGCATTGTACGTCCACTACCATGCAGTCTACAGCGCCGGTACAAATGGCTAATTCCTGTGAAGAGAAAGAGGTGACCAGGGGCACCCCTTGACGCATCAGCACTTCGTTGCCGGTGCAGCAGATACCGGACAGTTGAATACCCGCAGAACCTGCTGCCTTAGCTTCATCTTCCAGTTCTCGGGCTGCGGCAACAATCATTTCACTGAGTAGCGGGTTGTGGCCGTGCAAAATAATATTAACTTTGGAAGGATCCAGTACACCCATATTGGCCTCGCTTAGCACGGGCTCGGGGGTGCCGAAAATGATATCCGAAAGGTCGGTAGCAATCCACTTTCCGGCCAGGTCGGCAAGACCAACCCGCACAGCACTGAACACCAAGTTTACGGGATCATTGTCCATGCCTACGTGGGCCTGGGTAACCAAATCGGAAATAGTAGCATGAATGCCGTGGGGCATTACATTACGTTCCCGGTAGTTTTGATTCCTATCTTTAGTGACTGTTTTGGTAATCCAGGTGGCTTCTCCTTCACCTTTAAGCCGTCTAAAGTCGTCCAATGCCTTTTCAGCCAACTCTTTGGCCAGGGTGTTGTTATCCTTTCCTTCGGTTTCAATATCTACCTTTTTACATATTTTAATCAACTTTTCCGGGTCTTTAATAGAATAATCCTGTGCTTGGCCTTCAGCAATCATTTCCAGCACGTGGGATATATGGTTTCCGTGCTGAGCGTGGGACGCGCAGCCTGTAAGGATCATTAGACCTACACTTCGGGCAACGATGGTCCATGCATTGGCACCACAGATACCCCTGCTAGCAGGGCCTTCATCGGCTTTAATACGGCAAGGACCCATCATACAAAAACGGCAGCAAATGCCTTTGTAGCCGAACTGACATTGCGGTTGCTGGGCCAGTACCCGGTCAAAAGCTGTAATTATTCCTTTTTCTTTGGCCACATCGATCATTTCCAGGGCTGCAGGGTCAACGGATCGCTTGACATTTTTAGGATCAATAACCCGCGGTGACTTGTTCGAGGGGCGGCTGGTCAGGCTTGGATCTCTAAACCTTGGCATTATTTTAACCTCCTTAATAAAAGTTAATCAATTAGACTTATATCTAACTTAGATATGGTTGCAGCCGGAGAAGCTCACCCCAGAGCTCCCGACTGTTCCGCTGATTGGCAATTATATATACTGTTAATGTTGTATTTAAACACCTGCCTCTTCCAAAATCTTAAGGCAAACCTGCTGCATCTCCGTCAGTAATTCGCCTCTAAATTCCGTGGCCGGAGAAGGTTCCATAGCGTTTGCCCAAATAGACTCGGAAAATTTTATCAAACCCAGGATAGTATTGCCTGGGAAACTTGACTTAATAAATTCCTTTTCTTTATCTGTACGAATTTTGTTGGCGATAATACCCACCTTGGCAATACCCAGTTCACTGGCCATCCTCTGCACGTTTTTGGCGGTATTAACACTATTGCGGCTGGGTTCCACCACCACCAGCATTACATCCACTCCCCTGGCTGTGCCCCTGCTTAAATGTTCAATGCCGGCGCCCATATCCATAATTACAGTGTCTTTTTGGTCAAGCAACAGTGATGTGACTAGGGCATGCAAAAAAGTGTTCTCACGGCAGTAGCACTCTGAGCCGCCCTTTTTCGGGTCACCCATGCGTAAAAAACGGATGTTGTCAAATTTATAACTGTAATCATCTAAGAAATCATCCAGTTTTGGATTAAGAGTGTAAAACGCACCATCGCCAATTTTATTGCGAATAGCGTTCTTCATATCTACTACGGGCTTTATTTTGGCCGCCTCATTATCGGGTATGCCGATGCTCGCTGCCAGGCAGGCGTCCGGATCGGCATCAATGGCATAAACAGTGCCGCCGTTTTGGGCGAATATTTTGGCCAGTGCTGCGGCAATGGTTGTTTTTCCGACACCGCCTTTGCCTGATATGGCTAGTTTCATTGCTATCACCCCTGCTCTGTTGTAAGAAAATTATACAAGTACATAGTGACGAAAAATTCAGTTGTAAATAAAATTTCAATCATGGCTTGGTTATTATTGTAGCTTGCAACATATTGACGTTATATTATGCAATATTTGTGCCAAATATTTCTTTTTCGAGAACAGTATTTTGAAACCAGTTTAAAAAATTCAACAACAAATCAACAATCTCCTGCATTTTGCTTGAATAATAAGTAATTTCAATTATGGATATGGTATGACTGTTAGGTTTTAATTATTTTGATTTTTTTTAAAATTAGACACACTTCGACATATTTTTCTATAGGTACCCTTGGAAATCCTGCTCGTTCATTAATATTTGCATTTAATATGATGCAAACAAAAATTGGCAAATTAAAATTGACTAATTAGACTGTAGTGATAAATTGTAGTAAAATTCCATTACCGGGTACTAAAATATTGCTACAAATATAAATTCCCTATCAGATATTGGTAGGGAATTTTAATCAAACAAATTATGGAAATGTAATTGGCAGCCATTTTTTCTCTTTATAAGCTCAAATATAAAAAAGCCTGACCTGAATTTCTTGTTACTATAAATTTAAAATATAAGAAATTTCTTGCGCAGCCATCTATATTGAAATATGTACCCGGTTAATAAGATTATAAAAATAATCGTACCGAATAACTTTAATATGCTTATCTGTATGTTCAGCCGCTGTATGGTGCTGTCTTTTTCCGAAACAATTTTGTGGAGAATTTCTCTTTTCTCCTTTAAATCTGCTTTTTGTATTTGGACAAATTGCTGCTCTTTTTCATAAAGGCTAATTTGTTGATTATATTGCCTGCACTCCTTTTGTAAATCATTAATTCTATGTTTAAGGTTATTGGTTAATGATTTGCTGTTCGTTGGAGTTAGAACTTCGTAAAGGATATGCCCCGGCATATCAGTAGGCGCTATGATATCGAATATTTGGCATATCGTTGGTGCAATATCCAACTGGCGGCAGTGGTGAAAACTTTCCGGCTGATTATTGCCACCATTAAATATGACCAAAGGCGGCGTAATCCCACCGCCGGTAATTATAATAGTAGAATTGGCAAGCTTGTCTGTTCGAATAAGATGGTTTATGACTCTGCCCACCTGGTTGTCGGCCATCGACCACTTAAAGGATTCCGAGAAATTTTTAGATTGGTCCTTACTGCTGGCGTCATCCAGGTGGATAGCCGCGAACTGATAAGGCTGCTCAGTTATTTTATGAAAGAACTTATCTAGGGCCAGCTGATCGTTTTTCTCCGTGATTAATTCCAGCCGGTTTTTCTTGGCCAGTGAGGCGGTTATTGTCTCTGTGCCATCCACTGCAATGCAATCAATGTTATTATCTTGGAGTGCACGGGTTAATTGCAAATGGTTGTCTCGTAGTCCCAAAATGGTTGTGAATTCAGCCTGTTCATTAGCCGGTACCGTTTTGGTTACATGCTGGTAGCTGATGCCTTCACTTTTCAGCTTTTTCATATTGGGCAGACTAGAACCATTTAGATCGGTATCATTTAAACCCTGTATGAAAAACAAAAAAATGTATTTTTTTGGGTTGTCCGGGTTGCTGGCCGTGGCTGCTGCCGGGTAAAAGATACCCTCGGAAACAAAAGCTGAAATGCATATCAATGTAGTTAATATAATATTTTTAAGCATAAATAAACCTCCCCTACTTATTCATACAATATATTTATAGTAGGGGTTGTCCATTATTTATGACTTAAACATTTCGTTATATTTCGACGAAATTATGTTTTTATATTAATTAGGTTGTTTAAACATATTGCGATAAAAAGGAATAATCCCGGGTAAAATAGTTTGCCGGTCAATGCATAATGATTTGTATTACCGGTTATATTATAAATACTCCGCTTTGGTGAGTTCTATCTCTCCCCGTCCGGCTTTTGATGCCGGACTTTTTTTTGAGGTGGAAAGGGATAAAACAAATCCCGGGGTTTCCCGGGGTTTGTTTGGTGCGGCAGAGAGGACTTGAACCTCCACGAGCATAGCGCCCATAAGAACCTGAATCTTACGCGTCTGCCAATTCCGCCACTGCCGCATACAAATTATTTAGTTGTTACTTTATCCGCGCAAAAATTATATTAACATAGTTAAAGTAGCATGTCAACATTTCAAGTTAATTTAAAAAAGTAAAGCTGATTTCGATAGCAAAAGCAGCTTTGTTACTAAGCTGCGATTTCGATTTTGGAAATTGCTCCGCTGGGGCATGCACGGAAACACTTTCCGCAACGGGTACAGTTGTCAAGGTTAATGGCATAGTTTGCAGTATCATCAATGTAAATTCCGTTAAAATTGCATTCTAATTCACATGCTGCACAGGCCATACATTTAGCGACATTTAAAACATAACTGAACTTAAATTTTTTCTTTTCGGCCATTTTTAACTCACCTTCTCCTGTCTTTGATTGAATAAAATAGAATATCAAAAAATTCTACGCTGTGAAAATAAAATCCTGCAATATTTAATACATAATATCGAAAAAAAAAAATTATGCTATGTATAGAAGCAAATAAATTTGTTTTACCTGGAGGTGTTAAATTGGCGAAAAGAGTTGCAGGTTTATTAGCAAAAAATTATACAGGTTATCGCCCGGTATGGAATATGGGCAAAGCCGCCGATATGAAAAAAAGGCAGAGAATAAATGGAGTAAACCGGCCCAGTACGTAATAACCATCACTGCACATAACACAATTAAGTCATTACGACAACTCTTACGCTATAAATAGAAAAGCCGGCACTCGCAAATTAATGCGGATACTGGCTTTTCTTCTTTAGAGTTTATAAATTTCTCCATACCGTTTCACCTTAAATAAAAGTGGTTTTCCCGTGCGCATAAAAAAACAAAAAAAAGCTGTAGTTTATCAACTACAGGTAAAATAGGTAGAGGAGGAGTTGTATTGGAAAAAAAATATCATATTTTTTTTTAAGATAATTAATTTTAACATATAATAATATATTTTCAAGGTAATAAGTGGTTGTAAATGCATAAATTATGAGATAATTGAAAATTTTTTTTATTGTATGATACTTGTTTAGCCATCTGTTGGATTCATTAACACTAAACTATCCCTACTACACCAACTCTTACGCTGGAAATAGTAAAGCCAGTACTCCCAATTCTTTGCGAATACTGGCTTTATTCTGGCTGGGACGGATGGATTTGAACCATCGAATGACGGATTCAGAGCCCGTTGCCTTACCGCTTGGCTACGCCCCATTATTATGGTGGAGGGGGCAGGATTCGAACCTGCGAAGGCGTCGCCGGCAGATTTACAGTCTGCTCCCTTTGGCCACTCGGGAACCCCTCCGTATATATTATTTAAGATATTTTTAAAGTGGTCGGGATGGAGGGATTTGAACCCCCGGCCTCTTGCTCCCAAGGCAAGCGCGCTAGCCAAACTGCGCTACATCCCGAATTACCGAACGCAAAATTTATTTTACTCTAAAAAGAGGATAATGTCAATGTCATAATGCTATGATTCTCATGATAATTATTCGTGAATAACGCTGGGGTCGTGCCCTTCATTGATAGTCACGCCTGCGGTGGTATGCGGTACGTAAATATGGCATACCCCTTCAGTCAGTAGCGCCGCTTTTGTTGATCAGCATACTGATGTCGGTAGTCATGTCGATAAATTGTTCCCGCCTTGTGGATTTAATATCCAGCGTATAAAGATTAGGCATGTAATTAAGCTCCCATAATCAGCTACAGGTTTTGGGCAGTTCTCAGGCCCAGGTTAAAAGTTATTAATTCCAGCTTTATGGATAAATCAACATTGCGTATTTCAATACCATCCGGTACGTTTATAGTTGCCGGAGAGAAATTCAATATAGCCTGCATACCGCTCTTTACCATTATATCGGCCACTTCCTGAGCCAAACTTGTATGAACTGCTATTACCCCAATGCGGATGTTTTCTTTTTTGACTATTTCAGGGAACTGCGCCAGTGGCTTTATCTCTAGATTGCCAATTCGTTTACCAACCCGGGTGGAATTATTATCAAACACGCCGGCAATACGAAAGCCTCTTATGCTTAAACTTCGGTTTGTACACAAGGCAAATCCGAGGTTACCTGCTCCTACAATGGCCAGTGGCCATTCCTGATCCAAACCGAGTATTTTTAGTGTATATTTCAGCAAGTCTTTGACATTGTATCCTACGCCCCGGGTACCGAAATCACCAAAATAGGCCAAATCTTTCCGGACTTGGGCAGGGCTTACCCCTACTCCATCAGCTATCTCACCCGATGAAACTGTGGTGATACCGTTTTTGTCCAACCTTTCCAGGAACCTGGAGTAAATGGACAGCCTTGATACTGTTGCTTCCGGAACTCTTAAAGTTTTCAATATCTCACCCGCGCTCTTTCTTTTCTCTGAGCTGGTCTCTATGCAGTTACTTTAACTTTTGTTATAATTTTCAAATAATTGTATAACTTCTTTATAACATGTGAAATCTTTGATGTCAAAGGGATAAAAAATTTTTTTTGTCGTTTGGTTGAATTAATTAATACTTTTTTATATCTTTAAACACAGCGCGGGCGGCCTCGACGGTGTAGTTGATTTGTTCATCGGAATGGGCCAGGGACATAAAGGCTGCTTCAAACTGGGAGGGGGCCAGGTAAATGCCTCTTTGCAGCATGCCTGCAAAGAATTCGGCAAACTGTTTTGTATCGGATTTGGCAGCCGAATCGTAATCTGTTACCGGTTCACTGGTAAAGAATGTGCAGAGCATAGATCCCACCCGGTTGAAGGTCAATTCCAGACTTGCTTCCGCCGCTGCTTGCCGCAAACCTTGCTCCAAACGGGCTGATTTTTGCTCCAATGCATCGTATACGCCTGGCCGGCGCAACAACTGCAGCGTGGTAATTCCGGCTGTTACCGCCAGTGGGTTGCCGGACAGAGTACCCGCTTGGTAAACCGGTCCCGCCGGGGCTACCGCGGACATGATTTCCCGTTTACCGGCGTAAGCTCCCACGGGCAAACCACCGCCGATAATTTTACCCAGGGTGGTAAGGTCGGGTTCAATGTCATACAGCACCTGGGCCCCGCCGTAAGCCACGCGGAAGCCGGTCATTACCTCGTCAATAATGAGCAGGGCCCCGTATTGTTCAGTCAATTTGCGCAGGCCCGCCAGAAAACCCGGTGCCGGTGGAATTACGCCCATGTTGCCGGCCACCGGTTCAACAATTACCGCTGCGATATCTTCTCCCGCCTGGCGGAAAATTTCCTGTAACGTCTCAAGGTTGTTATAGGGCGCGATAATAGTATGTTCGGCTGTGCTCGCGGGGACGCCCGGGCTCGTAGGGACTCCAAGGGTTAAGGCGCCGGAGCCCGCTTTAATTAACAGGAAATCGGCGTGCCCGTGGTAACACCCGGCAAATTTGACAATTTTGTTACGATTGGTGTAACCTCTGGCCAGTCTGATGGCACTCATGGTTGCTTCGGTGCCCGAATTCACCAGCCTGACCATATCTACAGCCGGCAGGGCGTCAACGATCATTTTCGCCAGCACAGTTTCCAACTCGGTGGGGGCACCGAAACTGGTGCCTATCTCCAGGCAGTTTTGCAGTGCCTTGACCACCTCGGGATGGCGGTGGCCAAGCAACAGCGGTCCCCAGGAGTCCACGTAATCAATGTATGTATTGCCGTCCACATCGGTTAGCAGAGCCCCTTCACCTTTAGCGATGAATACCGGGGTGCCCCCGACCGGTTGAAAGGCCCGCACCGGGCTATTTACGCCACCGGGGATATAGTTTGTGGCTTCTTCATATAATTGGGCTGACTTGTTAAAGCCATTATGCACAGGATCACCGTCCTAATCAATAAAATATTGCATGCTGCTTTTTTTTAATTCAGTGGTGCTAAACAGCAGCATATAGTTGGATACACCAATTTTTTCGGCCATCACGGCAGCAAATTGTTCACACTGGTCACGGGTTTGCCCGTGAATAACGGTAAATATGTTGTAGGGCCAGCCGGGCCGCCGGGGGCGCTGGTAACAATGGGTTACTTTGGCCAATCCGGCCAGCAGCCGGCCGGTGCCGGAGGCCTGTTCCTCGGGCACATCCCACACCACCATAGCGTTGGCGGTATAGCCGAGATCCTGGTGGCGCAGGGCCGCCCCGAAACGGCGAATAATGCCATTGCCTATCATTTCATTAATTTTATCCATTAATTCATCTTCTGGTATACCAAGCCTTTGGGCTATAACCAGGTAAGGCCTTTCCACCAGGGGCAGACCTTGCTGCAATTCTCTGATAATCTGCTTTTCCAGTTCAGTCAACATTTTGCACCTCGGACAGGTTAAAATTAACGCGTACTTTGAAAATATCGACGGCCGGCAAGTTTAATAAATCCGCCAGGCCGGTTTTTTGTTTTATTTCATTTAATATGGTATTAATATGCTGTTCCGACGGGGCAATCAATGTAAACCACATATTATAGCGGTGGTTGCGCAGGTAGTTATGGGTTATGCCTGGATAACCGTTGATTATTTGGGACACCCGGTCAATGTCCGCCTCGGGTACCTGCAGAGCGCACAAAGTACCGGTATAGCCAATTTTACGGGAATTAAACAGCCCGCCCAGTCGCCGGATAATACCGGCCTGCTGCAGCCGGGCAATGCGCTCCAGCACTTCCTGCTCGCTAATGCCGAGATGCTGCCCGATTTCCTCGAAAGGTCGCCGGACCACAGGGAAATTGGACTGAATAATATGCAACAGGTGCTTATCGGTTTGATCAACATTCATGGGCTAATTATCCCTTTCTTCCATGATAAAGGCACCAGGGTTCCTCGGCCATGTAATCGCCGTGGTAATAATAGGCCCTAGCCCGGCAGCCGCCGCAAATTTTGGTAAACCGGCAGGTGCCGCATCCCCCGCTGTATTCCATAGTGCGCAGTTTCTGCAGCACTTCGTTATCGCGCCATATTTGATGAAAAGGAACCTTGCGTACATTGCCCAGGGGGATATTAAGATAAGCGCAGGGTTGTACGTCACCGAGGGGACTGATGATACAGTAGGCCGTTCCGGCCAGGCAGCCGCGGCTGAAACGCATATCCACCCCCATTTGCCTGGCGATGCGCATGAACTGGGGTGCGCAGGTGGGCTTGAGCTCTATATCCACCTGGCCTTGCTTGACGATAATCCGGTGCAGTAATTCTTCATATTGCTCGGCGCGTAGTGTTTCAGTTTCAATATTTACCGCCCGGCCTGTGGGCACCATAAAGAAAATGTGATGCCCCCTGGCACCCAGATTTACGGACAGGTCGGTTAGCGCTTCGATTTCCACGCTGTTCCATTCCATCACCGTGGTGTGCACCTGAAAGAGCAGCCCGGCCTCCCGGCAGGCCCGCATGCCGTCCACTGCTCCCTGCCAGGCACCGGAGGAAGCCCGGAAATCATCATGCCTGGCCGGGTCGGTGCTGTCCAAACTGATACCCACCGCCATAGCGCCCGCTTTTTTTAGCCGGGCGGCAGTTTCGGGGTTGATGAGCGTGCCGTTGGAACCCAACACGGGGCGAAGCCCGGCGCCGGCAGCGTATTGCACCAGTTCATAGATGTCATCGCGCATCAGCGGCTCGCCGCCGCTAAAAATCATTATTTTAAAGCCGGCTCCGGCTATTTCGTCAATCAGCTTTTTACCTTCTTCAGTATTTAGCTCTTTCTCCGCCCGGGTTCCCGAATCCCGGTAGCAGTGCTTGCAGTACAGGTTACAGGCATTGGTGGTGTTCCATGATACCAGCATAGCTGCTCCGTTCCTTTCTATACATCTCTATACATTTTCGTTTAACCAGCGTACCACGTCCGGGGCATGGTAGGTGATTATGATATCCGCCCCGGCCCTTTTCATGCCGGTCAGTAGTTCCATGGTGGTTTGTCGCTCGTCGATCCAGCCCAGCCGGGCGGCGGCCTTAATCATGGAGTATTCGCCGCTTACATTGTAAGCCACCAGCGGGCCGTCAAAATTCTCCCGCACCGCAGCGATGACATCCATATAAGCCATAGCAGGTTTGACGATCAGCATATCGGCACCCTCGGCGATGTCCTGCTCTACCTCGCTCAGGGCCTCCCTGAGGTTTGGCGGGTCCATCTGGTAGGATTTGCGGTCGCCGAATAGCGGGGCCGAACCGGCAGCTTCCCGGAAAGGTCCGTAAAAGGCCGAAGCGTATTTAACACTGTAAGACATAATCGGAATACCGGAAAATCCCTCTTCATCCAGGGCTCCTCTAATGGCCCGCACCCGCCCGTCCATCATATCCGATGGTGCGATAATGTCCGCTCCGCTTTGCGCGTGGGAAACAGCGGTGCGGGCCAGCAGTTCCAGGGTGGGGTCGTTTAAAACTTTACCCTCCTGCACAATGCCGCAGTGGCCGTGGTCGGTGTATTCGCACAGGCAAACATCGGTGATCACCAGCAGTTCGGGGAACTTATCTTTAACCGCCTGCACGGCCTGCTGGATAATCCCGTTAGCGGCATAGGCACCGCTGCCCGCGGCATCCTTGCTGTCCGGGATACCGAACAGCAGTATACCCGGAATGCCCAGAGACTGCACCTTCGCTATTTCGGCCAGCAGCAGGTTGATGGATAATCTATATATGCCGGGCATCGACTCGATAGGTTCTTGTACATCCCGGCCAGCGGTGACAAATAAAGGATAAATTAAATCGTCCACTCGCAGGTGGTTTTCCCTGACCAGTCGCCGCATAGTAGCGCTGGAGCGCAGGCGGCGCGGCCTGGTAACTGGATAATACATAGGCCACCTCCAGATTTATTGGTGAAGACTGCAGGGTAGTTTTATCTTTAATCAGCAGTGCCTGTCTCCTCACCGGTCAGGTAACAGGCGGGATCGGGTGCCCAAAAATCACCGTGCACAGACTCCGCCCGGATTCTAAAATTACCGTTGCACATATTTAACCAGCGGCAACGGGCACAGCGACCCTTAAGCAAAGGCTTGCGATTTTTTAACCCCTGCAGGAGCGGGTGATCTGTATTTTGCCAGATTTCCCCGAAAGAATTTTCCCGGATGTTGCCCAGCAGGTGCTGGCGGGTGAATTGGTCGGGGTATACATTACCAAACCAGTCTACCGCCCCGATAGCGATGCCTGAGCGGTTGCCGCCGTTGGCTGTTAGTAGCCGGCGGACCTGCTCTGCCCGGGCCTGACCGGTTTTTTGCAATGACAGGTAAATGTAAACGCCGTCGGCATGGTTATCAACCGTAAGTATTTCCTTGTTTAAACCGCGGCGGTGGTAATCCAGGGTATGTTCCATAATCAAGTCCATAGCCTGCCGGGTTTGAGCGTGGCTAACATCCTCGTTTACCATTTTACTGCCCCGACCACTGTAAACCAAGTGATAAAAGCATACCCGGGGAATATCTTCGTCCTCAATTAGTTTGAATATACCAGGCAGCTGGTCAAGGTTATGGCGGTTAATGGTAAACCGCAAACCCACCCGTTGGCCGATGGACCGGCAAGCGCGAATACCGCTTAATGCTGCATCAAAGGCCCCTTTGCGGCCCCGGAAACGGTCGTTATTCTCGCCGATGCCGTCCAGGCTGATGCCTACGTAGCTGACGCCTGCGTTCTTAATGCGGCCGGCCATCTCCGGTGTAATTAAGGTACCGTTGGTGGAAAGGGTGCAGCGTATTTTTTTTTGGCGGGCGTAACCGGCCAGTTCAAAGAAATCAGGGCGCAGTAAAGGCTCGCCCCCGGAAAAAAGTATTACCGGCACATTAAAAGCAGCCAGGTCATCAATGAATTTTCTGGCCTCGGTGGTGGTGAGTTCATTTTCATAAATATGGTCATTGGAATTGGAATAACAGTGCAGGCATCTTAAATTGCAGGTACGGGTGGAGTTCCATACCACAACTGGCCCGCGCCCTGTCGTTGTGCCGTTTCGCTGGCTGCCCGCATCTTGATTGTAGCGCAGTGAATCGCCGTAATATTCTGCTCCGCAAAGTAATCTGCTTACGCTGATCATGATTTTCTCCTCTATATAAAAGGGTGAGTTTAAATTGGGTTCAGGTTTGCTTAAAGTTATTATAAAACTAAAACAGCGGTATAAAAAGCAATCTATTTAGCACGGTTAACAGTTCGCACTTTCTTGGCCGAACCCTAAATGTTTTAAAATAGCCTGCAGTAACCCGTTGATGGTATATTCGCTCGCTTCAATGTGCACGGGCAACTCAAGCTCTCGCGCAGTGGCAGCGGTGATAGGCCCAATGCAGGCCACTTGGGCACGGCCAACCGGTCGACCAAGGTTAGCTGTCTCCAGCAGAGTAACAAAATTGCGCACTGTGGACGAACTGGTAAAAGTAATTATATCAATGGTCCCAGTGGCCAGCATGTCCCGGATGGTCTCTGCGTTACCGGCACCTAGCACAGTGCGGTAGGCGGCTACTTCATCCACTTGCGCGCCCATACTGGCCAGCGCTTCGGGCAATATTTTTCTGGCGATATCAGCCCTGGGCAGTAATACCCGGTCGCCTGGCGCTAATTTATCCCGCAGCCCCTCTATTATGGCTTCGGCCCGGAATTCCGCCGGTATGTAAGTCACCTGCAGGGCCATTTTTTGCAGGGCTTGGCCGGTTTGCGGCCCGATGGCGCATATTTTAAGGCCTTTTAAATCACGGATATCGCCGTTTACCCGCCGTAGGGTGTCAAAAAAGCAGGTTACTCCATTGACACTGGTAAAAATAAGCCAATTATATGTAGACAACCGGTTTAGCGCCTGCTCAAGAGGTGCATTGTCCTCAGGCGGGGCGATAGCAATAGTGGGATACTCCACCGGCTCGCCGCCCAGTTTCTCAATGGCCAGGGATAAACTGCTGGCCTGCTCACGGGAGCGGGTAACCAGTATTCTTTTACCGAACAGCGGCTTGTTTTCAAACCAGTTTAATTGGTCCCGCAGCTGTACTACTTCACCCGCGATGATAATGGCCGGGTTTTTAAAACCCTGCTCTTTGGCCAGGCGGGCGATATTGTCCAGGCGGCCCACCAGCGTTTTTTGTTCCGGTCGGGTGCCCCAGCGGATTAGCGCTACGGGGGTTTGGGGAGCTCTACCGTGCTTGATTAATTTTTGCGTTATGCCCGGTAAATTGGCCATGCCCATTAGAAATATTAAAGTGCCCGCGCCGGTGGCTATTTTGGACCACTGAATGCTGGAGGTTTCTTTAGTGGGGTCTTCGTTGCCGGTGATAATAGCCAGGGTGGAGGTAAAGTCCCGGTGTGTCACCGGTATGCCTGCGTAGGCCGGCACAGCTATGGCCGAGGTGACCCCGGGAATTATTTCAAATGGTATACCGTGTCCGGCCAGTGCTTCAGCCTCCTCGCCACCACGTCCAAAAACAAAGGGATCCCCCCCTTTTAAACGTGCCACGGTAAGACCCAGCAGGGCCTTTTCCACGAGCAGCCGGTTAATTTCTTCTTGAGTCAGGGTATGCCGGTCGGGTTGTTTACCTACATAAATGCATTCCGCGTCCGGCCGGCGCTGGTTTAGCAGACGCGGCCCGGCCAAGCGGTCATAGACAATCACGTCGGCCTGTTTGATGCACTCCAACCCTTTAACAGTAAGCAGTCCCGGGTCGCCCGGACCGGCACCGATAAGATATACCGTTCCCTTGTTATTTGTCATGGAATCCAAACTCCTGTCTTGCCTGCCGTAATAATTTTTCCGCGCCGCGGTCGATCAGCACTTCCGCCAACTGGATGCCCAGCCGGCGGGCACCGTCTACCGGCCCTGTAACGCTGTCACGCAGGGCGGTTTGGCCGTGCAGGTCGATAACCGCCCCTTCCAGGGCCAGCACATCACCCTCGACCTGCCCGTAAGCGCCTATAGGTACCTGGCAGCCGCCTTCCAGTCTTTGCATAAATGCCCTTTCGGCTTCAATGGCGGTTCTGGATGGCCCGTGATCCAGAGGAGCGATAATATCCCGGGTGGCGGTGTCGGCGCTGGCAATCTCTACACCTACCGAACCCTGTCCAACTGCAGGCAGGCAAATATCAAAGGGGATCAACTGGGCAACCAGCGCTTCGTGACCCATGCGCTTGATGCCGGCATAGGCCAGCACGATTGCATCAAGCTCCAGTTCCTTGAATTTGCGCAAACGGGTGTTTAAGTTACCGCGTATATCAACCATTTGCAGGTCCGGCCGGTAATACAGTAACTGGGCGCGGCGCCTTAAACTGCTGGTGCCGACGCGGGCTCCCTTTTTTAAACCCGCCAGCTGGACATTGTTGCGGGAGATTAATACATCGCCCGGGTATTCCCGCTCGCCGATCGCTCCAATGGCCAGGCCACCCGGCAGCCGGGTGGGCAGGTCCTTCATGCTGTGCACCGCCAGCTTAATTGCACCGCTTAAAAGCGCTGCTTCCAGTTCTTTGGTGAAAAGACCCTTGTCACCGATTTTAGCCAGCGCCACATCTAAAATGTTGTCGCCTTTGGTTTTCATGCCTTGAATATGAAAACTGCGGTCCGGATGGGCTTTTTGTAGCGAATTAGCTACCCAGCGGGCCTGCCACATGGCCAGGTCGCTGTCCCGGGACCCGATAATCACTTGATTTATCATGATGGCCTCCGATATGAACATGCTGGTACTTGCCTTAAAAATTTCGGGTGTGGCTTTTTTCAGCGCCTGCACCCGATACTTGTTATATCTAATTATATTAATGACCCGAGGCCCGGGTCTGCTCGCCTGCTTTTATTAGCTGCCCGCCGGCAGTTTGCCCGGCCGGTGTATCCAAATTGTCCAGACAGAATAATTTTTCTAAAGCCTCTTGATAAGCCGGGCCTTGCTTGGTAAGGGCGAATTCTTTTAATTTGGTAATAGGCGTGTGCAGCAGTTGATTAACAATAGTGTTGGCCAGTGAGTGGATTACCCTGCTATCATGTTCGGACAAGTCTTTTAATTTGCTTAGGGCCCGGTCCAGTTCCTGCTGTTTGATGGTCTCGCCCTGCTTTATTAATGCGGTAATGGTGGGTATTACATACTGTTCCCCTTGCCAGCGGGCAAACTCATCCACCATTTCCTCTATAATAGCATCCGCAAGTATAGCAGCCCGTTTGCGTTCCATAAGGTTATTATCTACCACATTTTGTAAATCATCAATATCGTAAAGTCTAACACCGGGCAGACCGCCAACAGCAGGGTCAATATCCCGGGGTACCGCAATGTCAATGAACATGATGGTTTTGCCGGTATTTTGGGTTAATATTTCCTGTACCTCCGGTGCCCGTACCACATAGTGGGTGGCGGCGGTGCAGCTAATCACTATGTCGGCTGACTTAAGATAGTAATACAGTTCGTTGAACTTAACAGCCCGACCGCCGAACTGGCGGGCCAGATATTCGGCCCGGTTGTAAGAACGATTGGAAACGATGACTCCGGAAACGCCGTTTGCTACCAGGTGTTTGGCAGTTAGTTCACTCATTTTACCGGCTCCGATAACTAGCACTGAGCGGCCGGTTAGGTCCTGAAAAATCTGCTTGGCTAGTTCCACTGCGGCATAGCTGATGGAAACGGCATGCTGGTCAATGCCTGTTTCGGTACGGGCCCGCTTGCCGGCCGTAATTGCGTATTTAAATAAAGTATTAATTACCTTATCGGTGACATTATGTTTTTGAGCTAGCTGGTAGGCCGTTCTAATCTGACCCAAAATCTGGGTTTCCCCCAGCAGCATGGAATCCAGGCCTGCTGCCACCCTGAAAAGCTGCCGGGCAGTTTTATGCTGCGCAAAAGCATAGGTATATTTTTTAATCATAACCGGTTCTACGCCAGACTTGTGCTGCAAAAAACTTCGAATAGTTTCGATGCCGCTTTCAACACTACTGACATGGGCGTATATTTCAGTACGGTTGCAGGTGGAAATAATCACGCAGCCCAGAATCACCGGGTGGTCAAGCAGCCTGGCCAGGGCATCCGGTAATGCATTATCCGAAAAGGATAGCTTTTCTCTAATTGCCACCGGAGCAGTTTTATGATTGACACCGATCGAAATGACAAACATTATTAACCCGCTCCTTTGCCTTCTCTAAATCCCCTTGCTTGACCAAAGTATATGTAGTTTCATCCACTAAATTCACTAAAATCTGTTCGCGTCGGACCGGATCTGCTACCTGCTCTTGCACCTGTCTGCGTACCGTGCCTAGAAAATCGTTAAATTCAGTGAATGCTGGCCCGAATTCCTGCTCAAGTTTTCGGCGGATAATTTTAGCCAGCCGGGGACTGCTGCCGCCTGTGGAAATGGCCAGTTTTAACGATCCCCTGTGCATTACGGAGGGCACAAAAAAATTGCACCTGGGGGGGTCATCCACTACATTTACCATGATATTGCGTTTTAGGCAATCGCCGGCCACGGCTTGGTTGACGGCATCATCGTCCGTAGCGCTGATTACAAGGAAAGTATTCTCTAAATCGCCGGTTTGGTAATAGCCACAGCGATACAATACTAACCCGCGCTCTGCCATATTTTGCAGAGCAATAGTTAATTGGGGACTAATGATGTGGACTTTGGCACCGCAGCGGACCAGGGCTTTAACCTTGCGCTCGGCCACTTTGCCGCCGCCTATCACCAGGCACTTTTTTTCTTTAAGATTGATAAATATGGGGTAAAGTTGCAAATATACCAACTCCGAAGGAGCTTTTAATAATAACATCTTGCTGTAATGCAGATCAAAGCTAAAATTTCCTAATACCAATAAATTCGGCAATAATTTGCATGGTCCTTTTTACGGGTACATCGGGTAACCCGTATAATTCCTTTTTAGCTTTATTTATATACTGGGTTGCTAAACCGGCTGAATAATCAATGCCACCGCACCGGGTAATCAGGTCAATAGCTTCGAGAATTTCCTGTTCATTCTTCTCGGGTTTGATTATAATTTCAGCCAGCCGGCTTCGAGCGCTGCTTTTGCTTAATGCATAAATGGTTGGTATAGTGATAATGCCTTGTCTTAAATCGCCACCCACCGGCTTGCCCAGTTTGGTCTGCTCGGCAGTCATGTCCAGAATATCGTCGGTTATTTGAAAGGCCATGCCAATATAATGACCGAATCTCCGCAGGGTTTGATGCAATTGCCGTGAAGCACCGCAAGCCACCGCACCCAACTGGCAGGAGGCAGAAATCAACAGGGCGGTTTTCCGGTTGATGCGATAAAAATAATCCTTTATACTCTGGTTGGTATCATAGGTGGTGGAAATCTGGAGTATTTCCCCTTCACTCATTTTTACGCTGGTCTCTGCCAGAACCCTGGGAATCAATGGATCCTCATATTGAGAAATTAGTATTAGTGACTTGCCCAGTAAATAATCGCCTATATGGGTGGAAATACGGTTACCCCATTGGGCTTTAACTGTGGGCCTGCCTCTTCTGGTTAATGACGCATCAACTACGTCATCGTGTACCAGGGTGGCCATGTGAATTAACTCCAGAGCCACAGCCAGAGGGACAATTTTGTCCAGATTAAAGTTAGCAAACTTGCCGCCTAGTAAACAAAAAGCAGGCCGCAGGCGCTTGCCGCCTGCCATGATCAAGTGCGTCGCTGTTTCCGTTAATAACGGATCGGAAGAACGAACAGCTTTAATTAGCTCATCTTCCACAACACTTAATTCGTTTTTAATTTCGCTGAAGAAATCAAATATCATATGGTTTTTATCTCCTACTTATTTGTGAAAGAGGGCTATATGTAAAATGCACATATAAAACCTTTCGACAAAGTAGTATAATTTTCCTCTTTGTCGAATTTAAGCTGGGTTTTAAATACACTATGCGCCATAATAGACTACTATAATAGATTATTATATTTTACTAGTAAAAGCAATCAGAATTGTTTATGTGTTAACTTGTTTAATTAATATATCTTTGTTATAATGTTTGTTGTCGCAAATGTATGCGGGGGTGGATGGTGCCTGGTGGTGCCCCTGGTCTTCAAAACCAGTTCGTGGGGCGGCGATCCCGTCCCTGGTGAGTTCGATTCTCACACACTCCCGCCAGTAATGAAAAGGCTTCCGGGGTTCCGGAAGCTTTTTTGTGTCTGGTTGGATGACGATTTATCCTACTATTTAACTCAATTATATTATCTTTATTGCACTAGTTACATCTAATAATATAGTTCCTCAGCTGCTGGGTTTTAACTTATTTTACAGGCCTTATTGTAACCGGCATATCATCATTACTGTTCACCAGTAAGGGCGGTATCCATTTTACTATAAGCTTCTGCTCGCCGGTGCGCTGCCCAGTCCAGTATCCATGCCAATGGGCTTTTCTATAATGTGCCCTGGGACTGCTCCGCTGTTTACCAAGTTCGCCCCGGGGTTCTGCCGGTGCGCTGGGAGCTTCCAAAGCCTTTCGCATTACTGTGCCCATCCTAACCCCGACATCCCATGTCTTTGGCTGCATTGGTGGGAATAAGCGCGGCCCCTTCTTGGTTTTCTTAGTACGTGGTCTTGTCGGTCTCTTTCTTTCGTTGCCAATCTCACTGTTAGCAGAACAAAGATACAGGAGCAACGACACCAAAGGGGTAAAACCTTCCTGCATCTGCTCCGCTGCCGGGGCCTTATATTCAATGCCTAAAATGTCAGCCTGCCGGGCAGCTTCGCTTGCTGTTTTGGCCAGCGCATCAGCCAATGGCCAGGGCCCCAGATGAATGGGTACGGAATACAGGGAGGGAAGCGGGGTATCATAATCAAGCACCAGCCTTAATTCATAGTGGTTTTCATTAACGTCATATTCCAGATATGCAAAGAATCCGGTCAGCTCATGCTCATCTATGTTTAAAACCGGGGTTTCAATATAGACACACCACTCAGGTATGTTAAATAAAATATCATGTGGTAGATCACCGGTTATGGGTGTATTTATAACAGCCTGGTAGATGTCAGGGGCAAACCGGTAAACCTTGTGTTACTCGCCATGCAGCCAGGGCGCCAATAATGCCCACATCATTTAGGAGCGGGTAACCAGCACAGCCTAAAATAAAATATCAATCCCCTGCTCTTCAGCCTTAGTACTTACTATGGTATAGACAGCGGTCAAGGGTAGAAAACACCACTCAGGCCAAAACGGCAGGTCTTTACCTTTGCCAGCTCTGAATTTGTCTACTTGTTTCCATGCAGCGGGATACAATTTAGAGTAATATTCTAGGTGCTGTTTTGGTCTTATTTCAGCCACTCTAACCATTCTCCCATGGGGTTAATTTAACTTGTCTGGATATAACAGCTAAGGTTGGCGACCAATCTAAAGGCATCTTATACGGTACCAGTTACTATGTATGTCCGGTTCTCCTGTAGTTTTGATATCAATGGAGAAGCTTTTGTCGATTTTATTTTACACCAAATGTACGGTAAATGGTATCACCCATATTTCCAGGAAGGTAAACATGCATTTTTTCAAACGGGAGAAAAAAAGACCGGCTTTTTTCAGCCGGTTAAAAAGTGTTACTCAAGGAAATTAGGAGGAGAATTAAAAGAAATCAGAGATGTTAAATATATATACTGTAAATATTCAAAAATGACATAAAAATATAAAAATTAAAAAAATTCCAGCGGGTGTTATTAATTGAACAACACGCGCCATGTAGTAACACATACCTCCACGCGTTTCATAGGTGTTCATTGTATGTATCAGTAATAATTAACCTTAGCTAAAGGGGATGTGTTAATGGACGAAGCGATTGTGTACCTAACTTTGATGGCAGGGAAAATGCTAAAATAAACAAAACGCTCCGTGAGGGGCGTTATGTTTTGCATGGAACCGTAATTATTTCACTCGATAGCTTTTGCAAGACAGAAAGATTTAGTAGCGACGCCCCACTAATACTGCTCAGGTCTTTCTCCAGGCTTATCCTTTCCACATCGATTGCCTGCATGGTCAAGGTGATTATACCTTTCAATGTAAATACTTATTGTGTTCGCCGGTAAGGTTTTCAAGCTCAAAACCTGGCAGCTTGCCCCGTGGAGTGTAGTAAGTGTGTAGCAACTCCTTGGCCCGGTCGCTTAAAGGATGGCCTAAGTAATCTTCGTAAATTTTTTTCACCGCCGGGTTCTCGTGGGCCCGGCGGAGTTCCTTGGAATAATCAATACGGTCCAGGGCGTCTGCCCTGTTGTGCCGGTAGTTCAGAGAAATCTCCTTGTGATCCCTGGTACCAAAGATAGGCTGGCCACCTCCCCCTACACAGCCGCCGGGGCAGGCCATGATTTCCGCATAGTGGAATTTTTCCCCGGATCTTAGACGATCCAGCAGCCTTCTAGCATTACCGGTGCCGTGGGCAATGGCCACCTTGATGGTCTGCTCCTTCAGCTTTACCTCCATTTCCTTAAGGCCGCTGATACCGCGGAATTCATAGTAATCCAGTAAATCCATTTCTTTACCGGTGGTCAGAAAATAGGCTGTGCGCACGGCCGCTTCAATGACTCCCCCTGTGGAACCGAAAATAGCCCCGGCTCCGCTGGAGATACCCAATGGTGTGTCATAGTCCTCATCCGTAAGGTCATGGAATTTGATCCCGGCCTGACGGATCATCCTGGCCAGTTCCCGGGTGGTCAGCACCCAATCTACATCTTTAAAGCGCTTAGTGCCGAACTCCGGCCGGGCAGCCTCGAATTTCTTAGCAGTACAGGGCATGATGGCAACCACCACGATTTTCTCCGGGTCCAACCCTTGTTTTTCCGCAAAATAAGTCTTAGTCAGCGCTCCAAACATCTCATGTGGGGATTTACACGAGGATAGATTTTCAATAAATTCCGGGTAAAAGTGTTCACAGAATTTTACCCAGCCCGGGCTGCAGGATGATAACAGGGGCAGCTTACCGTGACCATCCAGCCGTTCCAGCAGCTCGTTGGCCTCTTCCATAATGGTTAAATCAGCGCTGAAGTCAGTGGCAAAGACGCTGTCAAAGCCCAGCCGGCGCAGGGCGGCCACTAATTTACCGGTCACTATGGTACCCACGGGGTAACCAAAGGACTCGCCCAGGGTGACCTGGATGGAAGGGGCGGTCTGTACTACTACATATTTATCTTTGTCCTCCAGGGCTTCCCAAACCGATTCAATACATTCTTTTTCCACCAGGGAGCCGGTGGGACAGGCAATTACACACTGGCCGCAGGTAATACAGGCCACTTCGGACAGATCCTGCATAAAGGCCGGTGCCACCTTCATTTCAAAGCCTCGCCCGAGGCCGGAATAAACATTAACTTCTTGTACCTTGCTGCAGATAGCCTCGCAGCGGCGGCACTTGATGCACTTGTTATAATCCCGCATGATAAAGGGGTTATCATTAAAGATAGGAACGTCGTTCATTTCTCCGGTATATTTGATATTTCTGATACCAAGGTCATCAGCTATGTTCTGAAGCTCACAGTTTAAATTGCGTACACAGGTTGTACACTCCCGGTGGTGGTCCGACAGCAGCAATTCCACCATAGTACGTCTTACCCTTATGGCCCGGGGTGAATTAGTGTATACGGTCAGTCCTTCAGATACCGGGTAGACACAGGAGGCTTGCAAGGTCATGGTCCCTTTAATCTCCACTTCCACTAGGCAAACCCGGCAGGAGCCTATTTCATTAATGCCTTTCAGATAGCACAAGCTGGGTATTTCGATCCCCACCGACCGGGCGGCTTCCAGAATGGACGTACCCTCGGGCGCTATGACCTCTCGCCCGTCAATGGTTAACTTTACTGTTTTCATTTCTATTTCGTCATGTTCAAATAGATTGCCGGGCTCTTTAATTTCAGGCGTTGGTGTAAATTCCGGCACTTCGGGCATGCTTAGTCACCCCTTCCTGTACTGCAGCGGCAGCGGCGGGTACCCGCAGTCCGCTTTTAATAATTGCTTCTTTTGGACACTTGGCCAGGCAGGCGCCACAGCGAACACATTTTTCCGGGTCAATTTTATAGGGCGGCTTCTTCTTTTCCCCGGTAATAGCATCTACACCACAGGCTTTGGCACAGATGCCGCAGGCTATACATTTTTCCTCCACCACCTGGTAATGCAGTAGTTCTTTACATACTCCTGCCGGGCAGTGCTTGTCCCTGATGTGGGCCAGATATTCCTCCCGAAAATAGCGCAGGGTAGACAGAACCGGGTTGGGTGCAGTCTGCCCCAGACCGCAGAGAGATGCGTCCCGGATGTCATATGCCAGTTCCTCCATTAGTTCCAAATCTTCCAGTTCCGCCTGGCCTTTGGTGATGCGCTGTAATATTTCCAAAAGTCGCTTGGTACCTACACGGCAGGGCGTGCAGCGGCCGCAGGACTCGTCCTGGGCAAATTCAATGTAAAAGCGGGCTATATCCACCATGCAGTCCCGGTCGTCCATTACAATGAGCCCTCCGGAACCCATCATGGATCCGATTTCTTTTAGCGAGTCGTAATCCACCGGTTTATCTAAGTACTCCTCTGGTATACATCCCCCTGAAGGGCCGCCGGTTTGCACCGCCTTAAAGCGACGCTCGCCCTGTATCCCGCCCCCGATATCATAAATAATGGTGCGCAAGCTGGTGCCCATTGGCACTTCAATAAGCCCGGTATTATTGATTTTGCCGGCCAGGGAAAATACCTTGGTCCCGGTGCTGGTGGCTACGCCCTGCCCCTTGTACCATTCCCAACCCTTTCTGAAAATGAGGGGTACATTGGCCAGGGTCTCCACGTTATTAATTATAGTAGGTTTGCTCCAGAGGCCTTCTTGGGCCGGGTAGGGCGGTCGCGGGCGCGGCTCTCCCCGTGCGCCCATCGCGGAGTGCAGCAAAGCCGTCTCCTCCCCGCACACAAAAGCCCCTGCTCCCAGCTTGATACCTATGTCAAAGGAAAAATCTGTTCCCAGAATGTGATGATCCAGCAACCCTGCCTTCCGGGCCTGACGGATGGCCACCTCCAGCCTGTCCACAGCAATAGGATATTCAGCCCGTACATAGACATAACCCTGGGAGGCACCTATGGCGTATGCGGCAATTGACATGCCTTCCAACACGGCATGGGGATCTCCCTCCAGGATACTGCGGTCCATAAAGGCTCCAGGATCCCCCTCATCTGCGTTACATATCACATATTTAGGAGTAACTTCTTGCCGGGAGGCAATATCCCACTTCCTACCGGTAGGAAATCCACCGCCACCACGGCCGCGCAAACCGGATTTTAGGACCTGGTCAATTACTTCTTCCGGTTGTTGCTTTAGAATACCGGCCAGGGCAAAGTAACCGTCCCGGGCGATATATTCGTTTATATCTTCGGGATTAATTAGCCCGCAGTTTTGCAGCAGTACCCGCTGCTGGTTATGGAAAAAACGGATTTCTTCCATTTTTTGATGCCGCTCTCCTGTATCCGGTTCTTGAAACAGCAATTCCTCTACTACTTGTCCTTCAATAAGATGGTTTTCTACCAGCATTTTGACATCTTTTCTTTCCACCTGGCAGTAAAATACATTGTCCGGCTGTACAACTACAATGGGGCCCTGCTGACAAAAGCCAAAACAGCCGGTTTTTATTACCTTAACCCGTTCTTCCAGGTTATGCTTTTGCAATTGGTGTAAAAGTTCTTCCCGCACTGCCTGGCTGGCCGATGAGGCGCAGGCGGTCCCGGAACAGACCAGCACGTGAGTTTGTAACTGTTTGTTAGCTTTTCCCAGCCTTAGTTGTATTGAGGGCCGGTATTTTTCCTTAACGGCCTCCATGTCTTTAATGGACTTGATCATGTTCTTCACCTGCATCCTGCTCCTGGTATATTTTTAATATGCCGGTCAAATCACCTGCGTTTAATTTGCCGTGCACTTCTTCGTCTACAGTCATTACCGGGGCCATGCCGCAGGCCCCCAAACAGCGGGTACTTCTTAACGTAAACATGCCGTCGGCACTGGTTTCCCTGGCGTCCAGCTTTAACTCATCTTTAAGCTTATCCATAACCTCCCGGGCACCCTTAACGTAACAGGCGGTTCCCATGCAGACACTGATAGTGTGCTTACCCTTAGGTTCAGTGACAAATAGAGTGTAGAAAGTTACCACCCCGTTAACTTCACTAACCGGGATATCCATCTTCAAAGCCACGTAGGCTTGCACCTCCGGGGGCAGGTAGCCAAATATTTTTTGGGCGCTGTGCAGCACTCGGATTAACTCCCCCTTTTCGCCCCGGTAATGATCAAGTATCTTGTCCAGTTCCCTGTACTTGTGGTCTTTGGTATCTACCATTTCCCTCTTCTCCGGCTTTGTTTCGGTTTTAGGCAATAGTGGAACTATTCCCTGTTCACTGTGGGGATATTCTTGTTCGGTTGTTGCTTTCATGCAGTCACCTCCGGAAACGACATTCTTTATGCATTTTTTCATTGCAAGGAAAATCCTCTTCGTTTAAGTAATATAAAGTTTATTATATGTAAATTAGACCTTAGTATCCCGTTAAACCCTGTGTTTGGGGTCAGACCTTGACATTTGACATTTATAGCTAGAATGTAGTATGGGCATTTGTCGGAATATTTGTAAAGGAACGGGTATATCAATGTCGAAGCATCAATCAAATCCGAAGAGACAATTGTACTTAAAGGAAAGCAATGTCGGCATTAATGTTTTTGGTACTGACTGGCCTAGTGTGGACGTTAATAAGAACATCGAAGCAATCATAAATTTAAAAATTCCTCAAGATGCAATTTCGAAAATACTAGGAGAAAACGCTAAGCAGCTCTTGGGATTAGTTTGATGGAACAGTCGCTAAGGGCTTTGCGATGAGTATGAAGCCGGAGACTGAACGATTTTTTGTGGTTTGTCTGGTTTGTCAAATGTCAAGGTCTGACCCCTGCTATTCTGAAAAACTATTGGAATTAGTGGGAAAGAGAAATTATGTCGCTGAATGCTAGTACAAAAAAAAAATACCTCTTTTGCTGGCTAAAAATATAACCAGCTAAAAGGTACTAGAGATTGAGGAAATAAAAATGAGTTCTCACATATAATACGACAAATAATACAAAAAGTCAACAAAAAAACAAAATAAATTTAAATACAATGCCGCCATAAAAGTGGAAACCAGTCCTGCTGGAACCGCATTTTTTATCTGGTTAGACGGCAACAGGCGTTAGTGTAATTCGCTGCTTATAACGGATATAATAACGGATATAATAAAACCCCCAAGCCACTGCTTGAGGGAATGTATAACTTTTCCTTGTTTACATTGTAGGTAAAAACAAGTTACGAGCAATGCAGGATTAGCTTATTCTTTGATAAGCAAGACCGGGCATTTAGCGCGTTGCAGCACATAGTTGGACACGCTACCTAACCCCAGGAGCACCCTTTCTATAGTTCCTCGGTTAGCAGAACCAATTACAATTAAGTCATATTTTTCTTGTTCAGAATAGCGGACAATCGCTTCTCCAGGGTTCTCATTTAGAATCACCGTACTTACCGGGATACCTTCTTCTGCAACCTTGGCTTCGACTTCTTTATGGATATCTTCAAAAAAATTGCGGGTTTGCTTTTCCAGATCTCTACTCATATCAGGATATGCTACAGATGATATAAACTCCGGAATATTTACAGATGTCATCAGGCAAATTTCCGCTTGGCAGCCTTTGGCAATCTCAACCGCAGTTTCCAAGGCTTTTTTTGCTTTTTCCCCGTTGTCATAAGCAACCAGTATTTTTTTAATCATAGACCCCACTCCTTTATGCTTAGTTTTATTGCCGTTAGAAATCTATACGTGTGTATATCTTACGCGAGTGCATCTACATTTACAACTTTTGACATTATTCTGTATTTTGCTACTTGTCAGAATTATATAATATATTTCCATGTTTGACAAGCTTAAATTTAGGCTTGTTTAAGAATGATAGTTTTATGTGTTAGGAAGTCAGATATTTTTGGTTTAGCCACTTATTTTGTTTTTTATCCGGCAATAATAGTGTTATAATTTTGTAATTTTTATGAGGAGTTGTGTTGATGTACACAAAAATGCTTAAAAATAAAAGATGCTCCAGGGTGATATTATTCCGGTGGAGCATCTTTTAAATCTATAGTAATAGTAAAAGAATATTATCAAAAAAGATCGTTTGTGGGAGCAATATCATACAAATACCAGATGTTCATATTCTCATAGCCACCACAAATGTCGCAGTTATTTGTCAATGTCCCGCCAAAAACAAACCCATGCCGGTAGAAAACACTGTTCATCCCGAAGGAAGAGGCCCGGGCCAAGCTGAACAAGCAATTTATACCCAACCCCCGGCATTCTTTCCCCATTTTGTCCATCAGCACCGAAGCGAGTTCCTGCCCCCTATAATCAGGCAAAGTAGCAAAATCGGTCATTTCAGCCCTGCTGTTCCGGTAATCAATTTCCGCAGAAGATATGGCGACAATCTTCCCGTGAATTATAGCTAGCCAAAATATATCTCCGTCTTCCATTCTTTTAATCAGATATTCAGGTTTAAATACCGGGCTGGGGTACGTTTCAAAAACCTCGCTGAACACCTCTGTCATTTCCTTGGTGTCGTCCCGGGTGGCATTTCTAAATTCATAACCTTTGGGATGGTGTATTTTTTTATATTCCTTTTTCATTACATCGTCCAGTAGCTTTCTTTCAACTGTCAGGTTTGGACTAAACCCTCGCCGGGGACGGGTATAGCCGGCCAAAAAAACCGTATCTTTTCCATTAAAGTATCCCTTAATTCGCCCTTCCGGCTTAAACAGGCCATAATTCTCTTCTTTCTGTTCTATTACAGGAAGAATTATCTTTTCAAGCCCTGATTCAACAGCGTACGAGTGAAGATAATCCTGCATTTTCATTATGTCTTGATATTGGCACCGGATAACCCAGATCCTCTTATTCCTGTAATCAACAGTGGCCTCCAGTTCAAAGTTTTTTGACTTGTACACCCATGAGCTATTGTTTGTTTCAATTTTATTTTCGTAAACCGCCATTTAACCTACCCCTACCCCCCTCTTACTTATTGGGGGACTTACTTTACCATATTTTAATACGGCGGCAATCCCGGTTAAGTTGTTTTTTTCATTCCGGCAGTGTTTGCAGTTACACTTTTCCTTCTCAGAGGATGGCTCTGTATAGACATAGATATTTCCCTCAAAATTACGGAGAACAATTTTATCTTCAGACTGAGAAAGTACATATTGAGGCAGTATAGGGATTTTACCCCCACCCCCGGGGGCATCGATGACAAAGGTCGGTATAGCCAGGCCACTGGTATGCCCTCTGAGGTTCTCCATTATTTCAATGCCCTTACTTACCCGTGTGCGAAAATGGCCGATCCCCTGGGATAAATCGCACTGGTAAATATAATACGGCCTTACGCGGTTACGTACTAATTTTTGCATTAGCTCTTTCATAATTCCCGGACAATCATTGACTCCTTTTAACAAAACCGTCTGGTTACCTAATGGGATACCGGCGTCCGCAATGCGTGCGCAAGCCGTGCTAGCCTCGGCGGTAAGCTCCGCCGGGTGGTTAAAATGGGTGTTAATCCAAATTGGGTGGTATTTTTTTAACATATCACAGAGTTCTTTGGTTATCCTCTGAGGCAAAACCACGGGCGCCCTGGTGCCGATACGAATTATTTCCACATGCTTGATGGAGCGCAGTTGTTTTAGAATACTCTCCAAGATATGATCAGGCAAAGTTAGCGGGTCGCCACCCGACACCACGACGTCCCTTATTTTGCTATTTGACTGAATATAGGCGATAGCCCTGTCTATTTGGGTTTTGGGCATTGCTTTATCCCGGGAACCGGCAAGCCGCCTCCGGGTACAATGCCTGCAATACATAAAACACTGATCAGTTACTAAAAATAGCACCCGGTCCGGGTAACGGTGGGTAACCCCGGGCACTGGAGAGTCAACCTCTTCATGCAGGGGGTCATGCATATCCTCACAGCCTCGATGTAATTCTTCCAGCGACGGTACAGACTGTTTGCGGATGGGGCATTGTGGATTATTGTTGTCTATGAGCGATGCGTAATAGGGAGTTATAGCCATTTTAAATTTATTCAAACACCTGTTGATGTCCATTACTTCCCTGGAACCCAAATTCAGTACTGTAGAGAGTTGCTCGCCGGTAGTTATTCTGTTGCTTAATTGCCACTGCCAGTCATTCCAGTTTCCATTTTCATGACAAGCTGAAACTATCATCCCAACCTCCATTCTGTATTCTTACAAATATAACCTGCCAACTCATTATATAATAATGGGTTGCCTGTATCAATAAGAATATAACCTCATTTATGGACGTTTTAAACTGTTTGGTTGTAATAATATGAAATAACCTATTAAAACCCCTGTTTTTGAATCTTTATTGTGCTAAAGTAAATGTCTATTTGACCTAAAAACTTAGCTGTTAAAGGATTTTGTACTCTAACGGAGAAAATTATGTTATCACTACTATTTTTTATACAACCGGTTTGCTAACGGCATACAATGTTTTATAAGAAGATTGACTAAAAACACATGCCGTCAAGTGCAGGAAAAGGATGATAATTATGAAAAACTCCGTTGTACGGACTATGCAGGACACTCACCCCATTATGTGGAAAACACTTGCTGCTTACCTCTGTAAAATGAAGGGGGGACGTTGCGACAGCGTGCCAAAGATATCTCTGCCCTGTATTTTAGTTACTGCCATGGGCAGTTTCGCCGGGTTAGGGCTGGTGGCTGCTCTGGCTGATTATTATGGCCTCCCATTATTACTTCCATCCTTTGGCGCATCGGCAGCACTACTTTATGCGGCCTGCCACCTACCTATGGCTCAACCCAGGAATGTATTAGGCGGGCATGTAATCTCTGCATTTATAGGCGTTTCGGTTTATAGAATGTTTGGTAATGCCTGGTGGGTCATCCCCCTGGGCGTAACGTTGGCTATTATTGTCATGACAATAACATATACCCTGCACCCACCCGGTGGAGCAACAGCCTTTTTAGCTATTTACACAGGCCAAGATTTTAGCTTCGTTGTATCACCTGTGGGACTAGGTATAATATGCCTGCTCATTATTGCTTTATTAATAAATAACATATCAAGTCAACGTAAATATCCCAATTACTGGTATTAATTTAGCATTTTGCATAATTACTATGCATAAGATTTGGGGTGTAATTCGGTGGCGTCATTATTTAGAGTATTTTTCTCGAATAAACGGGCATTATGATTAAGCTTCGGCTTCAGACGAACTGAGTGATGCTGAAAAAGCACGCTATCATATTATTTGTCCTAATTTAAGGATAGAATACCAACGACCATTGCCGGTATGTTAACTTTTACTTGCCCATTGTTGCCGGAACCGGCTCAAGAACTCGCGTGTTCTTGGATTCCTGGGGTTACTCAAAATGACATTGGGCGGGCCTTGTTCTACAATCCTACCTTTATCAATAAAAATAATCCGGTCCGCAACATCCCCGGCAAAAGCCATCTCGTGGGTGATCAAAAGCATTGTTGTTTCCCCTTCGGCCGCTATCTCCTTGAGCACCTCCAGCACTTCACCTACCAGTTCAGGGTCAAGGGCGGAAGTAACCTCATCACACAGCATAACCTTCGGTCGCATGACCAGCGCTCGAGCAATTGCCACACGCTGCTGCTGTCCTCCGGATAACTGGGCAGGGTATACATCCAATTTATTACCCAGACCAACTTTATTGAGCATGGCAACAGCTCTCTCTTCGGCTTCAGCCCGGGAAATTCCCAGCACATGTATGGGAGCCTCGGTTACATTTCTTAAAATAGTCATGTGCGGAAAGAGGTTAAATTGTTGAAAGACCATACCAATTTTACTTCGTACCCGGCGAATATGTTTTTCATCGGCAGGCACAAGCTTTCCGTTTACACTCTTATGCCACAGGGGTTCGCCATCAACCATAATTACTCCGGAGGTGGGCTGTTCAAGGGTCATTAGCATTCGCGCCAAGGTGGTCTTTCCTGACCCGCTGGAACCAATTACCGCGACAATTTCACCGGGAGCTATATCCAAATCAATTTCGCGAAGCACTTTCAGGTCACCAAAGGACTTACTAACCTTTTGATAACTAATAATGGGCTTATCTATCACGGGTGAAATATCCTCATATTGATTTAGCTGTATCGCTTCCATAACTGATACTCCTTTCCTGTATTTCTTAAACATATTCACAATAAACGGTTTAGAACTGCTACCACCGGTTGAGCCGGGCCTCCAAGCGGCGAATTCCCACCGATGAGACATAACTCAGCACTAAGAACATTAATCCAACAATTGTTATAGGTTCTATATATCTGAAAGTATGAGAACCGATTATTTTCGCAGCTTGCAACACCTCAACCAGCGTAATAGCAGATAGTAGAGGGGTATCTTTAAACATACCGATAAAATAATTACCCATGACCGGAATAATTGGAGGAATAGCCTGCGGAAGGATAACACTCAGCCAAGTGCGGGTTCGCGAAAAATTTAAAGCAGTAGAGGCTTCCCATTGTCCTCGGGGAACGGCGTCAATTCCAGCGCGATATACTTCAGAAAGATAGGTACTATAGTGTAGGCCGAGTCCAATTACGCCGGCTGATAATGGCGAAAGCATAATCCCGCATTGGGGTAAAACATAAAAAATAAAGTATAGCTGTGCTAATAGCGGTGTGCTTCTAACAAATTCGACGAATCCCCCCGTTACCAGCGAAAGGGGTTTAAAATTTGAACGTCGGGCGAAAGCCAGCAGCAGGCCTAAGATGCAGGCCAGCAAAAAGCCCAAAATAGTGGCAGAAATGGTTATCTGAAGTGCTTTCAGCAGTTGAGGCATAATGGAAAAAGCATATTCCCAATCCCACATGATTAAGCCCTCCCCTTGGAAAATTTACTCTCCAGGCCACGGACACCCAGTATGAGAGGATATGCGATGATGAAGTAAATTATTAGCACCAGACAGAATACCTCTGTAGTTCGAAGAGTAGTTATGCGTAACTGTGCTCCCATAAACATTAAATCACTCAGTGTTATTAGGGATACCAAGGCCGTTCCTTTGAGCAATTCAATGAGGAGGTTTCCGAAAGGAGGCAGCATGGTTAAAAATGCCTGGGGTAAGATAACCCGGTACATTATTTGTGTTGAAGTCATATTTAAGGCAATTCCTGCTTCGGTTTGTGACTTGGGTACGGCTAAAATGGAACTGCGCACAACTTCTGAAGCGTAAGCTCCGTAATTTAAGCCCAAAACAATTACTCCCGCCTGCATTGCAGTTAATTCCAGGCCGAAGTGGGGTAACACAAAATAAGCCCAAAATAACTGTACTAGAAGCGACGTTCCTCGAAAAAATTCAACATAGATAGTAGATACGACCTGAATTGATTTATATTTGGAAAGGCGTCCAAAACCCACAATAAAAGCCAACATAAATGCTAAAAGTGATGAAAATATAGTTAGTTGCAGCGTTATGCCAACCCCGGGTAGTAATGCCGGGAGAAGGTCGAAGGGTGGGTTAATAGGGATCACTCTCCTTTATTCAAATCCTATTTCAATAAACCCCGAAGGCTAAAAAGAAGTGCCTCCGGGGTATTGATCTTATTACCACATTTCCAGGGCTTCTTCAGCCGTTACATCACCTGGCAGTTCATGCTCTGTAAATCCAAAGGACTTATAAATTTCAAGCAGTTCACCAGATTCTTTTAGCTTACCAAGTTCACTATTATATGCTTCACGGAAGTCATTATCCTCAGGACGAAAGGCGGCTGAGCCAAAGGCTTGCTGGCTTTTACCGTTAACCACGGCTATAGTAAAATCTTCTACCCTCTCTATCTTTGGATCGTTGACGGTATCTAACAAAGATTGTAAGGCAGCACTTGTCATCGTGATAGCATCTACCCGGTTAGCTTGTAAGGCCGCCAGCGCTGAGGGCTGGTCAGGGACAGTGGTGATTTGTTCTTCAGAAGCGCCTACTGCTATTAAGTGGTCAAATTCAGCGGCTCCGGCCATAACGGCAATTTTAACTTCAGGGTTCTCGGCAATATCTTTGTAACTGTGCAAGTCATAGGGGTTACCAGCTTTTACGGCCAATCCTCCCCCGATGGTATACTCGGGATTAGCAAATGCAACCTGTTTCGCCCGGTCCGGAGTTATATACATACCGGCAGTAATAACATCGAATCTACCTGCGTCCAGACCGGGAATGAGTGAACCAAATTCAGTTAAAACGCCTTGCATTTCCACAATGCCCATCCTTTGCAGTATTAAGCGAGCAATTTCCACATTTAAACCGGTGAGTTTGCCTTCCGGAGTAGCATAAGCGAAAGGTGATTCATTTGCAAAGCCAACAGAGATATATCCTTGCCTTTGTACCTTTTCCAAAGTAGTCTCAGTTGTTTGAGAATCTTCTCCAGGAGATGAACTTGAGTTACACCCAACTAAGATCAGGGCTAAAACTAATAGTAACGAAAAAAGAATGACTTTTTTATTCATGTGTGCTCCTCCTTTTTTAATTTTCTTAAAACTTGACCAGCCTGTAAAATATGAATAATTCAACTTTCACCTCCCTTGAACTTAGTCACGATTACTATGCTGTCTATACAACTTGTAACAAAAATTAAAGTTGTCTGATTAACTAATTAAGAATAACAAACAGGGTTATAGCTTGTCAAATGTGCATTTTTAAATAGATGAAATACAATTAGTCAAGCTATGGCAAGAGTTAGCCGAACTGCCGGTTAAAATAATTTGGCGGGTTCGTCTTGATCCCCAAACATTTTCCTATCAGCGCATTGAACAATTTTCACCAGAAAAAATTGAGTTTTTGCTGGGCAAAGCGGTAGCCAGGCATGCTGGAGAACTTACTGATCGGCCTTCTCTAATTTCCGGCAGCGATCAAATGCTCGAAAACAGAACTATATGCATTATTGGCTAAAAAGGGTCATATCCATTACGACTTGTTATATATGATCCACTTTTTTTCAGCTACCCATTTACCGGACATCCGGTTATCTCCGCAAGGAATTTTTGCCGTTCATCTCCAACTCGTCCACTGATTTATCCAGAGCACCGGTATCCACATTATGTTCGGCCATTAGCCTACGGTTGCCAATTAACAACCCCCGCCCGGTAACCATAGCGGTAATGCCATAGCCAGGTATAGACTCAAAGCTTTGTGGCTCCATAAGCGTCCGTGGAGGATCAGAAAACGCTTACCAAGCTACTCAATATGCTGAATAAATCTCTTGCTTTAGATCCAAAAGAACTTTAACAAGGTAATCGGCGCCGGTTCCCAAAATTCGAACAAGTAACCCAAACTTTTTTGTTTTAGTTAAACCAAACTCAATATCACAAGTCTCTTTTAAAATATCATACAGCCGTTCGAGCAATTGATCATTAAGATTATCATAGAAAAATGCTAATGTTGCTTGATGTGAATAACCCTCAAAACAACCGATACCTTCAAGCACTGTAATGCTGTTAAATACGGAGGGGACTTGAAATTTCCTGCCAATGCCGCGTTCAACAATCTCATGTTCAGCCAGCCTGGTCACATCGCCACAGTCTTTAAAAAATATCGAGCCGGCGGCAGGCTTGACGCGCCTGCAAAAGCTATTCCTTTCTCTTTAACAGCAATGAGCTTCTCCAAACTTCTTAAAGTTGGTTATTCCGTTTGTACCGCCTGTGTAAGCTTGTTGACCGATAAATAAAACGACAAAAATAATTGATAAAGCCTGGGTTAGAATGGTGAAATATACGCCGCGGATGCGATTTTTAAAGGTTAAGCAGCCAATAATCATAGCCAACAACACAGGAATGAGGATAGCCATTGTTATAGCAAACGGCGCGGAAGCGAACGGCTTCCAAAACCATGGCATTGTTTCCAGTCCAGTCCAGGACATGAAGTCCGGCATTTTACCCGCGCTTGATTCAAGCTTAAGGTACATCGCCATACAATAGGCGCCCAGGCCAATAAACACTCCATGTCCCAGGCTCAGAATCCCCGTATAACCCCAAATAAGGTCAATACCCAGAGCAAGGATGGCAAAGGCCACAAATTTACCAAGCAAGTTGATTCTAAAATCCGATAAAAATAAAGGCGCCAGGAGTAATGTAATTATGATGGCAGCCATCATTTCTTGATATTTTACACTGAAGATTGATAAAAATTAACACCCCAAAACAGTAATTTTACCCCAAAAAACTGCAATTGATTTTTCCAAGTACATCATCCTTGTACTGTGCCGCAGGCAGAGTAGTTTTCCCCTTGCTTGGAGTGCCGCTAAATATAAATGTTGCGCAATAGCTAATTTAAGGTTATGCTCATATGCGACGTATATCAGGTTTTACAAAATACTTGCTAATTACAATGCAGGACAAAAAGAATATCGCCACATCTATACCGCTTCGCAAAAGCATCTGCGACATGACACCACTAAGAATCAACCCAATAAAGCTATTAAACATTATCCAGTTTACTCCTATAGTTAGTACAACAAGTTTGATGGACAGTAATAATTTGTTCTGCTCTTTGGCTAATACTGGATATAAAACCACATAACAACATCCCAGCACAATGCCAAATAATATTGTCCATATATAACACGGAATAGGATATGTATTGCAATTGCTCGTTATTATACCTGTTTCATAGCCAATTACCCGCTCAGTCAAAAAAGCAACCATAATTAAGGCAACCACTTTGATTTTTTCTGTTTTGCCTAAGGTTTGCACAGGTAAACAGATGTTCGCATTGTCTAATGTAAAATAAGCTACTGTCACACATAGCAGCAGTACGGGTATTGCATCGCCCACGCCCATGAAGAATTGATAGCTAACGAATGCAAACCCCCATTCTCTAAAAGGAGAGACCTCAACAACTACTTCCTGCATTCCAAAGAAATAAAGCATTGCAAAGGCTAACCCAAAACGAATTCCGATTTGTAGTTTGGGAACATTTGACCGCTTTCCAATATATCCCATTGCAACGACACAGTGTGTAAATAGCAAAACAAAGTAGGAAGCTGCAACTACAGGAAATCCTAAAAGCTTGACAAATACGCTATCAAAATTCTCTGCATTTACACCAGCGGGCATAACGGCATGAACTATTATCGCAATGGATGCTGCAAGTATAATAGCTATGGTGTTTACTATAATTGACTTATTTACGCTGGCAGCCTTTTCTGTCATCACACATCACAATCCCTCATTTAAATATATATGATCCAGGATTTCCCCCCATTCTTCCGGACCCTTGTTGGAAGTGATAATGAGAGAAGTCTGTCCGTAAAACTTGTTAATCAACTGGAAATTCTTTTACATTTAGTTTTATTGTAATGTTTCCTTTCTCTCCATTAATTGTTAAATAATCCAGGGAAAAGTAGAGGTTGTCGTTGATGATATTTATATCATCACCCTGGCACACCCAAAGTACGTCAAGGCAATGAGAATCATTGACTACTTGCTTGAAAATCCTGATGATAAGGATTTCGATTTTGTTCCTCTTCTTCACGCATCCATGCTGGGTAAGGTGGATAAGATCCGCCTGGCTTTGGACGGGATGGTTACACCCGAGCAACAGCAGAAAATGAATATTATCCTTCAGCATTACAACGGGTTGGAAAGATGCAAGTCCAATCTTGAATCCTTAATCCTTTCGCTGTCGGAGCCTTATGCCAAGAAACGTGCTTTAGTGTCCACTGTACCAGGCATTAAAAGTCCCTTTTCTGCCATCGCTATAATCTCAGAAATCGGGGTTGATATGTCTGTGTTCTCTACAGCCAAACGCTTGTGCTCCTGGGCAGGGGTGACTCCTCAAAACAACGAGAGTGCGGGCAAAAAACATTCTGTACGCATTCCTCGTGCCGGTGTTTATATCAAACCACTTTTAGTACAGTGCGCTAACGCTGTTGTTAAAAGTGATAAACATCCTGAAATTAAAGGCCGCTATTTATCCATTAAGAAGCGGCGTGGCCATAAGCGTGCTATTATAGCTATTGCACGAATGTTGCTTACTGCTATTTATCACATCCTTAAAAATGGGGTACCTTACAACCCCGAGCTTTATAAGAAAAACCAATTTATTCCTATATCTCGCGAAATCACAGTTGAACAGGCTATTCTTATAGCTCGAAGGCATGGGTAATCTGTAGTTAGGGATTAATGGAAATACACAACTTGCTTCCCCGAAGGGGCGGTTTCAGACTTAACCCTCGTTTACTTTATGCTTATGTACTAATATTTAGTAGAATATATGGATAGAACAAAACCGCTAGCGCGGTGGTATTAAAAGATTTTGGTCTTAG
>JAENYS010000054.1 GCA_016841645.1 Desulfoscipio geothermicus | reverse complement strand
GAGTCACAAGCAGTAAAGCCATGAAAAGTATGGCCATAAAAGTAATGCTCATTGTAACTATCCCAACCCCAGGAAGCCGTAGGATCAGCGAACAAGCGGGGGCAATCGCAGCGTTCGCCGGGTTTTAACTTACAATCGCAAACTTTTTTGCCATAACAAGAAGCATGAGTAGGCATACAAGTGCCGTCAGCGGCGACATTAAATTTACCAGGGTCACCAAGGATACCCATAGCTAAAGAAGGCATGACAAAAACATCTTTTAGAATCTGGTTTAAAGTGGTTTCCAAATTATCAGGAAGCTTGGCATTATCGTATTTTAACAGCCGATTTACCAAGCGTTCCACCACGCCAGGCCTAGAAGAATCCAACTTCTGATTTTTCTTCTGCTTCTTTTTAGGCTTACGCTTGAACTTACGCAGCTTGGACTTGTAAAGGACCCGATCCTTGCGAATCAGCCTATCCATATAATCATAAAAAGTACCCACCCCCGGAATGGGGTCCGCCGAAATATCATCAACCTTGACAGCAGAAAAGCAGGCGGGCAAAAATCCGGACAAAACAGCAACAAAAGGATCAGATCTTAAAGTATCCACCCATTTAGGGATGCTGGTTTCGCCTGTAAGAGTCATAAGGATAAGCGAGCGAAACAACGCCACCGCATCTTTGGGCGGAGTGCCCCGGTTAGTCCTTGAATACCGGTTCTTAATAAGCTGAACAATGCCGGTAAGATCAGCACTCCAAAGTTTGACGACCAGAGAAGACCTGGTTACGATAGTAATCTGCTGGCCGGTCGAAATGTAATAGCGAGTTAAAAAATCACTAACGAAATTTTGATACTGCTCATGAGAATACTTGATAGCTAACATAAAATCTACTCCTTTCAAACCGATATATTGGAAATAGCTTCCAATTCGATTTTGGAGCGATTTTAGAATTGTCAAGTGGCAAATATGAGCACTGGTTGCCAATTAGGTTATTTAAAGCCAATTACCCCTTTAATACTTCTTAAATCTAATAATTTCGATGTGATTTAAAATCAATGCTTTTTTGAGGTGAAACCCAAAAAGGCAAAAAAATAAAGCCTATATTTGCAAGGCTTTAGGATTTTTCGAATGTACTA
>JAENYS010000053.1 GCA_016841645.1 Desulfoscipio geothermicus | reverse complement strand
CGGCCGCCTCGATAGAAAAGTCAACCACCTTTACAAGTGTAGCGCGGTGCTCCCAGGCATACGACTTCGTAAAACCACGGATCGCGCCTCCCAGGGGGGCGGTTGGGGCATCCTCACCATAGCCATGCAGCCCGCCCATACGAGTGGCGCTGATTAAAGGGACATCACCTTCAAAAGATCGCATCAGCTCGAACAAAGCGCGAATACGCATCTCGTATGCCGTCTTCTGCTTGAAAAAAAAAATTTCCAGCAACGAGGGTTCCACATCCAGACCCGATAAATAATACACTGCATCCACCGGACTCACATTCTGCAAGCCCTCGCCTTGCCCCTGCAGAAGCTGCGCCGGATCAATCAGCAGCACCTCTGCTTTACGAGCACGCAATCGCCGTGCCAGTGAATCGGCGGTATCACCCTGATCACGCACGATCAAAAACCGCTTGCCGGGTTCAATCCGGACACCTGTGGGCTTGCACAAATCCAGCCGAGGGCGCAGCACCGGCACCGGAACCCTCCGCTTCACCTCAACGGTTTTTTCAGCATCTTTCTGCAGCGGCAATATATCGGGTTCCACCTTTGGGCTGACCGGGCTTTCCTGTTCAACGGTTTGCGGCTCAACCTCTGAAGTGGTCTGCGATTCGTTCTTCTGCCCGGCAGGTGTTCCTCCGTCTACAGCAAGCGATTCTTCAACAAAAGCGATCACCTTTTCGAGCGTGCTGTAATCCGACAGGCGTAAATCCTCCCGGCGCGGGATATGGAAGGTCTCACGGATCAGCGCCAGCATCTCAGCCTGCTTGACCGTATCGATGCCAAGATCTGCTTCCAGGTCAAGATCGAGTTCAAGCATCACCTCCGGGTAACCCGTCTTTTCAGCAACAAGTCCCAGTACATAAGCGGTAATATCTTCGGGTGTGCCGGTAGGGACCAGTGGTGGTTGCTTTGCGTACTGCGCCGCCTGAACTGCCCCTGTTTTCGGCTGTTCACTGCTGTTTTCTTCCGCCGTAGCAGTGCGAATACTTACAGGGAGATGATCAAGCCTGGCCTCCGGGCTGGCTTGCCGATCACCGCCAAGAGCTACCAGAGAGTCCTGTACGAAACCGGCTACTTTTGCCAGCGTGTTGTAATCTGATAGCCGCAGA
>JAENYS010000052.1 GCA_016841645.1 Desulfoscipio geothermicus | reverse complement strand
CATGGAGCATATACCAAACCTTAAGCACAAAACCGTGCTCCTTACCGCCTATTCGGCCGGCCTTCGTATAAGTGAGGTGCTTAATCTCAAAATTTCAGATATCGACTCTGAAAATATGCTCCTTAGAGTCCGCTGTGGCAAGGGGCGTAAGGACCGTTTTACTGTCCTTGGCGAGGAAAACCTAATGCTCTTAAGAAAGTATTGGAGGGTATATAGGCCTTATGACCTTCTCTTTCCGGGACTTACCCCGGGCAAACCCATTGCGGCAAGAAATATTCAACAGGTGTTTAAAACTGCTAAAGAAAATGCCGGTATTACAAAGCCTGTCTCAGTACATTCCCTGCGTCACAGCTTTGCTACTCATCTATTAGAAAACGATACGGATTTAAGAACTATTCAGGTTCTTATGGGCCATGCCAATATCAATACCACATGTATTTACCTCCACCTTTCCACCAAGCGTCTTTCATCTGTAAAAAGTCCATTGGATGGAGGTAAATACAATGCCTGAACTGCAGGATATCTTCAATACTGTTAAGCCTTATGGCCTATCCCCTGACCAAAAGAAAGCTTTTTATGCCATAAGAAGCTGCAGAACGGATACTTTAGGCTCACACGCCGACCGCTGCAACAGTTGTGGCCATATACATATTTCATATAATTCCTGTAGAAACAGGCATTGTCCTAAATGTCAGGGCTCCAAACAGGAGAGCTGGGTCAACGCTCAGCTTTGCAAACTCCTGCCTGTAGGGTATTTTCATGTGGTTTTTACGCTGCCTAAGGAGCTAAATACCATTGTATTTCAAAACCAAAGCATTATGTATTCCATACTTTTAAAGTCAGCAGGTGACACCATTACAGAGCTTGCTAAAGACCCTAAGTTCCTGGGTGCCAAGACAGGCGCTACTGCTGTTTTACATACATGGGGCCAAAACCTTTGCTTCCATCCCCATGTTCACTGTATTGTACCGGGCGGCGGCCTTTCTAATGACGGCATTAGATTCGTAAGCTCAAGCAAGAAGTTCTTTATCCCGGTTAAGGTCTTATCCAGTAAGTTTAAAGGTAAATTCCTGTTTCACTTAAAAGAAGCATGGAAGCATGGTGATATTAAACTTTTCAATGATGCTAAAGAGCTTTCCTGTGGTTTTAACTTCCTTGATTTAATTAACAGTTTATAC
>JAENYS010000051.1 GCA_016841645.1 Desulfoscipio geothermicus | reverse complement strand
TCGGGTAAGTTCCGACCCGCACGAAAGGCGTAACGATTTGGGCGCTGTCTCAACAGGGGGCCCGGTGAAGTTGTAGTACTCGTGAAGATGCGAGTTACCCGCGATTGGACGGAAAGACCCCGTGGAGCTTTACTGTAGCCTGGTATTGGACTTTGGGACAATATGTACAGAATAGGTGGGAGGCTTGGATACATGGACGCCAGTCTGTGTGGAGCCATCTTTGGGATACCACTCTTGTTGTGCTAGGGTTCTAACCAAGGGCCGTATAACCGGTTCTGGGACATTGCCAGGCGGGCAGTTTGACTGGGGCGGTCGCCTCCTAAAGAGTAACGGAGGCGCCCAAAGGTTTCCTCAGGGTGGTTGGAAACCACCCGCAGAGTGTAAAGGCACAAGGGAGCTTGACTGCGAGAGGGACACCTCGAGCAGGGACGAAAGTCGGGCTTAGTGATCCGGTGGTACCGAGTGGAAGGGCCATCGCTCAACGGATAAAAGCTACCCCGGGGATAACAGGCTTATCTCCCCCAAGAGTCCACATCGACGGGGAGGTTTGGCACCTCGATGTCGGCTCATCGCATCCTGGGGCTGTAGTAGGTCCCAAGGGTTGGGCTGTTCGCCCATTAAAGCGGTACGTGAGCTGGGTTCAGAACGTCGTGAGACAGTTCGGTCCCTATCCGTCGCGGGCGCAGGAGGTTTGAAAGGAGCTGTCCTTAGTACGAGAGGACCGGGATGGACAGACCGCTGGTGTACCAGTTGTCCCGCCAGGGGCACCGCTGGGTAGCTACGTCTGGAGTGGATAAGTGCTGAAGGCATCTAAGCACGAAGCCCACCTTAAGATAATACCTCCCACCGATTTATTCGGATAAGGTCCCATGTAGAACACATGGTTGATAGGCCGGGTGTGTAAGTGCAGTAATGCATTAAGCTGACCGGTACTAATAGACCGAGGTCTTGACCTTAAATATGTGAAGTGGGAAGTGTGAGGAGAGAAGTGAGAGTTTAAGCAGTGCTCTAGGGCACTACAAAGGCTCACACATCTAACATCGCACATCTCACATCCCAATGAATTCGCTGTGCAGCTTTGAAAGTGCAAAAGAGCAGGTACTAGACACTAGACACTAGGTACTAGACACTAGACACTAGACACTAGGTACTAGACACTAGACACTAGACACTAGGTACTAGTAAAGACA
>JAENYS010000039.1 GCA_016841645.1 Desulfoscipio geothermicus | reverse complement strand
AGCTATTTTAGAACTTGACATTTGAAAATCATATTTATGCAACGCTAGTGAATAGCTATGAATTTTATCTTGTAGCATCCAAATACCCTTATCACTTCCTTTATGAACATATGCCATAAGATATATGCCACCGACGATGAATGATAGACTAGAATTACTTGGTCCAAAATATGTTTTTTTAGGGTATTTAGTAAATATAAATCCGTTTTTAAAAAAATTAATCAACAATTTTGTATCGTTTTTAATATTTTTGTTTAGTACCCATTTATTTATTACTTCTTTATAGTCTTTCATTAAACACCTCACAACTGCACATTAGTATATTTTAATAAACATTTATAATAATCTTTTAATAATATTTCTTTTATACATAATTATAAAAACAAAACTATTAAGCAAACTTCCCATTATTGCTATAACTGTTGGCATATTAAACTGCTGATTATTAGCCTTTTATGCTGTTCTTTTGAACTACTCTTAGACATTAGTGGCAACTGTGCCCAAACTGTGTCTTATTTTTTTTTGCCTGGAAATCTCTGTACCATACATACTCATCTATCCGGTCACCCCTGCGGATGGCTTCTGCGACAAAAAAAGCCAGCATCTCTAAGGATGCCGACACAAGTTGATAATATGTTAATTCGTTAAAATGTTGTATTATCCTGTATAAGTTTACAAAAAAAATTTACCTATCTTTACAATCATAGCTGGAAATTTATATAAGCTAATATATACGATATATCGAATAATCGTCCCCAGGGCGTTTTTAACAGGGGTGAAATATTTGCTATCCATTTCAAGGTTCGTAAAGATAACCTGATAATAAACAAGGGAGTCTAGCACTAAATATGGCCGGCTAAAAAGAAATACTTGGCATCTGGATTAGGGAAAATGAAAGTGCCAGCTTTAGCTGGTCTATTTTCCAGAAAAAAGTTAAATCCCACCTGCGTTAATTTAGGTGGGATTGGGGTAAAAGCACAAAAACAACTACTTGAGCCAGTAAAAGAATAAATAATACTACCATAAATGCCGTAAACAAGTAACCATTGCTTTTCTGCTGGGGAACAGCCCTGCCGAGGCTGAAACCTGATTTAAGAAACCAAACCCCGACAGCTACCCCGGCCACCAGGCCTACCAGCCCCACCTCGGCGTTTAAGTCTCCTCCGGCCAGCCGCAAAACAGCCCGCACGGGACAGCCCCAAAAAACGAGCATGCCTATCATTCCAAAAATACCTAATATAAAGCGAGTAAAAGAACTGGAGTATCTTTGAATAAACAGCGGTTGTTGGCGGTGGTATTGGTTGCCATTGGCAACCCGGCTAATAACTAAAGTAGGCGATTCTGGGAACAACCGGTCAGTAGAACGGTTTGTGCTTATAAGAGTGGGCCATGCGGTTATTGAAATAAACCCGGCTTCAATTCGGGCGATAATCAGTGGAAACTTTATTATAATTTGCAACAAAAATAATTGCCATCATATGGATATAAAAAATCGCCGGCGCGGTGGCATTAAAAGATTTTGATCTTGGGACTAAATAGAAATTGATGCGAATATGTGTCAGACTAATTCAAAATAATCCCTCATTTAGAACATATCTCCTTTAAGATTATTCTATTCGAAAAGTTTTGAGCGAATATCCGTCCATAAATAGGAAATGCACCGCCACTTGTCGAATTGGGTAGTAATAGCGACAAAACTACCAAAAACCAAGCGAAATGCATAATTATGACCTGTGAGGTTGCACAATGAATGTTAAAAAAAACGATAAAAAATTTCCGATTATAATAGGCCTGGTTTTAATATTGTGTTTTGCCGCTGTTTTAGTTTATAAAAATATGCATGACTCAGATATTAAGATGCCGAGGGTAAAAGATGGGGTGCTGGATCTAACTGGATGGGATATTGAAAAAAACGGCAGTGTGGCATTAGATGGAGAATGGGAGTTTTACTGGAGGGAATTTATTGAGTACAAGGATTTGGACAGTCCGGAAGTATTAAACAAAAAAATATTGGTAAACGTGCCCGATACCTGGGACAAATACGGGGATGGGAATGAAAGGTTTACAGGCTTTGGGTATGCAACGTACAGAATTAAGGTTAAAAAAGGGAATAACAGTCTGGACGGCCTTAAGCTTATGACAACACTGACAGCCTCAAAATTGATAATCAACGGAAAAGAGTATATGTCCTCCGGAATTGCCGGAACGGATGCCAAATTCACAATGCCGGCGAAAAATCCGGCTCTTGTTCGCTTTAATGAGAAAAGTGAGGAACTGGACATTATCCTATATGTTTCAAATTTCAGCGATGCAAGGGGAGGTATATGGGAAGCGATAAGTATAGGAACCTATGAGCAATTGGAAAGAACAGATAGAATCCAGCTGACAAAGGATGCTTTTCTGATAGGCTGCCTGTTTATTATGTTCATATTCTACCTGAGCGTATTTTTATTAAGAAGGGACTTAAAAGAAACCCTTTATTTTTCCATCGGCTGTATCTTGCTTCTGATTAAACTGCTGGTCAGTGACAGCTACTTTATTTTCAGATTGTTTCCCGCTTTTGATTACCGAGTGGCTGTTTTTTTGTTTTATATCAGCATGTATTGGGGTATATTCATATTTTTGGTTTTCATAAAAAGCATTTATCCCGGTGAAGAATCACAAAGGGTTGTAAAAATATATTTTGCTGTGGCTGCTGTATTTACTTTATTTACGGCAGTTACACCCATCCCTGTGTATACTGTCATAACACCCGTTTTTGACATGGTTAACCTTGTAGCCCTGGCATATCTATTGATGATTATATCAAGGGCTGCTTATAAAGGGCTTTTCGGGGCGCGCATTATTATCTGGGGAGCCTTTATTATGGCTTTTTCAGTGGTTCATGACATTTTGAAATTCTCCAATATCATTGTTTCGCCTTTTAATGCTTTGACGGCTGAGGGAGCGGTAATACTGGTCGTTTTTCTGGCTATTGTTTTAGCAGCAAAACTTGCGGAAGAGCACAAACAATTGAAGATATTTTCAGAGAAACTGGAATCTATGAATCAGTTGAAGGATGAGTTTCTGACCAATACATCCCATGAATTGAGAACACCTGTAAATGCAATGATTGCCATTACGGAATCAATTGTCAAGGATAAGAATGCCGTTGCGGGAGAAAAGGAGAAAAATGATCTTTTACATGTGATAGCAAGCGGCAGAAGGCTTGTCAGCCTGATTAACGATATCCTTGATTATTCAAGACTAAAGCATGGGGACCTGACTTTGGTGAATAAGGTTTTTAATCTGAACAAACTGCTACAGGGAGTTGTCAGAGAATTTTTCTTTGTGGCGGCAGGCAAAAAAATTAATATTACTTATGAACAGACAGAAAGCTTACCTCTTGTCTATGCAGATGAATACAGGATAACACAGGTTCTTTATAATATTATTGGAAACGCCGTTAAATTTACCAATAACGGTGGAAAGATCACGGTTTCAGCGTTTGCTGACGAAGATACCGTCTATGTATCCGTTAGGGACGACGGTATAGGAATACCGGAAGAAAAAATTGGTGATATTTTTGAGACCTTCCGGCAGGCCGATGCCTCGATTACCAGAAAGTATGGCGGTATGGGACTTGGCTTAAGTATCAGCCGGCAAATCATTAATGCCCACGCCAGGAAAATACAGGTAAGGAGCCGATCGGGAGAGGGAAGTGAGTTTGTGTTCGGTGTGCCTGTGGAAAAATCGGACAGATACAAAGAAGCAAGCAGAATGGAAAGCAGGTACGCCTACTTGACAGACGTTATGATCGAACAGAAAAGTGAGCTGGCAGCTACCGGGATAAGAAAAGGGAACATAGTGGTAATCGATGATAACAATGCAAATCTTATTGGGGTCATCAACATTTTGCGAGCCGACGGTTTTACGGTAAAAGGCTTTACCGATCCCCAGGATGCCTTGCGGGAAATATTGGAAGACCCGGAAACGGCCGCCGCTGTTGTTGACGTGATGATGCCTGAATTGTCGGGATACGAAGTGTGCAGAAAAATAAGGGAAAGGTTTTCCTTGTTTGAGATGCCCGTACTAATGCTGACTGCCAATACGGCAATAGAAAGCATGGTCGAGGGTTTTGAGTCCGGAGCGAACGATTTTTTGAAAAAGCCCTTTGACGGGGAGGAGTTGAAGGCAAGAGTCAGAACCTTATACAATCTGAAATTCGCTACGGAAAAGGCAATTAATAACGAAACCGCTTTTTTGCAGGCACAAATCAAGCCCCATTTTCTGTACAACACCATCAACACCATTATTGCCAACTGCTATACCGATTCCGGACAGGCTGCAGCCATGCTGCTGGATTTGTCCGACTATCTCAGGCATTTGTTTGATTTTGAATCGGAAGAGAGGCTGATACCGTTAGAGAGGGAGATAGAGGCCGTAAAAGCGTATTTGTCCCTGGAAAAAGCAAGGTTTATGGGCAGTTTGGAGTACAGGATTGATATGACCGTTTATCAAAATATACTGATTCCCCCGATGATTATTCAGCCAATTGTAGAAAATGCGGTGCGTCATGGCTTGCGCAAGATAGAACGCCCAGGAAGTATCACCATAAAGGGAAGAAACACGGGTGACTTTTACACCATTAATATTGAAGACAATGGGGCAGGGATTATGGACAGTGACCTGGGAAAAATCATGCGGGGAGAGAAAAAGAAAGGAACCGGTACCGGTCTGGGCAACGTCCGCAAAAGGCTTACCTATTTTTATGGTACGGATATACAAATTGAAAGCAGGTATGGAACCGGTACGAAGGTCACAGTAAGGGTAAAAGTAAAGGGGAAGAAAAATGCTCAGGGTTATGCTGATTGATGACGAACCATCCTCACTGAAGGTCATGGAAGTATTATTCCGGGATTTTGAGAATATCTACATTGCCGGTATGTATACCAGTAGTGAAAAGGCGCTTGTGGCCATAAGCAAAGATAAGCCGGATGCCATATTTGCTGACATTGAAATGCCTGGGATTAATGGTCTGGACATAGCAGGGGAGGTTGTTGACAAGTATCCCGGGATAGATATTGTTTTTGTTACGGCTTATAACCAATATGCTGTTTCAGCCTTTGAAATGAGTGCGATCGACTATTTGCTGAAGCCTATAAGAAAAGAACGGCTGGATAAAACAGTGATAAGGCTTGAAAAAAATAAAAGAAGAGAAAACAGAATCAATCCGGAAAGGGAGCCGGAGTTAATAAGGATTCAATGCTTCAGAAAGTTTGCGGTTTATGCATCTCCCGGTATTCCGGTCAACTGGCGCACTAAAAAAACGGAAGAGCTTATGGCCCTTTTTGTACATAACAGGCACCGTGAATTGTCACGGGAAGCAATTATTGAGATATTGTGGCCGGAAACGGAAATAAAAAAGGCCAATACGCTGTTCCACACAACCATGTACAATTTAAAGAAGGCTTTGAATCAGCTTGACGGGAAGGCGGCATTGAAAAAAGTCAATGGCAGCTATAGGCTATATCTTGATGATATTGCCTGCGACGTGGATGATTTGGAAAAAATTATCATTCCTTCCGGACAAATCAATGACGACAATATTAAAAAATTGGAAGAAGCCCTCAAAATCTATAGCGGGGCCTATTATGAGGAAGACGGGTACCTGTGGTCAGAAAATAAGAGGTTTGAGCTTGAAAGTAAGCTAATCACATCCTGCCTAGAGCTGAGCGGGTATTATCAAAAAAAAACATTATGGGAAAAAACGGTTGGGGTGCTCAGAAGTATATTAAAAATAGATTTCATGAATCAGGCAGCGTTCGAAATGCTGGTATTGGTTTATAGTAAACTTGGAAACACAGGATTGATGCTTCAAACTTACGGTCAATACAAAAGCATGATGGAAGAACTGAGAATACGGCCCAAAACCCTGGAGGAACTGAATAAAAACTAATAGTGAAAATTTTTGCTTTGCAAGAAAGTTCAGAAAATGTTCAGAGCTTATGATTAAAATAATAAAGATGGAATAATTTGCAGAATAATATTAATTTCGAAAGGATGATGTGTATGTATTCTTTAAGGAAATATTTTAAGAAAGCATTGGTTGTGATGTTGTGTCTGGGAAGTTGTCTTTTATCGACTTCCTGTTCAGGTGTTTCAGAAACGAGTACTAATACTAGTTCTAAAGAGGATCTTAAAGTAGGCGTATTGCTGGATGAAAACGGACAACAGTACGCTGCAGGGAAATCATTAACAATTGCAATGGAGTTAGCTGCTGAAGATATCAACCTCTTCTTACAGAAAAATGGGTTTTCCAAACAAGTCAAACTTTATTTTGAAGACACTCAGGGTGAACCTCAGATAGCAGCAGAGAAAATAAAGAGTTTTAAGACAGAAGGAATCATTCCTGTTTTTTGTGGCTCAAGTGAAGAGATTGAAGCAATTTCCGGATATGCCCAACAGAATAATCACTTGTTGTTGTCTGCCTTCAGCACAGCCACGTCTTTAGCTGAAAATAACGATAACCTGTTCAGATTCTGCATGAACGACAGCGAGCAGGCCAAAGCCATTGTTCGTTATGCCCAGGAAAACGGCGTGAAAAGTATTGTTCTGGTCTACAGAGACGATATCTACGGTAATGATTTAAAAACAAAAGTCATGGATTTGGGGCTGAAATTTGGTATTGATATTGACCAGGAAATAAAATACAATCCTGATGAAACAAACTATGCAAGTATTGTTGGCAGCATTCAGGAAAAAGTAAAGCAGGAAAAATCGGAAAATCCTGAGAACAGTGTAGCTGTACTGCTCATTTCAATGAACGAAGTAAGTGACATATTTGCATCAGCCGCAGGCAGGGCAGAACTTGAATCCGTTAAATGGATTGGCGGTGACGGTGTGGACGCTAATGTGGGGATATTTAAAGAGAAAGCGGCTCTGCATTTTGCGGAAAAAACAGAGTTTACCGTATGCAATTTTGGAATAGATTTAAGTGGCTATATAAAAGAACCATTTATTGATGTACCCGATAGAATTAAAGAAAAAGCAGGAACAGATAAAATACCGGCCGTAGCCTATTATTATTATGACGCGATGTGGGTACTTGCCGAATCCTGGCTTAATAGTTCCGAAATTGATTTTAATTTATTAAAGGAAAATATTCCGATGGTATCCCATGTCTTTTCTGTTTGTACAGGTCAAATCGGTTTGGACGAATATGGAGACAGACAGTGGGGCAGATACGATTTCTGGCAGGTTGAAAAAGGAGAATTCAAATACTCGTCCGCAATTTTATTTGGTACTTGGACCGATGAAGGTGTTTATTCGGTTGAATGATGAAAACACTTAAATTTTAGTTTGTTCAAAATGAAATAGCATTTAAAAACCGGCCGGGTCTTGCAACTCGGCCGGTTTTTAAATGCCATAAATTTAGGGGTAGTACCAACGAAGCTGCTAGGCATCTAAGATGTGAATGAATTTGGCGGATTCCCCCATGCAGAATGCCTTCTTGTGAAAAAAAACATCTTTCTGTCTAATATAACAATAATAGCGGCAACAACAGTGAGAACCACAGTTTCAATACACTTTGTAGTCTGAGACATAGCCAACATCTCCTGTGACATATTAACAATAAAGTGAAATAGAATCGCTGCGATAACACTTTTTTTGTTTTTTACGCAAAGCCAACTGAGCTTTATAGAGCTAAAAATAACTTATTTTACATGGATTGCCATTTTGCATCAAAAGTGCGGAAGAATCACTTTTATTCTAGCGTTTATACCTAAACTTAACAATTCGAAATAACCTGGAATCCCTCAATATATATACCTTTTGGATAGTTATTAAAAAATTTCTTTCTCGAAAAAAAGAAAAATAGCCAGCAGTTAACAAAGATGCCGGCATAGATTGCTAATATTTAATTCGGTTAGGAAATCGACTTCCTCGTGGCAAGCGGGAAGCTCGCTTCCGAAACTCCGGTACACAATCCTCTACTTCATATCCTGCTGAAACTCATTAACAGGCTTTCGTTTTAAAACCATACTTAACAATAGGAGCGTTAAAAAACTCGCTAATAGTCCCACATAAAGCGGATCAATCCCTTTCGGGTAAAGAAAGTGCCAGATCAAGTCAACTAACGGGCCCACCAAAGCAGCCATAATTCCAGCCACCGGCTTAACAAATCGAGGAAGGAACGCTGCCCCAAACAATGGAAAAAATACCGTGCAACCACGCAATCCCATTGATAAAAAGCTCCAGCTCAATATCATTGATTTGAGACTGCCGACAACAAATAAAACACCTAAAACACTTACGATAAAGATTAATATGCGCTGTACCTTTAGAATTTTTAGATCATCAGCATCGCGGCAAATAAACCGCTTGTAGATATCCCTGGTAAGCATGGTTGATACGCCAAGAGTCAAACCTGCCCATGTGCCGATAATTGCCACCAGCAAAGTGGCCAGAACTACCCCTGCCAGTAACGGCGGCAGAAAATTCATAACAAAAATAGGCAGCACCTGATCAGACGGGGTGTTGGGGAAATTAGCCCTCATAAACAGACCAATTAGGATGCCGCCTATCCCCACCGGGGGAATCATAAACGCGGAAACTAATGCCGCCGCACGAGCTGAGGACAGGCTCTTGGCAGAAAATATTGCCTGGATATATGTCTGGGTAGAAAGCACTCCTACCAGAAGTGAAAACCCGGCGGCAAAATCGGTGTTAAAACCGCGCCCGAACATAGAAAACCAGGGAAACGGCGGAAAATTAGCCGTCAGCCCCGACCAGCCGCCTATCATTCCATAGGCCATTACCCCACAGAAAATAGTTGTCAGGTAAATAAGGATGAGTTTTGCCACTCCAACCAGGCCGGTGCCCCAAACACCACCGGAAAAAACATAAGCCAATACAAGAAAGACACTTATTACTGCAGCCATAACCGGGCTCATATGAAACATGGAAGTAAGCAGCGCCACCGCCGAAAGTCCCTGTGCGATTATGTTTAAAAATATACCGGCAGAAGAGAATATACTTGAGATCGGGCCAATACCATCTCCGTATACATTCACCAGGTACTGGGGCATAGTTTCAAGATTACTTTCATATAGCTGCCGGGCCAGCCCCAGTCCCAGCACGGCGCATGCAATACCCGCACCCAGCGTAAACCACCATGCACAAAGACCAAAGTTAAAGGCTAGTTGTGCCGTACCAACCGTGGAGGCGCCTCCCACCAGGGTGCCCATGATGGTACCCGCCACCACGATCACTCCGGCCTGACGACCTCCCACTGAAAAATCCTTGGCAGATTTGACCTTACTCCCCGCATAAACCCCAATTAGCGCGATGGCTATAAGCGTTATTATAATCCCAACAATGTGGCTAGTTGTTAGTGTATACTCCAATTTTATTCACCAATTTTTTTTGCCGGCTCAATTCCTCGCCGGCAGGCATTTTTGTTAAGTTTATAATCTTTATCATACCTTTTCCCTGTTGTTGTCATAATGGACACCTCCTGCTAAGTTCATTTTACCTCAGTTCTATGTATCCATCAAACCGGGTACGGGACACCCAACATAGCTCTGAATTAATTCAATGTAACCTCAAACATATTTTCTACAATGCAAACCATCTTTGCTTGTTCAAATTCATCCTCAAAGAATTTTTTAATATTGTCACGTCCTTGCACCGGTTCGCTTGTAATCTGATGATTGATTGCATCTTCAGCATAAAGCAACGATAGGGCTTCAGCATCAGCTTGATTGAACACATCAACAAATCTTTGCAAAACTTCTTTTGGCCTCATTCCTCCAACCTTAGCCTAACAACTATTAATACAGCATCTAATTATATTCTCTATAGTACTACAGAGCGACAACCATGCTTTATTCCTAGGCAGCTACAAATTTACTTTATATTAATCCTAATGCAATTAAGGTATTAATTGAACAATTTACTATTATTTTAATCAAAATGAACACCCGGTTGCCGCAATTTAATATTATATGAACCCCCCGGCAAAAACCAGGGGGTTCATTAAACTTAAATCCGGCAACGACCTACTC
>JAENYS010000011.1 GCA_016841645.1 Desulfoscipio geothermicus | reverse complement strand
AACACGAACGACGCCCGTTTTGCATCTCGTTTGCACTGTTTAGTTTTCAAGGACCTATTGTAATACCATCGCTCATTGGCGACGTTACTTATTATATCGCTCTAGAACCTTGATGTCAACACTTTTTTATCATCTTTTTTCAATCTAATAACTCGCAGTTCGCAGCGACTTAAATATATTAGCACTTACAAAGTTCGCTGTCAAATAAACTTTGTCTGCATAAGGATATTATTATTTTTTTTATAGATTTTATACATGGTTAACACATTTTATTCATACCAATAACAACATTCACCTTTATAATTACTTTCACCATACTATTTGCCATCAACTCCTAATATCCCCCCCGACATATTAATGACAGCGTTAGGGACATCCCCCACAATAATGCTCTCCGCCACAAGCACCTTGGTCACAACTTTAACCTCGCCACTGTGCAACGGTATTACCACACGCACCATTGTGGTAAAATCTAAATATATTTTATGCCTGGTTTGATTGATACCGGCCTGTTCAAAACGGTCAATAACATTTATATTAACTGTACCCATTGGATGGATACCTACTTTAATACACGGTCCCATATTAGCAAAGATATAACTACCCAACAATTGCCCCAAAGGCACTGACACTTGTTTATTATTTAAACCCTGTAGTTCATTCTGCACTTCCAATGTAATATCAGCGGCCATCCGGTTTATCCAAACAGTATTCGCCTGCATTAATGCCACTCGCCCGTTATAATCCCGGTGCACGGCAATAAAATCCCGATAGTCCATATTACCACCGGATACTTCTTTTTGCACTGTATGATTAATTGCTGCCACAGCCATTTGGGTTGCCTCTATCTCGGCCATGGAAAAAAGCGTGGGGCGCACCCGCGCATCCAAGAAAAAATATACCGCCACTATTAAAAAGATAAATAATGCCATAAATGATCCTTTCTTAAAGGTACTCTTTTTTTTAAACAATAAGTCACCCCCTCCTTTAAGCAACTGGTTATGTTATATCTATATGGAATCAACTGCAAAAAAAACCCGAATAATTTTCGGGTTTAAACTAAATAAGACGTATAAATTTTCTTTTACCGGCTTTAATGATCATACCCTGCACAGGTTTAATATTTTGATTCGGGTCGCTAAAACGTTCACCGTCCACCCGCACGGCACCCTGCTGAATCAATCGCCTCGCCTCGCTGGTGCTGTCGCACAGCCTGGACTGTTGCATCAGTTTTGGCAACCATACCATACCTAACGCCTCTTTTAATTATTTCAAGCTGTTTTTCAACGCTGAGCATTATCGCAACAACCCCTTTCCATTGACTCAATTTTTAAATTATATCAGATACGCAAGATGGGTTACAAGGTGCAAATAATTTCTATCTGATACTTTTGGTACTAGTATGGTATAATTGCTTTTGATAAACTAGGGTTAAAATTCCCTAAGGGGGGAAATGTATTTGACCGCCAGGAAAAAACAAAAAAGAAAAAAACTTAATCCAACCAGATTAATAATATTTTTATTAGGTAGCCTTATGTTAATTTCGGCCCTTGCTGCAGCAGGACTGCTGTTGGTAAGTATAACAGATTTACCGGCATTTAATGAAGAAAATTTAATTCCGGCTAGCACTACTAGGATATATGACTGCAATGACCAGTTAGTTGCCCGAATTGGTGTGGAAAACCGGACCCAGGTTTCCTTAAGCCAAGTGCCACTGCATGTTCAGAATGCTTTCTTAGCTGCCGAGGATCATTTATTTTACGAGCACCATGGTATTAGAATTGAGGCTATTGTCAGGGCCGCTTTAAATGACGCACTGCGTATCTTTGGCCAGGAACGCAACTTACAAGGCGGCAGCACCATTACCCAGCAGTTAGTCAAGCTATCATTTTTAAACCAAGATAGGACTTTTAAAAGAAAGATCCAAGAAGCCATATTATCTTTTAAAATGGAAAATAGGTATACCAAGGAAGAGATCCTGACAATGTATCTCAACCGTATATATTTTGGCGAAGGGGCTTACGGCATCCAGGCTTCGTCCCAAACCTATTTCAAGAAGAATACTAGTGATTTAACGATAGCTCAGGCCGCTCTGCTGGCAGGACTAATTAAATCGCCTAATAACTATTCACCCTATCAAAACCTGGATATGGCTATAGACCATCGCAACCAGGTACTGGGCAACATGTACCGCTATAATTTTATTAATGAAGGGGATTACCAACAAGCCAAAGCGGAGAAATTGGAATTAAACAGCGATCACAATGTTAACAGTTACCCCTACCCTTATTTTGTTGATAATATTACTGAGCAGTTGGTGGAGAAGTTTGGTGAGGAAAAGGTTTTTAAAGGTGGACTAAAAGTATATACCACCCTTGACCCTAAAATTCAAACTTATGCGGAAAATGCAATGGCTAATCAATCTAATTTTCCGGCTTCCGCAAAGGACAGCAATGGCGTGCTGCAGCCCCAGGGGGCCATGGTGATTATAGAGCCCGGAACCGGTGAGATTAAAGCACTGGTAGGCGGTCGTGAGCATATTTATCAAAGGTCGTTAAATAGAGCCACCATGTCCCCAAGACAGCCCGGTTCGGCCATTAAACCAATTTTGGTCTACGGACCGGCCATTGATCAAAAAGGCATGGGGCCTGCTAGTGTCATTGACGACGCACCTGTTACTTATCACAGTTACAACAACTATTCACCACGCAACGCTGATGGCGTTTACCGGGGCTTAATTACCCTGCGCACTGCCCTAACCCATTCGGTAAATGTTGTGGCGGTAAAACTTCTCATGGATCACGTGCAAATTTCCAACGCTATCAAGTTTGCTGCCCGAATGAACATTGATATTGATCCTACGGGACCTGCCATAGCGCTGGGTGGTTTAAAACAAGGTGTAACCCCGCTGGAATTAACGGCCGCCTATGCTGCCTTTGACAACCATGGTATTTATAACAGCCCCGTTTCCATTTTAAGGGTTGAAGATTACGACGGCATTTCTTTATTTGAAGCAGAACCTGCCCCCCGCAGGGTCATGAAGGAAACCACAGCCTATTTAATAACCGACATGATGAAATCTGTTGTTAAATATGGTACCGGCACCGGTGCCCAGATCGGACGTCCAGCGGTTGGCAAAACAGGTACCACCGACGAGGGCAAGGATATATGGTTTGCCGGCTATACGCCGGATCTGGTAGGAGTGGTCTGGATCGGATACGACATTCCCGTAAAGATGCCTCAAAGTTTCGGCGGCACCTATCCCGCTAAAATATGGCGAGAGGTTATGAGTCAAGCACACCAAGGAATTCCGTCCCATGATTTTACAAAACCGGAAGGTCTGAAATTAGTAACCCTGGACAGCAAATCGGGGCTTAAACCCGGGCCGAATACACCACCGGAGGATATGGTAACTGATCTTTTGGAGTCCGGCACCGAACCTACCAAATACGATGACACGCATGTATTGGTTGAAGTGTGCGCCACATCAGGGTTACTACCCAACGAGTATTGCCCGGAAAGAATTACCCGGGTATTCATAAAGGCGTCGAATGCATCGCCTTCAACCATAGACTTTGATCAGCGGGTGCCAACTAAAATATGTGATGTGCACGGACCGGACAGTTCTATCGACCTGAAGAAAGATACTGTAGAAGATATTATAGCTAACCCCGTTACAGATAATAATGAGCAACCTGTGGATGATCTTTTCAGAATGAATCACGGTAGTTTCGAGCCAAATAGCGCTGATATCGATGGATAAATATAAGGGAAAAGCCCTTAACCCGGCCGTGGGTTAAGGGCTTTGTTTACTTTAGTTCGACCACAGTTACCCCGCTACCTCCCTCGCCCTGTTCACCAAGGCGATAAGTCTTGACCCGGCGGTGCTCTTTTAATAAGTTCTGCACTGCAGCACGCAATGCTCCGGTACCTTTACCATGCACGAGCTGCACCATGGGCAGCCCCGCTACGCAGGCATCATCCAAATACTTTTCCACCTCAGCCAGCCCTTCATCCACCCGCATACCACGCATATCCAGCCGGGAAGATATATCACGGGCTTTTTGCTGTACTAGTTGACCAACACCAGTTCGCTGCGTCCGGATAATCCCTTTTGCTGTTGCCCTGCGCAGTTCCTGGCAGGCTATGGTCATCCTGATCATTCCCACCTGCACCTGTACCTGATCATCGTGACCGGGCGCTTCCAGCACCACACCACGTTGCCCGTATTTGGGTATAAAAACCTCATCGCCGGGCTTTACACCGGTCACTATTTCTGAATCGTACTCGGGTACATCATCAGACACCTTGGTATCCAAGCTTGACTGCAGCTGTTTAAGCCGATTTCTGGCACTAATTATGGATTGTTCACGATTGTGGGAGGTCTGCTCCTTTATTGCAGTCCGCAGTTCCTCCACCAGCTGATCAGCCTCCAGCCTGGCCTTCTTAACCATTTCCCTGGATTCAGCTACTGCACGGGAAAATATTTCATCTTTACGCTTGCGGATATTCTCAGCTTGGCTCATAAATTGTTCCCGGTACTTCTCCGCCTCCTGACGGATTTTTTCCGCTTCGGCCTGCTCTTGCTCCGCCTGCAAGCGAGATTTTTCCAATTCTCGCATCAAGTCGGCTTCCTGTACCTGCTCCTCAGTAAGAAATCCCCTGGCCTGTTGCACCACTGATTCGGCAAGTCCCAGCCGCAGAGCTATTTCAAAGGCGTTGCTGCGTCCTGGCCGGCCGATTAACAGCCTGTATGTAGGCTGCAAGGTTTGGATATTAAATTCTACACTGGCGTTTTCCACCCGCTCGTTAGCGAAGGCATAGCTCTTTAATTCTCCATAGTGGGTGGTGGCCACCACCTTGGCACCCTGCCGTCGCAGTTGATCCAGTATGGCGCGGGCTAGGGCCGAGCCCTCGGTGGGATCGGTGCCCGCGCCCAGTTCATCCAACAAAACTAGGCTTCTATGGGCAGCTTCGCTTAATATTTTAACAATATTTGTGGTATGGGAAGAGAACGTACTCAGGGATTGTTCAATGCTCTGTTCATCACCGATATCAGCAAATACCCGGTCAAACATACCAATTACAGTGCCATCGTCTGCGGGCACATGCAAACCTGAATGGGCCATGAGCACCAACAGCCCAACCGTTTTAAGTGACACCGTCTTGCCACCCGTATTGGGTCCGGTAATTACCAGCATATCGAATGTTTCACCCAGCTGAATACTAATGGGTACAGCCTTCACCGGCAAAAGGGGATGCCTGCCCTGCCGGATATTTAGTTTGGCATCTGGAACAATATGCGGTGCCCAGGCACCCAGGCTTTCGCTATAGCGGGCTTTGGCCATAATAAAATCCAGCCTGCCCAAATTCTCCAGGGCATAAAGCAGCTCTTCAGCTTGGCCGCCCACAGCAGTAGAAAGTTCTGTTAAAATACGGGTTATTTCCTGTTTTTCTTCGGCCATAAGCCCGCGTACTTCATTGTTGGCTTCCACCACCGGCATGGGTTCGATAAAAACTGTAGCCCCGCTGGCCGACTGGTCGTGTACGATACCGGGCACATAGGAGCGGTATTCCTGCTTGACGGGTACAACATAACGACCTTCCCGTATGGTGATAATGGAGTCCTGCAAATACTTTTGGTAGCTGGTTGACCGGATAATTTCATTGAGCCGGTCTTTAATCCGCTGCTGGGCGGCCGCCAACCGACGTCTAATGCTAAATAACCTCTCCGATGCCCGATCCAGCACCTCACCACCAGGAGCTATAGACGCGGCAATTTTTTTTTCCAATTCTTTAAAGCTACCAAGTCCAAATGCAATTTCATTTAAACGGGTATACCTATCTTGCCTTTCTTTAAAAAAGTGCTTGATTTGCCTACAAGCTGTCAAAGTTTGCAGTACATGCCATAACTCCTCTGAATCCAGTTGAGCCCCTCGCTCACAGCGGCGAGCCTGCGACCTGACATCATTCCAGCCATCCAATCGTGCGGTGGGGTCCAGGCGCAATAACTCCCTTCCCTCGGTCACTTCGACCAGCGCAATTAATATTTCATCCCGGTTGTTATACGGAACCAGCTCGGCAATCAGCTCCCGGCCTAAATTTGATGCCGCAAATTCGGCTAACATTCCCTTTACCCGGTCAAATTCCAGCCTCTTTAAATTGCGTTCGTCCATAATATCTCCCTGCTTGAGTATTTAATCCATTACCCCTCTATAATAATGCCCACGGGTGAAACCAGGTCCCCCTTCCGCCAGCTTCTCCATTATGGCCGACAAATCCGGCAGTTTGTCAGGGGAAATGCGCAGGCCATCCAAAACCTGCCGGTAAGTTTTAACCGCACGCGCTACGTAAGTTTCATTTTCCCGACGGGCTTCAATTCTTAGCACGGCTGGTCCCACCTTCGCTAGGTACGGTAGGGTATCTAAAAGACACAGCTCCCTGGAATTATATATGTGCATTAAACAGTGCCGGTCTGTCTCCACGGGGAAAACAACTCCTTTACGGTCCAGCAGTGCGTAGGATGCATGACTGCACTGCCCGGAGCAGCTGTTGTTTTCACCCTTGCCGCCCAACACGCTGCCCACCACGCAATAGCGAGATACCATTAGCGGCAATACACCGTGCACAATAACTTCAGTTTCCACCGGGGAGCGGCTGGTTAAGTATTTGATTTGCTCTCCGGTAAGCTCGGTGGATAGAGTAACCCGGCTTACCCCGCGCCGCATTAAAAACATCGCAGTTTGTTGGTTAAACACGTTAAGCGAAAAGTCGGCCGCCAAGGTCAAACCGGTCATTTCGCGCAGTTCGGGCAGCCAGCCATAGGAGGAAATCATTATACCATCCGGCTCTGTTTCAAGTAAAGATTTCAAAAATGGCAGATACTGTTTAATTTCTCGGTCGTGGGCAATACGTGGGGTAGTTAAATAAAATTCAACTCCGGCATCACTACAGTACTGCCTGGCCTTATGAATTTCAGCTGCAGTTACATTGCTCCTACTCCTAAATTGATCGCCACTAAAATAAACCAGCTCTGCACCGCTTTTTACCGCGGCAAGCGCCTCCGGCGCGCCGCTAACCGCTACGGCCAGCACCGGGAATTTGCCGGGCCGATCAATTTCCTCTTCACTCAGTAAGACGGACATCTTAACCTCAAGATCTGAATCACACGCCTTTGGCGGTTTGCGTAATAAGGCCCTAGTCTCGGCTATCTGTTCCACTACCTTACGACGTACATCGTTAATTTCGCTGACTGGGATCATCACATTTTCCCCCAGGTCACATTCCAGTTTATTTAATACAAAGGGGGTATTGCCCAGCCGGTCCAGCTGTTCAGCTAAAAATTCCTCCGTCAGCGGCCTCCTTTGAGCAATTTGGCCTACCTCCCGTGTAGTTGCCTGGGCAGTGACCCATTCCTGGTCAGCCGCTTCCAGTATCATTGGCTCCCCCACCCGCGCCCGCACTTTAAAATCAAGTGGTATGCGCCGTGTTTCCCGGCTGGAGGAATATGTCTGCACAGCATTTTCCATTAGCTTCACATCATGAGTCTTAAATACCCGATCCCCAGGGTGAATATGTCCCTCTAGCTTGAGCACTGCTATCGCACCTACATCGGCGGCGAAGGTTTTTTGCCCGCTTACGGAAATTTCGTTAACCTCGGTGCCTACTCTGCCCCCCCGGGTCACCCAAACCTCTATACCGTCACCCACATTCAGCGGAGCCTCTAGTTCTATTTCAGCCTGATTGGAATCACGGTCATAGGAACGTACCCGGCCTAGCCTGATACCCCGGTTGTTGGGCCGTTTATAGCTCATTAAATCTCGGCCTGGCACACCGAAAAAATAACCCGTGGTAAATTCACGATTGAATACCTGGGCCAGCTGGCTGGCCTCATCACCAGTGACGAAGTATTCTCCTCCCAAAGCTGCCCGGTCAATCAAAGTACGGTATATCCTGGTAGCAATAGCTACATATTCGGGGCGCCGCATTCTACCCTCAATTTTAAAGGCATCAATACCTGCTTTAATTAATTCCGGAATATGCAAGCTGACATTTAAATCCCTCGGGCTGAGCAGGTAATCTCCCACCTTTTCGTTATCTGCCACCTGCACGCCCTTGTCGTCCACCAGCCGGTATTCCAGCCGACAAGGTTGAGCGCAGCGCCCTCGATTACCGCTTCGACCACCGATCATACTAGACATCTGGCACTGCCCGGAATAGCACACACAGAGGGCACCGTGGACAAATGTTTCCACCTCTACACCGGCGCGTTTGCGTATTTCCCGTATCGAGTCGAGATCCAGTTCCCGGGCTAATACAATACGCTTAATGCCCGCATCGCGTAAAAATATCGCACCGGACACATTATGCACCGTCATCTGGGTGCTGGCATGCAATTCAAGTTCAGGAAACATCAACCTAGTCATACGAATCAACCCCAGATCCTGCATGATAACAGCATCTGCTCCCGCGTTATAAACAATACGCAAAAAACGAAGGGCTTCTTTAAGCTCTGCGTCGGCCAATAAAATATTCATTGTTACATGGACTTTCACACCGCGCACATGGGCATATTCAATAGCCTTGGCTAATGCATCATCGTCAAAATTGTCTGCACTGTTACGAGCGTTAAAACTCTTACCACCCAGGTAAACAGCATCTGCACCGTTTTGCACGGCTGCCACCAACGCATCCCAACTGCCCGCCGGTGCCAGTAATTCAGGTTTTCTCATAATTTAATCCGTCTCCTTAAATACGCTTATGTCTTATTAATCCTGAACAAGGTATTATCTCCAGTCCCTTTTCCTCCAGGCCATCCAACAATAGATTTACACCCAATGAATCGCTGGCCATATGCCCGGCAATGATCACATTAACATGGTTCTTTTCCGCTTCCTTGCGGTGTTTTTCACCAATATGCATCACCAAAAGTGTGCCCACCCCCGCCTGAGACAGCTTAGCGTAGGCGTTCTCGGAACCACCGGTGCCTCCGGTCATATCTACCAATATTTTTCCAGCCCGCCGGTCCTTGGTGCCTACCACCATAGTAGGGCCGGCATTATACTTGAAAGCCTCGGCATATTCGGGTATTTTCTTAAGCATTTTAAGCACATCACCCAACGTATCGGGTTTTTCTTGGTCCATCATCTCCTGCAAGTAACTGGTCACCTGGTTATCGGCTACGGTATGGGCCGACATAAGCGGTATGCCCAGTATCCTGGCTGCATCTACCGTCCGGTTATGATTAACGGGCAACAAAGCGCGTTTAACCTCACTTATACGGGGTACCATGATCCCCTCGGCCACATTGATGGGCACACCGAATTGGGCCAGTATATCCTCCTGCAGGTGCATAACACCATACAGCGCCGCCAGTGCTTTGCCTTCAGGATGATGAGACATAATTAAGTCAACTTTGGATCCTTTATCTCCCAGACGGTCCGCCAACAGCACTTCACCGGCCTCAATATCAATCCCCACCAACACGCGCTTTACTTCCGTCTCCAGGTCACCATAAAGTACCCTTGTGTCGCTGTATGGGTTAACTAGACGGTCGGTGTCAAAATCTTTTTTATCTTCTTCCTTTAACTCATCATAATTTTTCCTGGTCCGGGCTAGATCCCGGGCGACCGCTTCGGCCCCCCGTGGATCCTTTTCCATACCCCTTGCCACTACATATTCATAAATTTCACTTATCTTCATTATTATTCACTTCCCCTTTTAATACTTTAGCCATGATTCACCCCGGATCCCTTGATACATACCTGCTACCTTGCAGGTAAAAGCGCAGCGGCAGTTCCGCTCCCTTCTTGATACCAATACGGGTAGTCGTTACAATAGCAGAATCCGTCTCACCCGGACATAAAAATAAATCACCTACCGTAAGATCCTGCCGGTTGTGCTCACGGGATATGCCCATAGCCTGTGTCAGTTTGGCTGGACCGGAACAAAGCTCCCGGACGTTTTGCCGACCTCGCCGTTGCTGCATTATAGCCATGCCCATAACGGGTTCAAGCGCCCGGATAAGCACTGCCTCGCCCACCCCCTCGGGGGCAGACACTACGTTAAAACAATAATGCATTCCGTATGTAAAATATACATAAGCATAACCGGGTGGACCAAACATGACGCTATTGCGGGGAGTCATCCGTCTGGCCGCATGACAGGCCGGGTCTCCCTGTAAATACGCCTCAGTTTCCACAACCCTGCCGGCTGTAATACCCTCAGGAGAGCAGTGCACAAGTACACAACCTAGCAATTCCCGGGCCACGGTAATGGTGTCCCGGTCATAAAAATCCCTGGGTAGCACATTGTTATCCACAGAGTAAACATAGATATCTGTTTCTGCCATTATATAACACCTACATAATCATATTGCTTGGCGCAGCCGGTAATGTTAAATATTCAGCTTTGCAGCAGTTATCCATGTAGTACGTTTAATAGATCGGAGAGCGGCAAAGTGTTCACCACATGCTGTTGCTCCAGCCAGGCCCGCCTGGCCACGGACACACCGTAAACCATTTCATCCATACGACGCAAATCATGAGCGTCGGTGTTGATAGCTACTCGTACGCCGCTTTCCCGGGCCAGCTGCACGTAAAAATCGTTCAGGTCCAGCCGATCCGGCGAGGCATTGATTTCCAGCACTTTGTTATAGCGTGCCGCAAATTCAATGATTTCCTCCACATCTACATCGTAAGGTTCCCGGTGACCCAGCAAACGCCCGGTAGGATGGCCGATTATATCCACGTGTTCATTTTTAATGGCCGCTATTATCCGCTTTGTTATCGTATCCCGATCTTGCTTGAAGCCGCTGTGTATCGAGGCAACCACTACATCGGCCTGCGCCAGCACATCGTCCATATGGTCAAGTTTGCCTTCTGCCAAAATATCAACTTCCACCCCGGTAAATATATAAAAATCCTCCAATTGCCTGTTTAACACCCGAATTTTCTCAAACTGCTCAAGCAATTTTTCCGGCGACAGGCCCCGTGCTATTTTTAAATTTGGGGAATGATCAGTGACAGCAATGTAAGTGTAACCCATTTCCCGGGCCCGCAGGGCCATTTCCTCAATACTGCTCATGCCGTCACTCCAGTTAGTGTGTACATGGAGATCACCCCGTATATCGGGCAACTCCACGAGGCGGGGCAGCGTACCACCTGAAGCGGCACTAATTTCCCCGTTATTTTCCCGCAGCTCGGGCACTACGTACTGCAGTCCCAGCAGCCGGTAGATAGCCTCCTCACTGTCCACTATAGCTGCCTGCCCGCTATGTCGCGAAATCAAGCGGAAAAGGTCGAGCCGCCAGCCCCGCTGCCAGGCAAGTAGCTGCAAACGACGCAAATGATACTTGCTGCCGGTTGTCCACAGCAGGGCAAGCCAATACTGATCCTCGTTAACTACCACCAGCTCCACAGGCACACCCCAGCGGCTGGCTGCCCGCACCCGGCCGTGCTCCCTCCAGAGCACTTCCACCAATACCGGGTGTATAATAAAAGCTTCAATAATATCCTCTGCATCTTCCCTATTACGGGCTACTGCTAAAATATCCACACTGTGGGCCAGCTCTGCCCAGCGCCTGATATCCCCGGTAACTGTAGCCTTTTGCACTGCGGCCAGCTGGCCCAGATATTCACTTAACTCTGCCGCCAGTTCCCTGGCCACCCCCAGCGGCAGGCGGTGGGTTTTCTTTTTCAAACGGCCGATATCTTGAATAATACCTTGCTCGGTTTTAGTGCCCATCCCTGGCAAATCCCGCACCTTCTTGACACGGGCCGCCTGCTCCAGCTCAGCAAGGGTGGTTACACCCAAGCGTTCATAGAGCAATTTAGCTCGCTTAGGCCCTATCCCGGGTAAGGCCATTAAATCGAGCAGTGAAGCAGGAATCTCTTGTTTCAATTTCCTGTGCAGCTGGCATTCGCCGCTAACCAGCATTTCACCAATTTTAGCAATGATATTTTTCCCTATACCGGAGACATTTTTTAATTCCCCGCTAGCATATAGCTCTGCCACAGGCCGCTGTAACCCGATAATAGTACGGGCAGCCCGCCGGTAGGCCCTGGTTTTAAAGAATTCTTCACCCTTAAAATCCAACAAATCGGCAATTTGATAAAAGGACCAGGCAATTTCTGCGTTTCTCATTCGTAACGCCTTTCTTTTCATAAGACTATTATAGCTAAGCTTTGGTTTCCGGCTAACTTATTTAATTAAGAATAATTTGTCCCGAAAAATATAAAAAAACTCATGAAGCCCGCTCCATGAGTACATGGGTAACTATTTGTTTGGTTTACTTTCGGGTTCCAAAATATGCACCAAGTTATCATATTCTTCACGTAAACTAAAAAGCTCTTCGGTTATATTAAGTGCCACCAGAACCGCGGCCTTGTACAAAGAGAGCCTGGGATTACGCCGCAAAACCAGCTTAATTTGTTCATCCACATGCCGGGACATTTTAAACATATTCTCAGGGGATGTATCACCTTTTATAGTGTAGCGTACTCCATTGATTTCCACATCCACCCGGTTCTGCTCATCTGACATGGATTGGCCCTCCCCCGCTAACATCAGACACATCTAGTTAATAATTCGGCAATTATTCACTTATTCCTGCTGCATATATTGTATAATTACAAAAAAACGGGCAATCTGCTTGCTGTAAAAGCTAAGCCAACTGCCCGTTATTTTTTCAATGCTATTTCCTCAAAATAGCACCAAAATCCCTTTGCAAGGCATCCATAATACCGTCAATTTTTATAGACACTTCCTCATCGGTAAGCGTATGGTCCGCAGCCTGGAATTTCAAAGCAAAGGCCATGCTATGCCGGTCAGGAGCGAACTGCTCGCCGTGATATATATCGAACACCTGCACATCACTTAAAATGGCACCGCCCGCCTGGTATATTTTATCAAATATCTGCTGGGCCGGAGTATCCTTCCGCACTACTACAGCCAGGTCCCGTTCCACACCTGGGAACTTAGGCAGCGGTTGATACTTTCTTGACGTACCCGAAACCTCGATAAGCCGTTGGAAATTAAGCTCCAGCACTATCACCCTCTGACTCAGGTCATAGTTCTCCTGCACGTCGGGATGCAGCTCACCGACCACGCCCAATTCGACATCGCCGGCCTTCACGATGGCAGTCCGCCCGGGATGAAAGCCTGTTATATCAGCAGCAGGCTTGTAAGCTACATCCTTTACCCCCAAATAGACCAACAGCGTTTCCAAACAACCCTTCAGGTAATAAAAATCCATGGACACGGATCGAGCATTCCAGCTTCCCTGGGTTGAGCCGGTGACCGCCACCGCCAGCATCGGCACTTCTTCAGGCAAAAGCTCTCCTTCCCGGGGGTAAAACACCCGGCCCAACTCAAAAACAGCTCCATCCTTGACCCGGCGATTGCTATTGCGCTGCAGCACTTCCAGCAGACCAGGGAATAACAGCGTGCGCATTACGGCCTGTTCTTCGCTTAAAGGATTTTGCAGCTTCACCACATTGCGGAACGGGTTTCCCTCAGGCAATCCCAACCGGTCAAAAACCCGGGTATTAACAAAACTATAGGTAATTACTTCCTTAAACCCGATCCGGGCTAAAAAATCTTTTACATTAAGCGCCAGGCGCTGGGCATAAGTTCTAGCTCCCTGGGTAATAACACCGGTGGGTAAAGTATTTTTTACCTGGTTATACCCGTACAGCCGGGCCACTTCCTCAATTAGGTCAACCTCAATGCTAATATCAGGACGGTAACCGGGTACATGCAGCAGCAACCCGTTGCTATCCTCCCGCACTGTAAAATGCAGACGGGTCAGCAACCGGCCAATTTCAGCAGCAGTTAAATAGGTATCCAAAAGCCGGTTTACCCGGTCGGGTCGCAGCAGTACAGTTTTATCCACCGCAGGCTCGGGGTAATTATCCACTACCAAAGCTACCGTTTCTGCCGCACCCATCTGGGCAAGCAGCGCAGCAGCCCGATCCGCAGCCCGCAGGCAACCTGTAAGGTCAATGCCCTTTTCAAACCGCGAAGAAGATTCCGAGCGCAATCCCAAATCCCGAGAGGTGCGCCGCACACTTACAGGTTTAAAATACGCCGACTCAAGTAAAACAGTTGTGGTATCCTCCGTCACCTCGGATTCCAGACCGCCCATTACTCCAGCCACCGCCACCGGTCCGCCAGGGTCGGTGATAACCAGCGTGTCCGGGGCCAGCTTTCTTTCCACCTTATCGAGGGAAACAATGGTTTCGCCCGCTGCAGCCCGGCGCACAATAATATGGCCGTCTTTAAGCTTGTTATAATCAAATGCATGCATGGGCTGGCCCATTTCCATCATTACATAGTTGGTCACATCCACCACATTGCTGATCGGCCGAACACCGGCAGCCCGCAGCCGCTGCTGCATCCATTCCGGTGATGACCCTATTTTAACGTTTTTGAGCAGCCGGGCCACATAACGGCGGCACAGGTCAGCATCATCAATATCTACATGTACCTGGTCCTCCGGCCTGGGCGGTATTTCAGACAATTGAACGGTGGGCATTTTAAGTGGTTTTTGTAATAAGGCGGCCACTTCCCGGGCTACACCGAACATGCACATACAATCGCCTCGGTTGGGAGTGAGCTCAAGCTCCATTATTACATCATCCAGTCCAAGCAAAGGCTTTATATCCACACCAACAGGTGTATCGGCAGGCAAAATCATGACACCGTGCTGCTGGTCCTCCGGCAATATATCCGGATCCAAGCCTAACTCCGCACCCGAGCAAAGCATTCCCCGGGATTCCACCCCGCGTAGCTTGGCCTTCTTAATTGTCAAGCCACCGGCCAGCTTGGCACCCACTACGGCTACGGGTACCACTTGCCCTTGCCGGACATTGGTGGCCCCGGTAACAATTTGGGTTTGCTCCTCCCCACCCAGCGTTACCTGACAAATAACCAGTTTATCCGCGTTGGGATGTTTATCTATTTTAAGTATTTTCCCTGTATATACCTTTTCAATGCCCTTGCCGGGCTCTTCCATACCCTCCACCGCCAGTCCTACCAGGGTCAGGGACTCGGCTAGCGCAGCGGGGGAAACGTCTATATCCACATATTCCTGCAACCAATTAAAGGAAACACGCAAGAGTTGTTACCTCCTCATAAACTATTTTGATTATCCTAAAAAATTTATCAAAGTTTAAGCCTGACCCCTTAAAACTGGGCTAAAAATCTCAAATCGTTCTCAAACAATAGACGCAGATCATCAATGCCATATTTGAGCATGGTAATACGCTCTATCCCCATACCAAAGGCAAAGCCGGTGACTTCCTCGGGGTTATAGCCCGATACTTCCAGCACCCGGGGGTGCACCATGCCACAGCCCAGTATTTCCAGCCAGCCTGAATGGGAGCAAACCCGACAGCCCTGGCCGCCGCACATAACACAGGATATATCTACCTCGGCACTAGGCTCAGTAAAAGGAAAGAAACTAGTCCGGAACCTGGTTTTAGTTGCGGGGCCAAACATTTTTTCCACAAACACTTGCAAAGTGCCCTTTAAATCGGCCAAAGTCACTCGCCGGTCCACCACTAAACCCTCCACTTGGTTAAACATCGGCGAGTGAGTGGCGTCGTCATCCCGGCGATACACCCGGCCAGGGGCGATAATGCGCACCGGCAGCCCGGGGGCGGTCCGCTCCATTGTACGCACCTGCACCGGGGAAGTTTGAGTGCGCAGGAGCACCTCGGGATTAATATAAAATGAATCCTGCATATCCCGGGCCGGGTGATCTTTGGGTAAATTTAATGCCTCAAAGTTATAGAAATCCGTTTCAATTTCCGGACCTTCTTCAATGGCGTACCCCATGCCCAGGAAAATTTCCTCTATTTCCTCTTGGACAATTGATAAAGGATGCCTGCGCCCCATCATAAAGGAAGTACCGGGCAGCGTAACATCAATTCTTTCAGACTCCAACTGCACAATTTTATGTTTTTCTTTAATTTCAGCCGTACGCCGCTCCAATATATCCTCTATTTGTGAACGAACGTCATTGGCCAGCCGGCCTATTACCGGCCGCTCCCCTGCAGAAAGGGTACCCATGCCCCGCAGCACGCCCGTTAATTGCCCTTTTTTCCCCAAAAAGCGCACTCGGATGTCATTCAACTCTTCTAAGTTATCTATCTGAGATAATTCCTGCTGCGCCTCGGATAATATATTTTTCAATTTTCCCTGCATTAAATAATCCCCCTTAAAGAATAACAATTGCCCTATTATTCCCACCTTATGAAGACAAAATAAAAAACCGCCCCAAGGGACGGAATAACCCGCGGTACCACCCTAATTTTGTGTGCATAAAAAGCTCAACCACTTAGCCCAAGCGAAGATTTTTCGCCTGGCTCCCGGTAACGGCGAGAATCCGGCTACACCTACTAATAATGTTTCAGCTGCAGTTCCGGGGTGAATTTGAGCGGGTTGCACTTAATGAGGCTTCCAGTCTATGACCCCACTTCCCTGGCAGGCAAATAGCCGCTTACTTATCCCCTTCATTACCATTAATTATCCATTATTACTGTACTAGTGGACAGCAAGTCTTCTGTAAAGCATATATGCCCGGATGGAACCCGTTGCTTCAAACAGCCTCCAAAAAAAATCGGCGGTTAAAAACATTTAACCACAACCTTTCCCACATTTTTTGGGGACCTTTATTCGAAAAGATTATATCATATGGTAGTTTTTAAAACAAGTAAGGTTTTATACGGTTCTTTGCCGCACCGCTTCATAGAGCATTATTCCGACAGCTACTCCGGCATTCAGTGATTCGGCCCGGCCCGGCATGGGAACGCGCACCCTCTCCCAGGCTGCCTGGCGCACCTCATCGGACACACCGTCGGCTTCACTGCCCACAGCCAGCACCACCCGGCCGGTCAAGTCACACTGGTGGATAAGCTTATCAGCTCCCGGGTCGCCTACTACCAACCGCCAGCCGGCCGAAAATAATTGGGAAAGTAGCCTGTCTCGCTCCCCAATGGGTATAACCGGCACGTGAAATATCGATCCCATAGTAGAGCGTAGTGTTTTAGAATTATACGGGTCCACAGAACCTTTGAGCATAAGTACACCACTCGCCCCGGCAGCATCAGCGCAACGGATGACAGTCCCTAAATTGCCCGGGTCTCGGATACCGTCCACAAGCACTAGCAAATCCCGGCCCTGTGCGGCCCAAACTTGTAAGTCCATATTCAGGCCCTCCGGTACACAGGTCACTGCAAGCACTCCCTGAGGCGACTCGGTATCTGCCAGTCCATGAAACAGTGTATCATCCACAGCCAGCATTGGCACACCCCGCAGTCCCAGTAAATCCAGCAGCCTACCGGCCCTGGTCTGTTCGGTTATACCATTATTATGAATAACCAGCTCTAGAGGCCAGTCTGCCTGCACTGCTTCCTCCAGAAAGCGCACCCCTTCAATAATAAATTTTCCTTCCCGTTCCCTGAACTTGCGTTGGGCAAGGCGCCGCACATATTTTAGCTGAGGGTTTTGTTTACTTTGCAACATTTGATTTTAGTTTTCCTCCCAAATAAAATAAGCATGGTTTATTTATTGCCATGCTTATCATCCTCGCTGACTCATGATCCAAAACTCGTATGGTCAGCATAGGCGCAACAATCGATTAGGAATGCGCCTGACTCTTAGCCATCTCCACCAACTGGCCAAAAGCTTTGCTGTCGTTCACGGCCAAATCGGCCAGCACCTTGCGATTAATATCCACCCCTGCATTTTTCAAACCATTGATGAAACGATTGTAAGACATGCCATTATCCCGTGCAGCGGCATTAATGCGGGTAATCCAAAGTCTTCTAAAATCACGCTTTCTTGCTCTACGGTCCCGGTAAGCGTACATCAGAGACTTCATCACTTGCTGGTTGGCCACCCGGAACAATTTACTTTTCGAACCTCTATAGCCCTTGGCCAGTTTTAAAATCTTCTTGTGTCTTTTACGTGAAACCACACTACTCTTCGCCCGTGGCATGGTTATTCCTCCTTTTTTGCGGACTAAAAACTTGTACTAGATTAAGGGAGAAGACGCTGTAGTTTAGCTTCATTAGTTTTATCAACCATAATAGCCTTACGCAGGTTGCGCTTGCGTTTGGCTGACTTCTTCCCTAAAATATGACTGTGAAATGCGTGCGAGCCCTTGAATTTGCCTGTTCCCGTCTTCTTAAAACGTTTTGCGGCACCACGATGTGTTTTGATTTTAGGCATTGGTACCTTCACTCCTTCCTGTAGATAGTACTATTCTTGCTGCTGCTTGGGTGCCAAAATCATAATCATATTTTTGCCCTCAAGCTTGGGCTGTCTTTCCACATTAGCCAGATCAGTAACTTGTTCCGCCATCCGCAACAAAAGATTTTTACCAAGATCGGGATGCACAATCTGCCGGCCACGAAACATAATAGTTAACTTGACCTTATCACCGTCTTTTAAAAAACGAATGGCGTTTTTTGCCTTAACTTCAAAATCATGATCATCAATATTCGGTCTCAGTTTTACTTCTTTGACATTGATGATGCGCTGGTTTTTCCTAGCTTCTTTCTCCCGCTTGCTTTGTTCAAATTTAAATTTGCCGTAATCCATAATCCGGCAAACCGGCGGCTTGGCTTGTGGTGCTATTTCAACCAGATCCAGTTGTTTTTCCTCCGCCAGCTTAAAGGCCTCACGGGTAGGCAGAACACCCAGCTGTTTACCGTCATCGTCCACCACTCTAATTTCTTTGACCCGAATATTTTCATTTATCCGGTGATCCCTGGAAATAAATTTCACCTCCCTGTAAAATAAAAAGGCGGGTGCGTGCACCCGCCAATTATTACCAATAAATTATTAAGACTTATGGTAGCTGATAATTAACCCTTAAACAATCCATTTGGATGTTGCGAGGTGAGAAGCGAGCAGCCTCTACTTAGCATTCAATATATACAATTTGTGGTTATTATAACACGACAAATCAGCTCCGTCAACTGCCCCGCAATCCGCTACTGCAGCTATAATGTTTATTTACGCTCTTTAGTATTAATTTCCCGCACTAGATCTTCGATAAACTGTTCCAACTGTACCGCACCCAGGTCTCCCTGACTACGATGGCGTACCGCAACTGCCCCCGCTTCGGCCTCCCGGTCGCCAAGCACCAACATGTAAGGTATCTTTTGCGCCTGGGCCTCCCTTATTTTATAATTGACCTTTTCATTACGAGCGTCCAGCTCCACCCGGATATCCCTTTTCGCGAACGCTTCAACTACTTTATGGGCGTACTCCAAGTGCCGATCGGTAATAGGTAACACCTTTACTTGCACCGGGGCTAGCCAAGCCGGGAATGCACCGGCAAAATGCTCGGTAAGGATACCGATAAATCTCTCGATGCTACCGAACACCACCCGGTGGATCATTACGGGACGGTGCTTTTGACCGTCTTCGCCAACATAGGTCAGATCAAACAACTCGGGCATCTGGAAATCCAACTGAATGGTACCGCACTGCCATGTGCGGCCCAGGCAATCCTCCAAATGGAAATCTATTTTGGGGCCGTAAAAAGCGCCATCCCCTTCATTAATTTTGTAGGGCAACCCCCGGGCCTCCAGGGCATCTTGCAAAGTACCGGTGGCCAGCTCCCATATTTCATCGGAACCCATAGCCTTGTCCGGCTTGGTGGATAATTCCACATGGTATTTAAATCCAAACACCTGGTAGAAATTATTTACCATATCAATAACGCCTACAATTTCATCTTTTATCTGACTGGGCAGCATAAAGATATGCGCATCATCCTGGGTAAAACAGCGCACTCGCATCAGCCCGTGCAGCACCCCGGAAAGCTCGTGCCGGTGCACCAGACCCAGCTCGGCCATGCGTATGGGCAGCTCGCGATAACTGTGCGGGCGGTTCCTGTATATAAGCATACTGCCAGGACAGTTCATAGGCTTAATGGCGTAATCTCCCTCATCTATACGAGTAAAGTACATATTCTCCCTGTAATGGTCCCAGTGTCCGCTCTGCTCCCATAGCGACCGGTTTAATATCACCGGCGTGCGTATTTCGTCATAACCGCGTTTTTTGTGCTCTTCATGCCAGTATTTTTCCAGCTCATTACGCAAAATCATTCCCTTGGGATGAAAAAAGGGGAATCCGGGGCCTTCCTCATGAATACTAAACAAGTCTAATTCCGCCCCCAGCTTACGGTGGTCCCTGCGTTTAGCTTCCTCCAGCCGGTGCAAGTGCTCTTCAAGTAGCGATTTTTTGGGGAACGCCGTGCCATAAATACGCTGCAGCATTTTGTTGTGCTCATCACCGCGCCAGTACGCCCCGGCTACACTTAGCAGTTTAAGGGCTTTTAGCCTTCCTGTGGAGGGTACGTGAGGCCCAGCGCATAAATCTTCAAATTCACCCTGCCGGTAACAAGAGATAACGGAGTCCTCCGGCAAATCTTTAATTAACTCAACCTTATACTGTTCACCCCGCTCATTAAATCTGCGCAGGGCATCTTCACGGGACAGTTCCACCCGGCCAAATGGCCAATCTTCTTTAATAATTTTATCCATTTCCGCTTCGATTTTTTCAAGCTGCTCTGGAGTGAAGCTTTGTTCCTTGTCAAAATCATAATAAAAACCGTTGGCAATTGCCGGTCCTATAGCCAGCTTGGTGCCGGGAAACAGCCTTTGCACGGCTTGGGCCAATACGTGTGAGGCACTATGCCTAAAAACCTTTTTACCCTCATCGCTGTCAAAGGTCAGAAGCTCTACTTCACTGTCATCATATATTTTTTCGTTTAAGTCAGCTAGCTTACCGTTCACTCTGGCCACCAGTGCTTCCTTGGCCAACCTGGGACTAATACTTATGGCCATTTCCAAAAGAGATGTTCCGGGTTCGTAACTGCGCACCGAACCATCTTTTAGAGTTACGTTAATCATTTGTAGTTGATACCCCTTTCCTATACACATGCTTTAAATAACTTTGGCTAAATATGCCGTTAAAAAAAATAACGCCCCCGGCACGAATGCCAGGGGCGGGATGTTTATCCCACGGTTCCACCCTGATTTAAACCTTAAAAGGAAGGCTCTACTTCTAAAGCGTATAACGGTGCCGACCGGCTGTATTTACTATATTTGTTCAATACAGCTGTTTAAAGGTGGTTTTCAACTCCCCGCATACAAAGGCGCTTCCAGCCATTGGCACCCTCTCTCTGAGAACCGGTTGAAGTTTACTTTCCTCATCATTACATTTATAACTTACTATTTACGCAGTTAATACACGCATATTATATTTAAATACCTTCTAATTGTCAACAGCGCAAATCATTGCTGCCGGCACATTGAACATCCCTGGCATTGGGAAACCCGGTCAGCAAAAACCTGTCTGATAGTTTCCAAGGTACCGGCCGGAAAATCGCCGTTGCCCGTATGAACCATGATTTTTTTAGGAGAAATAGTGATCAAAGCACTAATCAGTAAATCCTCATAATTAATTTCATTCTCGGCTAACTCTACCATAAAATCTTTTAAATAGTCACTATTAATAACCCGGCCCACTTCGTCGTATAATTGGAACACACCACTGGGACGGATAACTACATTTACCAGTTCTGCACGGGGATCCTGGATTTCTACAAAATATCTTAACAATTGTATAAATTCTTTATATTCGCGTTCACTTAAAAAATCATCCACTGCTTGATCCGCCACTTCATATAAATCATTAACATATTCTTTAAGCCGGAAACGAATGAAGCCGTCAATTACCAAATTACTGTTAAAATTTAAATACTCGGTCAGCCGGCGCAGAATCCACAGTCTATCCTTTTCCCTACTTTTTTCATTATAATTTATTTTTTTCTGGGCATAATTATAAATAGTTCCCTTTTCATCATCATCAAAATAATAATAATTATTTCTTATAATATCTTTAAGCAGCTTATCTTTCCATTCGCTGGTTATTAAATCGGCAACAACTCCCGCTATTTGATCTTTGAAAACGGGCTCTATCTGTTCACAGCCGGAAACGCTGCAAGCTAAAAAAGTAAGGCTGCCGACCGGGCTTTCTTCCATATGCACTTCCAGACCTTGGTCTTTAAGCACCCTAAGTTCCTTGCACAAAGTATCTTTAAGCAGTTCTTTATAGTGCGCGGCACCAATGGAAAGGCACTGTGACATCATGAGCTCGATCCCCCTTATGTAACATTATATGTGTGCCTACAAAATGATATACGACAACCTGATTGTGCTACCAGTATGAACAAAAATTAAGACGATAATGTCAGGTAAATTATTATCGACAGTCATAAGCCTGGTGTTATATGATAAATTTCAGCAATATGTCATGAAAAAGATATAAAAAAACGTCCTATGGACGCTACTACGGACTCGTTTTATATATAAATTTACCCCCCCCGTATTATGATCTTTCTTCCAAGTATAATAAAAGCAAGACTAAAAACTTCCCAAGCATTTATCCCACATGATGATATAATTGTAGTAACAAAGAGAGCCTTTGAACTACATTTTATTCGGATGGCGATACATATGCAAAAGCAAGAACTAAAGCAAGGAATCAAAGACTCAATTCCAATCATTTTGGGTTATTTACCACTGGGGTTTGCTTTTGGGGTTCTGGCAAATGAAGTAGGCATGTCAATCATTCAGGCTACAATGATGTCGGTTCTGTGTTTTACAGGAGCCGGGCAATACATTGCCATCGGGGTCATGCAAGCAGGAGGAGCCCTATTCACCATTATCCTGGCAAATGTTTTAGTTAATTTAAGGTATTTACTATTTTCTACATCATTGGTGCCTTACCTCAAAGGGCAAGTTCCAACTGCGATTGGCAGCCTGCTATCCTATGGATTGACGGACGAGACTTATGCAGTAGCAATAAACCGCTATCAGGGGCATGCGCCCACCGCTTCCTATATGGCCGGACTTAATCTAAGCGCACATATTGGTTGGATCACCAGTACATTATTGGGAGCCATACTGGGTAGTTATATAGGGAATACGGACAGTTTGGGCCTAGATTTTGCTTTGCCGGCTATGTATATTTGTCTATTGGTCTTCATGACCAAACATACATCAGACGTTATTGTTGCCTTGTCTTCAGCTTTTTTTTGTTTACTGATTGGTTACCTTGTACCGGCTGCTATGGGGAATATGTTTAATATCATCATTGCAACAATTATTGCGGCCAGTTTGGGGGTGTTAATTCATGAGCAGCACTAGTATTTGGCTAATGATTATTGGCGTTTCGCTGGTATCCCTCTTGCCACGTATCCTGCCGGTAGTGCTGTTTTCTCGTTATGAATTTCCTGAACTGCTTAAACGATGGTTATCCTTTGTGGCCCCGGCTGTCTTAGGCGCCTTAACAGCTTTAAGCGTATTAGCGCCGGAGGGTGACATTGATATAAGTATTTATAATAAGTATTTCTGGGCCTTCATACCCACACTGCTGGTCGCCATTAAGACCAAAAGCCTTTTCTATAGTTTGTTAGTTGGCATTGTAATCATGGCTTTGCTACATAATTTTGTGTAATATTCAAATAAAAACAACAATTTGTGCCATCATGGCTATGCTTTTAATATAATGTTATAGCTTTTCGCCTTTTTAATCATGAGGATTTTCTTTTACTAAGTTATTGCCCCAAATACTTTTTGCAGCAAACCTTCGGGATAGTTGACTTAAATTGGAGGCAATGAAGAATCATGGAGGATGATTATCATGCAAATTGAGCAAGGTCCGATCAGACCGCCCAGCGAAGCATCCAGTTTGCTTATTCGGGTAACCAGAAACTGTCCCTGGAATAAATGTACCTTTTGTATAACTTACAAAGGCGAGCAGTTCAGCAGGCGCCCGGTTGAAGATGTGCAGCGAGACATAGATTCCATAGCCCGGGTTGTCAAGCAAGTCAGGCAAATTTCCCTGAATAATGGATTGGATGGACGAGTAAACGGAAAAGTGGTAAATGAAGCTGGCTCTCGCTATGGCTATTTGCATTACCATGTTGCTCAGTGGCTGTATTACGGCGGCAAAAATGTTTTTTTGCAAGATGCTAATTCACTAGTATTAAAGACTAGTGAATTAGTGCAAATTATTCAATATCTGCGTATCATCCTGCCCTCAGTGGAACGAGTAACCATGTACGCCAGGGCAAATACAGTAACCCGAAAGAGCACAGGTGAACTACAAGAATTAAGAGAGGCCGGTCTAGACAGGATACACATGGGCATGGAATCGGGATCGGACATAGTATTAAAAAAGATCCTAAAGGGCATTACTGCTAACCAATTAATTGAAGCTGCTCAAAAAATTAAGGCTTCCGGTATATCGCTATGCTGGTACATCATGCCCGGGTTGGGCGGCAGAGAGCACACCAGGGAACATTCTTTGGAAACCGCTGCTGTAATTAACCAGGGGAACCCAGAATATATGCGTTTTAGAACACTTTCTGTACTTAAAAATACTCCTCTATATGATATGATGGCCAGTGGCGCTTTTACACCCTTAGATGAGGATGAAGTGGTTACAGAACAACGTTTATTGCTTGAGTCGCTAAAAGGGGCAACTACTACGGTGGTAAGTGATCACATGCGCAATTTGCTGCAGGAATTACAGGGTACCCTGCCTGGTGACCAAAATAAATTACTGGGGATTATTGATCACTATCTTGGTATGACACCACAGGAAAAAGCTAATTTCCAGTTGGGCAGACGAGCCGGAGTATATGTTACTATGCATGACATGCAGGACCCAAGCAAGTCCTTATATGTTGAAAAATTACTCAATAACATAAATAGTCCTGAACAACTCAAGACTGTGCTGGCCAAATTGCGCAGCCAATAATATGAGTAGTACCGTGTGATTGAGGCTAAATATCCGGTCGCATTATAGTCGCATATATTAATCCAGTATCAAGAATAAGTAGTAATTTAGAGCTGCGCAACTAAATAAAAGCCGGTATTAACGGTTAATCTAATACTCATTAGATCATTAACCCATAAGTAAGGGGGTGAAAATCAATATCTGAGGTTGAAGCAGTAAAAAAATACCGTATTCAGGGACTCTCCTGAGCTAACTGCTCGATAAAGTTCGAAACGAACGTAAAACACCTGGATGGTGTTATTGATGCAAAAGTAAATTTTGGCGCATCTAAACTGAAAATTTATGGCAGCACAACTATTGAAGCAATCGAAAAAGCCGGCGCATTTGAAAACTTGAAGGTGCGGGAAGAAAATGAAAAACCGGTAGCTTGTGAACCGTTCTGGAAACAGAAAGAGAATGTTAAAGTTTATATATCGGCAATATTACTTGTGATCAGCTGGCTTTCAGCACTGCAATACGGAGAAGGGCAAATGCTTCCGAAAATCGGTTATGCTGCTGCTATACTAATTGGGGGATACTCGCTATTCATTAAAGGTTTTAAAAACTTAAGCAGACTAAACTTTGACATGAATACACTAATGACAGTAGCTATTTTAGGGGCCGCTGTAATTGGAGAATGGGGCGAAGGTGCAACTGTCGTCATTCTATTTGCCATCAGTGAAGCATTAGAGCGTTATTCAATGGATAAAGCCCGTCAATCTATTGAATCTTTAATGGATATTGCCCCCAAGGAAGCTCTTATCCGTATCGGCGATTTAGAAATGATGGTCAACGTTGAAGATGTTCAAGTTGGCGCTATTATGATCGTAAAGCCCGGGCAAAAAATAGCGATGGATGGAACAGTTACCAAGGGGATATCTACCATAAATCAGGCTTCCATTACCGGAGAAAGTGTTCCAGTGACCAAAACGATTAATGATAAGGTCTTTGCTGGTACATTGAATGAAGAAGGATTATTAGAGGTAAAAGTAACCAAAAGAGCGGAAGACACAACTCTTGCAAAAATTATTCATTTAGTGGAAGAAGCTCAAGCTGAAAGGGCACCTTCTCAAGCATTTGTTGATAAATTTGCCCGATACTATACGCCGGCTGTCATCGTCCTGGCTCTATTAATTGCTGTTGTTCCACCACTGCTATTTGAGGGGGATTGGAGCAAATGGATTTATCAGGGGTTAGCAGTTTTAGTGGTCGGCTGTCCTTGTGCCCTAGTCGTTTCAACACCGGTTGCCGTGGTAACTGCAGTTGGCAATGCAGCTAAAAACGGTGTTTTAATAAAAGGCGGCATTTATTTAGAAGAAGCCGGCGCCTTAAAAATCATCGCTTTTGATAAAACAGGGACATTAACCAAAGGTGTTCCGGTGGTAACAGAAGTTATGACATATGGTGGCGATGAAAATGAATTGCTTATCATCGCAGCGGCCCTTGAAAAAAGATCACAGCATCCCCTTGCCTCAGCGATTATGAGAAAAGCAGAAGAAATAGGATTGAATCTAAGTGATATACCGGTTGAAGATTTCCAATCCATTACGGGTAAAGGCGTAATGGCAAAAATAAATAAAGAACTGTATTATATAGGAAGTCCAAATCTTTTTAAGGATTTGCACAAAACTAACATTGGAAGTACTATCAGAAAACAAATTGCTCGTATGCAAAGGGAAGGTAAAACCGTCATGGTTTTAGGTACGGAAAAAGAAATCCTTTCCTTAATTGCCGTAGCTGATGAAATTAGAGAATCATCAAAAGAAGTTATCCGCAAGCTTCATCTAATAGGCATTGAGAAAACAATCATGCTTACCGGTGATAATCAACGAACAGCAGAAGCTGTTGGGAAAGAAATCGGGGTTTCGGATATTAAAGCCGATTTGCTTCCGGAAGATAAATTAAATTTTATTAAAGAGCTCCGGAAAAACCATCAAAGTGTCGCAATGGTTGGGGATGGCGTGAACGATGCACCGGCACTAGCAGCTTCAACCGTTGGTGTGGCAATGGGCGGAGCTGGAACCGATACGGCATTGGAAACGGCGAATATTGCTTTAATGTCAGGTGATTTAAATAAATTGCACTATACAATAACATTAAGCCGAAAGGCTTTGACCATCATTAAGCAGAATATTATCTTCTCTTTAGCAATTAAAACAATGGCCTTACTGTTAGTAATTCCCGGTTGGTTAACCCTGTGGATAGCCATATTTGCAGATATGGGTGCAACATTAATCGTAACCTTTAACAGTTTGCTACTATTAAAAGTACGTTAAAAAACTTTTAGCACAGTCTTTTGGGAGACATTGAAGCGCACATAAAAGGTTGTACCCTTAACACTAGTTTCTATATCTATTTTAGCATTATGTTTAGCAGCAATGCTATAACATACAGCAAGCCCCAAACCTGTACCATCTTCTTTTGTAGTGAAAAATGGAGTGCCGATTTTTTTAAACACTTTTGGGGGTATCCCTTGACCATCATCTTGCACGGCCAGTACAATTTCTTCCTTTGTCATAAATGTTCTTATCTTCATATTTCCGCCGGGGGACATTGCCTGCAAACCATTTCGCACAAGATTGAGAATTAACTGACGGATTTCTTCTCCGTCCAGAGGGATTTCCAAAACTTCTTCTAAATCCATATGTATATACTTTTCGGAAACCATTGCGTCCGCTTGGATTAAAGGGAATAAGCTTTCAACTATTTCCTTAAGGCTTTGCCTTTTGAATTCAATAAATTTATCTTTTGCCAAAGAGAGAAAATTTGTAATAATTGAATTAGCCCTGTCCAGTTCCCCTATCATAAGAGGAAAGTACTCATTATATTTAGAACATTCCTCCTTACTAGCCAACACCTGTAGTAATCCTCGTACAGTAGTCATTGGGTTCCTGACTTCATGAGCAATACCGGCAGCCAATTTGCCAACCGTATTTAGACGGTCAATTTGAGTCATTTCCTTTTCTAGTCGTTTAATTTCAGTGATGTCTCTAAAATAAATAGACAATCCATCAAAAAAAGGATAAGCGTTAACGTCATAGAAAGAATGTTTTAAATCCGAAGCTTCTATCTCAAAATGGACTCTTTTCTTACTATTAATTGCTTCATTAAGTTGAGTATAGAGTTTTGTACAAATGTTTTCCGGTATCAAATCCCATATGATCCTTCCAATAAGCCCATCGGGGGATATATTAAATAATCCAAATAATCGAACAGCTTCTTTATTTATATATGTCAATAACCAACTGTTATCCACAGAAATAAATGCATCCGAGATACTTTCTAAAATATTGGTAATTTTTTTATTAGAAGCCATTAGCTTTTCAGCAATTATCTTTCGTTTATTAACTTCTTGAAGCAGCTTCTGGTTAGTAGATTTTAACTCTGAGGTGCGCTCTTGAACCATAATCTCAAGGCTTTCACGATCTTGATAAACTTTTAGATATCCCTCAATCTTTAACCTTAATGTTTCCGGGTGAAATGGTTTTATAATATAATCTGTAGCGCCAATCTTGTATCCTTTTATAACAAATTCATTTGCCTGGCTAATTGCTGTAATAAATATAATTGGAACATTTTTAGTCTTTTTTCTTTGTCTTATTAAATATGCTGTTTCAAAACCATCTAGTCCAGGCATTTGAACATCCAATAAAATTAGAGAAAAATCCTCTGAAAGGACTAATTTTAAAGCTTCTTCCCCGGAAATTGCCCTAACCAGATTGTATTTGGGGGACATTAGTGCTGCTTCTAATGCAACCAAATTTTCCGGTCTATCATCAACCAATAATATATTTATTTTTTGATCACTCATATGAATCCCCCGATTTAAGAAATAAATCTTTTTTAATTGATTATACCTATTTAAACTTACGATATACTCTTTCTTTTATATTTACATTATCATAGCAGTAAGCCACGTCGGAGAAATCAATTGTCTCCTTATTGCCTAAACCAAGAAATCCCTGTATACACAGGCTATCATAAAACAATTTAAACACTTTTTTTTGAAGGATTCTGTTAAAATAGATCAAAACGTTTCTGCAAATAATCACGTCAAATTCATTAAATGAACCGTCACTGGCTAAATTGTGTTGCGCATAAATAACTTTTTTTATAAGAGACGGTGCAAAAATTGCGTTATCACCCACAACTTTATAATAGTCGGAAAAGGACCTGGTCCCACCGGATTTTATATAATTCTGGGTATATAATTTCATTCTAGATAAAGGGAAAACCCCTTGCTTCGCCTTATTTATTATTTTATCACTCATATCTGTGGCATAGATCATTGTTTTATCATGTAAGCCTTCCTCACATAAAAGAATAGCCATTGAAAATACTTCTTCTCCAGTAGCACACCCTGCATGCCAAATTCGAATAAGGGGTTTGTCTTTTAAAAGTGGAAGTATCTTTGTTCTTAAAGTCATGAAAAAACTTGGATCACGAAACATTTCGCTAACATGAATACAGAAATCGCCAAATAGTCTTTCCATTGCCTGATGATCGTGTAAAACTTTTTCTATTAAGGCTGATATATTGCTTAAATTTTCAACCCTTGTTCGGTGCCAAATTCTTCTACGAATGGAGGAATAAACATAATTCCTAAAGTCAAAACCATAACGCTGGTAAATACCTTCAAGCAAAAGGTTAATTTCTATTTTTTCCAACTGGTTATCATACCCCGGTTGTTCTGCTTCCATGTTAATACCCAAGTCGCTGCACACCACCTATTTATATAACCAAACCTTTATTAATGACAGAAGTTTCTTTAGATTTACCGGTTTGCTTATATAATCGGATGCTCCCGCATTAATGCATTTTTCCCGGTCATACTTCATAGCCTTGGCAGTCAGAGCTATTATTGGTAATGTTTGATATTTAGGTATTTGACGGATATATTGCATAGTCTCATAGCCATCCATTTCGGGTAACATGATATCCATTAGCACAAGATCAATATCTGGATTTTCCTGCAAGGTTTTAATCCCTTCTTTTCCGTTTTCAGCAAATAATACATCCACCTTATGGTTTTCAAGTATGGCGCTTAGGGCAAAAACATTCCGCATATCATCATCCACTATTAATATTTTACGCCCCTCCAGTAGATCCTGATTCTGCTCTATTTCAGGCTGATTTACATCATCTCCTGATGGTTCTTCCAATCCAACAGCCACCTCGCTTACCGCTTCATCTTTGGTCGCATCACCAGGTATATTGAGAGGTAAATATAAGGTAAAAGTGCTACCTTTACCTTCCTGGCTTTCTAAGCTGATAAAGCCACCCAGCAACTCGGCAATTTTTTTGGAAATGGATAAACCCAAGCCCGTACCACCATATTTGCGGTTAGTTGTTCCGTTTGCCTGCTGAAATTCCTCAAATATTGTGTTATGTTTTTCCTCGGGAATTCCAATACCCGTATCTATAACGGAAAAGGCCAACATAGGAGTGCGAGTACGGGTAGTGCCCATTGACGCATTTTTGATATGGAGAAGTACACTTCCTTTTTCTGTGAATTTAAAGGCATTGGATAATAAATTTTTTAGAATTTGAAGTAATCTTTGTTCGTCGGTGTAAATAAAGTCCGGCAAATCATTATCAAGCTGTATGGAAAACTCCAAAGCTCTAGTTTGGGCTACAGGAAGATAGTTGCGATTAACATAATCTTCTATATCTTTTAACTTCACCTCAGCCGGATAAACTTCCATTTTACCTGACTCCACCTTAGATAAATCCAAAATGTCATTAATTAGATTTAAAAGATCCATTCCGGACGAAATAATTGTCTCCGCATACTCAACTTGTTTAGCTGTAAGATTACCGGCACTATTCTCTGCCAATATTTGAGCAAGAACTAAAAGGCTGTTAAGGGGTGTTCGTAGTTCATGTGACATATTGGACAGAAAATTTGATTTATACTGTGAGCTTAAAGACAATTGATGCGCCTGTTCTTCCAAAGATAGCTTAATTTTTTCCAGCTCAACCGTTTTTTGTATAGATTCTTTATATTGTTCCTCAAGTTTTTCGTTAAAGGTTTTTAATTCTTCTTGTTGGAGCTGTAGTTCTTCGGATTGGGTTTGCAGTTCCTCCGTAAAAATCTGAGATTCCTTGAGTAGTTTTTCTACCTGCATATAATTGGCAATACGGTTGATTGTGATACCCATGGTGTTAAACACCCGGTGCAGAAATTCCACCTGTAAAGGGCTGAATTCGCCCAGGGATGCCAGTTCCACTACGGCCAAAACCTGTCCGTTAAATTTAACTGGAAGTATAAGTATATTTTTTGGAGACGCTTTGCCTAGTCCTGAAGAAATCTTAATATAATTATCGGGGACTTGTTCAAGAAATATTTCTCTGTTTTCCAATACACACTGTCCAACAAGTCCTTCTCCCAATTGAAAATCAGAACTATCAATTTGACTGCCGTCAAAGGCATAGGTAGCTAGTTTTTTAAGGTATTTTTGTTCTACCTCACCATCTAACAGGTAGATAACTCCATAGCTTGCACCAACCATTGGCGTTATTTTAGCAATTAATTCATCACAAAATATTTTTATATTTTTTACACCTTGAAACATTGTTGAAACGTCACCAATGCTTGATTTTAACCAGCTTTGTTCCTGTATTGTTTTGTTATACTTTTTTTCCTGCTTAATTTGCTCTTCGAGGGCAAATGCCATTTCGTTAAATGCCTTGGCAATCTCGCCAATTTCGTCATTTGCAGTTATTTTTATACGGGGTAAATTATCTGTTGAATCAAATGAAGAGATGCCGTTAATTACATCGGTTACTGTTTTTATATCTCCGGCAATTTTACGCATTGATATGAATATAACACCTAGGCCGATAAGTACACCTAATATTATCAGTGTTATAAATACCTGCATAGCCTGCCGGTATAAGATTTCGGTTTCCTCAAGTGCATCCCTCATAACTTGTTCTTCAATTCCTACAATTTGATTTATTATTTGAAACATTTCACCCTTAAACTTTTGAGCATCAACTATTATCTCTATTGCTTCGTCTTTACGACCCTCTTTAACCATGTATTGAACTTCATTTTGAAGATCATTATAAGTGTTATACATTAATTTTAACTTTGAAACTAATTCTTTAGTCTGATTTAATTTTACTAATTTATCCAGATCATTTAGGGCTAGTAATGTATTTTCCCTAGAATCTTCTATTCTTAGAATATCTTTTTCAATACTTTCCATATCCTCATCTAATATGATAAGATCCCTGAAAAGCCAGCTAATATTACTAATTTCATAACGGACGGTATTTGCTAAACGGACCTCTTCATAGTTATTCCGCACCACTTCGTTCACGCTATTTTTAAATTGGTTAACCATATCAAGAGAAGTTACAGTAATAATTATCACTGTAATCAAAAATATACTAAAATCTATGTATAGCTTATCTCTAAACTTCATATAAACCTTCCCCCCCCCTCTTATTGTAAATTTCTGCATGAGTTGATAAAATCCTTTTAGTTTACCATTTTTTTTCTCAATAATTCATTTGTCACCACTTAAGTACTTTTAAACGTTCATTAAGCCTGTCTTCAGCTATAATAAACTTTTATCAACCTCCTAAAATTTGCATTAAAAATAAAAACCTGGAATTTATATGATTATTCATAGTCAAAGGGAGGTGGACCTATCTGTGGAAGAAGCTATTATACAGGTGCTGGAAAATGGTCCTTATATTATTACCGGCAACGCTAAACTGATAGATACACAAGGAAATCATCTTGAAAACAAAGGACAGACGGCTTTATATCGTTGTGGTAAATCTAACAATAAGCCTTATTGTGCCGAAAAATGTCAGAAGCAAGATTTTAAAGTGGTACAAGATAACATTTTGTTTATTTACAGGAAACCCCGTTATATAACGGGGTTTAAATCAAAATTTTCCTCAAATTAAAAGGATTTCCTTATAAACATACCGAAAAATTAGTCCAGGAGATTTTAGCCTTTATATGCGTGAGAGACTTTAATTTTGGAGGTGTTTAATTGAAAGGCAAAAGTTAACTGTTGTTACATCATATTGTGCTGATTATTACACCAGCATTAGTGTCAGGATGTACACTCCAAGAAAAGGAAGTGAAAACCACTGTGTCCAAATCTAATACCACCGTTATACCGGATTCAATCTATGAAAGACCTGAGATAGTTACATCAGGTACCGAAGCTAAACAACTGCTCGTCGACGGGAACAAAAGATTTATGGAAGCTAAGCAGGCAAATATTGACATGGGTAGTACGAAAAGAGAAGCCTTATTAAAAGGACAAAAACCGTTTGCAGCAATAATCAGCTGTTCAGACTCCCGTGTACCACCGGAATTGATATTCGATCAAGGTTTGGGTGACCTATTTATAATACGCAATGCGGGTAATATAATTGATGCAGTTTCCTTAGGAAGTGTAGAATATGCCGTTGAGCATCTAAAGACATCCTTAATTGTAGTATTAGGACATCAGAGTTGCGGAGCCGTTACAGCGACTGTTGAAGGCGGAGAAGCCCCTGGCAGTATAAGTGCAATTGTGAAGAAAATTACACCATCCGTGGAAAAGGCTAAACAAGCTGGAGACGTTTCCAAGGAAGGACTAATTGAACAATCAATTAGGGAAAATGTTAAAGCGACAATTACAGAAATTAAAATGAGCCCCATCGTAAAACATGCTTTGAAAAATGGAGAATTAACCATATTAGGTGCCGAATATCATCTAAACTCCGGCGAGGTTAAATGGTTAAACGCGGAGTGAGTTTAGTATAAAACTTAATATGCCCGAGGCTAAAATACATGAATTTGTCGGACCAAAGGTGAAAAGGCCATGTGTTTAATACTTCCATATTTAGAATCTTGAAGGGAATAGATTTGGCAATTGCTAATGCTCAGGTCGATAATAACGATTTTAGCAAAAACAAAGCTTCGGAATTCAAGTTTCATAAAGAGGATATCGTTCTTACCATTATCTCCCAATAAAATGCACCCTCGCAGTCGTTGTACTATAGAGATAAGACCTGATGAGCAATCGGTAGGGGGAGGTTATTTTAACCCTCTCCTTTTACTTTTTACTTCTTTTGCTGTATATTTAAATTAAAATAGATGTGTACAATATAAATAAAATGGATTAACCTTAAATACCTGCCAATGTGGCGGGTTTTCTTATTTTACCACCGGTATCCAGGAGGCATTAAATCGCAGCAGTTATTAATGTAAAGGAGTTTAACAATAAAAGTAGAATGCCTATATAAAAAGCTGTAACGACATTATTTTCCGAAACACAACAAAGGGGGATATATAATGGAACTAATGCTAAAAGATAAAAACTGCATTATCACCGGATCGGGACGTGGTATCGGGCGGGCTACCGCACTGCTTTTTGCTAAAGAAGGCGGCCGTATAGTAGTAAGCGATTTGGACAAAGGTCCGGCTAATGAAGTAGTAGAAGAAATCAAGGCCAGCGGCGGCCAGGCAGTAGCCTGCGTGGGCGACGTAACCGACCCGGCATTTCCGGAAATGTTGATAAAAACCACCGTGGAAGCCTTTGGACCCAGCATTGATGTGATCGTCAACAATGCCGGTTATATCTGGGACGCGGCCATTCACAAAATGAGCGATGAGCAATGGGACGCCATGCTAAAAATACACTTAACCGCCCCCTTCCGGATTATCCGGGCTGCCGCCCCCTATATCCGTGACGTAGCTAAAAAAGAACAAGAAGCGGGCTGTTTGGTGACCCGTAAAATCATCAACATTGCTTCCACCGCAGGTCTGGACGGTAGCGCCGGGCAAACCAACTACTCCAGTGCCAAAGCAGCTCTAGTCGGCTTTACCAAAAGCCTGGCTAAAGAATGGGGACCGCTGAATGTTTGTGTCAATACCGTAGCATTTGGTTTTATCGAAACCCGTCTCACCCAGGTAAAAGAAAAGAATGACCTCATCGAACTGGATGGCAAAAAAGTATCCGTCGGTATCCCGGAAAATAGACGTGAAATGCTTAAACCTATGATACCTCTTAGAAGGTTTGGTACTCCCGAAGAAGGTGCCGGTGCCGTACTGCTTATGGCATCGCCGCTGGCTGATTATATCAGCGGAGAAGTATTACGCGTTGCGGGAGGCAAGTAAGCCATCAATAAAAGGAATCCGTCACCTGCTTTTAATATTAAGCAGGTGACGGATTGCGTTTTTAGGTTAAAAATAACTCCGGCTCTCTCCTGCTGGCGAATTTTACCTCTATATCTTGTTTGTGCTCCAAGAAACCTGGATCATCAAAATACTTGGCTTCAGTAGGACATTTTTTGATACAGGCACCACATTTCATACAAATGCCATTTAATTTGGTAACATCCTCTTCATCTATGGAACCCAATGGGCAGACATGGGCACAAAGCTTACAATCGATACAAACATCAGTATTTGTTTTTGGGGTAACCTTTCTAATATCAATCGGATCTCCATTGGCACTTTTGGGCATATAATAATTTCCTAAAGGCTGGTTACCTGGCACATTTATAGGTTTATTGCTATCCGAACTTGTTAATTTCTTATATATTTGATCGGCAAAATCATTTGCTATAGCCATATCTTTTTCATCAGGCCTGTTTTGGGCAAGGATTTTAGAAAATGAATGTTCTCCTATAAATGCACCACCTGCAATAACCTTAAAACCTTTAAGCTCAAGAATACCTTTTAATTCAATAGCAGCATCATCATAATTACGGTTTCCATAAACAACCACACAAACTGCTAGTGCACCATTTCCTGCAATAGTATCTAAAAATTTAAGTAATAAATTGGGGACTCTTCCAGCAATGACCGGGACGCCAAAAACCACAAGATCCTCTGCTGTAAACGATACCATTGCCTTTCTAGCTTCAGGCAAAGTAAAATCAATATTATTTACAGTTTTACCATCATTTTGGGCGATTTTATTAGCTATTGCTAATACTATTTTTTGGGTAGTGCCTGTAGCACTAAAATACATGGCATTTATTTTTTTATCCACGATAAATCTGGTACCACCTTTCTTATTTTTTTATGGCGATTGCCAGCAGTTCAAACCCTCTCAACATATAATACACTATTTAGTCAATTAACTGTTAATAAATTTTCTTAGTATACTTTTTAGCAAGTTTTTAAAATTAACCTTTACTATTTATATATGAAATGTTATGCCTTGAGTTTATCATTGCCCTCATCTCTTCCAGGTCAGTTCACTTTTCAGAAGTCTGTTCTTCATACAACTCCATAATGGCAACAACAACATTCTCTTTGTTGGCATTTTTAGGCAGATCAATCTCTAATTCCTTGGCGATTTCCTTCAATTCTTTAATATCCATATCATCCAGATTATACTCTATCTTTTCTTCGTAATTATCGAATAGGGTAATTGTATGGGCAAATGATTCATCATATATGGGCGTGGATTCAACAGTAATATTACTAGTAAGAAATATTTCTTTTCTGACTTCCCTTACAAGCTTTTCAATTAGGTCCAATTTTTCCAAAATACTATTATTCATTTTAATATGCACCTCCCTCAATATACTTCAAATACCGTGTCCTAATTACTTTAGATTATCAAACCTAACACCGCTTCAATTAGACCGGTGTATGGTGATCCATCCTACTCTAAATTCCTTTCCCCCAGCTAGATAATGGCTTAATCCCTCTTATCCCCCGTTCTTAGGGCTTTGGCCAACTCCTCTATTTCCTCTTGAGCTAAATCGTCCTGGCCGGCCAGCGACTCCAGGTGATGTTGTATTTCATGCAGCACCGTATCAATAATCTCTGCTTCCCAGCATTCGTTGGGCTCGTCTTCTAGCAATCCTACAAATGAACCATAATAAAACACAATAAAGCAGCCCAGAATACTATCCTCAATGTACTCACCCAATATGTAGTACTCGCCTTCACACTTTTCGTATCTCTGCAGGTTAAAACCGCCGGTCAAGTTTCGAAGGAAATGTGGCGGAATGCTGTCTACGGCTCGATCAAGCATGGTGGCGAACTTATCAAAAGACGGTTTGGCCATTTATTTTTCTCCTTAAACACATAAATAACTCATAGCTTATGTTACCATAGTCTGCCAGCTAAAATATAAATAGTGTCCTCCCAGTTAAGACAATTTTTAAATTTCTTTATGAGCTAATTTTTAGGCATTCTATCCCCTATACACATTTTTATTATGCCATTGTTTCTATGGCCAATTGAAAATCAATGGTTTATACTATCGTGGAATTTTTAAAAGGATGTCTCATGGCAGTTTCTATCCTGGTCCCTGCGAAAACCGCTCCCTCAGCTCGGCCAATATATATCCATAATGTAATTATTAGAGGCCATAATACGAAAACTGGCCTTACATTCCATAAGCAAATTGGCGGGTCCTCTTAAACGGCTAGGGGTTATAAGGGCCTTTGGTGATATTTCCGCTACTGCTTGCCCTGCTAAGTAAAAGGTAAAACCATTTTCAGCGTTAAAATTATCTGTAATTATCTGTAGCTTGGCCCCTTCGTGCCATTGCCATAACACGGGCGGGCCATAGAGGTTAAGTGCTTTTATAAATTGCCTCATCCCTTCGGCATATTTATCCAGCGGCCTCATGCCCTCATACTCCATAAACATACTATATAACCAGTCTGCATGGTTAAGATTTTCTATTGAGTCGAACATTTTCGCCCCGATGGGGTGGAGATAAAGGGTCTTTTTAACTGTAAATTCCTTGGAAGTAAATAATAATTTGCTCCCCTGGTAGCCTTCATAACAATACCCGTTTTCCCGATAAGTCTCTCGGATTTGTAGCAAGTGAATTGTTAGGTTATTCTTCCGCACAAACTCTTTAAGCTCTTCAATGGTCAAAGGCTCGCCCCCTAGCTTTCCCTAACATTTCCAGTGCAACTATTGAATTTTCTATTGACAGGGTTCTAAATACTTATTGCCTTCAGTCATATCAAAAACAACATCAATAACCCGGCTTTTAACTCCAGGAATGGCAACAAACCGGATTGGAACAATAGGATTTTGTTCAGCGTGCTCAGCTAAGTCGGCAACAATGTGGGGTGCCCATCACGCTTCAGGGAAGTACTAATTGATAACTCCTTTTAAATTCAGTATAATTTTTATTGTATGATTCTGTTTGTATAACTAAATTATACTGCAGCTGCGGGTCCTTTGGGACTCGCAGTTTGAATTTCGTGTATAAAAATGACTGCTACACTACGTACTATTTAGCTCGTTGTGCAACAGCCCCTTATTCATTGCAGTAAAGTTGCAGTAAAAAAAGGGGTTCAAGTTACTGTAATAACTTGAACCCCTTTGCTTCTGTGGTGGGTGCAGTAGGAATTGAACCTACGACCCCTTCCGCGTCAAGGAAGTGCTCTCCCCCTGAGCTATGCACCCGCTGCAACAATTATTATGCCGTATAGCGGGGTAAATGTCAAGGAGAAAATACTATCCTCTCAACCTCACTGACGATTCAGCAAGCATGCGACGTATGGGAAGGCTATAGGGGCATTTTTCCTCGCATGCGCCGCACTCCACACAGGCATCCGATCTTGTCGACAAGCCCCGGTAACGTTCCCTGGCCCAGTCCTTTAAATCATATCTTGTATAATAACCGTCAAGCAAAAAAACCATTGGTATATCAATACCCTGTGGGCAGGGCTGGCAATATTCACATCGCCTGCAAAAAGCAGCACCCAATCTGCCAGCTTCCTCCTCCAGTACACTTTTTTCACCGGCAGATAGGGGGAGCACCTCCTGTCCGGCAAAAATATTTTCTTCCACCTGGGCAACTGAATCCATTCCGGGGATTACCGTAGATACGTTGCGTTCCAGGATAAAGCGCAGCGCCAGGTTGGTGTTTCTGATAGCCCCTCCGGCCAGCGGTTTCATAATAATAATACCGGTGCCCGTTTGCGCCGCCTGGTCCAACAACTCCTGCGCCCCGCTCGTTTCCACCGCATTAAAAGGAAATTGAATAGTTTCCAGCTCACCTGTCTTTAGAGCTTCCAGCAAATAACTCTTAATATGCCCGGTAATACCAATATGCTTGACGACCCCTGCTTTTTGGGCTTCCTTTAAAGCAGCCAAAGCACCGTCCGGTCTAAATACTTGTTCCAGTGTCTCCTGGCTTTTAACGTTATGCAACTGGTAAAGGTCAATATAATCTACGCCCATCGTAGCCAGGCTATTTTTAATATCCGTGGCCATATCCTCTTTGGTCCGGGCCATTGACTTAGTAGCAATGATTACTTTTGACCGGTTGTTTTTTAACGCCTTGCCAAGTTTCTCCTCACTGTCGGTATAGCTCCGGGCAGTATCAAAAAAATTAATGCCCTTGTTCAAAGCATTTTGCACAATGGTCGCAGCCTCAATGACGGATATCCGTTGAATGGGAATCCCCCCAAAGCCAATCACCGATACATTAAGACCCGTACGGCCCAGTTGCCTGTACTGCATTTAATTCCCTCCCCATTACAGATTTCACTTCGAAAACCAGTACATCATGCGATCCAATAAAGATACCGGGGGCTCATCCCGGACCGCCACCAGAGGCACTTTTATCATTTGATAGCGGTCTATTGTAAATACAGCATGACCAAGCACCTGTCCCTCGCGCACCGGCGCAGCGGGTTCGCCATACATTGATGTATTCAACTTAATATTGAGCTGCTGGTCCCTGGCCATCTCAACTCGTACCGGTTCCGCTACAGTTAAGGGCACGGTTTCATGAACACCGCCTTTAACTCGTATTTTGGCCATTTCCCTACCGGCCGGGCAAATGGTCACCGGATGCACTTCTGAAAAACCGTATTCCAGCAATTTAGCGGCTTCCCGGTACCGGTTGCCGGCATGTAAAACCACCGCAATTAACCGCTTGTCCCCCCGAGTAGCGGAAGCGATCAGGCAATTACCAGCCCGGGCCGTACTTCCAGTTTTAACCCCGTCTATACCCTCCACTTCGTCTTCACGTAACAGCCGGTTGGTGTTATTGACTTCCCTTTCCTTTTTCGGCTCGACCCAACTGACCAAGGTTTCCCTGGTGGAAACCAGTTTATTAATATATGGTTTCTGTAGCGCGTAGCGGGTAATTAAACCCAAATCATAAGCAGTAGAATAGTGATGCGGATCAAAATAGCCATTGGTATTGTCAAACCTGGTGTCCTTTGCACCAAGTAATATAGCCTTTCTATTCATCTGGTAAACAAAGCTTTCATGGCTGCCCCCGACATGTTCGGCTATGGCTACCGTAGAATCATTTGCCGAAGTAACCAGCGCTGCCTTTAATAAATTTTCCAGAGTCATGCGGTTACCCTTTTGCAAACCTATAGTGGAACCCACATACACAGAAGCGGCCCGCTCAGTAACAGTAACCACATCATCCAGCTTACCGTTTTCCAAGGCCAGAATAGCGGTCATTAGCTTAGTCAAACTAGCCGGGGACCGGCTCTTATCGGCATCTTTGGCGAAATAAACCTGGCCGGTTTCAGCATCCATCAAAATGGCGGCCCGGGCATTTATGTTGAGCTGATTAGCCTCAGCCGGCACGGCAGGTACCGCAATATAGCTGTAAAAAAGCATGAAATAAACAAGCGCCAAGCAAATTTTCAATATTTTTTTTGTTAACAATTATAACACCGCCTATGGTATTATTTTCATTAAAAAACTTAAAAAATTTTAACATAAGGGCCTTTAACTGGAAATACCATATTATAAATTCTTAATTCAGATGGAGTTTATCCCCATCCGAATCTCAGAATTTAATTATCCAGGAGCTTAGCGCCGTTCTCGTGCCCGAAGTGAGTAAAGAAATACCCAAATTTCAGCAGGTGTGTCCTCTTTCCTTATGGGAAGCGGAGGTATTAGCGGCGGTTAGCTATCGGATTAATAACTTAAATCTTACAAAAGAGGTGAAAGATGTGCGTATTTACCTGCTAAACCTGCAAAGGATTAAACGGAACTTCTTACTTGGCGCACTGTTAATTGTCACAGCCGGTCTTTTTATGGTCATGCTGCGACATAACACTATAGCCGTTGATGGAGAACCCCAACCCTATGAAATTTACAAAGTACAGACTGATAAAAAGGTTGTGGCACTAACCTTCGATATCAGCTGGGGCACCCAGGTACCGGGGCCAGTACTGAACGTCTTAAAAGAAAAGAATGTTAAATCAACCTTTTTCCTTAGTGGTCCCTGGGTAAAACAACACTCGGAGTTTCCCAAAAGGATTGTAGCTGAAGGACATGAAATTGCAAGTCATGGCAATCAACATGTTAACTACAGCGAACATGACCCGCAATGGATTAAAAATGAAGTCATGACCGCCCATAAAAATATTAAAGAAGTAACCGGCGTCGAACCCAACCTTATCCGCACCCCCAACGGAGACTGGAACGACATGGTCCGCCAAACCATTGCTGATTTAGGTTATAAATCAATCAAGTGGAGTGATGATTCCCTTGATTGGCAAAAAGATAAATCCGTGGAGCAAATCACCAGTAGGGTATTGGAAAAAGCCCACCCCGGTGCCATTATATTAATGCACGCCAGTGACACCTGTGACCGCACACCGGCTGCGCTGCCGGCTGTAATTGACGGGTTGCTCGAAAAAGGTTACAGTCTGGTAACCGTCGGTGAATTACTAAAACTCGGGCCTGGCGTGGTAGACTAGAGTTATTATGGGACGAATGACAATAAAAAATGCGAAGGGAAAAGTCTACGTTTCCCTTCGCATTTCATGGTTTACAGTTCTTTTAACGGCGATGCCTTCTTACCAGCCACCACAATAAACCACCAATTATAACAGCCACTATTAAAAAATCAAAACGGTGAAACCAGGGTTTCAGCGCCATCCAATTTTCACCCAGTTTAACGCCCAGGTAGGTAAGAAGAAAGCACCAAGGCAGCGAGCCGATAAATGAATAAAATACAAACTTGAAAAAATTCATTCCCGAAATGCCGGCCGGCAGAGAAATAAAGGTTCGCACCACCGGCATTAACCGGGCAAAAAATACTGTGGCCTCACCATAACGCAAAAACCATGCCTCAGCCTGGTTGAAGTGTTTCTGCGAAAAGCCTATATAGCGTCCGTATTTAAGCAAAAAAGGTCTTCCGCCCCAGTAGCCGATGTAGTAAGAAACAATCGACCCCCCAAGCCCGCCCAATGTTCCCGCCATGGCAGCCCAAAAAAAATCAAGTTGACCGGTGGAAACCAAATAACCGCCAAAGGGCAATATAATTTCACTGGGTAAAGGAACATTTGCGCTTTCAATAGCCATGCCCAAGGCAATACCCAAGTAACCCAGCGAAGCTATAAACGTGGTCACCTGATGTGCTAAAAACTCCAGTACTACATTTATAAACTCCAGATTTACGGCACCCCCAAACATTTATACAAACATACAGAAATAATCCAACTAACACTGCTCCCCGTTCTTATTTATTTGCAGGGTGCGGCACATATTCCTATAGTTATTGGAAATTGTTGCGGCTGATATATTATATTTATTAGCCAGGGTATTTTGATTAATTAACTTGTTGCCAGTGCTCCTAGTAACGGCATAAATCACTGCCGCCGCCCAAGTTTCCGGTTTTTTGAAAGTCGGAGAGACCATTTTGCTGTAATCCCACCACATTTTTTCCGCTACATTGACTTGCTGGGACGGGTACCCCATTTCCGTCAAACCATCTCTAATCAATTTAGTAACCTCGGCATAACCGTGCCCAACTTCTGCAGTAGGCTTAAAATCCTCAATACCTTTTTCTAATGGAAGATTTAGTTTTTGGTAAACCTTGGATAAATCGTAAGAAGGCTCGCCTTTTTTAGCTCGCTTCTTTTCCATTTTAAACAATTCCAGCAGCAATGTTTGCAGTTTACTCCGCCCGGTCGTAGTACGGGAAGCCTCCAAAGGTGTTTGCCCCTGTAAAATATCCATTGGCTCATTGATCCAGCGTTCGTAAAAATAATCTAAAAAAACATTAGTTGCCTGCTGGGCTAATTGAGGCGAAGCATCCCCCGAATTGCTAACTTCTTCGCCTAATTCCTTATCATATTTTTCCTCAAGGTCCCACACAATTGACGCAGTTTCCATAACCAATGCATTAATAATATGTGACCTGCGCATTAGATAAACATCCCATTTGCTGCGTCTGCCATTTTTGTTCCAGAATAACTCGGCATCTAGATTAACACGACTGATAATGAAATCTTTGCTATATGACGGTAAAATTAAACCACCGGTAGAAAATTCATATTCATCACCTACCGGTAAAATCCTAATGAATAAAAGCTGTCCCGGTGTCAGTTCTTGTACAATGTCCGGGTCAGCAACCATCACTTCACCGCCTTTTAGCAAATCCATTAAAGTTACGGCCCCATCGTCACTTACGCGGGTCACCTGATATATTGAGCTTCTGGTTTTTCCCCACTTTTTAAGCAGCTCTGTTTCTTCACCGGTAAAATTCCCGGCCATCGTAACGTACTCCAGTAATGTCCGACCGCGAATCCGATAATCAAATATGAACCATTCAAAAAAGCGTTCCATTAAAAATTCGTCTTCATAATCCGCCAAATCAGGATCTATAACACTGAAGTATCGCTCCCTGGCTATACCGACTTCATCCGTAAGCATTTCATGGTCAGCAAATTCAGCCAGCTTTGAACGGAGATGCTGCCCTGTACGCCACCAGCGGTATTTGCTTATATCTATCACATTTTCCTTTTTTGTATTGCCCGAGCCAGTTTTTTTCCCGTTACCGCTCAAACACTGTTTACCCGGCATCCAAAGCACCTCCCTGAAAAGATCTTTTTAAACCAAAAACCATAATTATCTTAACCTAGTCAAAGTGATTTTATTTTTTTCTTTTCTTATATCAATATTCAATTGCCTTAAAATATTCTCAGATAAATAACTAACTCCATCTTTTACAAATACACCTGACAGGTCACCAGGACCACCCACTGATGGTTTGATACTACAGACTTCCTCCTGACCTGAAAATACTTTAATCACACCGTCCTGCCAAAATACCTGGTAAAGCATAGCTTCCAGGACCTGGCGTAAGGGCAGTGAGTACGCACTATCTTTTTTTTCAATATCTAAGGCATTCTCCAATGCCCGACCGTTTAATACCGCCCGACCCGCACCAAGATCCAAAGTTAAATCCGGTGAATCCTCTGGATGCAATATTTGCCAGGCCACTTCCCTCTGCAATTCCTGATCAAGCACGTAATGATCCGGAATTAAACCAACCTTATCAATATCACGCCCCATCGGGGTCAGATATTTAGATATCGTCAATTTAAGAGCACCTCCGGAGCTAAGAGGTATAATAGTTTGCACAACACCCTTACCATAAGTTACATTGCCTACCAGAGCAGCTATTTTATAATCCTGCAGCGCGCCGGCCAGCAACTCCGAAGCACTGGCACTAAATTCATTGACTATAATTATCATTTGCGGGGCGTCTGCAGTGGTCTTATTCAGCGTTCGTATCTCCTCCCGCTTGCCCTGTCCGTCCAAAATGCTGGCCACCAGTGTATCTTCCGCAAAAAAATTCCCCAGTATATCCACCGCCGCATCCAAATAACCGCCGCCGTTATTACGCAAATCAATAATCAGGCTTTCCATACCGGCAGATTTCAGACTGTTCATAGCATCGCCAAATTCCTGGCTGGTGCTGGAACCAAAAGAAGTTAAATGAATATAACCCGTTTCTGAGGCCAGCATCTCATGGTTCACAGAAGGCACATGAATATCAGCCCGCTTAAGGCTAATCTCCAAGACATCATCCTCTCGTTGAATCGTTAAAACCACCTTGGAACCAATGATGCCGCGTATATTACTAACCACTTTGTCCAATGACCAGCCGGCGATACTCTGCCCGTCCACAGCTATTATGACGTCACCAGCTTTTATACCACTCTGCTCAGCAGGGGCACCAGGTACTACATTAAATACATAGGGATACTGTTCACCGGCTATTACCTCAATACCCACCCCTACCAGATCACCATTTAACGAATCAGTAAATCCTTTTAATTCCTCATTGCTGAAATAATCGACATAAGGATCCTCCAAGCTGTCCAGCAAACCTTGAATTGCCCCCTCTGTTAAAACAGTAGCATCAGGATTGCTCAGGTGGTACTTATACATCAAATCCATTATTTCGACTACCAAAGCGGCCCCATTATGCAAATCATTAGTATTATCAGCAGCTCGGGCCGGCGCAAACCAGCTAAACATGACCAAAATTGCACATGCCGAAATCAAAAAAAACCGCTTGGCCATTTATTGACCTACCTCCCTGGTGACAGCCTTGGCCAGATTTCGCCGCCGTCACCAATCATCTATAGTTTAAAATACTTCTCCCGCTGAACTAAAATTCCTGCCGCCAAAAAAATTGTTTACACAAATACTAAATGCATAACAAGCTTATCAAGCAGGTATTTTGTGCCGTACCGGTGAAAATACTGATTAAAAGGAGTACATAGACTAAAGGTAGGTGCCGTATGTCCTCAAATAAATTCCTTGTCATAGATGGTAACAGTCTGGCTCACCGGGCTTTTCATGCCATTCCCCAGCTATCCACCAGCGATGGTACAATTACCAACGCAGTGTATGGTTTTACCAATATGCTATTTAAAGTGCTGCAAAAATTAGAGCCAAATTACGCTGCTGTGGCCTTTGATAAAGGCAAAGTCACCTTCAGGCATGCAAGCTACGCAGATTATAAGGCAACCCGCAAGGCCACCCCGCCCGAGCTACGGCCTCAGTTTCCTCTGCTCAAAGAGGTGCTGCGCCATATGCGCATCTGCACACTGGAACTTGAGAACTATGAGGCTGATGATATAATCGGCACCATCACCAGTGTAGCAGAGGCCGGCGATATAGATTCGGTTGTACTTACCGGCGACCGTGACGCCCTGCAATTGGTTTCCCCCCGTGTGCGCGTACTGCTTACTAAGAAGGGCATTACTGAAATGGAAGAATACGATGAAGGAAGGGTCTGGGACCGCTTCGGAGTAAGCCCGGCACAAATTATTGATATCAAAGGACTGATGGGGGACGCTTCCGACAATATCCCAGGTGTACCGGGAATCGGTGAAAAAACAGCGCTGAAGCTAATCCAGGAACACGGTACCCTGGAGGATGTAATCGCAGACATTGAAAAGCTACCCCCCCGCTGGCGGAACAAGTTAATGGAAAACAAGGACCTGGCCCTGTTATCCAAAAGATTGGCCACCATTGACCGCCAGGTGCCGCTAAATATAGAAGTAAAACAATTTATTTGGCCGGGACCGGATTACCCGGCACTCTTGGATATATTCAGCAAACTGGAGTTTAAAACTCTTGTCCATAACATTATTAACAAGGCATACGGGGACGATAAAAAAAGCGGGCTGCCAGGCCAAGTCGCCGGTGAGCAGGATCAGTTGGGTACTTACTGTGTAGAGTATCAACGGGTGGCATCAGAAGATGAACTGCTGCAAATAAGGAACAATGCCATTAAATCCGGTATGGCTATTCTGGAACTTGCAGGCAGCCGGGAAGCCGGCATTAACCATGCGGTCCTCGCCACCACCGGTGGCGACACTATCTACCTGTTACCACAAGAACAAACCGGGGCGTTGGACACGATAGCAGCTATTTGCGATGATCCGCAAATAAAAATAATTTGCGCCGACGGTAAGGATGTCCTCTGGTTGCTGCACCGCCACAATCGCACACTGCAGGATCTCGGGTTTGACATTCAAGTGGCCGATTACCTGCTTAACCCCAGCCTTTCCCAAAATACAATAGCTGATCTAGCCCTGCAATATTTGCAGCTGGTTTTGCCCACAACGGGCGAAGCTGCTACAGCAGCCCGCGTGGATGTACTATGGCGCTTGAAGCATCTGCTGCATAAAAAACTGGTGGACACCGATATGGACCGGTTGTATTATGAAGTGGAACTGCCACTGGTGACAGTACTGGCGGATATGGAAATGGAAGGAATAGCCGTTGATCCACAAATATTATGCAACATGGCAGAAGAAGCAGGACAGCAAATCGACAGCTTGGTCCAGGAAATCTACCAGCTGGCCGGAGTGGAATTTAATATTAATTCACCTAAACAACTGGGTGATATATTATTCAATAAAATGGGGTTACCGGTGATTAAGAAAACCAAAACCGGTTTCTCCACCGATGCCTCGGTGTTGGAGGAGTTGGCCCCTGCACACGTTATCGTAGATAAAATTTTAGCCTATCGCCAGCTGGCCAAACTTAAATCAACTTATATCGATGGCCTGTTCGGTCTGATTAATCCCACCAGTGGCAGAATTCACACTACATTCCATCAAAATGTGACTGCAACCGGCCGGTTATCCAGCTCCAATCCTAATTTACAGAACATCCCCATACGGATGGAAGAAGGGCGCAGAATAAGACGGGTATTTGTCCCCCACCAACCGGGTAACCTGATTCTCGCGGCGGATTATTCCCAGATTGAGCTGCGCATACTGGCGCACATGTCAGGGGATCCCAACCTGGTCAGTGCCTTTAAACAGGGTCAGGATATCCATACCCGCACTGCATCCGAAGTATTCAATGTACCTGTAGAACAGGTGACACCGGACCTGCGCAGCCGGGCAAAGGCGGTAAACTTCGGTATTGTGTATGGTATCAGCGATTTTGGTCTAGCCCGGGATATCAAAGTCAGCCGGGCCGAGGCCGGCAAATATATTCGCAGTTATTTTGAGCGTTATTCCGATGTAAAAGAATTTATCGACCGGAAAATTAAAGAAGGCCGCGAAAAAGGTTACACCACCACCCTTCTTAACCGCCGCCGCTACCTGCCGGACATTTTAAGCAACAACCGGGTAACCAGGGCCTTCGGCGAACGCACGGCCATTAATACGCCCATTCAGGGCAGCGCTGCAGACATAATTAAGCTGGCGATGGTAAGAATATATAATGAATTAAAAAGCAAACACATGGCTACAAAAATGATTTTACAAGTGCACGACGAACTTATTTTTGACGCACACCCTGAGGAGTTGCCCGTAGTAAAGAACATGGTAAAAGAATACATGGAAAACGCCCTGCAACTGGACGTGCCGCTTGTAGTGGATTTAAAGCTGGGCCCCAATTGGTATGACGTCAGAAAGGTGCCATAAACATGCCGGAACTACCCGAAGTTGAAACAATAAAAAGAACCCTGGATAAAAAAATAACCGGACTCAGCATAACCGGCGTAGCCATAACAATGCTAAAAATCATCCGGGAACCCAATCCGGAGGAATTTAGCAAGCAGATTACGGGCAGCAGGATTACCCGGCTGGGAAGGCGCGGCAAATACTTGTTGCTATATTTAACCGGTGATAATGTACTGGTTATTCACCTGCGCATGACCGGACGCCTGGTATATTCTGCACCAGGTGAGCCGCCGGCCAAGCATACCCATGTGATTTTTTCGCTAAGCGACGGCTATGAACTGCGCTTTATTGATATGCGACAGTTCGGGCGCTTGCAGCTCGCCTCCCAGCAAGCCTTAAACCAGGTCAAAGGGTTAAAAGACCTGGGACCGGAGCCTTTGGAGAGGGAATTTACCAGAACTTTTTTGCGCCGAGAGTTAAAACGCAAACGGGTGCGTATTAAATCACTGCTGCTGGATCAAACCTTTATAGCCGGCCTGGGCAATATTTACACCGACGAAGCCCTGCACCGGGCGCACCTGAACCCCAAACGCATAGCCAATTCACTGTCTCCCCGGGAGGTGGCCAAACTATATCACGCCATCATTGAGGTGCTGCAGGAGGGTATTGAAAACCGGGGCACATCGTTCAGGGACTATGTAGACGGCGACGGCCGAAAGGGCGACTACCAGGAGTTGCTGCGAGTTTATAATCGCGAAGGCAGCCCGTGTCCCCACTGCGGTACAGCCATCACCCGTATCAAAGTAAACGGGCGCAGCTCGTACTTCTGCCCCGCTTGCCAACGGGAATAGCTAGTTTTTATGCTCCGATGTACACTCCAACTCCCTTCGCCATAGTAAGAACAAAGAATCATTTAACCTGTCCGGCTTGCGCCGGACAAAAATTTTATTTAATATAATAAAACAATAGAAGGATCAAATTATAACCCGGAAGAAATTATTAATAATTGTATTTCGGGGGGAATAAGATATGTTAATAGTTGGATTAACCGGCAACATTGGCAGCGGTAAAAGCAGCGTGGCCCGTCTTTTCAAGGAAATGGGTGCTAGAGTGATTGATACCGACCAGGTGGCCAGGGACGTTGTGGAGCCGGGAACACCGGGCCTGCACCAAATCGTTCAATATTTTGGAGCCGGCATCTTAAATGCTGACGGTTCTTTGAACCGGCCCAAAATGGCGCAGATAGTTTTTAATAACCCTGAAGCTTTAAAACACCTTAACTCGATTGTGCATCCTGCCATCAGAGCCGAGTTGTTAAAGGTTCTAGCTGATTATAAAAACAACCCCGACGCCCCGCTGTTGATTATTGAAGCCCCGCTGCTAATTGAAACGCAGTTATATAAATTAATGGATCAGGTCTGGCTGGTAACCGTAAATGCCCAAACCCAAATCCAGCGGGTGATCAAAAGAGATGCGACCACCCCAAGGCAGGTATCCAGTCGCCTGGCAGCCCAAATGCCCCAAGAGGACAAGATTCCCTACGCCCACAGGATTATTGACAACAGCGGTACCCCTGAAAATACCTTACAACAAGTGCGGCAAATATGGAGTGATACAATTGACCCCCCGCAGGCGCAGGCTGAATAAATTTAGATTTACAATATTTATATCGATCTTGGTAGTGGCCTTTAACTTTACCAGCATATTGAAACTGTTTTATCCCATGCCTTACAGCGATAAGATATTTAAATATGCTACCAGATCTGATGTTGACCCATATTTTTTGACTGCCATCATGAAAACCGAAAGCGGCTTCAACCCCGACGCTGTTTCTCCTAAAGACGCCAGGGGGCTAATGCAGATTATGCCCGACACCGGTGAATGGATTGCCAGGCAAATCAACCTTTACCCCTACCACCCGGACCTACTTTTTGACCCTGAAACAAATATTCGGATGGGGTCCTGGTATATTGCCAATTTGGAGGATGAATTTGTCGGTAACAAAATAATAGCACTGGCCGCCTATAACGGCGGGCGGGGCAATGTGACCAATTGGCTGCGGGAGAATAAAATATCCGGAGATCTGTCGGATATAGGCGCGATCCCCTTCCCGGAAACCAGAAACTTTGTGGGCAAGGTATTGTTGAACTATAAGGTATATACCTGGCTTTACGACAGGCAATGAATGATGAATGGTTAAATATAGGCCCTTGACAAAGCGGGTTCATAATCTTATAATTTTAAATGCATGACGCATTAAGTCGGAGTGGCGGAATAGGCAGACGCGTACGTTTGAGGGGCGTATGGGCGACCGTACGGGTTCAAGTCCCGTCTCCGACACCAGAAACCTTATAAAACGTGGGTTCGAGAATTGTCAAATAATTCTTGGACACCACGTTTTTTTGTTAGACGTGAGTGCCAATTTGGCATAAAATTGCTCCTTTTAACCCCACACGATTACCTGCTTGTCTCCTTTGCTATCGTCATTTAAATCAGTGAATGAGGATTTTTTATGAGTTAACAGTTTGGGTGAATGAAAAATTCTGCTCTGAATTTTGGTATGGAAAGGATGTGATATCTTGTCTTGCTATGAATGGGACAATCAAGTAGCCAAGAAGTTCATTGGCAAACTTGTGAAAATAGCTGATGTATGTACATGGTTAGATGTGAGCTATTCTTGTTCTTACCGGAATTTCAAGAAAGATATATCTTCAGGAAAATGGCATGAGGATTGGGCATCATTAGATGAATTTGAGATAAATAAAATAGATGAAATGCTAGAAAAAAGGGATTTTAACTATTGGGGAAGAGGGTCATCCACTGAACGGATCATAATGATACGAAAGTATGCTTATGATTTGGAGTCAAAGACCGCTAATTATTTAATTTTTGCTCGAAATGAGGACAAGGTAACTTGTATTACGGAGGATTTTCCAGAAGATGCGTATGAACGATTAACCCAAGTGTGGCCCTGGCATTTGCTATTAAATGATTTTCACTTAATAGGTGAACTTACTTCTATAGAATTGTTTGGGAATAAGTATATATACCTTGATAACAGCACTCATTGGCAACTAAAGTTTGTTAGGGATAGACTTACAAGGCATACAGGACGTAGTTTTTTTGTATCAGATTTAGCTTGGGATTTAGGTTATGATGGATATTTACAAGTCAAATCTAAAAATCTTATTGAGAAATACAAGGAGGAACTACGAAAGTTAGCGGACTCAGAAAATAAAGTGCTCTTTCCAACTACAAAAGACCCCTTATATTCTTCTATGACAAATTGGGCCTATCGCCACGGTGGTTCAATTAATCAGTTGATTAGAGCCCTAGGGTTTACTAGAGTATATAAACGGGAAAATCCATTTCAGGATATTCTACTTCCATTTGACCGTCCAGAGCCAGGGGATGATGATTTAACCGATAAGTCCTTGGAAGAACGACTGAAACGGTTAAGAAGATTACAAGGCGTATTGGATAAAACAAAGGCGGGACAATATCGATTAAGTAGATGCCGTGAATTAGTCGATGAGTTGAAAAAGCTCTATAAAAATCAGTGTCAATTATGCGGGAGGAGAATGGGAAAATACCATTTATTGAGAAGGATAATGGCAACTTCTACTCAGAAATGCACCATATTGTCTCATTAAGTGAGATAGATAATCTAGAAAATGAATGGAAGTTTTTAGACACATACCAAAATGCTATGATCTGCTGTGCTCATCATCATAAGTATTTGCACTATCATCACGGCGGGTTTACAAAGAAGGTATTTGAGGACGGTCAGCTATTTTTAGAATCTAAGAAGGGAACAAGAATTAAAATTATAGAGAACTTACATCTTACAGAAACTTAAAGATTAAGAGCCCTAACGCCCCGACAAGCTTAACAACAGTATCCCCTTTAATTGATGTAATAGTTTGAGTGGCATCATTCCACTTAACTTCTGCACCTAGAGCAGTAAATATTGCTCTTAGAGGGACCAGAGTTCGGCCGTTTTCTACAACTGGAGGCACATCAAAACTTATTTCCTTTTCATCCAGAAGAACTTTTGGTGAAGCATTAGCAATGTTCGCAAATAGAAATATTGCCGCTAATGTTAATAGCATTTTAATGATATAGCGCAAGATTATTTCCCCCCTCAGATTTTATGGTAGCCATATATTGACTACTTTGTTACTATTCGTTATTAATTTTCCTTATCCTCTATTTTTTTCCTATATGGATAAGCTCTTGCTTCGCTTTGTATTTGCATCAGCATATACTCCACTATCGCTAACCCGTTAGCGTTGGGGGAAATCTATCTTATTTTTTCTAGTTACCTTAAAAAATGCATTATATGGAACTTTCTTTATCAATTTTGTTTGGTTCAACAATATGACTCAGTAAACCCAGTTGTTGTAGCATGCCAAGCGTATCGGTATGTTCCCATTCCGTAGCAATCTTACCGTCAAAGATGTGATATATGTTGATGCCGCTGACCGTAATTTGTTTACCTGTGGGAGGGATCCCTTGAAAGACTCCCTTGTGTGTTACATGACCATGCCAAAGTATGGCAATCTTGTTTTCTTCGGCGATTATATCCACAATCTGTACTTGCCAATCAGGAAACGCTTCATGGATCATTTTAATGAACTGGTGCATTCCGACCCGGTCACGTTCCGGCAGTCCTCCAAGATAATATTTATATGCCGGCATAGTTAGACTATCGAAGGCTGCCAAATCCCCTTTGTTCCAGACCTGTTTGACATATTGGTGGACAAGTGCTTTAAAATTGTTTGTCAATATACTTATACCTCCTCGTAAATTTACTACCCTTGATTACTATCTAATCGCTCCTATTGGTTCTATTTAGATTTTACTGAAAAGTTTTACAATATCAAGTCTACAAATAAATCCCTATTTATGGTATAATATTTGTAGTAAAATACAGCATAACCGTTAAATATAATTATGAATCCATCTTAATTAAACGATGATTTTTCATGTATTGTAATTAAACTCCCCGAGAGTTTGATACCGGAATCAACTAAACCTTTGATTAAATCCGCCACATTAATAGCAATATTGCCTTCACCAAGTTGTCTCCCGGTCTTGGGAGACATAACATCACCTCTATCCATCAGCCACCACCCTTTCACAAGTAAGGCGGGTTTTCTCTGGAGTTTTACCAAAGCTATTGCGGATAATACGGTAGGTAATTCCGTTGTGCTTTAATTTAGCCTCGCCGCCGTACTCCCGGGTGTATATTTCGAACAGCTTTTCCGGACGTAGCCCGGTAACTGCGGCATTGTAAAACTCGGACGAAAACACAGCAAGCTCTTCCGCAAATACTATGTGCTCTGTATCAACGGTAACAGGGTTGCCTATATTATCGGTTTCCGGATTACCGTTTTCATCCTTGGGATTGGTGACACAAATAAGATAAATTGCTTGATCGTATCTCATATCCTCACCGGCTTTACACAATCAGATAAGCATCGACCACATGGCCGTCAAGGGCGCTGTTTAAGTCTATGGTGTTACTCTCCAGGGCAGTTGCGCTGGTTGTTACGATTGGCTCTGTATCCTCCCTGGTATTATTGTCGAATAAAACTATAAAGGGAGCTTCTCAAATGGCGTATGGCTGCAAAGGTAATAGCGGTGCTTTCATTCTCTTCCTGATTCTAATCCTATTGGTGTTCGGGATGGGCTTTTGTGGGTTTGGCGGCGTCTGCGAAGCGGATAAATAAAACACTCAAGTAGTGATTAATACCCTAGGCTGTCTAAGGGGGGTAACCATTCAGGCATTAATATTTTAGGTGGTTACAATTGATACTTTAAATGGCCTATGATTGGTGCTTTGGCCGGCTACGCCAATAAGAACAAAATAACTGGTTTGAGTAAAAATCAGCATCCTGCGCTTTGGGAACCTATCGATCAGGGTGCCAGCGTAAAGCGAAAAAAGCATCATCGGCAAAACTGTATCGTACTAACAAGGCTAAGTTTTAAGGCCGAATTAGTAAGCTCCAGTACAAGCCAGGCCTGACCGATAGTTTGCATCCAAGTGCCAATCAAGGAGATGCACTGACCCAAAAAGTACAGCCTGAAATTTCGATGTCGTAGTGCCTAATAGTCCGTGTACTAATATATTTATTATAACCTTTCATATAAATAAGTTCGATTTGGTGAATGCTAGAAGGCTATACAAAAAGAAGCCCAACTTGCGGTAACAAGCAAGCTTCCTGATTTACTAAAATTTGAGATAATTCACGATAATAAATTGGTGTTGGATTAGTAAATAGCAGCACTGCTACTTCTCAGCAGCGACCCTACTCTTTTGTTTTCCTCTAATTTTCTCTACTATAGGAGGCCACTTGAACACACGGCCTAATTTGGAATATATCCACTTGGACTCTTTTGTTAACAACGGTCCTAAAACGGCCAGAATCACTACATATAGTGCAGCAAAAGATTGTAGTATGGGCAACAAGTCCCCAGTCTTGGCGAGGCCAGCCAAAATAATCGAAAACTCTCCTCTTGAAGTGATGGTTAACCCAATATTTACAGAAGCCCGGTGTGAATATCCCGACACACGCCCTGCAATCATACCGGAAACAAAATTCCCAATAACCGTTAACAAAACTGCTGCTATTGCAGGCCATACCGCTCCAGACAAAGACATAGGGTCTATACTTAACCCAAAAGTAAAGAAAAAGAGAGCTCCAAAAAAATCCCTAAATGGCACAACCAAATGTTCTATCCTATCAACGTGTTCAGTTTCGGCCAAAATAAGTCCAACCAGTAGTGCACCAATGGCTTCGGCCACATGAATACATTCTGAAAAGCCGGCCACCAGGATTAATGCTGCAAATAATACCAGCATAAACACTTCGTCTGAGGAAATATCAAGCACACGGTTTAACAAAGAAATTAATTTTCGGCCCAAAAGCAAAATCCCTATCATAAACCCCAGAGCCACCAAGGCCGACTTCAAAACCACTATTGTCGGGGCTGAGCCGGTTAATACAAGTCCTGAAACAACTGATAGGTAAACAGCTACAAAGACATCCTGAAACATCATGAGGCCCAAAATTATTTCCGTTTCAGGTCGCACAGCCCGTTTTAACTCGACTAAAACCTTGGCCACTATCGCACTTGATGATATTGTCATAATTCCTGCCACGACCAAGATTTCTTTAATTGGCCAACCCAGAATAAATGGCAGCAAGAGCCCTATGGGGAGGTTGATGGCCATGTAGATTAATCCAGTTTTGAAAATGGCCTTACTAGCTTTTAACAACCTTCCTACTGAGAATTCAAGACCGAGGTAAAACATCAGAAACAGAACACCAAGCTGACCCATAAAGTCTATTAAAGGGGCGCTTTCGATAAACCTTAAATCTACGATCCCAATATGCGGCATGTGTGGCCCCACAGCTAGTCCGGCCAGAATTAACAATGGGACTATGGAAAACCTCAGCCGGGAAGCTAATAGTCCTGCAGTGGCTATAATACCAATGGCAAGTCCAATTTCAAAAAGAATATTCTGCTCCATATATTAAATACTCCCATCGTCTATAAGCCGATTGCACTCCTTAACCTGTCCCCTTTCACCGAGAACAACCAGAGTAGCCCCCTCGAAGAGGACCTGCTCAGGTCCCGGGTTTACAACTTTTTCATGATTTTTCTTGATTATGGCAATAATTGCTGCCCCGGTTCTCTTGCGAATCTCAAGATCGCCAATCGTTTTTCCAGCACCTTTAGCTCCCTGCTCAACCTTAAACCATTCAATTACCATTTCGTCAAAAGCCACATCCACCGATTCCAAAGCTTTTGGCATATATACCATGCCCCCGAGAATAGCTCCCACTCGACGGGCCTCGGAATCATCAAGAGTAACCATAGATATACTTTCTTCCGGGTCATTATAATCAAAATGGTGCATTTCACGTTTCCCGTCGTCGTGAATTACTATTACCAGTTTATCACCGCTCCGGGTGTTAACCTGAAACTTTCTTCCTATCCCCGGCAGGTCCGATTCCCGAAATGTACTCAATTGATTTCCTCTCCTTTACTTTCGGTTATTATTAGTTAAATCTTGTGGTAAATGGAAGCAAGGGTTTTCCTAAAGGTTTTCCCTTACTAAGATTATCATAAATAACCTACTTATCCGTTTATAATATCATTATAGAATACTTACCCAGCTAAGGTGAAGAAGAAGCCCCAATGAAAAAACTAGCCAGAAAATTCAACCTTTATATAACGTCAACAACTTTCGATAAATATCTACATATATTCGGAATTTATACTGTTGAACCCCTTTTTGCCTATTCGATTGCTAAAAAAATCATGGAAATTCCCTATAATTTAAAAGTTAATATTTTCTTACATGTAACCTTATTGGGCGTTAGTATCGGTACAATTTTTGAACTAATAGAATTCCTTGGAGATATAACTACAAAACCAACTATACCCAATCAACATGGCTTATTAGACACGGATTTGGATATGGCTGCAAACTTGATCGGTGCTTTAATAGCAGCATTTCACGCCAGTTTTATCGGTATTAAATTAAAGTTGCCAGGAAACGTGGAAAAATAGATTGGCCATTTATCACCTATTTCTTCTGACTCTCCTTAAATCAAATTAATTAACCATCAATCACCGCTATTAGCATTTATATTGTCCCTGCACTAATCTAATTTCTTGCGCATATATTTAATTAGCGCCTATTTTTTTAGAAAAAAACGCTATATTAAGCCGAGGACAATTTTATTAGGGGGGAGGGATTATAAGAGTATGACCATCCAATATTTTTACAGCGAGCCCGATAATGTTTTATGCGTAAAAATAAAGGTTCCTGTAGTCCTGGCCGAAGCGGAAGTGCAAGTTATTGTAGACAACATCGCTACTCTACCCGAAATAGCCCAAAAAATTGACCACATTGACGCAAGCCTGCAGGACTTTAACGCTAGGCCGGTTTTTTTACACGAAAACGGCGACAGGTGGATTAGCGTCATAGAAGAAGAAGGCTGGGAAAGGTTTGGCTGGCACTGGAATAAACACCGCCAGCCAGTGGTGAAAAAAGTATTGATCAGCGGCACGCTGCATAAGCAGATTTATTATGTGGATAAAAACGACCACGTCAAACACGTGGGGGAAGACATTCCCTTTACCAAGGACGTAACGCTAGATATGGCCCAGCCCGTCATAAACGAAGATAATGTCTTTGTCCAGCTGCACCACAAGAAAATCGATATGCGCTGGGATTTAAGACAGGGTTCCAGGCTTTCGCAAACCGGGATAATGATTTTCCAGGTCAAGGTTGTAGAAGAAAGACAAATTTTTGTGCAGGTTTGCCCGCCGTTAAATGACAGATGTCCCAGAAATGTAAACCTCCTTAAAGACGGCGACATTAAAGCTTGGGCTACCGACACTGTACCCATATTTTGGAGGGGTAGCAATATTCTGCGTTATGACAGTACATTATTGGGGGCTGATCCCAGTGAACCGGCAACCTTGTTCCAAACCATTACCCGGTCTTATCCCGGCGTTTCACCAGACAGCCAGTACCGCTTGTGCTTTGATGCGAAAGAAATACCGGGATACCAGAAAACACAGGGAGGAATGACTTCCTATACCCTTACAGCAGAAATAATAATGTTTGACCAGTTTGGTAAAGCAATATCAAGTGAAAACAAAAGCTGGAATGCCGGCCAAATTTCCGAGGGAAGCTTCACTAATTTTTGTTTTAATGGAAGAACGCCCGGGGAGACCAGGGAAGCACTGGTTCGCTTTAACTTTGTACCTATCAATTCCGGAAGTAACTCCAGGGGGTGGCTACCACCATTCAAACCAAAACCACCATTTGTACCACCACCATGCATACCACCACCATGCATACCACCACCATGTGGACCTAAACCACCATTTGTACCACCACCTTGTGAACCGGAACCGCCATGCTTACCACCGCCATGCGGACCTAAACCACCATTTGTACCACCACCTTGTGAACCAGAACCAGTACCTCCTCCAATCACACCTGTTAATACCAGCGCCGTGGTCATTGCCAATGTTAGCCTAATGTGCTTAGGACAATTAACCTAGACAGTTTACCGCTAAAAGATGCTTATTCAAAAATAAAAGACCGGTATGTTTAACCGGTCTTTTAATATACTGCCCATTTTGGCTAGTTCGTTATGGTACAAAATTTGGTTTAACCAGATACACCTCAACTTTCGCACAATAATAAGTCAACAATATTTTACATTTTATTTACCTGACCTGCCTAATCATTTAAACGCTACAAGTATTAGTGATTGTATGTAGCCATTTTAACGTACCGGATAAGGCGATTCTGGGGGAGACAATGCTATGTATCTGGGAGCGGCGTTGTGAATAATACCGCCTACGACCCTCTCTAGCTCGTCATTACTAAGACCCATCGACTGCCCGGCGTCCTTAAGCTGGGTAACTGTAAAATTAAATCCTGCCTGCTGCACGACAGCTTCGCACTCCTCCACATCTTGGCATGCCGTAATTTTTTTAGCAAATTCTTCATTTGTCTTCATTCTTATAATAAATGCTCTTGCTGCTTCAAAACTCATTGCGAATACCTCCCTTTATGATTTTATTGCTGCGCAAGTTGAGGTTTTAACTTATCATACAAAGTAGTCCTACTAATACCTAATAATTTGGCTGCTCTGGACTTATTTCCACTTGTAATCATAAGTGCATTAACAATAGCTTTTTTATCCGCTTCTTTTGCCAGTTCTTTTTTTGTTTCAGCTAAAACAAGATGCTCTAAATTATTATTCTGTACCCAGGAATTGATTCCCAGGTGATCTATCTTTATTAAATCCTGATGGCAGCAAGAAACTGCTCGTTCGATTATATTTTCAAGTTCCCGTATATTTCCAGGCCAATGATAAGTTTTTAGGAATGCTAAAACTTCTTCTGTAACGCCTTTAATTTGCTTGCCAAACTTTTTATTGAACTTACTAAGAAAATAATATAATAATAATGGAATATCCTTAGTATGTTTTCTTAAGGGCGGTATAGTAATGTCCAATACTTTTATCCTATAATAAAGTTCCTTTCTAAAACGTCCTTCTTCGGTAAGCTTATATAAATTCCTATTTGACGCAGCAATTATACGAACATCAATTTTTTTGGTCCTGGTTCCCCCAACCCGTTCTATTTCTTTCTCTTGGATAACCCTTAACAATCTGCCTTGTAAGGACAAGGGCATGTTACCAATTTCATCTAAAAAAATAGTGCCTCCATCGGCCAGCTCAAATTTACCCGGTTTCCCATGCCGTAGAGCACCTGTAAACGCCCCTCCTTCGTAACCGAACAATTCTGCTTCGGCTAGATCTGCCAGTATTGCCGCGCAATCTACCTTGATAAAGGGACGTTTAAACCGATCGCTGGAATTATGGATAGACTGCGCCAATAGTTCTTTCCCCGTTCCACTTTCGCCGCAAATAAGCACCGTGGAAGAACTTGTCGAAGCTTGCAGAGCTTGACTTATAATTTTGCCCATGCTTGCACTTTCGCCAATAAAGCAATCAATTGTATAATTTGTTCCGTTTAGTTTAAATAGTTCGTTCTTATGTTTTAGCTTCATAATCTCTTTTCTTTTGATGGAATATTTGGAAGCCTCAATTTCTACGGCATTTTGTAAAATCAAAATTGATCCTTTTATCTTACCGGCTTTAATAATCGGCAGCCCACTTACTATTAAATCTTTTGATAAAAATTTAACTTTATAGGGATTAGCCCAAACACCGGTAATGATTTCTTCAAACGGCAAACATGGTAATAATTCTTGAATACGTTCCCCAACTCGAATATTTGGAAAAATACGGTTAAGACATGCGCTGATTAAATTTATTATCCCCCATTCATCTGTAGCAACAAGCCCGTAGGGCAACTGTTGAAAAATAGTTGATAATTCCTTATATGAATATTCAATGTGGTCAATTAAATGATCAACAGCATAAACATGGTTAATGATTCCAACCGGTCTGCCATAAAAATCTATAACAGGGGTCTGCCCAATACGAGAGTTACGCAACCACTGAATTAACTCAGTCAGGTTATTGAGGGTTATATCCTCACGAAAGTACATTATTTCCCGCTGGTAATATTTTTCTATGCTGGTATCAATGTGGTTTCCTTGCAGAAGGCTATCATCTAAATTATCGCGGGTAAACATGCCAATTAACTGTCCGCTCTGGTTATTCACAGGAATTCCTGTTAGTTTGGTGCTGTAGAAAGCAAGCAAAGCATCTTTCATTGTGCTATCAGACTTTAGAAATACATTAATGGGAACCATTAGTTCTTTTGCTTTCATCATACTTCACCAACCTCAAGATTATATGTAGTCGTAACAGTCCATTTAACCCACAAGAATATAAAGCCAGGCAGACATTGCGAAAAGCAAAGCTAGCCCGGCATAAATACCAAGTCCAACTCTCCTTCTCACAATGGAAGGCGCGATAGTTTCCCATCGAACCCAATGGCCAATAAACCTTGACTATTTTAGTTTTAGGTTATTTGGCTCAGAGAGCACCATATAAAATTATAAAAAGCTTTGCCCCAATACCAAAAAGGACAAAGCTTAACAATCAAGATAAAGCTAAATTCCCCTTTCCGCAATGGGAGGCACACCGGTTTCCCCATGTACCCTATGGCCAGGCAACCATACCTTTGGTTTAGGTTACCAGACTCGGAGATATATTTACTTATATATTGATATGTAACAATAGCACTTTATATTAATAGATTAAAGTATTTCCAAAATAAAGTCAAGGAAGATTTAATTAATATTTTTTAGTTTGCTAACTGCTAGATAAGTCTTTTATTATAACCCAGGAATAACACTTTATTGCTAACACTTACACAATCTTTAAACTGCTTGAAGGTTGCCCCTTCTGAAATTTTTCGCAAAGCATCTTCTATTTTTATTACAATCGAGCCACCATATCCACACCATAATCGAACCAAACAGGAGTAACCGGTGTTGTAGTACCTATAACCATAACAAAACTATCTCTATTACAATAAGCAAGTCTAACCAGCCAACTTCCACACTGTAAAATATTGAAGCCTAACCCCTCAAAACCGGTGAAACAAATGAAAGCTTTTTTGCGTCTAGTAAATAAAATAAGACATTTTGCCGGAGGAAAAGTCTGAAACCACCTTGTGGGGTAGAAAAACATAGCAAACAGCTACCCATGAGATGATAAAGGCAACGTTTTCATGTCGTTTTGTGCTTGAACGAAGAGAAAGGAATGGTTCTAACATGAAAAGGATATTGTGTTTTGCACTTATTTTATTATTAAGTTTATCTATATTTGGTTGCGCCAGTGTAGGAAATAAAACCCTACCCAATGAAGAACCACCCCAACATAACCAACAAAACAGTAAAAGCGATGAGGAAATAATTGCCGGTCTAGTCAAAGATTTTGGTAGCAAACTTCAAGCTGTCTCTCTGCAAACCCCTAAAGATATAGTAAACAAAAGCATGCAAGAAAATTACAGTAGTTTGGTATCCCCCACACTGCTTGTCAAGTGGCAAAGCGATCCGCTAAATGCTCCAGGGAGGATGGTTTCAAGTCCGTGGCCGGATCGAATCGAAATTCTAACAATTAACAAGACACCGGAAAAAATCTACGAAGTTAAAGGTGAAATTATTGAAATAACAAGTACTGAGAAGGTAAACGGCGGGATTGCGGCCAAACGTCCAATTACCCTCGTAGTAGAAAAAATTGAGAACCACTGGCTTATAAATGATGCCACGCTCGGTGATTACGAGAAAACCGGCTCAATTGTTGGTCAGGATTTAAACTAAGGACGGCCGCTTCTATAGCAGTACCAAGGTAAATGTAATCTTTAAATACAGCCAGTGACCAAGGGCGTTCATTTCTAGCATCACCCGCCCCTTTATCAATTACCAACTTCCACTGATCCTTTTGAGGTTCCGTCCCTAAAGTACGCCATAATTCAAAGCCGGTGGATCGGCCGGTGCCAACATAAAGATGGTTATTAAAACTTAACAGTAGATCCACATTGCCCCGAGGTTTTTTGTCAAAGTTACCAGTTACGTCCACTAGTTCCCAGCCATCCCGCTCCTGGTCAAAGTTGCTATAAAGCTGGGTTCCCGCCTGGCCTAATAGTTATTTTGCATGGCGTTATCGTGGTTGGCAGCATCTCAGCCATTGATCAGGGTAATTTTTTCTAAAATCGCTAAACAGAGCATCAAAAGCTAGGTTCCGCTCTGTATTCATAAAGAAGCCACTCCTTTCTGGTTCATTTTATGAAAACTTTACTATTTTGTGCAGCTCTCATACTCTATTGGTCTTGGATTTTATAGCGTTCTTCGGTACATATTATCGATTGATAGTAATGCAATTCGGCAGAATAATGCAAATAAATTTAAATAAGGTGAAACCCTATGCTAGTGCGTTTTGGATTTGTTGCCATGTCCGCATTACTTGAGCAAGCTTCGCCTTCAAAAGCAGTAACCTTTAAAAATTATCAACAGCTTGCCCAACAGGACCCCGGGGCGGCAATGGAAAAGGTAAAGCGGGTTGCTAAGGGAAACCTGTTTAATACACTGCGCTTGTTAAGGCATTGCCAAGCAAACGGAGTAAAATTATACCGCTTCTCCTCAAAGATAATTCCACTAGCCACTCACCCGGGGTTAACCGGTTGGGACTACATAACAGAGCTTAACTTACCGTTGCAAGAGCTTGGGGACTTTGTTAAGCATAATAAAATAAGGATCGCCTTTCACCCCGATCATTTCACGTTGATTAATACTCCCCGGGAGGATGTTTTCCAAGCATCCGTTGCCGACCTGATGCACCACTGCAGTCTCCTGAACGCGATGCGGCTGGATGACCAAGCAAAGTTAATTACTCATATAGGCGGTGCTTATGGCAACAAAGAGTTTTCACTGAATAAGTATGTTGAAAACTGGGCTCGTATTCCCCAACATATCGCCAGGCGCATAACCCTGGAAAACGACGATAAAATATACACCGCCAGGGAGACGCTGTATTTATGCCAGAAACTTAAGCTGCCTATGGTGTTGGATATACATCACTTTGCTTGTAACCACGAAAAGGTTAGCCACATCGAAGATATTTACCCCGGCTTTGTTGCCACCTGGCAGGAGACTGGCTTGCCGCCTAAAATTCACGTTTCCAGTCCCAAAAGCGAGGCTGACTTTCGCGCCCACCATGATTATGTGGATGCAAATAGCGTGTACAAATTTTTAATGATGGCGCGGGATTTTCAATTGGACTTGGATGTGATGGTAGAGGCAAAGCAAAAGGATAAAGCTATGTTTAAATTGGTTCAGGATTTAAGTCAACTACCGAATATTATGCCGGTGAGCGAAGCTAGTATAAAAGTTTAAAATTTAACATGCTACAATGCCGTTTAAGTTTGGACTTTTTATTCTCCATATCAATATAAAGAGAACCATCTCTGTCCTTAGATAGGATTGATTACTTTTATTCGTGTACTTTTTAACATAGAGAAGGAAATTGGAAGATTCTATTTAAATATACACATATACGGTTAATAGCTGGGCTCAAACCATCCGGGTTCAAAAATGCGGGAACCCTGGGGTACGGGAACTCTGGAGTATATGACGGAATTGGAAGGTAGAGTTATAAGAAAACATAAAATTGAGAAGTTAGGCTAAAGGTGGTTAAGCTGTACCAGTAAATTTATGTAGGGAGCACTAATGATAAACTATAGAATATTTAATAGGCAGGTGTTAATCATATGAAAATTATTGGTTTGAACGGTAGCCCGCGCAGGTCCCAAAGCCGTACCGGACAATTAGTACAAGAGGTATTAAACAGTGCCCGTACAGCCGGCGCTGAAACAGAATTTATTAATATAAACGATATTAAGTTGGATTTTTGCATTGCTTGCGGTAAGTGTCATAATGTCGGCTACTGTATCCTCAAGGATGATTTTGAGCCATTGATGGCTAAAATTATGAGCGCAGACGGATTAGTAGTAGGAAGCCCGGTATATATTTATCAAATAACAGCCCAATTAAAAGTATGGGTTGACCGTTTGGGTGGACCAACCATTCACTGTCAAAAACTACTTGGAAAATACGGAGCAGTGGTGGCTACCTCCGGTAATACCGGTGAAAATGAAACTGCCCGATACCTTGAAGCTACACTAATAAATACTGGCATGCAATGTGTAGGGCGAATTGCCAACGGCATTGAAGTGGATAGCTTGCTGAGTACTGACTCCCCCTTAATGCAAAATGCCAAAGAGTTAGGCCTTTCCCTGGTCCAGGCAATTGAAAACAAGCAGGAATTTCCTGAACAAATCCAAGCCCATCGACATTTTAAGGAATTTTTCCGTTTTGTTTTGCTCAAACAACAGGAAGCCTGGAACTGGGAATATAAATATTGGCAAGAAAACGGATGGCTATAAAAATATTAAACTATAAGCATTTATCTTTCAAGTTTACAGAACCCCCGCTAAATCTAAATGGGCGGGGGGGGGGGGGGGGGGGGTTATATTTACACGGCTTGTCAAATGTCAAGGTCTGACCCCTTTATTCGAGGCACTTTGTGCTAAAATATAGAGGGTGATTAACATATGCTATGGTTTTTATTTTATAATAACAAATTACTGGTAAAAATTAATAACGATACTATTGCTATTCCGAACAAAAAAGATTTAACGGGATTGGAAATTAAGTTAGAGAGAGAAATATATATAGGCAGTTTTGATAACTCCTCTTGTTTTGCGGCAGATTTTACAAATGCTCCACAATCGCTGCCTGATGGCTTTAATTACATGAGTTTAAGAAAATTGTTTAATAAATCCTGTGAGGATATGTTTGGCATGGCCGGGCGAGCCTATCAAATCATGCATTGGGTGCGCAAAAATCAATTCTGTGGTAAATGCGGCAGCCCAATGGAAAATAAAGCAGGTGAACTATCCAGAAAATGTCCCAACTGTGGTACTACTATCTACCCGCATATATCTCCTGCCGTAATAGTCGCAGTAGTTAAAGAAGATAAGCTGTTACTGGCTAGGAATATAAATTTCCCCAATAGCTTTTATAGCGTGCTGGCCGGCTTTGTTGAACCGGGAGAAACTTTAGAAGAGTGTGTATATAGGGAGGTAAAAGAGGAAGTTGGTATTGAAGTAAAAAATATAAAATACTTTGGTAGCCAGCCCTGGCCATTTCCAGACTCTCTTATGATTGGCTTCACTGCGGAATACGCTGGAGGTAAAATTGCAGTTGATCATGTAGAGTTATTAACTGCAGATTGGTTTTCATGCTCTAATCTGCCGGTAAATATTCCGAATAACAAAACTATCGCCGGGCGTCTTATCAAGTGGTTTTTATTGGAGGGTATTTATGGACTATGTTCAAACAATAAAAGATGAGCTGCAGCAGTTACCGACAAAGATAAAGCTGAATTTTTGTCAAGGTATTTTAAGGTTTATCCCGGCGGTTATGGTTCAGGAGATATATTCATCGGGGTTACTGTGCCCAACCGGAATATATATGCACTAATTATTCCTGTTGTCCTGCTTACGCCTTTCTGCTTGACCATCTTTGAGAGAAACATTTTCGGGTAAAGGTTTTGCGTATACAGTTGTTCGAGCAAGCATTTTGCCGGGCAACACTTTAAAGATATAATAAATGATTAAGTAAAAGGTTGTGAGTATTAGCCCAACATACAGGCCCGAGCCCTGTCCGGGGATAAGTGGCATGGTAACAATGGCAATTACCAGGCCTGCAATAGCAAATATCGAGCTATAAGGAAAACCGGCCAATTGACAATTGCCCTGGGGGGGACATCCATTCGTTTTTCTGTAACGATAATGGGTGGCTAAAATTATTAAATAGGCAAATAAAAGAGAAAAACCACCGGCACTGATCAAAAAGATATAAATTTGTTCAGGCAATATATAGCCCATGCCCAAAGAAACCAACATAGCGGCACCGGAGAAAATGATGCCACGCCGGGGTATACCACCGCGGTCTATTAAAAAAGAAGGTGCTTGTCCCGCATGGGCCAGCGACCAGATCATTCTACCCAAGCCAAAAACAGAGGCTAACATAGTTGAAAGGATGGCCGTAACTAATATTATATTCATGGAACCGACAGCCCAGCTCAAACCACCGGCGCTTAAAGCTGCCACCATAGGACTTACATCTGCGGTGAGGGTTCCCGTCCGAGTGAGCGGGAGTAGTGTGGCAATCGCGGTACAATATAAGCCAACCAGGCCGATAACTGTATACTTTATAGCCCTTGGTATGGTTTTATGAGGTGTCCGGGCTTCTGAAGCAGCTAACCCCAGCACTTCAAAACCGGCATAGCTAAAAAGCACAATTAACATACTTCCCGCGACCCCTGCGATACCTCCCGGAATAAGCGGCTCCATGGTCAGAACGCCCAGTCCAACAGGAACCTTGTGCGGGATTAGTCCAATTATCAGAGCCGCAGCCAGACCGATAAAGCCTATTAAAGCACTCAGTTTGATGGCCGCCAGGCCACCTTCCAGGTTGCTTAATTGCCTTGCCCCAAGTAAATTTAACAGAGTGACTGCAACTATGATTAAACTCGCTAATACAAGAATTGGCACTTGTGGTATCCAGGCCTGCAAAAAGATTGATGCGGCCGCTGCTTCACTGGATATGCCCAGAACTAAGCCCGTCCAATAGACCCAGCCCACCAAAAACCCAAGCCACGGTCCGTATAATTGTTCTGAATAGGTTCTAAAAGAGCCGGGCTTGGGATCGGCCACCGTCATTTCGGAGAGAGCCGTTAAAATCACATAAACTAAGCTACCCCCCAAAATAAAGACCAGCAGGATAGCCGGGCCGGCCGCTTTAATAGCTATTGAGGTGCCTAAAAAAAAGGAACCGCCAACTACAGTTCCAAGGGCCAGCATGGTCAGCTGCCATGCAGATAAACCATTACTTTGCTTCATAGATAAACTCCTTGGATTTAGGTTTTGTCTTAATATGGGCCATTATTAGTGGATTTATAACTATTACAACAGGCTTTTTTACCCGCTCTAACCCCCTCTCAATTTGCGCTCTGAGGCAAGCAAAACTTAAGACGCATAAAACTAAGAACAGCCCGCAGTTTTTAACCTGCCGGGCTGTTCTATTATTGTTTACATAACTTTTACATAAACCCGCGAAGCGTATCGGCAATCTCCCTGACACTTTTACCACTAGCGTCGATAACCTTCTTGTCTGTTCTAATATCCTGTATGTCCATAAAATTGTTTTCCATACCCGATATAATGATTGCATCAGCGTGATCAATCATTGTTTTATCCACTACATTAAAGCCTTCTTTTACAAAATCATCGCGTAACCTGCTCAGATCATCATCCAACGCTATTGTAAGCAAATTTAAACACCTCCGGTATTAAGTTTTCCATTCGCCCCCTCTTTTATGCAAAATTTGTATAACTTCTTCATCGGTTACCTGGTCAAAGTTTTCATAAAACTGCCCGACTGCATAAAAAGGCTCCGGCACCAGGGGGCATACAATTTCATCCACCTCTGCACCTAGCTTTTCAATTACATCAACCGGTGCCACCGGTACAGCCAGTATGGTTTTATGCGGTTTAAATATTTTTTTTATAGACATAATGGCTGCCCGGGTGGTAAAACCAGTGGCTATGCCATCATCAATAATAATCACTGCTTTTCCCGTATAGTCCGGATAACTTGTATTACCGCGATATTCAAGCATTCTTCTTTTTATTTCATTTAATTCTTGCTCGACGATATTCTTTATGGAACCTTTACCTGCAAACTGCAACAATTGTTTATTTTCAGTTAAAAAAACTGTTCCATCCTGGGTAACTGCCCCTATGGCGACTTCCGGATTATAGGATGCACCAATTTTTCTGGGAATAATGATATCTAACGGAAGGTTGAGTACCTTAGACACCTGATCCGCTAATACTACCCCCCCTCTTGGTATGGCCATGATAATGCCATCTACAATTTCCTTTTTTTTTAAAATTCGAGCCAGGACTTGCCCGGCATCAACTCTGTCTTTGTACATTTTATTTTCCATTAGCACCACTCCGTTATGTTTTAAATTGTTTTATCGGATAAGCTTACCAAAACGTATTTTTCAACATACATACACTTATCCTACCAAGTTCACCCCCAGTGTTCTAGCATATGCCAACGCTTTTTGGTATTCATTATAGCTGAGCCTCCGGGATAATTCTTCAAACTGATATGCCTGGTGAGCAGGAAAATATTGCTTCATTAAATTGACCAGGCAGTCCGGTGATAATGCTTCTTTGATGAACTTTAATATTTCTTTGGTATCCTCCACTCCCCCCGGCATTACTAAATGCCGGATCAAAAGACCCCGATAAGCAATTCCCTGCTTATCTATTTTCAAACCTCCCACCTGGCGGTCCATTTCTTTAAGCGACTTTTTAACGATGGCCGGGTAATCCTTTATTCCTGAATATTTTCTACCCCGTTCAAACTGGTTATATTTAAAATCCGGCATGTAGATGTCTATGACATTTTCCAGCAGTTTCAGAGTTTCCAGTTTTTCATAACCGCCACAGTTATAAACAAGAGGGAGCATTAAGCCTCTCTCTGCCGCTAGCAGCACCGCCTCTAAAATGTTAGGCACAAAATGGGTCGGGGTTACCAGGTTAATATTGTGGCACTTATAGAAGTTCTGTAGTTCCAACATAATTTCTGCCAACTCGACATTGGTGACCGGCTCTCCTTCACCACCAAAACTTAGCTCACAGTTCTGGCAATAAACACAACGCATATTACAGTAACCAAAAAAAATAGTGCCTGAACCATGTCTACCAACCAATGATGGCTCTTCCCCCATATGCGGGCCGTAACTAGATAGCACAACCTTATCCGTAGCCCGGCAAAACCCATGTTTTTCTTTGCGGTTCACGGCACAATTATGTGGGCACAGATTACAATTGGTTAGGTGTTGACGAGCCTGCTCAACTTTTTTCTGCAATATTTTATTGGTTAGTATTTTATGATAACAGGGTACATATTTTGACTGCATACCCTCACCCTCTCTTAAACCCAAAGCTTATAATAAACATTATCCTGCCCAAATATTTATGACAAAACCGCTGGGAAAATCCTCACCAGCGGTTTTTTGCCTTGCGAACTTTAATAAAATATATTACCTATATTTTGTACCGGTTTAACTTTTTATACAGACCGGCCCGGGAAATACCCAGCATAGCAGCAGTCCGGTTTTTATTGCCTGCACAGGCTTCTAAAGCATCAATAATGGCTTCCCTCTCAATATCTTCTACCAGCTTTGATAGACCGCCTTTGCGGCTTTTCCCCTTAAGCTTATGATTATTTTGCATATAGAGAGGCAAGTGCTCCTTATGAATGATATCACCGTCTATAATGTTAAAGGCTCTTTCAATAACATTTTCAAGTTCACGGAGATTACCCGGCCAGCGTTGATTTTTTAATATTTCAATAACTTCATTATCCGCCCCGATGACCTGCAGGCCAAATTCGTTATTAAATCGCTGGATAAAATAATCCAAAAGCAGTTCAAGATCTTCTAACCTACTGCGAAGGGGCGATATATTCAAAGTGACTACATTAATTCGGTAATAAAGGTCCTCACGAAACTCCCCACTTACAATCATATCTTCAAGGTTGCGGTTGGTAGCAGCAATAACACGCACATCCACCTTGCGGGTTTTGGTATCTCCGAGACGTTCAATCTCTTTTTCCTGAAGCACGCGCAGCAGTTTAGCCTGCATCATCAGGGGCATATCCCCGATTTCATCAAGAAATATTACCCCTTTGTCTGCAAACTCAAATTTACCCATATGCCCGCCCTTCTGGGCCCCGGTGAAAGCACCATCATTATAACCAAACAATTCTGATTCAAGGAGGGTCTCGGGAATTGCGGCACAGTTTACCCGGACAAAAGGCCCTTGACCGCGACCGCTTTCACTATGGATGGCCCTGGCAAACAGTTCCTTTCCTGTGCCGCTTTCTCCTCTAAGCAGAACAGTAGAGTTGCTTTGGGCTACCCTTTTAACTGTTTCTTTAAGTGCAATAAATCCTGGGCTTCGCCCAATAATTCGGTCGCAAAGAGAAGTAGTCCGAATCGTACAAGCCAGTTCCTCCCGGCAGCAGTCCTGTTGACTGCGCTGTTTTTGAGTTTTTGTGGTCAGGACCTGTGAATCCGCTGTGGACTTAAATGCTACTATACCTAGCGCACCTACAATTTGTCCATCTTTTTTTATGGGCATCCGGTTAGCTATTATCTCATTGCCATTTATGGTAGTTACGTAGCCGTAATCGGTCTCTCCGTCCTCTAATGATCGTGTGAATATAGGTATTCCTTTATATATCTTTTGTACATGTTGACCTACCATATCCTGAACTCTCTTATTAAAAAGGCCTGCAAAAGGCTGGTTAACCATTGTAATTATATAGTCTCTATCAACAACAATTATACCATCGTTGGATAGTTCCAGGACATTGACCAAGGTTTCTTGGTATTCATTTACATTTTCTACATTCTGTGTTTCGGTTTTAACTTGAATATCAGCTACAGCTCCCACGATTTTGCCCTTGCTGATAATCGGACTGCAATTTGAGAGGTATGTGCCCTGGTTAATTATAAACTCGCGGCCCAAGTACGGTTTGCCATCCAATATTACATCTTGCAGCCCAGTTTCCGGAAAATATTTGTGTACAGGCTGCCCTTTGATTAGTCGGACCGGTAGTCCAAGAAATTTCTCTACCTGGTGATTGCAATAAATAATCACGCCCTCATTGTTCACAGCCAGCACCGCATTGCTTGATGAGTCAATAATGTCTTCGATTTTAAGCTTTGCAGTTCCCATGTATTTATACCAGACCTCTTTCTTGTGATAAGTATTACTATCACATTCGCCAGGCATAGGCCAAAAACCTGCCTCCAGAGCGGATCAAAGACAGAAATTTAACATCATAATAGTATACTTTATAGACAGGGCAACAAAAACACCTCTAATGACCAAATTAAATATATGCTTAAAATATGTCTGCAAGTGTTGACACTGCTTACAAAGCTGCACTCAAATTGAGTAACCAGCCAACAACAACTCCCTTATTTTAACATATATTGCCCCGGGTGTGGGAATGTGATAAAATTCCCACAGATCGGTAAAAAGGAGCGTTAACATGACAAAATCGTCCATTGCCATTATCGGGGCCGGTAAGGTGGGCTCGGCCCTGGGTATTTTATTGCAGCAAAAAGGCTATACCATGACCGCAGTGGCCAGCCGCACAAAAGAATCGGCCGAGCAGCTGGCCAACCGGCTGAATTGCCCTGTGCTGAGCAACCAAGAGGCCGCAGCCCGGGCTGAACTCGTTTTTATCACCACCCCGGACCGCAGTATAGCTCAGGTAGCCGCTGAAATTGCAGGGGCGGGAAGTCTTTGGCCGGGACAAGTAGTAGCGCATACCAGCGGTGCGCACCCCGCAACAGAATTAAGAGGTGTCAGGGAGACAGGCGCACTGGCGGTGAGTATTCACCCGCTGCAGTCTTTTGCCGAAGTTAGGGGCGCTATGGAAAACTTACCAGGATCGTACTTTGCCCTGGAAGGTGACGAAAGTGCTTTGCCCCTGGCCCGGCTGGTGGTGGAGGATCTTGATGGCAAATGTTTCATTATTTCTGCCGCTGACAAACCCATTTACCACGCAGCGGCTTGTATTGCATCTAATTACCTGGTATCTCTTATGCACTTTGCCACTGGCTTATACGCTAAATTCGGATTAGAACCCCGGGAGGCCTTCGAGGCTTTGTATCCCCTTGTACAGGGTACGGTGGCTAACATAACCAAGGTGGGCCCCACTCTTGCACTGACCGGACCGGTGGCCCGGGGCGACTCCCCCACCATTGCCGGACACATGAAAGCATTACAAGAACTGGAGGATCACCAACTGCAAGAGCTATACAGTATACTGGGACAATACACAATTAAGGTGGCTTTGGAAAAAGACGGTATTACAGCTCAACAAAGCGAAGAGTTAAACAAAATTTTCAAGAGTAAATAGATAGCAAAAATGGTTTATTATTAAAGTACGACTTAATTAAAAACCATTTTTATCCGCACTACTAATGAGGTTTGAGCTTTAACACTTTCGGGTACAATCAAAAAAGCGGACCACCGCTTATTTGATTTTTTGCATTTGCTGAAATAAAAGATCCTTAAATTTTTCCCGCAATGAAGGGTCTATAAATACTTCCTGAATTTTTGTTAGCACTTTACCATTCATTGAAACAAGCAAGATTTTACCTTTAGCGGCTGAAATGCTGCCGACCTGGCAGAAGGGGATTTCTTTTGAGCCAAACCGTCGTTTAATTATTAAACAGTGCTCGGTAATAATATACTTTTTTGATATAGCAGGAAGATAAAAGGTAATTATGTCCATCAGGGCAAATAATACTAATACGCTAACCACCCTGGTCCAGGACCAGCGATAGAAAAGTGCAAAAATTAAATTCAGAGAAACACCTGTGATTAGTATTCTTTTCAGATCCACTAAGAATGACGGATGCTTAGTCTCAAAAAGTATGTTTTCTTGGTAAACTACCGGAATCACCCCAAATTATTTATTATTAAATTTATTTCGGTACAGGCCATTAAAATCCTTTTATAAAAAAATATTACCCAAAACAGGTTCTACTTATGGGAAAAACAGCAGATTATTCTAACAATATAACTAATACTACCCAAGACCAAAACAGCGTGGTATAATAACACTGCTTGTATAATAGGCTGTTTCCAAGGCTTAGGATATTAATATACTATCGTCTCTAGGTGCAGGCGTCTCCATGCAAAAACGCATATAATTGTGCAATAATGCATTATAAGTTTTTGGTCGAGCGTTTTTTTTAGTTAATATCCCAGCATTAAACACCTGGCATGAATGTTGCTTATTATTGTACTAGTCAGGTGCGTTTTGTATCTTGCGATAAGGAAGGGAATTTCCCGAAACAATAAATGTAGCAGACATGCTATGCCCCTACAGGGTAAGGATTTTTGAAGTTTTAGAATACCAAGGAAAGGAGGAGTTCTATAATGGCAAACGTTAACGCCCCGATGGCGGGAAAATTACTTTCCATTGATGTAAAAGCTGGTGACAAAGTAAAGAAAAATGACCCAGTAGCTACTCTGGAGGCCATGAAAATGCAAATTAAAGTGTTTGCACCGGCCGACGGTACCGTAGCTGAAATTAAAGCTGAAGCTGGTGCCAACATTGACCCTTCAGTAGTAATTATGACTCTGGAGTAATTATTCGTTTTTTTACGGCCGGAGTAAAAAAATGTGCCGGCCGTCTTCGCGGGACCCCTTCCTTATCTGACACCTGCGCGACGGCCGTCAACATTTTTTTTTTACATTAAACCAAGGGGAGGTGTCTAATGTCAGTACAAGAATTTATGGCCGGGTTATTTGCAATCTGTTTTATTAACCTTATTTTAAGCGGGGACAACGCCGTTGTTATTGCCCTAGCCAGCCGGAATTTACCGCCTAAACAAAGAAAACTAGCCATCTTTTGGGGTAGCGCGGCTGCAATTGTTTTGCGTGTAGTCCTAACTGTTGTTGCGGTATATCTTTTGAAAATTCCTTTCTTGCAAGCATTCGGTGGCCTGCTGCTGATTTACATTGGGATCAAGCTTCTGACTGATGAAGAAAGTGAAGATGAAATGGAAGCGTCCAGCAACATGATGACGGCCATTAAAACGATTGTTATCGCCGATTTAATCATGAGTTTGGACAACGTGCTAGCGGTAGCGGCAGTCGCTAAGGAAAGTATGTTGTTATTGATCGTCGGTCTTGCCATCAGCATCCCGATTATTATTGGCGGTAGTCAACTACTTGTTTTGTTAATGAATAAGTTTCCGGCTATCGTGTATATTGGCGCAGGCCTAATTGCATACACAGCCGGCGAGATGATTAATGGGGACAAAAAAATTGCACCAATGATTTATAACTTTAATCATGAAGAATTAGTTGAGCTTGGAGCCGATATTCATGCCAAATCATTACTAAATGTGCCTACAAGTTTAGAATGGGTCATTCCCGTCGCCATCACTGTATTTGTTTGTATCTGGGGTTGGCGGGAAAGAAGAAAGAGGGCAGCTGTAGAAGCTGCCGAAGACCATAATACAAAAAATACTTGATCATGTTTATTTATATCACAATGACCATCAGTGTGTCAACTGGCTGTGATCGTGTAAGTTGTTGGACGAGAGGAGTGGTAATAACGTAATGAACGAAATAATGCAAGTTATAACAAGCAATGACTTTTTATACAACGTATTTGGCGGGTTTACGCACTTTGGCTGGCAGGCTGCCGTAATGTTAATTATCGGCGGAGTATTAATTTACCTTGGTGTTGCTAAGGATTACGAGCCGCTATTGCTGGTGCCCATCGGCTTTGGCTGTATTCTGGCCAACTTGCCCTTAACTGAGTTAATTCATGTACCACGCGAAGGCTATGTTTTTAATGATAGTATCCGTGAATTATTAGCCGCTTCAGGATTATTACCATTAGCTGAAGGCGCACGAGTTGTCAATGAGGGCATTTTGGACGTGCTCTATAACGCAGGTATTGCTAATGAGCTGTTCCCCTGCCTGCTGTTCATCGGCATCGGCGCCATGACCGACTTCGGCCCGCTGCTGCAAAACCCACGGATTCTACTGCTGGGTGGCGCAGGCCAGTTTGGTATCTTTTTAACCCTGATCCTGGCGCTGGCTATTGGTTATGAAAAACTGGAAGCAATTTGTATTGCCATTATCGGCGCATGCGACGGTCCTACCTCTATTTTTATTACCTCTATGTTTAACCCGGCTCTGCTCGGCCCGATTTCAGTGGCCGCCTACTCTTATATGTCGCTGGTGCCCATTATCCAGCCGCCGGTGATGAAATTGTGCACAAGTAAAAAAGAGCGGGAAATGATCATGTCTTACGAAATGCTCCAACCAGTTACTCAAAGAACCAAGCTCTTATTCCCGATCGTGGTCACAATTGTTACCCTGCTGATCGCTCCCTCTGGTGGGGCCTTGATGGGTACTCTGATGTTTGGTAACTTCTTGAGAGAGTGCGGTGCGGTCGGTCGCCTGGTACAGGCTGCAGAAAACGAAATTGCCAGTATCACCACCTTGTTCCTCGGGCTAACCGTAGGTTCCACCATGAATGGAGACGTGTTCTTAACAGCCAAGACGCTTGGCATCTTCGCTCTTGGTTTTATTGCTATTTGCGGCGATACTGCCTTTGGTGTCTTCGGCGCCAAGCTGATGAACCTCTTCTCTAAAGTAAAGATCAACCCACTGATTGGCGCAGCCGGCATCTCGGCTTTCCCGATGTCAGCCCGTGTAGTGCATAAAGTGGGGAATGAAGCCAACCCGCAGAGTTACCTGTTGATGCACGCCATGGGCGTGAACACCGGCGGGCAGATTGGTTCGGTGCTGACGGCCAGCGTGATGATTGCGGTTATCGGTGCCTTACAGACTATGGGCGTTGATTTGACTATTAATTAAGTAGGTGATAAATAATGGAAGTTATCGATAATATGTCCTTTGGCTGGTTGCTCACGATCGTAGGCGGGACAATGACCATGTGCTCTCTGGGAGTCCTGATACTGGTAGTTACCATATTGAAAAAATTCCAGAATTAATGATATGTTATTGATTTTTCTTTGAATTCAGGTTAGCCTCATGGTCTGCTGTATACCATGAGGCTTTTTGTTTCTACGTTTTATCCCCACCGAGCTGCCCGTCAGCTAGTGAACTGTACCGCCGTTCCGCTGTTCATTATGTGATTGGAAATTTATTTCCTTATAACCTACTGGTATACCGGCAACCTGAGCAGTAAAATCATCAAGAGCAAATAAATCACTTTTATCTACTTCATGAATACTCTTTTTGCCCAGGGCCTTCACGGCATCTTTTATTTCTTCATTACAGGAATGTAAATATTTAGCCAGGGTTTCGGCTCCCTTACTTACATCAAACTTATTTTGACACTTGCCCTTGTACCAAACCAGCTCTGGAGGAGGTTCCCAGGGGAGCGGCTTTAATATTTGTGTATGGCCCATAGCAAATAAAGCGACGCTGCCAATATAAACGGCATCCGCCCCCAACGCTAAAGCTTTAAGATAATCTCCCGGAGTGGCTAAGCCACCTGAGACGATTAAACTTACTTTATTACGTAGGGCATGCTTATTAATGAAATTAGCCGCCCTAATCAAAGCAAATAAAGTTGGCAAACCAAAGTCATCCTGCAATATAGGCGTTGTTCCTTTAGAACCGGCATTGCTGCCGTCCAGGGCAAAAAAATCCACACCTGAGGCCAGGGCTATGCTTAAATCGTCTTCCAAGTATTTACCTGCCGCCAGTTTTACCCCGATGGGCACCCCCCGGGAAACTTCTCTTAAATATGCAACCAGCTCCTTTAATTTGTTATGTTCTTCCTCCATACCGGGGTATGTTGCATGAACAACCGCTTTTTCCCCCCACTCCAGACCCATCAGGCGTCTTATTTTCCAATCGATTTCTTTATCTTCAATGCAATGTCCCACCCCACCGGCTGCCCCCTGGCCAAAATGGATTTCAATCGCATCCGCTTGTTTTAAAATATCCTTCGACTTATTCCATTTACCACGGTTATATTGAATAATAAGCTTTTCGGCAGCCTTCCTTTCCCCCTGCAGGAACGGTCCCTCGCCGGTATTAGTAGCCGTACCGGCTATTTTACTACCTTTAGCTAAGGCAATTTTAGACTTAGCAGATAGAGCAAGAGCATAGGCCATACCGGAAATAATAATGGGTATTTCTATCTGCAGGGGCTTTTGCGCACATGGTCCGATGGTTACCCTGGTATCAATTGGACCCCCTTCATCTGTGGGCAGTCTGTGTAATTGGGCAAAGTTAAACATAATACCTTCGAAATTCGGTAGTTTTTTAGGACTCCCCAAAGGACGTTTGATCGCTTTCCCTTCCTGGGCCCTGATATTGATTTCAACTATATTCTGAAGCCCGGTTTTCCGGAATGCCGAAATAAACTCCCATAAATTTTCCGAATAAGCATCTACCATTAACCTGCGCACGAAACTGTCAGCAGTTCTATCGATCGCTTTTCTGCCCATCCAAACGGCCCCTTTATAGCCTATAAGCCCCAAAACAGCCGTTATAAACATATTTTTCAGCAAGTTTTTATTTTCAGCCATATTCTGCTTCCTTCTGTTGTATAGTTATGCTTATATTTTTCTATATTGATAGTGCATCTATACCATAAAAAAATTCGGTGGATGTTCATCCACCGAATTTTTTTCAAATACTACTTGTTAACTTGCCTTATAGCAAATACTATCTTTTATTGCTTCTACGCCAAATCTTCATATTTTCCGCATCCTTGATCAACTGATCACGGAAGTCGGGATGAGCGATTGATATTAAAGCCTCGGCTCTCTGCCAGGTATTCATGCCTTTCATGCAAACCTTACCGTACTCAGTTACCAACCAGTGAGAAGTAGTACGGGGATCAGTGGCAATAGTTCCCGGAGCCAATGTGGGAACTATGCGGGATTGCATTTCCCCAGTCTTGCCATAAGCCGAAGATAAACAGATAAAACTCTTCCCGCCTTTAGAGTAATAGGCTCCCATAACAAAATCCAGCTGTCCACCCGTACCGCTTATTTGTCTAAATCCAGAAGATTCAGCACTGACCTGACCAAACAGGTCTACTTCTACCGCATTATTTATTGACATAAAGTTATCAATCAATCCTATTGTACGAGGATCGTTAGTGTAGTCAACGGTGGCGCTCATCAATTCAGGATTATCGTTTATATAATCATAAAGCTTTTGAGTACCGGCTCCGAAGGCATAAGCCTGCCTGTAACGGTCTATATTCTTTTTGGATCCATTAATTTTGCCTTTCGCGGCAATATCTACAAAAGCATCAACATACATTTCAGTATGAACACCCAGATCTTTAAGGTCTGAATCTGCGATCATCATACCAATTGCGTTAGGCATACCACCAATGCCCAGTTGCAGGCAGGCACCGTTAGGGATTTCTTCAACAATCAATTCGGCTACTCTTTTATCAACCTCGTTAGGTGCTGCGGAACCCAATTGTGCCATAGGCGGATTCGGACCCTCAACTATAAAGTCAACCTGAGAAACATGAATAGCTACTTCGGTGCCGCCCAGACAGCGAGGCATATTCTCGTTAACCTCAACAATTTTGATCTTTGAATTATCAAAAGTAGCCATCTGATGAGATGCCTGGGGACCGAAGTTAAAGTAACCATGCTTATCCATCGGTGCTACCTGGCAAATAGCTACCGCAATAGGTTCCACATTTTCCCGGTAAAATCTGGGCAATTCAGAATAGCGCATGGGGGAGTAAAAACCGCAACCCATATCAACGATCTTACGGTCAACTCCGGTTAAATGCCAGGAGTTCCAGGTAAAACGTTCTCCTGCATTTTCAACTTGCATAACAGCCGGCATCCACATAGTTACGCCGCCTCTAAACTTAACATCGGTCAGCTCATCTGCTCTTTCAGCAATTGCCTTATCAACTACAAAAGAATGTCCCACACACCAACCATAGTCTACCCAGTCTCCGGATTTAACCATTTTAGCCGCGTCAGCAGCAGAAATCAATTTGCTCTGGTATTCATCTACAAAAGACACGCAATACCCTCCTCAATAATTATGATTGATTTAAATCTCCTATTTAAAGGCAGCACCCACTCCCTCATGGGCACTGTCAAAAAAGATGCGTGAATAGCACAAGTTTATCAATTGCAAGTATTATACCAGTAACATAAAAAACAACATCCCTGGTAATCTACTAAGACTTAGCTAATAAAAAACACTAGACACTGTTAACACTGTTACAGTCTACTTTATAGACAGACAAACAAAAGACCTCCGCTGAGCTATAAAAATAAAATACAGGCTATATGTCTACAAGGTTGACATTGCATACAAAGTACACTTGCCCACACCTGCAAAGTCCTTCTCAATGTATATCTCCCTCTCCTCTTAGATATACTAATCCAAACAGGTAAAGAGAGGTGATCTTTTTGTTTAAACACGACAAGAACCTGCTTGAAATGGTGCAGGTAGAGCGGCCCAACCCGCAGTATGCTACCATGCTGCAGGAACAGCTGGGCGGGCCTAATGGTGAATTAAAAGCAGCCCTGCAATACATTTCGCAAAGCTTCCGCATTAAAGACCCGGAAATCAAGGATTTATTCCTGGATATCGCAAGTGAAGAACTAAGCCACATGGAAATGGTTGCTACAGCTGTTAACATGTTAAACGGGCACGATATTGACGCTGGTGGTACCCAGCCGGCCGGCAACATCGAGGCCAATGTGCTAACAGGCCTGGCGCCTTATTTAACCAACGGATCAGGCGTACCTTTTACCGCCACTTATGTCAATGTTACCGGCGATCTGCCGGCGGACATATTGTCAAATATCGCTGCGGAGCAGCGGGCTAAAGTGGTTTATGAGTACTTACACAGGCAAATCAACGACAAACACGTGCAGCAAATGATTGACTTTCTTTTAAACCGCGAAGAGGCCCATAACACCCTATTCCGGCAGGCCTTCCAGAAAATCCAGGACAGCGGTTCAAACAAAGACTGGGGTGTAGATAAGGATGCACGGCTGTACTTTGACTTATCCTCACCGGGTGTTAATCACTTCAGTGTTAATAACCCGCAAGCCCCCGGCTTTCAGAGTCCCAACATAACCCAATAAGCAATGAAAGGAACTAAAATTACTCCTTACACGCCCTACAGGGCGTTTTTTTATGCGTTTAAACCTTGTCTTTAACGTATTTAAGCAGTCCCCCTGCCAGCATTATCTCAATCTGCCGGTCTGAAAGGCTGTGTTTAACAAGATAAAGCTTGTCCCGGGTGACATTGCGTACTTGAACCGTATTTGCGGCCAAGCACTGCCGGGCATCATCAATCAGGAGCATGTCGCCGGGCTCTATAGTGTCATAATCTTCTTCATTGTCAAAGGTAAGGGGCAACAGCCCGAAGTTCACCAGGTTCTGCATGTGAATCCGGGCAAAAGATTTAGCAATCACTGCTTTAATGCCCAGGTACAGCGGCGCCAGTGCAGCGTGCTCACGGCTGGAGCCCTGCCCATAGTTTAAACCGCATACAATAATACCGCCACCGGCAGCCAGCGCCCGCTCGGCAAAGGTAGCATCCACCCGTTCAAAGGCGTGCATAGAGATGGCCGGGATATTGGACCGCAACGCCATAATACTAGCCCCGGCCGGCATAATATGGTCGGTAGTAATGTTGTCCCCCACCTTCAGCAGCACCTCGCCTTTAATTTCCCCAGGCATAGGGCTAGCCACCGGTAGCGGCTTGATGTTGGGTCCCATCACCAACTCCAACTCCTCCCGATTATCCGGTGGCACAATGATCATCCGATCGTCCACCGGAAATTTTTTGGGCACTGGCACATCAATAGGCTCACCCAAGTCACGGGGATCGGTAATTACACCGGTTAGAGCCGCTGCAGCGGCCGCTTCGCAACTCACCAGGCAGATTTGGGCGTCTACGGTTCCGCTGCGCCCTTCAAAGTTGCGGTTACAGGTGCGCAGCGACACACCCGCAGAACAGGGAGACTGCCCCACACCCACGCATGGGCCACAGGCACACTCTAGAATTCTTGCTCCTGCAGCTACCAAGTCGGTCAGTGCCCCGTTGGCCGCAAGGCTGACCAGCACCTGGCGCGAGCCGGGCGCAATCACCAGACTTACCTGTGGATGCACTGTTTTACCTTTTAAAATAGCAGCCACCCGCATTAAATCAGTATAGGATGAGTTTGTACAGCTGCCAATAAACACCTGGTCCACTTTACGACCAGCCACATCGGCTATTTTAACAACATTATCCGGCATGTGCGGCAAAGCAATCAACGGTTCCAGCTCATTTAGTTGAATATCGATAACTTCATCGTACCGGGCATCCAGGTCGGGCAACAATTCCACGAAATCACTGGACCTATCCTGAGCTGCCAGGAACTTGGCAGTAACTGCATCGCTGGGGAATATTGATGATGTAGCCCCCAACTCTGCCCCCATATTAGTAATAGTAGCCCGATCAGGCACGCTTAGGAAAGCCACCCCATCTCCGGTGTACTCCATCACTTTACTCACCCCACCTTTAACCGTAAGTAACCGGAGTACTTCCAATATAATATCCTTGGCCGCCACCCAGGGGGCCGGTTTGCCATGCAGGCGGATATTGATAATCTGGGGCATTTTTACATAAAAAGGATACCCTGCCATAGCGGTTGCCACGTCCAGCCCGCCGGCTCCAATGGCCAGCATACCCAACCCGCCACCAGTGGGAGTATGACTGTCCGAACCCAGCAGGGTTTTGCCCGGCACCCCAAAGCGCTCCAGATGCACCTGATGACAGATTCCATTACCCATGCGAGAGAATCTTGCCCCGAATTTAGCGGCAGCACTTTGCAAAAACTTGTGGTCATCTGCATTTTCAAAGCCCACCTGTAAAGTATTGTGGTCCACATAACTGACGGAAAGCTCCGTCCGTACAGCAGGAATGCCAATGGCCTCAAATTCAAGATAAGCCATTGTTCCTGTGGCATCCTGGGTAAGGGTCTGATCTATCCTAAGCGCAATTTCTTTGCCCGGCATCATCTCACCTTCCACTAGATGAGCTGCAATAATTTTTCTGGTCATATTTTGGCCCATTTTGCCCGCTCCCTTCTTATATCGCCCTTTTCTATTCTCCTCTACACAGCCGAACTATACTTAGCCAGCGTTTATTAAATTTAGCTATCATATCACTTGGCGACAATCATTACTCGAAAATGTTTTATTGCTGCATTTATTGTTGCTATGAAACACTTATTTTAATGTTCCACATAGACCATAAAAATCCCTTTCGCCAGTTAGCTCTTCCTTGTCGAAATAACGCGTTTCCAACCCCCGACAAAAAAAACAAGCCGGGCTATTCACCCGGTTCTGCATAATTTCTTTACAATTCATACACTGATGATTCTTTATTCCTTCATTTGTTTAGCTAGAAAAACCGCTGCGGTTTCGGCCAGCTTACTTTCCAGGTTTCCCATTTGGATGTCTTCATTTGTAGTAATAATCACAGCCCCAATAGCATTATCATTAGTCACGATAGGAGCAATTACACTGCTTTTAAAAATAACCCGTTCATCTTCTGTAAAACTGTGTTCTTCCAGCAAAGTTTTAGTTTGAGCGCTGCTGATAATATCCTCCAGTACTGTCCCAATGGGTTTTTTCATCAAATCCTTTTTAAAACCGCCGGAAACAGCAATAATCTCATCGCGATCGGCAACACAAACAATATAGCCGATAGCCTCATGCAGTGAATCGGCATATTCCTTAGCGTACTGACCTAAATCGGTAATGGGAGAATATTTCTTTAATATTACCTCCCCTTCCCTGTCCACATATATCTCCAGTGGCTCACCGTCCCGTATCCTCATTGTGCGCCTAATTTCCTTGGGTATTACTACCCGACCCAAGTCATCTATCCTTCTAACAATACCAGTAGCTTTCATATGATCCTCCTCATGAATGGTATTTTTATTATTCGCATGACAGTAGTTCAGTTTTTCCGATTTAAACTTATCATTAGTAGAAAAATATGAAAGTATGTGAGTAAAAAGAATCCATTCCTTAAAGTCCCAGAAATAACCACCTAATTTATTTTACATACTCTAATTTTATTATACATACAAATGCTTTATAAAGGAAAATAATTAAAAATACGACATAGTTCGATTCCAAGTAATGTTTGTGTCGCTTATGCAGTATTTACTTGTTATATGTGTTGATATATCATGTAGAAGGAAAATTATTTTTCAATAACTGGCATGGTAAAGCAAAGGCTTATTTAGGAGGTTAAATAAATGTTATTTAAAAAGAAAGATATTTTTTTGGAAACTCTAATTTTAAGCGCTCAAAATTTAAAAGAATCCAGTGACTTATTCCTAGAGGAAATTTATAACTTACATGAGGTTGAAGAATACGCGAAAAAAATAAAAATGCTTGAGGACAAAGGGGACGAGTATACCCATACCATTATTCGCGCCTTGAATAAAACATTCATAACACCTCTGGAAAGGGAAGACATACTGGGCCTTGCCACAAAGATAGATGACGTCTTGGATGGTATTGAGGAATGTGCCGACCGGCTGTGTCTATACCAAGTTAAAGAGGCCGATGACTATATCAAAGCATTTGCTCAAAACATAGTTAAAAACGCGAATGAAATAATCGCTGCTATGAACCTGCTGGGTCAAAAAAAATTACAGCAAATGATGAAACACGTGTTCAGAATCAATGAATTGGAAAATGAAGCTGACCATCTTTTGCGAGAATGTATCAAGGATTTATTTGAAAAAACTGACGACCCGATACTGATTATTAAGAAAATGCAATTATATGATATGTTGGAACGGATCACAGATGTTTGTGAAGATGTGGCCAATATCCTAGAGACTTTGCAGATGCGCAATTCATAAGGAGATTATGTATGGATTTAACTATTATTTTAGTTTTTATTGTGGTTGTGATGGCCCTTTCCTTTGATTTTATAAATGGCTTTCACGATACCGCCAATGCCATTGCCACTTCTATATCTACCAAGGCATTGACCCCACGGATAGCCATTATTTTAGCTTCCTCAATGAATTTAATCGGTGCATTAACCTTTACGGGCGTGGCCAAAACCATCGGCGGCCAAATTGCCGATCCGTTTAAACTGGAAAATGGCTTGATCGTTGTTCTAGTCGCGTTAATATCAGCTATTATTTGGAACCTGCTAACCTGGTATTACGGCATACCGAGTAGTTCCTCCCATGCCCTGATCGGTTCATTAGCCGGCTCGGTAGTTGCTGCCGCAGGTTTATCCGGGGTCAATTTAGAAGGTTTTATTAACATTATAAAAGCGCTAATCTTATCGCCGTTTGCAGCCTTTGCCGTTGGTTATGTAATAATGTCGATACTGAGGTTTATCTTTAAAAATGCCAACCCCCAGACTACAAACCGCGGTTTTAGATTACTACAGATATTCACCGCGGCATTCCAGGCCTTCAGCCATGGCACCAATGATGCTCAAAAATCCATGGGTATTATCACCTTTGCGTTAATAGCGGGTGGGCTGCATACAACACTGGATATACCGTTTTGGGTTAAATTATCCTGCGCTATAGCTATGGCTTTGGGAACGTCGATCGGTGGCTGGAGAATTATCAAAACCGTGGGCACTAAAATCATTAAATTGCAACCAATGAGTGGGTTTGCCTCCGATTTAACATCATCCACGGTAATTCTCACTGCCACTGCACTTGGCCAGCCCGTAAGCACTACTCACGTAATATCTTCCGCCATTATGGGCGTCGGTTCAGCCAAAAGTTTCTATTCGGTGAAATGGGGAACAGCACAAAAAATGATTACTGCCTGGCTGATTACATTGCCTGTGACCTCCTTAATAGCAGGGTTGCTCTACCTGGCCGTTTCCACTTTCATATAAACAGGAAAAACAAAAAAAGGTTCCCAGGCATGACTTGGCCTGGAAACCTTTCACCATATGCTGTTCAAAATAACCGGCCGATTTTGATAAGTATAAGTTATATTATTATGTGTACCCAAGGCGTGATCTGTTTTTTTATTTTTTCATGCACACTTAATATCTTGTCAACTAATAAGTGTCAAATGTCAAGGTCTGACCCCTTGTGCTTCCTTGGCTACAATTTTAACAAGATAGTCCAGAAATTCATCCCTTAAATCTTCTCTTCTCAACGCCGCTTCCACGGTTGCTTCTAAAAAGCCCTGTTTATTCCCCACATCATATCTTGTACCTTCAAAATTATACGCATAAACTTCCTCCTGCTGAGCCAACTCTTTTAAGGCATCGGTAAGTTGAATCTCGCCACCTTTACCCGGCTCTGTATGCTCCAAGATTTCAAAAATGCCTGGATTTATGATATATCTACCTAAAATAGCAACATTGGATGGTGCTTCTTCAACAGAAGGTTTCTCAACTAATCCGTTGACTTTATATACCCGGTCTGCAACTTCATCACCTTCAATAATCCCATACTTACTAATATCTTGAGGTACCACTTCCTGTACCCCTAGGATTGATGCTTGATATTTATCATAGGCTTCAAGCATCTGTCTTAAACACGGTTTCTCATCATTATGCACGATATCATCTCCCAGGAGTACGGCAAAAGGCTCGCTGCCCACAAAGGTTCTTGCGCAATAAATGGCGTGACCCAATCCTTTTGGATCTTTTTGTCTTATATAATAAATATCCACCATCTCGGACACATTCTTTGCTATTTCAAGCAATTCATGTTTATTCTTTTTTTCAAGTTCAAGCTCAAGTTCAATAGACCGGTCAAAATGATCTTCAATAGCCCGTTTGCACTTTCCCGTTACAATCAAAATTTCTTTAATTCCCGACGCAATCGCTTCTTCAATAATATATTGAATTGTAGGCTTATCTACTATTGGTAGCATTTCTTTAGGCATCGCTTTTGTAGCAGGTAAAAAACGAGAACCTAAACCTGCTGCCGGTATAACTGCCTTACGTACTTTCATATTTAGTCTGCCTCCTTCATTTCATAATATTTACATTAATTTTCTATATTGTCAACTAAAATAAACAAATAAAAAAACACAATTCCCACACTGGCACAATCTATAATTACATAACCATGCATACTAAATATTTCCAAAACCAATAATAATAAGATGGGCATTTTTTCAATTGATTGGACTTCTCTGCTACCCGGCAAGACAATATTTACCTCATTGGCACTTCTTCCGTTGCTCTTATATCCTTATTATACCAGATATAAACCAGGCTAAATAACTTATTTAATTATTGTTAGATTATACATATAAGCAGGAGTTACTTTTAATGGAAGCAACGTGATATAATGCTATTAAAGATAATCTATTGACTGCAGATTAACCGGTTAAAGCCTTTATCTTGCATGCTTAGATTACAAATTGTCTAGCTTTGACTAATTTTTTCCGGGAGGAAACCAATGGGTAAAATACTTCATGCCGACCAAATGAAAAAATGTATTGGTTGTTATTCCTGCATGCTAGCCTGTGCCCGTACGATTCAGCATGATTTTTCACCTCATAAAGCAGCGATACAAATAAGAAGTGTCGGGGGGTTACAAAGTCGGTTGGTGGTTGATATTTGTCGTGGTTGTACAGATCCCCCATGTGCACTAGTTTGTAATTGCGGTGCTTTAAACGCCCGTTTGGATGGAGGAGTGCGTTTCCATAAGAATAAGTGTATCGGCTGCGGCAATTGCGTTGAAGCCTGTACAGCAGGTGCCATCCGCTTTGACGAAGATAATAAGCGACCCATCGTATGTATTCAATGCGGTACCTGCATCAAATATTGTCCCCACGAAGTGCTTTCCATGACATAGACGTAACGGCTAATACCAACGCCAGGCAAGGGAGGTTTTTTGATGATAAATACATCTACCATAAGGGTACTGGAAATAGACCTCGCGGAAAAAAAAATTATAGTGCAGGAAAGAGATGACCTTGCGCCCTTTTGGGGAGGCACAGGGCTGGCCACCAGTTTGTTTGCCGAATATGTAGCTTACGATAAAGATCCATTGGACCCGGCTCAGCCAATAGTACTGGCCTGCGGCCCACTGTCCGCTATTTTTCCTATGGCTACCAAAGCTGTAGCCGTTTTCCGCTCACCGCTAACCGGAGAATGGGGAGAAAGCCATGCCGGTATGCGCATTGCTATTGCCATGCGCTTTTGTGGCTTTCGAGCCATCATAATCCGTGGCAAGGCGGAGCGCCCTGTTTTTCTAACTATAGGACCCAATAAGGTGGATTTTCAGGATGGCACGCCCCTGTGGGGGCTACCCACGGACGAAACCGGGCGTATTTTGCGTCAAATCTCACCCGGACGAGGCTTTCGAAGCTGCCTGCGCATCGGACCGGCAGGAGAAAAACAGGTGGCTTTTGCCAACGTTAATGTTGATACCTACCGTCATTTCGGGCGCCTGGGCCTTGGCGCCGTGTTCGGGGCCAAGTTGCTCAAGGCAATGGTCATTTATGGTGATTCCTCTGAGCCCATACCAGATGTCAAACATTACAAAGAGGTTTACGATTCTATTTATCACCTAGCCGTAAATACAGATATAATGGAAAAATACCACGGCCTGGGCACATCCGGAAATATTGCCGCATTGAGCGCCCTGGGTGCGCTGCCCACAGAGAATTTACGAAAGAATTCATTTCACCGGAGCAGTGCCATTTCCGGAGAAGCCTTTGCCAGGGATACCCTCGTACGTAAAGTAGCCTGTACAGGCTGCCCGGTGGGCTGTATCCATATAGGAGTCCGGCGCAAACTTTTTGCGCCGGGACACGAGTATGAAGCTGCCTACATTTCTTACGATTATGAACTAATATTCGCACTAGGCTCTTTACTGGGGATCACTACACAGGAACAAATTTATGATCTTATCGAATATGTAGAGATGTCCGGAATGGACGCTATAACCGCCGGAGTGCTTCTCGCATGGCTGACTGAAGCGTATCAAAAGGGTATAGTAACAAAAGAGGAACTTGGTGTTGAGCCGGTTTTTAACAATGAAACCAATTATATAAAAATTTTAGAAGATATAGTGAACCAGCCCAATACTTTATACCGTCTATTGGCCTGCGGCACCAGCCGTGCAGCGCAGGAACTGGGAGGGCAAGAATTCGCGCTTACCCTGGGAAATAATGAAATGGCCGGCTATCACACCGGTTACGCAAATCTGCTCGGTTTATCTTTTGGGACACGCCATTCGCACCTGGATAACGCCGGCTACTCTATCGACCAGAAGGCTTTACGAAACAACTACAGTTTGGAGCAAATCGTCCGGGAAATTATAGCCGAGGAGAAATGGCGCAACGTACTGAACAGCCTTTGTGTTTGCCTTTTTGCGAAAGAAGTGTATACAAAGGAAAATATTTGCGCTGCCCTTTCCTGTGTCGGCATAACCATGACTGGTGAAGATCTGGATAAACTGGGTGAAGAAATATTTTACATTAAAAACCGGACACGCCTGAAATTGGGGTATAATCCAAATAATATAAACTTTGCCGATCGCTTTTTTGAAACGTCTGCTCTAGGGCAAGAATTAAGCCGGCAAACCCTTAATAATATGATTGCCATGTATCGTAGTCTGGCTCGCATATAACACGAATTATATAAAAAACCCTGCCGGTATTTCGCACCGGCAGGTTTATATTGAATTATTACATTATAGCATATTTGCAAGAGTCAAACCTTGTCATTTAGCCATTCTCGAACCGCCAGGCATCGCGGCACATTTCCGCAATGCCCCGTTTAGCAGTCCAGTTAAGTTCCCGCTTGGCTTTAGAAACATCAGCGTAGCACTCGGCTATATCACCTGGCCTGCGATCTACGATTTCATAGGGTACTTCTATATTATTTACCTGTTCAAAGGCCACGACCAACTGCAAAACTGAAGTTCCTTGACCGGTACCAAGATTATAAATATGTACACCTTCTGTTAAATTATTAAGTGCAGCAACATGGCCCTCGGCCAGATCCATCACATGGATATAATCTCTAACACCTGTCCCATCAACAGTTGGGTAGTCGTTACCGTAAACTCTTAATTTATCTAGCTTTCTTTTAGCCACTTGTGTTACATACGGCATCAGGTTGTTTGGTATTCCGTTTGGCTCTTCACCAATTAATCCGCTCTCATGAGCTCCCACCGGATTAAAATACCTTAGCAGAGACACTGATAACTCCGGATTTGCTCTGGATACGTCAGTAAGAATTCGCTCACTCATGGCTTTAGTTTCACCATAAGGATTCGTGGTTGGCAGCAATTCCAAAGTCTCTACAAAAGGCACTTCATTCTCTCCATATACTGTCGCAGATGAGCTAAATACGAACCTATTCACACAATATTTCTTGCTTGCCTTGGCCAACACCATCGTACTGACAATATTGTTATAATAATAAGCAAGTGGTTTTTCTACAGACTCACCTACCGCCTTATAGCCGGCAAAATGAATAATGCCATCAATCGAGTGATTAGCAAAGATATTGTCCACCGTTTCTTCTTCGGTTACATCTACGCGATAAAAAGTTACGCCATAACCTGTTATTTGTTTTATCTTGTCAATAGTCTCAGCCTTACTGTTGCTAAGGTTATCCGCAACAATCACTTGATGCCCTGCCTCCAGTAGTGCAACGCAGGTGTGTGAACCTATAAATCCGGCACCGCCGGTAACTAGTATGTTCATAAAAGTCAAATCAACCTTTCTAGTGTAAGGTACAATTCTGTATAAGGTACAAAAAATATTTTTTTACAGCCCGCATATTCATTATATGCTCATTTAATTTCTACGAGTAGTGTTATTATCTTGTTAGCTATACAATTTTATTTTACTAAAATAAAGCGGTGTTCTGTATAAGAAAAGGCCAAATTAGCCCATAGACAACCTTGAGGTCCTCTCAATATATGGGTTCTTGGGAACTCGTGATTTGTATTTAGAACACAAAAGAGGTTGCTGCATTACGTATTATTTAGCTCGTTGTGCAACAGCCCCCAACAAATTTAATAAATGTTCGTGACTGAAAAATGAAAGACTTGGCCAAGACCGGAGAACTGGACAATGGAAAAGGTATAGCCATCCTTTCCCTGTGGGTAATTACCTCCCTATTCAGCTTAGTCAAACCTGAAAACATTGAAAAAGCCATCGCCGAATACCTTACACCGGATCTAATCGAGTCCAACCTGAACTGCTTTCGTAAGGGTTTGGAAATTGTCAAATGTCAAGGTCTGACCCTCAAAACAAAAAAAATGCGCAAAACGTCAGACTAGACGATGCGCATTTACGATTTGTTTGGCCGGGTTCTCTATATCTCCAGATCCATATAGTCTGGGCTGAACTCCTCAGCAGATGCACCCTTAAACATCAATTCCGGAATTTTGATGCTTACTTTAGTACCGGCAGGAACTGATTTGGTTAAAAAGACATTGCTGCCAATGGTCGCACCCTTACCGATTACGGTCTTACCACCTAATATAGAAGTACCGGAATATACAGTAACATCATCTTCAATCGTCGGATGACGTTTTACACCGCGTAAATTCTGACCCTCGCGGGTGGATAGAGCACCCAGTGTAACTCCTTGATATATTTTAACATTATTACCAATAGCGGTAGTTTCGCCAATAACTACCCCCGTTCCGTGATCAATAAAAAAGTATTTGCCGATACTTGCACCGGGGTGGATATCAATACCGGTTACGCTATGGGCGTATTCGGTCATGATTCTTGGGATCAGTGGAACAGATAACAGGTGCAGTTCGTGAGCTAGTCTAAAAACACTAATCGCAAATAATCCCGGATAGGCTAATATTATCTCATCTTTACCAACAGCTGCGGGATCACCGTCAAAAGCGGCCTGCACATCCAGTTCGATAGTACTGCGCAGTTCAGATATTTTACTTAAAAACTTATAAATAATCTCATTGGCCTTATCGGCAATATTAGTTGAATCATTCATGAGTGATTCGCGTTTAAGGGCTAAAATTATTTGCTCATTAAGTTGCTCATGCAAGTGAATCAGTAGATCACCAATATGGTACTGAATAGTGGTGGTAATCATATGTCTCCGACCATAATATTCCGGGAATAGCAGTTCTCGCAGCATAAGGATTATCTTAATGATTACATCTCGTTTTGGTTGATAAACAGATTCCAGCGAAGAAGGCAGTGGGTTCACCCGGTAACTAGCCACGATAGTTTTAACCAAGCTGTTGATTTGTTGTAGGTCAAATCTACTCATTATTAACACCTTTCATTATCATATCAAAAAAATTCATTATCAAACCGATGTAAAAATAATTTTATCAGTATGAAAAGCAGCGTGCAACCTCCCGAAAAATTCTACTTGTGTTTACTTTTGTGAGGTTTGTTCAAGCCCAAGTCGTTCCGGATGGGTAAACACGGCCAAACGCTCTCCGCGTACCTGCCCAACCAGGGCAACGCCAATACCAGCAGCAAGCAAAATAGCGTTCTTTGTCGGCGCGTGCCGCGAAACAACAATCGGGACTTGCATTTTGGCTGCCTTTAGCAGCATCTCGGATGATATGCGACCGGTAATCAGCAGCAGTTTACCTCTGGTTGATATGCCCCTCAAAAGACATTCACCTTGAATCTTGTTTAGGGTATTATGCCGCCCGATATCTTCAGCTACGATCAGAAGGTTTCCGGCATCGGCCAGAGCTGAAGTGTGCACACCACCGCTGACCGGATACAGCACCATCTGCTCTTGAAGCTGCTTCATTAATGCTATCACTTCCTCCGGCGCAGCAACCAGATCAGAATCAATCTTCTGCCCCTGCTGTGCCTGAGTTTTGAAAATTGAACTGCCACTACACCCAAGTTTCCGCAGCGTTGGCAGTTCAAATCCCGAATTTTTCAGCTTTACATCGGCCAGCGCTTCCTCCTCACTCACCCGTATGCTCGTCACATCGCTAATGCCTGAAATGATTCCCTCTGCGTAAAGATACCCGAAAGCTAGATAATCTAGCTTTGCTGGTGTGCACAGGATGGTAACCAGCGCTTTCTCGTTAACATAAATTGTGAATTCCATCTCGCAGGGCACGTGAACTGAAGTACGGGCCCACTCCCCATCCGAAAAACGATTGCTGACTACTTCCGCTGCTACAACTTTCATATCCGGCACTTCAATTGCTTTTGGCATATTTTTATTCCCACTCCTTTCGCCAGCAGGCCATTATTACCGTAAGTGGAAAGCCTAAAATAAATATATTAAAATAAATATATATATTCACGATAGGGAAAGTCAAGTATTCATTTTATTATAAAATAATCAAGAATACTGATCAGGTTTCCTTTCACTATTCAAGGAATAAAACCGTACCATACGCAAAGAGATCAACATGAACAGCACTTACCACTTTTTACTTCAAAAAGTCATTATACACAATCCACAGGATATCTCTGTCCTTTTATGAACTTAATAAGTCTTATTTTAGTTGGAATAGGCTTGTTTTGTGAAAACTATTGCCTTATTTCTATTTTAGTATTTAGGTTTTTTGAACAGGATCTAGAAAGAGTTCACCTGTAGTTCCTTTGGCCAAATCAGCCAGAGAATAGGTATCTAATACTTCAGCGATTGAATCTCTTACTTTCGTCCACAATCCCCTGGTCACACAATGCCCCGAGCGTTCACAGGCTTCGGGATTAACTTCGCTAACGCATTCTACCGGAGCGATAGGCCCCTCTAATGCCCGGATTATATCCCCGGCAGTAATATCTTCAGGCTTTTTTACGAGCATATAGCCACCCTGAAAGCCACGGACGCTTTTTACCAGCCCCGCTCTTTTTAAGGGAATCATCAACTGTTCCAGATAGCGCTCGGAGATGCCTTGACGATTTGCTATACTATGTGTAGCAATTGGTCCCTCTTCAGTGCTCTGAGCCATATCAATCATGGCTCGCAGTCCATATCTGCCTTTAGTGGATAATTTCACACGCAGCATCTCCCTTCTTAGTTTTATACTGAGACATATACTATTCAATAACTTCGAAAATATATATTTTAGGATGCATAATCAATCATTTTCTCCAAGGCAAGGGCAGCTTTGTCCCTTAAAGCTTCTGGAACTGTTATTTTTGTCTCCATTGTTTCTAAAGAGTGGAGAATCTTTTTCAAGGTGATGCTCTTCATATTGTGGCAGACCAGGTCTTCCTGAGCCAGAACCAGTTTCTTATCGGGGCTTAGCTGGTGTATTTTATGGAATACACCGCATTCAGTTCCAATAATAAAAGTATTTTTATTCGATTTGGTAGCGTAATCAATGATGCCTGCGGTACTACCCACGAAATCAGCAAGGGACACTACTTCAGGGTCACATTCCGGGTGAACTAAAAACTCCGCATCAGGATACTCGGCTTTGCGCTGTAAAATATCTGCTTTAGTTATATGAGCGTGAGCCGGGCAACTGGAAGGAAACAAATCCAACTTCCGGTCTAAATTACCAGCTACAAATTTGCCCAGGTTGGTATCCGGTATAAAGAAGATCCGGGCCTCGCGAGGCAGTTTGTTGATAATCTTGACTGCATTAGATGAAGTAACGCATATATCGCTGACCGCCTTAATATCAGCCGGGGTATTTACATAGCTGACTACCATACCCTCCGGGTGTTCTTTTTTAAATTTCAGAACATCACTAACATCGATACTGTTAGCCATAGGGCAAGTAGCTTTCGGTTCCGGTGATAAAACCGTTTTACCGGGGCACAGTATAGCGGCTGATTCCGCCATAAAATCTACCCCCGCTACCAGAATAATATTGTAGGGCGAATTCTTAGCGGCTACTGCCATTGCATAAGAGTCTCCAACAAAATCGGCAATATCCTGTATCTCCGAGCGCTGGTAATAATGGGCGATAATATATACTTTTTTATTTTCTTTTAAACGCCTAATTTCTTCAACCAGTTGTTGGTCATCCCGGACAGTCCCGCTTTCACCGGAAAATAAAACTCTTTCGGGATGAGTATAAATGCTAAAGCGCTGGCCTCGCGCAAAACCGGCCACCGTTATGTTCAGCTCTTCAGCCAAATCTATGGTTAAGCCGGTTGGTGCCGATCGAGATAAAACTAGTGGTATTTGGGCACGAGCCGCTTTAATCAGGACCTCGGAAGCAATTGGTATTTCTCGCTGCCAATAGACGGCTGGTTTGGACATTTGGCTACACTCCTCTTTCTTAATAATTCAAATATATATAATTCCGATAGATAAAGTCAAGATATAAGCCCAAAAAATTGGAGTTATTGATTAAAAATATAAAATGAAAGACCTGGAGACATGGAACTAACTAACTGATTTTATATTATGCCACTAAACATGCGATATAAATTAATTGTGCTACTAGCAAATTTATAAAGCAAGTATAAGTCATGTCTAAAGAAACTGAGTCTATGTGTGAGGATTGCCAATATAATGATGCCAATGAATGTACTGCGGTCAACACCAAGGTTCAGTCCAGCAGCAACGACAAATTGCAAAATGGGTCTTGCTGCAATACTTCCTGCTCGACAACAAAAATATAGAAAGAAGGGCCTTTTCTAAAAGACCCTGCTTATAAATACTATCTATTGAATTCAATCCTTAATAGCCTTTTCCAACTGGTCTAAAGCCCTTTCCAAAATTGCTCTCGGACAAGCGATGTTGATGCGCTGAAAACCTTCACCACCAGCCCCGAAGATAGTACCTTTATTAAGCCATAAGCCCGCTTTTTTCACGATCATGTCCTCAAGCCGGTCTTCACTTAAATTGAGCTGTTTAAAATCAAGCCATACAAGGTAGGTACCTTCCGGTTCGATAAGCTTGACCTGAGGTATTTTTTCACATAAGGAACTCCTAAGAAAATCCAAGTTCCCGCCTAGGTAATTGATTAGTTCCGCAAGCCACTTACGCCCATTTTTATAGGCTGCCTTGCAGGCAATGATGCCCATGATACCTAGCTGGTTGTAACCGCTTTTTGTCATCTGCTGCCTAAAGGCATGTCTTATACTCGGGTTTGGAATAAAAATATTTGAAACCTGCAATCCAGCCAGGTTAAAAGTTTTGGACGGGGCGGTACAAGTAACGGTAATTTGCGCAAACTCCGGTTTTATATTTGCAAACACAAAATGTTTATTGCCCGGATAGATAAAGTCGGCGTGGATTTCATCGGAAACTACGGTAACACCGTGCTTAAGGCATGTATCACCCAGGCGGGCAAGCTCCTCCTCCGTCCATACTCGACCCACCGGGTTATGTGGACTGCACAGTATAAATAATTTCACCTTGTTTTCGATGATCTTGTTCTCAAAATCCTCAAAGTTTATCTCATACCTGTCATTCGCATAAACCAATTTATTGACCACCAGTTTGCGTTCATTTAATAAAACAGACTTGGCAAAAGGATAGTAAACAGGCTGCTGGATGAGTACGCTATCTCCTTCACGCGTCAGAGCGCAGATAGCGGTACAGATTGCATAGACAACCCCGGGCGTTTTAACCAACCAGTCCGGCTGAACTTCCCATGAATGACTCTGTAAAAACCAACTCTTCAGTATTATAAAATAATCATGCCCGCTTTCAGAATAGCCGAAGATCCCGTGCTTGCTTTTCTCAACCAGAGCATCGATTACGAAAGAGGGAGTCCTAAAGTCCATATCAGCTACCCAGAGCGGCAATACATCCTCGGGCATACCCAGCTTTTCGGCAAAGTCATACTTTATAGAGTTTGTATTTTTTCGCTCAATAATTTCGTCAAAATTATATTGCAAAACCTATTGCACCTCCAATACCTGTTCTAAAATCAGCGATCAGGCAATCCACGGCTTCCAAACCCACCGACAACCGCAACTTAGTTTCCCGCTGCTCCTCCGGTACGTCTGCGTGGGTTTGCATTACAGAGTACGAAACCAAAGATTTCACGCCGCCCAGGCTTTCCGCATACTGAATAACCACAACCCGTTTTAAAACATCCTTGACCGTCTCTTCGTCCCGTACCTCAAAAAAAATCAAACGCCTAACTATGATTGCTAGAGCGTAACGTCCTTTAGTTAATATCTCATATTTTTGTCTTCATTTCATACTTCTAATATATGCATTAAAAGCTATGTAAAAATTTAACCATATTCAATAAGCTACTATCATATGTAACTGAGGTCATAATTATTCCTGACCATTAGTTAGTCAGACGCTTAATTTGAGCAATCAATTCCACCTCGCATGCTGCATTTAGAGGTAAAGCGTTGACTCCTACCGCCGCCCGAGCATGTCTGCCCTGTTCACCAAAAATCTGCTCTAACAATTCAGAGGCGCCATTTAATACTTTAGCTTGATCATAAAATTTTGGCCCGCATTGCACGTAACCCGTTATCTTAACAATCTGCAACAGATTTGACCATTCCTTAAGGTAACTTTTCATAACGGCCAAACAATTTATTACCGATAATCTGGCCGCTTCCTGGCCTTCGGCCACAGTCAGATCTTCACCTACCCTACCAAAATATATGATTTCACCCGCCTTTATTGGCAGCTGTCCTGAGACATAAATGAATTCACCTGCAATCTGACCCGGCACATAAGCTGCCAGTGGTTTGCTAATTTCCGGAATAACAATCCCTAATTCATTTAATTTATCTTCGATAACCATGTTAACACCTCTTTCTCAACTTCTTTCCTCATATATTTTACCATGATTTTTTAATATAATATCCGCATTCAAGTAAAATCCGTATATTTCTCTGCACAATAAGATTCTCAAGCATGCTGTTATGAACTAAGGGCACTATAAAAAGCAAGCCTTATTCGCTAGTACCATTAGTAGCAATAATTTAGAAGTAGCCGGAGCAATTACTAATAGATCCCGTTTCTTCTGCCAGCCCGGTGTGCTTAACTTTCCATTCTTTAGGGCCATACCACAAATCGGTTATTACTTCTCCACCGGTTAAAGGCCTAAATGTAAAGGGAGTAATAATAACCGATTACTCAACAAATAAATCACTAGCGTTGCATAAATATGATTTTCAAATGTCAAGTTCTAAAATAGCT
>JAENYS010000050.1 GCA_016841645.1 Desulfoscipio geothermicus | reverse complement strand
GGTCAACTCCTTTATTGGTAGTATTAACCATTTACACGCAATTAATTACGTTCTCTGGCACGCCTAAAAGAGACCGCCGAAAGCGTGATCTGTCTGCAGTTCTTGGTGATGAACTTGGAGCATAGACTCCGTGTTCTTTTGTTCTTTTTTCTGGGACGCCTGTTTTGTATAATCTGGGCTCTCCAAAAAAGTCGTTATGGTGTTTTAATTGAGTTTAGGTTCGGTTCAGCAAGCCCTAAATATTGTTTGTATACAACCAAATAATTGCTTAACTGCACTGCTTCAGAACCATTCCGCAGGCTTCTCCCTGAGCTCGGAGGATTCGATAGGCTAGTTAGCTTTATCTAAGATCTCTGAATAAGTGACTTTAAATTAGAATAAAAGCTTCTATAACATATCAAACGTTTCTAAACTTCTAAGTTTTGAATCTAAATATCGACTTGAAGATAAACTTTTATCCTCATTTACCTTCTCCTGGCAATACTTATAGATATCTCCACCCACTTTAGTAAAATCCTGTAATATACTCTGGTTAACGCCCTTTGAAATCATTTGGATGACTGCAAATTTTATAATACCTGTCAAGTCCCCCCTGCCCATAAATTCTCTTAATGTATTTGATATTAAAGCTGTTTTGGAATTAAGTATATTTCCGTCTGCACCAATAAACAGAGTATCTGCAAATATTATTTTGTCTTTCTGTACTTTTTCTCGTATGCTTATATAATAGTCTAGTTGTTCACTTAATTTATTGGGCAAATGGATAATATAGCTATTTATACATATAGTATTATGTATCTTATTGACATTTTCGAATTTGATATCTCTAATTGCTCTATACGTTATACCTGCATATAAAATCAACTTAATAATAATGGAAGTCATTAGATCATTATATTTTGAAGCATATTCCTTATATTCTAACACCATATTTTCTTCAATAATCTCTTTTATTCGTTGATCACATTCTGAAATTAACACTTCTGCTTCTTCCAATGAAATTTCTTGCTTTGAATCTTTCACTTCTAGTCTAGGATCGCTAAATATTTTTTCTCTTATTCTAGATTGAAAAGAGTCTGGATGTTCCTCAGATAAGCCAAAAGACTTTATTAAGTTATTATTTTTAATTCCTAATTTATAGATAAAATTAAAATATCTTTTTACTACTGATATCACTAGCGTTGCATAAATATGATTTTCAAATGTCAAGTTCTAAAATAGCTT
>JAENYS010000038.1 GCA_016841645.1 Desulfoscipio geothermicus | reverse complement strand
AGGTCTTTAGTAATACCCTTATAATGGAAAAGTGCTTTTATGCAACACTAGTGAAGTCTATTATAAAGAAACACTTATATATAAATTTGCATTTTGAGGATCGGTTCTCCAATATAGTAAATAACCCATTGCTTGCAGTTGTAAACGATGGGGGGGTTTTTGCAGGATTATTGATATAAGCACTACCACATATGTATTTTTTAATTAAGATAAGCTTATAATAATTTTAATTAATTTGGAGGTGATTATATGGCATTGGTTCCCTACAATCCATTTAACAGCATGGACATTATGCGTCGTGAAATAGAGCGCGTTTTTGCACCCTTTTACGGAGACATTAGGCATGATTTTGACATCGGGCCCCGGGTCGATGTTTTTGAAACCGAGAACGAAGTAGTTGCTCTTTGTGAAATCCCGGGTGTTGAGAAAAAAGAGGACATTCATATCGATATTCAGGACAATGCACTGTCCATCTCCGGCGCGATCAGCCGAACCAATGAAGTTAAAGATGAAAATAGTTATCACCGCATAGAAAGGTCTTATGGCAGGTTCCAGCGCAGCGTATCCCTGCCCGCCAGAGTAAGCCCCGAGAAATCCAGAGCTAATTATCGTAACGGAGTATTGGAAGTGCGTATGGCCAAGGAAATCCACGGACGGCACAGAGAGATAGATGTGGAATTTCATTAAAAGGCATAACAAACCGTATAGTGTTAAAAAATGGGGGCTGCTTCATTAAAAGCAGCCCCCCTAAACGTTAAACATCCTACTGCTATGCAACTTTCAAGTTTCAACACCAAGCACTTAGGAATTGTTTTCTGTCCAGTTTTCAATAACAGTCCATATTTCCTCTTTACCCTGACCGGTGACAGCAGAAAACAATATCAAGGGGTCTCCATCAACCAGTTGGAGGGTTTTGCGTACCACGGCCAGGTTTTGCATGGCCTGCCCCCGGCTCAGCTTGTCCGCTTTGGTAGCCACCACTGCTGTAGGGATACGATAGGCTTTAAGCCAGTTGTACATCTGCTGGTCATCTACCGTGGGCTTGTGCCGCACATCCACCAGCAATATCAAACCACACAGTTGTTTTCGCCCGGCCAAGTAACGGCTAATCATCTTGCCCCACTGAGCCTTCACCCGTACCGGAACTTTGGCAAAGCCGTAGCCAGGCAGATCCACCAAATGAATTCTATTATTAATGATAAAAAAATTAATCAGTTGGGTTCTCCCTGGTGTATTGCTTGTGCGGGCTAGCCGCTTGCGGTTTACGAGGTTATTAAACAGGCTGGATTTTCCCACATTGGAACGCCCGGCTAGAGCCACCTCAGGGTAGCTCTCAGATGGACATTTATCCAGTCCCGTGGCACTTGTCACAAATTCAGCTGAGGTTATTTTCATTAGGTAGTTCGGTTCCTCCATCAGTCTCCATAACGTTTCCGTACGGTACCTGAGGCGGCGGCTCTATCTGTTCCGCCTTAGATGAAAACTTAACTTCCCGTAATGCAATGCTAAGCACTTCATCCACATGGTCTACAGGCACTAATTCGATTTGCTTTCTAATGTTATTGGGAATTTCCTCAATATCTTTGCGATTATCTACCGGCAGCAGCACCATTTTAATGCCTGCGCGATGCGCAGCCAGCACCTTTTCCTTGAGCCCGCCTATAGGCAGTACCCGCCCTCGCAGTGTAATTTCTCCGGTCATGGCCAAATCATGGCGCACAGGTCGACCGGTTAGCGCTGAGGCCAAAGCCACCGCCATAGTAATACCGGCGGAGGGGCCGTCCTTTGGAATGGCTCCCTCGGGAACATGCACGTGAATATCATATTTTTCAAACGTCTCTTCTTTTATACCCAGTTCCACAGCCCGACTGCGCACGTAACTGTAACTGGCTTGGGCAGACTCTTTCATGACATCGCCGAGTTTACCCGTCAAAGTAAGTTTACCTTTACCTTTGTAAGTAGTTATTTCAATAGCCAGGGTATCGCCACCCACCTCGGTCCAAGCCAGTCCGGTGGCTACGCCCACTTGGTCTTCCTGTTCCGCAACACCATAACGAAACCTGGGTTTGCCCAAAAATTGCTCCAGGTTTTGCACCGTCACTTTTACCTTGTTAGCTTTTCCAGACACAATTTGCCTGGCTGCCTTGCGGCACAGCGATGCAACATTACGTTCCAGACTGCGTACGCCGCTTTCTCGGGTATATTCCCTGATTACCCGCCTGATGGTATTTTCGGAAAACTGCACCATTTCATTGTTCAATCCATGTTCCTTAATCTGCTTTTGTAGCAAATGACGCATGGCAATTTGTACTTTTTCTTCTTCGGTATACCCTGAGATATTTATTATTTCCATCCGGTCCAGTAATGGCCGGGGGATATTGTGTTGAACGTTGGCTGTAGTAATAAACATAACGTTACTTAAGTCATAAGGTGCTTCAATGTAATGATCACTAAAGCTGTTGTTTTGTTCGGGATCCAGCACTTCCAGTAATGCTGATGACGGATCCCCACGGAAATCCATGCTCATTTTATCAATTTCATCCAATAGAAAGACAGGGTTTTTGGTCCCTGCAGTTTTCATACCCTGGATAATGCGTCCCGGCATAGCGCCAACGTAAGTGCGGCGATGTCCGCGAATCTCGGCTTCATCACGCATACCGCCAAGAGAAATACGTACAAATTTGCGTTCCAGAGCACGGGCGATGGAACGCCCCAAAGATGTTTTACCCACTCCGGGCGGCCCCACAAAGCATATAATAGGCCCTTTCATTTTTTTGGACAACTTACGAATGGCCAGGTATTCTAAAATACGCTCTTTTACTATTTTTAAGCCATAATGATCTTCATCCAATATCGTCTCGGCAATGTTAATGTCCAGCCTATCCCTGGTGCTTTTAGACCACGGTAAAGCCAAAAGCCAATCCAGGTAATTCCGCACTACCGAAGCCTCAGCGGCCATGGGAGGCATTTTCTCCAGCCGCTCAACTTCTTTAATCGCCTTTTCCTCTACTTCTTTGGGCAGCTTGGCTTTGGCAATTTTTTCCCTTAGTTCCTCGCCTTCAGCCACACGGTCATCCTTTTCACCCAGCTCTCGCTGGATTGCTTTAATTTGTTCACGCAGGTAATATTCTTTTTGGGTTTTTTCCATTTGCTTGCGCACCCGGACATTGATCTTACGCTCCATCTCCACAATTTCCAGTTCCCGGGCTAAAATAGCGCACAGCTTATCCAGACGTTCAACTATATCAATGGCTTCTAAAACGGATTGTTTATCTTCAATGCGTAATATCAGGTGCGAGGCCACTATATCAGCTAACCGCCCCGGATCGTCAATATTAACCACCGTGACCACGGTTTCCGGCGGTATCTTTTTGCTCAGTTTAACATACTGTTCAAACTGGGTGACTAGATTACGCATCAGCGCTTCTACCTGGGAACTTTTATTTAGCTCCTCGGTATACTGGTCTACCTCAACACTGAAAAATGGCTCCTTACCAACATACTTATCAATCTTAGCCCTAGACATACCTTCGACTAAAACCCTTATAGTGCCGCCGGGCAATTTCAATAACTGTTTTACCTCGGCTACCGTTCCGACATTATAGATATCTTTTTCCACGGGATCGTCCGTCTGGGCTTCTTTTTGTGTGGCCAGGAAAATGGCTTTTTCCTTGACCATAGCTTCTTCTATGGCTTGAACCGATTTTTCCCTACCCACATCCAAATGAATAACCATATAGGGAAAAACCAGTATTCCCCTTAAAGGCAACAGAGGCAACACTCGTTTTTCTATAGGACTCATGGAGCACCTCCTTCGATGTTAACTCCTTTAGTTTAATTAACATATGCATGGGCAGATTCATTGTTTATTTTAACATAACACAATGGTCGCCGCCATAGCAATAAGTGCCATGGTTACGAGAAACTGCATACGGGGGTGGAATCCATGTTATAGCATTGTGTACTACTATTTTCAACCATTTTTAAACTTTTTTCACTCAATATTTCAACCATCCCTCCACGATCAGCGAATTAGCTGTAGTATGATGATACAGCATTGACTAATATTCTCAGGTTATCGTTGCTCCGGCGGCGGGCACAAAACTACTACTACCGAGTTTCCGCTGCTGACCGCTGGCCACCAGTGTATTTTCTAAGCTATGGGACAAAAGGGAACCATTTATTACTTCTTCAAGTGTTTCTACCGGCAGTACTTCCAAACCCGCCATATTACTGAACATTTCCTGGTAATTATCAGCCGGGACATATACCTTTTTCACACCGGCGTGCCGGGCAGCCTCAACTTTGGCCACCACACCACCTACCGGCATAATAAAACCCCGGATAGATACCTCGCCCGTCATGGCCACGGTATTATCCACCGGAAACCCGGTAATGGCGGAATAGACAGCGGTGGCCACCGCCACCCCTGCCGATGGACCGTCTACCGGAGCTCCCCCTGGGAAATTTACATGCAGGTCATAATCTCGGGGATCCACATCCAAAGTTCGCCTGAACACAGTAAGTACATTTTCCACTGAGCTCCGAGCCATGCTTTTGCGCCGAATCGTTTTACCTCTACCACCCAACTCCTCTTCATCCACTATGCCGGTAACCACTACTTTACCTTGTCCGGAAGATGCCGGTATTGCGCCCACTTCAATTTCAAGCAGCATACCCATATTGGGACCATATACTGCTAAACCGTTGACCAACCCCACCTGGGGCTTGGCCGGTACTTTTTTTTCCGGGCGAGGAGCATACTGACCACTGTTGACCACCCATTCCACGTCAGCAGACTTTATTTCTTTACGTTCCTCGGTAATTGCAATACCAGCGGCCAATTGTATAATATTGACCGCCTCTCGTCCACTGGTGGCGTATTTTTTAATTATTTCCAAGCCTTGTGGCACCACGGTAAGACCAATTTTTTGCACGGCATTGGCAGCAATAACTTCAATTTCTTCAGGCATCAACTGCCGAAAGAAAATTTCCAGGCACCGGGAACGGATGGCTGGCGGGATATTGTCGGGTGTGCGGGTGGTAGCACCCACCATACGAAAATCAGCGGGTAGACCATTTTGAAACATATCATGAATATGCCCGGGAATGTTAGCATCTTCAGAACTATAATAAGCACTTTCCAAAATTACTTTGCGATCTTCCATCACTTTAAGTAATTTATTCATTTGAATAGGGTGCAGTTCTCCTATTTCATCAATAAACAGTACACCGCCATGTGCCTTGGTCACCGCACCCAACTTGGGCTGCGGGATACCCGCCATACCCATTGGCCCGGCACCTTGGTAAATGGGATCGTGTACAGAGCCAATTAGAGGATCAGCTATGCCCCGCTCATCAAAGCGAGCTGTAGTAGCATCCACCTCAATAAACCGGGCGTTATCTTTAAATGGTGAGCTGGAATTTTTTTTAGCCTCCTCCAACACCAACCGGGCCGCCGCTGTTTTACCTACCCCAGGAGGCCCATAAACAATTACGTGCTGAGGGTTCGGTCCACATAATGCTGCTTTAAGAGATTTCAAACCTTCAGACTGTCCGACAATTTCATCGAAACTACCGGGTCTGGTTTTTTCAGCTAATGGTTCAGAGAGAGATATTTGACGCAGACTCTGCAATTTCTCTATCTCTTTGCGAGACTCCCTTTCCACGGCTGATTTATTACCCTGTTGCGTTTTAAGTAAATTCCAAAAATATAACCCGATGATTACAGCGAAAAACACCTGAATAAATGTAATAAAACTAGCTATACCACTGGACAATCCCATAATTGTGCCTCCCCTGATTAAAGCCAATACATTATTAATCAATATTTTTAAGGGTATTATAACCGATATTATATTATTGCTTATTATTGCTAACCTTTTCATATTTTATCCAAAACCATTTATTGTAATTCACTTTCACACAGGAATTAAAAAAGCCACCCTTAAGGTGGCTTTAAGCAGACTCTTCTTTTTTCTTTTGACGCTCCATGGATATGACAATTGGTTTTTCTTTATTAAGTATGGTGTCCTTAGTAACAACGCACTTAGTGATATCTTGCTGGGAAGGAATATCATACATTATTTCCAACATAATATCCTCAAGTATGGAGCGCAAGCCCCGGGCACCGGTATTTCGCCGCAGCGCCTCCTGGGCAATGGTTTTCAGTGCATCATTTTGGAACTCCAGGCTGACTCCGTCCAGGTCCAGAAGTTTTTCATATTGCTTGACCAGCGCGTTCCGCGGCTCGGTAAGAATACGTACCAGCGCATCTTCGTCCAGCGCATCCAAAGTAACTATAATGGGTAAGCGCCCTACGAACTCAGGGATCAAACCGTACCGCAACAAGTCTTCAGGCAAAATATGAGACAATATCTCCCCAATGCGCATTTCCTGCTTGGGCTGAATCTCAGCACCAAAACCCATTACCTTTTTACCAGTGCGACTTTGGATGATTTTTTCAATACCGTCAAATGCACCGCCACAGATAAATAATATATTAGTGGTATCCAGCTGAATAAACTCCTGATGAGGATGTTTTCGACCGCCCTGCGGCGGCACGCTGGCTACAGTACCCTCCAGTATTTTAAGCAATGCTTGCTGCACACCTTCCCCCGACACATCCCGTGTAATGGAAGGATTTTCGGATTTACGGGCGATTTTATCAATTTCATCGATGTAGACAATACCGCGTTCGGCTTTTTCCACGTCATAATCAGCCGCCTGGATCAACTTAAGCAAAATATTTTCTACATCTTCGCCCACGTAACCGGCCTCAGTAAGAGATGTGGCATCAGCAATGGCAAATGGAACGTTTAGTAGTCTGGCCAGCGTCTGGGCCAATAAAGTTTTCCCACTACCGGTGGGGCCCAGCATAACAATGTTGCTCTTTTGCAATTCCACGTCATCTATTTTACCGCCCAGGTTAATTCTTTTGTAATGGTTGTATACAGCCACGGCTAATGATTTTTTCGCGCTATCCTGCCCAATGACATACTGATCTAAGATATCTTTTATTTCCTTTGGCTTGGGAATGTCCCCAAGTTCCAGGCCGATATCTTCACTTAATTCCTCTTCTATTATTTCATTGCACAGTTCTATACACTCATCACAAATATAAACGCCCGGCCCGGCCACGAGTTTTTTAACTTGATCCTGGAGCTTGCCGCAAAAGGAACATTTTAGCTGACCTTTTTCATTAAACATTATTCCACCTCTTTTAGCTTTGCTTGGCCCTCACAAACACCTTGTCGATGAGACCGTACTCTTTTGCCTCTTCAGCCGACATAAAGAAGTCACGTTCCGTATCCCGGGCAATCTTATCCTTGGGCTGGCCGGTATGGTTGGCCAGCAAACCATTTAAAGTTTCTTTCATATGCAATATTTCTCTGGCATGGATGTCAATATCCGTTGCCTGTCCCTGTATGCCACCCAGCGGTTGGTGGATCATAATCCTGGCGTAAGGTAATGCAAAGCGTTTGCCAGGTGCCCCGGCCGCCAGTAAAAAAGAGCCCATACTAGCTGCCTGGCCGAGGCAAATAGTAGACACGTCAGGTTTAACGTACTGCATAGTATCATAAATAGCCATGCCGGCCGTTACCACCCCGCCAGGCGAGTTAATATAAAGATTAATATCTTTTTCTGGATCCTCAGCCTCCAAAAACAACAATTGAGCTATAACCAAGCTGGACACTGTATCATCAATGGGACCACCAATAAAAACAATCCGGTCTTTTAAAAGCCTGGAATAAATATCATAGGATCTTTCACCCCGGTTTGTCTGTTCGACTACAATAGGAACTAGAAAAGACAATGCGGATCTCCTCCTATATTATTATACGATATTGTTTACGAACATACCACCAAAAAAACCCCTTATGTCAATACCTTATTCTTCAGCAGGCTGTTTTGTGCCCTCAACTAGTACGGCCTGCTCGGCAATAAAATCAATAGCTTTTTGTTGTTGCAAACCTTCCCGAATAAATTGGATTTGATTCTTTCCTTCAAGTATTTTACGTAAAAGCTTGGCATCCTGCTGATAACTTTCAGCCATTGCAGCAACTTCTTTATCTAATTCTTCCTCGCTTACCTCAATAGCTTCCTCTTTAACGATAGCCTCCAGCACTAGAGTTGTCTTAACACCTTTTTTGGCATCATCACGAAAACTTTTTTTCAAATCATCCATGGTAGTTCCTGTATATAGCAAGTAATTCTCCATATTCAACCCCTGGGTCATGATGCGTCTTTCCATGTTTTCTATCATGTCATTAACCCTTGTGTCCACCATTTCCTCCGGAACATCTACAGCCGCGTTTTCCACGGCCTTTTGCACCGTTTCAGTCTTGATCTGTTGCTGAGCTAAATTTTCACCGGTTTCCTTTAACTTATTCAACAAGTCGGCCCTTAATTCCTCCAGGGTATCAAATTCACTTACATCCTTGGCAAACTCATCATCCAAAGGGGCAATTTCTTTACGCTTAATATCTTTTACGGTAACAGTAAACACCGCTTCCTGCCCTTTAAGATCTTCATTTTGATAGTCTTCCGGAAAGGTTACGGAAATATCCCTGGTTTCACCGATGGTAGCCCCAATAAGCTGATCCTCAAAACCAGGTACAAAAGAACCTGAGCCTATCTCGAGTGAATAATCCGTTCCCTTGCCACCTTCAAATTCAACCCCATCCTTGCGTCCAATAAAGTCGATCAGTGTAACATCACCGTTTGCCACGGCACCTTCTTCCAGGCTAATTAATTGAGCATGTCTATCCTGTAACTTGTCAAGCTCCTGTTCTACATCCTGTTCGGTAACCTCTACCTTGGATTTGGTCACTTCAAGTCCTTTATATTGACCCAGCGTAACCTCAGGCTTCACGCGTACAGTAGCTTTAAATTTAACTTCCTTGCCCTCTTCAACTTGCTCAACTTCAAATTGGGGCTGGGCAACCGGTTCTATACCGGTTTCATTTACAGCCTGCATGTATGCATCGGGAATAACATATTCCACAGCTTCATTATATAGGGCGGCTTTGCCGACATAGTTTTCAAATACCACCCGCGGTGTCTTTCCCTTGCGAAATCCAGGTACATTTACATCTTTGACCAGTCTACGATATGCTTGATCAAGCGCGCTGGCCAACTGTTCAGCATCGACCTCTACATCAAGCACTACTGTATTGTTTTCCAGCTTTTCCGCGGTCGCTTTCATTAATGGTCCCCCTTTAAGTTGTCATATGTAATGTTTTCCATAGCACAGTATTATTTTATCCAAAACCAGCATAATTACAAATAGTATTCTACTAAAATGCAAACATTTCCTCCAGTGTACAAGTATTTACACTGGTAAAATAGTACTGTGATGAACTCAAAAATAAATAGCCGGTATATGATGCCGGCATTACTTAAGGTTATATTTTAGCATGGTTTTTATAAAATAACAAGGCGACAGTATTATTCGCAAAGTTTCTCACACAAAACCTAACAGCAACACAATTTACAAAGCATAACATACACCAACTGATGAAAATTCATAAGTGGAGTTGATAGCGTGGCAACAAATAGAAATATTAGTGTTCAAGTAATTTCCCGTCATCAGCATTACCTGCTTCAATTCAATGTCTTCCAGATTTTTACCCAGCGACTGTTAGTACCGGGTCTTTGATGATCTCCGGTTCACTCGTAGATGCGAACACAAAATCAAGCTCCGGCTAAAATGCCGGAGCTTGATTTGAAAAATATGAATCTTCGCCTTTATGGCTCAACTTTATCAGAACGCAGTAGATATTGGTGGAAAAAGTATTCTCCCAGTCAAGGATTAGCTCTTACTCTGTCGAATATTTAAGGAACGGGAGGGGATACAATGAACGTTATAGATATTCTTATTAATTCTTATCATGGTTTAGTTTGGAAACTTTTTTTATTTATATTATTACCTATAATGATAATTGATTTTGCTGTTCACAGGTTGCCATGGTTCACAAAAGGAGTTAAAAAACTGATTGTCTGGCTAGTTTTTTTGGGGTGGCTTGTGGCTGTCATTAAAAACGGTTTCTTAAGATTAAGTTAATTTAGAGTAAGTCCTCAAGAGTTCTTTTCTTTACACAATTCTTTCTTTTATAATGTTTAACTAACCAATTACGAAAATATATGACCCCCCCGGCAAAAACCAGGGGGTTCATTAAACTTAAATCCGGCAACGACCTACTC
>JAENYS010000010.1 GCA_016841645.1 Desulfoscipio geothermicus | reverse complement strand
CTTTGCACTGTTTAGTTTTCAAGGACCGTGCGGTCGTTTTCGCGACCGGAATTGTGTTGTAGCACTTTGTGTCCGTCTGTGTCAATGGCAATTTGTGGTTGCTGCTGTAGTTCGGTTTAAACTACCAAAACTACCGCTTACCATTATTGCCCTGACTTGGTTTTCTGCACTGCCGCCGTAGCGGCGACATTTGATATGTTATCATTTTGGACGCTTTGTTACAACAGGTAATTTAGGCCAGTTAAATAAACTTCATGGACGAAACCCCTACAACTGGAGCAAGCAAAGTATTCGAAGTCAGACAGACAATACATTTTAACCTCAAGCAGCACCCACCTTCTGGTAGATTGTTGTTGGTTATAGTTGATTTCTTAAATAGATAACACTAATATAGAACGTTAATGAACGTGCAAAAACAGAGTTTAAAAAGTACACCCCTCAAATTTCTTAAATTTTTCAATATCTCTGCCTGATGTACTGCCGGCTCCAGCAAGGCATCTTTTAAAATTATCATTTAAAGGAATGCTAATGGAAAATTATCTGCGTTTTCAAGAAGTTTATAAGTATGACGTAAATATCTTACTGCAACCATAATGACTGGTTTAGACCACATATAACCCAAAGTGCCCCATCCTATAGTCATAGTATTTATCCGATTATCTGCTTTAACCAAAAGAAAGACTCCCTTTGGTAAAAGAGTCAGCATTTTATCAGCATATTTAAAATATTCGTTTATTTGCATTATTATAGATAACTCCTTTCAATTTATCAACAATATTTTTTTAGTCTATAAACTCAACTTTCGCACAACAATAATAGGCTCAACATTAGTTAACAAAAGGCGTCAAAGCATGTAAAAAATGTCCCTTGACAATAAAAAACACCCCTTCATTTTGGTATAGTGAATTGGACAAAACAACTTCCATACAGAAGAGGTGCTTCCATATGATAATGATAGACCAACAGGACCCTAAAGATCAACTACCCGAAGAAATTAAACCAGTATTTAAAGAATTCTTTTCTATAAAACTATTTAAATTAGTTATTATTTATTTGTTTTTAATTATTTTCTTTTTTGTAGGCAAAAATTTTTTATATTCCTCCTCAGAACTAACATGAAGCGGGAGACCAACCTGGACCTGCTGCCGTCCAGAGCAACTAACATGCTGAACAGGCTAGATGTAAGGGGAACGGCAATTGTGATGGAAGTGGGCCACTAGGTAACGGTAACGGCCAGGGTATGAAAAACGGCGCCGGTAAGGGAGTAGGAAACGGTTATGCAGGCAATAGACAAACAAAAAAAAGACGGCCTTTGAGCCGTTTTTTTGGTTGAGACGTGTCCCGTATTTTTGGTGAAGTCAAATGCTTCGATTTCATAAATAGGTTAGATCATAATATAGATAGATAAGAACGATAAAAAAATAATCATCTATGAAAAGGCGGTTATTAGCATGGGGATCGTTAATAGGCGTTGGGTCGATGTAACCGTTAATGGTTGAAACGGGAGTTGTTGTCTTGGCTCCGGTACCGGCAAATTCAGCGCCGATGTAACCGTTAATGGTTGAAACGGGAGGGCGGCAGTGCATGAATTATCTTTAATTCAAGCCCTTATAGATATGGTCGTCAAAAGCGCTATAGAAAACAATATTAAAAAAGTCACAAAAGTTCAGCTGGTTGTTGGTGAATACTACGGAGCGCTGCCCGAAACGCTGGAATTCGCCTTTGCTATATTGACCGAAGGCACCGTTTGTGCCGGCTCGGAACTGGCCATAGAAAAAAGGACCCTCCTTTTAAAGTGCCGGGAATGCGCCTATGAGTTTCGCCCTGAGGGTTACCTTTACAGCTGTCCTAACTGTACAGCTGTAAATGCTGCGTTAGTCAAAGGTAGGGAATTGTATGTGGATTATTATGAAGGTGAATGACGAGCTTGGTTTTGGTATAAGAAAATTGCTGTTATGAAAGGAAAGGTTACCAATTGAAGGTAATTGTAGGTAAAGATTTGTTGAGCGCCAATGCGGGCCAGGCCGGGGAGAACCGGGTTTTGTTCAATAATAATCGAGTAACTGTAATCAATCTAATCAGTGCTCCTGGTTCCGGTAAAACTGCACTGCTGGAAAAAACCGCGGAGTTATTGCGAGGTAAGCTAAAATTAGGCGTTGTGGTGGGGGATCTATATACGACCAGGGATGCGGAGCGGATTGAGAGGGCCGGTGTGACGGTTGTACAAATTAATACCGAAGGAGTGTGCCACCTTACTGCCGACATGGTGGCCCGGGCTCTGCAGGAAGTATCACTTGACCAACTGAACCTGTTATTCATCGAAAACGTGGGTAATTTAGTCTGTCCGGTATCCTTCGACCTGGGGGAACATGCCAAAGTAGCTCTGTTGAGTGTTACCGAGGGCAGTGATAAACCGGCCAAATACCCCGGTATATTCAGGGAAGCAGTAGCCACGGTGATCAGTAAAGTGGATTTATTGCCGTATACTGATTTTGACCTGCCCGCCTGTCTTGAGGAAATACAGAAGATTAACAGCGATCAGCAGGTATTTATAACTTCCGCCCGCACCGGGCAGGATCTTAGCCACTGGTGCGCCTGGCTGGAGCAGTTGGCCGCCGGGAAAGCCAAGGGCAACAATTTAGCGAGCAGATAATAAGGAAGGAACGACAGCGATGTGTCTTGGTATACCTGCACTGGTTGTTGAAGTACCAGATAAAGAGTGGGCCGTAATTGAAGTGGAGGGCATCATGTGTCAAGTGGGTGTGCATTTGGTGGGAGAAGTAGTCCCCGGGGATTACCTAATGGTACACGCCGGATTTGCCGTGGAAAAACTGGACCTTGCGGAAGCTAAAGCCAGGCTTGACCTTTGGGAGGAGTTACTGGATTTTGAGCGTGCTGAAAAGGCTTAACGACCCGCAGTTAGGCCGTGAAATGATCAAAAAAGTCAAGGAGCAGGCGGCCCAGCTAGCCGGGCACCTGGGTCGGGCGGTAGCACTGATGGAAGTTTGCGGCACCCATACTATGGCTATCTCCAGCACCGGCCTGCGCAGCCTATTGGCGGGGTTGGTGGAATTGCGCAGCGGCCCGGGCTGCCCGGTGTGCGTAACTGCGGCCGGGGATATTGAGCAAATGATCGCCTTGGCCCGCATGCCCGGTGTAACAGTGGCTACCTTTGGTGACATGGTGCGAGTACCCGGCGTATTATCCTCACTGGAGAGAGAGCGAGCCGGCGGTGCCAGAGTACAAATTGTTTATTCGCCTGTTGATGCCGTGGCCTTAGCCAGGGATAAACCCGACCAGGAGGTGATTTTCCTGGGGATGGGGTTTGAAACAACTGCGCCTATGGTAGCCCTAAGTATCAACCAGGCGAATAACCTGCGCCTGACTAATTTCAGTGTTTATTCCGTACATAAACTGGTGCCACCCGTGATGAGGGCTTTGCTTGGAGCCGGGGAGGTTAAGGTGGACGGGCTTATTCTACCTGGGCACGTTTGTGCGATAACGGGCAGCGAGGCGTTTGCCTTCATCGGGGAAGAGTACGGCATACCGGCAGTGGTGACGGGTTTTACCCCGGTGGATATATTGGATGCCCTGCATATTTTGTTGAATAAGATACAGACCGGAGATAACCGGGTAGTTAACGGCTACCGCTGGGTAGTTCGGGACGATGGTAATCTGCAAGCCCAGAGCGCAATTAAGAACTGCTTTTACTTAGGTGACGCCATCTGGCGGGGTTTTGGTGTTGTTAACGGCAGCGGGTTGTTGATAGGAGAAAAATTTGCTCATTACGATGCCATGCGCAAATTCACAGCGGAAAGGCTGGATGATGCCGCCGAACCGCAGGGCTGCCGGTGCGGCGAGTTGCTTAGGGGTCTAATTAGCCCTGGGGACTGCCCCATGTTTGGGCACCCATGCACTCCGGCTAGCCCGGTGGGCCCCTGCATGGTTTCATCGGAAGGAGCCTGCGCTGCCTACTACCATTATAGATAGTTTAAGTCTGATCCCGAGGTGTTCGTAATGTCAGTTGTTTTGTTGGCCCACGGTGACGGGGGTCTGTTAACCAGGGAACTAGTTGAGGGTTTATTTCTCAAGTATTTCAAAAGCCCACTGCTCAGGCAGTTTTCCGACGCCGCAGTGTTTAACTGGCCGGGGAGTCGGCTGGCCATAACTACCGATGCCTTTGTGGTGGATCCCATCTTTTTCCCCGGCGGGGATATAGGAAAACTGGCGATCTGCGGTACCACAAACGATTTGGCGGTGAGCGGCGCGCGGCCACGCTATATAACTGCATCTTTTACCATTGAGGAAGGCTTTGCCCTGGCAGATTTGGAAAAGATGGTGGCCTCTATGGCTGTGGCCTGCGCTGAGGCCGGGGTGGACATGATAGCTGGGGATACCAAGGTAGTGCCCAGAGGACACCTGGATAAACTGTTCATCACAACGACGGGAATAGGCATGGTGCCGGAAAAACTAGATTGGGGCTATCACCGCCCGGTGCCCGGGGACGCTGTGCTGGTCAACGGCAGCCTGGGCAATCACGGTTTAACCATACTGGCGGCCAGGGAAAATTTGGGCCTTACCGGTGCTCTGGCCAGTGACTGTGCACCGCTGAACAATATCATCAATTTACTGCAGGAGCAGTGCCCCGGTATTAAAATGATGCGTGACTTGACCAGAGGCGGGCTATCCACCGCCGCCAAGGAAATAGCCGAAGCCTGCGGGCTGGATTTATGCTTGCGAGAGGATGCGCTACCGATAGACCAGGCGGTGCGGGGGGCGGCGGATATTCTGGGACTTGACCCGCTGTATCTGGCTAATGAAGGCAAGTTTTTAGCTATTATCAACCCGGCTCAGGCTGCAAAGGCAGTGGATATTTTAAAGCAAAACGCCTATGGGCGCGATGCACAGGTAATCGGTGAAGTATGTGCGGGCAAGGGCAACGTATATTTACAAACTACTTTAGGCGGCACTAAGATATTAGGCCTGTTGGCGGGCCAGCCTCTGCCCAGGATCTGCTGAATACTGTCAAGCAATGCGCAACTAAAAGGAATTTTTTACAAAACAAAAATGTTATGGCTTCCCAGGGGAAACGGGGAGAAACTGTAAGGAACTTACTGCTCTATAGTTAGGGAGGCGCACTTAGACTCAAATGGTAATAACTACAGATAAAGAGACAGTTTGTTCTTGGTTATGTAAATAATATAAAACTTAGCCGGGGAAGAAACCTTCGAAAATGCTTCCACCGGGCTCAAAGTTGATTACAAAATTCAAAGTGGTGGTAGGGTTTATAAATATAGTCAAGTCTGCCCCTGTCGCTAAGCGCCTTGTTCCAGGTGAAAAACTCAGGTCAAAGGGGATGCCCGCTTTTATAAGCAGAGCCTGTACCGCGAAAAGCTGGTTTAACTTTATAGCGCTGGCATTTAAAAAAGCCTGAAATGTTTGGCTAGCCAGTAAAACTTGAAATTCCTTAAAGAAGTCTGGCATAAGCACAACTCCATTGTATTTTGGTTATGTTTATAATATGATTTTAGATCTTTATATGACACTTCGAAGGAATTCTATACTATCTTATTTAGAGTAATTTTGAGGAAAGGGAGCAGCTGTGCCCGTGGGTCAAATTGTAGCCAGACAGATTTTCATAACCGGTGTTGTACAGGGCGTGGGCTTTAGGCCTTTTATCTATAAGCTAGCCCAGTTTTTCAATTTAGCCGGGACAGTACGTAACACGGGCCGTGGCGTGCTGGTACAGGTGGAAGGCCCGCCGCCTAGCGTGGAACGTTTTATTGTTGCACTCCAGGCCAGCCCTCCAGCTTTGGCCCGGGTTGAACATTGCGAGATAACCAGCTGCCCGCCCCGGGGTTTGGCCGGTTTAACCATTATGCACACCCGGGGGGATGCCACGGGGGAATCGATAGTGCCCCCGGATACAGCCACCTGCCCGGATTGCCGCCGGGAGGTTACAGACCCGTCGGACCGGCATTACAGTTACCCCTTTACCAACTGTACAAACTGTGGCCCCCGGTTTACGATAGTAAAAAGTTTGCCTTATGACCGGCCAGGCACAGCTATGTCTGCTTTTACGATGTGCCCAGCCTGCTCGGCTGAATACCAGGACCCGGCAAACAGACGTTATCACGCCCAGCCCGTATCTTGCCCGGACTGTGGACCCTTGGTAAGGCTGGTGGACCGGCATGGAGTAGCCCTTGAAGGTAATTGGCTTGCTGAAACCAAGCGGCTGCTGGGGGCGGGTAAAATAGTCGTCGTAAAGGGATTGGGGGGCTTTCACCTGGCCTGCAGCGGGGTGGATGCCACTGCTGTGCAGCGCTTGCGCCAGTGCAAGCGGCGGCCGGCCAGGCCGCTGGCGGTGATGTGCCGGGATATGGTGGTGGTTCGGGAGCATTGCCGTGTATCGGCTGAGGAGGAGGCGCTGCTTTGTTCGCCGGCAGCGCCTATTGTAGTGCTGCAGAGAAAACCCTCCTCTACCCTGCCCCAGGTATTGGCCCCAGGCTTAAAAACTATCGGGGTAATGTTGCCTTATACCCCGCTGCACCTTTTACTAATGCAAAACGGCCCGGCAGCATTGGTCATGACCAGCGCCAATCATAGCGGTTTGCCGCTGATCAAGGACAATGGAGAAGCGCTCAGTGCAATGCATGACGTAGCGGATTATTTCCTGCTGCATGACCGGGTTATTATCAACCGATGTGATGATTCGGTAGTCCGGTTGGTCGACGACCAAATCCAGTTTATGCGACGCTCCCGTGGTTATGTGCCGCAGCCTGTGGCGGTTTGGCGGGGTTTTGCAGGAACGGTTAAACGGGAGATAACTGTTCTGGGGGCAGGCGGGGATATGAAGAATACCTTCTGCCTGTTAAAAGCGGGCCGAGCTTATCTAAGCCAACATATCGGTTCAGTGGACGTGCGGGAAGGGGCGGAAAATTATCAGGCCAGTTTGGCCAGCTTCAGCCGTCTGATTAAGGCGCAGCCACTGGTGGCGGGTTATGATTTACACCCGGGTTACCACAGTTCCAGAATGGCCCGGGCATTGGTGCCCAACGCCATTGCCGTGCAGCACCACCATGCCCACATGGCTTCGTGCATGGCCGAGCACGGGCTGGAGGGGCAGGTTATCGGCGTTATTTTGGATGGCACAGGGTACGGAACGGACGACTGCATTTGGGGTTTTGAGGTGCTGCGGGGTGGTTATTTAGATTATGCCAGGGAGTGGCACCTGCAGTATATTCCTTTGCCCGGTGGAGAGCAGGCCGTACGCAATCCCTGGATGACTGCCGTGGCCTACCTGGTAACGGCACTGGGGGAGCGGGGCCGTGCGGTGGCGGAAAAATTTTTCCCCGCCCGGCTAAGCGAAATAGCCCTTATTGATAAAATGCTGCGAGCGGGTATCAACTCGCCGCTTGCTTCCAGCTGTGGCCGGTTCTTTGATGCTGTGTCCGCCCTATTGGGAGTTTGCCAGGTAAATACCTACGAAGGCCAAGCGGCCATTGAGTTGGGGGAATTAGTGCCGGCCACATCGCCAGCCCCCGGCCCCCGGCCTACACTGAACCCCTACCCTTTCGCCTTAGAGGAAGGCACCATTGAAACCGGCGCTACCATGGCAGCGCTGGTGGATGACCTTGCACAGGGCCGTACCCCGGCGGTTATTGCCCGGCGCTTCCATGATACGATAATTAGCATGGTACTGCAGACGGTTGACCAGGTGCGATCCCAAAGCGGCCTGGAGCGGGTGGTGCTAAGCGGCGGGTGCTGGTATAACCGGTACTTGCTCACGACGGTTGGCCACCTGCTTGACGACCAGGGCTATCGAGTTTACCGGCAGATTAAAATACCCACCGGCGACGGTGGCATCAGTTTGGGGCAGGCGATGATCGCCGATCAGAAATACACGCCACTATAACATTCTACCTATCTCAACAGCTAGCTGGCCTACAACCTGGGGCAGCTTTTTTTTAAGTACCGGGGAAAGCTTATTGCCAAAACTCAAATCGCCAGGCTCCACCCCATAAATCAATAAACCGGTGGGATAGCCGCTTATCCTCCTGGCCAGCGCGACTACCTCCAGCAAGGTAAAGCCGTGCGCACTCCGCCAGCAGTCCGGCAGTTGCCACAGGTCGGCTTCGCTCAGGCGGTAAACAGTGCCTGGGGCTCCCCCGGCCCGCAGTGCATCTACTGCGATGACATTACAGGACCGGCTGATTTCTTCTAGAAAATACAAGGCCGCGGTCCCGGTATCCCTAACGGCTACCCCAGGGGGCCATTCTCTTTGCAGCAGCATCTGCGCGGCCAGAACGCCAAAACCGTCGTCGGACATCAGCAGGTTGCCCAGTCCCAGCACCAAAATTTGATAGCTCAGTATTTCCATGTTATTTAATATTCTGTTTGTAGTAGAAAAATTCAAATCTCGACCTTTTTTCTTAGTAAATGCATACAATACATTAGATGGTTGGAATATATAATTGACATTCAATCAGGGCCCCCCCCCGCAGGTGGTGTGTCCCTGCTCCGATGAAGGGAGTTAATTCCATGCAGCAAAAGGAATTTGTGGAGCTTTGCCGGGAACTGGCGCTGGTTGATGATCACGCTTTAACCAAAACCATTCTGCCGGTGGTTAAAGAACACCTGGCTAATAACAGTCAAAACAAGCTGCCGGTGATCTGGCTCGAAACCAACGACAGCGGCGACAACAATATAGCCTTTATGAATACTACCTTTCCCTACCTGGGCCAGGTTTTTAGCGAAATGATTGATCTGTTATACAGCAACACTTTTATGGCCGCCCAGGGTCAAGACGCCTTAATGATCCTGGAACAGACCGCCGTGCTGTACCGGGGCAGGTTTACTCTGGTGGTGGAGGGGGCCGTGCCGTTAAAAGACAATGGTATCTATAACATCATTGCCCGCACGGCCAATCGCAGTATCACCGCCCTGGAAGCGGTAACCCGGCTGGGCAGTCTGGCCCAATATGTGGTGGCTAACGGCACCTGTGCCAGCTTTGGCGGACCCACCGCAGCCCGGCCTAATCTTAGCGGCAGCGTCGGCGTCCGGGATGTACTGGACAAGGAGGTGATTAACGTAAGCGGCTGCCCCACCAATCCCGACTGGTTCGTCGGCACCCTGGCGCACCTGCTGCTGTACGGCCGGCCGGAGCTTGATAACCTGGGGCGCCCTACTTTATTTTACGGTTTTACGGTGCACCGACACTGCCAACGCCGTTCCTATTTTGACCGGGGGGATTTCGCGAAAAAGCTGGGGAATATTGAGTGCATGTTTTCTCAGGGGTGCATGGGGCCTCGTACCTCTGCGGACTGCCCCTACCGGCAGTGGATTAATTACGTAAACTGGCCGGTTAAAGCCAACACGCCCTGTATTGGCTGCACCAATGAGGATTTTCCGGACGGGTCTACGCCCTTTTTCACTCCGCTGCCGGAGAAAAGCGGCCAGGCAGCAGCGCCCGGCGGGGCTCAAACGCTGCCCGCCGGTGTACCAATAACCCGTGGGGGAGGGCCAGGATGAGTAAGCAAAGAATCATGTTTAGCCCCGTTACCCGCCTGAGCGGCCTGTTGTCCGTGGAGGTAATCGTCGACCAGGACCGGGTGGTGGAAGCCAACGCCAGCGGCACCATGTTCCGGGGCTACGAATGGATTATGCGAAACCGTCACGTTACCGACGCAGTCTACCTAACCCAGCGTGTTTGCGGGATTTGCTCCCTGGCCCACGGCGCTATGGCCAGTTACCTGCTCGATGAGCTGTATGACAACGAGCTGTCCGAAAATGCCCAGTATTTGCGCAATGTGATGTATGGCGCGGATTTTCTGCAAAACCACATTCGGCACTTTTATTTGTTCAGCCTGCCGGATTTTGTACGTATGCCGGATTCCCCGCCATATCACGAGCAGAACCTGGCGGATGCCCGGCTAAACCCGGCTGACAACCAGCGCCTGGTGGGTAATTACTTTGAGGCCATTAAGGCCGGCCAGCGCAGCCATGAAATTCTGGCCATATTTGGCGGCAAGGCCCCCCACCAGCACAGCTTTGTCCACGGGGGCGTAGCGGTGGCCCCAACAGCAGATAAAATTAACCGGGCCCTGGCTTTGCTTGATAGTATCCATGCATTCGCAACAACCAGCTTAATTCCCGATACTGAACTTATTGCCCGGGTGTACAGAGATTATTTTCATATCGGCGTTACCCCCAGGCGTTTGTTATCCTTTGGTTTGTTTAAGTTTGGCCCGCATAACGAGCAAGCCTTATGGCGCGGCGGGGTGCTGACCGACAATCAGTTGAACGATCCCCGGCTGGAGCTAATTAAAGAAGAGGTTACCAGCTCCTGGTATGCTGAGCAGGCAGGTCCGGTCGCGGATGCCCGGGAGGTTGAGCCCGCCCCCTATAAGCCGGGTGCCTATACCTGGATTAAGTCAGTCAGCTATACCGGGCGGCCTTACGAAACTGGGCCGCTGGCCCGCATGATCATGAACGGTTTTTATCAGGGCGGCACCTCCACGATGGACCGTATTTACGCCCGTTCTCTGGAAACGCTGCTAATTACGGAATTGATGCGGGAATGGCTGCTTAAATTGCAGCCGGGTCCAGCACCGTTAAAACAAAATGCCGAGCCGGTGAAAAATAAGGTGGTAGTCACCACGGACGCCATGCGGGGAGCTCTTTTGCACAGCGCTCGCATAGTTGACGAACAGGTAGAACGCTATAACATTATCACGCCCACGGTGTGGAATTTCTCACCGAAAGACCAGTATGGCCAGCGGGGTCCCGTAGAAAGTGCCCTGGTGGGTACAGCCATACCCCGGCCCGATATGCTGGGCACCATGCTGGGGCGCATCGTACGCTCCTACGACCCGTGTATCGCCTGCGCCACCCACGTCCTCGATGCCCGGAGGAACATGCAGGATAAAATACTGTTTTAACTGTTTTCATAAATCAAACCATACCTTAATACAATTAAATAAATTGTATTAAGGTATGGGAGGTATATTAATGGTCCAAAATGCACAAGAAAAGGGGTGTGTTACTCCCGCTCTTTACAGGTGCGCCTACCCGGCTCCTTACCCGGAAGTACGAGTGGTGAGGCAAAACCCTGTTTATGCCCGGCTGCTGCTGGAGGATTACGCCGGGGTGGTCAGTGAAACAAGTGCGATTTTGCAATATAACTACCACCACTTTGTGCTGGAAAATCAATATAGTGAAGTGGCCGACCTGCTGGCGTGTGTATCCCTTGTAGAGATGCATCACCAGGAAATGTTGGCAGAAACCATTATGATGCTTGGGGTAGATCCCCGTTACCGGGTATTCACCGTTACCAACGAGGAAAAATACTGGGATGCCTCATATGTATTTTACGGTATCGGTTTATGTGACCGGATATCTATGGATATCGCCAGCGAATGGGCGGCTATTGCCAACTACCGCGAACACCAGCGCATGATAGATGACCCGTATATAAAGGAATTGCTGGAGAGAATAATCCTGGACGAATTGCACCACATAACCCTTTTCAACCAGGTTATGCAGAGATATTGCTGGCCGAAATTGCCGCAGCGGGATGCTACCATGCCGGTAGCGGATCTGCAAAACCCATAATTTAAATTGAGCCATAAGATTTGCATAAAAAACTCCTCCTACATTTTATAGGGGGAGTTTCATTGTAATGATGCGAACAAATACACTAACTTTGTAACTTTACAAGCACAAGCTTCACCAGCTCATACCACAATACAGATGCTGCGGCGATGCCCAAGGCTGTGAAAAATTGTCCGAGGGTGAGAGGCGCAAACTTGAATAATTCATGCAACGGGGTATACAGAAGTAACAGTGTCCCAGCAATCGTCCCGATATTAACCGCCCACATCACCTTATCTTTGGCCAGCCGCTTGGCAGACCGAACCATCAAGTCGCGGTCAGAGCTGTTGACCTGCACCAGGAACAAGTTGGCCAGAATAATAACTACCAAGCCCGTGGTACGGGCTTGGGGCGCAGCATTAGGATTTTGGGCAAGTATTGCATAGTAAGCGCCAAAGGAGGCTGCAAAAATCATGATCCCCTGCAACCCGCTCTTAAGTAAAATCCTGGAGTTAAAAATATTTTCCTTCGGATTACGGGGCTTTCTTTCCATAATATCAGTTTCCACAGGCTGGCGCTCTACACGATGGAACAGGTAGGAGCAAAGGCAATGGGGATGTGAATGGTAAACACATAGCCTACCGCTTTGCGGATATTATCATAAATCCGCCGACCATCCCGAATGGTATGGACAATGGTAGAAAAGTTATCATCCATCAAGATTAGGTCGGCTGCTTCGCGCGATACCTCCGAGCCTCGCTTGCCCATAGCAATACCAATGTCCGCGTATTTCAAAGCCGGCGCATCATTGACGCCGTCACCCGTCATGGCCACGATTTCCCCGTCCGCTTTAAAGGCCTTGACGATGCGCATTTTATGCTCCGGTATTACACGGGAAAAAATATTGACTTCTTTGACCCGCTCCTGCAGATCTGCGTCGGTCATGTTGTTAATTTCATCACCGGTGATGATTTTATCGCTGTTCGGCATACCGATTTGCTTGGCAATACTGCTGGCGGTAATACCGTTGTCTCCGGTAATCATGACCAAACGCACACCGGCTTTCGTGCACTGCTTTATGTCTTCCCAGACAGATTCCCTGGGCAGGTCGGCCAGACCGATTAAGCCGCAGAGAGTAAGCGAGCAAGCTGTAAGCTCGGCAGGAATATCCTCTTGACTTGCCGGCTTCATAACACCAACAGCAATCACCCGCAGGCCTTGTTGCGACATGTCCATAAGTTTCGCTTCTACTGTTTGGCGTTGGGTAGCATTCAGCTCGCAGATAGACAGAATGCGTTCAGGGGAACCCTTGGCCGAAATGATGATTTCTTCTTCATGCAGAAAAAGGTCTGATTTCCCCAATCGAAAAATCAGACCTTTTTCCGCAATATTTTAAGATATGGAATTAAATTTCTACATACCCTTCCGTTCCGTTCACCCGGATCCGCTGCCCGTCTTTGATCAGCTTCGTGGCGTTTTCCACGCTGACCACTGCCGGTAGACCATATTCCCGCGCAATGACGGCGCCATGGGTCATCAGCCCGCCCACTTCCGTCACCAAGCCTTTGACGGATACAAACAGCGGCGTCCAGCTGGGGTCAGTGAAGGCGGTGACCAGGATATCGCCATCCTCTATCTTGGCGTCCTCCATTTTTAAAACGACCCGTGCGCGGCCCTCGATGACACCGGACGAAACGGGTATACCCGGCAAAGCGCCCCGGGGGATATTACCGGTGTTGAACTTACCGGAGATGACCTCGCCCTCGGAGATCATCACCCGCGGCGGCGCCAGCTTTTCATAGACCTCATGCTCCTCTTTTCTCCTGGTAATGATGCTATAATCCAGCCGGTTTGTGCGTACAACCTCCCGGAGTTCCTCAAAGGAAAGGTAGTAGATGTCCTCCTTCTCCCGGATGACCTCCTTTTGCACGAGCCTGGCGGCCTCCTTAAGCAGGGCCTGCTTGTAGATCCAGTAACGCTGGATTAAGCTATATTTGGGATATTCCCGGTAGCCGATAAAGTTGCGCAAGACACTAATCATCTTCTTTGTCTTCTTGGCCTTTTGCTTGCCGCCGGGCAATTGCTCCAGACGGCTCAAAAGTTCCCGTTCCTTCTGCTCCGCCTCCTGCCGTCCCTGCTCAAACTTAATGCTGCTCGCATTGGCCGCAAAGTTCTTGATGTTGCTGAGGATCGCGGGAATGAGGGCGGCCGGCTGTTCGCTCCAACGGGGCCTGGTGATATCGATCTCACCGGAACAACGCATACCGTATTTTTCAAGGTATGCCCGGATGGAGCGGCTGACGGCATCGCCGCCTTCTAGTTTGGCCAGGTCGGCGAAAAAGGTTTCATCACCGGCATGCTGAAAATACTCAATCACCGCCGGGTATTGCCTGACCACGTCCGCTACGTCAATCAGCGCCAGCCCCATTTCGGAGGTGACGTTATTGGGTACCGATTGCGAAAGCGTGTCGGCGGCACTCTTTTCGCCCAGCCATTTTTCCATTTTGTTATTGATCCAACCCGATGCCAACACCCCGACAACAATCGCTCCCATGCCGCATGGATCATACATGACTTCTTTTAGCTGCTTATAGTCCTGTACGATAAAAGCAAACAGTTCATCCCCGGATACGCCGGCGATCCTTTGCTGCAGGTCTCTGTATGATGCCTCGCTGCGGGCAATTAGATCTTGAATTATCGCCGGGTCGTTTTTACGGTAGATCCTGTAGGCCTGAATGAGCATTGTCCAGGATAGTCCCTCTGTGTCCATGCTGATGCATCTCTTTCCGCGCGGTAACGATTTGATAAAATCTTCCCGCTGAATTAAACTCAAGATTGCGTTATTCATCAGCGGATCGTTCTTGCCCGCAGTATTGAGGACGATTTTGCGGCCAACGGGTGAGGCCAGATCGTGCGTTAGCTCTACGAACAGCCTTCCACCGGCTTTGCATAGTGGAAACTTATCAGACAAAAGCTGGAAGAAGGACATGCCCAATGGTTTTATGGTATCCGTCATCATCTGTTGATGGCCTACCGACATATAGACCCGGTTCCGCCCATCGTTTTCCGGTACCGGGAATAAGGTAGTGATGGGGCGGCTTTGCACGATATAGAACGCATCGCCGGAAAGTCCCCATTCGATGTCCTGCGGGCAGGCAAAATACGCCTCGATATTTCTACCTATATTTTCAAGCTGCAAAACCTGCTCGCCGGTCAGTGCCTGCTCATGCTGCCGTGCAGGCTCAATTTCCCGCTCCTCCGTGCCGCCTTCTTCTAATACGTATACGGCCAGTTTCTTGGCGGGTATCTTCTTATCGACAATCCTGCCGTCTCGCACCTTGTAGTTGTCTGGATTCACCTTGCCGGAGACCAGCGCCTCGCCCAGTCCAAAACTAGCATCGATGGACAGCACCTTCCGGTTGGAAGTGACAGGATCGGCTGTAAACAAGATCCCTGATACCTGCGGGATGACCATCCGCTGGACAACGACGGACAGATAGACATTGCGGTGGCCAAAGCCGTTTTGCATGCGGTAGGTCACCGCCCGGTCCGTGAACAGTGAAGCCCAGCACTTGCTCACATGGCGCAGGATGGCATCTTTCCCTTTGATGTTCAAATACGTATCCTGCTGGCCCGCAAAGGAGGTCAGCGGCAGGTCCTCTGCCGTGGCGCTGGAACGCACGGCATAAGCATGCCCGGTGCCAAGCTTGGCGAGATAGCGAGCGACCTCTTCCTCAATGTCCTTGGCGATCTCTATCCCTTCGATGACCTTACGGATTTTGCCGCTAATGGCACCGATACCTTCCCTGTCGTTCACCTTTAGCGTCGCTAGTTGTTCCAGCAGGGCGCTAAACTCCTCGTTATGTCCGATCGTTCTCTTATAAGCCTCGGTGGTTATACAAAAACCCTCCGGCACCCGTATTCCCTCAATCCTTGATAGTTCCCCCAGGTTTAATCCTTTGCCTCCGACGAGCGCATGCCTTGTCTTGTCGATCTCATGGAAACCAAGTACATATGAATTCATACGGGTTCCCTCCTCAACGTGCTGCAAATGGGATATGCAAATGCTTTATTTTTCGACTCCATAACGTATCATGCTTCAGTTTGACTCCATGGCCAGCACCGATTTGTGATGTATATTCCTCATTTCATAAAATAGCAACGTAGCTGTCAGAAGTACAGCTAAAACATCTGCAATTGGTGCCGTTCTCCATACTCCATCAATTCCCCAGAAATTGGGCAAAATCAGCAGGAGAGGAATAAATATGAGCACCTGTCTGGACAAGCTGAGAATAGTCGATTGTATTGGTTTGCCCACAGCCTGGAAATAATTTGAGCCCAGAATGTGAAAGCCCACGATGGGAAGACAGGCAAAAAATGTAACCAGGGCATGTGCAGACAATTGGGTTAGGGCAGCATCTTCTTTGCTAAAAAGTGCCACAACCGGGGTGGCAAAGAACTGAGTGCCGACAAAACTAATTATGGCCAGGACCGTACTAGCCATAATTCCTTTCTTCAGTGCTTCTTTTACTCTCTCGTAACGCTGGGCGCCATAATTATAACCGATAATAGGCTGTGCTCCCTGGCTAATCCCAACAATAGGCATAATCAGAATCATACCCACACTCATGACAATACCAACTGCTGCAAGAGCCAAATCTCCACCATAAAACATTATGATTTTATTTAAAATCGTTTGCTGAACACTGTTGGCTATTTGCATGGCAAAGGGAGCAAAACCAATGGCCATGATTTTTACAGCGATGGACATTTGGGGCTTCATGTATTTAAGTTTAATTTTAATTTGGCTTCTTCCCCGGATAAAATAACTGAGTACCCAAATCGCCGAGACAGTTTGGCCGCTGATTACGGCAAGGGCAGCTCCTTTGATACCCCAACCTAATATAAAGATAAAAACGTAGTGCAAAATAACATTAACAACACCACCAATGATTTGTGTAAACATAGCGAACCGGGGATTTCCTTCGGCTCGAATAAAGTTATTCAAACCAAAGCCAATGGCTAACGGTACGGCACCCATCATGATAATATGGATATAATCTCGAGCGTAAGGTAAAACCTCCCGGCTGGTGGCACCAAACAATCTCAAGGTCGGTTCGGAAAAGAGAAAATAAATTATTGAAGCTATTAAGGGCAATAGTATTAGCATAAATGTAGCACTACCTGCTATTTTATCCGCTTCATCTTTTTTTTGTTCCCCAAGGCGTATCGAAATCAATGCCGTGGCGCCAATACCGATCAACATGGCAACAGCATATAAAAGAATCATAATCGGCATAGCTACCGTAACGGCAGCGATAGCAAGGGAATTTACACCTTGCCCTACAAATATTCGAGATGCAATATTATAGAAGGCATTCACTGACATGCCGATAATGGCGGGTATTGAAAATTCCCACAGTAGCTTGCCAATATTCCCTTTTCTAAGGTCTAAATTGTTTGCCATAAAAAACATTAACCTTTCTTTATAACTATTTGTTTATATTTTTTTCATAAACTTAACCACGGACCGTAAGTTTGATAGAAACTGCTGGATTTCTACAGCATCGGTATCGTGTAATATTTCATCCATTTTTCGGGCACATAAATCCATCACGCGATCCATCTGTTCCCTTCCGTGGGGACTCAGACAAACCAAAGTTTTCCTACGATCCGATGAATCACTGGTGCGAATCACGAAGTTTTCCTTTTCCAGCAGGTCGATCAGCGTGGTAAGGCTGCCTTTTTCAATATCAAGCATTTTACCAATCTCGGTTAAAGTTATGCTATCTTTTTGGTACAAGGTATTTAAAATTTTCATATGGTTCTTTTTTAAGCAAGGCACCCTGGTAGAATAGTGAGAATCCTGTCTAAAGCGTAAAAGAAATTTTTCGTGAAATAACCCCATAAAAGCGAATAACAGATTGTGAATCTGTTTTGCTGTATTAAAATTAATGTTCGCCACCTCCATTGGTAGATTATTATTTCTACCCGTAATATTTATTAGTTAAAATATCAGAATTCTAACGATCAGGATACTTATCTATTTTAGATGAAAAGATATAATGAAGCAATACCCCGCTCTTATCAATATCAAAAAATGATTGCTTTTATTATTAGGCTTATTAAAATGTAACAGACCCGGAGCAAGATAGTGCTAGTGGTAGATGCAGCTAACAAGCTGCGCGGGGTAGTGAGCTATGCGGAATTAAAAAATGTGAAGGACGGCCGGGATGAGCTTAAGGGTATCATTACATTAAATTATTTGCTGGAACTGGTGAAAGACGATGCGGCATAATCCGGTATTCGGCTGGACGGTAATGCCTCTAATCCTTTTGCTTGAATCTGCCGGGGACTTTTTCAACTGCATTAGTGATGATCCCCTTTCCGGTTTTCCAACCACCTGTTCATCACCAATGATGCAGTCAAGTCCCCGGTGACATTCATTGCTGTCCTGCTCATATCCAGGATCCTGTCAACACCCAATATAATAGCAATTCCAGCGGCCGGTATTCCCACGCTTGTAAGTATTGTGGCCAGAATTACAATGCCCACTCCCGGAGTTGCCGGTGAACCAATTGACGCGCCCACTGATGTGACTAGAATTATAAGTAAAGCTGTAGAACTTAAATCTACATTAAAGACCTGGGCCAGAAAAACTGCTGCAGCAGCTTGATAGAGGGCAGTTCCATCCATATTTATTGTGGTCCCCAGGGGGATCATAAACCGGCTAATACCGGGCCGGACCCCCAGTTTTTCTTCAGCAGTTTGGAGCGATAAAGGCATAACTGCTGCTGAACTGGAGGTAGAAAAGGCCAGTACCTGGGCAGGGCGTATCTTTCTTAGAAAATCCACAATAGACATTCGGGTTACCAAAAAAACAATTGTACAATACATGCATAACAGCAGCAACAAGCCCAGAATTACTGTAACCACGTAAGCCGCCATACCCAACAGGGCTTCCAGGCCTACCTGAATCATAATCTGTGCCAGCAGGCCGAATACGGCCAGCGGCGCAATAAGCATAGCCCATTGTACTACCGTCATACAAACGGACTGTATGGAACCCATAAGTTCAAGCAAAAGCCGGGAATTCTTTGATTCCGTGCTGACCAGAGCAATTCCTACGATTACCGCAAATATCACCACTTGCAGCATCTGCGTATTCACCATGGCCTGCAAAGGATTATTGGGCAACAAGTTAACAAGATAATCCGGTATATTGATAATGCCAGGACCGGTCAAGGTTTGCTCTACTCCCGATGGCAAGGAAGCCTCCTGGTATGAATTAAACCCGCTTGTATCCAGGTAATGTCCGGGGTTTATAATCATGGCCACAGAAACACCAATAGTAACCGCCAGGCTGGTGGTAACAATAAAATAGAGTACCACACGCAGACCCATCTTTTTCAGGAATTCAATATCTTCGTTGCTGGCAATTCCTTGAATGATCGATGCAAAAACCAGGGGAACAACAATCATTTGAATCAGGCTCAAAAACAATTTACCCGGTAAAGCCAGCCAGTTGCCAATTATCAAGCCAAGCTCATATGAAATCCAACCTGTTGAAGGGTTCACCGCAAGACCTGTCAGAATCCCCAGGATCATTGCGGCCAGCATTTTAGCCCACAGATTCTGCTTCAGCATTTCTTTGATTGGATTACTAATAATCGCTCTCACCCCCAGGTAATTCTGTGCTTACGCTAATACTTATCAATTAAACCTCTCTTGTTGTAATGATTACATCAATTATATAACTTGTCAACTAATACCCATAGTACCCCTTTCGGTCATTAATCACCGGGGTTATCGGAAGAGACATTTTGGGGAGGTTTCAGAAAGCTGATTAGCTTTCCAAAACCTCCCCGTGTAAAAATCTGCTTTTTGGCCTGTTTACCACGCATCATTACGTTCTCCGGGTCGTATTCCCCCCCAGGTCAACCGGGCAATCTGTCCGGTCTCTCCTGCGAACAAACAGTGAATACGCAAATGAGCTACATTATGCCAAGTATGTTTCACCTAGTTAGGTACACAGTACACAACCTCTCTTTGTTCAAGCCTCTATTCACTCATTCCAGTGTAAATCAAAATCGCATCTCTTAAAAACTTCGCTCCACCGGGTTGCTCTTTGTCATAATATGCCGTAAATCTCTCATCATCCAAATACGTCTGAGCAACACCGGCATGGGCTTCCTTGGAATATTCATCCCAGTAACAGCATAGCCACTGGCAATACAAATCCGCAGTCATTTGTGCCGGTTCTCCTGCCGTGTCGCCTGTTGCCATTGTAACAAACCATTTCACAGTTGAATCCAGTATCTCATTATAAAGGATTGTTTAGTGGTGGTTTATTGGAGCACTTCATAATAAAAGCATGTAATGAAAAGAGGACAAACTTATGTATGACACCGCGGTTATTGATAGTAACAGTGCTTGCCTAGAACACATATCCGGCTTGCTAAAGGATAACCGTTACATAAATTCGGTGACCTGTTATTGCCGGTGGGTGGATTATCTGGGGGAACTGAAACACAGGAATATTCACATAGCGTTTATTCGGGTGGACAGTCCTGGTCTTCACGGGTTGTCCCTGGCCAGAGTTACCCGGGGGATGTCCCCGAACGTAAGAATAGTTTTTATATCGGGTGTCAATGACTATGCTGTTATAGCCTTTGAGGAAAAAGCCAGCGGTTACCTAATGTGGCCTGCAACGCAAAAGGACATAGATGAAGTGATTGAAAACATCAGGGCGCGTGAGCACTGGAAGCGGGGTGATTTATCGGAGTAATAGGGCCGTAATATTTTGGTATCCACTGACATTTAATTACTTGGCAAAAGGAGGGCTGTAAGACGCTGGATTAAAAGGTTTAGCTTAATCTTCAAGTTAAAAAAAGAGGGGGTAAAGAAAAAGTGTATAGCAAAAGAATATTTGTTATTTTGCTGGCCTTGTGTATGTTTTTGGCCTGCACGGGTTACACAGCAGCCGCCCAGTTTTCCGATATAAACGGCCACTGGGCCCAAGAACAAATTAACGAATGGGCAGAAAAAGGCCTGACCGGCGGTTATCAAGATGGAACATTTAAACCGAATAATGAAATTAGCCGGGCTGAATTTGTAGCCATGGTCAATCGCGCCTTTGCCATTGCTAATAACGACCAGGCTAATACCGGTTTTGCCGACATTAAACACGGCAAATGGTATTACGAAGATGTAATTACAGCCAAAGTAGCGGGTTATATCGGCGGATATGCCGATGGTACTTTCAAACCGGACCAAACTATAACCCGGCAAGAAGTTGCCGGTATAATCATCAGATTGTTACAAATTACCCCGGCCACAGGTGGATTGGAATTCAGCGACGCCGGCCAGATTCCTCAATGGGCCAGGGACAGCGTTGGAGCCGTTGCCGGTGCCGGTTTGATGAGAGGTATGCCGGACAACACCTTTGCGCCCACCAAGAGCATCACTCGAGCCGAGGCCGTGGTATCCTTGGATCGAGCCCTGGCGTATGCAAATGGTGAATCAGTAACCGTCGAAGAAACGGGACCAGTGCCGGCAAGTGCGGTGGAAGGCGTTGTAACCAATGACGGAAAAGCTTCGAGTCAGGCGGTGATAAGGATTTTCGCCGCCGGTAGCTATGAGGTACCATTGGAAGTTGAAACCAGCCCGCAAGGTTACTTCAAAGCCGAACTGGATGCCGGTAATTACGACATAACCGCCACCACCGAGAACTCAGTGGCTTATAAATCTAATGTTAATATTGCTGAAAACAATGTAGCGGAAGTCAAACTTGAGTTAGAAGACGCAGCCGTTGTTAATGGACTCTTAAAGGATAAGAATGACCGGCCGGTGAAAAATACCACCGTATTATTCACCACCAATCCGACATTTATTACCACCACCAACAATAACGGCGAGTACACCATTGCGGTAATGGCAAACCGGTCCTACAGCGTGCGGACTTACAATCCGGGTCAAAAAGACAAGGAACCCGTTGTTATAGCCGAGGAACAGCAAGTTGGTTCCGCCGGCGTACAGAACATTAAAACAATTAAAACCGCCTTCTCCGTTGCATCTTCCAGTGGTGGCAGTAGCGGTGGCAACACTACCTCAAATATAACAATAGAATTTATCAGCAATATATCCATAATCAACGAATCAACCAACCAAAAAAATATTATTACTAATCCAGCAGACGTTACTATTAGTGCAGTTAGCAGTAACGAACAAGTAACTGGCCTGGTTGTTTCCGGCAAAGTAATCACAATTACCGCTAAAAAAGCCGGCAGTGCAACAATCACCGTTACCGCGGAAAAACAAGGTTATTCAAATGCCACCCGGCAGTTCACGGTTACGGTTTTAGAGAAGGAACAACCAATTCCACTGGATAACCCTGTAGCGATTACTGAGGAAGTTAAAAAATTGGAATTTGCCAATAATGTCAGTTTGGACTTTACCGGGGTAACCGTTCCCGCAGAAGCCACGGTGACGGTGGCGGAGCTGATTGACGGTGACTACGAGGTGCCTCCCGTTCAGGAAGGGGTGGTATTTAAAACCGCCGGTAAAGTGGTCAAAATAGAACTGCAGGGAAATATGGACCTGAGCAATGGCGTTGATTTGGTGCTCCCCTATGAAGGCGACGACCCCACTACTGTGGCGATATTCTATTATGACAACGGGGAATGGAAAAATGTTGATTCTCAAGTTGATGCAGTTAATAAAGTAGTAAAGGCAACAGTCTATCATTTTTCCACCTGGGCACCCTTTGAAGCTTCGCAGGTTGCCACACCGTCAGCCAGTCCCGCATCCGGGACAATAGAAAAAGGCGCGACGGTGGAATTGACAACCACCACGGAGGAGGCGGCAATATATTACACCACCGACGGAACCACTCCGGCTATCAACAGCAGCAAATATACCGGCCCGGTTACCATAAACAACAGCATAATTATCAAAGCTATCGCTGTAAAGGGGAATATGAGAAACAGTGAAGAAGCGACATTTGATTATACTGTTTCCGGTAATCCCGTAACTGGAATCGTGATTAGTTTGATAAAGATGGATTTAGAAGTAGGAAAAACACTTAAGCTGGATGCAACTGTGGAACCTGAAAACGCGGCCAATAAAAATGTAACCTGGTCTTCAACTGATGAAAATGTAGCAACTGTAAGTGATACCGGCTTAGTAACGGGAGTGGCTGTGGGAACCGCAACCGTCACAGCGACAACAGCTGACGGTGGTTTTACGGCAACCTGTGCGGTAACCGTGTCTCCCGCATCCTCCTCGACTCCGGCTGAGTTGCAAATTATTTATTGCAATGAGCAGGAAATATGGGTATCGGTTTTGAATTCGGCAAGCCAAGAACTGATACTGGGGCTAAAGAAAGAGAACTTCTCATTGACGGATGCCACCGGAAACATGGTGGACTTCAAATTTAACGACCCGGAAGTTAGAGACCCTGATATTCCAGATCATGAATACCTGCTTAGCCCTGTGGAAGGCGAATTTTCAGGAACGTACACTTTGGCATTCACCAAAGCCGGTTATCAATCATCTAGTGAGGTAATTAGCATTGGCGGACCGTTTACGCCGGGTGACGGGGGAACTTTACCATCTTTTACTCCTTTTACATCCCAACAGGGCAAAATCGGTGGTTTGTATGTGGATAGAAGCTACAAATGGGTAAATACTTTTAGTGGAAATAAATCTTATTATCCCGTGGTAGACCTAAAATTCCCAGAACCCTTGCAGAATGATGCCGAAAGCTATACACTGCAGTATTCATCCGACGGTACGAGCTGGTTTAACTATCAGTATTACAGTGAAGATGTAACAACCGATTCAACCATTCAGGACAATTTCAGCCTCTCCAGTCCCGGCGGGGACTATCAATACCGCCTGCTGGTGAATGGCGGGTCCAAGGATGGCTATACTTCAAACGCTGTGAACGCCCCGTTGTCTTATGTCAACACATATTTCAGCGAGTGGGGCTTGGATGAAAGCATGTTTTTAAGCGGGACTATGGCACCCTGGGTTGGCAGGGGGTTAGAGGCATATTTTACAGTTACTAACCTTGAGAATTCTTCGGTAGTGGATGATGTATATCTAAGCTACCAGTGGTACAGGATTAATCCGTCTACTTACGATATGATAGCCATTGACGGGGCCACAAGTTTAACGTATACAACAACAGATGCGGATGCAGGCTACCGGTTACTTATCCGGGCAACAGGAGACGGAGAGAACATAGGCGGTTTTGCACAGATTATATCCCAGGGGGACAATGTACTACCCAACAAAGCCTTTGCTTCGGATATAACCGACAGCGGTTTTACGCTCAATCTTTACCAGAGTGTGGACAGTTTGACAGGCGATGATTTAATTCTCTGGGATTACAATGGTAAACCTGTCGCCATCACCTCTGTAACACCGGTAGGGAATAGCAAAGCAATATTTGCCGTTGAAGCAAATATTCCTGAAGCCGACGGCCCGTTCCGTTTGGAAAATAAATCTGATTTCTGGAGACTTGCGGAGGAATTGCATCAAGAACATATGGTGCATGAGTGTTTAACCATCGGCAGTATCAGTAATTAAGATTAATCAAGTTTTTTAGCTGATCGTTTCATGAAGTATTTGACCTAAAGTGGCAGCATGGCAGTCAATATACTGCCATGCTGCCACTTGCTGCCGGCATGTTTGCCAAGCCGGTGGGATGGAAGAAACCCTGTCAACTAGTATTTATTCTCAAGCTGATAAATACTGTTTTCAAGCTTTTTGATTACCCGTTTCTTATTCCGCCTGGAAACAGGAATATGCTCTATCATCATGTTAAAATAATCTTCAAAGGCACCGGCAATATTATCCTGGTTAGTAATTATGGCAATGGGATTATTCCCAAACCGGTTGCAGGTGGAAAGTATCACTGAATAATTCTCCTTTACCGACAGAAAGATTCTATGTAAATTGTCTATTTCGTGTAATTTATACAGAATCAATTCATAGTTTTCATTTTGCTTTAACAGGTCAATGATGTATGAAATATGTTCAATGTAATCGACCGCATTACATTTTGCCGCCTGGCCGGTAAACAATTCAATCCCACTATAAACATAGTCTTTTAATAACAAGTCGGTTTCAAAAGCTTCAACGTTTATAAACTCCCTGTATTTGTATAATGCCAGGTTGCGTTCAAAGTATTTGAGGCGTTTTTGATGTAGGTCCATTCTTGCTTTTATTTCAGTGCTCGATAAATTTAAATTATTTAACAGCTTCATATATAGTTTCGGTGGCATGGTTAACGAGGTGGGACCGTTTTTAAGTACATAATAAAACCCCGGCCTCTCCTCTATTTTGCAAATTTCCTGGCAGTACTCCCACATGCCGCTGCTTTTAAAGGTTTTCACCAACCGGCGGCAGGTCAACAAAAATGCCAGATAGTTTTCCTCGGCCAGTTTTGTTACCAGCGGGTCTGTAAAAAAGAATGTATAATTGGTGTTATGACTGTGTTCCGGATTAACGGCAATAATTGCTGCTAATCCCCGGGCTATAAACATAGTGTTCTTAATTACCTTATCTGTGTACTTTGGGTAATAATAAGATTCTAGCTTTCCAGTCAAATGCAGGGGGACCCATTGGTCTATAACGGACATGATCCGGTTTGGGTCCCTGTTTACATTGTGGGTGATTACAACTTTATGTCCCTGTAAAAGCACCTGCCTTAGCGCCCGGCCCCAGTTCATAAAGAATTCCGGGTCGCCCACCAACCATTCAATATCCTCTTCACTGAACAAAAGAAGTTCCAAAGGCCGGAAAGACGATAAAACCATGTTTAGAAAATTCATAACGGCCTGGCGTTTGCCTTCAATGCCCTTAAAAACCTCATAACTTCCTTGCTCGCCAGGTTTAATCACAATATTCTGGTTAATTGGTGACGTAATACCCGCAGCTTCATTATCATTAATGACCAATGCACTGATTTTAGCAAGCACATTGTTGATGCCGTCACCGGGCATTTCCATCAGGGAAATTATGGGACTACCGCCGGTAGTGCTTTCCATTGAGAGCCATTCAGTAAGGGCTCTATATGTTTGTGGGGATTCAAAATCACCTATGGTGGGATAAGCCAACCTTAAAACGTTGATAAGGGTATCCTTTTGATGTTGGAGTGCATGTATATTCAAAAAATAACTGGATATTAAAGGTACGTACGGAGAATCCGGAGCGGGTACACGATTTCCCCGTCTCCATTTACTCACTAAGGAAGGGTCTACCTTAATAGCTTTGGCCAGCCTACTGTTACTGGTATTAAAGTTTTTTATTAAAAAATCCAGTTTTTCGCCAAATTTCATCAGAACATACCCCTTATCTTCCATATATACAATCATACCACAACTTAAATCACAGTGACAAAATAATGACATTAATTTGTCACTGACAATTAAATGTAGACTATGGAAAGCATGGGATTGGTTGTTTATAATTTGTACAATTATGGACATAAAAAACAGTGCAAAAAAATTATCTAAAAAAGTATCCTTTGCCCTAGCGACTGCTATTCTGGTTATCCTTATATGCTCCACAGCAATTGCGTTTACGGATACAACCGACAAGTTTTCATCCCTTACCCCCCGGGATGGAGTTTTAAACCTGTCGGAATGGAATCCGGAAAAAGACGGGCTTTTAAGCTTGAGCGGCGAATGGGATTTTTACTGGCACAGCTTTTTATGCTATGATCAACTTAATAATTTGGCCCCGGTAGCGCATATCAAAGCCGGAACACCTTCAGTTTGGAACGATTATCAAGTTAATAGCCGTAATCTACCCGGTTTCGGCTACGCTACTTATCGTCTGAGAATAGTAAGCGCCAAAACAGATACTCCCATGGCCCTGCGCATACCCACCATGTCTACCGCTTACAGCATGTATATTAATGATCAACTTATCGCCTCCAGCGGTTCGGCGGCTATGGATAAAAAGCATTTCAAGCCTGAATTCAAGCCACAGACAGTTCAGTTTTTACCTGCATCATCACAATTTGACATAATAGTACATGTATCTAATTTTATTTATGCCCGAGGCGGTATGTGGTATCCCATTATCATGGGTACCCAGGAGCAAATCGGTAATTATGATAAGCGCATTGTATACAGGGATATATTTTTATTCACCAGTTGTTTTATTCTGGGGTTGTATTATTTAAGCATCTTTCTATTAAGACGTGAAGATAAAAGCAGCTTGTATTTTGTATTTATGTGTCTTGTTGTCATGGGTAGGACCGTTATCCATGGGGATTACGCAGTGTATGCCCTGATTCCAATGATCAGCTTCGGCGGTATTGTATTGATTAATTATATTACCTTATACTGGTTTCCCACCACCTTGGCCCTGCTGTTAAGTGTACTGTTCCCCCGTGAAGTGTCCCTAAAGGTGGTCAGATCTTTCGTGGTTTATTCCTCAGCCATGTCGCTGTTTACGTTACTCGCACCGCTCCATTTTTATACAAAGTTTACCGGTTTGGTTATAGCGGTGGTAATATTGACAGCTCTGTATACACTGGCCATTAACTGGTTTGCCTTTATCAAGAAGAGACAGAATTCATCTATTGTTTTGCTGGGAGCCCTGATCATAATATTGGGTGCTCTGTATGATGTATTGTGCCATTACCGGGTGATCTCTCTCAATGTTGGGGAATTATCCAGCTTTGGTTTCGTTGTGTTCCTGTTTCTGCAATCTTTTGTGCTGGCTAGAAGGTTTTCCAGCGCATTTACGAATGTAGAGGACTTGTCCCGGCGGTTACTGGAGATGGATAAGATTAAAGATGAGTTTTTGGCCAACACATCCCATGAGCTACGCACTCCCTTGAATGGCATACTGGGTATCACCGAAGCTATGCTGCGAAGCTGTGAGGGTAAGCTGAGTAACGGACAGAAGCAGAGCCTTTCCGTCATTGCCCTTAGCAGCAGGAGATTGGCCAACCTGGTTAATGATATTTTAGATTACTCAAAGATGAAGCACAGTGAAATAAAACTTGATTTAAAGCCAGTGATGATAAAAGGTATTGTTGAGACTACATTGCAAGTGTTCCAACAGTTGAACGATCCGGCCAGAATTAAACTGGTACATGCTTTACCAAACAATCTTCCCCCCGTCCTGGCCGACGAAAACAGATTGGCCCAGATAATGTATAACCTGATTGGCAACGCGGTGAAATTTACTAAACAAGGAAATATTTGGGTTACGGCAAAGGAATGCGGGAAAATGCTGGAGGTATGTGTAGAGGATACCGGGCAGGGTATCCCCGGGGATAAGCTAGCAAACATATTTAAGTCTTTTGAACAGGTAGATTCCTCAATTACCCGCAAGCACGGCGGCACGGGACTGGGACTTTCCATAACAAAACACTTGGTAGAATCCCATGGGGGAAAAATTTGGGTCGAATCCACTCCGGGAAAAGGTTCCAAATTCTATTTCGCCTTGCCTGTAACTAGGTTGCAGCCTGATGAAACCGGTGTTTATCTGCCCGTGTTTGAAATTGCCGCAGGCTTGGAGAGAAAACCCGGTGATCACAGGACCGGTGACAATGGAGCACATATTTTAATCGTCGATGATGAAATTTTAAATTTAAAGTCTACCTCTGCTATCCTTAGAACCGAAGGGTACTCCATCACAGCGGTGGAAAACGGGTCAACCGCCCTGAAAGAAATCAACAAGAACAAAGACATTTCCCTAGTCATATTGGATGTGATGCTACCGGAAATGTCGGGCTATGAAGTGTGTCAAAGAATAAGGAACAACAGATCTCACTATGACTTGCCGGTGCTAATGCTGACCGCCAGAACAAGAACTGAAGATATTGTGACGGGGTTTGAATCCGGAGCCAATGACTACCTACCCAAACCTGTCGAAGTGGATGAACTTCTGGCCAGAGTTAAGACTTTGGTTAACCTGAAGATTTCGGTGGATAAAGCTAAAGCGGCAGAAGCAGCTTTTCTACAGGCTCAAATAAAACCGCATTTTTTATTTAATGTGCTGAACACAATATCCGCCTTTTGCTATACCGATCCTGAACGGGCCGGAATGCTTATTGACGAGCTGGCCAATTTCCTGAGACAAAGCTTTGATTTTAACAATTTGGATATGTTTGTTCCCCTGGATAAAGAAATGAGTCTGGTCAAGTCGTACCTGGAAATAGAAAAGGCCCGATTTGGCGATGAACTCAACGTGGTATTTAATATTAACCACGGCATACTTATAGACATACCACCACTTTCTATACAACCCCTGGTGGAAAACGCCATTCGGCACGGTCTAAGAAAAAAAAGCGGCCGGGGTACCGTCACAGTAACAGTCCGTCCAAGCCCGGAAGGTGTAACGGTAACTGTTGGTGATAACGGGCGGGGCATCCCCGCGGAGCGCCTTAAAAAGCTTTTAATACCGGATAACTTAAGCAGTGTGGGGTTGCGAAATATTCATTTCCGGTTGAAAAGGCTTTATGGGGAGGGGTTGTCCATAAAAAGCCATGTAGGTAAAGGAACTGTCGTTTCATTTACTTTACCTTTACCTTTACCTTCAGGGAGGTGTTTAAATGATTCAGGCAATAATAGTTGACGATGAACAACCCTCGTTGGACAAAATGGCCAAGTTACTGAGGGATAGCGGAATAGTAGACATCAAAGGAAAGTTTTTAAACCCACGGGAAGCCCTGGAGTATGTAAAAAAAGTAAAGATAGATACGGCATTCATTGATATTGAAATGCCGGACATAGACGGTTTTCAGTTATCTAATCAAATTCTTGACCTTCAGGACTGGACAGCGGTTGTCTTTGTAACAGCTTATAGCGAATATGCCGTCGAGGCATTCCGCGTCAATGCCCTTGATTATCTTATGAAGCCGGTAGATAAAAAAAGATTAAAGGAAACATTGCACCGGATCATGCAGGAAAGAAAAATCGATATTAATAATCAATCCCGGATACAAGTGCGCTGTTTTGGTAAATTTAAAGTAATTAGCGGTTCCGGTGAGATTAAATTTCGTACCAGTAAGGCGGAAGAATTGCTTGCATATCTTATTGACGGCGAGGGAGCGGAAATCAATCGTAATAAAATAATTGATACGTTATGGCCGGACTATGACGGCGATAGAGCCGTTGCCCATTTCAATACTACGCTATATTACGTCCGGAAAGCTCTACAGCACAGCGGTGTCCAGGTATCTATAAAGTACTCCAGAGGTTTTTACCGGCTTGATACCGCCTCCATAGACTGCGATTACCACTGGTTTATGTCATTTACCGCTGCACCAAGGGTGATCAATGATATAAACATTTCGGATCATGAGCAAATTGCCGCCCTTTATACCGGTGATTATCTGGCGGATAATCAGTTCCGGTGGCCGGAGAGAAGCAGAATGCTGATCAAGGAAAAATATGTGCAGTTGATTTTAGATATGGCGAAATACTACAAATCCACCGGAAAGCACGGCCAGGCAGCGGAATTATTAAAAACCGGCCTGGATCATGAACCTTTACACCCTGATTTAAACTACAGTCTAATAGAAACGCTTTTGATATTGAAAAAACGTGTTGCCGCATTAAAACATTATGGGATATACAGGCGGGAACTAAAAAGAGAGTTTGGTATTGAACCTGATGCAAAGCTAAAAAAATTGCTGACAATAGCAGAAAACTAAATCTTTTATGATGCCCGGCCACCAGTGCCGCAACACCTATGCTGGCCAGACCCCTGCAGGCAAACTTAAGGACCCTCGGACGTTAGGACAATTCTACCTTGGAACTAGCCGAGATACTGTGTCAGAGATAGTAAATGCTTGCAGACTAGAATTGGGTGTGCCGGGCAGGAGCGAATTTGTTGCGATAATTAGCAACTTCCCTAGTGGCGCAGTATTTATCCATTAAGGTAACGACGTAGGATTCTTTATATTTTGGCCTACTTATTGTTACCGGCCACATATGCTTTACTATAATGTCCTTTTCCACTTCGTTTAAGGTAAAGTGTTCCAGAGCATTTTTCAAGGCAATGGTAGGATGGCTAAAGCAATGGATTCCCCACTCAGGCTTTGTAGTGTGGGAGTCATAAAAATAAAAATCGTGCAGAAGCCCACCCCTAGCTGCCGACTCGTAGTCAAGGCCCCATTTCTTGCAGATTAAATAACTGTGGTAGGACACATGAATACAATGCTCAAGACGTGAGACGTTGCGATGGTGGACAAAGTCTTGCAATGAATAGATAATTTGATTCTGCGTCAAATCACATATGCAGTCTTGATATTCATGTTTAATACTAATATCCGCTATTAAGTTTAGTTTGGTTTCAATCACATCCATCATATTTTTATTATAACAAATGTCGCTCCGTTTTGCCTATTCTGAATATATCCATTCTGTAACTTCTTGCGGCAACTTTCGCGGCCGTGGAGATGGAGATTGATTTGGATAGCCTATAGCCACTGCCGCAACAAGTTCATCTTTGCGATTTAGCCAAGAGCATATTTCATTAACGCAGTAAAAAATATCACAAATCCAAAGAGTACCTAATCCAAAATTCTGCGCAGCTAAAATCATTGTTTGTATAGCAGCACCTATTGATTGAGTATCCATAAGTAATGTATAGCGACGATAGTCTTTTTCGAAATTAGAAAAGGCATTGAACACTAAAATTACTACTGATGCTTCATTAATGGAATTAATGCTTATTTCACTACTGCCAATATTTATATTTTTTTGCTTAAGAAGGCTTATGGCATTACTCATGACATTTACTAACTCGTCTTTCTTTTTATCTTGCAGAACAACAAATCTCCAAGGTTGACGATTTTTACCTGAAGGAGCTTTAGTTGATAATTCTAATAACTTTTCTATTATTTCTTTTGATACTATTTTATTTTGGAACTCTCTTATACTCCTTCGTCCTTCTATTGCTTCGATTATGTTCATGTTAGTCCTCCCAAACTATAACATGGTTTTTTTCTTTACATTCGCTTTGCTGCTGTATCAAATGGATCATTAACTCATAAATTTTCCGGTACCATTGTCTTTGGTCGTTAAAAAGGGTGTACCTATTTTCTCAACTACTCTATCATAATCTTTAAATGTATAAATTTTCAATTCTCTTTGTTGGCAAACAAACTCACTTCAGTCAATGATATACCCCTCATCACTGCGTGTTCCCCAAACCGGTCCTTTATAGCGTCACAAGCTTTAACCAGCTTGATTTGTTTTTTCTTTACACCAAAAATATCATATTGCCTATATTTCATCCTGGTAAGCTCGCTAAGGCTTACACCAATGAGCCTTACCGGGCATGATTCATCCCAGTGCCTATGTAAAAGCCGGCAAGCCGTTTGATATATATCATCCGGCAGGTCTGTATACTCAGGCATAGCCATCGACCTGGAAAGAAAGTTTAATTGGGTGTCCCGCAAGGTTAAAAATACCGTCCGGCCAACATAGCCACCCTGGCGCACCCGACGCGCCACCATTTCACAAAGTTCAAGCAATACTACCTTAATATTTTTAAAGCCATATACATCTCTGGGCAGAGTCCTTTGTTGTCCCATACTCTTGGAAACATCCAGTGAACCGGGCATAACCGGACTGTTATCCAAACCGTTGGCTAAGTACCACAGCAACTCACCATTTTTACCCCACCGTTTTTTTAGAATTTCCACCGGAAATTTAGCCAAATCACCAATAGTTATTATATTGTAATATCTTAAGTGCCTTTCATACCTAGAACCGATCCCAAATAATTTTCTTACGGGTTGTGGCCAGAACGCCTGTTTAAAGCTGTCTACAGTTTCTAATATGGTTAGACCATCCGGCTTTCGCAGATCAGCTGCCATTTTGGCGATCAACTTATTTGGGCCAATACCAACACTGCAAGAGACACCAACTTCAAACCTGATTCTTTCTTTTAATTGCCTGGCTATTTCTTGGGGAGGTCCCCAAAGACGGGTCACCCCGGTTAAGTCCATAAAAGCCTCGTCTATGGAAAAAGGCTCCATCAAATCTGTAAAATCTCTCATTATTTTTAATATCTTAGTCGAAAAATTTATGTACAACGAAAAGTCCGGCTTAAAGAAATACCCGTTAGGGCACAGCCGTTTGGCTTCCCATAAGGCCATGCCGGTTTTTATGCCGCGCGCTTTGGCCGGGTAGGAAGCTGCCAATACAATGCCGGTTCTTTTCTCAGGATCGCCCGCAACAATGACTTCTTTACCCTCAAGCTCGGGGTTTACGGCCTGATGGCAACTAGCGTAAAAACTATTCATGTCAGTCAGGGAAATGACTCTGTTCATTAGGAGCACCACCAAACTAATGTTTGGTTATATTATATGCCCCTTACGAACATATATTCAATAGAAATTATTGCCAAGTAAAATATTTACTCGGCAATAATGTTTTTCACGATAGCAAAAAATGACTTTATATGTATAATTAAAATAGTAATTACTTTTAAGTGACTTGCAGAATTTAGTACCCGAATCTAAAAAGGGTGGATTTTTAATGGAACATTTGGTTAACAACAAAGATGAGGTTTACCGGATATTAGCCGAACGCTTAAACATAAATCCGATGGGGGCATCAATCAATGATACCTTAATGGCCATCTGCATCGTCTTTATACTGAGTCCGAAGCCATTGTAGGCGGCAAATTTCGATGATTATCATTACTAAAATACATAATTTTTACGTCTGCCAATGGTAATTACCGGACATATAATTATTATTTCTCAGCTATACAATTACATGAAATCCATTGTTCACCACAAACAGGACATTGCTCCACACAACAATTTAAATGGTGGTATTTACCCAAGGGTGTTTCGCAATCTCGGCAAGTTTCCCCTGGTGTTAGATTGTACTGCTCCCATGCTGTTTCCTTGCCGTAAGGTATCGGCAAGTATTCTATCCCGTTAATTTTTATAGTTCTTAATTTGCAACCTTGCGGGCTCTGGTGTGTTCTCTTACAAGCTTTACATTGGCGCATAATAAAACCCCCTTTGCATTGGTTCCCGGCTACTTGGTTCCCCCATTGGTTAGTTAGTCTAAGTCCTTCTGTGTTATCCAGCCACATTTCACGGAAGGGAGCCAGATTCCGTTGTGCAGTGTGTGGCCAGGGAGGATTGCCTGTACATGATACGTTTGGTAAGATATGGTCTCATCTGGGAAGAAGTTCATCTAGCGTCACCAACTCATATCCTGCATCTCTTAATCCTGTTATGATTTCCGGTAAAGCATTGACTGTCTGGTAGCCTCCGACATGCATTAATACAATACCCTTATCCGAGGCATTGTTAAATACCCTGTCGATAAGGTACTGCTCTGTCACTTGGACTCCATTAATCATTTGTGACCAGTCATGGGAGTCTATGGTCCACATAACAGCATATGTATAGCCCTGCTCTCCCAGAACATTCAGCAGCGTGTTATTGTATTCACCGTATGGAGGCCGGAACAAGTAAGGCGTATAGCCAATCGTGTTCTTGATGATATTGGAAGATTCTATAATGTCGGCCGACACCTCATCTTGTGTCATAGTCTTCATATGGTCGTGTGCCAGGGAATGATTACCAATGGAGTGTCCCCTCCAGTAGATTTCCTTTGCTAAATCCGGGTGGTCCTTTACCCAGCCCCCTCTAAGAAAGAACGTTGCCTTGACCTGATATTGATCCAGTACATCTAAAAGCTGAAGTGTTTGATCATACATCCAACCTGCATCAAAGGTTAAAGCAATCTGTTTTACTGCAGATATGCTTATGCCGCCCAAAACCAGTTTGGATGTTTTTGTATCCAAGGCGGGATTATTGTCTGATGCAGGAGTCGGAGTTAGAGTTTCCGTTGGTTCCGGCTCCGGTACTGTCCCTGTCTGAACATCAGAGTTTGGTTCAGGAGTTCCACATCCCAACATTAAAATAATCAACATGATTAATAGGACTAGGATACAGGTAAGTCTCTTATTAGCGTTGTGGCAAGGGATCTTATTTCTTTTTCCATTCATATCAATTTTCATATTATGCACTCATTTTATGAAGTAATAGTTTGCCTTTTTGACATTTTCAACATTATTTTAGCATCTTTTTAATAAAACAAACAATGCAATCCTTGAAATTGATTCAGGGATGTCCTACTAGAATATAAGCCATCACCTTCAAAAATTAAATCATAACCATTAGCCCGGAACTCGCTTATTTAGTCTTTTTTTTGATTTGATATAATCCCGTGCATTCTTCATCCCGCCAAACTCCGAAAACATTATATTAAAAGATCTTAACCGCATCATTGATTATTTCCGGATAAGTTGTTAAGTCTTAATTACGAATTAATTTTAACATATTTTTGAGATGATAGGTCACAAACAAAAAAACCAAGTAGTTTCCAAGATAAAACGAACATTGGTTTTGTATATATATTTTTAAACATTAGCAATCTTTTGGCTGACCTAGCATTTTTGAATAGTCACATTTAACACATAAATGTATAATTAACGTACAAGCGGTATATATTCTATAGCTCTATATTGCTTATTAATTTGCTTTTAAAAGGAGGTAAATCTAAATGCAAAGGACAAATATAATCGGTGTGTGGATGATCAGCCTGTTGTTGCTTGTTGCCGCTATGTCGGGCTGCAGCGGTAACTCCGGGCAAGCGGGGCAGGATGATACCACAGGAAAAAACGGGATACCGGTGGCCCAAGCTTCGGCTTTTGCGACTTATAAAGATGTGCCTGTTGACTTTTCCCCGGCACTGAAACCCTATGATGTAGAGCCGGGGCTGGGCAATGTAACTAACAAGGATATGTTTCAATTCTCTCCGGAGGCCAAACAGTTACTTACAGAAAACGGATTTGTAGTTGTGCCTAATCAAAACTACCGGGAGTTTTTTATGCTCTATGAAATCAACAGCTATGATCCGGTGCCCAGCTTTGTTACTACCGACTCAATGCTGCATAATTACCACTTGTTCTTCAACCACCTGCTGCGGGTTACTGAAAAGGAAAAACTGGCCCCGGAATTAAAAGAGCTTACCGCAGCTATGCTTTTCGCATCTGAAAAACAGTATAACGCCCTTAAAGGCAGCGATTGGGAAAACGCCGCCAGAAGGAACCTGGGCTTTTTCGCTGTGGCCGGCAAGCTGTTAGACCCGCAAATGACTGTTCCGGCCCCAGTAAAGCAAGAGGTTGCAGAAGAACTGCGGCTTATCGAAATAAGTGCCGGTATCCAGAAATCACCTTTGATGAATATGGGGCAAAAACTAAATAATACGGAATTCCTGCAGGAAGATTACTCCCAGTACATACCCCGGGGTCACTATGCCAATGACAATCTGCTGCAGTCATATTTCAAGGCGATGATGTGGTACGGCAGAATGACTTTCCGGCTGAAGAGTGTAGATGAAACCAAATCTGCTGTTCTGATGACCCTGGCGCTTAGTGAAGACGGCAACGGACAAAAATGGGATAAGATCTACCAGCCAACTAACTTTTTTGTCGGTCTGGCCGACGACCTGTCATATCTACAATACCGGAAACTGTTAAATAAAACTTATGGTAACAAGGCCAGTCTACAGGTTGTAACCTCAGGTGGCAAGCAATGGCAGGCCTTTATGCAGGCGACAGCCAAGTTGGAACCTCCGGTGTTCAACTCCATTCCCGTTTATAACGAAGACATCCATCCTGACCGCGCGCGGGAAATCAAAGGCTTTCGTTTTATGGGGCAGCGGTTTACACTGGATGCTTCTATATTCCAGCGGCTGGTTTACCGTGAGGTAGGAGAAAATAACCAGGGCGAACAAAGAATGTTGCCTAAAGACCTGGACATACCCGCCGCGCTAGGCTCCAAGGAAGCTTACGCCATATTGGACGCTGAAGGAGAAACGCAGTACGCGGGCTACTCTGATAACATGCATAAAATGCAGCAATATATTGCCGGCCTAGATAAAGAAACCTGGACCCAAAACCTTTACTGGGGCTGGCTTTATGCTCTTGATTCATTACTGCAGGAAAGAGGGGTCGGGTATCCTTCATTTATGCAGAATCAAGCCTGGGCCAGAAAAGATCTGAATACCCTTTTGGCCAGTTGGACCGAACTTAAGCACGATACCATCCTTTACGCCAAACAGGTTTACGCTGAAATGGGCGGAGGTATGGTTGGTGTGGATGACCGCGGTTATGTGGAGCCCAACCCGCATCTGTATGCCCGTTTGGCTGCGCTGGTGGACTTAACGCGGGATGGCCTGGCTGCGCGGGGGCTGCTGGCCGAAAAAGAATGCGACAGCCTGGACCGGCTGGAGCAGTTGGCTCTCTCTTTAAAAACCATATCTGAAAAAGAACTTAATGATGTCACGCTTACCGATGCGGAATATGAATTAATTCGTTCTTACGGAGGGCAGTTGGAGCATTTCTGGCTGGAGGCGCTGGCAGATACCGGGGTGGATCACCGCTCCGCGATAGAAGATAACCCTGCCGCACTGGTAACTGATGTGGCCACCGATCCAAATGGCCTGGTGTTGCAGGAGGCTACGGGGCACATCTTTGAAATTTATGCAATTGTGCCCGTTGATGACAGCCTGAGAATTGCCCGGGGCGGTGTTTACTCCCACTATGAATTCTCCTGGCCGCTCGAAGACCGTTTAACCGATCAACAATGGCATAATCTGTTGGACTCCGGACAGGCGCCATCTCTGGCCGGTTGGACCAAAACCTACATTGCCCCGTGAAATTCCCCCGGTTGGCGCTGGTCCTCTTGCTGACGGTGGGACTGCCGTACTGCTGCAGTGCTTGTGCCTCGCAGCAGTACGGCAGCAGCAAGGATTTACAGGACTTTGCGGCTTTTAAAAAATACCGTATGCATCTTCCGGAAAAACAGGACTCCCTGTGTCTGGTGGCCGTTGGAGATATCATGCTCTCCCGGTATGTGGCTAAAAAAATAAAAGAACACAATGACCCGAACCATCCCTTCGCCGATGTTAAATGGTACCTGCAATACGGGGACATTGTCTTCGGCAACCTCGAAGGACCGGTAACCCCGGGGCGGGAAATAATGGTGCCTGAGATGGTTTTCAGAACTGACCCCTGTGTGGCTCCGGCTCTTAAAGAGACCGGTTTTAATATCCTGTCGCTGGCCAACAACCATGTGCCGGATTTTGGTGCGCAGGGTTTACTGGACACCATGTATTACCTGGACAGTGCTGGAATTCATTATACCGGGGCCGGTAGGAATGAACAGGAAGCTTATGCCCCCAGGTACGTAGAGGTAAAGGGCGTTAAGCTTGCTTTTTTGGCTTTCAATGATTCTGCAGTTGTACCTGATTTCTACCTGGCAGGTGACGGTCCCGGCACCGCTGTCCTTAACCCTGTAAAAGTAACTGCTGCAATCAAGAAAGCTGCGGGTATTGCCGATTTTACAGTAGTTTCCCTCCACGCCGGCACCGAATATGCTGCCGAGCCGGATGCTACCCAAGTAGATTTTGCCCACCTTGCCATAGCTGCCGGAGCCGATCTGGTGTTGGGCAGCCACCCACATGTGGTACAAAAAGTTGAGCAGTACCGAGGGAAATATATCCTTTATAGCCCGGGTAACTTTATTTTTGATCAACTGTGGTCCAGGGAGACCCGGGAAGGCGTTGTCGCCAGGATCTGGATCAGAGAAAACACTGTGGAAAAGCTGGAGTTCCTGCCCGTATATATCAACGATGACGCACGTCCTATGATTTTAAGCGGGCATGAGGGACGGACAGTGCTGGAAAAACTGGAACTTGAACTAGCTAGAGAAACGATTCCTGCATGGGACAATGAAAAAAAACTTTTTGTTACGGGGGAACAATTTGTCTTTCAGGCCGGTAAACCCCTGGGTGAATACAAGTTAATGCAAAATCAAAAGTTTGATCTGGACAGCGACGGCAGTCTGGAAGAATTTATACTTGTGAACGGGAGAATAACGGTACGGTCCGGGTCCCGTATTATTTGGCAGTCGCCGGCCGACTGGTGGGTGGACTATTTCTTTCCGGGCGACGCCAACAACGATGGTATACAGAATTTGAACCTACTGGTTTGGAAATCAGGCAGTTTCGGCCCCCACAAGCCCTTTTGGTTAAAAGAGGAGGATATTGCCATTAAAAATCATCTCTTTATATTCAAGCTGGTAGCAGGCAGCGTTAAACCGTTATGGCAGTCTTCCAACCTTGATCGTCCCAATTACCGTGCCGCCCTGATTGACCTTAACGACGACGGTGAAAACGAGCTGGTAGTTACCGAGGGCAGTTACACCGACCTCGCCAAGAGAGCAGTAACCTTATGGAAGTGGAACGGCTGGGGCTTTTCCCGCGTTAATTAACCTTAAACCGAACGGGAAAAGTCGTCCCGGCAGAATTCAAATCCATAATAATTGTTACGTTATGCCTCCGGGCAATGACAAGATTTAAATATATGCTGAATTATCCCTGCATAAACCGGCGCATAAAAAAAGAACGCCTTACAGCGTCCTTAAGTTTTTAGTATAAAAATTATCCAACTTGTTCCTCCGTTTTGTTATCCCTGGTAAAAAGAGCTTCAACAAATTCCCGTGCGTTAAAGGGGCGTAAATCGTCTATTCCTTCGCCTACACCGATCATCTTGATTGGTATGTCCAAACCCTGTTTAATGGCAATTACTACACCGCCTTTCGCGGTGCCGTCCAGTTTGGTCAGGACAAGCCCGGTCACACCCACTGCCTCTTTAAAAAGGCGGGCCTGGCTAATGGCGTTTTGCCCGGTAGTGGCATCCAGTACCAATAGCACCTCATGGGGAGCGTCCGACATTTCCCGGCTCAGCACCCGGTGTACTTTTTTAAGCTCTTCCATTAAATTAGTCTTGGTGTGCAGCCGGCCCGCGGTATCAACGATAAGTACATCCATTTTCCTGGCCTGAGCGGCATGCAGAGAATCAAAAGCCACAGCGGCGGGATCGGAGCCCTCGGAGTGTTTGATTACCGCCGCTCCTACCCGGTTACCCCAAATTTCCAGCTGATCAATAGCAGCTGCCCGGAAGGTATCTGCAGCGCTTAAAAGAACACTTTTGCCGTTTTCCTTATAATAATGGGCCAGTTTACCAATAGTCGTAGTTTTGCCCACACCGTTAACGCCCACCACCATAATTACGGCCGGACGTGCTCCGGCTATGTTTAAAGCGTTCGTTTCCTCGCCCAAAATAGCCTGGATGAGTTCTTTGAGCACGGCATACAGTTCCTCCGGATTACTGAGGCGCCGTTTCTTGACCTCCACACGCAAATTTCCCACCAGTTCCAACGCGGCATCAATACCTACGTCAGCTTGGATAAGTGCTTCTTCCAACTCTTCATATAGATCTTCATCGATAACCTTACGTCCGGTAACAATAGAATCAATTTTTTCTACGAAATTTTTTCTGGTCTTGCTCAGGCTTTCCTTTAATCTGCCAAATAAACCCATTAGCTACAAACCTCCCGGTTAATCGCTGTCATCCTATACAGTTAAGCTAGGCTAAAATCTTTGGCGCGTAATTTATCAATGCCATCTTGGCCGCTTGCTGTTCCGCTTCTTTTTTAGTCCGGCCACGCCCCCAGCCCAATCTTTTACCTTGGTATTCTACAGCCGCAGTAAATATTTTATCATGATCGGGGCCTTCTTCATTAATAATTGAATATTGGATGGGATCGGCGCTTTTCCGCTGCAGTATCTCCTGTAGATCCGTCTTGTAATCACGCACTGTTTGGCCGGATTTTACCTCTTCAATAATGTCGGACAACTGCTGCAGTGCCACCCGACGCGCCTCTTCCAAACCTGCATCCAGGTAAACAGAACCCAACAAAGCTTCAAAGGCATCGGCCAGCAAGGAGGGCCTTTCCCGCCCACCGGAGCGTTCTTCACCCCGACCCATGAACAAATAACGGCCCAATTCCAGGCAGCGGGCTACCGCTGCCAGGGAAGGTTCACATACCGTCAGGGCGCGCATTTTAGTAAGCTCACCTTCTGTCTTGTGGGGGAAGCTGCGGTAATAATAATCGCTTATAATCAATTCCAGCACGGCGTCACCCAAAAATTCCAACCGTTCATTGTTATGTTCTTCCCGGCCTCTGTTTTCATATGTAAAAGAGCTGTGCACAAGCGCCAGGCGCAACAGCTCCGGGTTGCGCCAAACGAAGTGCACTTTTTTTTGCAAATCAATAATTATATCGGCAAAGCGCTCCATGTTAAATATTCCTCTCCACGGCAAACCTTTCTATAACTAGTGTGGCATTATGCCCGCCAAAACCGAAGGAATTTGTTATGGCAACTTTAACATCAGCCTGACGAGCGGTGTTGGGCACGTAGTCCAAATCGCATTCCGGATCAGGCTCGCTCAAATTAATGGTGGGAGGAATTAATCTTTTTTGGATAGCCAGCGCACATACCGCAGTTTCCAGACCACCGGCCGCCCCCAGCAAATGCCCGGTCATGGACTTGGTTGAACTAACGGCCAGCCCGCGAGCATGTTCGCCAAAAACTTCTTTAATGGCCATCGTCTCCAGCTTATCACCCAGCGGTGTAGATGTACCATGAGCGTTAATATAATCCACCTTTTCCGGGGATAGGCCCGCATCTTCCAGAGCCCACCTCATGGAAAGCACTGCTCCCCCGCCCTCGGGGTCGGGAGCGGTGATATGATAAGCATCACAGGAGGCACCGTACCCCGTAATTTCAGCTAATATATTAGCACCCCTGGCCAGGGCATGTTCCATTTCCTCCAATACCAATACAACCGCGCCCTCAGCCATCACGAAGCCATCACGGCCTATATCAAAGGGACGACTTGCCCCGGTAGGGTCATCGTTGCGAGTGGAAAGGGCTTTCATGGAACAAAAACCGGCCACGGCCAGCGGTGTAATCGGTGCCTCTGTCCCACCGCTAATCATTATATCAGCCTGCCCGCGCTGGATCACTTTAAAAGCATCCCCCAGGGCATTGGCACTAGAAGCGCATGCGCTGGTGGTGGTCACATTACAACCGCGCAGCCCGAAATTAATGCCCACCTGGCCGGAGGCTATGTTGGCAATCATCATCGGTATAAATAGCGGACTCACCCGACCCGGACCGCGTTCCATCAGGACCTTGTGCTGTTCCTCCAAAGTTTCTATACCACCGACACCGGATCCTAAAATTACACCTGCACGAGCACGATTAATTTTAGCCATATCTAACCCGGCGTTTTCCACAGCCATGCCGGTAGCCGTAACGGCAAACTGAGTGAAGCGATCCATTCGGCGGGCCTCCTTGCGGTCAATATAGTCCGCCGCGTTAAAATTTTTAACTTCGGCCGCAATATTAGTACTATAACCTGTTGTATCAAAGCGGGTAATCGGACCCACACCACTATTGCCGCCGGTTAGATTACTCCAGAATTCATCCAAGTTGTTGCCCACCGGGGTAACCACCCCGATACCGGTAATTACTACTCTATTCACCAACACAAAACCTCCCGGGGTTAAAATTAAAATTGCTTAATATATGATTTTAAAAAAGCCCACCGGTTAACCGGCGGGGCTTTTTACTTTTACTGGTGATCAATAACGTACTGTACAGCTTCTCCCACCTTGTGAATTTTTTCTGCATCCTCATCAGGAATTTGCAAATCGAATGTTTCCTCCAAAGCCATAACCAGTTCCACAATATCCAGGGAGTCAGCCCCCAGGTCATCTACAAAGGAAGCTTCGGGTTTTACATCCTCCGGTTCTACACCCAATTGTTCAACTATTATATCCTTAATCTTTTCAAAAATATCCGCCATGATTTCACCCCCCCCCTTTTATTTACATGGCCATGCCGCCATCCACTACAATAACGTGCCCGGTTATGTAACCGGCTCGTTCACCGGCTAAAAAGGCCACCGCAGCAGCTACATCTTCCGGAACGCCCAACCGGCCCAGCGGTACAGTGCTTAACAGCTGAGCCTTACTTTCGTCCGACAAATCAGCAGTCATATCCGTAGCAATATATCCCGGTGCCACGGCATTAACTGTTATGTTTCGGGAGCCAAACTCCTTTGCCAAGGATTTGGTAAAACCAATCAAGCCCGCCTTGGCTGCAGCGTAATTGCTCTGTCCGGAATTACCGGCCAGAGCCACCACAGAACTAATGTTGATAATTCGGCCCCGGCGCGCTTTTAGCATGGGGCGCAGCACAGCCTTGGCGCAATGGTATGCTCCCTTTAAATTGGTATTCATCACCGCATCCCAATCCTGCTCCCGCATGCGCGGGAGCAGGTTATCACGAGTAATACCGGCATTATTGACCAGTATATCAATGCGCCCGAATTCTTGCAATACCTTCTGCATCATGTTGTTGACCTGCTCCTGATCGGATACATCAGCCTGGATCACCAACGCTTGTACACCAAACCCGCGCACCAGCGCAGCGGTTTCCTCGGCAGCATCGGCACTGCCGGCGTAATTAACTACTACGTGTGCATCCAGCTCGGCTAAAGTCACGGCTACTGATCGGCCAATACCCCGGGAAGCCCCGGTGACTACGGCCACTTTACCGCCAAGGTTCATTTATAAAACCTCCTTCAGCCGGGCAATAACCGGTTTCGGTTCCCCCTCACCGTTCACATTAATGAATTTGCTTTGTTTGTCTATCTTTTTAAGCAAACCGGTGAGCACATTTCCCGGTCCAATTTCTACAAACAAGTTATAGCCATCGGCGATAAAGCAGCGCATGCTTTGTTCCCACAATACCGGGTTGGAAACCTGGCGGATCAGCCCGTCACGCACCTGCTCCGCAGTGGTATAATAATCCGCGTTGATATTAGCCAGCACCGGCACCTCCGGGTTCTTGATTTCCACTTTTGCCAGCTCAACCGCCAGCCTTTCGCCGGCAGGTATCATCATACTGCTGTGGAAAGGAGCGCTAACCGGTAACATCATGCAGCGCTTGGCACCCAGGCTTTTAAGTGTTTCCTGCGCCTTTTTTAGCGCATTAATTTCACCGGCCACTACCACCTGCCCCGGGCTGTTGAAATTAGCGGCCTCCACCGTGCCGGCCTCGGCAGCCAGGCGACAACCTTCCACTACTTTATCGAAATCAAGTCCCAGCACCGCCATCATGCCACCCTGGCCAAGGGGAACCGCCTCCTGCATAAACTGCCCACGCATCCTCACCAGCCGCACTGCATCGCTAAACTCAAGGGATCCGGCCGCCACCAACGCGGAATATTCACCCAGACTATGCCCGGCGGTTGCCGCGGGCCGGATACCGGCTCTTTTGAGGAGCTCATGCATGGCTATACTGGTAGTAAGTATAGCCGGTTGCGTATTAGCTGTTTTCTGTAGCTCATCCGCAGGGCCCTCAAAAATTAATTCAGTCAGAGCAAAACCCAGCGCCCGGTCGGCTGTGTCAAATATCTCTCTCACAAAATCATAATTATCGTACCAGGCTTTGCCCATACCCACAAATTGTGATCCCTGGCCCGGAAAAATATAAGCAAGCATCATTAATCCACCACCTTGCTGCTGTAAATATAACGAATAATATTTTCTGCCTCGGTCACTACACTATTGATAATATCCCAAGCCGGATCCACCCGCTGCACCATGGCAGCCACCTGCCCGGCCATAACCGAACCCATATCTATATCGCCATCAACCATTGCCAGTTTCATGCGCCCCACGCCCAGTTTTTCATATTCTTCCGCAGGAGCACCTGATTCCTCAAGTTCCATAAACTTTTTAGTTAGCCTATTTTTAAGCACCCTAACGGGGTGCCCCGTTGGCCGTCCGGTAACAATGCTATCCCGGTCCTTGGCCTTAATAATCATGTCCTTAACCTGCTCATGGACAGTGCATTCCCGGGCACAGATAAAGCGAGTACCCATTTGCACGCCCTCAGCCCCCAGCATCAAAGCCGCGGCCATCCCCCGGCCATCGCATATACCCCCGGCGGCAATTACCGGCACGTCAACGGCATCTACCACTTGGGGCAGCAGGGCCATAGTAGTAACTTCCCCTACATGCCCGCCTGATTCCATACCTTCGGCAATCAGCGCGTCCACCCCGGAACGAGAAAGCCTTTTAGCTAAAGCCACTGATGATACCACGGGGATCACTTTGATACCGGCGCCATGCATTAAATTTAAATATTTACCCGGGTTGCCCGCTCCGGTAGTAACCACGGCCACCCTTTCTTCCACCAGTAAATTGATAATTTCCTCAGCGTAGGGCGAAAGCAGCATTACGTTAACCCCAAAGGGTTTACCGGTTAATCCCTTGACCTTGCGCACTTGCTCCCGCACCCACTGGGGCTGTGCCTGGCCCGACCCTATGATACCCAGCCCGCCGGCCTCGCTCACGGCGGCAACCAGCTCAGCGGTGGATACCCAGGCCATCCCCCCCTGCAGTACAGGATACTCTATGCCGAGTAAATCGCATATGCGTGTCCTAATACCTTTTCCCTCCTACCCCTGCTTTTTAGCGTCATACCACTTAATCAGCAGGCCGGCCCATGTGAGTCCAGCACCAAAACCAACGAGAATCACATTATCGCCGTCTTTTATTTTTCCGCTTTGTAACGCTTCGTCCAGTGCCAGCGGAACTGATGCTGTGGAAGTATTACCATAACGATCCACGTTAACAGCTACCCGCTCCATGGGCAGTTTCAATCTTTTGGCGGCATGTTCTATAATACGAATATTGGCCTGATGGGGTACTAAAAAATCCACATCAGCCTTGGTCAGGCCGGCCCGTCGCAGAACCTCGGACGCACCGTCCTCCATAGCCCGTACTGCAAATTTAAATACCTCACGACCGTTCATGTGTAAATAATTTAATTCCTGAGCTAAAGTTTCGCTACTTGCCGGTTGGCGGGAACCGCCCGCAGGCATATTGAGAAACTTACCGCCACTGCCGTCGGAGCCCAGCATAGAGGATAAAATACCCCTGTCGTCCGGCACCCTACGCAATACCACTGCACCGGCACCGTCACCAAAAAGCACACAGGTATTGCGGTCTTTCCAGTTGATTACCCGCGACATTGTTTCCGCGCCGGTTACCAGAACTGTATCTGCCGTACCGGCAGAAATAAACTGAGCCCCTACTATAACACCATAAATGAATCCGGTACAACCCGCCAAAAGATCAAAAGCCCCGGCCCGGGTTGCGCCCAGCCTGTCCTGCAACAAGCAGGCCGTGGCGGGGAAAAGCATATCCGGGGTGTTGGTAGCCGTAATAATCAGATCCACTTCCCCCGGCCGCACTCCAGCATCTTCTAGAGCCCTTTGCGAAGCCACCAGAGCCTGGTCTGAAGTAGCTTCATTCTCGGCCACTATCCGTCTTTCCCTGATACCCGAACGAGAGTATATCCATTCATCACTTGTATCCAAGGTTTGCTGTAAATCAAAATTAGTTAATATCCGTTCCGGCGCATAGGTACCTATACCCACAATACCGACGCGGATTATTTCAACTGCCATCGGCTTACCCCACCTTGTGCTCATTATTGTTAAGGCTATCGCTAATGGCGCTGATCAGCCCATTTTCCACTGATTCCCGTGCCCGATATACGGCGTTTTTAATGGCCAGCGCTTTAGAACTGCCATGGCTGACAATGGCTACCCCGTTTATACCCAGCAGCGGCGCACCACCGTACTCGGAATAATGCAACTTTTTGCCTAATTTCTTTAAAGCAGGTAATGTCAAAGTAGCGCCAATTTTAGCCAGACTGCTTTGCCGCATCGCCTGGCTGGTCATTTTCATTAATACATCGGCCAAGCCTTCGCTGGTTTTTAAAACCACATTGCCTACAAACCCATCACAAACTACTACATCAACAGTACCCTTAAAGATATCGCGACCTTCTACATTACCATAAAAATGGACAGGAGCCTCCTGCAGCAGCGTGTAAGTATCCTGAGTCAGTTCATTGCCCTTTGTACTTTCCTCGCCTACATTTAAAAGGCCAACCCGGGGGACTTCTATGCTTAAAATCTTATGTGCATAAAGAGATCCCATTAACGCAAATTGCACTAAGTGTTTGGGTTTGCAATCTACATTGGCACCCACGTCCAGCAATAGGGTAACGCTGTTTTCCGTAGGCAGCACACTGGCTATGGCCGGCCGGGCTATACCGGGGATACGACCCAGGCGCAACAGCGCAGCAGCCATAGTGGCACCGGTGCTGCCGGCGGAAACCATTGCACTAGCGTGACCATCCCTGACCAGCTCGGCAGCCATTACCATTGAGGAGTTTTTTTTGCGCCGCACAGCCACGGCCGGCGCATCGTCCATGGCAATTACCTCATCGGCATGCACAATCTCCAAGCCGGCATAGTTATCACCCAGCTGCTTTAATTCATTCGTTAAAATACTGCGGTCGCCTACCAAAATAATTTGCTGTCCGCTTTCTTGGTAAGCCTCCCATGCACCACGAACAATTTCTCTGGGTGCGTAATCGCCGCCCATAGCATCAATGGCTATCTTCAAGCCGGTTAACCTCCTTGGAAAGGTCAAACACCAAAAATTTTCCTTGAAATACTAATTCGTCTTGAACATGGGAATAAACTCTAATCATATATTTATTATTTTTTCTTCGAGTAACATTGGCCCGGGCAACTACTTTTTCGCCTTGGAAAACCGGTCTTTTAAAACTGACTTTGGACGTACCGGTAAGCGCCACCTCGGTATCAATAAGGGCCAGCGCCAGTGAATTAGCCTGGGCAAATAGATATTGCCCATCCAGCACTCTAGTCTTGCGCAAGGTCATTTCTCCGCTAACATTAAGCATCGACATACCTTGCAGGCCAATTTCCAGGCTGACCAACTCACCCACCACCTCATGGTCCTCAATAGACCTTAGGTTTTGGTAGGCTCCCCGGGCCATTTTTTTGACGCGCTCCCGCATCTCGGGAATATCCAACTCTGCCCTGTCCAGCCTGACGGTTTGAATACTTACCCCCAGCAGCTGCGCCAATTCGTCGTCGGTCAAAAATGGGTTGCCGGCCAGGTTCCTTATTAATAACCCATGCCTTTCAGATTTTACCACATTGCTTTTGCCCATAATTACACCTTGCCATAGTACCTGTAACTTTAGCACCAGGTATCAGATCAGAGTATACCTCAACTGGGAAAAAAAAGCAACCATTTATGCATAAAAAAATAAGCCCCAATTAGAGCTTATTCTGGTAAATTCTTCTTTATTTTACCGCCACTACTTCTCTTCCCTTGTAGTAACCACAGCTGGGGCAAACCCGGTGCGGTGCCATCAGTTCATGGCATTGCGGGCAATTTGTCAGCTCGGGGGCGTCAATTTTCCAATGTGCCCTGCGCTGCCGCTTTTTTTGCTTGGAAGTTCTCCTCTTTGGTACACCCATACTTCATCCACCCCCTTTAATTTATGACTTCAATAATTCTTGTAATTTAGCCAGGCGTGGGTCTATATCCTCCCGGATGCAATTACACTGTTGAGTATTCAGGTCCACACCACAAATGGGGCACAAACCCCGACACTGTTCGCTGCAAATAAACCGCATTGGTAAATTCATTAAAACCGTACCCAAAACCTCCGGCGTAATATCTATGTAATCACCGGAATAGGCTACCCATTCCTCGGTCTTACCACTGTGGGCCGGCTGGTTTTTTTCGTAATAGGTTTCACTGAACGGCACGTTTAAACTATAAGCAAAGTGCTGCAAACAACGGCTGCAGGGTACTTTTAGCGCGACCTGCACTTGACCCTCTACATCTACGGCGCTGCTGCCCACATTAGTCAGCATAAGTTCAAACTGCGCCGGTTCCACAAAGCAAAACTCGCTGTCTTCCAGTTTCAACACGGGTAATGAACCGGTAAAAACTACCCTCCGGCGTTCACCCTTTACTTTTTTAAGTCGTTCTACATCCAAAAAGGGCATAAACACCCCTCCATAGTTCAACAGGTAAAATTATATAAAATATGTAGGTTATTTGTCAAGTGGGGAGGTATCGATCATCAATAAAAAATGCTATACCCAAAACTCCAAGATAGCTAATTTAAAGGTTAAACAATATTAAGTAATCATGGTAAACATTTGCACATAAACTAAATTTATTATGAGGTCTTCTAATACATAGGGGGTTAAAGCTGTTGAGACATAACCTAAAAAAAATGTTCCCAACATCGCTATTATGGACAGCTCTTGCTTTAGCATTTATAGTTGCCATGGTTTCCCACCCCAAAGATGTTTTCGATGGAGCAACTATGGGATTGAGAACTTGGTGGAATTATGTTTTCCCTTCACTATTACCCTTTTTTATTTCTGCAGAAATTCTTATGAGATTAGGTTTTGTTAAATTTTTGGGGGTACTGCTGGAGCCAATAATGAGGCCTTTGTTCAACGTTCCAGGCAGCGGGGCATTTGTTATGGTTATTGGTTTTACATCCGGTTTTCCCATTGGCAGCATGGTCACAGCCCAACTGCGCCAGCAAGGTCTGTGCACCAAGCTAGAGGGTGAACGCCTAATGTGTTTTACAAATAATTCCAGCCCACTGTTTATGTTAACCGCCGTAGCGGTAGGCATGTTCGGCAAGCCCGAGCTGGGTTTAGTCATTGCCGGTGCACATTACCTGGCTAATATTATACTGGGCTTAATATTGCGATTTTACGGACGTAATGACCGGAGCCGGCCACCCTTGGCAGGTGACCGGCCCTGGTCGATAGGGAACGCATTTAACGCCCTTTTACAACACCAGCGAGCAGAGCAACAACCCTTGGGCAAATTACTGGGAGAAGCGGTGGCTTCTTCTATCACCAAACTAATAAATATAGGTGGTTTCATTATTTTGTTCGCTGTAATTATCCGCTTGCTAAATGAAGCCGGTGCCATCGGCCATATCGCATCGGCTATAGGCATCATACTGGTCCCCCTAGGCTTTGCGCCCGATATTTTAACTGCCCTGGCCAGCGGTTTTTTTGAAATGACCACCGGTACCAAAATGGCCTCAGAAGCTTCAGCAAGCGAGCTGCAGCAATTGATGGCAGTAGGGATGATTCTTGGCTGGAGCGGTCTTTCCATACACGCTCAGGTAGCCAGCATGATTGCCCAAACCGACCTCCGCATGGGTCTTTTTTTGGCTACCCGTCTAACCCACGCCATATTGGCTGCCTGCTTTACTTGGCTTTTTTATAATCCTACAAGCACGACCGGCCTTTTGACTTTACCGGTGACCGCTCCCGTTTTCACCTGGTCAAACTACCACACTTGGACTTTTATCATTTACTCTCTACTGGCTATGGTTACCACACTGCTATTATTAATACTATTGTCCATTATATACAGATTTTTTATATTACTATTAATACAAAGAGATCGCCGAATTAAATTTTAGGTTTCGGCGACCAGTATCCGGTTCTATGTATTTAATCTAGTTATTCTTTGGAGACACTTTTTAATTCAGACCTGTTTTCTTGTACTTGGGACAAAATGTTATTTAGTTTTCCCTCCAGTTCGGCCAGCATTTCATCGGCATAATCTAAAGCTCCCTGCTTAATTTGCCTGGCCATTTCTTCGCTGCGAAAGCGAATTTCTTCGCCCATTTCTTGAGCCTTACGGGTAATTTCCGAATCGACAGCCTTTTTCTCAAGCTGCATTTCGGCGTCCTCAATAATGCGCACAGCTTCACGTTTGGAATCGCTGATTACTTTTTCCCTTTCCTGAAGCACCCATTTGGCCTGACGCAGCTCTTCCGGCATAGACGCTCTGATACGATCCAAGTAATCAAGTAACCTGTCTTCATCTATTAAAACACGTTTAGTCATAGGAACTTTGGGGCTGTTTCCAATTAATTCCTCCAGTTCATTTAAAATATTAAATAGCTCCAAAACAGGCACCTCCTACCGGTTATTAATTTTGTTCTGCAACCTTTCCTGGATTACCGGCGGCACTAAATTTCTCACATCGCCGCCAAATGTTATCACTTCCTTGACTGCGCTGGAACTAATATAAGAAAATTCAGCCCTAGTCATTAAAAAAACCGTTTCTACTGAACCTTGCAAACTTTTATTGGTCAAAGCCATCATAAATTCAGTTTCAAAATCAGATATAGCCCTCAATCCTCTGATAATAACCTGAGCTTCCTTTTCTTTGGCATAATTAACTGTTAAGCCGTAAAACTGATCCACTACCACATTATAAAATGGCCGGGTTACGATTCTAAGCATGTCCATCCGTTCATCAGTAGAAAAAAGAGGGTTTTTGCATGGATTTGAGGATACCGCAACAATTAACCTATCAAACATAATCGCTGTGCGTTCTATAATGTCCAGGTGTCCATAGGTAACTGGATCGAAACTACCCGGATATACTGCTAATCGCAATACTTTTGCCCTCCTCATGTCAAGGTTTATAACCTCTCCAACTTACTTTTCACTTAATGGTGGGGTTTTTGGTGTTGAATATTGATAAAAAACAAGTGCTGTATCGCCGTACTTAACCCGCCGCTGCAACAGATAAATACCTACTTGGTCGGGCATCTCCTCATCTGCCCCAATTTCCAAAGCAATAACGCCGTTTAAATGCAAAACAGGATATTTATTTAAAATATTCAACATGTCTTCCGCCAGTCCCTGCCGGTAAGGCGGATCAGCAAAAACAATATCATAGGTATCTTGTTTACGCATGGCCGCAGCCAGGGCCGTATGCACATCGCCCTGAACAACTTCGGCGTTCCCGCCCAATCCGGTAATGGTCAGGTTATACTGTAATATACGTATAACCCTAGGTTCTTTTTCCACAAATAAAACCTTTGTGGCCCCGCGGCTAAGTGCTTCTATGCCAACTCCACCGGTGCCGGCATATAAATCCGCAAAGCTACAACATGGCAACTGGCTGCCAATGATATTGAACAAAGATTCTTTAACCCGATCCGCCGTAGGCCTAACAGGAAGTTTACCAGGAGATTTGAGCCGTCTTTTTTTAGCCGCTCCCGCAATTACCCGCAAAATTATCCTACCTTTCTTTCAAATCTTTTTAATTATACCATAAAAAGTTTTAAGCAAATAATTTTAAGCTAGAACAACAAAAAAATCTGCATATAAATACTGAAAAGGGTAAATATATTTTTATAAACAGACGTTACAAAACAGGTTTAAAAAAAATAGATAGATCCACGGAAAAAAGGTGAGCAACTAATAATGGACAGTAATTTTTTAAAAACAATGAATATATCTCTGGACCTGGCCTTAGAGGCCAGAGAAATTACCCGTGGTGAAACCGGCCAGGAAATTCCCGGAGTGCGGGTGGACAAAGATACTTATGAACACGCTACGGTAACAACGGTACATATTGAGGACCAAAACGCCCAGGCGATTATGGGCAAGCCGGTAGGCAAATACATTACTTTAGAAGCACCGGTAATTAAGGAAAATAATCAGCAGGCGCACCGGGAAGTAGCTGAAATTTTAGCTGAACAGTTAAAGAAACTGTTTAACTTACCCATGGAATTAAACGTATTGGTAGTTGGGCTTGGTAATTGGAACGCCACACCGGATGCTCTGGGTCCCAAGGTAGTAAATCACTGTCTCGTCACCAGGCATCTATATAACTACGCGCCACAAGAACTGCAAGGTGGCATGCGGCCGGTAAGCGCCGTGGCACCAGGAGTACTGGGTATCACCGGTATCGAAACCGCCGAAATAGTCCGCGGGGTGGTTGATAAGACACGCCCCTCATTGATTATTGCAATCGACTCTCTGGCGGCTCGCAGCGCTAATCGTATCGCCACTACTATTCAAATTGCCGATACCGGCATTAACCCTGGATCGGGCATCGGTAATAAACGATCCGGTATAAATCAGGAAACCATGGGAGTCAGAGTCATTGCAATCGGAGTGCCCACCGTTACTCATGCTGCTATCATAGCACAGGATGCCATAGAAAAATATATTCAAAGCACCGGTGGTCAGGCTGGAGATACCAGTGCGGCCATTAAAAATGTGTTGGAGCCTTTCGGTGGCAACCTCACCGTAACCCCAAAAGAAATCGACACCTTAATCGAGGATACCGCCCAGATTATCGCCGGTGCCATTAATATGACAATGCACCCCGGTATAAGCCCTGAGGATTATGCGTATTACCTACACTAACCCCTTAAGTATAAAACAAGCAACGCACCGCTTGTTGGCTTAGCCTTCTGCCAGATGACTAAACTAAAACTAAACTTTGACCAGCCACCTGACAGAGGCCTTATTTGGATTTATTATAATTAACCTTTAGACAGTAGGATTCTGATTGGTAACCTGTGGGGTAGCAGGTTGCTGCCCCTGAGCCAGACTTTGTTCATAAGCAGCCACCATTTTTTTAACCATGTTGCCGCCAATAGCCCCGTTTACCCGGGAGGGGAGATCACCCATATACCCGCCCTGGGGAACCTGTACACCCAGTTCACCGGCCGTTTCCCACTTAAATTGTTCCATGCCTGGGGAAGGTATTAATTTTCTGTTTGTTTTTTGACCTTGTGCCATTGCTCTTTCACCTCCTCTGTTGTTGTTATAACTAGTATGTAATTTTTTAAACTTTCTATGAGCGGAACATTTTACACAGATTGTTTTCGTTTAGTTAAATTAATTGCAATAATCTCAGCCTATATGATAATAACTACTCCCCTCTTTAATCAAGCGTTCAAGGACTAGCCTCAGTAAATGATACTCCCCGTTTCTTAGTTCAGGATCGTCGCTAATTAAAACCATTGCCTGGCGGCGGGCCGCCCCGAGCAGATCCCGGTCCTTTAGCAAGTTAGCTAGCCTGAATTCAGGCATACCGGATTGTCTCACACCTGCCATATCGCCCGGTCCCCGAATCTGCAGATCTTTTTCAGCCAGGTAAAAACCGTCCTGACTGGTCTTCATTGCCTTAATTCGTTCTGCCGCTTCCCGGGAACGCAACCGGGCCGATAAAATACAGTGAGCCTGATCGCCGCCCCGCCCCACCCGGCCTCTTAACTGGTGCAGCTGCGCCAGGCCAAACCGGTCGGCGTCGACAATTACCATCACACCGGCATTGGGCACATCAATCCCTACTTCTATCACGGTGGTGCTAACCAATACATCTACCAGCCCAGCCCTAAATTGTTCCATCACCAGTTCCTTATCGGCTCTTTTCATGCGCCCGTGCAGCAAAGCTACCCGACACATGCGCAGCTCACCTTTGACTAACTGTTGAAATAGATCTTCCGCCGCCTGCAGATCCAATTTTTCAGATTCTTCCACCAGCGGACATACTACATAAGCCTGTCGACCTTCGCTAACATGACGAGCTACGAATTGAAAAACCTTGGATAATTCTTCTGGGACAACATAATATGTGCGCACAGGTTGCCTACCGGGAGGAAGGGCATCAATAACCGACACATCTAAATCACCATAAACCGTCATGGACAGGGTGCGTGGTATGGGCGTAGCTGTCATAATTAATAGATCGGGGTACACGCCTTTTTTTTGCAGTATCCCCCGCTGTCTTACGCCAAAGCGATGCTGTTCGTCAATTACCACCACGGCCAGGCTTTTAAATATCACATCTTCCTGAAGCAGCGCTTGAGTACCCACGATAATAGAAACTTCTCCGTTGGCTATTTGCTCCAGCAGGGCGCGACGTTCCTTGACAGGCAATCCACCGTTTAATAGAGCCACCCGCACACCCAGCGAGGATAATGAGCGATCCAGCGATAGATAATGCTGTTCAGCCAGCACCTCAGTTGGTGCCATGAGTGCCCCCTGTAAGCCGCTTTCTACGGCCTTAAGCAGCGTTAATACCGCTACCACCGTCTTGCCCGAACCCACGTCGCCCTGCAGCAGCCTGTTCATAGGATGGGGGCTTTCCATATCCACCGTAATTTCATCCACTACCCGGCTCTGGGCTGCGGTTAGCATAAAGCTTAGATTAGCCATATATTTCTGCATCAATTTGTTTACTCGGCCATAGCCATGTAGTTTTTTTACCCGCGTTATATTATGGCGCAGCAGGGCCAATTGCAGCTGAAACAAGAACAGCTCTTCAAAAACAAAGCGCCGCCTGGCCTGTTCGGCCAGGGCATGGCTGTCCGGAAAGTGCACCTGTTGCAAAGCGTCAGGCAGAGCCATTAAACCCTCTTTATCCAGCACCCGGCGGGGCAAAAACTCCCGGTAGCTTTGGCGCCATTGTTCCAGGGCCGCATACACAAAAGTGCGCAGCATCCGCTGAGTAACACCACTGGTCGCCGGATAAACCGGAACAATCCGCCCGGCATGTATTGAATCGCCTTCACCGGTAATTATTTCGTAATCCTGCACATGCACCTCAAGATGACCAAAACCATTGTTTAATTTTCCGCTTATATACAAAGAAGTACCTGGTTCTAAGGTTTTCTTGACATGAAATCGGTTAAACCAAACTGCATAAAAAATTCCCCGAGCACATTCCAACGCTGCCTTAGTGATAATTAGATTTTTACGAGATCTGTTCTCCTGACAGCTTAGTACCCGGCCTATGACAGTTACCATATCCCCGGAATGCCTGTCAAAAGGTGATACAAGCTGACTGCGGTCCACATATTCCCTGGGGAAATGATAGAGTAAATCATGTATCGTGAACAATTTCAGCCGTGCCAGCTGTTCGGCCCGGCGAGGACCAACCATTTTAACGTATTTTACCGGGGTCACATAAGGATCTTCAGTCGCCATGTTACTCATCACGCGTTACTCTCCAGCATCTGATTTTATTATATACTTTGTACAGCGGCTAAGCTTTTCTTGCACAGCTTGCCGATATCTGATAGAATAGATAAGTGTTGTAAAGGAGGAGGTGTTGACTATGGCCAGAAAATGCGAAATTTGTGGTAAAGGTGTTGTTGTCGGTATGCAACTCAGCCACTCCCACATCCGCACCAAAAGAACCTGGGCACCCAATCTGCAAAGGGTTAAAGCTATTGTAAATGGCTCGCCGCGTAGAATAATGGTTTGTACCAGGTGCCTCCGCAGCGGGAAGGTACAGAGGGCCATCTAGTATTTAAACAACCAAGGTAAAACAACAAAACGGCGCAAGCCGTTTTTTACTTTTGTTTAGTGATTTATTCCAAATGGGATTTATAAATTATTAATTGAGCTGTTAGTGCCTAATATATTAAACACCAACAGCCCATAATTTATAATAGCTTTGCAGACATCGGTAATCCCCGAATGCGGCCTCGCCTGGCTACCGCCAACCGAATGTATCCCCTGACCCCGTAGGTCTCCCTGCTATCACGCCCCGAATGCCCTATTTAGATTGGCCATTTCAATGGCCGTTACTGCGGCATCCCAGCCCTTATTGCCGGACTTGGTCCCGGCCCGCTCAATAGCCTGCTCAATAGTATCTGTGGTGAGCACCCCATATACGGTGGGGGTACCGGTATCAAGACCCACCTTGGATATACCCTTGGACACCTCGGCGGCCACAAAATCAAAATGCGGTGTGGCGCCGCGAATCACTGCACCAAGGCAAATTACCGCATCATACTTGGCCATGTCTACCATGCGGCGGGCCACCATAGGAATTTCAAAGGCTCCCGGTACCCAGGCCACTTCCACATCCTGCTCGGCTACTCCGTGACGATATAATGCATCCAACGCCCCGGTAAGCAATTTATTGGTGATAAATTCATTAAAACGCCCTACTATTATACCAAACTTTAAACCCTCTCCTACCAGGTGGCCTTCATAGAACTTTGGCAACAAAAATCCTCTCCTTACGTTAATATATTGTTTATGTTTAGGACGATCTCTTATTCACATCTTCAACGGATAACAAATGCCCCATCTTGCGTTTTTTGGTACTGAGATAGAATTTATTTTCCCTCCCGGGGCAAATTTCTATGGGCACCCGGCCAACCACTTGCAGGCCGTGTCCTTCCAGGCCGGCTATTTTTCTGGGGTTATTGGTCATCAATCTGATCTTTTTCAGGCCTAACTCAGCCAATATCTGGGCACCGATGCCGTAATCACGCAAATCGGCAGGAAAACCCAACGCCTCGTTCGCTTCCACTGTATCCTTACCCTGGTCCTGCAATTTGTATGCTCTTATCTTATTGCTCAAGCCTATCCCTCGGCCTTCCTGACGCATGTACAGTAAGACACCGGTACCTTCCCGATCAATCATTTCCAACGCCCGGGACAGTTGGTCACCACAATCACAGCGGGTTGAGCCAAAAACATCACCGGTTAAGCATTCAGAGTGTACCCTGACCAGGGGTGCCTCCACGCTTGCCAGGTTCCCTTTAACCAGAGCGATATGTTCTTCTTTATCCAGTAAGCTCTCGTAAGCCACCGCCACGAATTTGCCATATCTAGTGGGTAAGTTGGCCGAATCCACCCGGCGGATCAGCTTTTCATGCCTGCGCCGGTATTCAATTAAATCGGCAACGGTAGCCAGTTTTAGATTATGGGTTTTGCAGAACTCAATTAACTCCGGAACCCTGGCCATGGTACCGTCCTCTTTCATAATCTCACAAATAACCCCTGCCGGGTACAAACCGGCCAGTCTCATTAAATCCACCGCAGTTTCCGTATGGCCGGCTCGCCGCAGCACACCGCCCTCTTTTGCCCGCAGCGGGAAAATATGCCCCGGTCGTCTGAGATCCTCAGGTTTGGTATTGGGGTTAATTAATGCGCTCACCGTAGCCGCCCGCTCATGGGCGGATATTCCTGTGGTAGTATCCTTATAATCCACGGATACGGTAAAGGCAGTACCATGCGCATCGGTATTATGCGTTACCATAGCCGGTAAATCCAGCTCATCCAATCTGGCACCGGACATGGGCACGCAAATTAAGCCTCTACCATTAGTAGCCATAAAATTAATAACCTCAGGGGTAGCTTTTTCGGCTGCCACAATAATGTCCCCTTCATTCTCCCGGTCCTCATCATCAACCACAACTAACATTTTGCCTTGTCTGATATCTTCAATAGCTTCTTCTGTAGTGCAGAATTTCATTATTTTCATCCTTCCGTTAATTAATTGCAGGCAGCCACCATCAGTTAAATAAATCCGTGTTCAGCCAACAAATCCGCGGTTACGCCGTGCCGCACTGTATTTTCACTTTCGTTTTCTTTACGCCCGGCAACACCCATCCAGCGCTCCACGTATTTACCAATCATATCCCCTTCCAGGTTAACCTGGTCCCCCGATTTCTTCTGCCCTAAAACGGTGCTGTGGGCAGTATGGGGTATTAAAGAAACTCTGAATGAATCATCATTATGATCAACAACTGTTAAACTGGTGCCATCCACAGCTACAGAACCTTTTTTAATAATATAATGCATAACCTCCGGTGGTGCGGCAATGGTAATCAAAGTGGCAATATCCTGCTTTTCCATCCTGACAATTGTCCCCACGCCATCAATATGTCCGCTGACCAAGTGACCGCCCAGCCGGTCACCAAGCCGCAGCGCCCTTTCCAGGTTAACCCGGTCACCCGATTGCAGCGCGCCTAAATTGGTTTTAGCCAGCGTTTCGGCCATCACATCAGCGGTAAATGCCCCTACATCATATGTATTTACTGTAAGGCAAACACCATTGACAGCAATACTATCGCCCACCTGCATATCATCCATAATCAACCCGGCCTTGATCTTCAAACGGGCTGAGTCAGCACCCCGGCGCAGCGAAACCAGTTGTCCTTTTTCTTCCACTAATCCGGTAAACATTTTAATCACTCCGTTTAACCGCGTAACCTTCTATACAAATATCTTCTCCATAAAGATCTAACTTAATGTCCTTGATGGAAAGCGCGTCTTTTAGAACAGCTATCCCCGGACCACCCACGGGGCCGGGTGCGGCCATACCGCCAATTAACTTGGGGGCTATGAACCAGTAAACTTTGTCCACCAAGTTGCCCGTGATAAACGTACCATTAACCCGGGCACCTCCTTCTACCAGTACACTACTAATCTCACGCTGCCCCAATTCTCGCAGCAAAGATGCCAGATCGATACCGCCCTCGCCGCTGGGAACCTCCAATACCTGAGCACCGGCTTCCTTTAACAACCGTACTCTCTCCGGCGTGGCTCCGGGCACAGTAACAATAAGTGTCGGGGCTTCCGACGGCTGGGTGATTACCCGGGCTGTACTTGGTGTTCTGGCTTGGGAATCAAGAACCACCCTGACCGGATCTTTACCTCCTCCTTCCGGCAACCTGCAGGTAAGAGACGGGTCATCCGCCAGCACAGTGCCCACTCCTACTAAAATAGCATCATACCTGTCCCGCAGCCGATGGACATATTCCCTGGCCGTTGCACCGGTAATCCACTGCGACTCTCCTTGCGCAGTGGCGATTTTGCCATCCAGGCTCATGGCGGTTTTCAGAACGACATATGGCAGACAGGTGGTGATGTATTTGATGAAAACCTCGTTTAACCGGCAAGCGTCCTCCTCCAATACACCACAGGCCACCTGAATACCGGCATCCTTTAACTTTTGCATACCCTTACCGGCCACCAGCGGGTTGGGATCAGTCATGGCCACCACAACCCGGTTTACCCGGGCTTTAATAATTGCCTCGGTACAAGGCCCGGTGCGACCGTGATGGCAGCAGGGCTCCAGTGTAACATATAAATCAGCTCCCCCGGCAAGCTCTCCAGCCTCCCTTAATGCGTGCACCTCGGCATGCGGCGTGCCGGCCCGTGCATGATAACCCCGGCCAATCACCCGACCATCTTTAACCACCACGGCACCCACCATGGGATTGGGGCTGGTGCGCCCCATGGCCTTGGCCGCAAGCTCTAAAGCCATTTGCATGTAATGTTGATCCCTGGTGTTCAATTAACCACCTTCTTTGTCTGTAAACATGTTAGCAAATTAAACCTTGTAATATTATCATGTAAAAACTAAAAAAACCCGAAGAAAAATAGCTCTTCAGGGTAATAAACAACACATGAAGTACACCCTGCTCCTGGCCGGAACAAAATGAACTCATAAGCTTAACACCTTCTCCCATCCAGACTTTACTGTCGGCCCCGGAATTACACCGGATCTGCCCCTTTGAGGGCTCGCGGGCTCGGATAAGACCTTACCGCCGGTACGGAATTTCACCAGTCCCTGAAGGCTTATATTATTTTATGTTTATTATAGTAACATGCATTATGTATGTCAATATTTCTGATTAACTTACAATATATTAAAATTTTAATAACATATTTTGTATAGCTACAACTTCCGTAACATGATTGGTTTGGCTGCCATACCTTTTAAAATGGGTTGCCGCAACTATTGTAGCGCTACTTATAGGCATTCCGATGGGTATTTTGTTCTAAGATATTTCGGGTTTACTTAAGCTGCCCCTGTATTTGTGCAAATCCAAAATAATACCGTTTATACGGTCAATCGTTGTTTTACTCTTCCAATATCCCTGTACATCTGTGCACCAATTGAGACAGCCGTATAAAACACTAAGGCGCAAGTAAAGCCGTCTGGGCAATAAGGCCACATCACCGCCCAACTTATGCCAGGCTTCGGTATAAAAAATGGTTTCACTAAACTGTTCATGATGCTGCTCATACTGCTCGCCATTACCTGCTATCACATCATTTATAATGGATCGGTTTTTTTTGAGCTCTTCCAGCAACTCATCAATAATAAACAACCTTTTTTCGGTAACTTCCTGTACCCTGATCACCTGATAATACCATACCGTAACAATTACACCAAACAATGTTAACAACCCGCCCAGCGCGGCTTCATTAAACCCCCTGGCGAATTCAGGCGTATTTACTTGCTCACCCAGGGTATCAAACAGGGTGGGGAAGACATTGGAAAGCCACCCCCAGTTAGCCAAAATTACAATCAGTTCTCTGTTTAATGAGAGTATCACCCATATAATTACCGGGCTAAATATCATAAGCAGGCATATCAAAAGCTTTTTTAAAAAACGCAATATTTTACGCAATAAACGATTATTAATTGTCACAAATGTTTTCTTAATATTCTGTATGGAAAATAGATTACATTCATTCATTCAATCACCTTAAAAATTTATAAGTCATACCAAGCTAAAAAAAAGCCACCGTATATAACCGGCGGCTTTTCTATGTTATCCAAAAGCATAATTTTTTATCCATGCTTTCAAGCCAGCACCTGGCTCAAAAACGCATGCGTACGCACATGCTGAGGAGCATGAAATATTTCCTGGGGCACGCCTTCTTCCACTATCCTACCCTCATCCATGTAAACAACTCTGTCGGCTACTTCCCTGGCAAAGCCCATCTCATGGGTGACCACCACCATGGTCATACCATCACGGGCCAAATCTTTCATTACCTGCAGCACTTCACCTACTAATTCGGGATCAAGGGCTGAAGTAGGCTCGTCAAAAAGCATTATCTGCGGGTTCATAGCCAGTGCCCTGGCAATGGCCACCCTTTGTTTTTGTCCCCCCGATAGCTGGGCGGGATAGACACAGGCTTTATCGGATAATCCTACCTTTTCCAATAGCATAATGGCCGTTTCTTTGGCATCTTGCCGCGATATCCCCTTGACATAGATAGGAGCTTCTACAACGTTTTCCAATACCGTCTTATGGGGGAACAAATTAAAATGCTGAAACACCATACCTACATTTTGACGTATTTTGTTCAAGTCATCCTTTTGAGGATCGACTTGCTTACCCATGAGGATTACGTCTCCCGAATCTTTTATTTCTAAAAAATTTATACATCTCAAAAGCGTACTTTTACCGGAACCGCTTGCCCCAATAAGCACAACCACTTTTCTTTTGCCAACGCTGATGCTTACGTCTTTCAACACGTGCAACCCGCCAAAGGACTTATTAAGACCTTTTATTTTAATCATTTGTATTTCACCTCGTTCTCTTCAACATTCAGCTTATTTTCCAGTTTATTAACCAGAAACGTAAAAATAATTACCAAGACGAGGTAGTAGAAACCAGCCACCAGATAGGTTTGGAAGGGGTTAAAATTTTCCGCCTGGACGTAAAGCGCCGTACCGTATATTTCGGGCACCCCCAGATAAGCAACCAGAGAGGAATCCTTAAGACCAATGATAAACTGATTGCCCAAAGGTGGAATAGCCCGCTTAAAGGCCTGCGGCATAATGATGCGGCGCATGGCCAAGGGATAGCTCATGCCTAGGGAACGAGCGGCCTCCATCTGCCCTCGGTCAATAGACTGGATAGTACCCCGAAATATTTCCGCGATGTAAGCCCCGGCATGGATGGCCAATGCAAGTGAACCTGCCCAAAACGCGGGCAATATAACGAGTTCAATAATGCCAAAATACAAAAACATTAATTGCACGATCAGCGGCGTACCCCGGATAACAGTAATATAAAGCTGAGCAATGGAATATAGCAATCGATTCCCGGATATTTTAAAGAATGCAATTAGTAAACCAATAAACATAGCCAGAACCAATGAAACAACCGTTAGTTTTAAGGTAACAACCATTGCTGCCATAAAGGCTGATAAGTTTTCCATAAATATTTCGTATATTATTACCATGCTGTCACCCCTGCAATAATTAACCCCGGCAATTTTTTTGTGTATCGAATGTACATCTCCGGGCCTGCCGCATTGGTTCTAGTGCCAAATATCAACACTATTCGCCCAAAATACTACGTCCAAACCATTTATTGCTTATTGAATCATAAGTGCCGTCCTTAATCATTTCATCCAGGGCAGCGTTAATTTTATTTAACAACTCGGTGTTGCCCTTTTGCACTGGAATAGCCATTTCATCCACCCACAAGGGCTCACCTACATCTTTAATTGCCAGACCGTCTTTCATAGCCCCAAAACCAACCATTTGGTCGGTAATGACCGCGTCAATCCGCCCGGTGGTCAAATCCTTCAAAGCGATAACATCACTATCGTATCCGATAACCTTATCATCACTGGTATACTCCAGGGCCACATCCCGGAATGTGCTGGCTTTGACTACACCAATCTTTTTATCTTTCATATCATTCGCCTTACTAATCATATCATTATCAACACTAACGAAAATCTGTGCCCCCGAACGATAATAGGGTCTTGAAAAATCAACTTGTTTTTGGCGATCCTCGTTAATGGCCATACTGCCGATAATAGCGTCGTATTTACCTGCCTTTAATCCCTGAATAATGGTTTCCCAAGGGTTTGTGACCGGGTTTGCTTCCATGCCCATACGTTTTGCTATCTCAGCACCTATTTCCACATCAAAACCGACTAACTGACCGCTATCCTTGTAATTAAACGGCTTATACAATCCACTCATGGCATAAGTAAATTTATCCGGTTCGCTACTCGGGCTTGTACCGCCGCAGCCCGACAGTGTCAACATTAAACCAATGGTCAACAAAACGCTTATAAACCAATTTATTTTTTTCAAAATATTAACCCCCTATTTATTTTACAAATCTTAGCAGTTATAGTTATTTAAAACATCAATACGGTTAACAAATGGCAATACTATCCCCCTCCCAACGCTCCATCTGTTATTCTTAATGCAAGTTGGCTGCAACTTATGTTAATCAATAAGTTGCCTGTTTAATTAAAAAAATAACATCTTTTCACCTTTTATGTTATTTTACACTTAATGTTATTTTATTATATTTATAATAACTTGTAAACGCACAATATGAATATAATAGTTTCACTCAAAAAATATTTTGTGAATTAAATCATGCTTTTATGGGAGAATTTAATGGGATAACAATCCGAAAAAGAGCTCCTCTTGTTCTGCAAAGGGAGCTCTTACGGAATAGAAACTAAAATTTTGGTGTTCCCCTCTAAACACGAACATTTTATTATTTAAGGCCTCGTGTTCATGCATGTGAATTGTAGCGCCCTGATTTAGATTTTGTGTTTTTTCAAGTGACAAACAGCAATAGCTATTATGAATCATTTCCCTGTAAATCTTCCATCGGCAGTTCTTCACCTGTGACCATTTGATACACTATTTTGGCTGAGTTATGGGTGCCCACCATTAGCAGAACATCCCCTGCCTGCAGGGTGGTTTTGGCTTCCGGGGAAAGCATTTCATGACCGTTACGGTAAATAGACAGTACTGTTGCCCCGGTACGCGCCCTAAAATCCGTTTCAGCCAGAGATTTGCCCAGCAAAGGTGAATTATGGGGTACGGTAACTTCATCCAGCTTTTGCAGCCGCCCGGCCATTTTAAAGGTATAATCTAAAAGCTCATTGGTCAGATGATCTATCTCTGTGTTCAACTTTTCTCTTTGCTTTAACAGTTCCGTTAAACGCTCCTGAATATCCAACAATACTTTTTTTTGATTATAGTCCGCCAGATATTCACGGGCAGCGACATCTGATTTCACCACCACGCCTATCCCGGGCATGACCTCAACGATACCCCTTTCCTGGAGTAACGTTAACGCCCTCCTAATGGTTTCCGGGGAAACATTATATTTACCTGCCAGAGTGGACCGGCCAAAAATCTTCTGACCTATGCGGTATTCCCCACGAACAATGTGGGTGGCGATATCCACTGCTATGGTAATGTATCTGGCCAGGTGCACATGTGATTGCCGTTCCTGCATTGGTTTACTATCCTTTCTTTATATTATATTGCAAGCCGCTTCCCTGAGAGCCCGTACCGCTACCACCGGGTCGGCGGCACCAAAAACCGCCGACCCGGCCACCAGCACATTAGCACCTGCTTTAGCTACACCGCCGGCAGTCTCCATATTAACCCCACCATCCACCTCCAGCAACACCTCAGGTTTATTATCGCTTAAATACCGGCTGATCTGCTCAATTTTCGGCAGTATTTGTGGAATAAAACTTTGGCCGCCAAAACCAGGGTTTACTGTCATCACTAATACTAGATCAATAAGGGGCAAAACATAATCCAGTCCACCAGGCGGTGTGGCTGGATTAAAAGCCAGGCCAACCTTCTTACCAGTCTGTCTAATCATTTGCAATGTCCGGTGCAGGTGGGGACAAGTCTCAGCGTGGACGGTGATAATATCAGCACCGGCACCAGCAAAGTCTTTAATATACCGGTCGGGATTTTCAATCATTAAATGCACATCCAGGACTAAACTAGATACCGGCCGCAACGCCTGAACCACCAAGGGGCCAATTGTTATGTTGGGCACAAAATGCCCGTCCATCACGTCAATATGTAAAAAGTCAGCACCGGCTTGTTCCATGGCCCGTACCTGATCACCCAGAATCGCAAAATTAGCCGATAAAATTGACGGGGCAATCTTAATCAATTTAATATCTCCTTTCCGCTTCCATAACTTCCGCCAAAAAAATTACGTAATGCCGGTAACGCAACGCTGATATATCCCCCCGTTCCACAGCAGCTTTCACAGCGCAACCTGGTTCCCGGTTATGAAGACAGCCTTTAAACTTGCACCCATCCTCAAATTTAGCAAACTCATTAAAATAACCGGCCAAATCCTCCCGGTGCATGGAAGGCAAATGCATACTGGAAAAACCCGGTGTATCTGCAACCAAACCGCCACCGGCCAGGGGAATCAATTCAACGTGTCTGGTGGTATGTTTGCCCCGCTTCAACTTACTGCTAATATCTCCGGTTTTTAGTTCCAAACCGGGCTGCAATGTATTTAACAGGCTGGACTTGCCAACTCCGGAAGGTCCGGCAAGCACGCTAATCCGTCCTTTTAAAGCCTCCCGCAGGCCATCCAGCCGGGCCCCTGTTTTGGCGCTAACCCAAAACACCGGCTGTCCTGTTTTTTCGTATTGTTTTAAAATATCCGGTTTAACATGCTCTGCGTCCCCCGCTAAATCATTTTTGTTAAAGCAAATTACCGGGGGAATGCCTGAGGCCTGGGACTGAACCAGAAAACGATCCAATAGCACCGGATTGGGTTCGGGGTTACTGATAGCAAAGATAATCACAGATTGCTCAACATTAGCCACCGGTGGCCTGGCCAGTTCAGTGCTGCGGGGTAGAATATCCTCCACAACACCCTCTGCGTCATTGACCGGTTGCACAATCACCTGATCGCCCACCAGTACCTGCCCGCGTAGCCGGCGAATCTTACCTCGAATGGCGCATTTTAAAATCCGGTCCCTCGTCCATACGAAATAAAAACCACCATAGGCCTTTATTATCACTCCGTCCATAAAGGCCCTCCTATTTTAAATTTTCTTCCCAAATCAATTCTTTGTCGATATATACCTTTACCACCCCGCTGCCCAAGTATGTTATATTCTCTTCTATCTTGTCACCGGCCGTATGGGAATTAGCGTATTGAACCTTGCTACCCTGGGCATCTTCTACTATTATTTCAACCATATGGTTCTTTCCGTCATCCGGTATTTCGTCCGATATTTTAACCTTGGCCTTCCTCTCTATCGGCCCGAGACCGTTGTTTAATACTACACTGACCACCGATCCTTCTTCCACTTCTGTATCGGGAATTGGGGTCTGGCTGATAATCTGTCCTTCTAAAAAGCCTGGGGCAAATTCTTGTTTAATATCATCTTCATTTAGCACTAAGTTTAGATCCGCTAAGATAGCCCGGGCCTCATCCAGGGTATTGCGAGTTAAATCGGGAACTTTTTGTTTTTTTGGCTCCGGCCCCTTACTAATAGAAATCTTTACCTCCGTCCCTTTAGGCACCTGCTCGCCGGGGGCGGGGGATTGCAGCACTACATTTCCCTTGACAACTTGATCGTGGTATATTTCAACAGGAGGGCGGGCCAGCTTTAACCCGGCCTCGTTTAACCTATAGTCTGCTTCGTACTCCGTTACATTATATAAATTAGGCACTTCACGCATTTCCGGGCCTTTGCTTATCGTAAGAATAACCTCCCGGGGCGGTTTAACCGCAGCATCCTCCGGTCCAATGCTCTGGCGTATGACTATGCCCTTCTCTTCTTTGTCGTAGTCTTCATTATAACTAACCGTTAGCCCCAGCGCTACCAAATCTTTTGTGGCCTGTTCTTTGGTCTTGCCAACGACCTCAGGGACCTTTAACGGTTCAACATTCATGAAATTATATAAGCCATATAGGCCCCCAGTCAGAAACCCCAACATTACAACTACCGTAACCAAAACCCAAACCCGCCGGGTTAATTCACCAGTTTTCCGGGGCGTTTTAACACTGTCTTTTTTATTGGCTGCACCGGACTCAGCCCAGGCCACAACTTCATTTACAGGAATAACCATCGTAGCCTGTCCGGTGTCTTCAAGGGCCAATTCCAAAAAGCGGGCCATCTCCCCGGCGCTTTTATACCGGTCTTTAGACTTCTTTTCCATCGCCCGCATAACTACTGCGGCTAACTCCGCAGGTACGGCATTATTAACTTCATCTACAGGCTGCGGGGTTTCCTGAATATGTTTTATCGCCACAGCTATGGGACTATCACCGCTATAAGGCTGTTTGCCGGTCAACATTTCATATAACAAAATACCTACGGCGTAAATATCCGATTGAGTGGTTGGTATTTCACCCCGGGCCTGTTCAGGACTTAAATAATGTACCGAGCCCATAATAGTATCCGTACGTGTAATTGTCGACGCGGTAGCTTCCATGGCAATACCGAAATCAGTAAGTTTAGCCCGCCCGTCATCCGCAATTAAAATATTGTGCGGTTTTACATCCCGATGCACAATATGGTTTTCATGAGCATGTTCAAGTGCTTCACAAACCTGTACTGCGATACGAACGGCATGCTCGGGTGTAAGCCGCTCGTTTTTACGTATGATGTTCTTAAGGTTGTCGCCTTGGATGTACTCCATTACCAGATAGTGAATATTATCCTCCTGCCCCACATCATGAATATTTACAATGTTGGGATGGGACAGGCTGGCCACGGCCATGGCTTCGCGCTTAAAACTCTTGATAAAATCTTCGTCAGAGGTAAACTCTGGGCGTAAAACCTTAATGGTTACATAACGATTTAAAAAAGTATCCCTGCCTTTATAGACAATGGCCATACCGCCGCCACCAAGTTTTTGCAGTATATCATACCTGTTTCCCAGCATTTTGCCGATCATATTAATTCTCCTCGAAAATCATCTGGCTCATTGCGCAATCAGCTATAGATCCAGCGCCTGCCGGATAACCTCCCGGGCCAGCGGGGCAGCTACGGCTCCACCCGATCCGGCGTTTTCCAACAGCACCGCTACCGCAACCCGGGGTTCCCGGGCCGGAGCAAAGCCGACAAACCAGGCATGGCTCCTACCGTGCGGGTTTTCCGCGGAACCGGTTTTTCCGGCCACCGTAATACCAGGTAAAGCCGCCGCCTTCCCAGTGCCTTGTCTTACCACGAAAACCATATCTTCGTTTAAAGCAGCCGCCACCAGAGAATCCATGGCTTTAAGCCACTCCTGGGGCTGCGTGCGGCTTTGGCCACTTTCCGCACCACTGTAACCGGAAACTATGTAAGGCTTCATAATGACGCCATCGTTGGCCACAGCTGCAGCCAACAAAGCGGCCTGCAGCGGGCTGATCAATACTTCGCCCTGCCCTATGGCACTGGAAGCCAGATTCGGCCCGTTTATTTTATCGGCCACAGTAATATTGCCAATATATAACGGTAGTGAAAAATCATAACTTTTACCTATGCCAAAGCTTTTAGCCTGCCGGACAAATTGCTGCGCACCCACAGCCAGCCCGTACCGCGCAAAGGCTACGTTACAGGATTTCGCAAAAGCTTCCCTAAGGTCTACATTACCATGCACCGCGTTATCATGAAGTGTAAAGCCACTAACCTCTATCTGCCCCGTACAGTTTATTGTATCCCCCACTCGTTCGGGTAAACCGGCTCGCAAAGCTGCTGCGGTTACAATCTTAAATACCGAACCAGGCGGATATGCACCCTGGGTGGCACGGTTCAACATGGGTGAATCGGGACGGTTCATATAATTCGCCACCTGCGCAGGGTCGTAATCCGGGTAGCTGGCCATTGCCAGCACTTCCCCCGTAGAAGGATCCAGCACTACCACGGCCCCTTTTTGGCCGGCCAGCAAGCTGGTGACCTTTTGTTGCAGCCCTGCATCAATGGTCAGGCTAACATTATTGCCAATACCAGGGTGACCTAAAATACGATCGCTCAAAGCATTTAACTGATTTTGGCCCTCAAGGCCCAGCAAAATCTTGGCCATAGATTTTTCAATACCGGCGGCCCCGTATTTACTTGAATTATAACCAACAATATGCGCGGCGGCACTGCCCAGTGGATATTCCCTGGCATAACCGTTTTCCACCGGCACACTGCCGGCTAATACCGTGCCATGCCTGTCTACTATATCCCCCCGCTTGATATGACTTTCACGGACAGCAATGCGCGGGTCGGCCGGCGCGGAGCCACTACTGGACACACGGTCTATATAGTACGGAATCAAGGCCAAGTATACACAGATTACCGCTAAACCGGCCAGTATTAAATAGGCAAGCTTGCTTATATTACCTTTCATAGCGTATCGGCCTCTCCGGAGATATTAAGCAGCATGCCGGCCAAGATAAAATTGGCCACCATTGAACTACCCCCGTAACTTATAAATGGCAAAGTTATACCTGTCATGGGCAATAATTTGGTCACCCCGGCAATGATAATGAATACTTGCAAGCCCAAAATGGTAGTAAATCCGGCGGCCATCAATCCGGCATATTCATCCCGAGCCGCCAGAGCAATTTTAAAACCGCGGTAAATCAGCAGCATATACAAAACCATAATGCCGATACCGCCCAGCAAACCGATTTCCTCGCAAATGGCGGCGAAAATAAAGTCAGTGTGCACCGCCGGAATAAATCCGGGAAATCCGGCTCCCAGCCCAGCCCCAAAAATACCACCGTTGTTTATAGCATACAGTGACTGGACAATTTGATAACCCGAGTCTTGGGCTGTAACCCAAGGGTCCAGCCAAATAGCTACCCGGGTATGTACATGGTCTACCAGTATATATGCAGCCGCCGCCCCGGTCAAAAACAGTAAAGAACCAAGCAGAATATAGAGCCACCGCGCCGTAGCCATGTATACCATAGCTAGAAAAGTACCAAAATAAATTAGTGCAGTACCCAAGTCCTTTTGAAACACCAGCACTAACAGTGCCGTTAGCCACATACCTAAAAGCGGCCCCCATTGCTGAACACCGGGTAAAATATAGACCTTCTGTTCACCCGCCTGCAACAGCATGCGGCTTTCTATTAAATAACTGCCCAGAAAAAACACCAGCAGCAGTTTAACAAATTCAGATGGTTGAAAGTGAAACAGCCCCAGGTCCAGCCAGCTTTTCGCCCCACCCAATTCTATACCAAAAAATATGGGCAAAAGTAGTGCTAAAATACCGGCCAGAGCCACCAGATACTTGTAATCAGCCAATTCCCTGTATCGGCGCAGCAAGGTTGTAGTTAAATATAAAGTTACCAGGCCAATGACTATCCAGGACAACTGCCTGTATCCGTACCCGGGATTAAGGCGAAATAAGAATATTACCCCGGTACCGGCAAGGAAGCTGATTAAAGGGGTTATATACTGGTCAAAACTTACCCGCCGTCGCTGCCACAGCACACTGAGCAGGATAAACCCGGCAAACATGGTCAACGCTGCGGCCATAGCCCATATGCCGCCGCCCGAACCGGCGGGTTCCTTCAGGTATAGAATTATTCCCCCAGTGAGGGTGTAAAGGAAAGCCACCGCCAGCAATAAACGCTCTTTACCACGCTTGTGCAAATTAATCCACCGCCAGAAAAATGATGGTTATATTATCGTTACTACCATAAGCAATAGCTTCGTCCAGCAGCATATGCACAACTTCTTGCGGATTGGGAGACAGCATCACTAAATCGCCAATACGCATCTCCGGCACAAAACCGGTTAATCCATCGGTGCAAATAAGCAGCCGGTCACCCTGGGCAATGTCATACTCATAAATATCCACATCCAACCGGGAACCTATACCAAGCGCCCTGGTTAAAACATTGCGCCGAGGATGCTGCATAGCCTCCTTTTCGGATATGCCCCCCCCGTCAACCAACTCTTGCACAAGCGAGTGGTCAACAGTTAATTTATTAATTTTACCTTCCCGAAGTAATAACGCCCTGCTATCACCTACATTGGCCACTGTAACTTTATAACCTTCCACCAAACAGACGGTTATTGTGGTGCCCATCCCCTGCTGCCGGATATTTTTCCGGGCAGCCAGGTATACTGCATCATTGGCTTGCTGTATCCCCCTGGCCAACCTGTCCCGGCCGGACACAGTATTGTACTTGTGTTGTCTAAGATACTGCTCCAGTACCCCGAGGGCCATCCTGCTAGCCACATCCCCGGCCTGGTGTCCGCCCATACCGTCCGCAACAGCAAACAAGCCTAAATCAGGACAAACACTGAGCCAATCTTCATTCCGCCGGCGCACCGGTCCGCACTCGGTGATCTGACTCCACTTCATAACCCCACCTCACAAACTTGAATATAATCTCGCCTATTCTAATTAGATCACCATTGGCCAGTACCGTGGTTTCGGCAAGGGGCTTGCCATTTAAATAAGTACCGTTCTTGCTTCCTAAATCTTCCAACCAGTACTGCCCGTCCTGATTATAAAGCCGGGCATGGTTGTTTGAAGCAAACCGGTCGGGCAAGATAACTTCATTCTGAGGCCCACGACCTAAATTCAACTCACTGTCCAGAGTAAACTCCGCACCTTCCATAGCGTATTTTTCGGGTGCGGATTCAATGCGTAACAATCCCGGACCACTTTTTTCAGTGGAAGCCGAAGTTAGTACCCGGTAACCCAAACCCTCTGTAATTGTAGCAGGCGTTTCTGTTCGGTGTTTTGCCGTGTTATGTAAATCCTTAACTAAATAAATTAATACTATGCATATAAATACGTATATTAATACCATAAAAGCGGTGCGCAGTACAAATAAAATAATATCCAAAAAATCATTCCACCTTAAATATTAATAACGTATTACCCATTTTGATCATATCCCCATCAATTAGTTCCTGCTGAGAAACCTTCACCCCGTTAACATAGGTCCCATTGGTGCTGGACCGGTCTCCGACAATAAACTGCTTACCTGTACGGCTGATAACGGCGTGACGCCTGGAAATACTATTATCCGGCAGACATATATCACATACTTCACCGCGACCAATCACCACCTGGTTACTAGCCAGCAGAAAGCGTTTACCGGTTAACGAGCCCTCCGCCACTTCCAGCAACCCAGTTGCGTTCCGACCGGTTTCAGGTTTCCCCCTTACCGGTATAAAACGCATCGTATCTTCTAATTCAGCCTGCTCCTGTGCTTCTTCCACACCCTCATCAAAAAAACTACTAATCCTCAACTGTCCCTGTAGCAACTCCTGCTGTTCCGCAAAGGACACCGCCACCGGCCCCAACATGGTATACTTTTTTTCGATGGCCTTGTTTTTTACATATTCAGCCATTTCCGCCGACAACCGGTCAATAAGCGACGTAACCACGGCAAAGTCCCCTGGCGCCAGGAAAACCTCAAACCGGTTAGGCACGTAAATATCCTTAAGACCTGTCCGGCGCCGGTCACGCATTTCCCGCGCCAGTTTTTTGGCTATTTCCACCGGCTGCAAATCACCGCTGCCGAATTTATCTTTAAAAAAACCTTCAATATATTTTTCCAGACTACCTTCCAGCTCCGAGAAAAAACCCACCGCAGATCACCTCGTTACGGTTTATCGCTCACCATTAGCCGCCGGCGCAGCTGACCGCAGGCAGCATCAATGTCCAAGCCCATTTCTCTACGCACAGTTACCGGATAACCGGCTTTTTCCAATACTGATTTAAAAGCCAGCACTTCCTTTGTACCGCAGCTAGCTATACCGCGCTCGGGTACCGGATTGGCCGGAATTAAATTAACATGACCGTGAATACCGCGCAATATACCGGCCAGCTCTTTGGCATAGGGCAGTGCATCATTCACCCCGCCCAGCAAAGCATATTCAAAGGACACCCGCCGTCCGGTAGACTCAGCATAAGCACGACAGGCAGGAAGAAGTTTCTCCAGCGGGTAGACCCGGTTAACCGGCACCAGTTGGCTGCGCAGCATATTATTGGGTGCATGTAGAGAAATCGCCAGAGTAATGGCCAGGTGCAATTGCATTAATTCGCAAATGCGCGGCACGATACCACAGGTTGATATAGTAATATGCCGGTGGCCAATTCCCAACCCGTACGACGCGCTTACCAGTTCAAGAAATTTAACCGTATTTGCATAATTATCCAGAGGCTCGCCAGAGCCCATTAATACTATACGCCCGATGCGCCGGCCCGATGACTTTTGCATAGCCAAAATTTGGTCGATTAGTTCACCTGTGGTAAGGTTGCGGATTAGGCCGTTTAGCCCCGAGGCGCAAAGTTTACAGCCCATGCGGCAGCCTACCTGGGTGGAAAGACAAGCGGTATAGCCATAGTGATATTTCATAAGCACGCTCTCCACAGCCTGGCCGTCCGCCAATTGCAGCAAAAATTTGGCCGTCTCGCCATCACGGGAAGCCTTTTTATCCAGCACTACTAACCCACCTGGACTAAATTTGCAGGCCAGTTTTTTCTGTACTTCTTTAGGCACATTGGTCATTTCCGCAAAAGAGTCCGCCCCTTTGCGGTGCATCCAGTCAACCACTTGAGCGGCTCGAAATTTAACCATGCCCATAGCAGTTACCTCACGTTCCAGTTCCTCCAGCGTCAAGTCTTTAATATTGACTAAACCCGGCATAAAAATCCCCCGTCGACACGTTTTGCTATTCTACATGCTTTAACACAAATCCTGCTTATCAGATTATAGCTAAATACTACTTTTGCCAAGCCTGGCCATAAAAAACCCGTCAAGGTTATGTATATGAGGCAATATTTGCAGGTAACCACGGTCCAAGGTACCTGCCTGATCAAGTTCAGGCGGTAATAATCCAGCCAGAGACTCCCACCTAAAATCAGGATGTTTATTTAAAAATGATTCAACCTGCCCCAGGTTTTCTTCCCGTGTAATAGTGCAGGTACTGTATACTAAAACCCCGCCGGGCTTTAACATAACCGCAACAGACTCTAAAATTTGCGCTTGCAGCAAAGCTAAAGCAGCAATTTGTTCTTCCTGTTTGCGCCACCTGGCATCCGGGCGCCGGCGCAGTACACCCAAGCCTGAGCAGGGAGCGTCAACCAGTACGTAATCGGCCCAACCGGTATATTTTTCCGGTATTTGCCGGGCATCGGCCAAAATTGGCTGCACTATTTGCACACCCAGCCGCCGGCAGTTTTCTTCAATGAGTTTTATTTTATGCTCATGCACATCGAGAGCCAGTATCACGCCCTGGTTTTGCATTAGTTGGGCCAAGTGCGTGGTTTTACCGCCGGGGGCGCTGGCCACATCCGACACCCGGGCACCTGGCCCGGGGCAAACAGCCTGTCCCACCAGTATAGAACTTTCATCCTGGGCTTGAAACAATCCTTCTTTAAAAGGGGCCAGTCCACCCAGAGATACAAATCCCTGCAATTGCAGGCAGTCAGCGGCATAATGGCCTCTTTGTGCTACCACGCCCATTCCAGCAAGCCTTTCCATTAACTCTGCAGCACTGGTTTTTAACGTATTAACCCGCACGGTATTTGGCGCGGGTTGATTGTCGGCTTCACAAAGGGCCTCTGTTTCTTGATATCCAAAATCATTAAGCCACCGGCGAACCAGCCATTCCGGGTGAGAGTGACGCAAGGTAATATACTGCACCGGGTCCTCGGCAGGATCGGGGTAGTTTAACTGTTCCTTGCCCCGGGCTAAATTACGCAGCACACCATTCACAAATTTAACAATGCCTTCATGCCCATACAGACGAGCTATATTGGCCGACTCATTAACGGCAGCGGAATCGGGGACCCGGTCCATAAATAAAATTTGGTAGGCTCCTAAACGTAATATATTCCGCACTGCAGCCGAAAGGCCGGGCAGCGGCCTCCGCAAATAATGGCTTAGCGCCCAATCCAGGGTATTTTGAGTGCGCAAGGTCCCATAAACAAGTTCGGTGATAAAAGATCGATCTAATTTGCCTGGCTCCAGCTTATCCAGTAACGAACCCAGAGCCAGGTTGGCGAAAGCTTCCCGTTCATCCACTGCCAGCAGTATTTTTAGTGCCGCTTCCCTGGTATTTGTCTTATGCGTCAAATATAATCACTTCCATGACTTAAAAAGTATTGGATGGCTCCTTCAACCTGCCATAATGAAAACTGCGTATCCTGGCATGGCCCATGAGGTCTTATATTAGTGACGCCCAGCACCGGTACCGGATTGGCATCCAAAATACCGCTGGTTAAATCCCGCTCGCAGGCTATCGCCACAATAGCTTTAGGATGGTAATCCTGTACGTATTTTCTGGCCAGTGTGCCTCCGGTGGCCATCCCCACCATGATACCGTAACGGTCCCGCAGTTGCAGTAAATCGCTAACCATGCACCGGCCACATTGCCGGCAATTATTTACATTGCCCGTAACTTTGTGCACGCAAGCACTGTTTTGCAAACAATGCGGAGCAAGCAGCAACAGCTGCCCTGGTGCAACACTGATCTGCATAACCCGTATAAGGCTATTGTTTACTTGAATAAAAGAGTTTTTAATCCGGTCCATATCTATTTTAAGTAACCTGCCCAGCATTAACACCAAGGGGAAAAAAGTATTCAGCGCCACCCTCGTAGTGCCTTGCAATAAGGCAAAAGGCCTTTCGCGGATAATAGTCAAAATAATACCTGCTAGGCCAAAACCAGCCAACGTGATAGCAACTAGCAGTACCAGGGCCACCGTTAACAGCACCAACTTGTAAATCACTGAACGTTCCGGGCTAAAAACAAGGAACCAAATGGATAAAGCCAGTAAACCCACCACAAGCAAGCTGGCCACAAGCAGCCCAATAAACAGGCGTTTGTGCTCATGGAACTGCACCATGTTATACACCACCGTCACTTGCCAACGCCTGCCTCTCTCCCAGCCTGCTGCCGGCATCCATCGGGTGCCCTCGTAAAAATTCGGCCGCATTCATCCGCTTTTTACCCTGCAGCTGCAACTCTTCAATACTTAGTAAGCCGCCACCGGTTTGTACCAAAATGCCCCGGTCGCTGCGGGCTTCCACCACCCGGCCCGGTTCAGCAGTACCCGCCGGGTAATCACGAACCACGGATACCTGCCATATTTTTAGTAGCTTGTCCCCCAAGAAAGTGCGTGCGCCTGGAAAGGGATTTAAACCCCTGACCTGGTTTTTGATTGTCGCTGCATCTAGTCCCCAACGAATTATCTCATCCTCCCGGGTTAGCATGGCGGCATAACAAGAACGGCTATCATCTTGAGGGACAGGCTGCATCCGGCCGTTTTTAATCAGTTGCAGCGCCTCAAGCAGCAGGTGCCCGCCAAGCGTCGCCAGCCGGTCATGCACAACCCCAACTGTATCATCAGAGCCTATAGGCACCTGAACCTGCAACAGCATAGCACCAGTGTCCAAGCCCTTGTCCATTTGCATAATGGTAACTCCGGTTTGCCGTTCTCCATTTATTATAGCCCGGTGAATTGGTGCCGCACCCCGGTAGGCCGGTAACAGCGAAGCATGCACATTTATACAGCCATACTGGGGCAGATATAAAATTTCCGCCGGCAGTATTTGCCCAAAAGCGGCTACCACTATTATATCCGGATCTAATCCCCGCAGCACTTCAATAAAAGCAGGCTCACGCACTTTCTCGGGTTGATAGACCGCCAGCCCAGCCGCTTGTGCAGCTACTTTGACCGGCGATGGGCGCAGTTTTTTCCCCCGCCCGCCAGGCTTATCAGGCTGGGTAATCACTGCAACCACTTCATAATTATTTTGCAACAAGGCCTGCAACGATGACACCGCAAAATCAGGTGTGCCCATAAATACAATTCTCATATTAGGCAATACTCCTTATACCCAAAGCCGATATTACTAAACCTTTTTTAAATTCTTTGCTTTATCGATAAATAAAATTCCGTCCAAGTGGTCTATTTCATGCTGTAGTGCCCGGGCAAAAAAGCCATGAGCGTCGAGCTCGATTTCGTCACCAGCCCGGTTTAAACCTTTAACCTTGACCCGCTCGGCACGAGAAACTTCACCCATAACACCGGGAATACTTAGACAAGCCTCGCTATCGATTTGCGTGCCATCGGTTTCCGCAAGCACAGGATTAACAAACTCTACCAAACCGGTGCCTACATCGACCACAATCGCCCGCTTTGGTACCCCAATTTGCGGAGCGGCCAATCCCACACCCTGATTGGCATACATCGTATCACGCATATTATCCAGCAATTTATCAATATGGGGGCCCAGCTTGGTAACCTTGATCGCCTTGTCCCTTAATATAGCATCACCGACTTCTACAACTCTATATATAGCCAACGTTACACTGCCTCCTTATCTTATAAACAACTTCTAAGATTCAAGTGGGGTTTTAACCCCATCTGAATCTTAGAAGTTGTTATACTTACATAATATACATAGGGTCTACATTTATGCTCATTTTTAATTCTTTGCCCGGTGCGACGCCACCGGTGGCCTGGCAAAACCGTTCCATAACCAAACGCAATTGCCGATAATCTGCACTCCAAAGAATGATGTGCCACCGGTAATCTTCTTTTAGCCTGGATAACGGTGCCGGAGCCGGCCCCACTATCATTATTTTTCCCCCGCTCAGCCCTACTGCAAACCTATCCAGGTGAGCCCGTATTTTTTCCGCTGCCTGCTGTACAACAGCATCATCCCTGCCATACAATATTAACCTGACCATCTTGGCAAAGGGGGGGTATCCCATTTCCTTGCGCATTGCAATTTCCTGCTGAAAAAATGCAAGGTAATTGTGCCGGGAGGCAGCCTGTACCGCATAATGTTCCGGGGTGTATGTTTGAATCAATACCTCGCCCGTTTTGTCCCCCCGGCCCGTACGGCCGGCCACCTGGGCCAATAGCTGAAAGGTGCGCTCCCCGGCCCGAAAGTCCGGCATGTGTAATGTACTGTCGGCATTTATTACCCCTACCAAGGTAACCCCGGGTAAATCCAAACCTTTAGCCACCATTTGCGTGCCTACTAAAATATCCGCTTCACCATTGCTGTAAGCAGCCAGTATCTGTTCATGTGACCCCTTACGACTGGTAGTATCAGCGTCCATGCGCAAAATACGTACCCCAGGCAAGGCCGCTGCCAATTCCAATTCCACCCGCTGGGTTCCTGTACCAAAATAACCCACCTGGCTGCTCCCGCAATCGGGACAGTGCTTGGGCGCTTGAACACGATAATTACAATAATGACAGCGCAGACGCCCATCAGTGTGATAGGTAAGGGAAATCTCGCAGCGGGGGCATTTCAGCACTAGACCACACTCCCGGCAAACCACCAGGGTTTTAAACCCTCTCCGGTTTAAAAATATTATTGCTTGTTCTTTATTATGAAGTTTTTCGCGTAGTTTTTGCAATAGTATCAGGCTAAAAATACCGCTGTTACCAGATTGCACTTCCCGGCGCATATCTACCAATTGCACATTAGGCATACTTTTACCATTAATTCTATTAGGCATATTAATCAAGGAATACTCACCACCCGGCAAAGCCCGGCAGTAAGATTCCAAAGAAGGGGTAGCACTGCCCAGCACAAGCACCCCCCGGCACTTTTGTGTCCGATAAAGGGCTACCGCCCGAGCGTGGTATCGCGGCGCTTCCTCTTGCTTATAAGACGGCTCATGCTCCTCATCAATAATGATTAAACCAGGATCAGGCACCGGTGCCAGTATGGCTGAGCGCACTCCCAACACCACAGGAGCACGGCCATTTTCAATACGCGACCACTCATCGTATCTCTCACCGTCGGACATACGGCTGTGTAGCACTGCCACATCACGGCCAAAGCGAGCCTTATACAGCCGAACCATCTGCGGGGTTAAGGCTATCTCGGGCACCAGAGTGATGGCCTGCCGGCCGGTGTGCAATACTTGCTCAATACAGCGCAGGTAAACCTCGGTTTTACCGCTGCCCGTAACGCCATGCAGCATAAATACACGGTGTCCACCCTGCTGAAGGGCAGCTGCAATATCTTGCACGGCACGGTTTTGCTCACCAGTTAAGCCAACCGGCGCTTGATTAATAAATTTATACTGCGAATAGGGATCCCTGGTGGGAAGATCGGTCTCCACCCTCAGCATCCCCCCCGCACACAATTGGTTCACTAGATATATTGAAACACCAGTTGCTGTCGCTAGCTCCCTTTTGCGTAACCCGGGATGCTGCAGCGCTGTTTCCAGAACCGCCAGTCTTTTTGGTGACCGGGGCATCTGCTCCCGCAACGCTGGTAACTGCTCCGGCCGCACGGCACTATAAATCCGTTCCACAGACCTTGAGACAGTTCTTTTAAGCACCGGAGCAATGACGGACTGCAGCGCCTTTACAGTGCTGCAAAAGTAATAATCCGCCAACCATCTGGCCAGAGCCAGTTGATCTTCCCGAAATAACGGCCTTTCGTCCGCCAGGTCAAGTATTTCCTTGACCTCTTCAACAGCCTTTTTTTCACTAAATCCTACTACAAAACCGGTAACTTTCTGTTTACCGAAGTAAACCTTCACTCGGTTGCCGAATTGAACAATTCCCACTAGTTTTAAAGGCACCTGGTATTGATAAGTATGATCAGTAAATAAACCCGGTACTTCCACAAGCACATCGGCATATAATTTATTATTCATGCATATCCCTCAAGTTTGCCAACCATTAGTTGAAATTACTGCGCATTTTAATTATAGACTATAACAATGGCGCACCTCAATCCATCTTTCGGCAAGAAGTGGATACTTGCCCGCTCTCCACCGGTGGGCGCTGAGGAGCATGCACGATGGTAAGACTGTTAAAAATGCTTTCCTTTTCATATTTTAGTTGATTATCTTGATAATAGCGCTGTCTAATTTCTACGCGGGGGACGAAAACCGAAAACTCATGAGGTACTGTAATGGAAACACGACGGGCCATAGTAACAACTAAATCGCCTATCTTTATAACTGCCATATCCACCTGTTGCGACCCGGCCCATGTTTTAAAACCAAGTATTTTTTTTAACTTATCCAACAGCATAATTATCACCCGGCAAATTTTTAACCATATTATGCTACATCAAAGCAATTGTGTGTTAATAAAAATATAAAAATGCGCTCAGGCTGTCTGTTAAAGCATTCTAGCGCATTTTTCCGTGTTATTATTTGAAAGCTTAGCCCTCGAAAACCGGCGTGCTCAGGTAACGCTCGCCAGTATCGGGCAAAATTGCAAGCACTGTTTTACCCGGCCCAAGTTCCCGGCCCAAGGCTACTGCAGCGTACACGGCAGCGCCACTGGATACACCCACCAGCAAGCCCTCCTCCCTGGCCAATCGTCTGGTCATATTAAAAGCATCTTCGTCGGATACAGCATATGGAGAATCTACCAACGCCAGGTCCAGGTTGGCGGGTACGAAACCATCCCCGATGCCCTGAATACCATGGCGTCCCGGTTTACCACCGGATAACACCGCCGATTTTTTAGGTTCAACTGCATAAATTTTAATTTGAGAAAATTTTTTCTTCAACACCCGAGCCACGCCGGTTAAGGTGCCACCCGTGCCCACACCGGCCACATAAGCGTCAATAACACCATCTACCTGCTCCAAAATTTCCTGAGCCGTAGTCTGTTCATTAAACACCGGGTTATCCGGGTTGGTAAACTGGTTCGGCATCCAGGCCCCGGGTATTTGCTGGACCAGTTTCAGGGCCTTTTGCACAGCCCCGTCCACATCCTGGTCAGCAGGTGTAAGCACCACCTCAGCCCCGTATGCCCGGGCCAGTTTTCTCCTCTCCTCGCTCATTGATTCAGGCATCACCACTATTACCCGGTACCCTTTAACAGCGCCGACCATAGCCAAGGCAATGCCCTGATTGCCGCTGGTGGGCTCCACAATAACGGTGCCCGGCTGAATAATCCCGGCCTTTTCAGCGGCATCAATCATGCCCAGCGCCGCCCTGGCCTTAGCGCTGCCGCTGGGATTAACCATCTCAAGCTTGGTTAGTATTCGCGCGCCACAGCCATCAGTCACTTTATTTAGCCTAACCACAGGAGTACGGCCCACCAGCTCCAAGACATTGTTATAAATATTGCTCACTATATAATTCTTCCCTTCCAAATAATTGTTGATAGATTCATACAGCTATTTACGTATCTAAACATTGTATTTATATTGTGTGTAATAACCAGCCTAATGATGCTAATTAGCTATAAGTACTATTATTGAAAACGGAGCCTGGCCTTATCCGAATTGGCATAAGCATGCCGGTAAGTAGGACCAACATCACAGACTTGATCGATCGCATGGAAAGGGATGGCCTATTTTTATGGTAAACCAAGAAAAACATAATATAACGCAGCAAATTAATCTGCTGCGTATATTTTTTTGTCTACCATTAATTGTTGCACTTTATCCCAGATAACCTCACTAAGTGCCAGCTTGTCCATCTCCGGCAGCGGCTCCACCTTTCCGTCCGGATATAATATATTTACTATATTAGTATCGGAACCGAAACCGGCTCCTGGTTGAGTGACATCGTTGGCCACCAGCAGATCCAAATTCTTTTTATTTACTTTTTCCCTGGCATGATTTATTACATCCTCAGTTTCAGCAGCGAACCCCACCAGTAGCTGGTGTTTTTTTTGTTTGCCCAGTTCCATCAAGATGTCCGGGTTTTTTTCCAGCTCCAGCACTAGACCGGCTTCTTTTTTTTTGATTTTTTGAGTGGCCGCTACCCGGGGACGGTAATCTGCCACAGCAGCCGCTTTGATAACCACATCCACTTGGGGATACAGTTCCAGAACTGCCTGGTACATTTGCTCAGCGGTTTCTACGTTAATTAAATGCGCCCCTTCAGGTGCAGCCAGCCGGGTAGGCGCTGATACCAGATAAACCTTCGCCCCCCTATGGACAGCTGTTTCAGCCAGCGCATAGCCCATTTTGCCGGAACTACGATTGCCCACATATCTTACCGGATCTATTGGTTCGCAGGTACCCCCGGCAGTAACCAGAACCGTACGATGGATCAAATCCTTTTTAGGCTCCAGCACCTTTTTAATCTTTTCCATGATCACCGCCACATCGGCTAGCCGCCCCGGTCCCTCATCCCCACAGGCCTGAGGCCCTACGGCCGGATCCACAATTTTAAAGCCCGTCCGGCGCAAGCGGCTCAGGTTGTCCTGCACGACTTGGTTTAGATACATGTGCACATTCATGGCCGGGCAGATCAGTACGGGGCAACTCATGGCCAGTACTGTGGTGGTTAGCAAATCATCGGCCAAACCGCAGGCCAGTTTGGCTAGAATATTGGCGGTAGCGGGCACTATCAGGGCCATATCAGCCTGACGGGCCAGCTCCAGGTGAGGGTAGTGCCAGCCCGGCGGAGTTTCAAAGGTATCGATATGCACGCGGTTGTGCGAAATGGATTCAAACGCCAGGGGCCTTACGAATTGCTGTGCTCCGACAGTCATGATTACATGCACCTCGGCACCGGCCTTGACCAAGCCACTTACCAGATCAAGAGCACGGTAAGCGGCAATTCCGCCGGTAACCCCAATAACAAAGAATTTACCAGTAAGCATGAGTCACCCCCGTTATTTAATCCCCTGCTTGGTTCTCCGGAACGTTACATTCCCCTGAGCAACTTCTTTTAGCGCCGCCGAGACAGGTTTATCAAATACCCAGGTTTTCTCTTCTTCATCCTGTTGAATGGCTATTTCCGTTACCTGACGCGCACGCTTAGCCGATATTACCACTAGAGTATACCGGCTGTCCACATAATCCATTAAATCATCCAAGGAAGGTTTATTAAGGGCCATTAGAGCTTAAACCTCCAAATATTATTTATCGTAATGCCAAGTTAAAGCTTACTAATTTAAAGTATATACCTTGTAATTTAAATATATTATGCAGATTTCTCTCACATCAAATTGTATAAATTAAGATGAGTATATACACTCTCAACAATTTAATAACATTGTAAAAACAATTCCATATCAAAAAGCCTGGGACGACACCTTTCCGCAATAATGATAGCACAAATCCTTTTGACCGCGTCACCCAGGTCATCGTTAATGACCAAGTAATCATACTTGCGTATTTCTTTAATTTCTCTTTCCGCCGACTGCAACCGGTGTTCAATATCTCCGCTGTTGTCAGTACCCCTATTTTTCAGACGCCTGGCCAGTTCAGCTCGAGATGGAGGAATCAAAAAAATCAGTACGCCATCAGGATACTTGCTTTTCACATGCAGTGCACCTTGGACGTCAATTTCCAAAATAACATCCACACCCCGGTTAACAGCATCTACCACAGGCTGTTGCGGTGTTCCATAATAATTCCCGTATACATCAGCCCACTCCAACAACTGATTAGCGGTAATCATAGACTTAAATTGCTCCCGAGTTAAAAAATAATAATCAACCCCATGCTGTTCAGTGCCGCGAGGTTTTCTGCTCGTCGCTGAAATGGAAAGCTGCAAGTTCGTCAGTTCTTTTATAAGGCCCTGGCAAACCGTTCCCTTGCCGGTCCCTGAAGGGCCCGATATCACTATTAAATTCCCCTTGGTTTTATTCCTCATCGTTCCCAACAACACTATCCTTATTGACCAAACGATGGGCCACGGTTTCAGGCTGTACTGCTGAAAGAATGACATGATCACTGTCTGTAATAATGACTGCCCTGGTACGGCGGCCATAAGTGGCGTCAACCAGCATGCCCCTGTCCCTGGCCTCGGTGATGATTCTTTTAATTGGTGCCGATTCAGGACTGACAATGGCAATAATACGGTTGGCTGAAACAATATTGCCAAAACCAATATTTATTAATTTTATTTCCATTTCCTTACCTCCCATGTTATTCAATATTTTGGATTTGCTCTCTTATTTTTTCCAATTCACTCTTAACTTCTACAACAGTACGGTTGATAATCAAATCAGAAGATTTTGAGGAGATTGTATTAATTTCCCTGTTCAGCTCCTGCAATAAAAAATCAAGTTTTCGTCCCACCGGAGAACTGAGTTCCAAACAATCACCCAACTGCAACAGGTGACTTCTCAACCGCACAATTTCCTCCGCGATACTGGATCGCTCTGCAAGTACCACCACCTCGGCATCCAGCCGGGCCGGATCCAATGTTCCGGACTCCAGTAGGTCATGCAGTCGCTGGCGCAGTCGCTCGCGATATTCTTCTACCACCACCGGTGAACGCTGTTCTATTTCATTGACAAACGCATCTATACGACCACTCCGCTCCTTGATATCAACAGCTAATAAGTCTCCCTCTTTGACACGCATGTCCATTAATCCTGCCCGTGCATGTTCCAATGCTGCTTCAATATCAGGCCACCATTGTTCCATATCCTCTTCGGGCTCTTCCAAGGAAAATACACCAGGTAGCTGCAGCAATTCCGTCACACTTGCCTCCCCGGTTAAAGGCAATTTGTCTTTAAGCTCCTTTACCGCCTGTATGTAAGAGGCAGCCAGAGATCCATCCACTTTTACCTCTGTCCTATCTGGACCGCACATATGTGCATTTATATATACATCCACCCTACCTCGGGCAATTTTTTGCTGTATTACCCGCTTAATACGGTCTTCCAGTACATTCATGGACCGGGGCATGTGCAAAACAATTTCACAATAGCGATGATTTACCGACTTCATTTCAATATTTATTTTAAACGTATCCGAATTTGTTCCTCCACGCCCGAACCCGGTCATGCTTTTTATCAATATCCTTCCACCACCCAATCCTGTTTAGTTGTATATATAGTATTGACTCTGGATACTAAAAATAATTTTTCTACCTAAAAAAAGAAATTCCTTTTAAAAAAAAGAAAATCAATGATATTCTTTATCCAAAGCCGATAGACGACCAATACAAATATTTATTTTGTGAAAAAGTTCATTGACATAAAAGCGAGTTAATTAAGTACAAAAAAACACGCCGGGGTAAATATCCTACGACGCGTTTTTTAATATCGCCCGGGACCGATTGCTCAGGTTATTATTGAAGTGCTTTGAGGACCTTTTCAATTAGGTCCAGCCCCTCACGGATATTATCCATAGAGGTGGCATAGGATAGACGGAAGCAATTGTCATCACCAAAAGCCACGCCGGGTACAATAGCTACATGTTCTATTTCCAAAAGCACCCTGGCCAGGTCGGTTACATTATTGATCGTTTCACCGGCATAACTTTTGCCTATCAGGGCCTTTACATCCGGGAATACATAAAACGCCCCGCCCGGAAGATTACACTGGACACCGGGAATAGCGGTTAGCCTTTCCACCATATAATCCCGCCGTTTGACAAACTCAGCCACCATTTGCTGCACAGACTCCTGTGTGCCTGTAAGGGCTTCCAAGCTGGCCGCCTGGGCAATGGAAGTAGGGTTGGAGGTTGAGTGGCTTTGCAGGTCAGCCATAGCCTTGGCTACCGGCAGCGGCGCAGCAGCATAACCGATGCGCCACCCGGTCATAGCATAAGATTTTGAAACCCCGTTGATTATCACGGTCAAATCTTTTAAACCAGGACTTAAGGAAGCAATACTAATATGCCGGTCACCGTTATAAATTAGTTTTTCATATATTTCATCAGAGATAATGGCTATGTTATTCTTTTCTAATATTTCTCCCAGGGCCTCCAGCTCAGCTTTGGTATATACAACACCGGTTGGGTTACTGGGACTGTTTAATACAAATAGCCGGCTATTAGGAGTAATAGCGTTTTGCAGCTGTGCAGGCGTCATCTTGAATCCATTTTCCACTGTAGTAGGTACTATAACAGGCTTGGCACCCGTTAGTTTAATTTGTTCCAGATAGGTAACCCAGTATGGGGCGGGCAGAATCACTTCGTCCCCTTCCTGGCACAGCACCTGAAAGACATTATACAGCGAATGCTTAGCCCCGGCGGAAACCACTATTTGGCCGAGCTCATACTGCAAGCCATTATCCTTGGCCAGCTTTTTAACTATAGCTTGGCGCAATGACTCTATACCGGCTACCGGGGTATATTTAGTCATCCCATCAGCAATAGCCTTTACCGCGGCCTGCTTAATATTCTCCGGTGTATCGAAGTCCGGCTCGCCGGCACCGAAGTTTATCACCTTTACCCCCCCGGCCGTCATTTTCTTGGCCTGAGCGTCAATAGATAAGGTGGGAGATGGACTGATGTTTTGGGCACGCTCAGCTAATTTCAAATTTCCATCCTCCTAATTATTATAATAAATTGATTTAACTAAAACCGTGCAAACTTAAATTATAGTAAAATGGCACTAAAAACAGAGAGACATAGCCAATTTCATGATAAATCAAGACTCAAACTTAACCATACCGATATTTTTCTCCATCCGCTCCACCGCCTCTATCAACCGTTCCTTTTCCACCGTTAAAGCTATGCGGAAAAAACCGTCACTATTGCTGCCGTACCCGCTGCCCGGGGTAATCACCACACCGGCCTTATCTAAAACCAGCTCGGCAAAAGATTCCGAGGTATATCCCGCAGGTACCGGTGCCCATACATAAAACGTAGCCTTCGGCTTCTCCAACCGCCAGCCCATACTGTTTAAGGCATCCACCAGAATATCCCGCCGTTCCTGGTAGACTTTCCGCATCTGCAGTACGGCATCTTGAGGTCCGGTCAGTCCTTGAATGGCGGCATATTGAATGGCTTGAAACTGCCCTGAATCAATGTTTGATTTTAATCTGCCCAGCGCCTCAACCGCCTGGGGGTGTCCGGCGGCCCAGCCAATGCGCCAGCCGGTCATGTTATAAGTCTTGGATACCGAGTGAAACTCTATGCCTACTTCCTTGGCACCGGGATACTGCAGGAAACTTGGGGGTTCATAGCCATCAAAGGCAATTTCTGAATATGCGGCATCGTGGCAAATTAAAATATTGTTCTCTTTGGCAAAAGCGATTACTTCCCGGTAAAACTCCTCGCCAGCCACGGCACCGGTAGGGTTATTGGGGTAATTGATAAACATCATTTTGGCCTGGCGAGCCACACCGGAAGGAATCGCACTTAAGTCAGGTAAAAAGCCTTTTTCCGCCTTCAAGGGCATATAGTAGGGCTCGGCACCGGCTAAAATGGCACCTCCGGCGTATACAGGATACCCGGGGTCAGGCACCAAAACAGTATCGCCGGGATTTAAGTAGCAAAAGGATATGTGCGCTATCCCCTCTTTGGAGCCGATAAGGGAAACCACTTCACTTGCGGCGTCAAGCTCTACGCCAAACCTGGTTTTGTACCACTGAGCCACGGCCTTCCGGTATGCCGGCATGCCTGCCGAAGAAGGGTACTGGTGGTTGGCCCCGATCTCAGCTTGTTTTTGCAATTCTTCTATTATGTAATTCGGGGTGGGCATATCGGGATCGCCAATACCCAGGCTGATGATATCCACTCCGGCATCTCGCTTTTCTTTTATTAATTTTTCAATACGGGCAAACAAGTAAGGTGGCAAATTTGTTATCCTTTGCGCTTGTTCAAATTTCATGTTTAAAACAAACCCTCCCATTTTGTCCAATCAGAATCATACAAACTATTGGTAACTTATGGTATTTTATGATGAAATTTATGGAAGCTTGGTAAACATATTATCTGCGTATACCTCATGCCGGCTAAGTACCTTGTAATTATCGAATCATTAATACCAAGATCCAAATTAATTCCATAATAATCCTTACACTGTTTAACTTAGCTAATGGGATAATCGCCGGTAAAAACCTGCTCGGCAGAGCCGGTCATATAGATGTGATTATCCGCCGACCACTCTATGTCCAGTGCCCCGTTATAGAGATGAACCCGAACTGTCCTGCCGGTATGCCCGTTAAGCACCGCAGCCACCGCAGTAGCACAAGCACCGGTACCACAGGCCAGCGTAGGTCCTGCACCCCGTTCCCAAACCCGCATGCGCACCTCATTATCATTTAAAATCTGAACAAACTCCACATTTGTTTTACGAGGAAAGACGGGATGTGTTTCCAAACGAAGTCCCCAGTTCTCTAAAGGTACTGCGTCGATATCGGGCACAAATATTACGCAGTGGGGATTGCCCATAGATACCGTGGTAATGTTAAAAACATCATCACCTGCCACTAGCGGCTCATTGACCACCTGGCCGGGCAGCCCGGTCATGGGAATCTGTTCTCTTTCCAAGTACGGCTCACCCATATCCACCCGTACGGCCGTGACAGCACCGTTATTGATAATCAGCTCGGGCAATTTAATGCCCGCTCCTGTTTCTACGGCCATTTTAGTTTTACGAACTAAACCCCGTTCATAAGCATATTTAGCCACGCAGCGAATAGCATTGCCGCACATTTCTGCCTCGCTGCCGTCGGAATTAATTATCTGCATAGCAAGGTCAGCCTCTTCACCAGGCCCGATCAGCACCAGCCCGTCTGCACCCACCCCGAAGTAACGGTTGCAAATCTTTATCGCCAGCCCGGCCAGATCACGAGGCAAATCTTTTGCCTCGTTTTTATTGACCAAAATAAAATCATTGCCTAATCCATGCACTTTGGTAAAAAGCAAAGCTATTTTTCCTCCCCGACATTTTTCTCGTATATTTTATACTATAGTTCCCCACTCGTCTATTCTTTCCTGCTGACAACTCAAAAGTATACAGGATATCTCTTGGAGCAATCAAAAGCCCATGCGTTTCAAAAAGCCCTTGAAGTTTTGTGACAAAACTTCAAGGGCTGGTACCGCCTAAATCATACCCTAAAATAGGTTACCCTCTCCCACAGGCGGCTAACCGGCTGCCTTGGCAGGAAACCACCCAGATTAGGCAGCAAAGCTACACCAATGATGATAAGCCATTGCGGCAGGCTAAGAGGTGCAGTATGAAAAACAGATTGCAAAAACGGTAGATAATTAATGCTCAACTGCAGCACAGTGGAAATAAGTACTGCCCCAACCAGTTGCGGGTTCGAAAGCACTCCCAGCTCTCCAATGGTCAGTTGTTCCGAACGGCAGGAAAATACATAAAACAACTGCAAAAAGACCAGTGTGTTAAAAGCCATAGTACGTGCCAAATCCAGGTTATGCCCGTCGTAGTAAGCCAATCCGAACACCGCCAGGGTCAACACTGCGAAAATACTACCGCTACTGATAATCCGGCAACCCATCCCGCGGGAAAATATACTTTCTTGGGAATTCCGGGGCCGTCGGCGCATAATATCCCGATCGTTGGGGTCAATCCCCAAGGCCATAGCCGGGATGCCGTCGGTAACCAGGTTCGTCCACAGTATTTGAACGGGCAGCAGCGGCAGCGGCATTCCTCCCAGCACAGCCAGAAACATAACTAACAATTCCCCTAAATTACATGAAAGCAAGTAACGGATAAACTTGCGAATATTATCGTAAATGCCTCGTCCTTCTTCCACAGCCGCTGCAATAGAAGAAAAGTTATCGTCCGTTAGCACCAGGGCAGACGCCTCCTTGGCTACATCAGTGCCCGTAATGCCCATAGCAACGCCTATATCCGCTTCTTTAATGACAGGCGCGTCCGTAACCCCTTCGCCCGTCATGGCTACTATGTGCCCCTTGCGCTTTAATGTCCTTATTATCCGTAGTTTATGCCGGGGTGAAACCCGAACGTAAACACGCACTTCCTCCGACTCACAGGCCAGTTCATCATCACTCATTTGCTCCAGCTGTTCACCGGTAAGTACCTGGTCATCACGGCCCGCAATGCCCATTTCCCGGGCCACTGCCTGGGCGGTCAACTGGTGGTCACCGGTAATCATAGCCACCCGGATACCGGCCCGCCGGCATTTCTGCACAGCGTCGATGGCTGAAGACCGGGGCGGGTTAATCATACCGGCCAGCCCAACGAACACCAAATTGCGCTCAATATCTTTCGCATCAACCCGCTCGGTGGAAAAACCCGCCGCTAATTCGCGGTAGGCCAAACCCAGCACCCGCAGCACACCATCTGCCATTGAAAAAATAGCTTCCAAAAAAGCGGACCGGGCACGGGCGTCCAGCGGCACTATACGCCCGTCCCGCAAGTAATGAGTGCATAATTTCAGTAATAATTCGGGTGCGCCCTTAACCATGGCCTCAGTTTTTCCGGCTTCTCTGTAAATAACCGTCATGCGTTTACGTTCTGCATCAAAAGGAATTTCCGCCAGGCGCCGCATCTTCTTTTCCAGCCGTTCCCGCCACAATCCCCCCTTTGCCGCCAGCACCAACAGAGCGCCTTCCGTTGGATCGCCCGCAATCTGCCAACCGTGTGCCCGAAGGGTATCGACAGCCTTATCCTGCCCTGCCCTTCTAAACAACCCGCCTATGGACATATTTTCCTTATAAAGAGTGGCATTATTACATAGAGCCGCCACACTTAAAAGCTTGGTAAAATCCGGCCCATCAGGGGCTGCGTCGCCCGTAAATTTGCCTTTGGGATCGTAGCCTTCCCCGCTGATTTCCATTTCCCTACCAGCCAGGTACACCCGTCGGACAGTCATCTCATTTTGCGTCAATGTACCGGTTTTATTGGAACAAATGAATGTGACACATCCCAACGTTTCCACAGCAGCCAAACGCCTAAAGATGGCCTGTTTGCCTATCATCCGCTGTATCCTAACGGCAAGTACAATAGTAATCATAGCCGGCAACCCTTCGGGAATGGTCGCCACCGCCAGACTAAGGCCGGTAAGAAACATCTGGTACGCTGCTTCACCACGCAGCACACCCACCACAACCACCAGTGTGCATACGGCCAAGCAAAAAAATACCAGACCACGGCCCAATTGAGCCAGCTTTTGCTGCAACGGCGTAGACTCTTTAACCTCCTGAACCGCACCGGCAATTTGGCCTATTTCCGTATTTATACCCGTAGCTACCACAATACCTTGTCCACGCCCGCTGGTCAACACCGTCCCCATGAACACCATATTGCCTGCATCAGCCGTACCAGCCATTTTTTCCAAAGGGCGAGTATGCTTGCGTACCGGTGTGGATGCATAGGTTAACACAACTTCCATTGCTTCCAGATCCATTGTTTGGGTTAGGCGAATATCCGCCGGAACCCGGTCTCCCGCCGCCAGTAATACTATATCCCCCGGCACCAGCTCGGCAGCGGGTATTTTCCTCTCAATGCGATCCCGGATTACCCTAGCTTGGGGCGAGGCTAACTCCCTGAGCGCCTCCATGGCTCGCGCAGCCCTGTATTCCTGAACTACTCCCAGCACGACATTAAGTAAAACTAAGCCGGATATGGTAACGGCATCAAACCATTCACCCAAAAAACCGCTGATAGCCGTAGCTGCCAATAAAACTAAAACTATTAAATCTTTAAACTGATGTAAAAGCACCTGCCACACAGCAACCTCGGGTCCTCTTTCCAGCATATTGGGGCCCACCCGTTTCAGCCGGCTACGGGCTTCGCTGTCTATTAGCCCATTAACCGTATCGACCTCTAAACGCATGGCTGTTTCTTCTACACTAAGCTTTTGCCAAATTTCAGGCATCTCTCTCACCCCTTCATTTACCATAATTATCTAAAAGATATTCGGATAGCCAGGTAAAAATTACCATTAGTTTAACATACCTTATGGCTATACGCTGCAGGGGAAATAGAAAATGTCTTTCCGTTATACTAACCAACCAACTAAGATTGTTTGACCCTCTTTAAACCCAAATGTTATACTGTTAACGTAAAAGCTAGTATAGAAAAACCCGAAGCCGGAGGTAACCGCCATGCCTTTTGACGGTCTTTTTTTATACAATGTATGTCATGAACTAAATGACAAGCTAAGCCAGGGACGCATAGAAAAAATTTATCAACCCGCCCGGGAGGAAATAATTTTAATTGTTAACAAACCAACCGGGAAATACCGCTTACTGCTTAATGCCAACGCACAAAACGCCCGGGTGCACCTAACCAGCCAGTCGGCACCTAACCCCACTATGCCGCCCATGTTTTGCATGTTTTTACGCAAACACCTGGAGGGCGGTAAAATTAGTGGGTTCTACCAGCCTGGTTTGGACCGGGTACTAGATATCCGAGTGGACTGCCGCGACGAGCTGGGCCGCCCCACAGAGAAATCACTAATCTGTGAAATTATGGGCAGGCATAGCAACATCATCCTGGTATCGCAACCCGATAACACCATCCTGGACGGTATCAGGCGATACGGCCATGCCGTCAGCCGTCACCGGGAAGTTCTTCCAGGCCAACCCTATATACCACCGCCCGAACCGCAAAAAGCCAACCCGCTGACAGTTTTGGAAGATGACTTTAGGGAAGCACTCATGGACGGCCAACTGGAGGATAACCTGGCCGTGGCCATACAAAAATCGCTGGATGGGTTGAGCATTCCCACCTGCCGGGAGCTGGTCAAACTGGCCGGGCTAAACTCCGATATCATCTTGGACCACTGCGGCGAGCACGAACTGCGTTCGATCTGGCAGACCTGGCAGCCGCTGACCTCCGACGCCCGAGATTATAAACTGCAGACCATGCTGGTATGCAACCGCCGGGGTGAGCCCGTGGAGTTTTTCCCCTTTCCCGTTGTTATGGATGAGCAATTTACCTACACAACAGGCCAGGCCAATGAAACAGCTGATGCATTTTTCTCCAGCAAGCACGACCGGGAAACCATAAACAAACAAAGGAACCAGCTACTGGGCATTATCAATAAGGAAGTCAAACGCCTGCAAAAGAAACTGGCGCTGCAAAGAAAAAGCGTTACCGAAGCCGAAGCATCCGACCGGTTTCGCTTATACGGAGAATTGCTCAAGGCTAATATTTATCGTCTGGAGCGGGGCATGCAGGACATTGAGCTGGAAAACTATCATGACCCGGAGGCTAAAACAGTAGTCATACCGCTGAATAAGGCGCTTTCCGCCTCGGAAAATGCCCAGTATTATTTTAAAAAATACAACAAGGCGAACAAAACCAGAAAAGGGGCCGGAGAAATGGCCCAGCTCAGTGAAGAGGAATTGGAGTATCTGGTGGGTGTGCAGACAACTCTTGATCTAGCGGAAAATATGGATGACTTAACAGAGATAAGCCAGGAACTAACCAAGCAGGGGTACATCAAAAAACCGCCCGTAAAGCCCGGCAAAAAACGCGAAAAGGAGACCAAAAAGCAAATCAAGCCGCTACAGTATATTTCCAGTGACGGCTTTACCGTACTGGTTGGTAAAAACAACCATCAAAATGACACTTTAACTTTAAGATTGGCCGAGGATAGCGATATCTGGCTGCATACCTGCAAAATCCCCGGTTCCCACGTCATTATACGTACCACTGGGCAGGAAGTGCCGCAAAAAACGCTGCTGGAAGCGGCCGCTGTGGCTGCTTATTACAGCCGGGCCAGGGAATCCAGCAATGTGCCAGTAGATTACACCCTGCGCAAGCACGTTAAAAAGCCCAACGGGGCCAAGCCCGGCTACGTTATTTATGAAAAACAAAGGACGGTTTTCGTTGACCCGCGCCCCGACACCATGCAGCAAGTAGAGCGAGAGTAATTAAGCGTTTAAACAACTTTCAATTGCTTTTTGCTTTTCCGGATGTAAAAAACCTAAGATAAGAGTGGGATCAGGAAATTTGGCTGTATTGCGATCCGCGGCATAGTAAGCGGCGCAGCTGTTTCATCTAGCGATGAGGCACTCTACGAAATTTTGCGTAAGGTGCCTTGTTTTATTTTGTATTTGAGTTCACAGACAAATTGAAAGTTGTAGCTTATCCTTATACCGCTAAAGGAAACTCACTGTATAATAGAATGGCTTAGAATATAAAATTCTTCCTGACTTGGCTGGAATTTCTTGTCCATTTTTTCCAGACTCTCATCATAGCGCCCGGCTTCTTGTTCGTCTATCTTCATCACAGGGCTGTCATAGTAAACCCATTTCCTTCCGTCCAAGCTTCCGGCTTCAGTTCTTTTACCATCATTGCTGCTGGGTATGTGCCATTCTCAAGACAGATATTGTACTTTTTACAACTCTTAAAGCCACGGCTTACATAATTGCTTGGGTTTCCAAATATCACAATCACATCATAGCCAAGTGCAACCGCTTGTGCAAAAGAATGCTCCATAAGCATTTTCCCGTAACCCATTCTTTGGTATTCCGGCATAATGCAAACCGGACCGAAGGTAAGGATTTCTTTTTCTTCCCCAGACTCATCAACCAGTTTTGCTTTTGTGTACATGATATTCCCGATGATCTGATTATCAACTTCAATCACCAGATCCAACTCCGGCAGAAAGTCTTTGTGGGATCGCATAACATGAACTAAATAATGTTCAATGCACCCTGGAATATATAAATTCCAAAAAGCTTTCCTTGTGATTTCTTCTACTCTCTCATAATCTGTTTCTTTTTCATTCCTAATCTTAACCATTTTGTTCATTTATAGACCTCCGATAATTTACCTAAGATCAAATTTTTGTGATTTTTATTATGGCTATCTGCTCAATAAATTCCTGTTTATTGCTGCAAAGCCAAGATCATGAAACGACCTGCTCTCAATTTTAATTATCTTAAAAACTGTTTTGACGGCATTTCTTGGCTGCTGGCCGGCACCTCAATAAGTTGTTGGCCATACATTATTGCTACAACAAGACCATTATATAACTTCCCATTTACTGATTAATTATTTTCGTCACTAAAGAAATCCGTATCTATCCGTTTGATTTCATAAACTGTTTCCGTTGAAACACCAAGATTATATTCAATCATGAGATTAGTAAGCATAACGCCATCAACTAAAATAACCTTTGTGGTATGTTGTTTTTTTGCGTATGCGAGTGCCTCATTCGAAAATTGTGCTGTGGTAATAAATAAACCTTTGGTTGCACCCTGGCCCGCTAATGCCCCCACAAATTTTTGAATTTCCGGTCTGCCGATAGATTTACTTATATCCCAACGCTTGGCCTGTATGTAAATGAGGTTAAATCCAAGTTTATCCTCTCGAATAATACCGTCAATACCTTCATCGCCACTTTGACCGACAACAGTCCCTGCATCTTTTAGCGAACCACCATAGCCCATCTTTTCAAGAAGTTTTACGACCAAAGCCTCAAAGAATGAAGGTTGTTGTTTCATGATCTCAGAGAGTAACTCGTCAGCTAGATTTGTATTAATCATTTTGAAAGCATTATCTATTTGATCCTGTGGCGTATCTTCCGTACTATCTGCCACCGGGCTATCATTGCCATTAGCATTTGGACTTTTAAATAAGCGAAAACTCTCGTAGCGCATAAGAAGATCATCATTAATAACGGCAGGGTTCTCTGCTAACAGCTTGCTGCCATCTGCCGTAATAACAAACACTCCACGTGAAGGACTTTCGAGCAACCCAGCCTTTTTGAGATAGGTGCGAGTCCACCCAAATCGGTTGACAAATATTGCCTGTTTCCCACTTGGAAGCAGCCTTTTTTGCTCTTCTTCCGTTACCGACATAGCAGCAGCAACAGCCTCTCTGACCTCTTTGCTTTTATGCGGTTGTCCATCCTTCAAGCATTAAAGAAAATTGCGGTACATCTCGTTGTATCGGGGTATTGCCATGCTGCATAATTCTCCTTCTCTATTCAATTCAATCAATCAGACCTATTTCAAAACCAAACAGATATTTTTAATTTAATTAGCGAAGCACTATGGCCGGAGCTAACAATTGCTTACTGAAATTCTAAATATCCAGGGTAAGCTAGCTTTAAGGCATTATATTACAACCCCGGTTAATTTTTTAATTCTTAATTTTATAGCACCATATGATCTGTTGTGAATCTTAGCAATTTCACTAACTTTCATTCCAGATTGAAACTCCTCTAACAACTTCTTGTCTTCCTCATCAGACCAGCGCATCCAGGCAGAAACCGGGGACGCCTTTTTTCCTTTGGAAGATTTATCTTGTATTGAAAATTCGCTATCTGGGTAGTTCTCAAAAAGAATTCTAGCCAGGTTTTTAAGCTGTATGTTTGTTACAATTTCCTTGAAATGATTACCATTGTACGTCAGGTGAAGTACAGGGTATAAGCTATTTCTTTGCAAGAGAAATTCATTAGAAATAAGCCAGTCTATGATCAGTTCCAATTCTTCACGTTTTAAACAAGTGAGTTTACCATATTCTGAGGTTTGGTCAAGTTTATATTCCAATACTTTTTTGTTATTTGAACCCCTAAGCACATTCATCAAGACACTTTTGCCAAAGAAGTGTTTTTCACTTATTTCAGCAACACAATGAAGAATTCCACTGATTATATCTAACATATCTATACCGTTAAATTGAATTGACTCCACTGATGATTTATCCGGAATAATTAATGTCTTATTTGATTCTGTAGTCTTTACTTCTTCTTTATTAAATGACAGAATTGTATTATTTGACTCAATTAATGATGGGTCTGAATGCTCTGCTATACTTATGTTTGAATTTGAAGAACGGCTTTGTGCATCTAGAATATTATTTTGTATCTTCTTCATATCTACTGCATGAACAGTCTTGGGTTTGTCAGCGGTTTTACCAATATGCTCTTCTTTTAACCTATATATTGAATAATAAGCTTGCATGGTTAGAGAGTTATTGCATCCCTTGCCATCGTGAGAATAGTTTGTACAACCCAGAAACGGTTGCCTTTGACCTTTATTGCTGTGTTTCACTACCAAATAACCGTCCGCACACTTATTGCACTTTTGTATAGACATTTTTTTGCCGTTTAGATCATTGGTTAAATAGCCGCAAATTTCAGGTTCGTTAGTGCATATATACAGCCTTAAGCCATAGGCATTTTTATATTTAAACTGCAAAGGATACCCGCAAATAGGGCAGATTTTGCGATATGCCGGTTGATATTCTTGTTCATTCCAATTTCCACGCAGTGAAACGCTCTTGTAGTCTCGCTTAATTTCCAAAAGAAATTCAGATGGATTTTGTTCTGGCGCAATGAAGAACACCCTGTTCTTTGTTCGCGTCATTGCTACATAAAACAGTCGTCGTTCTTCTGCATATTCAATGGAGAGATCTTCTTTTATCACAAATTTAAGGACTGGATCACCTTCAATCTTTGAGGGAAAACCATATGTTTCATTCCGTCCATTAATTACAATTACATTATCGTAGCCTAAACCTTTTGAAGAGTGTGCTGTCATAAACGTAATGTCCAGTTTTGGATATTTAACAGAACAAATTTTCGAGCCACGTGTAATATACTCGAATAGCCCGGAACGTTCCAGATTATCTCCATCAAATCCAAAACGCCCAAGCAAAAGGATATTTGAATTCCAGCCGTTTCCTTCTGCTTTGTTATATGCAATAATCTGCTCTATCGCAACCTCAACAGCATGTGCTATTGCATAAATCGCACCGCTCCGATTATCTTCTTTCTTTGTTTTTTTAGTACTGTCATAAGTATAAATAATTACGGGATCACTAATTCTTTTAGGAGATATCAAATCTTTTTGAATTTGAGAGGTATTTTTTTGAATGAAGTTACCAGCAATATCAATGACTTCTTGTGCATTCCTATATGTGTTTACAATTTTAAGAAGTTTTCCGTATCCCATTTTCTCACAGAATTTCGTGAATAGGGTAATATCAGAGCCGCTAAATGCGTAAATTGATTGCCAATCGTCTCCAACAGCTATAATTTTAGCGTCTGTAACAGCAGATAATTCTTTTGTGAGATCAAATCGCTGTCTAGAAATATCCTGATATTCATCAACGATTATATACTTGAAATCAAGCTTCTGTTTCATTTCCTTGACTTCTCTCAGTATTCGCGCCGAATCATTGATCATGTCCTGGAAATCCACAGCATCGTTTTGGGTCAAGTATCGCTGGTACTCCAGATAGCATTCTTGGCATATATCTAAAAATAATTTTGTGCGTACATTATTGGTTGAGTTAGACATGCGCAGGAAATCTTCATTTACATATGCATTCGTCTTAAAATTAGTAATGAATCTGCATACCAAATCGACTAATCTTCGTATGTATCTGGATTGTTCTGAAACAACCAGCTTTTCAACTATTTCCCTCTGTGAACGCGGAATCAATTCGAACCCACTTTTCTCCAGTTGTTCCTTAAGGTGATCTAGTAGAAATCGTTGATCATTATATTTTGAAAAAGTGTAGATTAACGTTGTGCCATGTTGCCGGTGAAGCAAGATCTTATCATTAATCGCCTTTTTATAGGATTCAATTTCATCTTGACTGTAACGGTCATTCTCTCCAGACTCGGAAATTCCAAAATGTTCTATGTATGCGACATGTTCACCCTGGCGTATTACGAAGTCAGGTGTATATGGCTTTCTAGCGAACTGGATATTAAACTGATATGTAGGTTCATATTGGTAATCAAGATTATTTAAATACAAATAGTTTGCTATCTCGACTTCTTGCTTGGAACGTAGAATTTCATTAGCAATTGTAACTCGTTTCTTGCTTCTAGCATCAGAGATTTCATAAATATATTCGTTAAGATCGCTCTTTAATGTTTCGTATCTTGCTTTGGCAACCGAGTTAAAAAATGAGTTTAAATCATTTCCCTCATAGGGTGCATCAAAATACGAGCCAAAAAAAAGTACTAAATTATTGATCATGCGTTCATTTTGCAAAAGGTCTCCCCTAAAATAATCCATGAGCACAAAATACAACTTGGATGGTTGAACAATATTCAGTTTTTGATCGGCGCTTTTGCGAATGATAGCGTTCCCTGTCGAATGGAATGTAGTGATTGGGCAGTCAATTGAAAGGGATTTATTTATTTTCTCCTTTAATTCATCAACGGCCTTGTTTGTAAAGGAGATAACCAGAATTTGTTTTGGATCAACATTCTTCTTATCTACCAGATACTTGACCTTCGCAGCTGAATATTCTTGTGCGATGAAATCGCAGTTCCGGGAAAGTGGAAATCACGTGTCC
>JAENYS010000037.1 GCA_016841645.1 Desulfoscipio geothermicus | reverse complement strand
GAATGTTGATTTCCATGTCCCGGACAGGTGATGGATTTTGCTCCGGAATACTCATCCAAATAATTAGAATTGGAAATTACCCTGAAATAAACCAAACTTCATATATTCAATAATGGTTTTCTCCGGGAAACAAAGGCTAAAACTCACCACCAGCCAAACGTCCAACAATCCCCGGGTAGCCGTAAAAAGCTATACGCAAAAAAAACCCCACGCTCATAGCGTGGGCACTGGTTTGTAAGAACCTGTTGCAATGATTATGTTGTTTTTTTTGTTCCACAGACCGGACAGCCTTGCAAACAGAGGGGCATTTCCAGGCCACAATTTTCCATCAATTCCTCATTAGCAAGAATTTCTCCGGTCGGTCCATCGATAATTCCCTTCCCATCCTGTATTATAATTGTCCTTTCGCAGAGTTCCAGAACCATGTCCAAATCATGAGATGCTATGATTTTTGTATGAGTAAAACACCGAAGCAGCGATATCAACCGGCGTCTTGATTTCGGGTCCAGAGAGGAGGAGGGCTCATCCATGACAAGAATATCTGGTTTCATGGCTAAGACCGTGGCAATGGCTGCCGCCCGCTTTTCTCCTCCGGAGAGCTTGTAGGGGGGCCTGTCCATCAAGTGGAGAATTCCGACTGTCTCAAGTGCACTCCTTACCCTTTTTTCAACTTCTTCCTCAGGTAATTTATAGTTGCGCGGCCCAAAGGCCACATCATCATAAACAGTGGTCATAAACAACTGGTCATCCGGATCCTGGAATACCATCCCCACACTTTGACGTATCAGCGGCAAGGTTTTCTTGATCACCGGCACTTCGCCCACCCGAATTTCTCCTTCATCCGGAAACAAAACGCCAACCAGGTGCATCAACAATGTTGACTTGCCGGCACCATTGGCACCTACTATACCCACAGACTCGCCATGCAGTATTTCGAAGTTAACGCCGTTTAGCGCCTGTCGTCCATCCGGATACGAAAATTTTAAATTGTTCACTTGAATAATATGGTGACTCATCTAACCACTCCTGTAATTAATGAACCTATCGTAGCCGGAATATTGAAATATCGTACCAGTATAAAGTATAAACCCCATCCGATAAAATATAGAATATCAACCGTCCGGATCCTTGTCCCACTGCCAGCATTGTATTCACCGGTAAATCCCCTGCAGCACATTGAATGATAAACACGCTGGGCTCTATCCAATGTTCTGACCAGCAAATGCCCGGTTAACGAACCCCAGTCACTGAAGCTAATACCTCTTTCACGCCGTGAACGCAATGAATATGCTCTTAACGTATGGCCAACTTCCTCAATCAACACAGTGATATACCTATAAGTCAGCAGAAGCTGCAAAATAAATATTTTGGGTATTTTCAGCATGTCAAGCACCGCCGCAATCCTTGTCATTCCCGTTGTAGCGATAAGGAGCAGCGCTGCCGATATCGTTAAAACACCTTTCAAAAGAATGGATAAAAAGGATATCCATCCTCCTGAAATCTGAATCCAGGGCAATACAACCATTGGGATTCGGTCAAACAAAGGATTAAATAATCCTATTCCAATGATGAAAGGGAAAACAATAAGCATCCTTTTAAGAAGCGGAACCAAGGGAAGATCCGCCAACGTTATAACAATAATGGGGTAAAATAAAAGCGGTAGCAATCCGCTTAACTCGTACTTGTTAAAAGATACAATAGCGACTAAATAAAGGCATGTTGTTAACACCTTCATCAACGGATGTATATTATGAATAACCGTACTTTTCTCCGCAAGCTCATCGAGCATCCTGATATTATATATTGATGCCATCATGTTTGACATAAATAATCCTCAATCCTGTCCTGAAATATCTTGGCATGATAACTTTAATGGACGCTCCGGATAGTCACCGGAGCGCCTTAAGAAAGCTAATTTTCATGCTCTAATGCTGCCAAGACAAACAGTACGAGCGTTCCCGTCTCGTTTCCCCTAAATAGAGTCGGCTTTGCTCCTTTTCTTAAGCCAATAAATACAACAGCCCGTCATTCCGGCTAGCATCAAAGTCATTACACCGCCAACCAATCCCGAAACGCTGGTACCCGCATCCACTACAGGCCAGTTTCCTTGAGTCTCATTTACAATAGTATTTGTTTCCGACTGACTTTTAAAGCTATAGTCAGGTAAAAACGCCACCTTTTCCTGAATAGCGGCCAGTGTTTGATGAATACCCGCCGGAGCTTCGAGTTCCTCTTTCCCTGAAGTATTAAACATGGACCATTCCAGTCCATCGGGATTCGCAGATGCAAACCATGAAAAAATACCACCTGTTATCATAGCAACTATGGCAAGCCCGGCCAGGATTTTTTTAATTGAAATACGACCCAACGCTTCACCCAATGCCACCTTCTCAATGATTTCAGGGCGTGCCTGCCAAATGAAGCCAAGGACAGCAACGGTAACCAGTCCTTCCACCACGCCAATAGCCAGATGAATGGGCTGCATTAACATAAGAAAAGTACCTAAGGGCAACTCAGACTTACCGGAAAAGAACGTTTCGAGGACTACACTAAACGCGCCAAGCTGAAGACCTATGATAGCAGATAACATGGACCCGGCAAAGATACGGCCTGTAGAGTATCCTTTTCGCATAATCCTTTGATAAATTAACGGATAAGCAATAAAACACGTAAAAAAACCAAGATTAAAAATATTGCACCCAAGCGCCAGCAAGCCACCGTCCGCAAAAAACAACGCCTGAATCACCAGAATGGATGCCATAGCGAGAAAGCCTGCATAGGGACCCAGCAATGCCGCAAGCAGCAAGCCTCCGCCAATATGACCGCTTGATCCGGTAGCGGGAATAGTAAAATTGATCATTTGAGCCGCAAATACAAATGCTCCCATTACCCCCATTAAAGGAATTTTTTGTTCATCCAAGTCATTTTGCACTTTTTTGATTGAGTAAGCTGCAACTCCTGCCGTCACCGCCCACATGGCTCCACCAACAACAGGTGAAATTAAGGCGTCAGCCATATGCATATATATCTTCTCCTCTCTTTTCAGACAACAAAAACAGCCACCAAAGCAAATACACTCATTCTGAAGTGTATTCAGCCTTCGTGGCTGTATTATTATTTTATATCACTAATTTATTTTACTTTATGCGGCCAAGCCTGTCAATCACTCATTTATTAAGACTAATTGCCGGGCAATTAACCAAATCCCTGCTTGATGCTTAGACATACTGTACTCCCTCATCAAATACAGTCAAGGTCTCCAGCCCGTCTTGAGTTACAAGATAGGTATTTTCGATCCCCACGGCGCCGTCCGGAAAGGTGAATTTTGGCTCCAACGCGAAGACCATGCCGGGCTCCAGCGGCGTTTTAAACTTATATCCAATTACCGGCAATTCGTCCTGTTCAAGACCGATACCGTGGCCACAAAATGTCAATGGATTTGGGTAGCCTGTAAAATGCTTGGCAAAAGGACTTGCACCAGCTATTTGCCGCGCCAGTTCGTGGAGCTTACCGCAAGGCACCCCCGGCTTGGCCAGCTGTTTTATCTGCTCGATAATTTCGATTGCGACTTGGTAAGCCTGGGCCAAGTGGTCCGGTAGTTTGCCAATACAAAAAATCCTGGTCTGGTCCAAGGAATACCCGTCGACATTAAAGCCTATATCCACCAACACAGGCTCGTTTCGACCGATCAACTTATCACTGGCACCCTGCGCAAACGCCGGGCCGACTCCTCTGCCGCCGACCGCTCCCCAAAAGTAACTAGGGGTGGTATTGCTACCGGATACCACATGCTGCTGATGCAGTTCAGTGTTGAAGCCCCGTACTCTCATTAACCCGGGGTGGCCCTTCTCCCTGAAAAATGCATCAATAAGCGCAGCCAGCTTCAGCTCGGACATGCCTTCCCGGATATTGCCACTGACAAATGGAAATATCTGTGACTGCACTTTATTCACATCTCTTAATATTTCCAGCTCGTAATCCGATTTGATCATGCGTACAGTGCGGATAAGAAGGCCGGCATCAACTATATTAGCCGTTTTAAAGAGATCCTTATAACGCAGGTACAGGTTTGCAGGCAACACATCCAGCTCAAGGCCCAGGGTTTTATAGCTATTAAAGCCGTATGACTGGAGAGTTGGCAATAAATCCTTAAGGCTGTCCAGATAGACAATATTATCCAGGGCGGACTCTTCCCGAGCCCGCTCATAAGTATTTTTAACTAGTAATAACGGCTTGCCCTCAGCAGGTATAAAGAGGTGGGATTGCTGAATAGTCCCGGAAAAGTAAAATAGATCGGCGTTTTGTATAATTACTACCCCATCGATATCCTGTTGCTTTAAAAGTTCTTGCAATTTGGCAACCCGCCGGTCCAGCTCAAATTTCGGAGTATATCGCAAAGTACTTATCACCTTCCTTTTACAAAACTACCGCGCATGATTTTACATCCGCATGTCGCTGAATGAAAAATGATAGATTGCTAATATTTATTTCGCTGCATGGTCTTAATTTCCTCTAAAAAAATAAACACATAAAATATTAAATTCAGCAAAGAAAATAAAGGAACATATGAATAATTGTATTATTTCAAGAACATAGTGTTACATAGTAATTATCAATGGGCTTTTGATATACACACTTTGGCATATAATAAAACGGATGCGCCTCGATCACGGTCAACGGCGAAAGAGGCCCCAAGGTTTAAGTACAGAGATAAAAATAACTACAATGAGTAGAAATGCTTGAACACTACCAAAATTGTTGCTCATTTCTCTGAAATATAAATAAGTTTGGTTTTGAAGGGACAAAGCTCGTTCCATATCTGCAATGGCCGTTGCCCCATTTGTCCATTTGCCCAGAAAAAAGGTGCCGAATAGAATTTGACCAATAGTCATAATCCACTTTACTATGACCCATTTGTGCTTAAAAAATCCCCAGTTAGTTAACCAGCAAATCAACAACCCCGTAATAAGAGAACCTAATGCAGCCGGAATAATGATAAAGTCGTCAACAAGCTTAATGGAAGCGTTAACAGCATATAATTCATCTCCGTTAGGCGTGTGACCCTTCACAAGTCCGAGAAGCACAATGGATAAAGCAGCGCCAATCCAGGCACAACAAAACAAGATATGAAAGCCTTTTAACCATGCCCTACCCTTTAAGCCCAGTTTTTTCATTAATTCTAGACACCCCCTGAAAAATATTTTTTTGACGATCATTTTAACATATTGCTTAAGACTCTAAGTTTTTATAAATCTGGTTGAGGACATTTTTAGTAATCTCAATATTATTTTTATCAATACCCTTTGTTGCCCTATCTAAAACTTCAAATGCTAAGGGTATTAAGGCGTTTTTTGATGCATGACCTTTTGGTGTAAGATATATTGAAAAGGATCTATGATCCTCTGGATTAACTTGCCTTGAAACAAATCCCTTATTTTCTAATTTTGAAAGTATTCTTACTGTTGTGGGCTGATCCTTAGAAGTCAGTACGGCTAACTCTTTAGGTGAAATACCATCGCGTACCCATAGACGATTTAAAACTGCCCACTGCTCAGGGGTTACATCATAATCTTTATACTTATGTAGTAAAGTATTTTTCATCCGTATATTAGTTCGATTTAGAATGAAACCAAGACTCTCATCCAGGTTAACTTTCATATTTAATCTCCTCGCATGCGTTATTGTCAAGACAATTATATAATCAAAGTACTATAAGTTCAACCCCAGTTTAACAACTAAACCTAACATAATCTCTTTGATACCATCTAAAACTTGGCCATGAACCGTTATTTCGACACTTTCCTAAGCAATAAAAACCCGGCGTTCTGCCGGGTTTACTTCTCCTGCCTGTTCATTTGTTCATTCATATTGACAGCCTCGCCGTACCGGTAATGCAAAGCTTGGTAAATATCGTAGCCACCGCTTAAATTAGCAGCGTCAAACCCATTCTGCACCAGTATACGGTAGGCAATATAGCCTCTTAAACCAATCTTGCAATAAATAACTATCTTCTTGTCCCGGGGCAATTCATCTAGTCTCTGACGCAGGCTGTCCAACGGTATATGCACCGAGCCTTCCACATGCCCCTGGCGGCGCTCTATATCCATCCTCACGTCCAGCAAGACATAACCATCCCCGGCCAAGCTGTCCAACTCATCCCAGTGCATCACCCGCATATCGCCATTTAAAATATTCGCAGCCGTAAAACCTGCCATGTTCACCGGGTCTTTGGCGGATGAATACGGCGGAGCGTAAGCCAGTTCCAATTCCTCAAGGTCATAAACAGTATGACCCATCCTTAACGCGGTGGCCAGCATGTCAATGCGTTTATCCACCCCGTCCTTACCCACTATCTGGGCTCCAAGCAGAGTGCCGCCCTCGGGTGAAAAAATTATCTTGACAATCATCGGTATGGCTCCGGGATAATAAGCTGCGTGGGAGGGCGATATGGTATATGATTTTACGTAGGGAATCCCATTTAACTGCAGCATTTTTTCGTTATTCCCCGTGTTCGCCGCTGTAAGGTCGAACACCTTGATGATTGATGTGCCCTGAGAGCCTTTATATTTAACCTTTCGACCGGCGATATTGTCAGCCACGATCCGGGCTTGCTTGTTGGCCGGCCCGGCCAAGGGTATCAGGGCCGGCCGACCATTGACGATATCCTTTACCTCAATAGCATCACCGAGAGCGTAGATATACGGGTCCGAGGTGCACAGGTAATCATCAACCTTGATACCACCCCGCTCGCCAATGGCCAGACCTGCATTACGGGCCAGCTTGTTTTCAGGCTTTACCCCAACGGCCAGGATCACTAGATCAGCGTCCACTTTCCTACCGCTGCTTAAAGTCATTTCAATATTCCCCTGCCCATCAAAGCTTTTGACCCCGTCATTAAATATAATCTCAATACCCTTATCCAGCAGGGTTTTTCCAACCACCCTGGCCATCTCCACATCCAGGGGTCCCATAATCTGCTCCGCCGCTTCCACTATAGTCACGTCCGAATCCAGGTGCTTTAAATTCTCGGCCATCTCTATGCCAATGTAACCCCCGCCGATAACCACCGCCCGGCGGGGCTTTCTCTGCGCCACCAGCGCTTTAAGCCGATCCACATCGACCATGTTCCTTAAAGTATAGATCCCTTCCCGATCTATACCGGGTATGGGGGGAACAATGGGTGCCGCCCCTGGTGAAAGAACCAAGTAGTCGTAACTCTCCCGGTAAGTTTGATCACCGGAATCCACCTCCACCTCCCTGGTGTCCCGGTTTATGGCAGTCACCTCACTATGGAGGCGAATATCTATATTAAACCGCGCTTCCATCGCCTCTTTGGTTTGCACCAGCAGATGATCCCTTTTGCTGATCACGCCGCTGATGTAGTAGGGCAGGCCGCAGTTTGCAAAGGATATATAGCCCCCTCGCTCAAATATAATAATCTCGGCTGCTTCATCCAGCCTGCGCAACCTGGCGGCAGCACCGGCCCCCCCGGCCACGCCGCCTACGATTAGCACCTTTTTGGACATCAATTCATCCCCCTTGGACAGTAGGTTCTAGTCTAATTATTTTAACCATACCCTTATGAAAATGTTTTACATTTGGTTAATCCATTTACAGTACCCCAAAATTCGATTCCTAGTGTAATATTCCCCGGAATTGAGCCGGATATCGCACTTATTAATATTATGACTGTCATACTACTAGCCCTCTTAGATTTTGATTGCTAAAATCTCATAGCGGTAAGTGGTTATATAATTATCGCCATAGGGATAAAAAACTTTGCTAGCTTCAGAAAGGTTTTTAAGTATTCGAAAGATTTCTTGTCGATTGCTATAGTTTGTTCCTATTCTGTCAAACCACTGTGGCAGTTCATAGTTTTCTTTTATGAACACGGTGAGTTGTATAATCAATGGAAGTCCTTCTAATACATGGTTCCACTGACGTGGCGAATATAAACACTGGTGTGAGCTATCTCTTAAAAGCTCAATACGATTAATTTCTTCTTCTGTCTCATCCCCGTCAACGACCGAACAATCAAGTACGTAAAATTTCCCTCCCGGCCTTAATACCCTACACATTTCACGAATTGCTTTTTTTACGTTAAAAAAATGATGGGCGGCAAATCTTGACACAACTATGTCAAATTGACCGTCAGAGAAATTTAAGTTATGTACATCCTGCATCTGAAATACAATATTGTTTATATCAGATTGCTTCGAGGCCACTTCCGCCTCTGCCAACATTTCCGGGGTTATGTCAATAGCAACCACCTTATTAACACATTTGGCCAAAGCAATAGCTGTATGCCCTCCTCCGGTGGCAACGTCCAAGGCAATTGCGCCTGGATGTGGCTGTAATAAATTAACCATTCTCTCAAGGTCAACCGGATTCCCATGAGTAGTACTCAATCTATAATTTGAAGCTCTGAGCCCAAAGTTTTTTCTAACCTCGCTTTGATTGCCCACTAAAATCTTCCTTTCCCTTATATCAAAATTATGATATAATAATGACATAGCCATTCGTGAGGTGAACGATATGCCAATAATTCGTCCTGTTTCAGATTTGCGCAATAAAACACCCGAGATTGAGGAAATTTGCATCAAAGAACAAAAGCCGGTCTTTATTACCAAGAATGGTAACGGCCATTTAGTCGTTATGAGCCAGCAGCTTTTTGAGGAACAGCAAGCCTTATTAGAACTTTATGACAAGTTGGACGAAGCCGAAGAACAAAGCCGCGCTGGAAAGTGCCGCCCGTTCCGCGATGTTATGGCAAATCTAAGGAGCCGTATCCATGCCAAAGCATCTAATTAATATCACCGAAGCTGCGGAACATGATCTAACCGAAATTATTGATTATATCACAAAGGATAATCCTGCCCCCGCGCTTAAAATAGCTGAAAAAATTATACAGAACATTCTACAATTGGAAGACTTCCCACTGATTGGCACGGTACCCCAAAATAGAAGACTGACTAGGAAAGGTTATCGTATTCTGATAGTTGATAGTTATTTGGTGTTTTACGTTCTGCTAAACAACGAGACAATTGAAATACGCCGTATTATCAATGGAAAAAGGGATTATAAATTTTTGCTTTAGTGTCCGGATAAGCCGGAATACATAGTAATTATAAAACGTCAAATAATGCATGTCTATTAAGACAAGAACGCGCCTACGTCCTTTATTTCTAAATAGCTATATTACCATAGTTATTTTACTTACCCTGAATTCCATCCATGCGAATTTGAACATCTCCTCCCCCATCTTAGCATGATCAGGCGTTCATTCCCGGATATTATATTTATAAGATATTTCCTGATGGAAGCTTCAGGGAGCTTCCTTGATTGTACAAGATTGCATCTTTAGATATTACGAACTATGACAAGCTTTAGTTCATTGTTCTTGTCCTTCATTCGGTTGGTCTTTGTTCCGATAAACAGCTACCAGTTTGCCGGGTAGGACGAGCTACCCATTATAATCACCTTGATTGCCTGACAGCAAATCATTACTATGCCACTAGGGGGCGTAGCTCAACAATTTCCCTGTAAAGAAAACGGAAGTCTCCCGACTCATGGTCACAATCATGGTCTCACCGTTTTCGTTCTTCTGAACCTGCTCCCGTTACTCAAAGCGTGCTCTCAATATTTATCTGCTGAACCCTCTCTTTTGCGCCAACAATGGCCTCCAATCTGGCCCATTTGGGATTTCAGCTTTCTTTTTGACTCGCTCTTTACCTAACGGCCAACTGTACGCTAATCATAGCCTAATTTATCGGCTATTTTCTTTACCAACAATTTGGAGATTTATTTCCTGAATAGAGACAAAGAAGGAGTCAATTTATTCTCTGTGGAAATAATTACAGCATGAAAACCCGAATTAACTTTTATAGAAAGCTGAAATTGGTGGGATTGAAAGACATTATTGATTTGTTGTGAAACTTTATTCCTTTTACAAGTTGATTGCTTTAGAAGTGTTTTTAACTGTATAATTATGGTAAAATATCCTTGCTAGAGGTTATCTGCCCTGAACAGAGCGTTTCAAATGGCTACACCATAATCAATCAGGAAATAATTTAGAATGAACAAGAAAGAGGTGTAGAGAATGTATATTAGCAAATTGGTTCTTAAGAATTTCATGCTTTTTAATCACCTTAAAATTAATTTTTCTAAGAATATCAATATTATAAGCGGAGAAAACAGCACTGGTAAAACAGCCATATTAAAACTATTGTATTCGGCAACAAAATCAATAAACGATGCTAATAAAGCCAAGTCAGATTTAACAAAAGAACAAAATGAAGATCTTTTAGTCTCAAAACTTCAAGGTGTATTTAGAACGGATGATGATAGAATCGGACGTTTAGTTGGACGTATTCAAGGGAGAAAGCGCTCTGAAATAGCAATAACAATGAACGAAAATACGAGACTCGAATTCGGGTTTAGTACAAATCAAGAAAGACATCTTGATATCAGACAAACATTAAGAGGATTAGTAAAAGCTATCGATCCAATATATCTTCCGCCAAAAGAAATAATTTCGGCTACGGAAAATTTTACTTCATTATACAACGAATACCATATAGTACAATGGTCCCCAATGTCAAGACACGATTTTATAAATTCAAAGCGACACTGGGT